>NZ_CP125970.1:970000-1283860 GCF_030067775.1 Ochrobactrum sp. SSR | reverse complement strand
CCAATATGGTGTCTTTTAACGTAAATTCAACCGATGAAACCTGTCGATTCGAACAGTTGCGACAAACATATGACAATCACGCACATACCGTATCGCATTGCCGTCGATGGCGGCGGAACCGGATGCCGGGCGGTCCTGACGGACGAAGCCGGGACTATTCTCGGCCGCGCCACCGGCGGGCCGGCCAATATCGGCGCCGATACGCCGGGAGCACTTACGCATATAATAGAGGCAGCGGAACAGGCCGCTGTGAATGCGGGACTGGGCGTTGCGATATTAAGTGAGGCGCGCGCGGTGCTTGGGCTGGCCGGGGCCAATTCGCTCGCCAACCGCGAGGCGCATTATAATGCGCTGCCATTCGGGCAGGTCAGGATCGTGTCGGATGCGGTGACCGCGCTGCAAGGCGCGCTCGGCGATGGCGACGGGGCCATGGTCATTGTCGGGACTGGCTCTGCCTTTATCAGGCGAACCGGCGAGACCATTGAGATTGTCGGCGGGCGCGGCTTCATGCTGAGCGATCACGCGGGCGGCGCGCGACTGGGGCGCGAACTGCTGGAAGAAGCACTGCTCGCCGCCGATGGCATGGCTGCGCGCAGCGGATTGATCGATGCCGTATTGGCGCAGTTTAACAATGACGCGCGTACGATAACCGCTTTTTCTCGGAAGGCGACGGCCGCTGACTATGCCACCTTCGCGCCTTTGGTCTTCGAATGGGCCATGGAGGAGGATCCCCTCGGCCTTTCAATCACCAAGCGGGCCTGCGATTTCATCCGTCGTGGACTGGATCGTTTGGACGTAGAGAAGCTTGGCCGCTTCAGCATGACGGGCGGACTGGCGAACGCCTATGCGGCGCTAGCGTTTCTGCCGCACCGCGCACTTTATAAGCAGCCGCTCGGCGACGCCTTACAAGGCGCATTGGCGTTGGCCATGAGAGACGACTAATAAGATGAGCCGCCAGGGGCAAAAAGACTTGTCGCAACGCGGTTTAGTCGCTACGTTTTTTATCTGAAAGTCTCGCAGGGGTGGCATGCTTACCAAGAAAGGCAAATACGGCCTGAAAGCCATGGTTCATCTGGCGGGAATAGCCGATGGACAACTGGCCTCAGCCAGTGAGATCGCCGAAAAGCATCATATTCCGCGGAAGTTCCTCGACAATATCTTTACCGAACTGCGCAATGCCGGTTTCGTCGTCAGCCGTAAGGGCAAGGGCGGCGGATTTTGTCTGGCGCGTCCGGCCAATGAAATCGCCATCGGCAATATCATTCGTGCGCTGGATGGCGCGCTGGCGCCCATCGCCTGCGCAAGCAAGACCGACTATCACCCTTGCGACGATTGCGACGAAGAAGAATGCGAAGTGCGCCTGATGATGCTGGAAGTGCGTGAGGCCATTGCCAATGTGCTGGACCACCGCACGCTTGCCGACAGCAAGACGCTCGCCTCGCTGTCGGTTTAGCATCTCAATCAAGCCGCAACCGACCAGTTCGGAAACGGATCGGCCAGAGCCGACCAGCGTTCCGGCGCAAAGGTTTCGTCTTCCACCAGACATGTATCGAGTTCGGCGGTCAGCGCTTCCTCGCGCATCGGATCAACGCCGATAAAGACGATCTCCTGACGGCGATCCCCCCAGACCTTGTGGAAATACGGCGCCATCGCGCTCGTCCAGCCCGGTTCCGTCGGCCAATAGTTCTTCGGCACCGCCGACCACCAGCGCCCGCGCTTGGCCGTGTGCACCGATGCGCCTGCCTGGCTGATCTCGCCGACGAAATCCGGCTGGGTCGCCAACCAGAAGAAACCCTTGGCGCGAACAACGCCCGGCCAGCTCTTATCTATAAAGGACTGAAACTTTGCCGGATCGAAAGGCCGCCGCGCGCGATAAACGAAGGAACGAACGCCATATTCCTCGGTTTCCGGCACATGATTGTTGAAGCCGTAAAGCTCCTTATACCACAGCGGATGTTCATGCGCCTTATTGAAGTCGAACAGGCGTGTATCCAGAATGGCATCGAGCGGAACCTGCCCGAAATCAACCTCTTCGATACGCGCATCGGGATTAAGCGAGTGAATGACCTTGCGGGCCAGGTCGCGTTCTTCCGGCGAGGCCGTCGAAACCTTGTTCAGCACCACGACATCGGCAAACTCGATCTGCTCGACCAGCAGATCAACGAGAGTGCGTTCGTCCTCATCGCCCAGCGACTCGCCCCGATCGCGCAGAAAATCATTCGACGCATAGTCCTTGAGCAAATTGGCCGCGTCCACCACTGTCACCATCGTATCGAGCCGCGCCACATCGGTGAGGCTCTTGTCGTTCTCGTCGCGAAACTCGAAGGTCGCGGCCACCGGCAGCGGCTCCGCGATACCCGTCGATTCGATCAGGAGATAATCGAAACGCCCCTGCTCGGCCAGTTGCGAGACTTCCTTCAGAAGATCGTCGCGCAACGTGCAGCAGATGCAGCCATTGGTCATTTCCACCAGTTGCTCTTCGGTGCGCGAGAGATTGGCCCCACCTTCGCGCACCAGTGACGCATCGATATTGACCTCGCTCATATCGTTGACGATGACCGCCACGCGACGATTTTCGCGATTGTTGAGCACATGATTGAGAAGTGTCGTCTTTCCGGCACCGAGGAAACCGGAAAGAACCGTAACGGGAAGCCTTTTTCTCATGACACCGTTCCTTGAATTCAGAGGTTGGGTTGGGGTCAGTCGTGCTGATGCTGATCGAGATTGAAGGTCAGCGTGGTGAAATAGCTGAGCTTGTCGGCATCGCTGGAATCCGTCGTCGGGCTGGAGTGAGCGGCCCCGATGACATTGAGACCCGCATTGCGGATTTTGATCGTTGCGATGCCCTCGGCATTGGTTTTCACCGGCGCGGCGTGGCTGTCATTGACATAATCCGCTGTGACGGAAACGCCTTCCACCGGGTTGCCGTCGAAAAGAACCTGCACCGGCAATTCGCTGCCCGCCGTCAGGATTGTCGGGTCCATCAGGGGCACGATTTCGAATGGCAACCCCTGAGCCTGTGGCTTCTTGCGCAAATGATCGAGGATCGCGACTGCAAATTTCTGGCTCTTGCTGGTTTGCTTTGCGCCCGGCACTTCGGCTTTCGACTTGTTGACCCATTTGCCATCCGGACCTTCGGCCCAGAAACCGTTATCAAAGGTTCCGCTGATCACCACCGCATTTTTCGGCACATCGAGAAGGGCATGGTCATCCTGCCGCCTGATCTCGACGGCGACTTTCTTGCCATCGACATCCTTTGCCGACACCGCCTTGAGCTTCTGCGGATCGTAAGCCTCGTCGGTTGCGCCGTGACCGTAGACCACGGCCTGCGTGCCGTGGCGCTCGGCGATCCAGATACCATGAGCGCTGGCGGCAACCGGCGCCACCAAGGCCACCGCCAGGCCGACCGACCACAGTTTTGCGAAGTGACGCATCTCTTTTTCCTATATGTTATATCATTACATTATGGGTTCAAAAAACAGGCGGCAGCGCCGCCTTCGACGGATCATCCTGCGTCGGGCCATTCGAGGGATGGCCCGACGCCGTTACGGTTGCCGGCAGGCTGACGGGCAACCGCAGCTGTCAGGAAGACAGGCAGGCTTTCAGCGAATCCGCCAGATTGCGGATCAGCTGCGGATAAAGATCGGGGCCGTCCTTCAATTCAGCACCAAGCGGGTCCAGAACGCCGGTCTTGGCATCGGTTCCATCGATGACCGTATTGACGAGCTTCGGTTCGAACTGCGGTTCGGAGAACACGCAGGCCACCTTGAGCGATTTGATCTTGTCGTGGATTTGCTGGATGCGGGCCGCACCGGGAGCCTTTTCCGGGCTGACCGTGATGGAACCGGCTGCCTTCACATCGAAGCGATTTTCAAAATATTGATAGGCATCGTGGAACACGACAAACGGCTTGTCCTTCACCGGCTGCAATTCCGTCGCGATATCCTTGGTCAGCGCATCCAGCTTTTCGGCATAGGCCTTGGCGTTCTGCTCATATTGCGCGGCATGGGCCGGATCGCTCTCGCTCAGAACCTTGGCAATATTGGTGACCAGCACCTTGCCATTCTGCGGATCGAGCCAGAAATGCAGATCATATTCGCCGTGGCCATGATGATGCTCGTGCGCGCCTTCGCCCGCTTCAGCAGCGTGATCGTGACCGGCTTCCGCTTCCTTCTTGTCGCCGTCATCGTGGTCATGCCCATGCGCATGGTCGTGACCCTCATGACCTTCGCCTTCATGGCCATGGTCATGCGCCTCGAACGGCCCGCCTTCGCGGAATTTCAGCCGGGTCAACCCTTCCGATTCCCCGAGCGCCACAACCTTGGCACCCTCGCCCAGCGTATCAATCGGCTTATCCAGAAAGGTTTCCATCGACGGGCCTGCCCAGAAGATGACCTTGGCATGTTCGATAGCCTCGGCATCCGAGGGCTTGAGGCTATAGACATGCTCCGAGCCTGCGCCCTGCACGATCAGTTTCGGCTCGCCGACGCCCTGCATGACTGCGGAAACAAGCGAGTGGAGCGGCTTGATCGAAACGACGACACCGTCTCGGTCTGCGGCAAAAGCAGTGCTGCCGAGACCGGCTAGAAATGCGGAAGCGAGCAGCAGGGAACGCAAATGTTTCATATTATCTCTCTTGAATGAGCGGGGTGAGCGGCATATCTGGTGATATGTTATTTTATTACATCAGTTGCGTTATGCTATAACGTCTGCCATAAGGTCTAGCAACCCCTTTTTGGAGAAATTCACCCGGCATCTTTTTGGCGATATCGCATTCATCCTGAAATTGCTGTCCTGTGTGACAGCTTGGGCAGGTGGATTTCACAAACGGGATATGGCGTTGCGCACCGCCCGAAAAAGACACTGGGAAAAACTCCGAATCGGCAGATGATCCGTTGGAATGCGCACTAAGCGAAATGAAGATGCAGGCAGCGAAAGCCCCGATTGCAATGGCCAGAAAGAATAGAATCCCCGCCGACAGGGCGCGGGAAACGCTGATTGAACTGAAAAACGCCGGTGTTTATCGCGACGGGCGCTGGCTTGTGCGCAATGTCGATCTGAAAGTCGAGCGCGGCGAGATCGTCACGCTGATCGGGCCGAATGGCGCTGGCAAAAGCACCGCGGCCAAGATGGCGCTGCGTATCCTCAAGCCCGACGAAGGCCAGGTGATCCATAAGCCCGGCCTGCGCATCGGCTATGTCCCGCAGAAGATCAACATCGACCGCACCCTGCCGCTTTCGGTGGAGCGTCTGCTGACGCTGACCGGCCCCTTGAGCAAGCAGGACATCATGGCGGCCCTTGAAGCAGTCGGCATCCCGCATCTTTTGAAAGCGGAGACAGCCCATCTTTCCGGCGGCGAATTCCAGCGCGCCTTGATGGCGCGGGCGCTGGCGCGAAAACCGGATATCATGGTGCTGGACGAACCCGTGCAGGGCGTGGATTTTTCCGGCGAGGCCGCTCTTTATGAACTGATTGCGCGGCTGCGCGACGAAACCGGCTGCGGTGTGCTGCTGATCTCGCACGATCTGCATCTCGTCATGGCGGCAACCGACCGGGTCATCTGTCTCAACGGTCATGTCTGTTGCAGCGGAACCCCGCGCGACGTGACGGCAAGCCCGGAATATATGCGCCTGTTCGGCAGTCGCGCTGTCGGGCCGCTCGCGGTCTATGAGCATCATCATGATCACACGCATCTGCCTGACGGGCGCGTGCTACACAGCGATGGTTCGGTGACGGATCATTGCCATGCCGATGACGGCCATCATCATGAGCATGAACATGCGCACGAACAAGGGCACGAGCATCACCACCATCATCACGGGAAAGGCGAACACCGTGCTTGACGATTTCTTCACCCGCGCCTTGATTGCCGGCATCGGGCTGGCGCTGACGACCGGCCCTCTCGGCTGCTTCATCGTCTGGCGGCGCATGGCCTATTTCGGCGACACCATGGCCCATTCCGCCTTGCTCGGCGTGGCGCTGGCGCTCATCTTCGACATTAATCTGATGATTGGCGTCTTCGCTGTGTCGGTCGCGATTTCCGCGATCCTGCTGCTCTTGCAGCGCCGCCACACATTGTCGGCGGATTCGCTGCTCGGCATCCTGTCCCATGCCACATTATCGCTCGGTCTCGTGATCGTCGCTTTCATGACGTGGGTGCGTGTCGATCTGCTTTCCTTCCTGTTTGGCGATCTTCTGGCCGTTTCACGGCTGGATATCGTCTATATCTATGCGGGCGGGGCATTCGTGCTTGCCGTGCTGGCCTGGTTGTGGCGACCCATGCTGGCCGCGACCGTCAGCGAGGACATTGCGCGCGCCGAAGGCATGAACCCCGCCGTCTCGCGCGTCATCTTCATGCTGCTTCTGGCCATCGTCATCGCCATTGCGATGAAGATCGTCGGCATTTTGCTGATCACATCGCTGCTGATCATTCCGGCTGCAACCTCCCGCCGTTTCGCTTCAACGCCCGAGCAAATGGCGGTGCTTTCATCACTGATCGGCGCGGCTGGCGTGGTCGGCGGGCTCTACGGCTCCATTCATTTCGACACGCCGTCAGGCCCTTCCATCGTTGTCGCTGCGCTTGCTATTTTCATTTTCAGTCTTCTGCCCTTACATAAGAGAGCAGAGGCCCCATCGAAACGGACTGCTGAACAATGAGCACGCATAACCACCATCACCACCCGCAACAGGATCTGACCCGCAACCAGACCCTCGTTTTCGATGCTCTGTCCAAGGCGGAAGGGCCGCTCAGCGCCTATACAATTCTCGACCAGTTGCGGGATGACGGCTTTCGCGCGCCGCTTCAGGTCTATCGTGCGCTGGAAAAGCTGCTCGATTATGGGCTCATCCATCGCCTCGAAAGCCTCAACGCTTTCGTTGCCTGCGCGCACCCGCAATGCCACCAGCAGGGCCTCGTCGCTTTTGCGATCTGCGAGAAATGCGGTCAGGTGACGGAATTTTCCGACGCGGCGATCGAAAATCTCGTCAGCGCCTGGAGCCTGCAAAGCGGCTTCAAGTCGCGCAAGACGACGCTTGAACTGCGTGGTCTGTGCCAGTCCTGCGGCGATCACTAACCCTTTGGAAGTAAGGTTTTCTGGCGGTCAGACTTTAAAAGTAACGCTTCGGAAATCGAAATCTGCTAAAAATACCTATTCAGGGGATTAGTGGGTAAGATTTTCATATGGCGCGCATGAAGTCGCCGCAGGAGCGGCGCAAGGAAGAAAGACAAAGGACAAGGTTACGTTCGGGAAAACTTATAGACCTGGACGGGCAGTTTATCGTTGAGTGCCAGTTCAGCGACTTGTCTCCCCATGGCGCCAAGCTTAGAACCATCGAAACACCTGCCCTGCCCGACCGGTTCTGGCTGTTCGACGATTATTACAAGCGCGCGCTGCTGGCCCGCATCGCCTGGCGCAATGGTCGCGAAATGGGCGTCGAACTGATCACCGATCCAACGGTCACGCCGCTGGATGCCGAACGTCTCGCCCAGCTTGGCGGAAAATATTATTCGCTGTGAGCCGCCTGCCCATCATTGATATTGGCATTGGCTTGCTTTCCGGGCGTCTGGTGGGCTGGTGCTGTCGATGTCGGCTCACCGCGCATGTTCATGGCGCGGATTTCTTCAGCCGAAATATAGTTGAACTGCTCGACCAGCAGGTCCTTGATCACCGGCTCGGGGAACCGCCCGTTCAGGTCTGAGATGATCGAGGCGCGCACGTCCTCGAACTGCACTTTCTCCACCTCTTTCGTATCCGAATAGCTGCCATAGAACTTGCGGAAAATCTCGTCGCTGATGAAAAGCTCCAGCGGCACGCTGAGCTTCTTGCGGATATTCGAATCGACCGTATAGACGAGCTGCGTCACGACATAGCCAGCAACCGCGCCATTCGAAATGATCGGCACACTCATCACGTCCGTCTTAACGTAATCCACGCCGCCGAAGCCGCCGACAGCGGCCTGCGCCTCACCGGACGATGACGCGTTCTGACGGGTCGCCAGGAACAACGACCCGAAGGCGACAGCGCAAATCCACAGGCCAATGACGAAAATGCGGATCATCGCGCGTGACCGAGCCTCGCGCTCTGCATGGAATAGGTGCCATCGGCTTCTTGCGTTTCCAATGCGCTGCGGATCACATCGGCGAGTTCGCCGACCGCGCGCAGATGCAGCTGCAACGCTTCGCAGTTCTTCTCAAGCTTCTGCTTCAGGCTGTCGAGCAGCGGCTGCAAGCCTTTCAGCGTCGCAGGTTCTGCCAGAGCGGCAGCCTTCTTGATCGCCTTGTTGAAATCATAGAGACCGCGGCTTTTGCGTGAATTGATTTCTGCGAGATCGGGATTGCCGCCTTCCATCAGAAGGCGCGTTTCAGTCTCGATGACATCCTCAAGACGCTGGATGGCGCGAACCACCGGCTTCAAAGTCGGGTTTTCTACCGGTTCCATTGCCAGTTCCGGCTTCGCCAGATCATGCACCTGTTCGCTCGCCTTCGCGAGAACCAGCGATTCTTGCGGGGGCAGGCTGGTTTCAGAGCTTGTCTCGGTCATTTCAAGGGTTCCTCAATTTCGGTGGACGTCACGTCGCGCGCTGCGGTTTATCGTTCAGCCGCGCGCGCTATCCGCGTCGTCGTTTTTCTCAAGCTGCTTTTGGATGAGCGTGCGTTCGAACCCGTGTATCAGATCGTTCGAAACCGCATCGTTGCTCATAGTCTCTCCCAGATTGTTGATCACATCTCCTAGTGCTGCAGTGGTCGGCGCATCTGCCCGCCCTTTGCGCGCCGCCTGCTCCTCAAGCAGTCTAGCAATGCCGACACCGCCGCCATCCGCCATCTTGTTCGCCATGGCTTCCGCCATCATCGACTTCCAGTAGTCACCCGCGATGCCCTTGCCGAAAGTCGCTGTCGTGTCACTGGTGAACATCGACTGGACAAAGGATTGCAGCATGAAGGCCTCGAATTTCCGATAGGCCGGATTGATCGTATTCTGCGCGTCGGGCCGCATAGTCACGCCCGCCGAAAAACTATCGGAAAAGCTTGCGAAATTATCCCGCGTCAGTCCCGTACCGGACGACGCCATCGCCGTTTGCATGGTGCCGGAGACCGACTTCAATCGCTCCGCCGCCATGCGATAGGCCTGCGGATCGGCCGCGCGGGCCACATCCATCACCAGATCCGACGGCGGGTTGATCGCCATGCAAGGTTTCCTTCTTCATCCTATGAGTGCACCATAATGGGTCAAACTTGACTGAAACTTGTGGACGAGTTCAGCGTGGCCCAGAAGGCGCTTTCGTGGTTTTCCGGCTAACGAATTCCTCGATCAGACTGGCCAGTTCGTGCCGGTCCAACTCGCTTCTGGCTTCTTCCAGCCGATCTTCCAGCAGTTCAACCCGCCGTTGTTCCTTCAAAAGCGCGCCGCGCTCTGATTCGAGCCGTGATTCGAGCGCCGCCGATTCGACTGCATTCGCACCAAGACGCTTGATGAGCAGCGACGGATCGATATCGAAGACAGCGCCGTCATATCGACGGTCCTGCATGGCGATGAGGGCCAGACGCTCCTCCTCCAGCGCAAGCTTGCGCGCATTGGAAACGGCCAATGCTGATTCGAGCCGGGCGCTGCCCAGTTTCTGCAAATCGATCAGCTTCTTGAGATTGCGTGTGTTGGTCTGGGCCATGGCCACCTCAAAACAAAGCGCGCATTTGCGTGGCGGTTTCGTTGGTGAAAAAGCGCAGCAGTTCCGGCAGGATGAAATAGACCACCAGCAGCCCGCCCCCAGCACGAAGGGCATCGACACGAAATAGATCGGGATCGACGGCGTCAGCTTGTTAACAAGACCGATCGCGAAATTGACCAGAATCGCAAAGACGATGAATGGTGCTGCTACGCGCAGTGTCGCCATGAAGGCCGACGACAGCGCATCGGTAAAATCGATCATCGCCGCGTCCGGGCGGAATCGCCCGTCCACCGGAATGGCGGTATAGGAATTGAGCAGCGCGCGCAGAATTTCCAGATGCATGTCGGTGACGAAAAACAGCAACAGCGCGCTGAAGGTCACGATGGTGGCAAGCGTTGCCTGCGGCTCTGATTCGGTGATCGCATCGGCGGGTGAGCCACTAAAGCCAATGGCCATCGCCATGGTGTTGGCCATGAATTGCAGCGCCCAGAAATAGATATGCGCCAGAATGCCAATCACCGCGCCGATGAACATCTCGCTCGCTATCAGGCGAAACAGGGTCCACGGCGCGCCGCTGTCGACAGCCGTGACAATGCGCGGTAAAACCAGCGGCAGCACCGCGAAGGAGCACGCCAGCGCGATGAAGAGCCGGACCTGCAACGGAATACGCGCGCTCGAAAGCCCCGGCATCAGCATCAGGCATGCGCCGACCCGGCAAAAAGCCAGAACGGCTGCCAGAATGATGTCGTTGAGCGGCAGTTGCGCGATCGGCACTCAGGCCCCTTTCCGCGTTTCAATCATATAACCGTCCTCCTGATCCCTCGTCCTTCGATCCTTCGAGACGGTTCCCTTCGCTGCGCTCAGGGCACCTCCTCAGGATGAGGGGAAGTCTGGCGCCCCCGCCCCTCATCCTGAGGAGACCCTCCGAGCATAGCGAAGGAGGGGCGTCTCGAAGGACGAAGGATCGAGAGGGCGAGGGGGCGAGGAAATCAAAGAACCGAACCTACGAAACCGCGCCGAGCGACTTCACCTCGACGCCGCGCGCGATTTCGACATGCGACAGCACCGGCAGGGTTGCGAACAGGCGTTCGATGATCATCCGGATATAGGGCCGCGCTTCCGGCGACGATACGAGAACGAATCGCTCGCCATTGTCGAAATGCTTGCGAATGACGGTCGATGCTTCCGTACCGAACTGTTCCAGCAGGCGCGGGTCGATATCGAACTCGACGATTTCGCCCTTAGCGTCTCGCTTGAGGCTCTGGTGGAACACCAGATCCCAGCGATTGCCGAGACGCAGCACATTCAGCACGCCATTGTCGGAAAGGTCGCCGCAGATTTGCTGCGCCATGCGCATGCGCACATGTTCGACAATCATTTCCGGGCGGCGCACCATCGGCGCAATTTCCGCGATGGCTTCGAGAATGAGGTGCAGGTTGCGGATAGAAACCCGCTCGGCCAGCAGAAGCTTCAACACCGCCTGCAAACCGGAATAGGAAATATGCGCCGGGCTGATATCTTCCACCAGCTTGCGATATTCCGGCCCCAGACGATCCAGCAGAATGCGCATATCCTTGTAGGACAGGAGCTGCGCCAGATTGTTGCGCACGATTTCGCTGAGATGAGTGAGCAGGACGGAGAGATTATCAACCGTCATATAGCCATCACGGCGCAAATCGGAAGCGAAGGTTTCCGGCACCGAATAAGCGCGCATGCCGAAGGCGGGCTCGCGCATTTCCTCGCCGGGGATAGACGGGATCGGACGCTCGCCCAGCACCACCAGAATTTCACCGACGCGCAATTCATGGCTGGCCACCGCCGTGCCGTGTATCTTTATGCGATAGCTTTTCGGCGGCAGGGCAAGGTCGTCCGTCACCTTGATTTCAGGAATCACGAAGCCGTATTCCTGCGCGAATTTACGGCGCATCTTGTTGACGCGATGCGCCAGCTCCTGCTGCGACGCCATCAGGCGCGCGGAAAGCTGCTTGCCGAGGCACAGTTCAATCTGGTTGGTTTCGAGCGATGCCTTGACGGAATTGCGCTCCTGATCCGCGGCCTCGCGCTGCTTCTTGTCCGCCTCAGTGGCTTCCGCCTCGCGCTGGCGCGCCTGGCGGCGGGGCACAGCGATACCGATGAAGGCCATTGCGCCGCCCAGCATGAAGAACGGAAATGCCGGAAGACCCGGCATGATGCCAAGCACGAACAGCAGCATCGACGCGACCAGAAGCGCCTTTGGATAAGCGCCAAGCTGGCCGAAAATCGCCTGATCGGCTGAGCCCCGGGTTCCGCCCTTCGACACCAGAAGACCGGCGGCGAGCGAAACAATGAGGGCTGGAATCTGCGTGACGAGACCGTCACCAACTGACAGCTTGGTGAAGACGTCAGCGGCGTGGGAAATGTTCATGTCATGGCGGGTGACGCCGATGATGATACCGCCGAAAATATTGACGGCAGTGATGATCAGACCGGCAATGGCATCGCCGCGCACGAATTTCGAAGCACCGTCCATGGAACCGAAGAAGGAGCTTTCTTCTTCCAGTTCGCGGCGGCGGCGCTGCGCTTCCTTTTCATCGATCAGGCCCGACGAAAGGTCGGCATCAATGGCCATCTGCTTGCCGGGAATGGCGTCGAGCGTGAAGCGCGCGCCCACTTCCGCGATACGCGTCGCACCCTTGGTGATGACGAGGAAGTTGACGATGATCAGGATGCAGAAAACGACCAGACCGATGACGAAATCGCCGCCCATCACGAATTGCGAGAAACCGTGGATCACATGACCGGCGGCCAGATAGCCTTCATTGCCGTGGGTGAGAATCACGCGCGTCGTCGCAATATTGAGCGAGAGGCGCATCATGGTCGCAATCAGGAGGACGGTCGGAAAGGCCGAGAAATCAAGCGGCCGCTGAATCCATAGCGCCACCATAAGGATAAGCACCGAAAAGGCGATGGAAAAGGCAAGACCGATATCCAGCACCACAGCTGGCACGGGCAGGAACAGCACCGTCAGGATGATGATCATGCCTGCCGCCAGCCCCATATCGCTGCCGGTCAGAAATCCGCTTTTTATGAAGGGTTTAGCCGTTGCCTGCTGCACGTCCGTCTCCTGTTACGAAGCGGATCTTAGCTTGCGAAGCTTGCGCGAAACCTGAAAGGAGGAGAGGTAGAGCATTTCCAGCAAAAGTGCGCAGCGGTTTTGCGTAGGATAATGCGTAAAAACAAATAGATAGAGCGGTTCCCCGATTCCGTTTTAACCGGAACCGCTCTAGAATCCCTTTTCGATGCGCGAATAGACGAGCAGCGTAAAGGAATTGATCTGCGCGCCGACGAAAGGCGCGGTGACAGCCAGCACGACGAAAATCACGACGATCTTCGGAACGAAGGTCAGGGTCATTTCCTGCACCTGCGTCAGCGCCTGAAACAGCGCGATGCCGATACCGATCAGCATCGCGGCCAGAACCGCCGGGCCGCTGGCCATCAGCACGGTCCAGACTGCGGAATTGACGATATCCAGCGCATCGGCTTCGTTCACCGGGATCGTCCTTAGCTGACCTTGACGCCCTGACCGATGGTGACGGTCTTCCCGTCTTCCAGCTCGGCGAGCATGCCAGACTGCTGGATCGTGACCGATTTCACCACGCCGGAAATCGTGCCGTCGGCACTGGTCACCGTGCGGCCAATCCAGCCCTCGGCCTGCGACAGCGACGAGTTGGCGATCAGCGTTTCCAGCTTGGAATTCATCTGCACGGACTGCTCGACACCCGAAAAGGTCGCAAGCTGCGAGACATATTGTGTCGCGTCCATCGGTTGCGTCGGGTCCTGATTCTTCATCTGGGCGACCAGCAGTTTCAAAAACGAGTTGTAATCGACATCCGCCTTCGCCGCCGAGCTGGCGCTCGACGAATTGTTGGTATTGGTCGTGGTGTTGCCGACCGGTGGTGTCGTAGTCATAGGCTTGTCTCCCTGGCCTCAGCGGCATTCCTGACCGGCGGCACGGCGCTTTGTTCCGGCATCAATTCCGCCTCGCGCGGATATTGCGCGCGGATGGTTTTCAGCGCTTCGAAAATGCGCCCGTTATGCACCAGCTCGTCAACGATCTTCAGCGCGTTCAGGATTGCCGGATCGGAAAACGCCTTGAACATGCCTTTCAGCATTTGCGCAAAGGTTTGGCGCGCCTGATCGCGCAAGGAAGGCTCGATGAGCATCATCTGCGCGGCAAAATAAAGCTGGCGCAGCGGGGTCGTCGTCTGGTCCGGCTGGAGCACATGGTTTTCCAGAAGGAACGTCGCATCGTTGAGCAGTTCCAGCGATACCTTGCGGTCGGCTTTCAGCACGGCGCCGTTGATATAGATCTTCTCGCCAGCCCGAAGCGACAGGCGGATTGCCGATTTACCGTTGGCCGCCATCTTAAAGACCGTCCCGGATCGACCGCGTGATCTCGATCAGCGTATCGTAATCATTGCTCTCGCCCTGGCGAATGCGCTCGATTTCCTTGAGCACGAAAATGCCCACGGAAATGATGGCGGCCTTCAGCTCTTTCGGCAGTGCGTTTTCTTCCGATCCCAGATCGTCGATGATCGTGGTCCAGAGCCGCATTGTGAAATAACCGGCATCAATGGCTTCGCGCGAACCGGCGCCATTGGCCTTGGCTGCTGCGAGCATGTCAATCGAACGGTCGAAAAGCATCCGTTCGCGGTCCTTGGCGCTCGCCATATCGTCATTCATGACATCTTCGTAGCGCAACTGATACATGTCGTCTCCGCTAGAGCGCCTTTGAACTGACCAAATCAGATCGGCGCTCTAAATGGTTGGTCTTACGCACATCTTATCCGAAAACCGTTTCACACTTTTCGGGATGTGCTCTTATGGGCATCATCTGCGCGGATCGCCTCATGCCACCGCCGTTATGATGCCGCCCGCTTTATTTTAAATAGTTAAGCAGGCTCATGCTCTGAAGCTGAACCGTCAGCTGATACGAGGTCTCGATCTGCGTCTTCAGATTGTTGACGCGGGTCGCCGCCTCGTAAGGATCGACTTCTTCAAGATTGAGAACCGACTGGTTCAGGATCTTCTGCTGTGCGTTGATGCGCGTGACGGCCTGCGAGGTGCGCGACTGGGCGAGACCAAGCGCGGTCTGTTCGGACGTGGTCTCGGCGATGGCCTGCGTCGTCGTCTGCATCGCATGGGTGGTCAGCGCCTGAAAGGCCGAATTGTTGAGACCAATAGTAGAAAACTCGGCCATCATCGCAAGCGACATCACCGTCTTGCGAAAACCGTCGGCATTGGCGCTGATCGATGTATCGGCTGTTTCAGTCGGCGAAATACGGCTCTTGATGACAGTATCCGATGCATCCGACCAGTTGGCGTCCCAATTGGCATCGTTGAACTGGTCAGCATAATCGCCTTCCAGAAACGCCGTCATCTGGTCGGCGGTAATATTGGCGACCTGCGGATCATCCACGCCAAAGCCGAAATGCGCCGTGAAAGCGTCGCGGATAGCCGTCTGCGCCGCGCCGCCCTCGGTATAGTCTGCGAAGGGCTTCACATCGGTATTGACGCCGGAGAAGATATATTCGCCGTTATAGCTCGTATTGAGCAGACCTGTGACGCTGTTCAGGATCGACCGCGCCGAGGCGGCAATGGTCGAGCCGCTCTCGCTGGTGCTGGTGGCGCCGGTGAGATTGGCCAGAAAATCCTGCGTATTGTCGATGATCGCGCTCGTCGCCGTCTGCGTCGTGGTCATGCGCTGCTGCACGAGATTGTTCATGTCCAGCAGCACGGTCAGGCGGTCATATTCCTTGCGCAGGGAAACGCTCTGCCCCGATTTGGTGCCAAGCGCCAGCCCCACGTCGAAGACGGTTCCCGTCGTTGCTTCCTGCTGGGCCTTGACCAGATCGGCCTTGCTCTTGCTGACAAGCGCCCGAAGGGCGGCAGCTGCACCATAGTTGGAAACTGATTGCGCTTTCATGAGCCTCACACCGCCGCGAGCAAATCGTCGAGCATCGCGCTGACCGTCGTCAATACGCGGCTCGATGCCTGATAGGAATGTTCCAGATCGAGAAGCAGCGCCATTTCGGTATCGATATTGACACCGTTGGCGTTGGACATGGCCTGATCGGCCTGGGTCGCTACCGTCTGGTTGTAGTTATATTCGTTGTTGGCCGTCTGACGCTTGCCTTCAAGCCAGCTGACCGAGGACGAACCATAATCCGTCAGGCTCGCATTGGCCTTGAGCCCGGCTGCGGCGTCGAAGGAAAATGGCGTCGAAAATGCTTCGTTCAGCGCCAGCAGACGGTCGGTGAAACCGGCGGCGTTTTCCGCATTATAAACATAGTCGGCGCCATTGGCGCCACCGTCACGCAGGTAGGTCGGGCTGCCGCCCTGCGCGGTGACGAATGCGGAGGAAACCTTGATCGAGCCTGCAATGCCAGAGGTCAGGCCAGCGCCCGGCACTGCTGGCGAACCAGACCAGCCGAACAGGCCGGTTTGATCCGCGCCGCCACTGCCGGACTGGTCCGATTCGGAAAACATGGTGACAAGGCCGCGTGCGATCTCGTCAAGCTGCATCTGGTATTGCGGCGCAATCTGATCGCGCAATTGGAGAAGCCCGCTGAGACGACCCGTGCCATAAGGCTGGTCGAAAGTATCGTGGCTGAGCGGCACGCCATCCACCAGCACGGCATTACCGGCTGTGCCAGCCGTCAGGCTGCCCGATGGCGCAAAGGTCACCGTGCGTGCCGTGGTCTCAAACAGCGTCACGCCATTATCGGCGAAAATGACCATGTCATTGTCGCCGCGCGTCATGGTGGTGATGCCGAGTTCGCCGGAAATCTGCTTGAGGAGCGAATCGCGCTGATCCAGCGCATCGGACACGTCACGCCCGGCGCGCGTGCCGCTGACCACATCCTTATTGACCTGTTCGAACTTCGACAGAAGATCGTTGATACTGGCAACCGACAGCGCGATTTCGCTATCGGCATCCTCGCGCAGCGTCTGCACCTGCTTGGTGCCGTCATTCAGCGCATTGGCAAGCGCCTGCGCCGTCGACACGACGCTATCGCCGAGCGACGAATTGGACGGCGATGCCGCATAGGTCTGGAGCGCATCGCGCAAATCGCCCATCAGCGCCGATGGCGAACCGGAATAATTGTCGGCGGAATAAATCGACGAAAGGCGGTCAAGACCGCTTGCGAGAGCCGACGAAGAGGCCGCCGTGCTGTTGGACTGGATGTAGCGATTGAACAGCGCTTCATCCGCCGAACGGGTGACATTCACATAAAGCGAGCCATAAGGCCCGGAAACGAGGGAAGCAGTGCGGCGCGAATAGTCGGGATCGTTCACGCCAGCAATATTGCGCGAAACAACCGATGTCTGCTTGGACGTGGCCGCAAGCGAACTCTTGGCCGTCGATAGAGCAGAACTAAGTGACATCCTTTTCCCCTCATCCAAATCGCAAACCGCGACCCGTAATGTAAAACACGGCGTTTGCGGGAAAGTCGCCCTTCCCGCAAACGCTCAAACTATCTCTTCAGATTGACCAGAACGTCCATGAGTTCGGAGCCGGTCTGGAAGACTTTCGAATTGGCCGTATAGCTGCGCTGGGCTTCGATCATGTCGGTCAGCTCCTGCGCGATATCGGCGTTTGATTCCTCAAGCGAGCCCGACATGATCTTGCCCATGCCATCGCCCTGCGGATAGCCGACCCTCACCCCGCCTGATGCGGCGCTTGGCGAAAACACGTTGCCGCTCACCACCGTCATGCGGTCGGGGCTGGCCACGGTTGCCAGCGGCAGACGATAGAGCACCTGCTGCGAGCCGTTTTCATAAATCGCAACGACCGAACCGTCCGCGCCCACATCGACGCTTTGCAGCGACGATGGCGCCTGACCGTTGATGGTGGCCTGCGAGATCGTGTAGTTGCCTGTACGCGCCGTCGACGCGCCGAGATTGAGATCGAGCGTACCGCCATTATAGCCGGTCAGATCGACAGAAATATTGCCGCCGGAAACCACCGCGCCCGTCGCGGGATCGAAGGTCAGCGTTCCCGTGCCGATTTCAACATTATCGGCAGCGTTCTTGACCGAGACCGACCAGGTATCATCCGCGTTCTTGGTGAAATAGACGTCCAGCTTCACCGCCTCACCGGCATTGTTGTAGGAGATGAGCGACGTCTTGTGGTTATAATCGCCTGCCGTCGCAGGGGGCGTGTCGGTCGTCGGCAGGTTGACCGTGAAGGTGCCGTTCGTGCTGCCGATTGCCGTAAGGTCCGGCGCATTGACATTGACGATCGAGAGGCCGTTCAGGTCTGGCGCGACATTGCCGTCAGCCGATCCGAGCAGGTAATAGCCCGCCGTATTGACCAGATTGCCATCCTTGTCCGGCACGAACGAACCCGCGCGCGTCAGATAGGTTGCGCCATCCGCGCCCTGCACGAGAAAATAGCCGTTGCCGTCAATGGCAAGGTCGGTCGTGGACGACGTGGAGCGGATGCCGCCCTGATCCGAAATACCGTAACGGACCGAAGTCAGCACGCTACCGGAATTGTACTGGCCGCCACTGCTCGGCAGAACAAGCGAGGAAAACTGCGTTTCGGCGCGCTTGTAGCCGATCGTGCTCGCATTCGCGATATTGTCCGCGACAGCCGAGAGACGGTTGGCCTGGGCATTCATGCCCGAAACACCCGTCCGCATCATACCGTAGAGACTCATTGCCAGCTCCTGAGAATTTTAGCCGAGAATTTTAGAACTTGTTACGATTCTAACGTGCCATGCTTGCGTGAAGCTGTAGCTTCGCGAGTTTTTTGATTTTTTACCGGGCATGCAGCGCAGCTTTTGAGAGACGGAAACCCGTTTTAAAACTGCCCGAAGCCTTGAACGCGGAACACAAGCAAACCATTCACACAATGAACGGGGCACTACTCGATGCTGATGCAGTAGCCGAGGAAGCGCTTGGAATCGATGGGATCGAAACCAAGCTGCTCGCGCAACTTCTTGCGCAGCTTGCTGATGTGGCTTTCCACGACGTTTTCTTCGACTTCACTGTCGAAGATGCCGTAGATCGCACCGAAAATCTGCGCCTTGTTGATGCGGCGACCGCGATTGGCGATCAGATATTCCAGTATGCGGCGCTCGCGGCGCGGCAGCGGAAAATCGACGCCATTGATCTGCGGATCGCGTCCATCGGAGAAAACGCGGATCGGGCCAAGCTCAGTGCCGGTTTCCGCAACGCTCTGCGCGCCTGCGGCGCGGCGGCGGATCGCGTTGATGCGGGCGAGGATTTCGCGCACGTGGATCGGCTTGCGAACGACATCGTCAACCCCGGATTGAAAAAGCTCCAGCGTATGCTCCAGCGAGGGACGGTCGTTAAGGGCGATGACGGGGGCCTTGCAGCGTTCACGAATTCGGGCAGGAAGACGATGCTGGGTTGCGCATTCGCCAATGAGGAACGCTTCGACGGCCATAATATCCTGCCGCGGAACGGTCTCTACCCATTCATCGAAATCTGCCGGTGTGAAGCCCGTCGTCGTGATGCCTTCACGGCCAAACCAAGAGGCATAGCCTTCAGTGACAATATCTCTGTCATCCACGACGACAATCATCGGCCCGCCTTCCGAATCAATATGTTAGCCCAAGCAAGACAGAGGTAACTGGCGGAGTGACTCGGCGACAATGGCAAGAAATTGCCCGCAATAAATTGGGAGGAATTTTAGCATTAACTAATTTTATGGGAATCGTGCAGATTGCATTGCACCCGACAATGATAGTGAGCCGAACCTTAACGATAGATTAACGGCTCACGATGTTTTACGATTCATTACAAGGGGTTAATTATCGCTAACCTAAATTAGTCCCCAATCCTTATGACAATCACTGATTGCAGGGTTGCAAATGGCGTGTATGCGACGCCGCTTTACAACCATTAAAAATTTAATGAATCGCTGATGGTCCAGGGAGGCCGCCCGTTACGCTCCGCAAAATATTTTTGCGTCTGGCGTCCAGTTTCCGAACCCCGTCGCGACCATATTTGCCATCACCCGGCAGACATATCGCTTCTGTGCGGGATTGTTGTTCGGGCCTGCATGATAGCGCGCGACAGCCATCGTCCAGTTGCCTTCACGAGTGTGAAGCTGCTTGAGAAAGCGCGCCGCGTAATCGACATTGAGGCTCGGCATCAGCATGGCTGCGACCGATGGAAATTCCTGCCCGTGATAGTAGTAGTTGATCTGCATGCAACCGAGATCGATGAGCTTGGCTCCCCCGGCGCGCACCTCGGTAAAACGCTTGAGGGCGGCCCCTTGCGACGGCAGAAATTCCGCCCGGCCCTCAATATTCATCGCATAGGGTTGCAGTGAATTCTTGCGCCCGGTTTCCGTCAGGCCGACAGCGTAGAGGATGCCGAGCGGCACGTCATAGCGCGCCGAAGCGCGATGCATTTCGCGCTCGCAGACATTCTCCGCCAGAGCGGCACTGGCGTTACACAACCAGACCGCGACTGCGGCCAGCAGTGCCTGCAACAGTGTCGCGCGCCGCAGTTTCGGAACCTGTCTGCTTGCCGGACCGGTCTTGTCCCGTTTGGCTGGAATCACCATTCTGCCTGCCCTCGCCGCTTGCAAACTGAGCCTGTGCCTGAGATTGCGCGCCATTGCGGCCATCGAAGCCGCCTTGCATATTGAAGGCCTGTTGCTGGCCGGATGATTGCTGTTGCGCGCCGGCCTGCTGCTGGCCAGCGCCTTGCCCCGCCGCCGTGTGCTGCACCGCGCTTGCCGCAGTGCGGTCTGTAACCGTTACGGAGATGCGGGCATCGTCCGCGATACCGGCACTTTTCAGCGCCTTCTCGATGATCGAGCGGTCAGCGGAAAGCGCTTCAGCGGCCTGCGCCTTATCCGCGACCAGATGCACTTCTACACCGTCCGGCACAACGCGGATGCGCGCCGTCACCTGCCCCAGATCGACGGGATCAAGCCGTATTTGAAGCGTCTTCACCGAACCAAAGCTGCGCTCGGAAACCACCTGCACATCCGCCACGCGAACCGCCTGCGGCGTGGCAGTCGCCACCTTGCCATCCACCGGAGCAGCGGACTTGCCAGCGGCTTGCAGCGGCTGGAAGACACCGCGATCAGCATTGCTGGAATTAGCCGGCTGATTACCCGCTGGCTTTTCGGCTTTCAGCAGATCGGTAAGGTTTGCATCGGCATTTTCAGTGGGCTTATCCGACTGCGCGCCATTCGTGTCGCCCGACACCGCCTCGCCGGATTTGGAAGACGGCTTTCCACTGACACCAGGCTGGAGATTCTGAGCTGCCTCGGCCTTCCGCCTCATGTCGCTGACGGTATCCGCTCCGACCTCAGCACCCTCGCCTTCAACAGCGTTCGGATTCATGTCATCTGATTGCGCCAAAGCAGCTATTCCAGCCTTTTTCGCGAGATTTTCTGTGGCGGAATTGTGGCTTTCGCCGTTCAAATTGGGCATGTTGGCGGCCAAAGAAAGGACATTCTGTGTCACGGCCCAGTTTGTCCCTTGCGTGGACGCATCCGCTTTCTGCTCATCCTGCTCATCGCTGAGCGCAGTATCGGCGTCATCGCCCTTCGCGACCGGTTTGCCATGCGGCTTTTCCAGAAGCGCGCCAAACAGCTGCGACGGCTCGGAATTTTCCTGCCCATCCACATTTGCCTTGCCTTGCCCATTGCTTTGCTGGGGCGCCAGACTGCGGGTCGGCGACGCCATCCGTCCGGCCTGACCGAGCAAAATATCCACGCTCATTGAATGGTCTCCCCTAGCAAGGCGTCGATCTCGGCAAGCTTGCGCCGGGCATCGTCCATGGTCTTCTGCAAATCGTCTGTTGGCTGCGCCGGTGTCGGGTTCCAGCCCGCAACCGGCGACGAAGCCGGTATTGCGGCGGGCGCGGTAACGGGTGCGTCCGCCACTGCCATAGCAGGCACCTTGCGGTCCTCCACAGCGGGTTCAGGCGCTGCTTTTGCTGGCGGCAGTGCGCTCGGCGCGCGGGTCACGACCGAGCCCACCGTCTCGGCTGCCTTCAACAGTTTGCGGTCAGGTTCCTGCAGGCGATCAGGCGAAATCTGCGACAGTTCACGCAAGGCGCTGCCCGCCGAATCGGAGGCGACATCGCTTGCCGCCGCATAGAGATTGGCGCGGGTCGGATCGGCTTTGAGTCGGTCGGCGAGCTTGCGCGCCTCCGCAGACATGAAACGCGCCCGCTCCGTCTGGCCGTCCACCAGAGCGCCGCGCGCAATCTGGAGATAGAGCGAATATTGCATCACCGGATCGGCGGCTGCGATCAGCTTTACCAGTTCGGCATTGCCGATGCGGTCATTGAGCTTGAGCGCCGCGCTGACGAATTGTCCCATGAAATCACGCATATAGGGCGAGCGGGGAAAGCGCTGCAGATAGTTGCGCGCCAGCATCCGGATCTTTTCCGCATCGCCAAGCTTGGCTGCAATCGGCATCGAACGGCGGATCGCCGCTTCCTCGAACAGCGTGCCCGGCGCTTCGAGCCGCACCTGATCAAGCCGCAGCAGCGCGGTCGCCGGATCGAAGGCTGTCATCTGGCTTGCGGTCACGAGCACGATGGAGGCTTTCAGCTCCGAAGGCACATCCGGCGACAGCGGAACGGAGAACAGCTTGACCACTTCGATCATCTGCCCGGAGGCATAGGCCAAAGCACCCTTGACCAGTTCCTGCGGCACGACATCCGACTTGAAATCGGCCAGAACCTTGCGCACCGCGTCGGGATTACCGCCATTAAAAAGATAGATGATCGCCGCATAAATGTTTTCGGGATTATCCCATGCTTCCTTCGGCGCGCGCGCCATGTCGGCGCTGATGAAAGCCAGAAGCTTGTTCAGCATGACCACGGCTTCCGGCTTTCCCGCCACCACCTGATCCTGCAACATGCGCAGCGAACGCACGAGCTTGTAAGGCTCAAGCACCGGCAAGGCTGCGCCCGCGCTGCCGCCCTGTTGCGCCTGTGCAAAGACATGCACCGGCGCTCCGGCCAGCGGCAGGCTCATGGTCAAGGCAATCATCAGGGAGCGCTGAACAAGCCGCTTCATGGGGCAGACTTGAGGAAAATATCGATGCGGCGGTTTTCAGCCGCATTCGGGTCATTGGCGATTTTCGGCTGGCGGTCGGCATAGCCTTCAACGCGCAACACGCGCTTTTCATCCAGCCCGCCGCGCACCAGCATGTAATAGGCCATCTGCGCACGCGCCGACGACAGACGCCAGTTGTCATAGCTTGCGCTTTTGAACGGGCGCGAATCGGTGTGACCGCTGATGATGACTTCGCCGGGCTGGCGGGAAATCACCTGCGCTATGCGTTCCAGCATCTGCACCACGCGCGCATCAGGCTTGGCGGAGCCGATTGTGAACATGCCGTAGTCGATCTTGTCGGTCAGCTGGATCATCACCCCGCCATCCACCGGAACCACCGTTACATCCGGCATCGGCTCAGCCTTGCTGCCCGGCCTGGCCGCAGTGGACTTTTCGCCTTCCGCAGCCTTTTTCAGTTCCGCAATGAGCTGTTCCTGATCTTTTGCAGGCGCTTCAGCGGGTTTTGCTTCCGGCGTTTCCGGCTTGGGCGGCGTGGAGGGCGCGGCATTCGGCGGCGTCAGCTCGTCCACGGCCTTGCTCGACCAGTAATCCGGGCTGAAAGGATCACGATAGGCATCGCCGCCATCGGCACCTGTGGCAGGGCCGGATTGCGACGTGCCGCCGTCACCCTTGGCAGACTGATTCTGCAACACACCGGTTTCATGCGCCAGTTCCGACAAAACCGCATAGGGCTCACGGAAAAGCTGGCGCTCCTCCTGCTCGCTCGGCGGCACGGTCGTGGCGTCGTTGATGACCTTGGTGCTGTTTTCGACCTGCTGGTCGCTTTCATAGCGAACCTTGCCATCCTTCTCATCGACATCCTGCACGCCCTTGGGGCTGGAATGCCGGTCCATCAGCTTGACGGGATTAAAATAGCTGGCGACAGCCGCCTTGGTTTCCTCATTGGCGGCATTGATCAGCCACATGACGAGGAAGAACGCCATCATGGCGGTCATAAAGTCGGCATAGGCAATCTTCCACACGCCGCCATGGTGGCCGTCATGGTCGTCATGCCCGCCACGGCGAACAATGATGATTTCGCGCTTGGTTTCGGGATCGATGCTCATTGGACCGCAGCCTTCAATTCATCAAGAAGCGGCGCGATGCGCGTTTCTAGCACCCGTTCGCCAAAGGAAAAGGACAATTCGTCCGACGCATTTTCGACAAACCGGCAGCCGGAGGGCAGCAGCGCTGCATGGTCGCGTATCGGGGCCAGCAGTCCTGCCGGACCGGAGATTTCCGGCGCTTCGCCTTCCAGCGCCAGCGCCGCAATGCGGTGGGCAAATTCTGCAACCGCGTCCTGTTCAAGCTTTCCGACGAGAAGCGGCGCTAGAATCTCGGCAATCTGGCCGGAGAAGCTCTGTTCCAGCGCGGTCAGCGCTTCGGTCAGGCTGCGCGCCAGCAACAGCGCCTGCTCCCGCGAAAACGCGGCGCGAAGATTTTCGATTTCCGTCTCATGCTCGCGCAAAAGCCGGGCTTTCTCAGCTTCGTAAAGCGCCTCGGCTTCTTTATGGCCTTCCTCGCGGCCAAGCGTATGGCCTTCGGCATGACCGTTTTCAAAGGCGGAGCGCTTTTCTTCCTCGGCTGCGATGAGGGCCGCCATTTCCGCCTTTTCGGCAGCGGCAAGCTTATCCGCAAGGGCCGCCGCTTTCGGGTCAATCGCTTGGGTGCGACGAACCGGCTCCGGCTTCAACGGTTGCGACGGCGCAGGGGCGGCGATGATCTCCACAGCCTCATCCGCCACGCGATGGGTCGAAAAATCAGGAAGGTAACGGCTGAGGGAGAGCGCGCTCATTATCAGGCAGCCTCAAGCTCCGGTGCATCGGCCCGTTCGGCATGGACAGGCTGCTTCACGGCGTTTCCGTTGATCCATTGCTTGAGAACGGCGGCAACGCGCTCCTCATCCATCTCGATCATCTGTTCCAGACGAAGCTTGGCGGGCATGCGCATGCGCTGGCGTAAATCACTGAGGCTGGTCTTCATCTGGTCGGCATAGGCTTCCGGCCCGCCGATCACAGCCTGCTGGCCCTCGCTGCCTGCTTGTGTACCGACGAAATTCGGCGTGGCAACCTCACCCGCTTCGCGGATGGCGACTTCCGTGCCTGCCGGTTTCGCGGTCTGGTCACGCAGCAGCGGACGCAGGCCAAACCAGATCAGAAGACCAACCGCGGCGAGGATGGCCAGCGCGTTGACATAGCTTCCGCTCTGGCGCAGCAGCGTATCGGTCCATGGCGCCGAAACCGGCTCCATATCCGCACCAGCCGGATCAAGGAAATTGACGGCGGTTACATTGATGACATCGCCGCGATCCGCATTGAGACCGGCAGCCGTGGCGACGAGATCGCGGATTTTGGTGATCTGCTGATCGACGAAATTGGCAGGCGGCGGCGTGGTTCCGGCCGTTTGCAGCAGACGCGCCTGATCGATGACGACGGCAATCGACAGACGCTTGACGGAATAACCGTCGCTCACCGTCGCAATCGTCTTGCTGTTCATTTCGTAATTGGTCAGTTCCTCGCGGCGGTCGGTCTTTTCCGACGAGGTTTCGCCATTGCGGTTCTGGATTTCTTCCTGCGGGATGTTCTGTTCCACACCCGTCGCGTTGTTATCGCGGTTGTTGCGGGAATCGCCGCTTTCGCGCACCACGCGGACCGAACGTTCGACACGCGATTCGGGATCGAAGGTCGTCTCATTGATCTGGCGGCGGTCGGTGTCGAGCGTCGCCTGCACGCTGGTCTGGAAATGGCCAAGACCAAGATAGGGTGCCAGCGCCTTGCGGATGCTGTCGTCCACATTACCAGCAACCTGCTGTTCCAGCGAGGCGGTCATGAGAGCCGCGCCATTGGCGGCCTCGCCAGCGGAGGCGAGAAGCCGGCCATTGGTGTCGAGGACGGTGACCGACGATGCATCGAGCGACGGCACGGCGGCGGCAACGAGCTGGCGAATCGACTGCGCCGATTCGGCGGCAAAGCCGCCTTCCGCGCGGATGACCACCGAAGCGGACGGCTTCTGGTCGCCACGGCGGAACGAGCCTTTTTCAGCCAGAACGATGTGCACGCGGGCGGCCTTCACGCCGCGAATCGCCTGAATGGTGCGGGCGATTTCGCCTTCAAGCGCGCGAACGCGGGTGATTTCCTGCATGAAGGAGGTGAGGCCGAGTGAGCCCATATTGTCGAACAGCTCGTAACCGGCATTATTGGAGGTGGGCAGGCCCTTTTCGGCGAGATACATGCGGGCGGTTTCCGCCTTGCCGATCGGCACCAGAATGGACGAACCATCCGACTTCACATCGAAGGGAATGCCTGCTTCACCGAGCGCAAGGCCCATGCGGTTCACGTCATCACGCGACAGGCCGACATAAAGCGTCTCATAGGAGGGGCGGCTCAGATAGAAACTCGTGTAGAGGATCGCCCCCATCAGGGCGGCCCCCACAAGCCCGAGCGCAACAAGCTTGCGCACGCCAAGCTTGCCAAGCGTTCCCCTGAGCTGTTCGATCAATTGCTGGATATTCTGCTGCATCGACACCACCGCCATCATGATGGATGCAAACTAGACCGCGAAGCTTGCGCGAAAGTGGCGGCTGATAAAGCACGTGCTTTCTGAACGCCGAAACGAAGCGGGGCGCGGAATTGATCCCGCGCCCCTTTTCCGCCCAAAGGCATCCGGTCCGATCAGGTCGGTCCGGATGCGAACCCCTGATTTGCCTGAGAACTCGCGAGAGCCGGTGACCCGGCTCTCCGTTTTATCTACTCAGTTACCGATTAGCCGCGGAACAGCGACAGGATCGACTGGTTCGACGAGTTGGCAATCGACAGAGCCTGAACGCCGAGCTGCTGCTGAACCTGGAGAGCCGACAGACGTGCCGATTCCTTGTTCATGTCAGCGTCAACGAGCGTGCCAACGCCCTTTTCGATGGAGTCCTGAAGACCGGACAGGAAGCTCTTCTGGCTGTCGATCTGCGACTTCGCTGCACCGAGCGTTGCTGCACCGGTTGCAAGGCTCGCGAGAGCCGTTTCAACCGTGCCCAGAGCCGTCGTGATAGCAGCGTCGTCCGTAGTGGACGTGAAGAAGCCCGCGGCAACGATCGAGGCAACCATGGTCTTCGCATCGGTGTCGCCAGAAGCGACGGTGATCTTGTCAACCGTAACGGTGGCGCCGGAACGGTTGTACGAAGCAACAACTTCGAGATCGTCCGTCGGTCCGTTCAGCAGGTTGGAACCAGCGTAGTTGGCGTTGCTCAGAGCCGAGTTGATGTTGGCAACGATCGACTTGATTTCGGTTTCGATCTTGCCCTTGTCTTCTTCGCTTGCACCAAGAGCCGAAACCAGCTTAGTCTTGATATCGTCAACGGATTCACGGATCTTGTTGATCGCGGAATAAGCGGTGTCAACCTTGCCAGCGCCGAGGCCGAGAGCGTCCTGAACGGCCGAGTTGGCCTTGTTGTCGGACTTCATCGACGTAGCGATGGACCAGTACGAAGCGTTGTCGGAAGCTTCACCGATACGCAGGCCAGTCGAAATGCGGTTCTGCGTTGCTTCCAGCGACTTGTTGGTCGAAGAAAGGGTCTGAAGAGCAGTCAGAGCTGCCGAGTTGGTCAGAATGCTAGCCATTATTTTGCCCCTTGGGAAAAATCATACAGAGGGACAGGCCGGACTTACCGGCATAGTGGAGCGGCATCATGCCTGTCTCCGCTCTCGCAGAGACCCACCATGTGCCGACGTTTAAAACCCAAATATTAAAGTAATGCTAATTTATTTTGCCGAATTTTACCGATCTCTCAGATTTTGACGCCGAATTTTGCCGGACGCTTTGGCAACTGTTCCAAATCGGGTCAGGAGAACGAGCGAATCAGGCTTCCGACCAGAATATTCCAGCCGTCGATCAGCACGAAGAACAGAATCTTGAACGGCAGCGAAATCACTGTCGGCGGCAGCATCATCATGCCCATGGACATGGTGAGCGTGGCCACGACCAGATCGATCACCAGAAACGGCAGCACGATCAGGAAGCCGATTTCAAAGCCGCGACGAAGCTCCGAAATCATGAAGGCCGGGACCAGCACGCGGAAATCCACAACACCGTCCTCGCCGGTGCGGAAAGACGGATCGGCAAGGTCTTCGAACAGGCGCAGATCCTTGTCACGCACCTGACCCATCATGAATTCGCGAAAGGGCTGCGAAATCTCGGTCAAGGCTGCCTGTTGCGTTATCTCGTTACGCATCAGCGGCTGCAAGCCATTGTTCCAGGCGCGGTCGAAGGCGGGCGCCATGACATAGAAGGTCATGAACAGAGCGAGCGAGATCATCACCATGCTGGCAGGCGCGGTCTGGAGACCAAGACCCGAGCGAAGCAGGGAAAAGGCTATGGCGAAGCGCGTAAAGCTCGTCACCATGATCAAAAGGCCGGGCGCGATGGACAGTACGGTCAAAAGACCGAAGAGCTGGACAATCTGGCCGCTGGCCGCACCGCTGCCTGCGGGTAGCAGATTATCCAGCGTCAAGGCCTGTTGGGCCTGTGCCGAAACGGTGAGTGCGAGCGTCAGGAGAACGCTTGTACCAAGGAGTTTTTTCATTCTACGACCAGTGCCGAAATAAAGACCCGGTCCACCGCGCCTTCCGAGCGCAGGCGGGCGCGTTCTTCGAGATCGGCGCGCAGATAGGCAAGCCCTGCCGCGCCTTGCAATTGCATGAGATTGACACTGCGCAGGAAGCTCAGAAAATCATCGCCGACACTGGCCGCCATGGCCGCCGGTATTTCATGACCGGGCTTGGCGACCAGCGAAGCTTCCAGCCGTACCCAAGTGTTCTGCGGAATGCCGAGATTGGTGATGATCGGCTTTAGCGGCACAACCGCGCCGATGGAGCGCGATTCGAAATCGCCCGGCTTCGGCTTGTCTTCCTTGGCCGTGGTCTTGGCAAGCGCCTGCTGGTCGGCGGAAATCATACCGCCCAGATACCAGCCGCCACCGGCGGCGATAGCGGTAAGAGCAACGACCGCCGCCAAAAGCCCCATCATGGAGCCTTTGGCCTTGCCGTCTTTCTTGTCCAGTGCCGTGTCGCTCATCGATGCTCAGCTTTAAAAAGGAGAAACCTGATCGAGAATTTGCTGGCCGTATGGCGGCTGCTGCACCTCGCTCAACCGTCCACGACCACCATAGGAAATGCGGGCTTCGGCGATCTTGTCGTAGGAAATGGTGTTGGAACCGGAAATATCCCGCGGACGCACGACACCGGCGACATTCAGCACACGCAACTCATTGTTCACGCGCACCTCCTGCGAGCCGCGAATGATCATGTTGCCGTTCGGGAGCGTGTTGGTGACGATGGCCGCAACCTGTAGGCTGATATCCTCGCTGCGCTTGATTGTGCCCTTGCCCTTGGACGAGCTGTCCGAATGGGTGTTGATGGAACCGTCCATGTCGCCGCCAGCACCGGCGCCCGTGCTGCTGCTGGTCGCGAACGAGCCGCCCGCGCCATAAATGCCTTTCGACACCCGCTCGCGATCGGTCTTGTTGTCGAGATTGGCGCGGTCATTGATGGAAATGATGACGGTGAGCACATCACCCGGCTCGGCCGCGCGCGGGTCCTTGAAGAAATTGGTCGAGCGCTGGTTCCAGAGCGAATAATCCGGCTTGGCCGGACGCGACGGATAACCATTATATTGCGGATTGTTGTTCATGCCGAGATTGGCGGCAACCGGCGACAGGTCCGGCGCACGACCGATTTCTTCCGGCTTCATGGCGCAACCGGCCAGAAGCGCCAGAGCGGTGGCGGCGAAAATGGTCTTGTTCATGCGTCCTGTCATTGCACCGTATTCCCGGTTTGCGCCTGAGCGCGCTGGTCCTTCACCGCCGGTGGCGTTGCGCCCGTGCGCTGCGATCCGACGATGATGCGTGCGAGCTTTGCTGCCTTTTCCGGCGGCATTTCATTCAGAATGATGCTCGAAACACGCGGGTTGAGCTTGAGGATCAGGGCTGCCGCCGCCTCATCGCCGATCATGGCCATCTGGGCTGCCGCTGCATCCGGCTTCATCTTGGAAATGATGTCGACCAGCGAATCCTGCGCCTTGCTGACGAACTCGTCGCGGCGCTTCAGCCACATCTCGTATTCCTTGCGCTTTTCTTCCAGCGCCTGCATCCGCTCGTCCACCTCGGCCTTGAGGTCGGTGAGCTGCTTGGCCTGCAACGAATAGCGGGCGTCTGCGGCCTGATTGTCGATATTGCCGCAGAACTTGCGGATTTCATCCAGATTGCCGAGGTTCGCAGGTGGCGCGGAAACAGGAACCGCCGCCGTTGGGGCCACAGTTGGCGCTTGCGGTGCAGGCGATGCCACCTCCTGCGCCAATCCCGGCAAGGCGCTGGCAAAAAGCAGCGCCAAAGCCGAACCGGTGCGGATTGCCAGTTTCACGATCATGTCTGCTGTCATCCCCGGCCTCATCATTGCACTACCAGTTCTGCGTGAAGCGCGCCGGAAGATTTGATCGCCTGCAGGATGGCGATGATGCCGGTCGGCTTCACACCCATCTGGTTGAGGCCCTTGACCAGATTTTCCAGGTTGGCGCCGGTCAGAATCCCGATCTTGGCATTGGGCTGGTTGACGGCGATATCGGTGTTCGGCTCCATCGCCGTCACGCCGTCACTGAACGGTTCAGGCTGCACGACCATCGGCGTTTCCGTCACGCGCACCGTCAGGCTGCCATGGCTGATTGCCACTTTGGAAATGCGTACTTTCGAACCGATGACCACCGTGCCGGTACGCTCATCCACCACCACGCGCGCCACCTCATCCGTGATGATCGGAAGGCCCTCCAGCTCCGCGAGAAAGCGGGCGGCGGGCACATTTTTCGGACGGGACAGGCGGATGGTCTTGGCATCGCGGGCAATCGCCACACCGCGCCCATAGCGGCGCTTGGCGAAGATATTGATCGTATCGGCGGTACGCACGGCAGTCGTGAAATCGGGATCGCGCAGCTCCACGATCATCTCGCTGTCCTTGCCGAAGTTTCCGGCAACCTCGCGCTCGACCAGCGCACCGTTTGGAATGCGGCCCGATGTCGGCACACCCTGCGTCACGGTGGCTGCATCGCCTTCGGCGGTAAAGCCGGACACAATCATATTGCCCTGCGCAACTGCATAAATCTGGTTGTCGGCGCCCATCAGCTGCGTCATGACCAGCGTGCCACCCTGCAAGGAGGTGGCGTCGCCGATGGACGAAACCGTCACATCGATGCGTGAGCCGGAACCGGCAAAGGCGGGCAGATTGGCGGTCACGATGACCGCTGCCGTGTTCTTCGAACGCGTGGAATTGCGCGGCGCATTGATGCCGAGATTATCGAGCATGGCGCGCATGGACTGTTCGGTGAAAGGCGAGTTGCGCAGGCTGTCACCCGTGCCCTTAAGGCCGATCACCAGACCGTAACCAACGAGCTGGTTTTCACGCACGCCCTGAATGGTCGCGATATCCTTGAGGCGTGCCACAGCGCTGCCACGACCAAGCTCAGCATAGGCCATCTTGGACGGATCGCCGCCTGCACCCAGCCAGTCGGCGTCCGCTTCGACGGCGGTGCCGAAATCCTTCACATTCTTGGCCGACTCATCCGCCAGAACCGCAACAGGTTGAAGCGCGAGAGCCAGAACGGTGATCAGCGTTGCCCAGGTTTTTCTCACCGCATCCCCACTTGAACACGGCCATCGGCCAGTATCGTGCCGGGCACGATGACGCCGCTGTCGCTGTTGCGTACCTTGATGAAATCGCCTGCCGCCCCGGACTCGAGCGGTATGCCGACGGCTGTGATCGTCATGACACCGGTGGAGAACACCATCGTCACCGGCTCGCCACGCTTGACCAGCGACGGCTCCGAGAGGGCGGCGACGAGGATCGGCTTACCCGCGATCAGCGTCTTGCGCGCGACCTTGCCGTCAGCCTGATCCACCGACAGCACATATTGCTGCGCGGCGGGCGCACTGATGTAGAACTTCTTCTCGACCAGCGCGACATTGCTGACGACCTGTCCGGGATAAACGGTCGCCGAAGGCACAACGAAAGCGATGCGGTCGGTGGCCGAAGCCCCCGAGACCGCAGCAGTGGCAAAACCGGCCACTGCGGCAGCAGCCAGTGCGGCGCGTCTGAACCGTGAACGGGCTTTGATGTCGTTTCCTTGGGCGCGTTTCATGGCGATCACCGTCAGCGCATGTTCTTCGATACGGTCGCCGCCATTTCGTCGGCGGCCTGAATGACCTTGGAATTCATTTCATAGGCGCGCTGCGCCGTAATCAGATCGGTGATTTCTTTCACCGGATCGACATTTGATGCTTCGAGATAGCCCTGCTTGACCGAACCGAAACCTGGATCGCCCGGATCGCCGACCAGCGGCCCGCCGGAGGCTTCCGTTTCGCGATAGAGATTGTCGCCCAGCGGTTCGAGACCGGCTTCATTGGTGAAATTCGCAAGCTGAAGCTGGCCGAGCGGGGTGATCTGGATGCCGTTCTGTTCCTGAATCTTTGCAAAGACCTGCCCGGTATCGCTGACGGTTACTTCAAGCGCATTTTCAGGAACCACGATGCCCGGCTGGACAATATTTCCGTCGAGCGTCACCAGCTGGCCATCGGCATTCTTGTTGAATGCGCCAGCGCGGGTATAGAGCGTTTCGCCGGTCGGGCTCTGGATCTGGAACCAGCCCTGCCCGGTCAGCGCCAGATCGAATGGATTTCCGGTCTGGTTGAAGCTGCCCTGAATATGCAGGTTGCGCACCGCCGCCGTCTGGACGCCAAGGCCGACCAGCGCGCCTTCGGGCACAATGCTCTCATTGGCCTGATTGGGAACGCCTGCCGTGCGCTCGGACTGATAGAGTAGGTCCGAAAACTCGGCACGCGCGCGCTTGAAGCCCGTTGTATTGATATTGGCAATATTGTTGGCGATCACTTCCAGATTGAGCTGCTGGGCGTTCATGCCGGTTGCGGCAATCGTCAGGGCTTTCATGGCGCTTCCTTGATCTGCTGGGCGTATGCGGGATGAGAGCGGCTCAGTTAAAACGGTATTGTCGAAGCCGCTCTAACCATTTGTTTTTGCGCATTATCCTACGCAAAACCACTTCGCACTTTTGCTGGAAATGCTTTAAATCGACATGCGGCTGATCTCGAGATACGCTTGCACGATCTTGTCGCGGATCGCGATTGCGGTCTGGAGCGACTGTTCAGCTTCCATGACGGAGCTGACCACCTCATTCACCGGCGCATCGCCCTTGATGCCCTGAATGGAGGTGGCTTCCGCCGCCTGCAATTTCTGGCCGACCGAATCCGTCATCTGCGACAGGACTTCACCAAAGGATGCGCCCGGCGTTGCGGGAACAGCCTGTGGAGCCGCCGTGGAAGCGGCAGAACCGACGCCATTCCCGGCGACGGTTTCGGAAAGGCGCGACAGCGCATTGCGCGCCGAAATGCTCATGATCGAGTCGTACATTATGTGCTCCTCAGGAGATCGATGGTCATCGAGATCAGCTCACGCGCCTGCCTGACGACCTGCAAATTGGCTTCATAAGAACGGTTGGCTTCACGCATGTCCGCCATTTCGACGACCATGTTGACGTTCGGGTAACGGACATAGCCGCGCGCGTCGGCGGCGGGGTGGCTCGGATCATATTGCTCGACGAAGGGCGAGGTATCCTTGCCCACTTCGGCCACGCGCACTTCTGCGGCACCCGTGCCATGCTCCAGCTCGGTGCGGAAGGAAACGGTCTTGCGGCGATAGGGATCGTCGGTCGCCGTCTGGCCCGTCGACTGGGCATTGGCGATGTTTTCCGAAACGATACGCAGACGTGTCGATTGGGCCGAAAGGCCGGAGGCTGCGATCTTCAGGGAATTCTGCAAGGCGTCGGAAGACATGGATTATCCCTTCGCGACCGACAGCATCATGCGGTGGAACGCTTTGACGATGCTGGTGTTGAGCGAATATTCGCGGGAAATCTCGCCTGCCTTCATCATTTCCTGTTCGACATCGACGGTATTGCCGGAATGGGTTTGCTCGGTGATGTCGTCGGGACGCAGGCGTGCGCCTGCGATGCCGTTTGCCTCGAATTCCAGATGCTGCGGACTCGTCGCAGCCATGGTGAGCTGCGTCTTGTCCAGCACATCGGTGAAGGGTTGAACGTCGCGCGCCTTGAAATCCGGCGTGTTCGCATTGGCGACATTGCCAGCGACGGTGGCCTGTCGGACCGACAGCCACTGCACTTGCCTTGCGGCCAGATCGAAAAGATGAATGGAGCTCATGGAGTTTCCCGCCTTTACCGTTGGTTAACTTACGGGGCGGAACTTGCGTCAAGCTTGCGAAGGTTAAGGGAGTAGGGGAATAGGGCAGTAAGGGAATATGTTTTTGGGGAATGGTATATCGTAGTTTCCAAGAGAGCGCTGATCGCGCAAGGCCAACATACTCCCCTATTCCCTTACTGCCCTACTCCCCTATCTCCGCATTTCAATCACGTCGCCTGACGACGTGGTCAATTGCCAGGTTCCCGACCCCCGACCGATGGAAACAAGGCGACTGCCATCGGGCAACAGAGATCCTTTTTCCACGAACCAGTAGCCGGACGTATCCTCGATCATTGCCATCCCGCCGACGACCTCGCGCAGCGCGAAGACCGGCTTCGGGAAAGCCTGTCCATCGCCGCCGCCTGCGCCGCCAGTGCCAGCGCCAGTTCCCGGCAGGCCCTTGCCGTTGGACATGACCGAACCGGTCATGGTGTTATCGATATCCGCACTGGGGGAAACGCGATCCGACGGGCGGAAGGACGGAAAGCGGCGCACCGTTTTCTGCTCCGAACGGTCCAGCGGATCGATGATCTTGCGTTCCGCCTTTTCGGCAGGCGCAAGCTCCATGCGCTGGAGATAGGTGATGAAGGGCAGCATCGCGCAGCCAGCCGCCAGCGTGACCGCCGCAATCTTCAGATAGCGGTCAACCTTGCTGTGGGGTTTCTTGCCACCTTCCTGTGCGGCGGCGGCGCTCACTTCCGCTTCCAGATCGGCCAATAGCTTTTCTTCGGCGTTTTTGCGTCGGTTCTTGTTGCCCGTCATCATGGATTGGATGCCTGTTTTTCCCCGCGCAAGGCGGCGGCGAGTTTCTGATAGGGATCGTCTGAACGCGGTGTCTCTGGGGACTGCTGCAAGGCATCATAGATGCGCGGAACGAGATCCACCGCCTGATCCAGAATCCCGTCATGCCCCTTTTGATACGCGCCGATGGCGCGCAGATCGCGCGTTTCCTCGAAGCGGGCCACCATGCTGCGAAGCTGGCTGACAAGCTTGCGCTGTTCCGCCGTCCAGTTGTGCTTGGCGAGGCGTGAAACCGAACCCGGAACATCGACCGCCGGAAAGCGCCCCAGCGCCGCAATCGTCCGGTCGAGCACGATGTGCCCGTCCAGCGTGCCGCGAATGGTGTCGGAAACCGGGTCATTGTGGTCATCGCCATCGACGAGCACCGAGTAGATGCCGGTAATACTGCCGCCTGAATCGGCGCTGCCCGGCCCCGCCCGCTCCAGAAGGCGTGGCAACTGGCTGAACACGCTCGGCGGATAACCGCGCGAAACCGGCGGCTCTTCCGCCGCAATCGCCACCTCGCGCGCCGCATGGGCAAAGCGCGTGACGGAATCGACAATCAGCAGCACATTCTGGCCGAGATCGCGGAAATATTCCGCAATGGCCGTCGCGGTATTGGGCGCAAGACGGCGCATCATCGGGCTTTCATCGCCGGTTGCAACGACAGTGATGGTCTTGTCGAGATGGCCAACCATGGTTTCTTCCAGCATCTCGCGCACTTCACGTCCGCGCTCGCCGGTCAGCGCCAGCACCACCGTGTCGAAATCGGCGGCGCGCGTCATCATGGCGAGCAGCGTGGATTTGCCGACGCCGGAACCGGCAAAAATGCCGATGCGCTGGCCAAAGCAGAGCGGCGTGAAAATGTCGATCACGTCAACGCCGGTGCGAAGCCCGCGATCCACGCGCCCCCGGCGCAGCGCGGCTGGTGCCAGATTTTCGGATGCCATCGGGCGTGGACCGGGCAAAAGCGCACCCCTGCCGTCAATCGGCTGCCCCAGCGCATTGATCACCCGCCCGCGCCATTCGAGCGCCGGACGGATGCTGAGCGGTCCTTCTTCGAAGACCGCTGCACCCAATGAGGGAATGATCCGGTCGTCGAAAGGTTTGACGAGAACCTGCCTGTCGGCAACGCGAATGATTTCCGCCAGACTGGTGCCGCCCACAGCCCTTATCGCCACCGCATCGCCAAGCCGCGCATCGCGTGACAGCCCGCGCACGGCAATCGCCGAGCGCGACACGTCGCTGACCGTGCCGCCGATACCGGACACGGGCTTCGGCTCTACGGCCTGTTGACGGGCAAAGGCGGCAAGCCGCGCGAGCGGTAGGTCTGGCGTCATCCGTTTTTGGAGCCCAGCGTCTTGATCGCTTCAGACACGGTCGCTTCCTGCTGGGTCAAAAGATTATTGACCTGCTCAAAGGCCCGGCTGACGCTGATGAGACGCGTCATCTCGGTCATGGCGTCGACATTCGAGCCTTCGATCATGCCCTGCACAACGCCGATGCTGTTATCGTCGAAGATCGGCGCCGCAGCCTTGTTTGGGATCACACCGGAATTGCCTGCATATTTCAGCTCGGCATCGGCGGGAATGGAGTAAAGCCCGAGAGCGCCGATCTGCGCGCCATTCTGATAGACCGCGCCATCGGCGGAAATCTTCGGCGCGCCACCATCCGGATTGAGCATGATCGGCGCGCCGCCGACATCGAGCACCGAATAGCCCATCATTGAAACCAGCTCGCCGGTCGCCAGCATCTTCATACGCCCGTCGCGGGTGAAAATTTGACCCTGCGGTGTGTTGAGCGACAGCCACGCATCGCCCTTGACCGCAATATCAAGCGGGTTGTCCGTCTTGACCAGCGGGCCGGGTTCGGTGCGGATATAGCTCTTGCCGGCGCTGGCAAAGCTCACATCGTCGCTTGCCTTTTTAGAGACAATCGAATCGAACTTGGTGCCCTCGCCCCGGAAACCGACCGTCGAGACATTGGCGACATTCTGGGCAATCGAATCCATTCGCCGTTCAAGCGTAATGAGCGAGGAAAGCCCGACATAGATCGAATTATTCTGCATGGATCAGCGACCGCCCGGCTTGAAGCTTTGCAAGGTGGTAAGAATATCGGTCGAGATGCCAACCGAAGACGCGCTGCCGAGCAGCAGCGAGGCGATGGATGCCGGGCTGCTTGAGGTCGGGTTGTTCATTTCATACATGGCCGTGAAACGCGAAATGAGTTTCGAGACATAATCGGGATCGGACATTTTGGAAAAGTCGATCTTGGCCTCAAGCATCTTGGCCTGCTTGTCCACATCGGCATTGGACATGGCCGCAGGCCAGCTGAATATCGTCTGCACCGTGGTCAGCAAGGCCTTGTCGCCGAGGATTTCATAGGCATTGGTGATCTTCGAAGCCTTGCGCTCGAAATAGAGCGCCAGACGCACGCCTTCGTTCTGGCCACCGGCTTCGGTTTCCAGCGTCTGGCGCAAATATTTGTCCACCACACCCTGCTGCGCCTCGGTGCTTTGGGTAGCCTCGGCGCCCTTGCCCGCAAAGTCGAAGACGGTCGCGAATTCCTTGTAGCGCTTGTCGGTCAGCTTGTTGGCCATGGCGTCGTCGCTCGTGACGCCTTCCGTCAGAATCTTGCGCACGAAAGCCTTTGCATAGGCCATGTCTTCCAGACCGAACGCCTTCATCGCATAATTGTAAAGGCGGCTGTCGGACATGAAATCGTCAATCGATTTCACATTGCCGATGTTTTCCTGGAAATAGGCCGTTTCGCGCGACACCAAAGGTTCTTTCGAAACGCGCTGCAAAGACCGCGTCATATCCGACGCGATCAGGCGATAGCTCGTCATCGTATCGACCATAGGCATGACCCCCTGCTGATAGTTGCGCCCTTTATGCGCGATCAAGCTTGTCCGAAGCTGATGGCGCCCAATAGTCCTCGGGCGACCTCGGCAAGCTTCGCGCAAGCCGCGCTGCCTATGTTCGGCTCAAAGAACTATTCTGCGGGAGTCTCGGGCTTTGGGCATTATCATCGGTCTCGCCATCACACTGGGCTGTATGCTGGGCGGTTTCATCGCCATGGGCGGACATGTGAGCGTGCTCATCCAGCCTTGGGAATTCGTCATCATTCTGGGCGCAGCGCTTGGCACGTTCTTCGTCGCCAATCCGTTTTCGCTGGTGAAGGATACCGGTCGCGCCTGCATGGAGGCGTTCAGCAACGCCGTGCCCAAGCAGCGCGATTATCTCGATCTTCTGGGCCTGCTCTACAGCCTGATGCGCGAATTGCGCGCCAAGTCGCGCAATGAAGTCGAAGTCCATATCGACAATCCCAAGGAATCGCCGATCTTTCAGGCCTATCCGAGCGTTCTGAAAAACGAAGACCTCACCCATTTCATCTGCGATTACTGCCGCCTCATCATCGTCGGCAATGTGCGCTCGCACGAGATCGAAGCGCTGATGGACGAGGAAATCCACACCATCGCCCGCGACAAGCTGAAGCCCTATCAGGCCATGGTCACCATTTCGGAAGCCCTGCCTGCGCTCGGGATCGTCGCCGCTGTTCTCGGCGTGATCAAGGCCATGGGCGCGCTGGACCAGTCGCCGGAAGTGCTCGGTCATCTGATCGGTGCAGCCCTTGTCGGCACCTTCGCCGGTATCTTCTTTTCCTATGGCGTTGTCGGTCCCATCGCGACCAAGATCAAATCGACCCGCGAAAAGAAGAACCGTCTCTATGTCGTCGTGAAGCAGACGCTGCTTGCCTATATGAACGGCTCGCTGCCGCAGATCGCCGTGGAATATGGGCGCAAGACCATCTCCGCTTATGACCGCCCGACCATCGATGTGGTGGAGCAGGAAACCATGGCCAGCGCGCCCACGCAGCAGGCCGCATAAGATGACGACGCCCGAAACCACCCCTGAAACGTCGGTTGAAACGACCATGGCGGAACAACACCGCAAGAATAACGTGCTGGCCGACAATCTGCTGCGCGCAGCCGGATTGTCCGGCGACGATCTGAAGTCGCTTGCCCATGTGTTCAAGGATGCCTCCACGCATTTCTGCGAGCGGCTGAAACATGGTTGCGCGGCGGCTTTCGAAGTGGAAGCCGGTGCGGTGGAAAGCACCGATGACGCGGGTTTCGCCGCCATTCTCGACAGCGCCGCCATCATCGCGCCGCTTAAAGTCGAACGCTGGGGCTCGACGCTTTATCTGACCGTCGATGCGCCGCTGGTCTTCTTGATCATCGAGGCCATGTATGGCGCGCAGGGTAATCTGGGCCAAGTCGATGTCGAGCGCCCGTTCGGCATGGTCGAACACAAGATTTCCGCCCTTCTTTCCGGCCATCTCGCCGGTGCGCTGGATCAGGTTTTCAACGCCGGTTCCCTATCGGGCTGGGTGGCAAATGCGCAGTCGATGTTCGTTGCCGGTGAATGCATCGATATCGCCGAATTCGACCGCACCGATTTCGAACGGTCGCGGCTTTTCGCTTGCCGGATCGATGTGACGGCGGCGGGCAAGACCGGACAAGTCCACCTTCTGCTGCCCCGCAGCACCCATAAGCCAATGCAGGATGCCGTCGCCGCTTTTCTGCGCCGCCCCATGAACCAGGCCGATCCGAGCTGGGCCAAGAAGCTGCGTCAGGAAGTCAGCCGCGCCCGTATCGAGCTTGAAGGCTTCATCCAGCAAGGTTCGATGACGCTGGATGCGCTGTCGAAACTCGAGATCGGACAGGTGTTGAAGCTGCCTGCCGACGCCATGGAGCAGGTGCGTCTGCGCTCGGGCAACCAGCAGCTTTTCAAATGCTCGCTCGGCAAGTCGGGCATTCATTTCACCGTCAAGGTCGGCGACCCGGTCAATCAGGAAGAGGATTTTATCGATGAGCTTGTTGCTGGCTAATATTCTTTCCACGCTGATGGCCCTTGTTTCGCTGGGCGCGCTGATCGTGGTCGGGCGCAAGGCCAACGAAACGATCAAGCTTGGCAAGGTGCTTGCGCTGCGCGTCGCGGCTGCCTCCAACGGTCTGGAACGCGCCGTGAAGGCGATCCAGAGCGAGCGCACCGATCTTGTCGATGAAAATGTAAAACTCGAAGCCCGCCTTGGCGAAACCCAGCGCGTGCGCCGCGAGATGGAAGAAGCCATCGAGGAACTGAACCGCTTGCGCAAGGCGCTGACCCGCGACATGCGCGAAGCGCGCACCGTTGCCGACAGTGCCGTTCGCACCCGCGAACCGATTGTCGAGCAGAAAGAAAAGAATGCGCTGCCGGTGTTCGTGCATCGCGCGGTCCGCAAGGCAACCGTTGATATTGCGGGGCAGGCATGAGCGCTGACAACAAGGACAAGAACATGCAGCAGGAACTGGACGAAGCCATCGAGGAACTGCGCGAGGAAAAGCCGCGCAGCGCGCAGAAAGGCGCTTCCAAGCCTAATCTCGAACTCATCATGGGCATTCCCGTCGATGTGCAGGTGGTTCTCGGCGGCACGACTATGCCGGTGGCCAATCTGATGAAGCTCGGTCGCGGCGCGGTTATCACCCTCGACAAGCAGATCGGCGATCCGGTCGATATCGTCGTCAACGGTCGCGTGATCGCTCGCGGCGAAGTCATCGTACTCGAAGATGATTCTTCGCGTTTCGGCGTCAGCCTCACCGAAATCATCGGCAAATAACGGATCGGCCCGGATATCTCCATGACCGAAAAAGAGCAGCAGGCCATCACTGAAGAAAGCGCGAGCGGCATCATCGATACGCTGAGCGGCGCACAAAAGGCGGCAGCCATTCTCGTGGCTATTGGCCGTCCGGCTGCGTCACGCCTTCTCAAGCATTTCAGCGCCGAGGACCTGCGCAAGCTTGCCGGTCATTCCCGCACGCTGGACCCGATCTCGCCGCTCGATTTCGAACAGCTGGTGAAGGAATTCGAGGATTCATTTGCCGAGGGCGCGCCCGTTTCGGAAGCCGCCCAGCGCTTCGAAGGTCTGCTGCGCGATACGCTGCCGCAGGAAGAAGTGGATGCCGTGTTCGAAGAACGCGTGCAGCCGCAGCTGGTGCAGGAATCGGTCTGGGTGCAGCTCGGTCGCCTGCCGGTTGACAGCCTGCAAGCCTATCTGGCCGACCAGCATCCGCAGATCATCGCCTATATCGTCTCCAAACTGCCGTCGGACCTTGCCGCGCGCCTGTTCGTCGCCCTGCCGCCGCAGCTGCGCAATGCCGTCGTGCAGCGCTCGCTGCATATCGGCAATGTCGCGCCCGCCGCAGCCGAACTGCTGGAAGATGTGCTGCGCCGCGATCTGCTTGGCCGCAGCGATTCCGGCCCGGTCAAAGCCCATCACGGCCAGATTGCCAATATCTTCAACCAGCTCGACAAGAACGAGATGGAAGAACTGATGGCGAGCCTTGAAGATCTCAATCGCGACGACCTCAACCGCATCAAGGCCAAGCTCTTCACCTTCGAAGATATCGAGCGCCTGTCGCAGCGCGCGCGTCTGCTGCTCTTCGATGAAGTGCAGACCGAACAGATCGCAACCGCGCTGCGTGGTGCAGACGCCAGGCTTCAGGAACTCGTTTTGTCCTCGCTCTCCACCCGTGGCCGCCGCATGGTGGAAACGGAGCTTGGCGCCGAGCAGGGCAATATCACCGCCCAGAATATCGCAGACGCACGCCGCACGATTTCGCGCATCGCCATCGACCTTTCCGAGCGGGGCATCATCACCCTCGACGCCAACGAAGCCTCTGCGTGAGTGCGCGTGTGACGCATGGCGGACGATACCGATAAGGAAAGCAAAACAGAAGAAGCGACCGAGCAGAAGATCCGCGACGCCTTGGAAAAGGGCAATATGCCTTTCTCCCGCGAAACGCCGATACTCGCTGGCGTCGCCTCGTTTCTGGTCATCGCCGTGTTTGTCGCCGCACCCGCCACGACAAAGCTCGCAGTCTTCCTGCGCGAACTGATCGACCGTCCCGAGGACTGGGTTCTCAACAGCGCCGAGGATGCTAGCCGCCTGTTCAGCGTGCTGGCGCTGGCGGTTGGCGCAGCCCTTGTGCCGGTCTTCATCATCATTCCGCTGGCAGGCATAGCCTCGTCCGCCTTCCAGAACGCGCCGCGCATTGTGGGCGAGCGCATTCGTCCACAGGCTTCGCGCATTTCGCCGCTCAAGGGGTGGCAGCGCATTTTCGGGCGCTCAGGTCAGGTGGAATTCCTGAAATCGGTGGCGAAGTTTCTCGCCGCCAGCCTCATCGTCTTCATCGTGTTCTTTCAGGGCAACAGCCTGTTCACGGATGCAATTGCGACCGAGCCGAGCGCGCTGCCGGAATTTCTGCGCGAGAACATGGTGCGCCTTCTGGTCGCCAATGTGCTGGCGATCACCGCCATCGCGGCTTTCGACCTTGCCTGGTCGCGCATCCACTGGCGTCAGGAACTGCGCATGACGCGGCAGGAAGTCAAAGACGAGCTGAAGCAATCGGAAGGCGATCCGCTGGTCAAATCGCGCCTGCGCTCGCTCGGACGTGACCGCGCGCGCCGCCGCATGATCAGCGCCGTGCCGACCGCCACCCTGATTGTCGCAAATCCGACTCATTTCTCCGTAGCACTGCGTTACAAGCCGAATGAAGACGCCGCTCCGGTCGTCGTTGCGAAGGGACAGGATCTGATCGCGCTCAAGATAAGAGAAGTCGCCGCCCAGCACTCGATACCAGTCTTCGAGGACGTGCCCCTGGCACGTGCACTTTATAAGCAGGTGAATGTCGACCAGATGATCGCACCGGAATTCTATAAAGCCGTTGCCGAACTCATCCGCATCATCAATACGCGGCATGCGGTACACTAATGGTACAACTATGACTTTGCCCTATTCCCAAATATTATTGGCCCGTTCTTATGGATCGATGGTGACACGATGAAGAGCCTGCAATTTTCGAACGAACGCGAAGCGATCATCGCCGAGAACCTGCATGAAGTGGTGGCGGAGCTGCGTCTCGTCGATCCGGCTGACTATATCGCCTTCATCCGCTGCGAGCTGTTTGCCAATATTGCCGATGTCGTGAGCTCCGCGACCGAGCTTTATTTCTTCCCCGGCACACTGGAGTTGGGCCATGGCGGCGACTATCGCTGCGACTGGCAATCGCCTCCATCGGTCGTGCTGGATATGGAATTCCGCAATCAGGGTGTTTACGCCTATTTCCGCTTGATCCTCAGCGACAAGACGGCGGGTGTGGAGTTGAACCACATCACCTTCGAAGACGCCGATCAGGACCCGGCGAAGAACACGGCGCGTTTGCGAGCCGCTTTCAGCGCCGCGAGAATGCCATTGAAAAAAAGAGCCTGAATACAAAACACCGGACGCGAGCGAACGCATCCGGTGTCATGCAAGCAGTTCAAGCGGCTAGTGTATTTTCCAGCAGGGCTGGAACGCCCTGCGTTCTAAAATGCAATCAATAAACACAATAAATAAAGTAGCCTGCGCTTCCTTTTTACCCGGAAGCGCCATGTCTGGCTCGCCAACGAGCCGCGTTTGCCTGAATTACATGAGATGCTCGGTGCCCGGCATTTCGATGATGCCGAGCGACAGAGCCGTCGCCACCGCCGAAGTGCGGTTGGAGCAATTCAGCTTGATTTTGGCGTTCTGCAGATAGGTCACCACTGTCCAGCGGGCGATGCTGAGAATATCGGCAATCTCGCCATCGGTCTTGCCATTGGCCGCCCAACGCAGGCAATCCACCTCGCGCGGAGTGAGCAGGCTTGCCACTGAGCTGGCGTCCTTATGGCCGCACAGCGCGTTGTGAATGACGCCCGAGACGCTCAACAGACGCGGACGCATCTTCGCCACGAACTGTTCGCGATCCTCGTCCTTGTCGATCTCGAACGAGAACAGCGTGCAGCCGGACGCGCCTTTCGGATTGCGCGCGGAAACGGCAATGAAAATATTGCCGAGCCCGTGCTTTTCAGCGTCCTGCAACAGTTCCGCAACCGCCGGGCAGATGGCGGCATCTTCCTGCAAATCGCGCACGATGCCGCTGCCATCGTTTGAGAAATAGGGCGCATCCTCCTGGAAGATCGGGTCGATGGCGAAGTAGTTCTTCGTCGAATAGCGCGCCGACCAGGCGGTCGGAACGGTCATCACCAACGTCAGATCGGAGGAATTCAGCTTGGCACACTCGTTCATGCGGCCACGATAGGCGTGCATGATGTGCCGGCAGCCGACTTCATCGCGGATGCGGGTCAGAAGTGTGAGCGTGTCGCTCTGAAATGCCGCTCCAAAAAACGTTTTCTTGAAATTAGGAAAATGAATCAGGTCAAGTGTCATGCGAAATATCCTTAAGAATCAAGCCGCTTAAGCTTTCGTTCTGTCGCCTTATGTCCTGCTGGCGACTATGTTTCGAATCGCGCCCGACAAACTGCTTAATTGTTTATAAGTGACAAAAAAAAATACGCCTCATGGCAACTCGCAATTATTGTGCCGCAAGTTGTTACACACAAGAACAGAGTGAAAATAAGGCACAGTTTCGAAAAGCATGTTCCCTATTGGTACAAATACGTGATGTCAGCTTCTCTTGCCGTATGCTCTGAAGAAGAAATCGACCGCTGTTTCGACATTCTTGCGGATAGCTTCTTCTGTTGGCTCGTCAGCAATCACGCCGAACAGACGCGGACGATAAAGCCCGGCAAGGAAAAGATCGGAGAGCTGATAGGCAACCCGGTCAACCTCGAACGGCTCCAAAACGCCGTTCTCGATCATCTTTTCCAGATATTCGGCCATGGCGACCAGACTGCGCTTCGGACCCCGATCATAAAACCGCGCCGACAGTTCCGGCTTGCGCTCGCTCACGCCTAAAACGATGCGCTGGGCGCGAATGGCGGTCGATGAGGTTATTAACGTCACCAGCGCAATACCGAACTCCGTCAGTTCCTCACGATTGGAGAAACCATTGTCCAGCTTGCCGATCAGGGCGCTGAACATGGTATGGCGGTAATGCTCGCACAAGGCGACGAACAGGTCTTCTTTGCTGTTGAAATAGACGTAGATCGTGCCCTTCGACACGCCCGCCTCACGGGTGATGTCGTTCATGCTGGCGGCGTCGAAACCCATGCGCAGGAACACGCTTTGCGCGCCTTCCAGTATCTGGCTGCGCTTTGCCGGATCTTGGCCAGCGCCAAGCCTCGTGCGTCCGCATTCGGTTTCAGGCGCGCATGCAAATGAACCGGCTTTCAACTTTTCCGATTTTGGCAGCTTTTCCGACTTTTTGCCCGTTCCGGCGAAATTGGCCGCAGCTCCGCCCGCATCATGCCGATCAAGATCAGGCGTGGTAAGCGTGTCGGGGCTTTCTTTGGTATGCCGTTCGGGCTTCATATCACAAAACTCTTACATATTTTTCGAACCGAGCGGTTCGATATCGCTTGATATGCGCATCTTATTGGATTATGTCAACATCGAACCGAGCGGTTCAATCCACTGGATGTGCAGAAAGTTTCACCTATGACTGCCAAGAAGTCTGTAGATCAGGCCGATATTCGCCAGTTTCCCACGGCCCAACTTCCCACGGCCAAGACCTTTGCGCCGGGTGATGCACCCGAGACCAACGAGGCGCCACAGAATGAGAGAACGCAGCCTCATGCTGTTCCCAATGCGCGCCCGCAGGAAGCGCCGCATAAGGATACCGCAAAAGGTGGCGGGAAAAAGAGTTTCGGCAAGCGCGTGGTGCTGCCGGGCGTTTTGATCGTGGCTGTGGCCGCAGGCCTCTGGTATGGCTATGATTATTGGACCGTTGGCCGCTTCATGGTTTCGACCGACGACGCCTATGTGCAGGGCGACATTGCGTCCATCGCACCGAAGGTGACGGGCTATATCGACAATATTCCGGTTGCCGCAAACCAGCGCGTCAAGGCTGGCGATGTGATCTTCCAGCTTGATCCTGGCGATTACCAGATCGCGCTTGATGAAGCAGAAGCCAAGCTTTCCACGCAAAGGAAACGCTGGCCCGCATCGTCGCGCAGACGACGGCAGCCCAGGCAACCCAACAGCAGGCGGAAGCCCAGAAGCAGGCGGCAAGCGCCGTTCTGACCAATGCGCAGTCCACCCTGACGCGCGTGCAGAAACTGCACGAAACGCGTTTTGTCGCCCAGGCCGATCTCGACACGGCGCAGTCGTCGCTCGACCAGGCACGCGCCAATGTCGCCAATGCCGATGCGCAGATCGCTTCCGCCAAGGCGAATATCGACGTTCTCAAAGCCCAATATAAAGAAACGGACAGCGGCACGAAATCGCTAGAACTTGCTCGTGATAAAGCTGCCCGTGATTTGGCTTTCACTACATTACGCGCGCCGTTCGATGGCGTGGTTGGCAATCTGTCCGGCAAGAAAGGCGACCTCGTGTCTCCCGGCCAGAAGATCGCGGCGCTGGTCCCGGTTGGTGAGCTTTATATCGATGCCAACTACAAGGAAACGCAGCTCGCCGAGATCAAGACCGGCGAGACGGCGCACATCTATGTCGATGCCATTGATGGCACCAAGTTCGACGGCAAGGTCGTTTCGGTGGCCCCGGCCTCGGGCGCGGTGTTCTCGCTTCTGCCGCCGGAAAACGCCACAGGCAACTTTACCAAGGTGGTGCAGCGCGTGCCTGTTCGTATCGCCATCCCGCAGGATGCGCTGGACTCCGGCAAGATCCGCGCCGGCCTGAGCGTCATCGTGGACATCGATACGCGCACCGCCCCTGAAGACAAGGCGAACTAACCGTTCGGCTATACGACTGTCGCAAGAATAAGCAGCGGCGCGGCTTTTAACTCTGCGCCGTCTTCTCTTTCATTCCGGAGTGCGCCGTTATGGCCGCAGACACCACGATGGGGCCTATGACCCCGGCAGACGACCGTATCGACCCCAAAAAGGCCGTCGCCTTTCTGGCCATGGTCTTCGGCATGTTCATGGCGATCCTCGACATCCAGATCGTCTCGGCATCGCTTTCCGAAATTCAGGCAGGCCTGAGCGCCAGTTCCGACGAAATCTCGTGGGTGCAGACATCCTACCTGATCGCGGAAGTCATCATGATCCCGCTGTCCGGTTTCCTCGGGCGGCTTTTGTCGACGCGCGTGCTGTTTACGCTGTCGGCAGCGGGTTTCACGCTGGCCAGCATGCTCTGCGCCACCGCGACGAATATCGATCAGATGATCGTCTATCGTGCCATCCAGGGCTTCATCGGCGGCGGCATGATCCCCAGCGTGTTCGCGGCAGCCTTCACCATCTTCCCGCCGTCCAAGCGCTCCATCGTCTCGCCGATGATCGGTCTTGTGGCGACGCTTGCGCCCACCATCGGCCCGACAGTCGGCGGTTATCTCAGCCACGCTTTTTCCTGGCACTGGCTGTTTCTGGTCAATGTCGGACCCGGCATTCTCGTCACCATCGCCGCCTGGAACCTGATCGACTTCGATGAAGGCGACAGCTCGCTTTTGAGCAAGTTCGACTGGTGGGGTCTTGTAGGCATGGCAGCCTTCCTCGGCTCGATGGAATATGTGCTGGAAGAAGGCCCGCGCAACGACTGGCTGCAGGATGAAGCCATCTTCATCCTGTCCATCGTCATGACCGTCGGCGGCATTCTCTTCTTCTATCGCGCCTTCACATCCGAAGAACCAATCGTGGATTTGCGCGCCTTCAAGAATGTCAATTTCGCGTTTGGATCGCTGTTTTCCTTCGTGATGGGCGTCGGGCTTTACGGCCTCACCTATCTCTATCCGCTCTATCTCGCCAGCGTGCGCGGCTATGATGCGTTGCAGATCGGCGAAGCGCTGTTCGTCAGCGGTCTGGCCATGTTCATGACGGCGCCGGTTGCGGGTTTCCTGTCCAATCGCATGGACCCGCGTTTGATGATGATGATCGGCTTCCTCGGCTTTGCTGCCGGAACGTGGATGGTCACCGGCCTGACCGCCGACTGGGATTTCCACGAGTTGCTGCTCCCGCAGATCCTGCGCGGCTGTTCGCTGATGCTCTGCATGGTGCCGATCAACAATCTGGCGCTGGGCACGCTGCCGCCTGCCTTGTTGAAAAACGCCTCGGGCCTTTTCAACCTGACGCGTAACCTCGGCGGTGCTGTCGGCCTTGCGGTCATCAACACCATCCTGACGCGCCGCGGCGATATGCATTACGACCGGCTTGCCGAACATGTGCGCTGGGGCAATGCGGAAGCCGAGCAGATGGTGGCCAATCTGACGGCGAAGTACAACGCCGCCGGTCTCGACGGCCCGACCATCGCCCTTTCCAAACTTTCCGGCATGGTCCGGCAGCAGGCAACGCTCCTGTCCTTCATCGACGTGTTTTTCATTCTGACGATGATGTTCTGCACGCTGGCCGTCTGCGCCATCCTGTTGCGCAAGCCAAAGCAGGTCGCCGGTGGTGGCGGCGGGCATTAACCCTCGAAAGCATCCTCCCAGGCTTTCATACGAAACCCGAAAGGTTCAAACACCTTTCGGGTTTTTTCGTTTTTCGCGGAGAAAAATACAACCGCGCCGCGAGCAGGCAAATCCTTGTCGTAGCGGGAACAGCTTCCGTTTAAAATGTGACAACCGCGAAAGCTCTGTCACATTTCTTGTCATAAAAATGTTCCTCCCCCACAGGGATGAATTGCTAAGTCACTGAAAACGTGTTTCACTTTCTGTTGTTGGCAATTTGTGACAAGCAGCAAACTGTCATCCAACCGTCATGTCGGGCGGGTAACGGGTAGGCGCGGGCTCCGGAATTGGCCGGGGCTTTCGCCGACCTAATATTAGGGGAGTCAAACAATGCTTAGCTATACAGCGCGTCTGCTGTCGCTTTCGACCGCTATCGCCGTTGCCGGAGTTTCCATCGCCGCTGCCGAGCCGTCAGCCGAACTGATCGCTGCAGCCAAGGCAGAAGGCGAACTGACCACCATCGCCCTCCCGCATGACTGGTGCGGCTATGGCGAAGTCATCCAGAGCTTCAAGGACAAGTACGGAATCAAGGTCAACGAACTGAACCCGGATGCCGGTTCGGGCGATGAAATTGAAGCCATTAAGGCCAACAAGGACAATAAGGGCCCGCAGGCTCCGGACGTCATCGACGTCGGCTTTGCTTTCGGCACCTCGGCCAAGAAAGACGGCCTGATCCAGCCATACAAGGTTTCGACCTGGGACGAAATTCCGGATAGCGCCAAGGACCCTGAAGGATACTGGTACGGCGACTATTACGGCGTTCTGGCCTTCGAGGTGAACAAGGACATCATCAAGGATGTGCCGCAGGACTGGGCTGACCTCCTGAAGAGCGACTATGCCAACTCCGTTTCGCTCGCTGGCGATCCGCGCGTTTCGGCACAGGCTATTCTCGGCGTTCATGCTGCCGGTATCGCAGCCGGTGCAGAGCCAGGCGAAGCCGCGGGCAAGAAGGGTCTGGAATTCTTCAAGGACCTGAACGCGAAGGGCAACTTCGTGCCGGTCATCGGCAAGGCCGCGTCGCTGGCGCAGGGCTCGACCCCGATCATCATCCGCTGGGACTACAACGCGCTCGCGGACCGCGACACGCTGAAGGGCAACCCGGAAGTTGAAACCATCATCCCGAAGACGGGCGTGATTGCTGGCGTCTATGTGCAGGCCATCAGCGCCTACGCACCGCATCCGAACGCTGCGAAGCTGTGGATGGAGCACATCTATTCGGATGAAGGCCAGATTGGCTATCTGAAGGGCTATTGCCACCCGATTCGCTTCAACGCGATGAGCAAGGCTGGCAAGATCCCGCAGGATCTGCTGGACAAGCTGCCGGACGCAGCCGCCTATGAAAAGGCAATCTTCCCGACCCTGGAACAGATCGACGCCGCGCAGGCAACGATCACCAAGGAATGGGATAGCGTCGTCGGCGCCAACGTCAAGTAAGCGACTTCGTTCGTTTCTGACGATGGTTCTATGAAAAGGGCGTTGGGCTGAACGGGGATTTCCCCAATCGGTCCAACGCCGATTTTCCCTTTTTGTGGCCTCTACTCGACCGATCTGTCGTGTATCTTGCCTGTTTCCGCACGCTTCGCGCCACAAGCCGAAATGCAGTGCGAAACGAACAGCCGAAGAAAGAGCGCATGAGTTCAGTAGCCGATACAGCAGCCCCAGCCAGTCCGGTCGGTAGCGTGCGCAAACGCCGACTACCGCTGACATGGCTTGGCGTGGCGCCGTTTTTCCTCTTCGCCATTCTCTTCCTGATCTGGCCGACGATGTATCTCATCATCGGCGCGTTTCAGGACCCGGCGGGCAATCTCACGCTCCAGAACATCAATGATCTGTTCCAGCCGCAGATCATGAGCGCCTACTGGATTTCGATCAAGGTCAGCCTTGCATCGGCCATTGGCGGCGCGATCATCGGTTTCTTTCTGGCCTGGGCGGTGGTTCTAGGCAATCTGCCGTCCTGGCTGCGCCCGACCGTGCTGACCTTCTCCGGCGTCGCGTCCAATTTTGCCGGCGTGCCGCTCGCCTTCGCCTTTCTGGCGACGCTGGGGCGCACCGGCTTCGTGACGATCCTGCTGCGCGAATGGTTCGGCTTCAATCTCTACGCGACCGGCTTCAACCTTTTGAGCTTCTTTGGCCTGACGCTGACCTATCTCTTCTTCCAGATTCCGCTGATGGTATTGATCCTCACGCCGGCGCTGGACGGTCTGAAGAAGGAATGGCGCGAGGCCTCCTCGATCCTCGGTGCAACCAATGCGCAATATTGGCGCATGGTGGCCTTTCCGATCCTGTGGCCAAGCCTGCTCGGCACCACACTGCTGCTTTTCGCCAATGCGTTTGGCGCTATTGCAACCGCCTATGCGCTGACCGGCTCGTCGCTCAACATCGTGCCGATCCTGCTTTATGCGCAGATCCGCGGCGACGTTCTGCATAACCAAAACCTTGGTTATGCACTGGCGCTCGGCATGATCGTCATCACCGGCATTTCCAATCTGATCTATATCTGGCTGCGTATGCGTGCCGAAAGGTGGCAGCGATGAAAGGCTCGACAGCCCAGAAAATTGGAGCGTGGATCGCCTTTTTCATTGGCGCGGTCTACTTCCTCGTCCCGCTCATTGGCACGTTCGAATTCTCGCTGCGCATGCGGCGCGGCGAATATTCCTTCGACGCCTATCGTGTCGTGTTCACCGATCCGAATTTCCAGGCAACCTTCGGCTATTCGATCCTGCTCGGCATCCTGACCATCATCTTCGGTGTGCTGCTGGTGGTGCCGACCGCCTATTGGGTGCGTCTGCGCCTGCCGCAGTTGCGCCCGGTGATGGAATTCATCACGCTGATGCCGCTGGTCATCCCGGCCATCGTCATCGTGTTCGGCTATCTGCGCATCTATAATTCGTCGTCATGGCTGCCATTTACGGCGTCCACCCGCGCGACCGACCTGCTTTTGATGTTCGGCTATATGACCTTGTCGCTGCCTTACATGTATCGCGCCGTCGATACGGCGATGCGCACCATCGACGTCAACACGCTGACCGAAGCCGCCCAGAGCCTTGGCGCAAGCTGGCCCACCATCATGTTCAAGGTCATCTTCCCGAATGTGATTTCGGGTGTGATGAGCGGCGCTTTCATCACCTTTGCCATCGTCATCGGCGAATTCACGCTGGCTTCGCTTTTGAACCGTCCGGCTTTCGGGCCTTATCTCCAGCTGGTCGGCGCCAACCGCGCTTACGAACCGTCCGCGCTGGCGATCATCTCGTTTGGCATTACGTGGCTCGCTATCATCATGTTGCAGCTCGTTTCGCGCCTCAATAAATTCAAGACAACCGCCGGGTAACGTTCATGGCTTTTCTCAATATCAAGAACCTGAAAAAAGAGCTTCGGCGCCAATACCGTCGTCCACGATTTCAACCTCGCCGTGGAAAAGGGCGAATTCGTCTCCTTCCTCGGACCGTCGGGCTGCGGCAAGACCACCGTTCTGCGCATGATCGCCGGTTTCGAAGACCCGGATAGCGGCTCCATCGAGATCAACGGCACCGACGTGGTGGACCTTAAGCCCAACCAGCGCAATATCGGCATGGTGTTTCAGGCCTATGCGCTGTTTCCCAACATGACGGTTGCGCAGAATGTCTCGTTCGGCCTGCGCGTTGCGGGCAAGCCGAAGGCGGAAATCGATGCCACGGTGAAGGAAATGCTCGGCCTCATCCGCCTCGACCATCTGGCGGACCGCTATCCCTACCAGATGTCCGGCGGCCAGCAGCAGCGTGTTGCATTGGCCCGCGCGCTCGCCACCAAGCCGCAGGTGCTGCTGCTTGATGAACCGCTCTCGGCGCTTGATGCCAAGATCCGCATCAGTCTGCGCGAGGAAATCCGCACCATCCAGCAAAAGCTCGGCATCACCACGGTTTTCGTGACGCATGATCAGGAAGAAGCGCTGTCGATTTCCGACCGCATCGTGGTCATGCATGAAGGCCGCGCCGACCAGATCGGATCGCCTTTCGACATTTACAACCGCCCGGCCTCGCGCTTCGTCGCCTCCTTCGTGGGCACGCTCAACATGCTGGAAGCTTCGGTCAGCGAACCGGACAAGAACGGCATCGACCTTGACGGGCGCATGATCACCGTGCGCGACACGCTCGGCCATCATCCGAAGGGCAAGCCGGTCACGCTGGCGCTGCGCCCGGAAGCTGTCAGCCTCGAAGCGCGCAAGAGCCACGACACGTCGCTGGATGCGACCATCGAGGATGTGCATTTCCTCGGTTCCGTCATCCGCACACGCGTGGCGCTCGGCAAGAACCGCCTGTCCTTCGATACGTTCAACGACCCGACACAACCACCGCCGCAGCGCGGGGATAAGGTGACGGTGCATTTCGCCTCGCACGATCTTCTGGTCCTGGCGGACTGAACCACAAAACCCCGCGCAAGCGGGGTTTTTTGCATTCTGACGGTGCAATCACAGCCTGTCATACACGCGTCATGCAATCCGAATAGAAGCGGCGAAACCGTTTTGATTGCAGGCAAATGTTACATAGCCGTCCAGTTTCCGCAGATATTGCCGTTGAGACGGCAGGTCTCAGCCTTGCCTATGGCCCGGCGACCATTCTGAACCACATCAGCCTGACGCTTCCCAAGGGAAAGACCCTTGCCCTGCTCGGGCCATCGGGTTGCGGAAAGACGACACTCCTGCGCCTTGTCGCGGGCCTGCTCGCACCGACCAAAGGTTCCGTCACGATCAATGGCGTCACGGTTGCAGATGCGGCCAGCCGCAGTTTCGTGCCCCCGGAAAAGCGCCATCTCGGCATGGTGTTTCAGGATTATGCGCTCTGGCCGCATATGACGGTTTTCGGCAATGTGTCTTTTCCACTCGAAATGCGCGGAATCAACCGCGCCGACCGTGAAAAGCGCGTCACCGCCGCGCTGGATCGCGTCGGGCTGACTGGCTTCGGCAATCGCTCCATCAGCGACATGTCCGGCGGGCAACAGCAGCGCGTGGCGATTGCCCGCGCCATCGTCGCCGAACCGGGACTGGTGCTGTTCGACGAACCGCTTTCCAATCTCGACCGTGAACTGCGCGAAAACATGGTCACGGAAATCGGCCAGCTCGTTTCCAATCTCGGCCTGACCGCCATCTATGTTACCCACGACCAGAGCGAGGCTTTCTCGCTGGCCGATCAGGTTGCCGTGATGCGAGGCGGCGTGATCGAGCAGCTTGCCGCACCCGAACTGCTGGTGGCCCAGCCGAAATCGCCGGAAGTCGCCGATTTTCTGCGTCTGGGCTGCGTCGTGCCGGTCGAACGGTATAACGATGCCTATCGCATCACCCAAACCGATATCCGCATCGCCCATACTGAAACCCCGGATGGGGTAACGCATGTGCTTTTGCCGTCGCGTTCCGTGCGCAGCGTACCACTCAATGACACGGCGATCCCGGCCACGGTTTTGCGCAGCCAGTTTCGCGGTGACGGCCATCTGACGACGGTTCGTATCGGCGACCAGAATGCCGGGCATGACCTGACCTATCTCGATGCCGTCCGCCTGTCGCCGGGTGTTCCTGTCGGCATCGCCATCGATCCGGGCCAGCTGCGCTGGTTCTCAAAATAAGACCATCACAGGCAATATCTCAGGAGGCACACATGACGAAATCCATTCTCGGCGCAGGCGTTGCGCTTATGACCGCATTGCTCGCCAGCACGGCGGCTTATGCCGACATCACCGTCTATTCGGCAGGCCCGGGCAGCCTCATCGAAAAGCTTGCCACCGGCTTTACCGCCAAGACCGGCGCCAAGGTCAATGTGTTTCAGGCCACGACCGGCAAGGTTATGGCCCGCATCGAAGCCGAGGCCGCCAATCCGGTGGTGGACGTGCTGATCTCGGCATCCTGGGACACGGCAACCGATTTCACCAAGCGTGACTGGCTGGTTGCCTATACCAGCCCCAATGCCGAAAAAGTGCCAGCGTTCCTGAAAACCGAAACCGCCGTCGCACAGGGCGTTTCGGCGCTTGGCATCGCGTGGAACCCGGCCAGCAAAACGCCGAAGCCAACCGAATGGGCCGATCTCGCCAAGCCTGAATACAAGGATCTGGTGAACCTGCCCGATCCGGCCCAGTCGGGCGCAAGCTTCGAACTGGTCGCCGCCCTTCAGTCGCAGCAGGGCTGGGATTTGTTCAAGAACCTGCGCGCCAATGGCGCGACCGTCGCCGGTGCCAATGCCGAAGCGTTGAACCCGGTGCTTCAGGGTGCTAAGGCCGCCGTTTTCGGCGCGGTCGATTACATCTCGCTTGCAGGCAAGGCCAAGGGCGAATCCATCGACGTGATCTTCCCGACTTCCGGCACGGTTGTCGCGCCGCGTCCGGCCATGATCCTGAAATGGTCGAAGAACCAGGACGAGGCCAAGCAGTTCATTGATTACATGCTGTCCGACGAAGGCCAGAAACTGGTTGCCGCAACCTATCTGATGCCATCGCGCACCGATATTCCGGCCAATCGTCCGCTGATCAACGACCTGAAAATCCTGACCATCGACGCCAAGGAAGTCTATGGCAAGCGCAATGAAACGCTGAAGGAATTCGGCGCGATCTTCGCAGCCAGCAATTAAGAAGCATCGTCATGAAGACAAATAGCAGCGCTGGCGCCAACCCGCTCGGACTTGTCGCCACCGCCGGACTGGCGCTGGTTGTGGCCGTGCCTTTTGTCTTCATCGTGCTTCAGGCTGTCTTTCCAAAACTGGGACAGGGCTCGCTGGCCGAGCCCTTCCTGCATCTTCCGGCCTTGTTCGGTGATCCGAAGCTTCTACGCATGAGCGCCAATACGGTGCTGCTTGGCCTTTGCGTGGTCGTGCTGTCAGCGCTGATCGCGTTGCCGCTCGCGGTGTTTCGCGCGCTTTACAAAGTGCCCTTTGCTGTTGTCTGGGACGTGCTGATGCTCGTTCCCTTCATGATCCCGCCTTATATTGCGACGCTTGGCTGGATCATGACCTTGCAGCCGCGCGGCTATCTCGAACAGCTTGCCGGATTCCATCTGGCACCGTTCCTATTTTCGCTCGCGGGCATGAGTTTCGTTATGGCGCTCAACACTTTTCCGCTGGTCTATTTCGCGGTATCGCGCACCATCGAAGCGGTTGGTGCGCGATACTCCGATGTGGGGCGTGTCTTCGGCGCCTCGCCATGGCGGTCCTTCTTCCGCATCACCCTGCCGCTCGCCACACCGGGACTGGCGGCAAGCCTGCTGCTCGTCTTCGCGGCAGCCATCGAGGAATATGGCACGCCAGCAGCGCTTGGACGCCGCTCGGGCTTTGAAGTGCTGGTGACGGAGATCGACCTGCGCATTTCCGACTGGCCGATTGATCTGGCCGGGGCCTCGGTCTTTTCGCTCACGCTGGTCTGCCTGTCACTAGCGGCTTTCCTCATCCAGCGCTGGATTTTGACCCGCCGCTCCTATGTGACCACGGGTGGCAAGCCGCAATCGAAGGACAAGCGCCCGCTGGGCGCCATGACCGCGCCGGTGGTGGCGCTGTTTGCGCTGGTCGCTTTTGCGGCCACCGGCATTCCATTGCTGGCGATCCTCGCCACGGCTTTGTCCAAAACCGTCTCCGGCGGACTGACGCCCGCCAATCTCGGCTTCGACAATTTCGCAGCCATCGCCGAAAACAGTGCTGGCGGCATGCGCGCACTGTTCAACAGCCTGTCGCTCGGCCTCGGCAGCGCGCTGTTGACCGGGTTCCTTGGTGCCGTCGCCGCCTATGCGGTGGTGAAACTGCGGTTTCGCGGGCGCTTCTGGCTTGATGTGCTGACCGTCCTGCCCAACGCCCTGCCCGGCGTCGTGGTGGCGGTTGGTCTCATTCTGGCATGGAACCAGCCATCGCTGCCGGTCTCGCCCTACAACACGCCGCTCATATTGCTACTCGCTTATTGTTGCATCCTGCTGCCGCAGCCGATCCGCTATGCCACCGCCGCCTTTCACCAGATCGGCGATAATCTGGAAGCCGCCGCCCGCGTTTGCGGTGCCAACAGTTTTATGGCTTTCCGCCGCATCATGCTGCCGCTGATCGCACCAAGCCTGATTACCGCCATGCTGCTGGTGTTTGCGGTCGCAACGCGTGAACTGGTCGCCTCGGTTCTGGTCGCGCCTGTCGGCATGCAGACCATATCCATCTTCATCTGGCGTCAGTTCGAACAGGGTTCGGTCGGCCTTGGCATGGCGATGGCCTTCATCGCCATCGTGATTACGACATTCGTGCCGTTGTTGCTGCTGGGTGTGCTCAAGCGCTTCGAGCGATAGCAGCAACTTCGCCAAGTCCGCCGCGCACGCGCTTGATCACTGTCACGGCCAGCAGCAGGCACAGCAGCGGTTGAACCCAGAACGCCCAGCCCGGCAACCCGCCGTCAACGGCGATCCACGCGCCAAGAACTCCGAAGACCACCGCGCGGTCGCTCTTGCCCATCGGGCCGTCATAACGGCGGCTTGCGCCCAACGATGCGCCGGTAACGCCCACGAACTCCGTCAGAACCGCAAGCAGGACGATGGCGAACATCCATGCGCCGGAAAAGGGTGCGACAATGGCGAATGGCGCATAAAGCGCGGCATCGGAAACGACGTCGCCAACCTCGTTCAGATAAGCGCCGAGTATACTCTTCTGGTTGTGCTCCCGCGCCAGCATGCCGTCCACCGCATTGAGCGCCATGCGCAGGAAAAGCCAGACAGGCACCAGCGCGAACCAAAGCGCACCGCCGCTGCAGAAAAGCAGCGCACCAAGTATGACCGACCCGAGTGCTGCGCCTATTGTGACCTGATTGGCCGTCATGCCCGCACGGGCAAGTCGCACCACCAAAGGCCGCAGTAAATTCTGGAATTGTGACTTTAGCTGATAGACGGACATCGAGAATCTCTTGGGAAATGAACAATATCGGACAAACAGCTATTTGCGGTTCGCATTTGCTCGTTTATTCAAACATTCTACTGCACTCAATACTAATTGGGGTTAATTGATTGCGGGCAGCTTGAATTAAGCAATTGGGAGGGACCGGATGAGCCAGCATGCAGAAATGCCGACGCACAAGACGGCGCATCGCGAAGCGACGGAAGCCCGGTTTACAACCCATGACGGTACATCGCTGTTCTACCGTGTCTGGCCCGCTGCCTCCGCCAAGCCAAAGGGTGTGATCGTCCTATTGCATCGCGGCCACGAACATAGCGGGCGCGTTGCGCATCTGGTCGATGAACTGGGCCTCGATGATTTCGCCTTCTATGCATGGGATGCACGCGGCCACGGAAAGTCCCCCGGCGAGCGCGGTTTCTCGCCGTCCTTCGGCGCATCGATCCGCGATCTCGACAGCTTTGTCGCGCATATACGTGAAGAAACCGGCGTGGCCATTGAAGACGTCGCCATCATCGCGCAGAGCGTGGGCGCAGTGCTTGCCGCCGCATGGGTGCACGACTATGCGCCGAATATCCGGGCGCTGGTGCTGGCGTCGCTTGCCTTCGACATCAAGCTCTATGTGCCTTTCGCCAAGGAAGGCATTGCACTGTGGCAGAAGCTGAAGGGCACGTTCTACGTCAATTCCTACGTCAAGCCGCAGTTTTTGACCCATGATCCCGAACGGATCGAATCCTATCGCACCGACCCGCTGATCACCCGCCCCATCGCCTCGCATATTCTGCTGCAACTTTATGAAGCGGCAAAGCGCGTGGTGGATGATGCACGCGCCATCACCGTGCCGACACAGCTTCTGATTTCCGGCAGCGATTTTGTGGTGCGCCCCACGCCCCAGCATCGCTTTTTCGAAAATCTCGGCAGCCGCATCAAGGAACGGCACGTGCTGAAGGGTTTCTATCACGATACGCTGGGCGAGAAGGATCGCAAGCAGGCTATCGACAAGATCAAGACCTTCATCGACCAGCGCTTTGCCGAAGCGCCGCAGCGCGCCGACCTGACCGAAGCGCATATTGCGGGCTATACACGCGACGAAGCCGACAGGCTTTCCAGTCCGTTGCCGCTGTTGTCGCCGCGCGGGCTTTACTGGGCCTCGACCCGCTCGTCCATCGCCTTTGGCGCGCTTTTTCCGAAGGGCTGAAAGTGGGGCGGCGCACCGGTTTCGATTCCGGCTCGACACTCGATTATGTCTATGAAAACGAAACGCGCGGGTTTGGCCCTGGCGGCAAGCTGATCGACCGGCAGTTTCTCGACGCCATTGGCTGGCGTGGCATCCGTCAGCGCAAGGTGCATCTGGAAGAGCTGATCGGCAAGGCGCTGGCCCGCCTGAAAAGCGAAGGCCGCCCCACCAATATCCTCGATATTGCCTGCGGCCATGGCCGCTATGTGATCGATGCGGTGGCGCGCGCGGGCATCATGCCCGACAGCATATATTTGCGCGATTATTCGCCGATCAATGTGGTTGCCGGGCGCAAGCTGATCGCCGATCGCGGGCTGGAAACCATTGCCCGCATGGAAGAAGGCGACGCCTTCGATGCGGATAGCCTCGCCGCCATCGAGCCACGGCCAAATCTGGCAATCGTATCCGGCCTCTATGAGCTTTTTGCCGACAATGCGCTGATCGAGCGCTCGCTGTCGGGGCTGGCGCGGGCGCAAAAGCCCGGCTCTCTGCTGATTTACACCAACCAGCCATGGCATCCGCAGCTTGAAATGATCGCCCGCGCGCTGACGTCACATCGCGGCGGCGAAGCCTGGATAATGCGTCGCCGCACGCAAGGGGAAATGGATCAGTTGGTGGAAAAGGCCGGTTATCGCAAGCTAGAACAGCGCGTCGACCAGTGGGGCATTTTCACCGTTTCCATCGCCGAGCGCATCGGAGAGCCGGAAGCGTGACAGCAGCATTGGGCGGGATCGACGGTTCACCACGGCGGCCGGTCATCCGGCGCGCCATTCTATGGCTGTTGTTTCTCGGTCCCTTTTTCTACCTGACCTATGGCACCGCCAATTGGCTCGCTTCGCTGCGCGTCGAAGTTCCCAATCTGGCATTTGGCTGGGAAAGCCGAGTCCCGTTCATCGCGTGGAGCATCGTGCCCTACTGGTCGGTGAACCTGTTCTATGCCATTGCGCTTTTCGTCAATGAAAGCCCCGAACAGGTGGACCGTCTCGCAAAGCGCTATCTGACGGCGCAGATCATCGCCGTTATCTGCTTCGTCGCCTTTCCGCTGACCGCGACTTTCGTGAAGCCCGAGACCTCCGGCCTGCCGGGCTTCATGTTCGATGTGCTGGGCGGCTTCGACAAGCCGTTCAATCAGGCGCCTTCGCTGCATATCGCGCTGTTGATCGTCATCTGGGATCAGATGCGCCGCATCATGCGCGGCGGCACCCGCACCGTCTGGCATATCTGGTGCCTGCTGATCGGACTGTCGGTGCTGACAACCTATCAGCACCATGCAGTCGATATTCCGGCAGGGGCACTGCTTGGCTTTTTCGTGCTCTGGCTGTTTCCGCGTACCGGCCCATCGCCACTTGCCGGTTTTCGTCTGACGGATAATGCAAAAGCACGGCGTCTCGGCAGTTATTATCTGGCGGGTGCGCTATTGTTGCTGGCACTTGGCATTCATGGCCTGACGCTGACCGGCTATGCGATTTTCTGGTTCTGGCCAGCCCTTGCTCTCGCCATCGTGGCGGCGGGCTATTTCGGGGCCGGTCCCGACGTTTTCCAGAAACGGACAGACGGCACAGTCAGCCTTGCAAGCCGGTGGCTGCTCGCACCATACCGGCTGTTTGCGCGCCTCAATATCCTTTTCTGGACACGGAAATTACCGCCTTACATTGCTCTGACCGACACTGTGTTTCTCGGTCGCTTCCCGTCGAAAGCGAAGCCCGCACCTTCTCAACCGTCATCGACTTAACTGCCGAACTGGTTGCGCCGCGCGGTGCGGAAGACTGGAAAAGCTTCTGCTGCATGGACCTGCTGCCGCCATCGCCGGAGAAGGTTCGGCTCGCCGCCGATACGGTGGAAGCGGCCTGCCACGCAGGCCCGGTCCTGATCTGCTGTGCGCTTGGCTTCCAGCGAAGCGCAACCGTTGCCGTCGACTGGCTGGTGCAATCCGGGCATGCGACCAGCGCCCGTGAGGCCGAAAACCTCATCCGCGCCAAAGGCTGGCCGCTCCGGCTGCACGCCCATGAGGTGCCCGAATGATCTCTCCAGCCGCACATAGTGCCAAAGCCTTGCGCCGCCGCGCCTTTATCGGGCTTGGTATTGCGATTGTGCTGGTCGGTGTCGCGCCGTTTGCGCGCGCGCAGCACGACCTCGCCTTCTGGCTGATATGGCCGGTGCTACTGGCAAGCACCCTGATTGGGCTGGGCATTGCCGCGCATCTCCTGTTCGACGCCGCCTTGTTTCGGATGATCGCCGCTGGCGACGATGAAACAGTAGCCCTTGCCGAAGTCGATTCCGTTCTGGAACGGATGGGCCTGCGGGCAAAACAACCGGCCGTGCGCCCGCTCTCCGACCGTATTGCGGGAACGCGCCGCATTGTCCGCCGTCTAAATCTTTCTCTCGGACTGGCTATCATCTTGTTCAGCCTGCTGGCGCTTCTGCCACCGGGCGCGGAGTTCTGACATGCGCACCATCATTCGTCATCAGGTGCAATCTTTGTTCGGCTCGTTGCTCGCCATCCTGTCACGCGGCATCACCGGCGTGCGACCGATCTGGAGCGGCACGGGGCCATCGCGCAACCAGCGCATCTATTATGCCAACCACACCAGTCATGGCGATTTCATCCTGCTCGCCTCCTGTCTCAATCAGGAAGAACGGGCGCGCACCCGCGCCGTGGCGGGCGCAGACTACTGGCGCGCCAATCGCGTGCGGCAATTCATGGCCGAAGTGCTGCTGCGCACCGTGCTGGTTGAACGCAACTGGGTGGAGCGAACGCAGGACCCGATGGAAGTGATGCTGACCGCGTTGGCCGATGGGCATTCGCTGATCATCTTCCCGGAAGGCACACGCAACATGACGGATGAGCCGCTGCTGCGTTTTCGCTCCGGTCTCTACAATCTCGCGCTGGCGCGGCCCGATGTCGAACTTGTCCCCTGCTGGATCGAGAACATGTCGCGCGTGCTGCCGAAAGGCGCTGCCCTGCCGGTGCCATTGCTGTGCCGCGTCGTGTTCGGTGCGCCGGTGCAACTTGGCGACGGCGAGGACCGCAAGGAATTTCTGACGCGAGCGCGCCAACAACTTCTCGATATTCAGCCCAGAAACGGGAACCGCCCATGAGCGAAACCACCCAATTATTCATCGGCCTCATGGGCGTTCTGGGGACAGCAAGCCTTGTCGCCGCCATACTGTCCTGGCGCGCGCCAAAACCGCTTTCATCCACACTGGTCAACCTCAATGCCCGCATCAAGGCATGGTGGATCATGGTCGCGGCCATGTGCATCGCCTTCCTGTTCGGCAAAGGCGGCGTGATCGTGCTGTTCGCGCTCGTATCCTTCGCATCGCTGCGCGAATATGTAACGCTGACCCAGACCCGCCGCAGCGATCACCGTATCCTGCTCGGCATGTTTCTGCTGGTCATTCCGGTGCAGTATTATCTGATCTGGATCGAATGGTATGGGCTCTATTCGATCTTCATTCCGGTCTATTGCTTCCTCGCAATGCCGGTGCTGACCGCCCTTTCCGGCGATACATCGCGCTTTCTCGAACGCATCAGCGAACAGCAATGGGGCATCATGCTGTCGGTCTATTGCATCAGCCATGTTCCGGCGCTGATGACGCTGGATATCCCCGGCTATGACAGTGAAAAACTGCTGCTGATCGCCTTTCTGGTCGCGACCGTTCAGGGCAGCGACGTGCTGCAATATGTGTTCGGCAAACTGTTCGGCAAGCATCGCATCGCGCCGAATATCTCGCCTTCCAAGACCTGGGAAGGCTTTGTTGGCGGCGTGGCCAGCGCATCCTTGCTGGGTGCGGGGCTTGCCTGGCTTACGCCTTTCTCACCGCTTCAGGCGGGCGCGCTGGCGGCGGTCTCTTGCGTCATGGGCTTTTTCGGCGGGCTGGTGGCTTCGGCCATCAAGCGCGACCGGGGCGTCAAGGATTGGGGCCACATGATCGAAGGCCATGGCGGCATGCTCGACCGCGCCGACAGCCTCGTCTTTTCAGCGCCGGTGTTCTTTCACTTCGTGCGTTATTTCTGGACGTAATCGGCGCTAAGCGGATTGCCGGCTCAACCATTCGTTGAGTTCGGCTTCTGCGCGCTCCAGTGCGCTGTAATTCAACAATTTGCGCAACAGCGCCACGGTCACGGCGCGGGCGCGAAAATTGAACCGTCCCTCGTCGCTATCGCTTTTTTCCTGATAGACGCCGAGCTTTTCATAAAGCTGCTGCAAGCGGTTTTGAACACTGCGCAGCGACAGATTGCGTCGGCGCGCAATCGTCTTGTCCGTCAGGCCGAGCGCGATATCAATCAGGATTTCATATTCGCTCTCGGTAAAGCCGCTGGCATGGCTGAGGCTCTTCTGCTGCAAGCCGCGCACTTCCCGGTCGACGACGCATTGCGCCTCGACGAAAATGCTGCGCAGCGCCAGCCGCAGTTTGTCGTCGGAGGCCGATTTCAGCACATAGCCATAGGCCGCACCTTCCGGCACAATGCGCGACACGCCGCGCACATAGGCCTCATCGGCATAGTTCGACCAGAACAGGATGCGGGTTTCGGGATTTTCCTTCCAGATGGTACGCGCCGCCTCGATGCCGTTGCGACCATTCATCTGCAAGTCCATCACGATATGCGCATCGCGATGCTGGCGCGCCAGTTTCTCGCCCGCCGACCCGTTTCCGGCCTCGAATATATCGCTGCATTCCGGCAGTGCTGCGCGCACCGCCTCGCTGAGATAAGTGCGATGCAGCGGGTCATCCTCAACGATCAGAACCTGCATCGCTCTCTCCATTCATCGGTTTGCACATTTCCGGCGGCAAAAGCACCGTTACGCTTGTCCCCGGGCCTGTCGCATTTTTGCGGATGGCGAAACCTGCCGAAATCAGCCGCGCGCGCGTGCGCATATTGTCGATGCCATGGCCCAATGTGAGTTCGGGCGTTAATTCGGCAGCCGAACCGGGGCGCTGGACCGGGCGGTCGGTCCCGATACCATTATCGATCACTTCCACCAGAAGCCGCCCGCCCCGGTCGCTCAGCTTCACCCGCAATTCGCTGGCATGGGCATGGCGGATGACATTGTTGATCGCTTCCTGAACGATGCGAAACAGCGAGGTCGCGACCGTTTCTTCCAGCCTGTCGGCCATGCCGTCGCTCTGGTCATCCAGCGTCCACTCAATCGCCGCATCACTATCGCGCACCGACCGGTCGAGATGGTTTTCCGTTGCCTGCACGAAACCGAACAGCTGTAGAATGGAGGGCTTGGCCTCCTCGATGATCTGCCGCAGATCGCGCATGCAATGCTGGAGACCGCGAAACAGCGGCTCCAGCTGTTCACCGGAAAGATCGGGCGCACGGGTGAGCCGCTCGACATGACGGGCAAGCCGGGTGAGATCAGCCAGCGTCTGGTCATGCAAATCCATGCCGATGCGGTGCCGCTCGGTTTCCAGCGCCTCGGTCAGTTTCAGCGCGCCGGACCGCAAGCCCTCCTCGCGGGCACGGGCTTCCGTTTCCACGATGGCCGAACGCTTGGCCTGCTCGGCGGCGCGAATGGCAAAAAAGTAAGGCGCGAGAAGATCGGCAATCGATTGCCCGTTCTCTACGTCGCGCATGGAATAGCAGGCAGGCGTCAAGCTGGAACAGCTCAGCGCGCCGATGATATCGCCCTGCGCCTTGAGTGGAACATGAACCCGGCCCTTGAGATCGTGCTCGATGATGGGGCTGGAAAAAGAGCCTTCGAAATGAAAGCGCGGATCGGTGCGGGCATCGTCGGTCAGGAGATAACCCGCCTCGCCGGACAACAGGGTGCGGATTGGACTGCCAGACAGAAGCGCTGGCGGATTGCGGCTCCAGGCGGTCGCGATACCGGCCTCATAGGCAATGTGGAACTTGCCGTCCAGCATCTTGATGCAGACGTCGAGATGGTCATAGGGCAGAATGCAGGCGATCTCCGCCGCCACCGCCTGTATGATGGAATCAAAATCGAGCTGCCCCGCCAGAAGCCGGGAAATATTCAGGTAGTGATCAAGGAGGCGCTCAGCCTGCCCGTGATCGTGCTTGCTATCCTGCCGTCCGGGCGCGAGTTCGGCCAAGCGTTTCTCCTCCAAACGCAAGTTACGCTCATAACCATGAGACTTATAATAAGCTGCGCCCTCCTCGGCGCGTCCTGCGGGAAACCGCAATTTTGCTGCGGGAACCCGCAGCTCAGTTGCTGCATTCGGCCTTCACAGACCGCGCCGCTTCTTTCATCTTCGCTTCACCAGAAAATTGCCCGCAAGACAAGAGTGGAAATCACGTCAATTGCGGTTGGTGCCGTTGAGGAGCGGCGGTGCGGGAGGCTTCGCACCAATTTTGAGTTTAAACGAACCGAAGCGCCGGGGCGCTGCGGGGCGGAATATTTGCAACCGGGAGGAAAAAATGAAGCTTGGGAAAATCCTTTTTGCGTCTGCGGCACTGGCAGGCGTTCTTGCGGCGGGCAGCGCGCTTGCCGACACGTCATCGAAGAAGATTGCATTCTCGAACAATTATGCAGGCAATTCCTGGCGTCAGGCCATGCTGCAAAGCTGGGACAAGATCACCAAGGAAGCCGTGAAGGCGGGTGTGGTGGCTGCCGCCGACCCGTTCACGACCGCTGAAAATCAGGCGACGGAACAGGCAGCCCAGATCCAGAACATGATCCTGCAAGGCTATGACGCCATCGTCATCAACGCCGCTTCGCCGACCGCCCTGAACGGCGCTGTGAAGGAAGCCTGCGATGCGGGCATCACCGTCGTTTCCTTCGACGGCATTGTCACCGAGCCTTGCGCCTGGCGCATCGCGGTCGATTTCAAGGCCATGGGCGAAGGCCAGATCGACTATCTGGCAAAGCGTTTCCCCGATGGCGGCAACCTGCTTGAAATCCGCGGCCTCGCTGGTGTTTCGGTCGATGACAACATCCATGCCGGTATCGAAGAAGGCGTTAAGAAACATCCGAAGTTCAAGATCGTCGGTTCCGTCAACGGTGACTGGGCTGCCGACGTTGCGCAGCGCGCCGTGGCGGGTATCCTGCCGAGCCTGCCGAAAATCGACGCTGTCGTGACGCAAGGCGGCGACGGTTATGGCGCCGCACAGGCCTTTGCGGCTGCCAAGCGCGAAACGCCGACCATCATCATGGGCAACCGTGAAGACGAACTGCAGTGGTGGAAGCAGCAGAAAGACGCCAATGGCTATGAAACCATGTCGGTTTCGATTGCACCGGGCGTGTCCACGCTGGCTTTCTGGGTCGCCCAGCAGATTCTCGACGGCAAGGACGTGAAGAAGGACCTCGTGGTTCCGTTCCTCAGCGTCAGCCAGAATCACTCGACAAGGATCTGGCCAACACCCAGAAGGGTGGCGTCGCCAATGTCGAATATTCGCTGGAAGACGCGCAGAAGGTCATCGACGCCGCAAAGTAAGCGGATCGTCCTGCAACGTGAGGGGCGAGTTCATCCTCGCCCCTTCTTTGTCCCTTTTCTTTGACGCCTTTCCGACAGCCGCGCCCTTTGCTGGCTTCGCCGGAAAACGTCCAATCGTTAGTTGAGCGTATGACAGAAACAGCAGAGAAACAGGAGGTCGTCGCCGCGCGCAATATTCGCGTGCAGTTCGGTGCGGTAAAAGCACTGGATGGCGCCGAACTCGTGATCCGCGAAGGCGAATGTGTGGGGCTGGTCGGCCATAATGGCGCAGGCAAATCCACCATCGTCAATGTCATCAATGGCGGGCTTTCCCCACATGAAGGCAGCATTTCCTATCACGGCGAACCGGGGCATGGCGTTGTGACCGCGCGCAAGCACGGCGTGCGCTGCGTGTTTCAGGAATTGTCGCTGTTTCCAAACCTCACCATTGCGGAAAATGTCCGCATCATGCAACGCGACCTGACCGGCGCGAACTGGCGCGGTAAGGCCGTTGAACTGATCGCCAAGAAGCTCGACGAGATTTTCCCCGGCCACAAGATCGACTGCACTTCCACCATCGATGAGCTTTCCATCGCCGAGCGGCAGATGGTCGAAATCGCCATCAACTTCACCGCGCCCGGCACCGCACCGAAGCTCGTCATTCTGGACGAACCGACCTCCTCGCTCGACGCAGGCATTGCCGCGCAGCTGATGGCCTATGTGCGCCGTTTTGTCGGCACGGGCGGCTCCGTTATCCTGATTTCGCACATGCTGGGCGAAATTCTCTCCACCTCCGACCGCATCGTGGTGATGAAGGACGGCAAGGTGGTCGCCAACCGCGCGGCAAAAGATTTCACCAATCGCAGCCTCGTTGAAGCCATGGGAAGCGTCGAGCGCGAAAAGGCAGCGCGCCGCGTTGCAAAGACCGATGCGAGCGGCACGCCCGTTCTGTCCTTTGCCAAGCGCGCCAGCGACATCAAGCCGTTTCAGGCGTTCAAGGGCGAAGTCATCGGCCTTGCCGGTCTCGCCGGACACGGGCAGACCAAGATGCTGCTCGACCTTTACTATGCGCGGCGGCCAAACTGGGTTCCGGCCCGCACATGCGAAATCGCATTCGTGGCGGGCGACCGCAGCCTCAACGGCACTTTCCCGCTGTGGAGCATTCTGCACAATCTCACCATCGGCTCGCTGGACCGGCTGTCGTCGGCAAAGCTCGTTGACCAAAAGCGCGAAGACACGCTGGGCGGCCAGTGGAAAGACCGTATCCAGATCCGCACGCCGGATATGGGCAACCGCATCCTGTCGCTTTCGGGCGGCAACCAGCAGAAGGTGCTTTTTGCCCGCGCGCTGGCAACCAGCGCCAACGCCATTTTGATGGACGATCCGATGCGCGGCGTCGATGTGGGCACCAAGCAGGAGGTCTATGAAATCCTGCGCCATGAGGCCGAGAACGGGCGCACCTTCGTCTGGTATTCCACCGAAATGGACGAAATCGAACTTTGTGACCGCGTCTATGTTTTCCGCGACGGCGCTATCGTCGCGGAACTGACTGGCGAAGACATTACGGAAAAGAACGTGCTTGCAGCATCCTTTGAGGGAGGACACGAATAATGCGCCTTTCCTCTTCCTCCATCCGCCTGCTGACGCCGGTATTCTCGCTGATTTTGCTCCTTGCTGCCGTCTTCTACATGCAGCCTCGCGCCATGAGCTATACGGGGTTGAACCTGCTGTTCAATCTGGCTGTGCCTATCGCTCTGGCAACCATCGCGCAGATGCTCATCATGGCCGTCAACGATCTTGACCTTTCGATGGGAACCTTTGTGAGCTTTGTCGTCTGCGTCGCGGCGACCTGGCTCAACACGGCTCCCCTCATCGGTGTGCTGATCCTCGCAGCCGCAATCGCCGCTTATGCGGCGCTGGGCGCAATCATTCATTTGCGCAATTTGCCTTCCATCGTCGTAACGCTCGGCATGAGCTTCGTCTGGGGCGGCCTCGCCGTGCTTCTCTTGCCCTCGCCCGGCGGACAGGCACCGGACTGGGCGCGCTGGATCATGACAGCCAAGCCGCCATTCATCCCGATGGCCATCGTCGCCAGCATCGTGATTGCCGTCGTCACGCATTTCATCGTCATGCGCTCGACCTTCGGCGTGCTGATGCGCGGTGCGGGCGGCAATACCCGCTCCATCGAGCGCGCAGGCTGGTCGGTCACGGCCATCCGCGCTGCGACCTATGCGCTGGCCGCCTTTTTTGCCGTGCTGGCCGGGATCGCGCTCGTCGGCCTCACCACCTCGGCGGATGCCAATATCGCGTTACGTTATACGCTGCTTTCCATCGCGGGCGTCATTCTGGGCGGCGGTGAGTTCGTTGGCGGGCGCGTCTCGCCCATTGGCGCGGTGATCGGCGCGCTGACGCTGACACTCGCCGGCTCGTTCCTCTCCTTCATGCGCATCTCGCCGGACTGGCAGATCGGCGCGCAGGGCGGCATTCTCATCGTGGTGCTGGCCTTGCGCCTCTTCCTCAATCGCCTCGAAAAGAGGGAGAAAAAGCAATGAACGGCCTTGCCATTCTCACCAGTCGTCCGTGGATATGGTCGTTTATCGCGACCGCTGCGGTGTGGATTATCACCATTCTCTTCACCGGCGGCACGGGCGCACAAGGCCTGTCGCATGCAGCCTTCACTTTCGCGTCCTTTTCGGTGATCGTTGGTCTCGGGCAGATGTTCGTCATCACGCTCGGCCCCGGCAATATCGACCTGTCGGTGCCTGCCAACATGACGCTTGCCGCCACGCTGGCGCTGAAACTCATGGATACGCAGGACGGCATGATTCTGGCAGGCCTTGCCGTGGCGCTGCTGATCGGACTTGCCATCGGCATCTGCAACTATGCGCTGATCAAGCTCCTGCGCATTCCGCCCATTATTGCCACCCTGTCGATGAGCTTCCTGATCCAGTCCACCGCCATCTGGAGCAATCGCGGACTGCGCGTGAAGCCGCCGGAAAGCCTTGCGCAGTTTACCACCGCCTCCACGCTCGGCATTCCCAATGTCGCCATCGTGGCGCTGATCCTGTCGCTGATCGGCTGGGTGCTTTTGAAGAAGAGCATCTATGGACGCTGGATTTCGGCAATCGGCCAGAACCCCTTCGCAGCCCGCATGGCAGGCGTTCCGGTCGATGGCACACGCTTCGTCACCTATCTGCTCTGCGCGGTGCTGGCCTCGCTCTGCGGCTTTCTGCTGGCCTGCTTTTCCGGCGGCGCGGCGCTAAACATGGGCGCGGAATATCTGCTGATGTCGATTGCCGTGGTCATCATCGGCGGTACGGCGGTTGCGGGCGGCGATTCCAACATCCCTGGTATTTGGGGTGCCGCGCTCTTCATGTTCCTCATAGTCTCGATGCTCAACACCTACGGCTTTGGCGCCGGTGTTCGCCTCGTGCTGACTGGCCTCACCATCATCGCGGTGATCTTCCTTGCCAGCAGTCGCCGGGCAGAGCGTTAAAATTTCTCGGAGTACCTCCCTTGTCTCAGACTGTTTCGATCTACGAAATCCACGACGAACGTTTCAAGCAGATGATCGTGCCGAGCGCCGATCTGGACGAACTTTATAGCGGCTGCCGCTGGGCGGAAGGCCCAGTCTGGTTCAACGACCTGAACTGCCTCTTGTGGAGCGATATCCCGAACCAGCGCATCCTGCGCTGGGTGTCGGGCAGCGAAGTTGGCGGTGGCGTTTCGGTGTTCCGCAATCCGTCCAATTTCTCCAACGGCAATACGCGCGACCGCGAGGGACGCCTCGTCACTTGCGAGCATGGCGGTCGTCGCGTCACGCGCACGGAGCCAGATGGCAGCATCACCGTGCTAGCCGACAGCTATCAGGGCAAAAAGCTGAATGCGCCAAACGATGTCATCGTGCGCTCGGACGGAACGGTGTGGTTCACCGATCCGACCTACGGCATTCTGGCGGATTATGAAGGCTACAAGTCCGACCCGGAACAGCCGACGCGCAATGTCTATCGCCTCGACCCGAAGACCGGCGAAATCGACTCCGTCGTCACCGATTTCCACCAGCCGAATGGCCTTGCTTTCTCGCCGGACGAGACGAAGCTTTATGTTGCCGACAGCGCCTACAGCCACGACGAGAATGCGCCGCGCCATATCCGCGTTTTCGACGTTGTGGATGGCGGCAAGCGCGTGACGGGCGGCGGCATATTCTGCACCATCGACAACGGCCTGCCGGACGGCTTCCGCTTCGATACGGATGGCAATCTGTGGACCAGCGCGGGCGACGGCGTGCATTGCTTCTCGCCGGAAGGCACGCTGCTCGGCAAGATCAAGACGCCGCAGACGGTCGCCAATGTGACCTTCGGCGGCGCCCGCCGCAACCGCCTGTTCATCACGGCCACGAAGTCGCTTTATGCGGTTTATCTCACCGTGACCGGCGCGCAATATCCCTGAACAGTTGTTATGAACCTCACAAAACAAAACCGCCGGAGTTTTGAACTCCGGCGGTTTTGTTTTGGACTATTGCGGGATTATTCCCACTCGATGGTGCCGGGCGGCTTCGAGGTCACGTCGTAGACGACGCGGTTGATGCCGCGGACTTCATTGATGATGCGGGTGGCCGCATTGCCAAGGAAGTTCATGTCATAGTGGTAGAAATCCGCAGTCATGCCGTCCACCGAAGTGACTGCGCGCAGTGCGCAGACGAATTCATAAGTGCGGCCATCGCCCATCACGCCGACGGTCTGCACCGGCAGCAGAACGGCGAAAGCCTGCCAGATGGCATCATAGAGGCCAGCCTTGCGGATTTCATCGAGATAGATCGCATCGGCTTCGCGCAGGATTTCCAGCTTGTCGCGAGTAATGCCGCCCGGGCAGCGGATGGCAAGGCCCGGACCCGGGAACGGGTGGCGACCGATGAAGCTGTCCGGCAGGCCGAGTTCCTTGCCGAGCAGGCGAACTTCATCCTTGAACAATTCGCGCAGCGGCTCAACGAGCTGCATCTTCATGCGCTCGGGCAGGCCACCCACATTGTGGTGCGACTTGATCGTGACCGAAGGGCCGCCTGTGAACGAAACGCTTTCGATGACGTCCGGATAAAGCGTGCCCTGCACGAGGAAATCCGCGCCGCCGAGCTTCTTGGCTTCTTCTTCGAACACTTCGATAAAGAGACGGCCAATCGTCTTGCGCTTCTTTTCCGGATCGCTTTCGCCTTCCAGCGCGCCGATGAAGCGGTCGGATGCGTCCACGAGGATCAGCGGAAGGTTATAATGTTCGCGGAACATTTCCACGACTTGGCTCGCCTCGTTTTTGCGCATCAGACCGTGATCAACGAGGATACAGGTGAGCTGATCGCCAATGGCTTCATGCGCCAGAAGGGCTGCGACAGACGAATCCACGCCGCCGGAGAGAGCGCAGATAACCTTGCCGCTGCCGACCTGCTTGCGGATCGCCTCGACGGCCTGCTCGCGATAGGCGCCCATCGTCCAGCCCGGCTTCACGCCGACAATACGATGAACGAAATTTTGCAACAGCTTGGCGCCATCCGGCGTATGCACGACTTCCGGGTGAAACTGCACGCCGTAATATTTGCGCTTTTCATCGGCAATGGCCGCGAAAGGTGCATTCGGCGAGGTGCCGATGATGGTGAAACCGTCCGGGAGTGCGGTGACGCGGTCGCCGTGGCTCATCCAGACCTGATGGCGGGTGCCCTTGGCCCAGATACCGGCGAAAAGCGGGCTGTCTTCCTGCACGTCGAGGAAGGCGCGACCGAATTCGCGGTCATGGCCGCTTTCGACATTGCCGCCCAGCTGGGCGCACATGGTCTGTTCGCCGTAGCATATGCCGAGAACCGGAATGCCTTCGTCGAAGACCGCCTGCGGCGCGCGCGGCGAGCCGATGTCGGTCGTCGAATGCGGGCTGCCCGAGAGGATGACGCCTTTTGGCTTCAACCGCTGGAATGCCTCTTCCGCAGACTGGAACGGGACGATTTCGCAATAGACATTGGCTTCGCGTACACGTCGCGCAATCAGCTGCGTGACCTGGCTGCCAAAGTCGATGATCAGGATTGTGTCAGGATGTGCCGTGGTGCTCATGTGCAGCATCTATTTAAAAAGTGGTGAGGATGCAATGTTTATGTGGTGGGCATATACGGATTATATGCACTTCCCTCAACAGCGCAGTGACAGGAATGGGGCCTATCCTGACACACCATTGTCAGGAGGTGGCAAAAGTCCACCGGCAATAGCTGCTTCCAGTTCTTCCACTGCGACAGCCATTTTCTCGTCGATGATATGCAGATATTGCGTCCAGTCACCGACATGATGCAGCTCGTCCGCGCCGTCCGAAATGCCGCGCAGGCCATAGAGCGGTACGCCATGAATCTGGCAGGCGCGCAGGCAGGCGAATGTTTCCATGTCCACCATATCCGCGTCGATGGTCTCATAGACATTGCCGGAAACGATATTGGCGCCGGTCGATAGCGTGGCGCTGGCAACACCTTCCACCTGAAACGGCAGCTTGATCATCTTCGGCAGATCGAGAAATGGCGTCAGCCCCTTTTCGAAGCCGAGCGGCGAGGCGTCCATGTCGCGATAGGAGACGGCGGAGACCTGAAACACTTCCGCCTGCGGTAGTTTTGCCGACCCCGCCGAGCCGAGCGAAATCACCAGATCGGGCTGCTCACCGTCGATTTCCATGCGGAACAGCGCGCGGGACAGATTGATCGCCGCCTCGACCGGGCCGACGCCGATCATCAGCGGATCGAAGAGCTTGGCCAGATGACGCCCATATTCGGCGTCGGCAGCCATGACATAAAGCAGGCGTCGTCCGGCAACAGTCTTCAGCATGCGCGCCAACCCCTATCCTTGCAAACCCTTGCGATCCTGCACGACCATCATCGTGCCTGTCATTGTGGCGATGAGCCGAACTTCCGTATCGGTAACGGCAAAAGCCTGCCCGTCGCTGACCATGATCGTGCGGCCGGGCTTGGTGACCTCGCCGCGAAACAGGAAGCGCTCGCCCTTGCCGGGCGCAAGCAGATTGACTTTGAATTCAATCGTCAGCACCGCCGCGTCGGCGGGCATCAGGGTCAGCGCCGCATAGCCGCAGGCGAGATCGAGCGCCGCGGAAATCATGCCCGCATGCAGAATGCCGTGCTGCTGGGTGAGTTCCTCGCGGAACGGCATTTCCACTTCGACAATACCGGGTTCGCATCGCGTCAGCTCTGCGCCGATCAGTTTCATGGCGGCCTGCCGCCCGAAACTCTCCTCGACGCGTTCCTTGAAATCCGGTTCGGCTATGCGATGCGCTGACATTTGTTCCCCGATTTATGAAGCTTTCTTCATCACACTTACATAAAACCCGTCCGTGCCGGTGGACAATGGCGAAAACACACTGCCATGCGACGGAAACACCGGTTCCGCGCCATCGGCATCCGTTACGACAGACTGCCACAGCGCTTGCGCGGGCATTTCGGTAAAATCAGGATTGTCGGCCAGAAAGCGCGCAACCTGCCGCGTGTTTTCTTCTGCAAACAACGAACAGGTGACATAGGCCAGACGACCGCCCGGTTTCACATAATGCCTGGCCGCTTCCAGCACTTCCTGTTGATCCTGAACCCGACGCTCAAGCTGCTGGTCATTCAGCCGCCATTTTGCATCCGGCCTGCGCCGCCAGGTGCCGGAGCCGGTGCAAGGCGCATCGGTCAGAACGAGGTCCATATGGCCGGTGAGGGGGTCCAGCGCATCCAGATTGCCATGCACCTGCGTATTGCGCACGCCAGCCCGCTGCAAGCGTTCATGCATCGGCGAAAGCCGCGCCCGCTCCGCATCATAGGCGTGCACCTGCCCCTTGTTTTGCATGGCTGCTGCCAAGGCCAGCGTCTTGCCACCAGCGCCCGCGCAATAATCGAGAACCTGTTCGCCGGGTTTGGCTCCGGCAAAAAGTGCGGCGAGCTGTGAACCCAGATCCTGCACTTCGAACCAGCCATCGAGAAAGGCCTGTTCGCCCTGCACATTCGGGTGACGGCCCAGCGCTTCGATCGGCGGAATGCGTAATGCCTGCGCCAGAAATGGCGCGGGAGCAGCACCTGCTTTTTCCAGCGCTGCGAGTGTCTGTTCCGGCTTTGCCTTCAGGCTGTTGACGCGCAGATCGACCGGCGGGCGGGTGGCAAGCGCCTTGCCTTCTTCCACCCAGCGTTCGCCGAAAAGCTCTTGAAGCGAGGCGGCACACCATTCCGGCACATCGGCCTGAACATAATCGGGTGCGGCAGCGCTATCGCGGCTTTCCCAGGCGATACGGCGTGCCTGTTCCAGCGTTTCAGGTGCGAACTTGTCGCCATCCAGCGCTGCGTCGATGGCAGCAATATCCATGCCACCATCGGCCAGCAAAGCGCCAAAGGCCAGAGCGCGCGCATCGTCGGCATCCATGCGCCATGCGATGGAGAGTTTGCGGCGCAGTGCGTCATAGACAATGTTGCCAATCACCGCGCGGTCGCCCGCGCCTGCGAAACGATGAGCGGAACCCCAGTCCTTCAGCACATCAGAAGCCGGGCGTTTGCCCGCTTCGATATCGCCCAGAACCTCGATTGCCGCCTGCAGGCGTCCACCAAGCCGCATTGCTTCTCCTTACTAACTAACTGTCACGGCATAGCCTTCCTTGCAGGCAAAAGGCAATCGCCAAATCAAAACAAAAGCCGGAGCGCGAGGCTCCGGCTTTCATGCGCTTCAATACGAAGCGAGTTTGCCTTACATGCCGCCCGGATAGTTCGGGCTTTCACGGGTAATGGCGACGCCGTGCGAATGGCTTTCGCGCAGGCCCGCATTGGAAATGCGGACGAAGGTTGCCTTTTCGCGGAATTCTTCCAGTGTCTTCGCGCCGACATAGCCCATCGAGGCGCGCAGGCCACCGGCAAGCTGGTGCAACACAGCCGAGATCGGCCCCTTGTAAGCGACCTGACCTTCGATGCCTTCCGGCACGAGCTTCAGCTCGTCGCGCACTTCCGCCTGGAAGTAACGGTCTGCCGAACCGCGGGCCATAGCGCCGACCGAGCCCATGCCGCGATAGGATTTGAACGAACGGCCCTGATGCAGATAGACCTCGCCCGGGCTTTCTTCCGTACCGGCCAGAAGCGAACCGGCCATGGCGGCGACAGCACCGGCAGCAAGTGCCTTGGCGAAATCGCCCGAGAACTTGATGCCGCCATCGGCGATGACCGGAATGTTCTGCTTATGCGCTGCTTCCACCGCCGACATGATGGCCGAAAGCTGCGGCACGCCGACACCGGCAACGATACGCGTCGTGCAGATCGAGCCCGGTCCGATACCGACCTTGACGGCATCCGCACCGGCATCGATCAATGCCTGCGTACCGCCCGCGGTGGCGACATTCCCAGCCAGAATGGCGACATTGGGATAGGCCTTCTTGATGCGTGCGACAGCATCGAGAACGCGCTGCGAATGACCATGCGCTGTATCGACCACCAGAAGATCGACGCCTGCTTCGATCAGGCGTTCGGCGCGTTCATAACCGTCTTCGCCAACGCTGGTTGCAGCGGCTGCACGCAGACGGCCCTGCGCATCCTTGGCGGCATTCGGGTTGAGCTGCGACTTTTCGATGTCCTTGACGGTGATCAAACCAACGCAACGGCCCTTGTCGTCAACGACGAGCAGCTTTTCGATACGGTGAGCATGCAGAAGACGCTTGGCTTCTTCCTGATTGACGTTTTCGCGCACCGTGATGAGGTTTTCGCGGGTCATCAATTCATAGATCTTCTGAGCCGGATCGGAGGCAAAACGCACGTCACGGTTGGTCAGAATGCCGACGAGACGGCCCGGACCCTTGGTGGCGTTTTCAACGACCGGAATGCCGGAAATGCCATGCGCCTTCATCAGCGCCTGCGCATCGGCCAGTGTCGCATCCGGGCCGATGGTGACCGGGTTGACGACCATGCCGGATTCGAATTTTTTCACCTGACGGACTTCTTCGGCCTGACGTTCCGGCGTGAGATTGCGGTGAATGACGCCGATGCCGCCTGCCTGCGCCATGGCGATGGCGAGACGCGATTCCGTCACCGTGTCCATGGCGGCGGAGAGAAGCGGCAGATTGAGTTCGATATCCTTGGCGATGCGGGTGCGCAGGTCCACCTGACCCGGCATGACTTCGGAATGGCCCGGCTGCAGGAGCACATCGTCGAATGTGAGAGCGAGAGCGCCGGTGGGCGATTCCACGATTTTTGCCATTGCCAATTCCTTTGAATAAGAAAAAGCCGCCTCTCCGGGAAATGTCCGGGAGCAGCGACAATCAGGGTTTACTTGGTTGAATTGGCACCGGCTGGTAACACGGTTATGACCAAATGGAAAGCCTTTTGCTTACAAGTTTCAGTTACCGCTAAGAATTAGCGTGATAGACCGCATAGGACATGTACCCGTCCCGAGGGGAGATAATGCGAAAGTCGTATAAGCGCGTTCCGTTGATCCGCCGTTCCAGAGCGATGTGGATGTCGCCACGGCTTTGGAAACCAAGGCTCGTTTTCTGGTGCGGCGCGCTCGCCATCGGCATCATCAGCGTCGGTTTTGCAGAAGCCGCCGATATCGCGCAGGATTGGTTCAAGGCGTTGACGGACGGCACCGGCGGCAATGTCTGGCGCGCATGGCTGCCGCTTGTGATCACGCCGCTCGGCTTCATGGCTTGCTCATGGATCGCCATTGCCTGGTTTCCGAATTCCGGCGGCAGCGGTATTCCCCAAGCCATCGCGGCGCGGCATCTCGACGATCATCAGGACCGGTCCCTGCTTCTCTCCATTCGCGTTGCAGTCGGCAAAATACTGCTGACCGTCGCCGGTCTTTTCTGCGGCGCATCCATCGGGCGCGAAGGCCCGACGGTACAGATCGGCGCATCGATCATGCTGCAATCGGCGCGGATCGGCGGCATGGAACAGGCGCGCGGGCTTATCCTTGCCGGATCGGCCGCCGGTATCGCCGCCGCCTTCAACACGCCGCTGGCCGGGATTGTCTTCGCGATTGAGGAAATGGGCCGCGCCTATGCGGCGCGCACCAACGGGCTGGTGCTGTCCGCCGTCATTCTGGCTGGTCTCGCCTCGCTCGGTCTGGTCGGCAACTACAATTATTTCGGCATGACCACCGTTACGGCAACGACCGCCCGCGACTGGGTTCTGGTCGTCGCCTGCGGCGTGATAGGCGGCGCTTTCGGCGCGGTTTTCAGCGCGCTTGCGCTCAATCTGGGGCGGCGTGTGCGCCGCCATGTGCAGAAGGTGCCGCTGCGCAACGCTGTGTTGTTCGCCGGTATTTGCGGTCTTCTGGTCGCGATTATCGGCATCGCTTCAGGCGGCGCGACGTTCGGCACCGGCTATGATCAGGCGCGCGGCGCGGTCGAGGGCGCGGCCTTGCCGCCATTCTATTTCGTTGAAAAATTCGTCGCCGGTTTGCTTTCGATGATTTCGGGCATTCCGGGCGGCATTTTCGCCCCGTCGCTTTCGGTCGGCGCAGGTCTCGGCAGCACCATCGGCCTTGTGCTCGGCACCAGCGCGAGCCTTGCCGCCGTGCTGGGCATGGCGGGTTATTTTGCCGGCGTCGTGCAGGCCCCGATGACGGCTTTCGTCATCATTCTCGAAATGACCGGCAATCATAACAATGTCATTCCGCTGATGTGCGCCTCAATGCTCGGTTACGGTACGGCGCGGCTCATCTCCAACGAGCCGCTCTATCATGCCCTGTCGCGCACCTTCGTGGCGGATGTGCTGCGCCAACGTCGCGCACGCGAAAAGAATGCGCTTTCGGAGTAAAGCGTTCAATGGAGGAGAAAACTGTTTATGGATCGCAGAACATTCGGCAAATCGCTTGCGGGGCTGGGAGCAATGCCCTTTGTCGTCAGCGCGGCATCGGCAGCGAGCACGGGAGGAAAGAGCATGCTTGAACTTATGGGCGGAAGCATTTCGGATGTACCAGGGATCAAGCTTGGCCATCACACGCTGACCAAGCGCCCGACCGGCTGCACCGTTCTCTTATGTGAAGAAGGCGCTTCGGCTGGCGTCGATGTGCGCGGCTCCGCGCCCGGCACACGCGAAACGGACCTGCTCGATCCGATCAATTATGTGCAGCAGGTGCAGGCCATTCTCCTGTCCGGCGGCAGCGCCTACGGTCTGAGTGCGGCGACCGGCGTCATGCGCTATCTGGAAGAAAACAAGCTCGGTTTCAAGATCGGCAGCGGCGTGGTGCCGATTGTGCCAGCCGCCATCCTGATGGATCTCGGCGTCGGCGATTTTTCGATCCGCCCCGATGAGGAAGCCGGCTATCTCGCCTGCAAGGCGGCCAAGGCGGAAGCCTCCGGTGAAGGCAATATCGGCGCTGGCGCTGGCGCGACGGTCGGCAAGATGTTCGGCAAGGATTTCGCCATGAAGGGCGGCCTTGGCACGGCAAGCTACACGGTGCCGGGCACAGAAATCGTGGTTGGCGCAATCGTTGCCGTCAACGCGGTCGGCGATGTCTATGCGCCCAGTTCGCGCCAGATTCTGGCCGGTGCGCGCACCGAGGACGGCAAGGGTTTCCGCGATACGATGCAGGCCATCATGCAAGGCCACGGCGTCGTCAAATCCGGCGGGGCCAACACGACCATCGGGGCGATTGCCACCAATGTGCCGTTCAACAAGGCGGAACTGAAGAAGATTGCAGGCATGGCCCATGACGGCTTTGCGCGCACCATCAATCCGATCCACACCATGTGGGACGGCGACACGATTTTCGCCCTCTCGACAGGCAAGGCCAAGGATGTGGAAGCGGACGTGACCGCCATCGGCGCCATCGCTGCAACGGTCATGGCGGATGCTGTCGCGCGGGCGATCGTTAACGCTGAAAGCCTTAACGATTTGAATTTACCCGCCTATAAGGATTATCACCCGCAATAGGGTAGATAACTTTGCACCATTGAGGGGATCGGTCCTGTATCGAAATAAGGTTATAAGATATCTGGCCATGCTCGATGGTGCAGTTTCGCAAGAAGGCAGAGTGAAGGCATGAGTGGCAGTTCCCTTAAATTTGGCACCAGCGGTCTCAGGGGATTGGCGGATGAGCTGAACGGCTTGCCCGCCTATGCCTATTCGCTCGCCTTTGTGCGAATGCTCGCCGAAAGCGGCAAGCTAAAAAAAGGTGCGGAGGTTTTCGTCGGACGTGACCTTCGCCCGTCCAGCCCCGACATTGCCGCGCTTTGCATGGCAGCCATTGAAGACGCTGGCTTTACGCCGGTGAATTGCGGTGTGCTGCCCACCCCGGCACTCAGCTTTTACGCCATGGCGAAACAGGCACCCTCCATCATGGTGACGGGAAGCCATATTCCCGACGACCGCAATGGCCTGAAATTCTATCGCGCCGATGGCGAAATCGACAAGACCGACGAACAGGGATCAGCGCGGCCTATGCCGCCCTGCCCGCAGACCTGACCGCCCGTCATTTCAGCAATGATGCACAAAGTGATGCCGCGACCAGCGCCTACGAGAAACGTTATATCGATTATCTGGGCCGCGGCGCGCTCAAGGGCCTGCGCGTCGGCGTCTACCAGCACTCGTCGGTCGCCCGCGATGTTATAACGGATATTCTGACCGCGCTTGGCGCGGAAACCATTGCCATTGGGCGCTCCAACACTTTTGTGCCCGTCGATACCGAGGCATTGCGCCCGGAAGATATCCGGCTTCTCGACCAGTGGGCCAAGGAAAACCGCCTTGACGCCATCGTTTCCACGGATGGCGATGCGGACAGGCCGCTGATTGCCGATGCAAGCGGCCAGTTCGTGCGCGGCGATCTCGTCGGCGCAATCACCGCAAGCTGGATCGGCGCGGATACAATCGTCACGCCGGTCACGTCCAATGCGGCACTGGAAGAATGCGGGCGTTTCGCCCGCGTTGTCAGAACCCGCGTCGGCTCGCCCTATGTCATCGAAGGCATGCACCGTGCCAAGTCCGAGGGTGCAAAGATCACCGTCGGTTTCGAAGCCAATGGCGGCGTGCTTTTGGGCAGCGACAGTACCCGCAAAAGCCACACGCTGTCCGCGCTGCCAACCCGCGACGCACTTTTGCCGATCCTCGCCTGCCTAAGCGCGATCAAGGAGCAGGGCAAGCCGCTTGCGGAAATCGGCGCGGCTTTCAACTTTCGCATTGCGCTTAGCGACCGTCTGCAAAATGTTCCGCAGGAAAAGAGCGGCGCGTTTCTCGCCATCCTCAAGGATGAAGCGGGGCGCAAGGCGCTGTTTCCGTCCAATGATGCGATCATCCGGTCTGAAGCCATTGATGGCGTCAAACTGTTCTTCCATTCCGGCAATGCCGTCCATTATCGCGCTTCCGGCAATGCGCCGGAATTACGCTGCTATGTGGAAGCGGCCAATGAAAACCAGGCCGCCGAACTTCTGGCCATGGGCCTCGATATCGCCCGCAACGCAACAAAGGATGCCTGAGCAATGAGCTTTATTCCTGTCATCATCAGCGGCGGTTCCGGTTCAAGGCTCTGGCCGCTTTCGCGCGATGCTCACCCCAAGCCCTTCATCGAATTGCCCGACGGCAGCACGCTGATCGGTAAGACCTATAACCGGGCGGCACGGCTTGAAGGCGTCGATCACATCCTGACTGTCACCAATCGCGATTTTCTGTTTTTGACGCTCGACGCCTATGCGGACGCCAAGGCACCCAAGACCGATAATGCGTTTCTGCTGGAGCCGCTGGGTCGCGATACCGCGCCTGCGGTAGCACTCGCCGCCATGCATGCCGCCGCGACATACGGCCCCGATGCCACGCTTCTGGTGATGCCTGCCGATCATCTGATCGAAAACGAGCCCGCCTTTGCGGAAGCCGTCCAAAAAGCACAACAGCTTGCCGAAACCGGTCGCATCGTGACATTCGGCATTGTGCCGGATCACCCGGAAACGGGTTTTGGCTATATCGAGGCGGACGGCGTGGACGTGCTGCGCTTTGTCGAAAAGCCGGATGCGCAAACCGCGCAGGCCTATGTCGAGAGCGGACGCTATTTCTGGAATTCGGGCATGTTCTGCTTTACCGCGAGAACCATGCTGGAAGCGATGCGCGCCCACGCGCCGGAGATTTTCAACGGCGTGCAGGCCTCGCTTGAAAATGCGCGACGCGGCGTCAATGGCGACACCAAGACAATCGAAATTCCAAAGGACGAGTTTGCCGCGACCCCGGCCATTTCCATCGATTATGCCATCATGGAGAAGGCCGACAATATTGCCTGCATTCCGGTTTCCTGCGGCTGGTCGGATATCGGCTCCTGGGCGGCCATGGCCGACCTGATAAATCCGGACGCGGACGGAAACCGCCTGCGCGGCGAAACCGTTCTGGAAGACACGACCAATAGTTTCGTGCTGTCGGAGACCCGGCTGGTCAGCCTTGTCGGCGTGCACGACCTTTTAGTCGTCGATACACCGGACGCGCTGCTCGTCGCCCATCGCGACAAGGCGCAGGATGTGCGCAAGGTTTTCAACCGTCTGCGCGCCGATGGCCACGAAGCCGCCAAGCTGCACCGCACCGCCCATCGCCCATGGGGCACCTACACCGTGCTGGAAGAGGGCGACGGCTTCAAGATCAAGCGCATCGAGGTGAAGCCCGGACGCCGCCTCAGCCTTCAGGCGCATCATCACCGTTCTGAACACTGGATCGTCGTGTCCGGCACCGCCAAGGTGACCAATGGCGACCGGGAAATTCTGCTGACCAACAACCAATCGACCTATATTCCCTGCGGCTTCAAGCACCGTCTGGAAAATCCTGGCATTCTGCCCCTGGTGTTGATCGAAGTGCAGAGCGGCGAATATCTCGGCGAAGACGATATCGTGCGGTTCGACGATATTTACGGTCGGGTATAAAAGACCAGCGCCGACGAAGTTTTCTCCGTCGGCGCTTGTTTGAATTCAATCAGTTGAAAGCGCCGCTGTCGCTTTTGCTTTCCGGGCGTTCCGCCGCGACCTTCTGGCGATAACCGCTGGCGCGATAGGCGGCAATCGGTTCGATCGCCCCGCCGGTGCGGCGGCGCGCTTCGGCCAAAATCGGCTCGACATCGGTGCGATAAGCGCGTTTCAGCGTATCCGACGCCATCAGCGCATCGTTTTCCTGCTGATAGGTTTCCAGCGCCTCGCGGTCTACCAGCAGCGCTTGCGCATAGGCGCGGCGGATTTCATTTGCCGACGAAATAAGGCTCTCCAGCGGATCGGTCACATTGTGCGACTGGTCGATCATATGGGCCGGATTGAAATCCTTCACGCCGCGATAATCGGCATCGACCAGCTCGTTGAACACCAGAAACAGCCGATAGGGATCGATGGAACCGGCGTCGAGATCGTCATCGCCATATTTGCTGTCGTTGAAATGGAAACCGCCGAGTTTGCCGAACTGCATCAGCCGCGCCACGATCATTTCGATATTGGTGTTGGGCGCATGATGGCCAAGATCGACCAGACATTGCGCTTTGGGACCAAGCGTCGAGGCGATCAGATAGTTTGTGCCCCAGTCCTGAACCACCGTCGAATAGAAGGCCGGTTCATACATCTTGTGTTCGGAAAACAGCCGCCAGTCGTCGGGCAGAGCCTTGTAGATTTCGCCCATCGAAGCCAGATAGCGCTCGAAAGCACGGGTGAAATTCTGCTGGCCGGGGGAAGTGGACCCGTCGCCGAGCCACACCGTCAGCGCCTTGGAGCCGATGGTATTGCCGATCTCGATACATTCGAGATTGTGCTCGACCGCCTGCGCCCGCACCGCCGGATCGACATGGGTGAGCGATCCGTATTTGTAGGACAGTTTTTGGTCAGCCGAATCCGAAAACGTGTTGGAGTTCATCGCGTCGAAGCCGAGACCAAGCGCTTCGGCATGGGCTTTCAGCTTCTTCGGATCGGTCTTGTCCCACGGGATATGCAGCGAAACATTCGGCGTCGCACGCGAAAGCTCGTTGATGACGGCGCAATCGTCCAGCTTGTCGAAAATGCCGCGCGGCTCGCCCTTGCCTGGAAAACGACCGAAACGGGTGCCGCCCGTGCCCGTACCCCATGACGGCACGGCGACGAAATAGCTTGCCACCTTGTCGGTGATGGTGTCGATCTCGATGCCGCGGCGCGAAAGCTGTTCGCCCAGCGCCTGATAATCGCTTTTCAGCGCATTTTCGAAACCGGAATTATGCTCGGCGATAAAATCCGCCGAAATACGTTGATCGGACATGGTTCCTCCCAGAATGTCCTCATTATACGGTCAGCGCGGAAAGCTCTGCTGGTTCCCGGCATCGACATTGATGATGTTACCGGTTGATTTTGCCGAAGCGTCGCTGGCGAGGAAATAGATCGCCTCGGCAATATCTTCCGGCAGCACATTGAGCTTCAACAGCGACCGCTTGCGATAATGCTCCTCCAGCTCCGAAACGTCGATCTTGGAGGACGCCGCGCGCTGTTCGCGCCACTCGCCATCCCAGATCTTGGAACCGCGCAGAACTGCATCCGGATTGACCACATTGACGCGGATACCGGCATCGGCACCTTCCAGCGCCAGACAGCGGGCCAGATGGATTTCAGCAGCCTTGGCCGTGCAATAGGCGGACGCATTGGGCGATGCGGCCAGACCATTCTTGGAGGCGACGAACACCACATTGCCGCCGATCTTCTGGCGGCGGAACAGACGGAACGCCTCCCGCGAAACGAGGAAATAGCCGGTCGCCAGAATGTCGATATTGCGGTTCCACATCGACAATTCGGTCGCTTCGACAGGAGCCGATGACGCAATGCCTGCATTGGAGACCAGAATGTCGATGCCGCCGAGTTCAACGCTGGCCTCGACAAAGGCGTTTGCGACGCCCTTTTCGTCGGTCACGTTCAGTTCGACGCTGCGCACCTGATCAGCGCCAAAACGCTTCGATAGATTGGCGTGAGCGGATTTGAGCGATTCTGCGTCAATATCCGCCAGAACCACGCAAGCGCCCTCGCCCGCCAGCCGCTCGGCGGTGGCATAGCCGATGCCGCCAGCGCCACCCGTGATAAGCGCAATGCGCCCGGCAAGGCTTTTCGGCTTCGGCATGCGTTGCAGCTTGGCTTCCTCAAGCAGCCAATATTCGATGTCGAAGGCTTCCTGTTCCGGCAGTCCCTGATATTCGGACACGGCAGATGCGCCGCGCATGACATTGATCGCATTGACATAGAACTCGCCGGCGATACGCGCTGTCGCCTTGTCGCGGGCAAAGGACAGCATGCCGACGCCGGGGATCAGGAAAATCACCGGATTGGGATCGCGCATTTTGGGCGAATTGTCGTGTTTGCAGGTCTCATAATAGCGCTTGTAATCGGCGCGATAGGCTTCGAGCGCATCCTCAAGCCCGGCAACGATGGCGTCCACATCCGGCTTGGCCGGATCGAAATTGACGACCAGCGGGCGGATTTTGGTGCGCAAAAAATGATCCGGGCAGGATGTGCCCAAAGCGGCCAGCGGGCGCAGTTCCTTCGCATTCACGAATTCCAGCACCGCATCCTGATCGTCGAAGTGACCGAGCTTACGCTCTTCCTTGCCGATAAGACCGCGAATTTCCGGCATCAGTCGCGCTGCAATGGCGCGGCGCTCGGAGGCCGCGAGACTTTGTGTGACAGCACCGCCGAAAGCGGGTTTGCCTGCCATCTTCTGGTCCAGCCATTCAATGGCTTTGTTGATGATGGCGAGCGTGGTTTCGTAACAGGTCTTCGCATCATTGGCCCAGGTGAAAAGCCCATGACTTTCAAGAACAACGCCTTTGGCCTTTGGATGCGCCTTGACGAAAGCCTCAAGATCGAGACCGAGCTGGAAGCCCGGGCGACGCCACGGCAGCCAGCCAATATCGTCACCGAAAATCTCGGCCGTCAGCTCGCGGGAATTCCTGGAGGCAGCAATCGCGATGATCGCATCGGGATGCATGTGATCGACATGGCTGAAAGCGACAAAACCATGCAGCGGCGTATCGATGGATGCGGCCCTCGGATTGAGGTTGAAGGTGCAATGCGGCAGGAAGCCGACCATGCGGTCCTCATCCTCGACGCCCTTATAGATGCCTTTCAGCGCATCGAGCTTGTCCTGATAAAGCGTGGCGAAACCGTCGAGCTTGATGGTGCCCACATCGCCGCCCGAACCCTTGACCCAGAGAACTTGAACCTTTTCGCCGGTCAACGGATCGATTTCCTCGACCTTGGCAGAGGTGTTGCCGCCGCCATAATTGGTGATGCGCTTGTCTGACCCGAGCAGATTGGAGCGGTAAAGCAGCTTTCCCGGCTCATCCAGCGTTGCCGCCTTGGCGTCGTCCCAGCGATTATCGAGCAGCCGATTGCTGTCCACCATGTCATCCTCCCAAGTCTGTATGGCCAATCGCGTCGCGCACCTTCCCATGCGCGAGCGATCATGTTGGCGGCAGATATGACGCATGAAACGAAATACTGTCAATCACAAACAATCATAACCGATCAAATATTTCACGCATGTGCGAATTATTGATTGTTTGTGATTGACATGCGCCACCAATTTGAGAATAGATGGAAGCAGGAGGAGCCATGCACGAAAGAGAGCGCCACCGCATCATCCTGAGCGCTGTTCAGGAAAAGCCGGTGATCACCATTCAGGATCTGGTGGAATTGACGGAGGCGTCGGAAGCGACCCTTCGGCGCGATATCGCATCGTTGCATATGCAGGGCCGCATCAAGCGTGTGCGCGGTGGAGCGGAAGCCATCCATCCGCCGCAGTTCGGCAGTCTGGCCGGGCGTCCCTTCAAGGTTTCGGAATCCGAAAATGGCGACCGCAAGCGCGCCATCGCCCGTGAAGCCGTGGCGCTTTGCGATGAAGGCGACAGCATCATTATCAATGGCGGCTCCACGACATTCCAGATGGTGCATTATCTGACGGCGCGCCGCCTTCAGGTGCTGACGAATTCCTTCGCCATTGCCGAACATCTGTTGCGGCAGTCGAAAAGCACGGTGATCGTGCCCGGTGGCGCGATCTATCGCGACCAGAGCCTGATCCTTTCGCCTTTCGACAATGACGTCATCCGTAATTTTTACGGTCGGCGCATGTTCATGGGCTGTCAGGGTATCAGCCCGCTCGGCGTGATGGAATCCGACGCACTGATCATCCAGAGCGAACAGAAACTGATGGGCCAGGCGGACGAGCTCGTCCTGATGGTCGATTCATCGAAATTCACCCGCCGTTCCAGCCTCATCCTTTGCCCGCTCGACCGTGTCAGCACGCTGATCACCGATGACGGCATTTCCGATGAGGCGCGGCGGATGGTGGAAAATGCGGGTATCCGGCTGATTGTAGCGCAGGCTTCCGCAAATGCCGGCAAGGGTGGCGAACAGGGGGATTCCGCCGAGGTTGCCTGAGCCAACTCTATTATCATCCCGGCCAATGCCGGGATCGTTGTGAAAATATGTCTTTATACTGGGAGGAATGAGACATGAAACTTTTCAAGAAACTCGCACTCGGTACTGCGCTGGCCGTCGCCTTCATGGCCGCCCAAGCACAGGCCGCCGACATCAAGATCGCGCTCGTCGCGAAGTCGCTCGGCAACGGCTTCTTTGAAGCCGCCAACAAGGGTGCGCAGGAAGCCGCCAAGGAACTGGGCGGCGTTGAGGTCATCTATACCGGCCCGACCACCACGACCGCCGAAGGCCAGATTGAAGTCATCAATTCGCTGATCGCCCAGGGCGTCAACGCCATCGCCATTTCCGCCAACGACCCGGATGCGGTCGTACCGGCGCTGAAAAAGGCCGCCCAGCGCGGCATCAAGGTGATTTCGTGGGATTCCGGCGTGGCTCCGGCTGGCCGTATCGTGCATTTGAACCCATCGTCCAACGAGCTGATTGGCAAGATGTGCCTGAAGCTTGTTGCCGACCACCTGCCAGACGGCAAGGGTGATTTTGCGATCCTGTCGGCCACCACCACCTCGACCAACCAGAATATCTGGATCGGCGAGATGAAGAAGCAACTGAAGGACTTCCCCGGCCTCAATCTGGTCACGACCGTCTATGGCGACGATCTTGCCGACAAGAGCTATCGTGAAGCACAAGGCCTCCTGAAGTCGAACCCGAACGTCAAGGTCATCGTGGCGCCGACCACCGTGGGCGTTCTGGCTGCTTCGCAGGCCGTGAAGGATGCGGGCAAGATCGGTGATGTCTATGTGACGGGCCTTGGCCTGCCGTCTGAAATGGCTGGCGCCATCAAGTCGGGCGCGACCAAGGAATTCGCCATCTGGAATCCGATTGATCTCGGCTATTCCGCAACCCAGATCGCCTATCACCTCGTCAAGGGTGATGCCGATGGCAAGCCGGGTTCCGAAATCGATGCCGGACGCATGGGCAAGATCAAGATCGGCGAAAACGGCGAAGCCGCGATGAGCGATCCTTTCGTCTATGACGAAAAGAACATCGACCAGTTCTCCAAGGTCTTCTGATCGGAAAGCGCATCCCGAAAGGATGCGCATTCATGAAAAGAGGCGGCATTCGCTGAACGGATGCCGCCTCCCATTCCCCGGATTCGATTTCAGGTGTCTGCAATGAATGCAGCTTTTCTCTCAAGCGGTGATTCCAGCGGTGAGCAGACGGTGCTTGCCCCGACGGATCAGCCCATTCTGGAAATGCGCGGCATTGCCAAGACATTTCCCGGTGTGCGTGCGCTCGATGACGTCAATATCGCGCTCTATCCCGGTAAGGTAACGGCATTGATCGGCGAGAACGGCGCGGGCAAGTCCACGCTCGTGAAAATCCTCACCGGCATTTATCAGCCCGATGAAGGCGAAATCCTCATCGACGGCAATCCGGTGCATCTGGCGACCGCACAGGATGCGACCGATCACGGCGTAACGGCCATTCATCAGGAAACCGTGCTCTTTGACGAATTGTCGGTGGGCGAAAACATCTATCTCGGCCATGCGCCGCGCACGAAACTCGGCTTCGTCAACTGGAAGGCCGTCTATGCCCGTTCGCAGGCGCTGCTTTCCTCGCTGGAAACGACGGTCGATGCCCGGATAAAGCTCAAGGAACTTTCCATCGCCCAGCGCCATCTGGTCGCCATTGCTCGCGCGCTGTCGGTGGATTCGCGCATCGTCATCATGGACGAGCCGACCGCGGCCCTGTCGCGCAAGGAAGTGGACGACCTGTTTCGCATCGTGGCGCGGCTGAAAGCGCAGGGCAAAGCCATCCTGTTCATCAGCCACAAATTCGATGAAGTCTACGAAATCGCCGATAATTATGCGGTTTTCCGCGACGGACACGCCGTCGGCCACGGTACGCTTGCCGATACGCGGCAGAACGATATCGTGCGTATGATGGTCGGGCGGTCTGTCGATCAGGCCTTCCCCAAGCAGAATGTCACCATCGGCAAGCCGGTGTTGAAGGTTGAAAACTATTCGCACCCGACCGAGTTTCGCGACATTTCCTTTGAGCTGCGCAAGGGGGAAATTCTCGGCGTTTACGGCCTTGTCGGCGCGGGACGCTCGGAATTCGCACAATCGCTGTTCGGTATCACCAAGCCATCGCGTGGCCGTGTGACGCTTGAAGATCGCGAGATCAGCATCCGCCGCCCCGGCGACGCGGTGGCGCATGGCATTGTCTATGTGCCGGAAGAGCGCGGACGCCACGGCGCGGTGCTGCAACTACCGATCTTTCAGAATGTTTCGCTGCCGTCGCTCGCCCGCACCTCGCGCAATGGTTTTTTGCGCATGGCCGAAGAACTGGCGCTGGCGCGTAAATATGCCGAGCGCTTCGACCTGCGCGCCGCCGCCCTTTCCGTCCCGGTCGGAACGCTGTCTGGCGGCAATCAGCAGAAGGTCGTCATCGGCAAGTGGCTCGCCACAAATCCGAAGGTCATCATTCTCGACGAACCGACCAAGGGCATCGATATCGGTTCCAAGGCCGCGGTTCACGCCTTCATCAGCGAACTCGCCGCCGAGGGTCTCAGCATCATCATGATCTCGTCGGAACTGCCGGAAATCATCGGCATGTCGGACCGCGTGATGGTCATGCGCGAGGGCCTGATGGAAGGCGTCTTCGAACGCGCAAGCCTCGACGCGGAAGTGCTGGTGCGCGCCGCCACGGGCAATGCCGAGGAGGCTGCGGAGTAGATCATGAAACAATTGCCGAAACAGCGGGAACTCCTGCTCCTCGTCATCATCGCGCTTCTGGTGGGCCTGTTCGCCAGCCGCGCGCCGGGCTTTGCCAGCGTCGGCAATCTGGCGGGCATCTTCAACGACACGTCGATCCTGATCATCATCGCGCTCGGCCAGATGGCGGTTATCCTGACCAAGTCGATCGATTTGTCGGTTGCTGCCAATCTCGCCTTTACCGGCATGGCCGTGGCGATGCTGAACGCGACCTATCCCGGTCTGCCGCTGGTGCTGCTGATCGTGCTTGCCATCGGCATTGGCGCTGTTCTGGGCGCGATCAACGGCATTCTCGTCTGGAAGCTCAACATTCCGGCGATTGTCGTCACGCTTGGCACGCTCACCATCTATCGCGGCATGGCCTTTGTGCTGTCCGGCGGCGCATGGGTGAATGCGCACCAGATGACAGCGCCCTTTCTCAACACGCCACGCACGCCTTTTCTCGGCCTGCCGCTCCTCGGCTGGACGGCAATCCTGATCGTCGCGCTCGTCTATGTGCTGCTGACGCGGACATTTTTCGGACGCGCCCTTTATGCGTCCGGCGGCAATCCGACCGCCGCCGTCTATACCGGCATCGATGTGGGTCGCACGCGCTTCTTTGCCTTCGTGTTGTCGGGGGCCCTCGCCGGACTATGCGGTTATCTCTGGGTGTCGCGCTATGCCGTCGCCTATGTGGATGTGGCCGCCGGTTTCGAACTCGACAGCGTTGCGGCCTGCGTCATCGGCGGCATCTCGACGCTTGGCGGCATCGGCACGGTAGCCGGTGCGGTTCTGGGCGCGCTGTTTCTCGGTGTCATCAAAAACGCTTTGCCGGTTATCGACATTTCACCCTTCTGGCAGATGGCGATTTCCGGTTCCGTCATCATTCTGGCGGTGATTTTCAATGCGCGGCAGGAAAAGCGGCGCGGACGCATCATCCTGCGCGATAAGGCCGCGAAGACTTATGAGGAGGTTGCGGCATGAGCGAGACCGATACCAACGACCAGCGCCGTCACATTCCAGACCGCCTAGGCACGCCCTTCTCGCGCATCTTCGCCAGCTGGGAAATGCTGCTGCTTGGCGTGGCGATTGCGATCTTCATCGCGAATTCCTTCGCCTCGCCCTATTTTCTCGATGCCTGGAACCTCTCCGACGCCACGTTCAACTTCACGGAAAAGGCGCTGATTGCCTTTGCGATGACGCTTCTGATCATTTCCGGTGAAATCGACCTCTCGGTCGCCGCGATCATCGCGCTTTCCTCGACGGCCATGGGCGCGGCCGCGCAGGCGGGCGTCGGCACGCCGGGTCTGGTCGCCATCGGCATCGGCACGGGCCTTGTCTGCGGCGCGATCAATGGCGGGCTGGTGGCCGGGCTGAAACTGCCATCCATCGTCGTGACCATCGGCACGATGAGCCTTTTCCGCGGTATTTCCTATATCGTGCTCGGCGATCAGGCCTTTGGCGGCTATCCGGAAAGCTTTGCCTATTTCGGACAGGGCTATGTCTTCTGGGTGATCTCGTTCGAATTTGCGCTGTTCGTTCTGTTCGCTGTGCTGTTTGGCGTTCTGCTGCATGCCACCAGCTTCGGACGCCGCGTCTATGCCATCGGCAACAATGAATTCGCGGCGCGCTTTTCTGGTATTCCGGTTGAAAAAACCAAATTCGTGCTGTTCCTGATGACCGGCGTGATGAGCGGTATCGCTGCCGTCTGCCTGACCTCGCGCCTCGGCTCCACACGCCCGTCCATCGCGCAAGGCTGGGAGCTGGAAATCGTCACCATGGTCGTGCTGGGCGGCGTTTCGATCCTCGGCGGATCAGGCACCATTGTCGGCGTGGTGATTGCCGCTTTCGTGATGGGCCTCGTGACCTTCGGGCTAGGCCTTCTCAATGTGCCGGGCATCGTCATGTCGATCTTCATCGGCCTTCTGCTGATTATCACCATTTCGCTGCCGATCCTGATCCGACAGTTCAGAGCGAGGCGCACGGCATGACGACGGAACGCTATGCATTTCGCATGACGCTCAATCCCGGCATGGAGGCCGAATATCGCCGCCGCCATGACGAAATCTGGCCGGAACTGGTAGAACTTCTGCACACGGCAGGCGTGTCGGACTATGCCATCTATCTCGATGAAGAAACCAATAGCCTGTTTGGCGTGCTGACGCGCAGCGCCGGACACGGCATGGCCGCCCTGCCCGACCATCCAGTGATGAAAAAATGGTGGGCGCATATGGCCGATATCATGGCGACGAACCCTGATAATTCGCCAGTTTCCGTCGATCTCAAGCCAGTGTTTCACATGTCATGAAGCGCATCGCCATTCTCGATATCGGCAAGACCAATGCCAAAGTCGTCATACTCGATGCGGCAGGCGGCGAGGAAATTGCCGCGCGCCGCATGCCGAACACTGTACTTCGCGACGGCCCCTATCCGCATTATGATATCGAGGCGCTATGGCGCTTCTTTCTGGCAAGTCTCTCGGAATTTGCGCTGGAGCCGGGTTTCGATGCCATTTCCATCACCACGCATGGCGCATCGGCGGCCCTCGTTGCTGAAGACGGCACGCTGGCAATGCCGGTACTCGACTATGAGCTTGAATATCCAGCCGAGATTCGTGCCGCCTATGCAGCCATAAAACCGGACTTTCGCGATACTTTTTCGCCGACCCTGTCGCTTGGCCTTAATCTCGGTGCGCAGCTTCACTATCTGAAAACGGCCTTCCCCGCCGATTTTGCGCGCACGCATTTCATATTCACCTATCCGCAATATTGGGCCTGGCGTCTGACCGGCATTGCCGCGTCAGAAGTCACGTCGCTTGGCTGTCACACGGATTTGTGGCTACCGAAGCAATCTGCTTTTTCGGCGCTTGTCGACCGTCTGGACATTCGCGAAAAATTCCCGCCGCTGCGCTCCGCCTTCGACGCGCTTGGGCCGCTGATGCCAGCGATCGCGATGGAAATAGGACTGCCCTTGCCCGTTACGGTACATTGCGGCATTCACGATTCCAATGCTTCGCTGCTCGCCCATCTGATGGATCGCGAAGGCGCGTTTTCGGTGGTTTCGACGGGCACTTGGGTGGTGAGCTTCGCCGTGGGCGGCAATCTCGACGGGCTAGACCCAAAACGCGACACGCTGGCCAATGTCGATGCCTATGGCTGTACCGTGCCTTCGGCGCGTTATATGGGCGGGCGCGAATTCGATCTGATGACCGAAGGGCTGCAAAGACCCTCCCCCACCGAATACGATGCCCTTGCCGCGCAGATTCTGCATCACGGGATCATGGCTCTGCCTTCCGCCGTTCCGAACTGTGGCCCTTTCCCCAACACGCATCTGCGTTGGCGCAATGCGGATCAGGCGAGCGATGCCGAACGTTATGCTGCCGCGTGCGTCTATGCCGCGCTGATGACGGAAAGCTGCCTTGGCCTGCTGGGTGCTAGGGGGCCTATTGTGGTCGAAGGCCCTTTTTCCGATAATGCTATTTATCTGAAAGCATTGGCGAATTTCTCGGGACGCGAGGTTGAAGCCATTGCCGGATCGACGGGAACGGCCACCGGTGCCGGGCTTCTGGCGGGTGCGACGCCGAAGGAAAAGCACGGCAGAACCTATCAGCCGGATAATGACGCTTCCGGCAATGTCTATGCCGCTTATCGCGCGCAATGGCTGGAAGCCGTCACGCCGCAACCAGCGCACTGACCGGCAACGCCCACTCCCAAAAAGTTGTCACGTGATTGTGAAATCGCGGGCCGCCGCCTGCGATCCAATTCGCTTGCCATATTCAAGACACTTGTCATAAGCTACAAATAATAAGGTAGCTTATAAATAAGTGGGCATACAAGTGGCGGACACCCGCGTTCTCGGTTTTCTGTTGCATGATGTGGCCCGCCTTCTTCGCAAACGTTTTGAGCAGCGCGCACGCGGAACTGGCCTGACACGGGCCCAGTGGCAAACGCTCGCTTTCCTCTCGAAGAATGACGGGATCATGCAACGCAGTCTGGCTGATCTGCTGGACGTGGAGGCTATAACTCTCACGCGCATTCTCGACCGGCTCGTTGAACAGGGATTTGTCGAAAGACGACCCCACCCGACCGATCGGCGTGCGCATCTGATTTTCATATGCGAGGCGGCTATGCCCCTTCTGGAAGATATGCGCGAACTCGGCGGCCAGACGCGGGCCGAGGCGCTTGAAGGTGTTTCGCAGGCGGAACAGGAGCAGTTGATCCAGACCCTCCTGTCGATGAAAGACAATCTCTCCCGGGCTTGCCGGACTCCCGTAAGTCCTGAAATCGTCAACGAAGATACAGATCATGACTGACACGTCCAATATCGTAAAGCATCCCGCCACTATCGAACGGGATGAGCCTGAAGCACGTCGGGAAACCCGCGCTGAAAGCACGGGTCCGACCGCACAGCCGCAAGCGGCCACCGACGCGTCCCAAAAGCCCGCCGCAAGCGAGATTGCCACTCGCCGCCGGTTAAAGCGCCGCCGCATGATGTTTTCTCTTCTGCCGCTGGCGCTTGTTGTCGGCGGCTATTTCTACGTTACCGGCGGGCGCTATGTTTCGACGGATAATGCCTATGTGCAGGCCGATATGGTGGGCATTTCGACCGATGTTTCGGGCCTTGTCGCTGGTATTGACGTGCATGAAAACGAGCTGGTCAAAGCCGGACAGGTGTTGTTTCGCCTGAAGCCGGATTCCTTTGCCATTGCGCTTGAAGGCGCTCAGGCCGAACTCGGCCATGTGCGCAATCAGATTCTTGCGCTTCAGGCCAGCTATCAGCAATCGCTTGCTGAAATCACGCAGGCCGAGGCCGATCTGCCCTTCTATCAGGCGACCTTCAAGCGGCAGCAGGATCTCGTGGCGACCAGCGCGTCATCGCGCGCGACTTTCGATCAGGCGAAACACGACCTCGATGCCGCCAAGCAGAAGGTTGCCGTGGCGAAGGCGCAGGCCCAGTCGGCGCTGGCTGAGCTCGGCGGCAATGCGGACCAACCGGTGGAGCAAAACCCGCTTTTTCTACAGGCCAAGGCCAAGCTCGATGAAGCCCAGCGCCAGCTTGATGACGCGACAGTTCGTGCGCCCTTCGACGGCATCGTCACCAATGTGAACAGCTTGCAGGTCGGCTCCTATCTGCAAGCCGCGCAACAGGCTTTTTCGCTCGTTTCATCCGATCATCTCTGGATCACCGCCAATCCGAAGGAAACCGAACTGACCGGGATCGAACCCGGCCAGCCGGTGACGATCTCGGTCGATACCTATCCCGATGCCCGCTGGGAGGGCAAAGTCGCCAGCATCAGCCCGGCTTCGGGTTCCAGCTTCTCGCTGCTGCCGGCGCAAAACACGTCCGGCAACTGGGTCAAGGTCGTGCAGCGCATCCCCATGCGCGTCAGCATCGACAATAAGAATGGCCAACCGCCGCTACGTGTCGGCATGAGCGTGAATGTGGAGGTCGATACCGGCCATTCGCGCGGTCTGCCGCGCTTCATTACCAATCTCTTCGGTGGCGGAAACCATGTCTAACGTCGCCATTTCCGGCGCGTCCATCGTCGCGCATCGCGGCGCGATCACCGCTTGCGTCATTCTCGCGGTCATCATGCAGGCGCTGGATACGACGATTGCCAATGTCGCACTGCCCTATATTCAGGGCAGCGTTTCGGCAAGCGCCGACCAGATCAACTGGGTGCTGACCTCTTATATCGTGGCGGCTGCGATCATGACGCCGCCGTCCGGCTTTCTGGCCGCCAAATTCGGTCGCAAGCGCGTGTTGCTGGCGGCTATTGCGGGCTTCGTGCTGGCCTCCGTCTTGTGCGGGCTTGCACAATCCCTGCCGCAGATTGTCGGTTTCCGGCTGTTGCAGGGCCTGTTCGGCGCTTCGCTGGTGCCGCTGTCGCAAGGCATTCTGCTCGATATCTATACGCTGGAAGAACGTGGCTCCGCCATGGCGCTTTTCGGCGTTTCGGTGATGGTCGGCCCGGTTTTGGGGCCTGTCATCGGCGGCTGGCTGACTGACAATATGAGCTGGCGCTGGGTTTTCTACATCAATGTGCCGATTGGTGCGCTGGCTTTCGGTGGCATCATGGTCTTTGTGTCTGAAACCAGGATAGACCGGACGGCGCGTCTCGACTGGACCGGCTTCGGCCTGCTCAGTCTCGCCATTGCCTCACTGCAATTGTTTCTCGACCGCAGCGAGCAGATGGACTGGTTTTCATCGAGCGAAATCGTCATCGAGTCGCTGGTTTGCGCGGCAGCCCTTTACCTGCTTGTGGTGCACACATTCACGGCAGAAAATTCTTTCGTCAAACCGCAGCTGTTTCTCGACCGCAATTTTGCGGTGAGCATGCTCTTCATCTTCATCATCGGCGTGACCTATCTGGCATCGCTGGCGCTGATGACGCCTTATCTCCAGACCTTGATGGGCTATCCAGTGACCACAGCCGGTATCGTGATGGGACCGCGCGGCATGGGCACCATGGCTTGCATGTTTCTGGTCGGCAAGCTGATTGGCCGCGTGGATTCACGTTATCTGCTTTTGACCGGTCTCGGACTGACGGCCTGGGCCATGTATGAAATGACGGGCTGGACGCCTGATGTTTCGCAATGGACCATTGTGCGGGTTGGCTTCATTCAGGGTGCAGGTCTGGGCTTCCTGTTCGTGCCCTTGACCACGATTGCCTTTTCCACCCTCCCCGCGCATCTGCGCGGCGACGGCACCGGCCTGTATAATCTGTCCCGCAACATCGGATCGAGCGTCGGCATATCGATTGTTGCAGCGCTGCTGACGGAAAATGTGCAGGCCAACCACGCCGCTATCAGCGCCTATGTCACGCCATTCAATCATAATTTCGATGGCGCTGTCGTTTCACAATATCTCAATCCGACAACAGCTGCCGGACGCGCGCTTCTGGACAATATCATCACCGAACAGGCGACAATCATTTCCTATATCGATGATTTCAAGCTGTTGATGCTGATGTCGCTTCTGGCGATGCCGCTCGTTCTTTTGCTCCGCAAGCCAAAGGTTGCGCAGGAAGTCGATCACAGCATCGCCATGGAATGAGATGAACGCTTACAGCTTGGCGAACTCGATATAGAAATCGTGAACGCCGGAGGCCAGAAACTGCACGGCAATGCAGGTCAGGAGAAAGCCCATGATCTTGGTGATCGCCTGCATGCCGTGATCGCCGAGCATTCTTTCGAGGAACGTTGCCGATGACAGCGCCGCATAAGCGATGCTGACCGTCAGCAGAATGGCCACGATCACGATAATATGGCCGATGATGGTGTGTTCGGCGGGAATTTGCGAACCAAAACTCATCACCACGGCAATCGACCCCGGACCCGCAAGGCTGGGCATGGCAAGTGGCGAAAACGAATAATCGATTTCCGCCTTCTTGATCTCGGAAGGCTCGACATTGACCTCCGACGAGGTGTCTTCACCAGAGAAGATCATTCGCAGCGCCAGGATCATGATGATGATGCCGCCTGCGACTCGGATGCCCGGAAGCGATATATTGAACAGCGCGATGATCCCCTGCCCCAGCAGCAGAAATGCCGTCAGGATCGAGAACGCGTAGATGCAGGCTTTGACAGCCTGTTTGCGCTTGTTCTCTACGCTCATCCGCTTGGTCAAAGCCATATAGAGCGGAATTGTCGTGAGCGGGTTCATGATCGGCAGAAGACCGATGAAAACAATAGAAACATATTTGATGAAATCGATAGTCAAGTTCACTGCACGGATACTCCGTTCTTAAATATTACGGTTGTCGGATGAGAGCCCTTACTTGGCTATTTGACCTACTCGTCAGGGGCCAGTCTTGGAATAAAGCGCGGCGTTTTCTGGTTTTGTAACGCGACTGTCAGGACCTGAAATAGAACCGCTGTAGACCAGCCGAAGAGCAAAACGCCATTCATTGCGGTCATCGGACCCATGAGATGCCAGCGTGCGAGCGGAACTATATCTCCATATCCGAGCGAGGTAAAATTCACGAAAGCAAAATAGAGCGCGTCTGCCCCGGCGGGTATGGCGAGAACCATGGTATAGGACGCCGACCATATTATGATTTCGATGACCTGTGTTGCCAGCAAAACCGACGCGGCAACCGACATTGTCGATATCAGCGCCAACATAGCGTATTTCCGCAGGGATTTATGGAGAAGTCGCGTCGTCCTGATAACCAGGATTGTTGCTAAAGCATGCAGAACAACATTGATCAGACCTATGGTGCTTCCAAATGCAAGTTGTTGAAATATTAGGAACATATAATATCTTCCTTTGTTTCCTTGTCTTGCGTAGCACTAAGCACTTTCGGTATCGATTACTCTCCTTTTTCGCCTCTTAGAAACGTTATATTTGATAAATTTGCTGTTACTGCCTATTGGGCGCGGCGTCGTGCATTCAGCGCGGCGAGCATCATCGGCTTGATCGAAAAACCACTATCCGCAGCCTTTTCCGTCAATATCCGCAGATAACCGCCTGCCGATCGAATCTGATCATAACGCTGGAGAATATAGGCAATTGCGATGGCCGTATTATAGTTTCCAAGCGTCTTTTTAGCCAAATCATAGAGTTTGGCGTCAATCCCGATGAAACTGCGTACTGTCTCTGCGGCATTCATCAGTCCATGCCATTGCCGGATAGGGCTGGATGAATAGGCTTCAATCTCCGGACAGGCGCGCAAAACCATATCGAGCGAGACCGTCGGTTCTGGCTGTGCCTTGTCGGTTATCATCTGGCACTGGTCGATTTGCGAAACGCTGTCCTTTTCAAAATAGGAATCTGGATTTGATTCAATTTGCTGCCGCTCATTTTGAGACTCATTGCCGCTCAAATTTTCGATATTTTGATGAATATTCAACAACTTATCGACTTCGACCAAAAGTGCCTCCATTGCGGCGACCAACAGAGCCAGTTCATCGCGTTCGGCACGACGTGGAATCGTATCAACAATGGCCCGAAAGCGCTGGTTGATTGCTGACCAATCACCGGAAAGCTTCTCGACCATAGCAAATTCAATCAGCTTGGCGATATCGCGACGCAGCAAGGTTAAGCGTTCACGCTGCTCGCGTAATCCAGCCTTCTCGGCCCTCACCTGTTCAGCGGAGGTTTCGAGTTCTTCGGCGCGCAACAGCAAAGGAGCGAGCGAAAAGCCAAATGCAATCTGCAACTCGCCGCCTTTGGCCCGACGTGCATAACGCTTGCCGTTCGGACTGTCCTGACGCGTGATGAAACCGGCATCGACCAGCGCGCTAAGATGACGCCGCAATGTAGCGTCCGCCATGCCATGGGCACGCAACGCCAATTGCTTGTTGGATGGAAAGACGACCAGTCCTTCATTGGCTTTGAGATGATTGTCCGGATGAAAGGACAGCAATGCTGACAGAACCGCCAGTGAGCGATCATTCAACCCATAAATCGTCTTTGCTTCGCACAGCCAGCGATGCATCTGCCACTTATCGACGGCAAGGTCTTGCGGCATTTGTCGGGCATTGCGTTGCGCTGCCAACAAGGCAGCCGTCATCGGTCGACTGCCAAACGGCGTCGAAGCCAAATGCATCTCCATTTTCTTTCACCTTCCACAAGGCAAAAGAAATCCACCCGCCGAAAAGACGCTTAAGACACTTGACAGTGATTCGTGGATTTGCGATTCTCTAGCTGCTAAACCAATGAGAAGGGCTTCCACGCGGCGACGTTTGGGGGCCTTTTTCTTTTGCTATCTCGTTCCTTTTCGCTTGAGCGATTTTCCAACCGGATTGTTGGCTACCACTCATCTCTTCAATTTAACGCCTGCATGACCCGCAAAACCGTTTCAGAGTTTCGCTGGAAATGCTCTTGATCGTCTCGATACAGATACGCAGATAATCGTACTCAGACACTGGACCGGGCTGCGGAAACCGCTTTCCAATCCGAAAGCTTGTTACTTCTCGTCGTTCTGGAAGGACGCATAAAGCGTATCCAGATTACGCGAGATCCATTCGGCAAAGCGAGGCCCATTGGCTGCACCAAGAGCCAGCGTTGTCGATTTGCCGTTCTGTTTGATTGTGGCGCTGACGGACTTGTCCGAAGCGGTCCATGTCGCACCGGGGCGCAAAGCGGCCTTGGTGACGGACTTCTTCTGACGGGCGCCCTTCAGATAACCGTAAAGCTGTTCGAAGCGATCAGCCGACGTTGCTGCCTTGAATGCAGCGGTCGCCATTAGTTCTTCTGCAGCGTCTTGTTTGCCGGGAATTTCGATCAGCTTACGCAGTTCAAGCCAGCGATCACGACCAATACCTTTGGCAGGGCCGATAGCCAGAAGAATGGCTTCTGGTATCGCCTTCGGAATGGTCAGCATCTTCGACAGGGTTTGATAGTCGATGGTCAAAGCGGCCTGAATAGCCTCACGCTCAAAGCCAAGCGCTTCCAGACGTGCCGCAAACAAAACCCGCTCGATGAAGCTGAGATTAGCGCGCGCCGAGTTTTCCTGACCCTGACTCAGAATATGTTCCAGATCGGCAAGCGGCTTGATGACGGCTTTGACCTTGAGGCCCAGTTCGCGTGCAACACGGGCACGGCGATGGCCAAAGACGATCATATAACGGTCGCTGGTCTCAGGATGCGGACGCACCAGAATAGGGCTGTCCTGGCCACGCTCGCGAATGGCTTCGAGAAGCTCCTGATATTCCTGATCGTCGGCTTCAGGCAGACGGTCGGCAACAAAGGACGCATCAAGATTGTTGGGATCAAGCTCAACGACAGTTTCGCCATCCAGCCTTTGTGAAGCCTGCTTGGCGAGTTCATCAATCGAAGCGGAAAGCGATTTGGCAGCGCCGAACCGGCGCGATATGGCATCGACCGGCTGGGAAGGCTGTTCCGCCGCCGGTTCGTTCCGCATCACGCTGTCAAATATGTTCTTCCGGGCCATTCTCTATTCCTCAAACCGGTCAGAGACCTGATTTTATTGCGTATTTGCCGTTTTAGACGGCAGTCTAACGCCCCCATGCTTCGTGGATAAGCCCGCAGATCTCCGAATTGACCGCTTCCATGGCTTCCATCGCGCGATCATAGGTGCCGCGGTTCATGGATGAACGTTCGACTTCGTAAAGCGTTTGCTTGGTCAGGCCGGCATCCGAAATCGCCGTCGATTTCAGCATCTGATGCTTGAGCATGTGAGAGGCCAGCATGCTCTGCATGAAACCGACCATCTGGGCCTGCGGCACGTCGGTCGGTTCATAACGGGTAATCAGATAGCGGAACCAGTCGAGTTGCACCGCCCCGCCTGCCTGTCGCACGGTCTTGAGAATATCGCCGAGCATCAGAAGGAACTGCGACATCGACATAAGGTCGAGCATCTGCGGATGAACGGTGATTAGCACCGATGTTGCAGCGGACAGCGCCGTCAGCGTCAGATAGCCAAGCTGGGGAGGGCAGTCGATAACGACCACATCGTAGGAATCATCGACTTCGGCCAGAGCCGTCGCGATGCGGTTCCAGAACATCTTGCCCTCGCCGCCATTCTGCATGGCCAAAGGCGTGTCATATTCATATTCCTGCAGCTCCAGCATGGCCGGAATAATATCGAGACCGGGAAAGTTCGTCCGGCGAATGACATCGCGGATGGGCTTCTTTTCGGAATCGTAACGAATGGCTTCGTAAAGCGACGGGAATTCATCCAGCTCTGGCTGGATACCGTGCAGTGCCGATAAAGAGGCCTGCGGATCGAGATCGATGGCAAGCACACGATGACCGGTCAAGGCGAGATGCTGCGCCAGATGCGCGGCAGTCGTGGTCTTGCCGGAGCCGCCCTTGAAATTCACAACGCCGATGACCTGAAGCTTTTCATGGCCACGGCGATGCGGAACATAACGCTTCACTTCGGCGCGACCATTCTGGTCAAGCCACAAACGCAGTTCATGCAGTTGGTCCACGCTATAGGCGCGGCGTCCACCTGTCAGTATAGTCGGCTCGACGCCTTTGCCCTCAAGGTGTAGCTTCTTCAGATTGCTGGGGGAGACGCCAAGGAAATATGCAGCTTCGGCCATAGAAAACTGACGCAGATTTTTCCGCGCATCCGGTGGGAAGTTTTCATGGCGCAGCAGATTGAGCTTGCGAGAGATTTCTCTCCCCTGCGTCAATATCATGTCGTCAAACGACACTGCTGCTGTTGAATTTGCGATATTCATTGACTTGGGATCCCTAGTGACGGCATCGGAACTAATACCGCCTAAATACCGTCATTATGTCCGATTCTTCTTGTATCGCAAGAGCTGCCCGAATTAACAAAGGGTTAGCAGGCAATTAAAAATTACGAAGAATTTTATCCTTCCGAATCGAATTGCTTTATCGAATTGTTTTTAAAGACTTTTATTGGAATTAGACGGCAGTCTATCATTGCAAGCGGCATGCTGGCGACCGCAGGTGGAGTCATTTATTGTCATCGTCCACGCTTTTAGGCGGGGATGGATGCCCGAATCGTCAAGTGCGCCTTGGCGTCCGATTGTCCGGTTCATATCCGGCAGGACGCGCCCCGCACAACGGTGTGGAAATGAAGTGACCAGCGCAAAAAGGGCAGGGCGCGTCAGCCAAATTGCTCCTGCAACGGGAACTGGATTTTTTCTCGGAAAAGCTGTTCAACTGTTCCGATGCACGATTCGAGTTTCCAGTCGAGTTTCACTGGCCCTTTCGAAAGGAACGATGATTTTTGTGCTTTTTGGTTAAGCGCTGTAGATTTTTTAACTTCTTCGCGCTACCATCCGAAGCGTTGCTATAGAGATCCTTTTTACAGCGCCCAGCTCGTCTCAACGGCAAATTTTCCCCTCATAGATCGGGTTTTGAACTAGTCGCGCTAGGAAAACCTAACGCGGAATTAGCTTTCATATGCGATAAAATCTTGTTTATTCTCATTGCATTGAAATTTTCCATTCCGCGGACGAAACGACCGGTTTTTTAACCGCTTTTGCCACGCCGTCGAAGCGGGCCTTTGTGGGCCTCCGATCACAAATGCAAAACCGTTATATGCGCGTCATCTAGCTTGCTTATGGAAACCTGACACTTTGTAGGAAGGGATTTCCAACATGCGCAAGCTTTTGCTCGCTCTCGCGTCCGCAACAATTTTGAGCGGCGCCGCCAATGCCGCCGATATCTATCCGCTCGACAGGGCCACGATTCTGGTCGGCTCGCCATTCGATTTCAAAGTGGAACTCGACAAGGTGGTGAAGCCGGAAGAGGTCAAGGTGACCGTCAACGGCAAGGATTACGAAACAGTGTTTGGCGCCAAAGCAGAATTCGTTGCGGAAGAAAAGGGGAGCGAGGACAAGGTTCTCGGCTCAGCCCTCATTCTGCGCGATCTGAAAATTGCAGAGCCGGGCGCCTATAAGGTTGAAATCTCGGCTGGCGACGAGACGAAGGCCGTCACCTGGGATGTGTACCCGACCGCGACAGAAGCGAAAGCCAAGAACATCATCTTCCTGGTGGCCGATGGTCTTTCGGTCGCGCATCGCACCGGCGCGCGCATCATGTCCAAGGGCATGGCGGGTGGCAAGGCCAATGGCCGTCTCAATATGGATGATGTTCCGCCGGTTGCCTTTATCGGCACGTCATCGACCCATTCGATTGCGACCGACAGCGCCAACACCATGTCGGCTTACATGACCGGCCACAAAGCGCGGGTGAACGCGCTTGGCGTTTATGCTGACCGCACTCCGGCGAGTCAGGATGACCCGAAGGTCGAAACAATCGGCGAAGCGCTACGCCGCCAGACGAAAAAATCCATCGGCATCGTTTCCACGTCAGAAGTCGAAGATGCAACGCCTGCCGCGCTGGTTTCCCACACGCGCAAGCGTTCCGACAAGGCAGACATTGTCGGCATGTTCTACGATGTGAGGCCCGATGTGCTTCTGGGCGGCGGTTCGGCCTATTTCCTGAGTAAGGATGTTCCGGGCTCCAAGCGCAAGGACGACAAGGATTATATCCAGCTGTTCCGTGACGCAGGTTATGCCATCGTTACCGACAAGAACGAGCTGGCCGCTTCCGGGCAGTCCAACCAGCAGAACCTGCTTGGCCTGTTTCACACCGGCAATATGGATGTGACGCTGGATCGCGACTTTCTGAAGAAGGGCACTGTCGACAAGTTCCCGAACCAGCCGGGCCTGGTCGACATGACCAAGGCGGCACTCGACAAGCTCTCCAAGAACCCGGACGGCTTCTTCCTGATGGTGGAAGGCGCTTCGATCGACAAGATGAGCCATCCGCTCGATTGGGAGCGGGCGCTGGTCGACACGATCGAGTTCGACAAGGCTGTCGGTGTGGCGCAGGAATTCGCCAAGAACAACCCGGATACGCTGATCGTCGTGACCGGCGACCACACTCATGGCGTGGCAATTATCGGTACGGTCGATGATGACAAGCCGGGCGATGAAATGCGCGCCAAGGTTGGCACCTATGATGCGGCTGGTTTCCCGAACTATGAGGACAAGGACGGAGACGGCTATCCGGATCGCGTGGACGTTTCGCGCCGCCTGTTCATGGCTGCCAATAACGGCCCGGATCATTATGAAACCTTCCGGCCGAAGCTGGATGATCCGTTCGTTCCGGCCATCAAGAACGAAAAGGGCGAGTATGTCGCCAATGAAGCCTATAAGGATGTGCCGGGCGCGGTCTTCGTGCAGGGCAACATCCCGAAAGACGAGGATACCGGCGTTCACGCGGTAGACGATATCGTCCTTCAGGCGACGGGTCCGGGTTCTGAAGGGCTGCGCGGCTATATGGAACAGAGCGATGTGTATCGCGTCCTTGCCGATGCTTTTGCTCTTGGCAAGCCGAAGTCCGAATAGGAAGGCTTATCCTGAAACAGGGCAGGCGGCTCGCGCCGCTTGTCCGCAATTGATGGAGCGTCCGATGTTCAACCGGAACCATCTTAGCCGCCGACAAGTGATGCTTGGCGCACTGGCCATGCCGCTGGCGACAGCTATCCCGCAGGCGCGGGCTGCCGAGCAACTCGGCTTCAACAATCTCTATAAGAGTTTCGGCGTGCTGGGCCTTGAGTTTTCTGATCAGGTCAAACAGTCCGCTGGAAAGCAGGTTGCCATCAGCGGCTTCATGGCGCCGCCCTTGAAGGCGGAAGCCAATTTCTTTGTGCTAACCGAGATACCAATGTCGATCTGCCCGTTCTGCTCGTCGGATTCCGACTGGCCGGACAATATCGTCGTGGTCTATCTCGCGGCGAAGCAGACTTTCGTGCAGTTCAACGCGCCGATCCTCACGCGCGGCACGCTGGAATATGGGTCGTGGACCGATCCTGAAACAGGATTTGTTAGCCAGCTACGCATGCGCGATGCTTCCTTCACAACGGTCTGACATGCCGACTGACCATGGTTCCGGCCTTTCGCTGGATATTTCCGCGCTGGAAGTGCGTTTTCCCGGCCTCCGTGAGCCAGCGCTTGCCATTGAGAATTTCCATTTGCCGCAAGGCGAGCATCTTTCAATCGCAGGCGCGTCGGGGTCTGGCAAAAGCACGCTGATCAACGCGATCACCGGGCTTGAGGCCGTCAAAACGGGGAAGGTGATGTGGGACGGCGCGGCATTCTGCAGCCTGTCGGCTTTTCAGCGTGACGCGTTCCGGGCTCGCAATATCGGGCTCGTCATGCAGGATTTTCATCTCTTTCCGGGCTTGTCGGCCATTGCCAATGTCCTGCTGCCCGCGAAACTGAGCCGGGTAGTCAAGCCGGTGCGGCGCGAACGGGCGCTGGAGCTTCTGGAAACAGTTGGCATTAAACGGCCCGACCAGCATATCGAAACGCTTTCCCGTGGCGAGATGCAGCGTGTCGCCATTGCACGTGCGCTGTTTCCCGCGCCGCGGGTCATCATTGCCGACGAGCCGACCGCCAGTCTCGATCAGAAGACCGGCGCGGAAATCGCAGAACTTCTGGTGCAGCTCGCGAGCGCCCAGGGGGCGACGCTGATTGCCGTCACGCATGATCCGCAATTGATGAAGCGCCTGCGGCGGCAGATTTTTCTGGAGGGTGGCCGCATAACGAAAGACGCTGCGGGGCAGGGCACGACATGATCGCTTTCATCCTTGCCGATCTGCGCCGGTTCTGGAGCGGAGCCATTGCGGTGATTATCCTGCTGGCGCTGTCCGTTGCCCTGAGCACGGTGGTGACATTGCAGGAGCGGGCTGTGCGTCTCGGCACGGCGCGCGCGTCGGAGAAATTCGATCTGGTCGTGGGGGCGGCTGGAAGCGACACCCAGCTGACCTTGTCATCGGTGTTCCTGCAACCATCGCCCTTGCCGCTGATGTCGGGCGCGATGCTTGGCAAGCTTACTGCTGATCCGCGTGTCGCTTTCGCTGCGCCGATTGGCTTTGGCGATAGCGCGATGGGCTTTCCCATTGTCGGGACAACGACGCAATTGATTGCAGCCCTGTCGCCCGTACTGGCGGAAGGCGCTATTTTTGCCCGGCTGGGTGAGGCGGTTATCGGGTCTGCGGTGGATTTGCCGATCGGCGGTCGGGTTAATCCGATGCACGGCACGGTGGAAACGGGCGGTCACGCCCATGCGGAATTGAGCTATCACGTCAGCGGAAAGATGGCTCCGACGGGAACCGCGTGGGATCGCGCGATCCTCGTTCCCATTCGTGCGGTGTGGCAATTGCACGGCATGGGCGGTCATGATGACGACCACGAAGATGCGGCTGTGAAGAACGCGCAAGGCTCGCTCGCGGTGATCGGGCCGAACGATACCCATATTCACGATGCCCGGATCGATGTCGATGCGCCGCTCGATGAACAGTTCGATGCCAGCAGCCCCGGCATTCCGGCGGTTCTGGTCAAGCCGAAGACGATTGCTGATGCCTATCGCCTTCGGCAGGAATATAGGTCCGATACGACATTATCGATCTTTCCGGCGGAAGTGCTGACGCGGCTCTATTCTACGCTGGGCGATGCGCGCAAACTTTTGCTCGGAATTGCCATCGGCACGCAGGTGATTGTCGTTTTCGCGCTGCTGCTGGTTGCGGTCATGCATATCGGTGCGCGCAAGCGCCAGATTGGTGCCTTGCGGGCATTTGGTGCGCCGGTCAGTGCGGTGGTGGCGATTGTCTGGGGTGAGCTGTTCTTCCTGCTGGTGCTCGGCATCGTGCTGGGCGTCGCTGTCGGCTACGCTGCCGCGCATGTCATCACAGCATGGCTGACGGCGGCAACGGCTGTGAGAATGCCTGTCGAATTTTCAGTGGATGACCTTTACGGCGCTGGTGGCTTTATTCTCGTTGCAGCCATCGTGTCTCTGGTTCCGGCACTTCTCACACTGCGCACGAGCCCGGCCTCGGCGCTGCGTTCGTGATTATCAAATAGAAAAGCCCCCACCCGGATGACCCGGATGAGGGCTTTTTCAGTCAGCGCTCGCTGATGATCTTACGAGCGGGGAGGAAGGATCGGCAGAGGCTCTGCACGACCGACGATGAATGCATAGGAGCATGCACCGACAACGGCCATGATGGCGGCCATCAGGAAGGACGGCGTATAGCTGCCGTTGAACTGATCCAGCAGGAAGCCGAACAGGAACGGGCTGATGATGCCCGCGATGTTCGAAGCAAAGTTCTGGATGCCGCCGATGGAAGCCACATGGCGCGAGCTTGGTGCAACGTCGGCTGGCAGGGACCAGATCGCGGTCGCTGCAATGGCAAGGCTGCTATAGGAAATCGCCAGGAAGAACAAAGCTGCATACAGCGATTCAACCAGCGCTGCCGGAAGAATGGCGGCACCGCCCAGCATGCCGCCCACCATGACGATCTTGCGAACCGTGGTGACATTGGCGCCGTTGCGGATGGCGCGGTCGGCCAGAAGGCCGGCGATCCAGGCAGTGACGACGGCGGCAAGGCCGGGGATCATGCCATAGAGGCCAAGTTCAGCGAGGTTCAGGCCGCGTGCGGTCTTCAGATAGGTCGGGAACCAGGTCAGGAAGAAGTAGATGACGAAGTTCAGGCAGAAGAAGCCGAGCATCATGCCCCAGACGGTGCGATAGCGGAACAGATCGGCCCAACGGATCTTCTGTGCTTCTGCGCTGTCATTATCATCGGTGCGGGCACCGTTCTGGATGATGTACTGGCGCTCCAGATCATTGGCGCGCGGATGTTCAGAAGGATCGCGATAGGTGACGTACCAGAAGAACGCCCACACGATACCGACAGCACCCAGAATGACGAAGGAATAATGCCAGGTCGCAAAAGCGATGATCGAGGTCACGATCGGCAGGGCGAGAACCGTGCCGACGCGCGAACCGGAATCGATCACAGCGGTTGCGAAAGCGCGTTCGCTTCTCGGGAACCAGCGCGAAGCCGCCTTGGTCGCTGCCGGATAGGCAGGGGCTTCACCCGCGCCGAGGAAGAAACGGACGGTGAAGAAGGTCCAGAAGCTGTTGGCAAGCGGCGTGACGGCGGTGAAGACCGACCACCAGACGGCGGCGAGCGAAAAGCTCTTGCGCGCGCCCAGCTTGTCGGTGATCCAGCCTGCAAACAGCATCATGCCGTCATAGGCCCAGAAGAAGGCACCAAGGATGAGGCCCTTCTGCGTGTTGGTCAGGTTGAGGCCCAATTCGGAATCGATGAAGGGCAGCGCCACGCTCATATTGGCGCGATCGAGATAGTTGATCGCGATGCCGATAAAGCACATGAAAAGTATGAAATACCGGAAGCGGCTGGCGCCGAATGGCGCCTTGTTTGATGTGTTCATTCCCAATATCCTCCCGGGATACGTCTTCGCAGTTCGAATGATGGTCAGAGCGTTTGCAGTGCTGTAACCGCCCTGACGGTTTGGTTTTGCGCTTATGACCGGCTGGGTCAGGCGGGCAAGGTCACGCCGTATTTTTCAGCCATTTCACCGAATGACTGCCATGTCACCGGATCGATGGTTACACCGCTTTTTTCGCGCTCTTCGGCAACGCGCCATTCGCGGTCGCCGGGAGCCATGACGGTGCAGCCTTCGCGGGCTGGTGAATTGCGCAATGTTTCGAGATAACGGGTCATGCCCGCATCGAAGACATCGCGTTCGATAAAGGCTTCCGGCTTGATCGCCAGAACGAAAGCCCCCATGCCGCGCGGCGTGGAGAAATCGGGGCCGCCCATAGGGGCAATATCGAAGCTGAGTTTCATGCCGGTCAGAACGGCACTGAGAATTTCCGCAAAACCGGCCAATGCTGCGCCCTTGAAGCCGAATTCGCCGCCAAGGGGCGCCAGCATTTCAACCGCTTCCGCATCGCGCGTATCCACACCGTTGAGATCGGAGGCGGTGCCCTGCGGCAGCTCAACACCGAGGCTGCGATAGAGCAGCACGCGGTTATAGGGGATCGAGCTTGTGGCCATATCCAGAAGCCACGGATTTTCGTCGGTGGTGGGTACGCCGACCGAAATCGGGTTGGTGCCGTGGAACCGCATTGCACCATCATGAAGGCGCACGAAACTGTCGGAATTGCAGACGGCGATACCAATGCGGCCCTGTCGCGCCGCTTCCAGCGCATAGGCTCCGGCGGCAGCGAAATGCGAGCTGTTGCGAATGGCAACAGCGCCGATGCCAAACTGATCGGAGAGTGCGATGGCGCGATCCATGGCGGTATAAGCTGCCAGCGCGCCATGGGCATCGTCGGCGTCGAGCGTTTCAATGGCGCCGAAACTGCGCACTGCCTTGAGATTGGGCGTCTTGTTGACGCGACCGCCCACGAGAGCGGTCACATAATGCGCGAGCAGGCGGACGCCGTGGCTATCCACGCCGTAGCGCGTGCCGTGCATCATCGCGCGCGTCGCCGCGTCAGCGGTTGCATCATTGGCACCGCATGCGGAAAAAACCTCGCGGCAGAACCGTTCAAGTGAGGCGAGCGAGAACGCCGCCTGGTCAACTGCCTGTTGCACTATGAAACTCCTCCGGCCATAATGTATTGTGCATGCACTATACGAATTTTTTGGGAGACGCAATCCGAGATATATTAGGGAGGAAAACCGGCATTTATGGGCGCGTCCACGGGACGTTCAGGGGGATAAACATCAGTCCGCAAATCATATTGGACTCAATGGGTTGCATGTGGGCTCATCGATCCCGACATAGGAGGCACCATGCCTGTGGGTATCGGGATAAACCGGACAAAATAACAAGAAGCCGGACGCATTCAGGGGAGGAAAAATGACATGATGCGTAACATCGCACCTAAACTTTACCAGCGCGCGCGTGACAGTCTCGCGGCGGATATCGCCAATGGCGCCATTCCAACGACCAAGCGACTGACGGAAAGCTGGGTCGCGGAATTGTTCGGCATCAGCCGGGTTCCGGCGCGGCAGGCGCTGGCGGAACTGGAACAGCGCGGCCTCATTCGCAAGGCGGAGGGGCGCGGTTATGCCATTGCCGAAGAAGCGGCGAACAGATCGCGCCAGTCTGGCAGTTCGAACGGCGACCCGCTTGTCAGGAAAAGCGCCGACAGCCGCATGCAGTTCATGCCCAGCTGGCAGCTCATCTATACCGAAATCGAAAGCGAGATTTTCGCCCGCACATCGCTGGCCGACTGGCGCGTCAACGCGCTGGCCTTGGCCAAGCATTATGGCGTCAGCCGTACTGTGGCGCAGGACGTCATGGCCCGGTTACAGCAGCGCGGCGTCATCCAGAAGGACGAGCGCGGGCGCTGGTTCGCACCGGCGCTCACCGACAAGCACATCCACGATCTGTTCGAACTGCGATGGGTGCTGGAGCCGCTGGCGCTCGAAAAGGCGCTGCCGCGTCTGCCCGAGGGATTTCTGGCGCGGGTTCGCCGCAATCTGGACGAAGCGGTCACCGCTCCGCTGGTCGCGGGCGAAACGCTGGACCGGCTGGAACAGGAACTGCATGTCGAGCTTCTCGGCCATTGCGACAGCGCGTCCTTGCTCGAGGCGGTCCGGCTGCCACAGACGCTGCTCGTCGCGCATCATTTCCTGTATCAGTGGACATCGGGGCTTTTTGCGTCCGAGCCGTTTCTGCCGGAACATCTTGAAATCGTGACGTGTCTACAGTCCGACAATCTGGCGGGGGCACAGCGCGCGCTGGTGCATCATCTGCAAATCTCGCACGAACGCGCCATGCTGCGCATCAATACGCTGGCCAGCACGATCCGGCCGCGTGAACTGCCCTATCTGGAACGGCAATCTTAGAGCCTGTTCCAAAAGTCGTCCTGTGTGGCTGCAAATGGCAATTTGAGATTTGCTTTCGCATAATCTGAACCGAAAAATCTGCAACTTTTCGGGATTATGCGAGGCTTCCGGTGCTCACGTACCTTTAAGTACGCTCCGCTCCGGTCCTCGAAAATCACCATTTTCGCACACACATGCTGCTTTTTGATTCAGGCTCTTAAGCTTTGGAGCGGTTCCAACCGAAACATCGGAACCGCTCTCTTATTCATTGCTTGCTGGAAGCTTTAGCCCTGAACAAGCGCCAATGCGCGCACGGGCGATCCCGTACCAGCGACGAATTTCAAAGGCGCGGCTATCAGGATCGCACCCTTTGCCGGCAGCTGGTCGAGATTGCTGAGGCTTGCAAGGCCATAGCGATTGGCTTCATGCAGCAGGTGATGCGCCGGGAAGGGCGGGGTCATGCCGCCTGCCGAACCGGCATCGGTGCCGATGGTTTCCTGACCCCAGCCGATGATCCCCTTGGAGAGCAGATAGCGGATCGCTTCCGCAGTCGGGCCGGGCGAATGCGGGCCATTCTCGTCGGCATTCAGGAATGTCTCGGTGGAGCCGTTGCGCTTGTACCAGTCGGTGCGCAGGATTACCCACGATCCCGCTTCAATCTCGCCATGCTCGGCTTCCCATTCCTGGATGCTTTCCACCGTCAGGAGATAATCCGGGTTGGCCGTTGCTTCCGCAGAGCGGTCGATCACATTGACCGGCGCGACGAAGTTCTGCGGCGGGATGGTGTCGGTCGTGTTGTTCGCGTGGTCCTTGCCCGTGACCCAATGGCAGGGAGCATCAAAATGCGTTCCCGTATGTTCGCCAAGTTCGATCCAGTTCCACGCCCAGAACGGACCGTCCTGATTGTATTTGCTGATCTCGTGGATCTTCACATTCGGAGTGTTTTTGCCGAATTGCGGCGGCAGATAAAGCACTGGCGTATCGGGCCCGAGCGGCGCGGTAATATCCACGACCTTGATCGATTGCGATACCAATGCGGATGCAAGTCCGGTGAGAACGGATGTCTCTTTCATAGTTTCCCTCGTCTTTGCCGCTCTCGACCCAGTGTGGGTGGAGCTGCGGATTTGTGCAATGGCTTCTTTGAGCCTTGAGGAGAAGGCTATGCAATATCATATGACTTTGCAAGTATTTAAGCGGTTCTCATGCGCCGATAAACATCACAAATTGCCGTGAAATCTTTTTTTAAGCGGGCTTTCCTTGCGGCGCCGGAATGGGGCGCCACAACAAGAAATATATGCATTTAGAAATAATTTGGCAGTGAGGTCGTTTTCTGCCCGGAGAAAAGGACGTTTCGCGGTCTTTCGCAGAGCTTTTGGACAATTTATTTAAGGCTTGAAATATTTTCCGGCAAACGCGATTCTTAGAGCACGGATTTTGGCTCGATTCCTGAGCCTGACCAGCGTGCTTTGAATAAAGGAAATGGGCGTGTCGGTGGATTTCGAGATCATAGTCAGCGACGATCATGAAAGCGAAAAGCCGGAACTGCGTCTCTGGCTGCGCATGCTGTCCACCACCAAGCTGGTCTCGCAGGAAATCCGGCGGCGTCTGCGCAATGAATTCGGCGCGACACTGCCGCAATTCGATTTGCTGGCGCAGCTCTATCGCGAGCCGGAAGGCTTGCGGCTGGGGGAACTGTCACGCCGCACGATGGTAACCAATGGCAATGTCACCGGTCTGGTGGAACGGCTGGAAACCGAAGGTCTGGTGAAACGTGAGACGCCGGGCGCCGATCGTCGCGTCACGGTGGCCCGTCTGACGGATCAGGGCATTTCGGTGTTCAGCCAGATGGCCAAAGCCCATGAAGGCTGGTTGCGGGAAATGATGGCCGATGTCGATCACGATATCATCCAGACCCTGCTGGCCGATCTCGATCCGCTGAAGAAGTCGGTGCGAAACCATCTTTCCGGAGCGGAAGACGAATAAGCCGTCTCCCGCCTGCCGGTTTTTATTTTGCCTGATCACTTGTTGCAAACATGGGTCCGCCCTTGATCGACGGGAAGCCATAGCCGTTGACCAGAACCAGATCGATATCGTCGGAATGGCGCGCAATGCCTTCTTCAAGCAGGGCTTGCCCTTCATGCGCCATGGCGGCGAGCAGACGCTGCATGATCGCCTCATCGCTGAAATTGCGAGGAATAATGGCGTTGCGCGCACGGTAATCATCGATCAATGCGTGGACGTCCGGATCGTTTGTGCGAACACCATCCGCATAGCGATACCAGCCGAGGCCAGCCTTGCGGCCAAAACGCCCGGCTTCGCATAATTTGTCGGCAACGTCGAAATAGGGAAGCTTCGGATCACGGCTTGCCGCCGCTCTCTTGCGCCGCGCCCAGGCGATTTCCAGCCCGGCCATGTCGTAAACCGCGAAAAGCCCCATCGGAAAACCGTAGGCTTCCATGGCGCGATCGATATCTTCGGGATAGGCGCCTTCGGCCAGCATTTTCTCGGCTTCCGTGCGATAGGCCGAAAACATCCGGTTGCCGATGAAGCCTTCGCAGACACCGGTGACGATGGGCAGCTTCTTGATCTTGCGGGCAAAAGCGATGCCGGTTGCAAGCGTCTCATCGGACGTTTCCGCGCAGCGCACCACTTCCAGAAGCCGCATGATATTGGCTGGCGAGAAGAAATGGAGCCCCAGCACCCGGTCGGTGCGGTTGGTGACGGCGGCCAGCTCATCCGGATTGAGATAGCTCGTATTGGTCGCCAGAATGGTTGCCGCAGGCAGCAACGCGTCAAGCTCGCGGAACAGCGAGGCCTTGACGGTGAAATCATCGAAGACGGCTTCGATGACGAGATCGGCATCGGCCAGTGCGGACATGTCGGCGCTGACGGACAGCTTCGCGCGTTGGGCGTCAGCGGCCTCAGCGGAAAGCCTGCCGGTATCGACAGCCTTCTGAATCATATCGCTGATCCGCGCATGGCCCTTGGCGGCGGCTTCTGCAGTCGTTTCATAGCCGATGACCTTGTAACCAGCAGCAAGACAGGTGACGGCGATGCCCGATCCCATCAGGCCGGTTCCGGCGATGCCGATACTGGAAAGAACACGAGGCTTTGCCTCCATGCCGTCCACTTTTCCAGCGGCGCGTTCGGCAAAGAACAGATGCCGCAAGGCGGCAGCCTCTTCGCTGTCGCGCAGGCGGATGAAGGTTGCGCGTTCTTCGGCCAGACCTTCGGCAATAGAGGCCGTTGTGGAAAGCTGCACCAGCCGCGCGGCTTCGCCGGGAGCCGTAGCGCCGCGTGCCTTTTTCAGGATTTTGGCCTTGGCTTGTTCAAAGGCTGTAGCATCCGGCGCGGTAACCGACAGATCGCCGGTCCGACGCAACGGCTTGCCGATCAGCGCATTGGCGAGCGCGATGGCGTCGGCCACAAGGTCGCCGACCGATATCTGGTCAATGAGGCCCAATTGCTGCGCTTCGTCCGGGGCGATCTGGCGTCCGGTGGCGATCATGTCGAGCGCTGCCAGCGGTCCGATCAATCGGGGCAGGCGCTGCGTGCCGCCAGCGCCGGGCACGATCCCGAGCTTGACCTCCGGCAGGGCAAAGGATGCGCTGGTCGATGCGATCCGCGCGTGAGCGGCAAGTGCAACCTCCAGTCCGCCGCCCAAAGCGGGACCGTTGATTGCGGCCACCACGGGCTTGTCAGCGCTTTCGATGAGCGTGATGACATCCGGCAATGTCGGTTCGACCGGCGGCTTGCCGAATTCGCGAATATCCGCCCCGCCGATGAAGATCTTGCCAGCGCCGCTCAGCACGGTAGCGCGGATCGCCGCGTCTTCTGACGCATGGCGAATGGCTGCGGCAAAACCTTTGCGCACCTCGGCGGAGGTGGCATTGACCGGCGGGTTATCGACCGTGACGACAAGAATGCCATCGACAACCGTGCCTGTCACAGCGGCGGAGAATTCGCTTCTATCGGTCATGGCGGTCTCAGTCCGGTATAACGGCAAAAGCCTGTATTTCGATCTTGGCCCGGTCTTCGACCAGCGCGACAACCTGCACCGCCGCCATGGCGGGGAAGTGCTTGCCGATCACATCACGATAGGCGCGACCGATGCCTTTCAGATTGGCGGTATATTCAGCCTTGTCGGTGAAATACCAGGTCATGGAGGCGATATGCTCCGGCCTGCCGCCAGCTTCCGCCAGAATGGCGACAATGTTTTTCAATGTCTGCTCGGTCTGCTCGACGAAATCGTCGGTCTCGAACTGTTGCTGTTCGTTCCAGCCGATCTGGCCGCCGATATAGACGGTGCGCCCACGCGCTTCAACGCCATTGGCATATCCGATGGGGCGGGCCCAGCCTTGCGGCTGCAGTGTCTTATGCATGTTGTGTCTCCAGAAAATACGTGCGGGGGCAGGCGTTAATTCGCCTTCAGCAGTTCGCGCGCGATAATGAGTTTCTGCACTTCCGTTGCGCCCTCATAGATGCGAAGTGCGCGTATCTCGCGATAAAGCCGCTCGACGATTTCGCCGCTTTTCACACCGCGACCGCCAAACATCTGCACGGCCTTGTCGATGGTTTGCTGGGCGTTTTCCGTCGCAACCATCTTGGCCATGGCGGCTTCCTTGGTGGTGTTCAGCTTCTGAACGTCGCGCCGCCATGCTGCGCGATAGGTCAAAAGTGCTGCGGCGTCGATATCGGTCGCCATGTCGCCAAGCGTGGCCTGCGTCAGCTGCAAGTCGGCCAAAGCGCCGCCGAACATCGGACGCGACCGCGCATGGGACAGCGCCTCGCTGGCTGCACGACGCGCAAAGCCAAGCGCTGCTGCCGCAACCGATGCGCGGAAAATATCAAGCGTGCGCATGGCGATCTTGAAGCCTTCGCCCGGCGCGCCGAGGCGGCGCGAGGCCGGGATACGGCAGTTGTCGAAGCGGATCGTCGCCAGCGGATGCGGCGCAATCACATCGATGCGCTCCGCGATGGAAAAGCCGGGATCGGTGGCGAACACGACAAAGGCCGAAATGCCCCGCGTGCCGGGCGCTTCGCCGGTGCGGGCAAAGACGGTGTAGACATCGGCGATGCCCCCATTGGAAATCCAGGTCTTTTCACCGTCGAGCACATAGTCATCGCCGTCGGCTTTAGCGGCGCAGCTCATCGCCGCCACATCGGACCCTGCCAGTTTTTCCGACAGGGCAAAGGCCGAAATCCATTCGCCGCTTGCCACTTTCGGTAGCACGGCCTGCTTGAGCTCGTCCGATGCGGTGAGGCTGATCGCGCCGGTGCCAAGGCCCTGCATGGCAAAGGCGAAATCGGCAAGACCATCGTGATAGGCCAGTGTCTCGCGGGCAATACAAAGTTTGCGGGAATCGATCCCTTCGCCGCCCGTCAGGCTGACGGCTGCTTCCAGCAGCCCGGCTTTGCCCAGCGCTTTCACCAAAGCGCGGCAGGCATTGTCCGTGTCGCTGTGATCGACATCGGCCAACGCCGGGCTTTGAGCAAAGGCATCCAGTTTTGCGGCCCAATCGGCATGAGCTTTGTCAAAAAACGGCCAGTCGAGATGCTCCCGCGTCAGCGGCAGTGCTGCGGAACTTTCCATCATCAGTTCCCCTCGAAAACGGGCTTCTGCTTGGCTGCGAAAGCCTCGAAGGCACGGCGGAAATCCTGCGTCGCCATGCAGATCGCCTGCGCCTGCGCTTCCGATTCCACCAGTTCTTCAATGCCCATGGCCCATTCCTGATTGAGCATGGTTTTGGTCATGCCATGCGCGAACCATGGACCGTCGGCAATATTGCGCGCCAGCGCTTCGGCCTTGCCCAGAAGATCGCCCTGCGGGTGCAGCGCGTTGAAAAAGCCCCAGCGTTCGCCTTCGTCTGCGCTCATGAAGCGCCCGGTATAAAGCAGTTCCGATGCGCGGCCCTGACCGATCAGTCGCGGGAGAATGCCGCATGCGCCCATATCGGCGCCAGCAAGGCCGACGCGGGTGAAGAGGAAAGCCGTCTTTGCTTCCGGCGTGGCGATGCGCAAATCCGAGGCCATGGCCAGAATGGCACCAGCGCCAGCGCAAATGCCATCAACGGCGGCAATGATCTGCTGCGGACATTTGCGCATGGCCTTGACGACATCGCCGGTCATGCGCGTGAAAGCCAGAAGATCGGGCATTGTCATATGGGTCAGCGGTTCGATGATCTCGAACACATCGCCGCCCGACGAAAAGTTTCCGCCAGCGCCGGTCAGCACGATGGTGCGCACATCGGAGGCATAGACGAGATTGCGAAACAGATCGCGCAGCTCGGCATAGCTTTCAAATGTCAGCGGGTTTTTCCGGTCCGGGCGGTTCAGGGTCAGCGTGGCAACGCGACCGTCTTCGCTTGTTTGCCATAGAAAATGCGTGGCCTGATAGTCCTTGAAAGGCTTCAGATTGCTCGCCATCGAAGTCGTGCCGTCGGTCATCCTGCCATTACCTCCCCACCGGCGATTGCAATCGCCTGTCCAGTTATCGATTGCGCGCCGGGCGATGTGAGCCACAGCACGGTTTCAGCCACCTCTTCTGGCTGTATCAGGCGTCCCTGCGGGTTCGCCTTGACGAATTCTGCCAGAACATCTTCCTCCGACCGTCCGGTCTTGGCGACAATGGCCGCAATCGAGCGTGAGATGATCGGCGTATCGGTAAAACCGGGGCAAACGGCGTTGACCGTCACGCCCTTGCGGGCGAGTTCCAGCGCCAGCGCGCGGGTCAGACCCACGACCCCGTGCTTTGCGGCGCAATAGGCCGAGACATAAGCATAGCCGCTCAGGCCCGCCGTGGAGGCGATATTGATGATGCGCCCGCCTTTGCCGCCCGCCTTGATGTCATCGAGGGTCGCCTGCGTCACATTGAAAACGCCTGTCAGATCGACATCGAGAACGCGGCTCCACATGTCGAGACTGGTTTTCTCAAACGGCGCGCTCGGTGCTTCTCCGGCATTGTTGATAAGAATGCTGACAGGCCCGAATGCGGCGCGCGCGCTGTCCAGCCCGGTTGCGATGGCTTCGCGGTTGGTCACATCGAACCCATCGGCAATAAAGCACCGTTGCCAGTCCAGAAGGGCGGCGGATGCTTCCAGCGGTTCGCGGCGGCGACCCGCCAGGGTCACATTTGCCCCGGCGCGCGCAAGACCGACCGCGATAGCGGCGCCGATGCCGCTACCGGCGCCGGTGACCAGCGCATGCTTGCCGGAAAGGGCAAGGCCAACAGCGGCATCGTTCATCGCAATCTCCCGTTACTTCGCACCTTGCGGCGCAGCTGCGGCGCGGGCGAGATTGGCTTCATACTGATATTTGGCGGAGCGATATTGCTTCGGCCATGCGATCGAGTTGATGCCGATTTTTGCCGCTTCATGCAATGCCCAGGACGGGTCGGCAAGATGCGGTCGGGCCACGGCGCAGAGATCGGCGCGGCCAGCCGCGATGATCGAATTGGCATGATCGGCTTCCGAAATCGCACCGACGGCAATGGTCGGAATGTGGATTTCGTTGCGGATCTTGTCGGAGAACGGGGTCTGGAACAGACGGCCATAAACCGGCTTTTCTTCCTTCCAGACCTGTCCTGACGAACAGTCGATCAGATCGGCGCCAGCAGCCTTGAACATGTCGGCAAAGATCGCAGCATCTTCCGGCGTGTTGCCGCCTTCAAACCAGTCGTGACAGGAAAGACGAACCGAGATCGGTTTGTCCTGCGGCCAGACTTCGCGGATTGCGTGGAAGACTTCCAGCGGATAGCGCGCGCGGTTTTCGTAACTTCCGCCATATTCATCCTCGCGCCGGTTGGTGAGCGGCGAGAGGAAGCTCGACAGAAGATAGCCGTGTGCACAATGCAGCTCCAGCCAATCGACGCCCGCTTCTGCGGCGCGTTTGGTGGCGGCGACAAAATCCGCTTTGACCCGGTCCATGTCGGCGCGGTCCATCGCCTTCGGCGTCTGGCTGTGCTTGAGATAGGGCAGGGCGGAAGCAGACAGAAGCGGCCATGAACCCTCTTCCAGCGGCTGATCGATCCCTTCCCAGGCAAGCTTGGTTGCGCCTTTACGTCCGGCATGGCCGATCTGCATGCCAACCTTGGCATTGCTGTTGCCATGGATGAAATCGACAACGCGCTTCCAGCCTTCGGCCTGCGCATCGTTCCAGATGCCGAGACAGCCCGGCGTAATCCGCGCATCGGGCGACACGCAGGTCATTTCGGCAAAGACCAGTCCCGCGCCGCCCATGGCGCGGCTGCCGAGATGCACCATATGGAAATCGTCGATCAGGCCATCGGTCGCGGAATACATGGCCATCGGCGACACGACGATGCGGTTTGGCAATGTCACGCCGCGCAGCTTGTAGGGCGTGAACATCGGCGGCAGGCAACGCTCGTCTTCCGTCACGTTCAGCCCCTGCTTGCGGGCGAACCAGCGCTCATAGCCTTCCAGCCAGTTCTTGTCGCGCAGGCGCAGATTTTCGTGGCTGATGCGTTGCGAGCGCGTCAGCATGGAATACATGAACTGTTCCGGCTCCAGCGTGTCGGCATAACGTTGGCCGACGACCTCGAACCATTCCATGGCGTTGCGCGCGGCGTTTTGAATGCGTGCAACATCGACCCGGCGGATTTCCTCATAGGCATGCAGGACTTCAGGAATGCCTTCCTTGCCGTGACCGAGTTTCTGGAACTGGTTGGCCAGTTCAATCGCGTCGTCGATGGCAAGTTTGGTGCCCGAGCCGATGGCGAAATGCGCGGTATGGGCCGCATCACCCATCAGCACCACATGGGAATTGCCGTTGAAGTGGCTCCACTTTCCGCAAATCAGGCGGTTGAAGTTCAGCCAGGCCGAGCCGCGCATATGGCGCGCATTGGTCATCAGCGGTACGCCTTCCAGCGTTTCCGCAAAAAGCTTTTCGCAGAAATCGATGGATGCGGTCTGGTCCATCTGGTCCAGTCCATGCGCCAGATAGGCTTCCTCGGTAGTTTCGATGATGAAGGTCGAGGTCTTGTCGTCGAACTTGTAGATATGCGCCTGGAACCAGCCGTGATCGGTCTTGCGGAAATCGAAGGTAAAGGCGTCGAACAGCTTTTCCGTACCGAGCCAGATATAGCGATTGGGCCGAACGATCAGATCGGGTTCGAACACGTCCTCATAGCGATTGCGAATGCGGGAGTTCAGGCCGTCCGAAGCGATGATGAGATCGGCGTCCGGGAAATCGAGATCGCTTTCCACGTCGGTTTCAAACTGAAGCTTCACGCCCAGCGCTTCGCAGCGCAGCTGAAGAATGTTGAGCAGGCGCTTGCGCCCGATGCCGACGAAGCCGTGGCCACTGGTGCGCTGGCGCGTGCCCTTGAACAGAACCTCGATATCGTCCCAGTGATTGAAGGCGTCCTGTATTTCAGCCGCACTTTCCGGGTCCCAGACCTTCATGGATTCCATGGTCGCGTCGGAAAACACCACGCCCCAGCCGAACGTGTCGTAAGGGCGGTTCCGCTCCACGACCGTAATGTCATGTTCCGGATGAAGTTTTTTCATCAGAAGGCCGAAATAAAGGCCGGCCGGACCTCCTCCAATACACACGATACGCATGTTGAGTTCCCTTTCCGATATGCTGCCGACCGATATTTGCCGAACGGAGCCGGTTAATTATTTTAAGCTTAAAATATAATTAGGGGTTCTGGCGCGTCAAGCGAAAAAATCATAGTCTTTCCCACATCGCGTTTGGGAGGCGAGAAAATGCGCCCAAACAGAAATATGCAAATGCAATAATTATAATCGTTCTGAAAAGCGCTATTGACACAGTTTAGAATTGGAAAATATGCTGATGCAAATGAATTGATATTCCGGCGAACGGAAAAGGGGAATTGTCATGGCGGAGCGCTCATTCGCCCGTGAGGTCGAGGATCTGAAGCTCGGCGAAGGCGATATTTTCAGTGGCGAGGGCATTCTCGCCATCACCAAGGCGCTGTTGCAGTCAGGCGTGTCCTATGTCGGCGGCTATCAGGGCTCGCCGATTTCGCACTTGATGGACGTTCTCGCCGATGCGAAGGACGTGATGGAAGATCTCGGCGTTCATTTCGAGATCGTCCGCATCGGAAGCTGCGGCTGCGGCCATGCTTTCCGCTTCCGTGATGTATCCGGTGCGCGGCGCAGTAACGTGGAAATCGACGGCTGGCACCAATGTCGCCTCCGACGCCCTGTCCAACCTTGCCTCTGGCGGGGTGACTGGTGGCGCGCTGGTCATCATCGGCGAGGATTACGGCGAAGGCTCCTCCATCATGCAGGAGCGCAGCCACGCCTATGCGATGAAATCGCAAATGTGGCTTTTGACGCCGCGGCCCAATCTGCCTTCGATCGTGGAAGCCGTTGAAAAAGGCTTCGAACTGTCGGAAGCCTCCAACACGCCGGTCATGTTGCAGGTGGGCATTCGCAGCTGCCATGTGCATGGTCAGTTTGTGGCGAAGGATAACAAGCGGCCCGCCCACACGCTGGCCGAAGCGCTGGAAAATCCAAGGCGCGATGTGAACCGCATCGTCCTGCCGCCTGCATCTTTCCTGCACGAGAAGGAAAAGCTCGAAAAGCGCTGGCCCGCAGCCGTCGAGTTTGTCAAAGCCAATCGTCTCAATGAATATTTCGGCCCGAAAGAGGGCGATGTTGGCATCATCCTGCAAGGTGGGCTTTACAACAGCGCCATGCGGGCCCTGCAGCAAATGGGGCTGGCCGATGTTTACGGCGAAAGCCGCGTTCCGCTCTATGTGATGAATGTCGCCTATCCGATGATAGACGATGAAGTCATCGACTTCGTCGCCGGCAAGAAAGCCGTGGTGATGCTGGAGGAGGGCGCGCCTGAATATATAGAGCAGGCGCTGCATACGCTGCTGCGCCGCCGTGATATCCAGACGAAACTGACCGGCAAGGATGTGCTGCCGCTGGGCGGCGAATACACAACGCCCGTGCTTTTGAAGGGTCTGACGGCATTCTTCGATGCGCATGCGCCCCAATTGCTCGGCAACCGTCCGCCGCTGCCCGATCCATCGCCGGTTCTGGCCGATGAGCGCGTCAAGGCGCTGGCAGAAGTGGTGCCGCCGCGCCCCGCCGGTTTCTGCACCGGTTGCCCGGAGCGCCCGATCTTCGCCGCCATGAAGCTGGTGGAAAAGGAGCTGGGCGAGCATCACGTGTCTGCCGATATCGGCTGCCACCTCTTTTCCATTCTGCCGCCGTTCAATCTCGGTGGCACGACCATGGGTTATGGCCTTGGCCCGGCCTCGGCTTCCGCTTTCAATGTGCCTGCGGGCAAACGCTCCATTTCGGTGATGGGCGATGGCGGTTTCTGGCACAACGGTCTCGCCACTTCAGTCGGCAATGCCGTTTTCAACAAGCAGGATGGCGTCATCCTTGTGGTCGACAATTACTATTCGTCGGCGACGGGCGGTCAGGATGTGATGTCCTCCAGAGCGATCAATCCGCGCCGCAAGACCAACAATTCCATCGTCGATGCAGTCAAGGGAATTGGTGCGGGCTGGGTTCGCCAGATCGACCGCACCTATGACGTTGCCAAGATGCGCGACACGCTGAAGGAAGCGCTGACGACGGAAGAAAAAGGCCCAAAGATCATCGTGGCGTCGTCGGAATGCATGCTCAACAAGCAGCGCCGCGTGAAGCCGCAATTCGCCAAGGCCGTCAAGGACGGCAAGCGGATGGTCAAGCAGCGTTTCGGCGTCGATGAAGATGTCTGCACCGGCGATCACGCCTGTATCCGCCTGTCGGGTTGCCCGTCGCTTTCGGTGAAGCATACCGACGATCCGCTGAAGGACGATCCGGTCGCGGCCATCGACAATTCCTGCGTCGGTTGCGGCAACTGCGGTGAAGTTTCGGAAGCGGCGGTTCTGTGCCCGTCCTTCTATCGCGCCGATGTCATTCACAATCCGACGGGTTGGGACAAGTTCATGCATCGCCTGCGCTCCGGTGTCATTGGCTGGCTGCAAAAGCGCCGCCGCGCGTCGCGCATCGTCTTTGCGGATTGAGGAACAGGTCATGGCCACACTGAATGCATCGCCGTCCGCTCTTCTGTCGCAGGACAAACCACTGTCAATTGCCATTCTCGCCATGGGCGGGCAGGGCGGTGGCGTTCTGGCCGACTGGGTTGTCGCGCTTGCGGAAGCCAATGGCTGGGTCGCGCAGACAACTTCCGTGCCCGGCGTGGCGCAAAGAACCGGTGCGACGATCTATTATCTCGAACTGTTGCGGGCCCGCGAAGGGGCGCATCCGATCCTGTCGCTGATGCCGACGCCGGGCGACGTCGATATCGTCATTGCGGCTGAACTGATGGAAGCGGGGCGCTCGGTTCTGCGCGGTCTCGTGACGCCAGACAAGACCTTGCTCATCACCTCCACCCATCGCTCCTTTGCGGTGGGCGAAAAGGAAAAGCCGGGCGATGGCATCGGCAATCCGGTGGTCGTCGAGGACGCAACAGCCTTTGCCGCGCGCAAGACCATCGCCTTTGACATGGAAGCGCTGGCAACGAAAAGCGGCAGCGTGGTGTCTTCAGCTCTGTTCGGCGCGCTTGCGGCTTCCGGCGCTTTGCCCTTCGACAAAGCCGCTTTTGAAACGACGATCAAGTCTGGCGGCAAAGGCATTGAGGCCAGTCTCAGAGCTTTTGAAGCTGCCTATCAGCGCGCGCTTGGCGGCGCGAATGACAAGCTGGCGGCAACGCCCGCAAAGCGGCTCGACCCTCTGCCCGAACGGTCCGATCATCCAGCGCTGGATAGGCTTATCCAGCGCATTCGCAGCGAGTTTCCGGGTGAATGCCATCCGATGTTTTTCGCAGGCATCAAGAAACTTACCGAGTTTCAGGACCCGGCCTATGCGGATGAATATTTGACCCGCTGCGCTGCCTTGCTCAAGGCCGATCGCGATAATGGCGGTGCGGCGCATGGTTTTGCCTTCACCGAACAGGCGGCAAAATATGTCGCTGTCGCCATGGCTTATGACGATGTGGTCCGGGTGGCGGATATCAAGGTGCGCGGCTCGCGGTTCGAGCGGGTGCGCAAGGAAATCGGCCTCAAGAAGGACCAGATCGCCTATACGACCGAATATATGCACCCGCGCATGGAAGAAGTGTGCGGCACCTTGCCGAAAGGCATCGGCGCATGGATTGAAAATCGCCCCAAACTCTTCGCGTGGCTCGACAAGCGTGTCAGCAAGGGTCGCCGGGTAAACACGGGAACGCTGTTCTGGTTCACCGGGCTTTATGTCGTTTCGGGCCTGCGTCGTTTCCGGCGCGGCAGCCTGCGCCATCAGCGTGAGGTCGAACATCGTGAAGCCTGGCTGGCACAGGCGCTGGCTGTCTTGCCCAAGAACTATGATCTCGCGGTCGAGGTTCTTGGTTGCCGTCGTCTGGTCAAGGGCTACTCCGATACGCATTCGCGTGGCCTGTCGAAATTTGACCGTGTCCTATCCGCCTTGCCTGTTCTGACTGAGCGGGACGACGGCGCGGCCTGGCTCCGGCGTCTGCGGCAAGCCGCCCTGCTGGACGAACAGGGCATCGCGCTCGATGGCGCGCTGAAGACAATCGCGACGCTCTGACAAAGAGCGCGCCCCGCCAATTCAAAATAAAAGGGGAAAGCTATGTCTCAAGCCCAGAGCATAGACGCGCCGGCTGTTGCCGGAAAGGAAATATCGGCAGGCAAAAGCCTGCTCGTCGTCGGCCTGTGCTGGCTCGCGATTTTCGCGGAAGGCTATGATGTCGGTGTCATCGGGGCCATTCTGCCCGCCTTGTCGGTCGATCCGGTCTGGCAACTGACGCCGATAGAGCTTGGTGCCATCGGCAGTTACACGGTGATCGGCATGCTGATCGGCGGCATTCTTGCTGGCACGTTGAGCGAGCTTCATGGACGCAAACCGCTGTTCATCGCCTGCATCACCCTGTTTTCGCTGTGCATGATCGTCAGCGCCATGGCGCCGTCCCCGTTCATCTTCGGATTGAGCCGGTTCATTTCGGGCATCGGTCTTGGCGGGATTATTCCGGTCGCAGCCGCGCTGACAGTGGAATATTCCCCGATCAAGAAGAAGAGCTTCAACTACGGTCTCATGTATTCGGGCTATTCAATGGGATTGCTTGCCGCAGCCTTGTGCGGTCGCGGTTTTCTTGAAGCGCATGGCTGGCGCACCATCGTGCTGATCGGCGCCATCCCGCTGCTGTTTGTCCCGATCTTCCTCGCATTCCTGCCGGAAAGCGTGGAATCGCTGGTCCAGCGCGGCAAGCATGATGCGGCGCGCAAGACGGCGGCACGCATGGGCGTTGGCGTTCCGGCGGCGATTGTCCGCAAGCATGGCAAGGTTGGCTGGCGCACGGTGTTCGGTGAAATCTTCTCCCCGAAAAAGGCGTTCGAAACCGCCTGCTTTTGGATCGCGCTCTTCATGGGTCTGCTGCTGGTTTATGGCCTCGCACAATGGCTGCCGCAGATCATGCGCAAGAACGGTTACGACCTCGGCAACAGCCTGCTGTTCCTCGCGGTCTTCAGTCTCAGCTCGGCAATCGGCGGTATTGTGCTTGGCACTTGGGCGGATCGCTTCGGTGTGCGCCGCACGGTCGCCTGTTCCTATGCGCTGGGTGCGCTCGGCATTGTGGCGCTTGCCTTCAAGGGTTCGCTCCTGATGAATTATGTGTTTGTGGCCATTGCCGGTTTCGGCACCGTGTCGGCATCGCTGGTTCTGACAGGCTTTCTGGCCCAGCGGCTCGATTCCTCGATTCGCTCCGCCGGAACTGGCTGGGCGCTGAGCTTCTCGCGCATTGGTGCGCTGTCGGGCCCGCTTCTGGGCGGCTTGATCGCAAGCCTCAATGTCGGCCCGCAGTGGAACTTCTATATCTTTGCTATCGTTGCCGCTTTGGCAGCTGTGGCAACCGCGCTGATCCCGTCACGCTCGACGGATTGATGGTCTGACAATTCCGGCTCGCTTTCTTGAAGCGGGCCGGTTTAAAGTTCGTTTTTACGGATATTGCGCAGCATTTTCTGCAAGGTGCCGACAAAGGCGCGATGCTCGTCTTCATCGATGCCTTCAAACAATTGCAACAGCAGATCATACATGACCGGCCATGCTTCGTTGAAGATGTTGCGGCCTTCTTCGGTCATCGAAATATCGCGGATGCGCATGTCTTCTGCGCGTGCCTGACGGCGGATGTACCCCTGCTCTTCAAGCGAATCGAGCGTGCGGCTCATCGTTGATTGTTCGGTCACGGTAAAGACCGCAAGCTCGTTGATCGTCGCCGAAGGGGTGACACTCAAGACGGCAAGCGTGCGCAATTTGACCGTCGTGATCTGGCGGCCTTTCAGCGCTTCCGCAAGGTTTGCATTATAGCGCGCCATCAGGCGGTTCATCAGGTAGGGCGCAAAACTGTTCAGGCCGATCTCGCCCAGCGAACGCGCGGGGTTCTCCTCCTGATGCTCGGAAGCCAGAACCGTACCTGAGAAGCGTTCCTCCATGAATTCCCTCGTCATCGATCATGGTTGCAACAGTCATGCGCCGGATGCATTTTGGCATCAGGCGCAACAAGGCGCTCTCATCGGTGTTAATATCGGTTGCGGAAAGATGCCAGTGAAAAGCGAGCCTGAAACGACAATCGCATCGACCTTCCCGCCCAGATCTCTGAAAACACCGCCGGTTTGACCGTCGGATCGCAGGTTGGTGTTAGGGGCAGAGAAATTGGACGGCGCGGCTTTCGGGATCGCAAAGCGTATCGATCACATTGCAATGATGCGTGCTGTCGATTTCCCAGGCGCTGGTCTCGATCCCCAATCCGTACCAGATGTTTGCCAGCAGCGTATTTTGCCGCCTGAATTCCATCAGCTCGTCGCCGCCGACACAGCAATGCACGGCGATGTCCGTGCGCGGGCGCTGGAGAGCTGCGCTTTCCGCGACAGCTTCTGCGGCATCCATATGGAAAATATCGTTCATTGCGGTCTTGAGCAGCGGGCGCAGATCATGCAGCCCGCTGATTGAAAGAACACGCCTGATCCGTTCTGCCGTTGCGGCGGCAATGGGCGCGTTTTCGCAGGCCATGCGGCTGACCAGATGCCCCCCGGCTGAATGGCCGGTCAAGGCAATGTCGCCGTCCACTTCCTGCGCCAGATGGTCGAGGAAGCGACCGATTTCCAGCGTGATGCCGGAAATCCGTGTTTCGGGGCAGAGCGTATAGCTTGGCATGGCCACGCGATAACCGCGCGCAAGCGCGCCTTGCGCCAGATGCGACCAGAAACTTTTATCCAACCCCTTCCAATAGCCGCCATGGACATACACAACGGTGCCCTTGGCCGAGCCGTCCGGCAGGAAAAGATCGTAGTGGTTGCGTGCGCCGTCGCCATAGGCAATGTCGGGTATCAAACGGCCCTGATCGCGCATTTTTTCGCGAAAGCTGGAGGCCAGTTCCGTCCAGCGCGGCGGATAGCTGGCGGAATCGCTGATAGCTTTCATATTGTCATAGGCGGTATCGAAGTCGTGAAGCACTGAATTCTCCTGCATATCCATGCGCAAGCCGCGTCAGGCGCGGGCTTCGCTAGCCGCCTGCGCACGCAGGGCGGATCGCTGCAATTTTCCGGATTCCGTCTTGGGCAGGCTGGAAACCCAGCATATCACGCGCGGATATTTATAAGGCGCGAGTTCGCTTTTGACATGGCTTTGCAGAGTTTCCTGCAAGTTCTGGTCGCCATTATAGCCCTCGTTCAGCACCACATAGGCTTTTACGATGCAGCCCCGTTCGTCATCGGGCGCTGCCACCACGCCGCATTCCGCCACGGCCGGATGCGCGAGCAGGCTGGCCTCGACCTCCGGTCCGGCAATGTTGTATCCGGCGGAAACGATCATGTCGTCATTGCGGGCCTGATACCAGAAATAACCGTCCTCATCCATGACATAGGTATCGCCGGTAATGTTCCAGCCGTTCTCGACATATTTGGTCTGGCGCGGGTCGGCCAGATATTTGCAGCCGAGCGGCCCGCGAACGGCAAGGCGTCCGGGCGTGCCGGGCGCGCATTCCTGCCCGTTGTCATCGATCACGCGCGCTTCATAGCCGGGGATTGGCTTGCCAGTCGCGCCGGGGCGAATATCCTTTTCCGGCGCGGAGATGAAGATATGCAGCATTTCCGTGGCACCGATGCCGTCCGCCAGCGAAAGCCCGGTGGCGCGTTTCCACGCTTCGAAAGTGGGGAGCGGGAGGGCCTCACCGGCTGAAACACATTTGCGCAGCGAGGAAAGATCATATTGATCGATCTTTGAAAGCACGGCGCGGTAAGCGGTCGGCGCGGTGAAACAGACAGTCGGCTTATATTCGCCGATGGCGAGCGCCAGATCATGCGGCGCGGTCTTTGCCGGAAGCACTGTGGAAGCGCCAATTCGGAACGGAAACAGGACCAGCCCGCCAAGACCGAAAGTGAAAGCCAGTGGCGGCGAGCCAATGAAGATGTCGTCTTCAGTCGCGTCCAGAATGTGATGCGCATAGCAGTCACAAACGATCAGCAGGTCGCGGTGGAAATGGATGGTCGCCTTCGGCAGGCCAGTGGTGCCGGATGTAAAACCGAGCAGGCAAGGATCATCGCCGCGTGTCGCGACCGCCTCGAAATCGCTGGATGCATCGGCCAGCAATGCGCCAAGCTCTCCGTCTGCATTGCCTTCCCATGTCACCAATGTTTTGACGAAACCTGTCTGCGCCACAGCATTTTGCATTTCGCCGATCAGAGCATGATCGCAAAAGGCAATGCTGATTTCGGCCTTGTCGATGATCTGGACCAGCTCGCGGGCGCGCAAAAGCGGCATGGTCGCGACCACGACACCGCCTGCCTTGATGATCGCCATATAGAGCGCAATCTTGGTCGGGTTATTGCCCGAGCGAATCATCACGCGATTGCCGGGTTTCATGCCAAGCTTGTCGGTCAGCACATTGGCGATCTTGTTGATCATCGCGGCAAGATCGCGATAGGTCCAGCGCACGCCCGGCGCCTGCAAGGCGATGCGGTCGCCTCTGCCGTTTGCCAGATGGGCGTCCACCAGCTCGGTGGTCGCGTTCAGCTGTTCCGGGTAACCGAGTTCTTCAAGGTTGATGATATCCGGTAGAAGTTCCGCAGCCGGGAGATTATCCAGAACGAATGTGTCCACATGAGCGCTGGGGTGCATGCTCGTCTCCTGTAGTGCCAGTAATTTGCGTTCGATTGCATGGTCAAACGTGCAAGTAACGTTCCTTGATGTCCGGGGTGTTCAAAAGGGCGGCGTTGTCGCCGCTCCACACCACACGGCCTTTCTCGATGACCACGTGACGGTCGGCAAAGCGCGCCAGCGCATCGACATTCTTGTCGATGACGAGGATCGCTTCGCCCTCATCCTTGATGTTGCGCAGGCAGGACCAGATTTCTTCGCGCATCAGCGGCGACAGGCCTTCCGTCGCTTCGTCCAGCACAACCATTTTCGGATTGGTCATCAGGGCGCGACCGACCGCCAGCATCTGCTGCTCGCCGCCGGAAAGCTGGTTGCCCATATTGCGCCGTCGTTCTTTCAGGCGTGGAAACATCCGGTAGATGCTCTCCAGCGACCATTTGCATGAGCGCGCATCCGCGCGCCGGGTGGCCAGTAGGTTTTCCTCGACACTGAGCGTCGGGAATATCTGTCGTCCCTCCGGGACCAGCCCTAGCCCCTCGCGGGCTATCGCATGGGGCGGCTTGCCGGTCACGTCATGACCATTGACGATGACCTTGCCGCCCTTGGGCGGCAGCAAGCCGAAGATCGACTTGATGGTTGTCGTCTTGCCCATGCCGTTTCTGCCGAGAATGGTAACGACCTCTCCCGCGCCGACTTCAAAATCGATGCCAAAGAGAATGCGGGACTGGCCATAGGCGTTCTGAAGCCCTTCAACTTTCAGCATCAGGCGGCCTCCTCTTCACCGAGATAGGCGGCGCGTACGTCCGGGTCGGAGCGTACGGCGGCGGGTGTTCCCGATGCGATGACGCGCCCGTAGACAAGCACGCTCACCTGATCGGCCAGCGAGAAAACGGCATCCATGTCATGCTCGATCAAAACCAGCGTGTGGGTCTGGCGCAGGGAGCGCATCAATTCGACCAGCACCACGGATTCCTCGTGGCTGGTGCCAGCCAGTGGCTCGTCGAGTAGCAACATCTGCGCTTTGGTGGCAAGCGCGATGGCAATCTCAAGCTGGCGCTTTTCGCCATGCGACAGCGCTCCAGCCCGGCGATGGGCGCGGTCGTCCAGCCGCACGCGGGCAAGTGCCGCCATGGCTTGCTCGTTGATTTCGGCCTCCTTGCTCGCCGCCCGAAAGAAGCGGAAGCTTGAGCCTGATCGCGCCTGAACGGCCAGCGCAACATTGTCCAGCACGCTGAAACCTTCCAGAACCGAGGTGATCTGAAAGGAGCGCGCAAGGCCCAAGTGAACACGCGCGGGCATGGCCAGACCGGAAATGTCGCGACCGTCAAAGACGACCGAGCCACGGTCACTTTTCAGATTGCCCGAAAGCTGATGGATCAGCGTGGTCTTTCCAGCACCGTTCGGGCCGATCAGCGCGTGAATTTCGCCGCGTTTGACGGTGAGATTGACGCCGTCCGTCACCTTGAGCGCGCCGAAGCTCTTGTGCAGGTCATGGACCTGAAGCAGTTCATCCGACATCGGAACCTCCACGCAGCTTGCGGATCAAGCCGCCAATACCGTCGCGGCTGAAAAGCACGACGAGGACGAGGAAAAGGCCGAGACCGAGTTTCCAATGCTCGGAGAAATGCGCCAGCACTTCTTCCAGCACGATGAAGGCGGTTGCGCCGAGGACTGGGCCGATCAGCGTGCCCATGCCGCCCAGCACGACCATGACGATCAGTTCGCCGGAGCGCTGCCAGCTCATGAAAGCAGGTGAAACGAACTGGATCTGGTTGGCGAGCAGCACACCGGCAATCGCCGCCGCCACACCGGCAATCACATAGGCGGTGAGCTGAAACGAGAAGGGCGAGAAGCCGATGGCGCGCATGCGCACCGGATTATCCCGCGTTCCGCGCAACACACGACCGAACCGGGAATGCACCAGCATACGGAAGGTGAGAAACGCACCGACCAGCAGCGCCAGCACGAAATAGAACAGCACCAGATTGCTGGAAAGCAGCGTATTGCCGAACAGCGTGGAACGTGTCGACAGCGTCATGCCGTCGTCGCCGCCAAAGGCCGACAGGGAGACCATGAAGAAGAAGGCCATCTGACCAAAGGCCAGCGTGATCATGATAAAATAAACGCCGCTGGTTCTGAGTGAAATATAGCCCGTGACGAGCGCGAAGAGCGCTGCAGCAATGATGGCCGCGACCAGCTGCAAGATCAGATCGTCAATGCCATAGCTGGACAGGATGCCGACCGCATAAGCGCCGATCCCGATATAGGCCGCATGACCAAAGGAAACGAGCGCGCCGTAACCCATGATGAAGTTGAGCGAAAGCGCGGCCAGCGCAAAGATCATGATGCGGGTGACGATCACGAGGAGGAAGCTGTCGCCGAGAACGGAGGCAAGAAGCGGCACGATTGCAAAGGCTGCAAAGACCAGCCACGGGCCTGCATCCAGCAAAGGCGAAGCTCGGCGCTTTGCCTTTTTCGGCATGGCGGTGTCGCGCGTGCTGTTATGGGTAATCTCGCTCATCGCGTTCCTCCCTGTGCCGGGAAGAGACCTGTCGGGCGGAAATAGAGCACGGCTGCCATCAGAATATAGGTGAGCATCGGCACCAGCGTGCGGCCCATTTGGGAGGCTGCGGCGGGGTCGAGCAGGTTGCGCAGCAGCATCGGCCCGAAGGTGCGGCCAAGCGTATCGACCAGGCCGACGGCGATGGCCGCAACAAAAGCGCCGCGCACGGAACCGACGCCGCCGATCACGATGACGACGAAGGTCAGGATCAGGATGGAATCGCCCATGCCGGGATCAACCGAGAGGATGGGCGAGACCATGCCGCCGGCAAAGCCCGCAAGCATCGCGCCAAGTCCGAACACCACCATGAACAGGCGGCGGATATTGATGCCAAGGGCCGACACCATGTCGCCATTGGTGGCACCGGCGCGCAGCAGCATGCCGATGCGCGTGTGATTGACGAGGACATAGAGACCTGCCGCCGTCAGAAGCCCAGCTGCGATGATCAGCAGGCGATAGACGGGATAGCGCAGGTTTCCGAAAAGCTGGATGGAACCGGAGAGCGATTCCGGCATCGGCACGCTGAGCGGCGCTGCACCCCATATGATCTTCACCAGTTCATTCACGATCAGGATCAGCCCGAAGGTCGCCAGAACCTGATCGAGATGGCTTCGTTCATATAGTCGTCGAAAGACCAGCACTTCCAGCACGATGCCGATGACAAGCGTGACGGGAAGCGCGATCAAAATGCCGTAGAAGAAACTGCCGGTCATGGCAGTGAAACTCGCGGTCAGATAAGCGCCGACCATATAAAGCACGCCATGCGCCAGATTGATCAGGTCCATGACGCCGAAGATCAGCGTCAGCCCGGCGGCGACGAGAAAGAGCAAAATGCCGAACTGAATCCCGTTAAGGGATTGCAGTAGAAAAAGATTGAGCATGGGGGATGTCCGGAACTCGTTGTACTGAAGCCCGGGCCACGCCAGACGGGCTGGCGTGACCTGTTTCAGACTTGGAAATTGAGAAGACTGGGCTCATCGGAGCGCCCTTCTTCCACCGGGTTACATCTTGCATTCAGCTGCGTAATTGTCCTTGTAGTCGTTGAAAACTGTTTCAACGTAGGACGTGGCGAACTGGCCATCGTCACGCTTGACGACTTTGGTCAGGTAGAAATTCTGGATCGGAAAGTGGTTGTCGCCAATGCTGAATTCACCGCGCGGCGAGGTGAATTTCGCGTCTTTCATGGCGGCGCGCAACGCGTCCTTGTCGGTGATATTGCCGTTGACCTGCTTGACGGCCGCATCAATCAGCATGGCGGCGTCATAGGCCTGCACGGCATAGGTTGCCGGAACGCGCTTGAACTTGGCCTCATAGGCTGTGGCGAATTCCTTGGCGGCGGCTGAATCGAGATCCGGCGCCCAGTTCGAACCGGCGAAGAAACCGACGGCTGCGTCTTGCTGTGCGGGCAGGGTCGTTTCATCCACGGTGAATGCGGAGAGGAACGGCGTGCCTTCAAGACCGGCCTGACGATATTGCTTGACGAAATTCACGCCCATGCCGCCGGGCAGGAAAGCATAGACCGCATCCGGCTGTTCAGCGGCGATCTGCGCCAGTTCTGCCGAATAGTCGAGCTGGCCGAGCGGCACATAGATTTCCTGCGCGACTTCGTTCTTGTAGGAATGCTTGAAACCGGCCAGCGCGTCCTTGCCCGCCTGATAGTTCGGGGCGATCAGGAAAACGCGCTTGTAGTTCTGCTTTTCGGCATATTTGCCGGAAACTTCATGCATCTGGTCGTTCTGATAGGAGGTGACGAACAGATTGGCGTTGCAATCCTTGCCAGCCAGATTGGATGTGCCTGCATTGGTCGAGATCAGGAACGCGCCGGAATCGGTCGCAGGCTTGACGATGGCGTTCAGCACGTTGGAGAAAATCGGCCCGACCACAAAATCCACCTTGTCGCGCTGGATCATCTGCTGGACCTTGTTGACGCCAATATCCGGCTTCTGTTCATCGTCCTGAATGATGATTTCCGCATCGAGGCCGCCGAGCTTGTTGCCGAGCTTCTCCATGGCAAGCAGGAAGCCGTCGCGGGATTGTTCGCCCAAAAGGGCGGACGGTCCGCTGAGCGTATAGATCAAACCGATCTTGATCTTGCCGTCTTCGGCCTGCGCGGTTCCGGTTAGCATGGTTGCGGCGAGCAGCGCGAAAGCCGCTTTCGTCGAAATTTTCATAGTTCCACCTCGATTGCAGATTTTTGCTTTGTTTTCTTATTCTTTCGCATTGTCCGATGCTGGAAATGCTTATTACCCGGCAGATGTACCCCCATACCTCTGCCGGGCGGATGCATTATTCTGCTGGCGCAGGCAAAAATTCAACCTCATGTGCCGGTGCAACGCGAACTATTTCGGCAGGATCACCGACATTGTTGATGCGAACGAACAAATCCCAGAGCTTCGCAGTGGGCGAAACCCAGAAAACGCACTTCACCGGCTGTTCGGTCTTGTTGAAAATGCCATGCGACACGTTGCGCGGCAGGCAGACGAGATCGCCAGCCTCTGCAACGGCTTCCTTGCCGTCGAGAAGCAGGTCGAATCGTCCCTCCAGCACATAGATGAATTCTTCCTGCGTGGTGTGGATATGCGGCGGAACGAAGGTGCCCGGAGGAAAGGTTGCGTGCCACGACATGGAGCTTTCGCAGACATGCTTGGGTACATAGGTCTGGCCCAGGATGTGCCAGACAACACCGTCCACGGAGGAGCCGGATTTGGTCACGCCAGCTGGAAGATCAGTCACTCTCATTCCCTTTCACAATAATTACAGATGTGAGTTTTCAGGCGGTCGCCCGGGTCATTTCCCGGTTGACCTGCTGCGTTGAAAAGCCAGCCTTTGCGGCATAGCCGCGAACGATCGCCTCGCGCTCGGCAAAGCTGATGACGCCATCCAGATCGGCAACGCCAGACGGTGCGCGGCGTTCGACCTCATCGATGACGCCTTCCGGGCCGCCCAGCCTGTTAAGCCGGACGATTTCCGCCGTCGCAGGCAGGCGGATGGCCTGATAGGCGGCAAGTGCTGCGCGGCCATGTTCGGCGGAGGCCAGATGATCAGCCAGCGTACGGGCGTCGATGATCGCCTGACTGGCACCATTCGACCCCACCGGATACATCGGATGGGCGGCGTCGCCGATCAGCGCCACGCGGCCATCGGTCCACCAGCGGGCGGGGTCGCGGTCGCACATCGGATATTCGAAGAATGTATCGGTGGCGCGCACCAAAGCGGCGAGGTCCACGACATTGATGCCGAACTTTTCGACATGGGGCATCAGCTCTTCATGCGTGCCGCGACGGCTCCAGTCCTCGCGTTTCGGCGCGGGCGATCCATCGGCGCCCGGACGATAGGTGACGACCCAGTTGTTGAGAATCTTGCCGGGCGTGGTGCCTCTGGCAATTGGATAAAGCACCAGCTTATAGGTAAAACCGCCGGCGACGATCATGGTGCGACCGTCAAGGAACGGATCGCTTTCCACCGCGCCGCGCCACATCATGACGCCGTTCCATTTGAGACCGGCTTCGTTCGGGAACATCTGCTGCCGGATGACGGAGTGGATACCGTCCGCGCCGATGATGACATCGGCAGTTGCGGATGCGATTTTCGATCCTTCGGCAAAGTGAATGGTCGCCGAACCTTCATTCTGGGCATAGCCGACGCAGCGCTGGTTGGCGACGATGGCTTCTGGTCCAAGCCGCTCGATCACCGCGTCATAAAGCAGTTTCTGCAAATAGCCGCGATGGATGGAAAACTGCGGCACATCATAGCCTGCATCCATGCCGCGGGGTTCGCGCCAGATTTCCTGGCCCTGCCGTGTGGCGTAAATCAGCTCACGGGTGCGGATGCCCGTAGCGTCGAGCGCGGGCAGGAGGCCGATTTCGGCCAGTTCACGGATCGCGTGCGGAAGAACATTGATGCCAACGCCCAACTCGCGGACTTCTGGCGCTGCTTCGAAAATCTGGCAGTCAATGCCCCGTGCATGCAGCATCAGTGCCATTGTGAGGCCGCCAATGCCTCCTCCGACGATAATCGCTTTCATTCGCGGTTCCCTTTTTCGTGGCTGCTCTCTGGCGCCTGGGTCCAACGATAAAAGCGGGAACAATGCTGTCTATCACCAAAACGCCACGCCTAACAGCAAACCGCCAGAAACACGCTTTAGGGCAAAATTTTCGCGATGCTTGCGCTCTCGGCGCAGCGTGATAGTTTAATCTTAAAATAAAACGCTCTCTAAATGAGATACGGGGAATATCGTGATGCCGACTACGAGCTATATGCACCGGCTTTCGCCGTCCATCGATCTCGTTCCAGGACACCATGTCCGGGCTGCTCCGGCCTTGCCGCATCTCGAAGAAATCCAGCCGGACCTACCGCACCGAAGTCGCCCACGGGCGCATGCGGCCCTTCGGCCTGACGGCAATCCGCGTCGGCGGCCATGCCCGCATCGAGGTGGACGCGCATAATGATATGACCTTGTTGCAGGTTCCGTTGCAGGGCATCTTCGTTTCACGCGACCGGCGCGGCGACGAGCTTTTGTATCAGTCGGGCATGAATGCGCAGCTGGTCGATGCGCATTCGGCCATCGACCTTGAGTTTCACCCGTCCACGCGCATGCTGATCTTCAGCCTCAACGATACCCAGATCGATATACTGGGCGGCAAGGAATTCATCGAGCAGTTTACCCATAACAAGCGGGTCGTGTCATTCGATACGCCGGTCGGCCATGCCTTCTATCATCTGGCGCATTTCGTCATGAACGAGATCGAGAAGGACAAGGAAGCTTTCTTCCATGGCGGTCTGTCGGAGCGGCTGGAGGACAGCCTGATGGCGTCACTTGCGGCGGCGCTCGATACGCAGCCGCGTGCACGACCGCTGATGAGCGCGGTGCCGAGCTATGTCCAGCGCGCCGAAAAATTCATGCTCGACAATCTCGACAAGCAGCTGACCTTGCAGGAGCTTGTCGATGCAACAGGCACCAGCGCCCGCACCTTGCACCGCACCTTCCGCAGTGTCCGGGGCAACACGCCGCTCGGTGTGTTCAAGAACATGCGGCTGGACAAGGTGCATGCGGAACTTGCCCGCGGATATGCCGGGCCCGGTGATATTACGCGCATCGCCATGGCCTGGGCTTTCAATCATATGGGCCTGTTCTCCGCCGATTACCGCCAGCGCTTTGGCTATCTTCCGTCGGAAACGGTGCGCCGCGCGCAATAGGGTTGCGGTTGCTACAAGTGGTCCTCCCGATAACAAAATGTTGCGCAATTGCGCCGGTCCGTGGCAACGGACCGTGCTTCCGTTGTGGGATCAAGCCCCTTAAAATTGGAGGTTCGAAACCGCTTCGGGAATGAACGAATGACACGACAGTTGCATCTCACCGCCTTCATGCGCCCCGTCAGCCTGCACACTGGCGCTTGGCGATATCCGGGAGCCTATCCCGACGCCAATTTCAATTTCCGCCATCTGAAGTCTTTTGCGCAGAAGCTGGAAGCCGCCAAATTCGACGCCTTCTTCATGGCCGATCATCTGGCCGTGCTGAACATGCCGGAAGAGGCGTTGAAGCGCAGCCACACCGTGACATCTTTTGAGCCGTTCACCTTACTGTCGGCGCTGGCGGCGGTGACGGATAGGATCGGTCTGGCGGCAACGGCCTCGACAACCTTCGATGAGCCTTACCATATCGCCCGGCGTTTTGCCTCGCTCGACCATATCAGTCAGGGGCGGGCGGCATGGAACATCGTCACGACCTCCAATCCCGATGCGGCGCTCAATTTCGGCAAGGAAGAGCATCTCGTTCATGGCGAGCGCTACAAGCGCGCGCGTGAATTTTTTGATGTCGTGACGGGATTGTGGGACAGTTTTGCCGATGACGCATTTTTGCGCGATCAGCAATCCGGCATCTTTTTCGACCCATCGCGTATGCATGTTCTCGAGCATAAGGGTGACGACTTCAATGTGCGCGGCCCGCTCAATATTGCGCGCCCGGTGCAGGGCTGGCCGGTGATCGTGCAGGCAGGCCAATCGGAGCCGGGACGCCAGCTGGCCGCAGAGACCGCCGAGGTTGTCTTCTGCGCGCCGCGCGGATTGTCGGATGCAAAGAAACTTTATGCTGATCTGAAGAGCCGAGTTGCAGCCGCTGGGCGAAATCCGGACCACCTCAAAATATTGCCCGCCGCCTTCATCGTGATAGGTGACACGATTGAAGATGCAAAGGAAAAGCGCGCAAAGCTTGATAGTCTGGTGCATTACGACAGCGCCATCGCATCGCTGTCGATTGCCATCGGGCACGATGTATCCGGCCTCGATCCAGATTCATATCTGCCTGAACTGCCCGATACCAATGCCAGCAAGTCGAGCCAGGAACAGGTGTTGAAGCTGGCGCGCGAAGAAAAACTGACGGTTCGCCAGCTTGCCCAGCGCTATGGCGGCTATTCGGGTCTGGCTTTTGTGGGCACGCCCGAAAGTGTCGCCGACGAGATGCAGCAATGGCTGGACGAGGCCGGTTGCGACGGCTTTACGGTGGTGTTTCCGTTCGTGCCGCAAGGGCTGGACGACGTGGTGGAAAGACTGGTGCCGGAATTGCAGCGGCGCAATATTTTCCGCAGCGATTATGAGGGTTCTACCCTGCGCGAACATCTCGGACTACCGCGCCCAAGAAACCAGTTTTTCGGATAGAAAAACCATAACGAAAACACCGCAACCGATCAGGCGTGATCGGCTACGGTGTTGTCAGTTTCGCTCGGCTCGGATCAGTTTGCTGCACCAAAGACGCTGTAGCAATTGCGTCCCTTGCCCTTGGCCTGATAGAGCGCGATGTCGGCATTGCGCGCCAGATCCTGTGGGGTGACGCCGTCACGCGGCGCAACCACCGCGCCGATGCTGGCAGAAACATCCAGAACGATGCCGTGAATGATAAACGGTTCGCGGAATGCGTCGACAATCTTTGCTGCAACGGTTTCAATCTCGTCTGGGCCGCTTAACGTTGGCAGAACGACAGCAAATTCATCGCCGCCAACCCGGACCGGCAGATCGCTGGCGCCAAGAGTGGAGCGCAGACGCCGCGCGGCCTCAATCAGCAGTGCATCGCCCATAATATGTCCATGCGTGTCGTTCACGGCCTTGAAGCGGTCGAGATCGATCAGCAGCGCGCCGACGGATTTTCCCTGCTTCAGCGCATCTTCGATCATCGGGATCGCCAGCTCATAGAGCGCGCCGCGATTATAGAGTTTCGTCAGCCGGTCAGTCAGCGCCAGACGCTTCAGGGCGATGGAATCGTCATTGAGAAACTTGTTGGTCTTTTGCAGGCGCAACAGCCCGCTGGCGATGCTGGCAAAGTCTTCCAGCCTGGCCAGTTCGCTTTTGGAAATCTGCCGGGGCTTGTTGTCGAGAATGCAAAGCGAACCAACGGTCAGGCCCGCATCCACCGAAACCGGCGCCCCTGCATAGAACCGGAAGAGCGGTTCGCCGGTGACATAGGGCATGGTGCAGAAGAAACGGTCTTCAACCATATCCTCGACCACGAAGCTCTTGCCGCTTTCCACCACGAATGTGCAGGCGGTCATCTCGCGCGGGCAGCTATCCACATGCTGACCGGCATTGGCCGCGACGCGTTGCCAGTCCTGATCGATGATGTTGAGCGCAGACGTGCTCGCGCCAAAAGCCTCCTTGACGAGACCGACAAGCGTGTCGAGTTCTGGCAGGCCGATGCTGGACAGGGAGACGAGGCTGCGAACGCTTTCGAGCCGTTCGACTTCATTGGCCGGAATGGAAAAGCTTCGTTCCGGCTGTGTGAAGCCCTGCGCACCTGTATTCATCATCGTCACCATCATGCATTTCTCATCCCGCCCAGATCATAGATAGGCAATACGACAGCAACAGCAAGCAAAGCCTGCTCATGGTGAAGAAGTTTGAACAAATTTGTAGTGTGCTTATGCCGCCTCGATATCGCGAACCGGCGGATTGCCGTAGAGGCGGCTATATTCGCGGCTGAATTGCGAAGGGCTTTGATAGCCCACCCGATGTCCTGCCGTGCCTGCATCCAGTCTTTCAACCAGCATCAGCCGCCGCGCTTCGCTCAGCCGCAGCTGCTTTTGATACTGAATCGGCGTCATGGCTGTGATCGACTTGAAATGGTGGTGGAAAGACGACGGGCTCATATTCACATATTCGGCCAGCTGTTCGATGCGCAGGGGTAGCGCAAAATGCTGGCGCAACCATCCGATGGCGCGCGCAATCCGGTTGGCCTGGCTGTCCACGGTGGCGATATTGATCAGGCGGTCGCCGCTGTGGCCGGTCAGCAGGCGATAGAGGATTTCCTGTTCGATCAGCGGCGCCATGACCGGAATATCCTCCGGGCTGTCGAGAAGGCGCAAGAGCCTGATCACCGCATCAACCAGCCCGGCAGGTGCAGCGTTGACGCTGATGCCCCACTGGTTTTCCGATTGGGAGATGCTTCTGCGAATATCACTGCGGCCAAGCAGATCGACCAGTTTTTCACTGTCGATGGCGAGTGAAAGGCAAAGATGCGGCGCCTCCGCGCTGGCTTCGACCACCCGCCACGTGACCGGCAGATCAAGCGAGGTGACCAGATATTCTCCCGTAGCATAATTGATCGTGGCCGACCCAAGGCGCAGCGACTTCGAACCTTGAAGAACCATGGCGAGACACGGGCGATAGCTGCCGTGGCAGGGAACGCTCGGCGTCGAACGCCTGCTCAAGGAGAGGCCGTCGATCGCGGTTCTGCACTCGCCATCGGTTTCGATGAAGCGCTTGGCGAGCGAAGCCAGCTCCCTATATGCATCGACGGGTAAGTTCATGGGCACCTCGGTTTGTCAACGATCCGACATGGTCTTCATTTATCCAGTTCGGAAAACGAAACCAAGAGACAGGGTAGGTCATGCGGGCCAGATTTGCAGGATTATGCAAGAAGCTTGCAGGATCGGTCTACCCTCTTTCCTCAGGTTCACGGCATAGTCAATCATCTCATCCTTCCCCAATTTTCCCTGAAAAACGGAGTTTATTATGGCTATTGCAAGAGGTTATGCCGCAACCGATGCGGATCAGCCGCTGGTGCCGTTCACATTTGAACGTCGTGAACCCAATGCCGACGATGTGGTCATCTCGATCCAGTATTGCGGTGTGTGCCATTCCGACATTCATACGGTTCGCAACGAATGGAAAAACGCCGTTTATCCAATCGTTCCCGGCCATGAAATTGCGGGCGTCGTCACGGCTGTCGGCGACAACGTGACCAAGTTCAAGGTTGGCGACAAGGTCGGCGTCGGCTGCTTCGTGGATTCCTGCGTTGGTTGCGCAGCACGCGACGTTGATAACGAGCAATATCTGCCGGGTCTCATTCAGACCTATAACTGCGATGACGCAGAAGGAAAGACGCGCACGCAGGGCGGCTATTCCGACCAGATCGTCGTCAAGGAAGGCTATGTGCTGTCCATTCCGGACAATCTGCCGCTCAATGCCTCGGCCCCGCTGCTTTGCGCCGGCATCACGCTTTATTCGCCGCTCCGCCACTGGAATGCGGGCCCGGGAAAGCGCGTGGCCATCGTCGGCATGGGCGGGCTTGGCCACATGGGCGTCAAGCTGGCCAGTGCGATGGGCGCACATGTCACGGTGCTGAGCCAATCGCTTTCGAAAAAGGATGACGGCCTCAAGCTCGGCGCAAAGGAATATTACGCCACCAGCGATGCTTCGACCTTCGAGAAGCTCGCAGGCAGTTTCGATCTGATCATCTGTACGGTTGGCGTCGCCATCGACTGGAATGCGTATCTCGGCCTGCTCAAGGTCAATGGAACCATGGTGAATGTCGGCGCGCCGGAACATATGGTGCCGGTCCATGCCTTCTCGCTCATTCCGGGCCGCAAGAGCCTTGCCGGTTCGATGATCGGTTCGATCAAGGAAACCCAGGAAATGCTGGATTTCTGCGGCGAACACAACATCGTCTCGGAAATCGAGATGATCAATATTCAGGATATCAACGAGGCTTACGAGCGCGTTCTGAAAAGCGACGTGCGCTATCGCTTCGTAATCGATATGGCTTCTCTGGCAGCCTGATAAAATAAGCGGCGGGATCTATTGGTCCCGCCTTTTTCATAGCGCCGCAGGAACAGGCTCTCAGAACTGGAGTACCTGGCTTAGCACCAGCACCGTGCCGACGGCACACGAACAGGCGAAAAGCGTCAGCTCCGAAGCGGTCAGCCGGTCGATCCAGATCGGTCGCTTCAATGGTCGGTTTGTTCGCGATGGTGTGTGGGCGTGCAATTCCGCTTTTGCCCCATTATCCTTTTTCATTGAACTGCTGTGCATTTTTCATTTTCTCCCCCATCCAACGCCAACTGCGTTGGGTCGCCGCAAGATCGGCGCATGTTTACTAAACATTAACCAATTTTCCGGCGGCGGGAAACAGCGAAATTGGATGAACCAACACGCCCGTTTGGCGAATGACCATGCAAGTCCCGCTACGCTTCAAGCGCGGTAGCTTGTCTGCATGGTTGCAATCGGGCCCGGCTTCTGGTCAAAGCCTGCAACGGTTTGCAGAAATGTCAGAACAAGACCCGAAGCAGGATTTGTTGAACCATGCCCGATAATGGCGCATCCGCACCATTCATTGCTGTCAATGGCGTCGGTTATGCGATAGCCGGGCGGCCAATCCTGCACGGTGTTTCGCTTCACTCCAATGCGCGCAGAATGGGCATTGTCGGCAGAAACGGCTCCGGCAAGAGCACGCTTGCGCGGCTTCTGGCGGGGCTGCTGAAACCAACGGAAGGCGCGATCCGTATCGCTGGCCACGATATTTATGAAGACCGCAAGGCCGCGCTTTCAACCGTCGGCATCCTGTTTCAAAACCCCGAACACCAGATCATCTTTCCAACGGTCATCGAGGAAATTGCATTCGGCCTGCGCCAGCAGGGCGCGACCAAAGCCGATGCGCGCACGATGGCGACCAAGGTACTGGCCGATTTCGGCAAGGACCATTGGGCCGATGCTGCCATCCAGTCGCTGTCGCAAGGGCAGAAGCATCTGGTCTGCATGATGGCGGTGGTCGCCATGCGCCCGGCGCTGATCATTCTCGACGAACCTTTTGCCGGTCTCGATATTCCGACACGGCATCAGCTGGCGCGCTATCTGAACGGCGGCGAGGCGCGCCTTCTGCACATTTCCCATCACCCGGAAGACCTGCACGGTTATGAGGAAGTGTTCTGGATCGATCAGGGCCAGATCCGGGAAACCGGGGATGCGCAAACGGTTCTGACCCGTTATGTTGAAGAAATGATCCTTCAGGGCAAGAGCGATGATCTCTCTCACCTCTCCCGTTAAAACACGCGCGCATCAATGGCCGGTGGCGGCCAAGGTGGCCGCGCTTTGCATCGCCACCACGACGCTTTTCATGGTCACGTCGGTCTGGTTCCAGCTTGGCGCGCTGGTGGTCTGTCTCGCGCTCTACGCCCTCCCGGGGCGCGTATTCTTTCGCGCCGGCTTGCAGGCCATGCGGCCGGTTCTACCCTTTGTTGCGGTGATTTTTCTCTGGCATCTGGCTTTCTACACCGCGCTTGAAGGGGTGGAGATCACGGTGCGCGTGGCCACGATGATTGCGCTCGCCAATCTGGTGACGATGACGACACCGCTTGAAGATTTCGTGCATCTGCTCCGGTTCTTAAACACGCCTATGCGCCGCCTTGGCCTGCCGACGAAAATTCTCGAAACGGCCATCCCGCTGGTGATACGCTTTACGCCGGTGCTGATTGTCCGGGCCAGACAGCTTGTTGAAGCCTGGCGCGCCCGGTCGCGCAGGCGTCCGGGCTGGCAACTGGTGCTGCCGCTGTCGCTGGCGGCGCTCGACGATGCCGATCATGTTGCCGAAGCATTGCGTGCTCGCGGCGGAACTCTCAAGTAAAGGCTCCCCTATGGAAAGAAATGTCGCCCACGTGGCTCTGTTTGCAGCGCTGATCTGCGCACTCGGATTTCTGCCAGCCGTTACGCTCGGCTTCGGCGTGCCGATTACCGCGCAAAATCTTGGCGTCATGCTGGCCGGTGCTGTGCTGGGGCCAAAACGCGGTGTTGCCGCTGTGGCGCTGGTCATTCTTCTGGTGGCAATCGGATTGCCGGTTCTGGCGGTCGGACGCGGCGGTCTCGGCGTTTTTGCCGGCCCGACGGTCGGCTTTCTGCTCGGCTGGATACCGGCGGTTTATGTGACCGGCCTTTTCATCGAGCGTGCACCCATCACCAATCTCGGCGTGTCCACCTTTCTCGGCGCGGTGCTGGGCTGTATCGGGGTGCTCTATCTGTTCGGCGCTATCGGCATGTCGCTGATCCTTGCAAAGCCTTTTCTTGAAGCGGTCAAGCTCCTTGCCATCTTCATTCCGGGCGATCTGGTCAAGGCTGTCATCACCGGTGTTCTGGTGTCGGCACTTGCCAAAATACGACCGCAGGATATTCATCGCGGTCAAACCATACGCTGAAAAGCTGTGCGTTCACGGTAACTTGTATCGCGCCGCAAAGCAGATCGGTATTCCTGATGCTTTCTCCAATTGGAGAGATTACGATAATTCTTCGTAGCGAATCGATGTCGAGCTTGGGAGACATTGCATGGCAGCAGAGACCGGTGCGGCGCGTACCATTCGGACCATTGTTGAAACCATTCAACCGCAATTGAATGTCAAACTGTGGGACGGCACCCAGATCGGCGCTTTCGACGGGCCAACGCTGGCGATCAAGGACCCCTCGGTCGTGCGTCAGGTGGTGTTGAAGCCGAATTACGACACGCTTATCAGTCTCTGGACCTCCGGCGCGGTGGATATCGAAAACGGAACCATCTTCGATGTCGCAGAAACAAAGATCGACGGTCATCTCAAGGAGCGCATCAAGGCGCTGCCGAAATGGCAGTTGCTGAAAGGCATTCCATCACTGCTCTTTGCCGGAAAGGCGAAGGACCAGGCGAATATCGACGGAAAGTCGCCCTTCGTCAGCGGCTCCAACAAGGAAGCGATCACCCATCACTACGATGTGTCGAACGAGTTCTATCAGCTGTTTCTTGATGAACGCATGGTCTATACCTGCGCCTATTTCACCGACTGGCAAAACAGTCTGGATCAGGCGCAGTATGACAAGCTGGACCTGATCTGCCGCAAGCTGCGCCTGAAACCGGGCGACCGCTTTCTCGATATCGGCTGCGGCTGGGGCGCGCTTTTGATCCATGCCGTGCAGAATTACGGCGTGATCGGAACCGGCGTTTCTCTGTCGGAAGCGCAAACGGCACTCGCCCGACAAAGGATCAAGGCTGCCGGGCTGGAAGACAAGATCACCATCCACATCAAGTCTTATACCGAGCTTGATCAGGAGTTCGACAAGATTTCTTCCATCGGCATGTTCGAACATGTCGGCATTGCCAATTATGATACCTATTTCAAGTCTGTGCGACGTTTGCTGCGGCCGGGCGGCCTCTATATGCATCACGCCATCACCCGCCGGATGAAGAAGAACAAGAAGAGCTTCAACCGCAAAAGTGCGGAACATCTGGCGCTGGTAAAATATATCTTCCCCGGCGGCGAGCTGGACCATCTGGGCATGACCGTCGAGAATCTTGAAGGCCATGGCTTCGAGGTGCATGACGTGGAAAATCTCCGTGAGCACTATGGGCGCACCTGCCGCCTGTGGGCGGAACGGCTTCATGCCAATTTCGACAAGGCTGTCGCCGAGGTCGGTTATCCGAAGGCGCGGCTCTGGATACTTTATCTCGCGGGCTGTGCGCTGGCGTTTGAACGCGGAACAGTCCAGATCAACCAGACACTTGCCTCGAAGCGTAAACGCGGCATTTCGGCTGTGCCGCAAACCCGCGCGGATATTTATCAGAGTTAAACAGGTGGAGCAGAAAGCCCCGCCTGCCGCCTGAAGGATTATCGGACTTCGCGGTCGATATCGCGCCGCAGCACGAAGGCCGTGGTGATGTCGTCCACGATATCATGGGCGGCAACGAGGTCGCGCACGCGGTTGAGGTCGTCGATTGTCGCCGCTTCCAGCTCGACAACCAGATCAAGCTGCCCGCTGACCGATGAGACGCGGCGGACTTCAGCGTGCTGCGCCAATATGTCGAGAAGCGCCAGCGCAGGCGTGCGTTTCAGGCTTACGAGCAATATGGCGCGGATGAAATTGGTATCGATCTCGCCAATATCCGCGCGATAGCCGCGAATGACGCCGCTGCGTTCCAGATTTGTGACGCGCTCGCTGGTCGCGCTGCGGGACAAGCCGATACGACCGGCCAGCGTCTTCAGCGCGATGCGCGCTTCCTTGGACAGAATTGCCAGTATTTCGCGATCTTTCGCGTCAAGTTCCCGCATCGTTACCCTATACGCATGACCGGACATATGCCGGTCCATTCCGACAAAGTGCCGGTTCTTCCGACAGGATACTTGATGCCCGAAAACGCATTGCGTGCCAAGGTTCTGATAAGAAATCTAAACTGGAAACGCACTATCCATGACCGATCTGTCCCATCCGAACCCGCAGTTTTCCGCAGCCGATGCCGAGAAGCTGGCCATTGAAGTCTTTGGTGTCACTGCCACGGCATCGCCGCTCGACAGCGAACGCGATCGCAATTTTCGTCTGGAGACCGGAACGGATGCCGACTGGATTTTAAAAATCGTCAATGCCAGCGAGCCGCAGGTCGAAAGCGAATTCCAGACCGCGCTTCTGCAGCATCTGGCCAGTGCCGATGCGAAGCTCGCGGTTCCGCATCTGAAGCCAAGCCTTTCGGGCGATGTGCTTGCATCGGCTGTGGCGAGCGGTGGCGAGCGCCATGCCATGCGGCTGGTCGGCTGGCTGCCGGGTGTTCCCCTCGCGGAAGTCAAACGCACGTTTGGGCTGATGCGCAATCTCGGTCGCGCGCTTGGCGAACTGGATCATGCCTTGCAGGGCTTCATCCATCCGGGCGCCGTGCGCGATCTCGATTGGGATTTGCGCCATGCGGCCCGTACGCGCACGCGCCTGCATTTCGTCGGCGATGCCGACAGGCGTTCGCTGCTTGAGCGCTTCATCGTGCGTTTTGAAAACCGCGTCGCGCCGAAACTGTCGCGCCTGCGTGCACAGGTCATCCACAATGATGCGAATGACTGGAATGTACTGGTCAGCACGAGCGACCATGAACAGATTGCCGGATTGATCGATTTCGGCGATGCCGTTCACACGGTTCTGATTGCCGAAGTCGCCATTGCCTGCGCCTATTCCATTCTCGACATGGAAGATCCAATTGGTGCGGCAGCGGCACTGGCCGCCGGATTCCACGAAAAATACCCGCTCAAGGCGGAAGAAATCGACGTTCTGTTCGATCTCATCGCCATGCGTCTTGTCACCAGCGTGACCTTCTCTGCTTCGCGCCACGACAAGACGGACGACAATCCATATCTGGCGATCAGCGAGGCTCCGGCCTGGCGTCTTCTGGAAAAGATGGACGCGATGAACCCGCGTTTTGCGACCGCTATTCTGCGCAAGGCCTGCGGCTTCGACGCTATCGAGGGTGCAGGCGCGGTTCGCAAATGGATTGCGGATAACAGCAAGACCTTTGCGCCGATTGTGCATCCGGCACCGGCAACCATGACCAAGGCGCTCGTGCCATATGGCGATGAAACGCATGTCATGACGGTTGCCTCCGCTGAACAGCGCGCCAGGGAAGCGACGGAATGGTGGGATAATTTCTGCACTTACAACAACGTTCAGCTCGGTATCGGCCCCTGGGGCGAAAAGCGCACTGTCTATACCGACACCGCGTTTGAATCGCGTTTCATCGAAGGGCAGCGCCGCATCCACCATTTGGGCGTCGATCTGTTCATGCCTGCCGGAACGCCGCTTTACACGCCGCTGGCCGCAACGGTCGTCAGCGTTGAAATCGAACGCGAACCGCTCGGCTATGGCGGTCTCGTCAAGCTTGAGCATCGCCCGGAAGGCTGCCCGCCTTTCGTGACCCTCTGGGGGCATATGGCACATGAGGCGCTCGGTCGTCTCAAGCCGGGCGAGAGGCTGGAAGCTGGCGATCTCGTCGGCCATATGGGCGATATTCACGAAAATGGCGGGTGGACCCCGCATCTGCATTTCGAAATGACGACGGATATCAATCTGTCGGCAACCGAAATTCTGGGCGTCGGCGAAGCGGCCTATCTCGACGTCTGGGCCGATGTTTTCCCGGATGTGGCGGGGCTGGCGGGCATTCCGCCGGAGACCTTCCATCAGGATGGACGCACCCGCGCAGAAATCATCGCGAAGCGCAAGGAAATACTGCTGCCGAACCTGTCGATTTCCTATTCCGAGCCGATCAAGTTCGTGCGCGGCGAGGGGACGTGGCTGATCGACAATTACGGTCGCGCCTATCTCGATTGCTTCAACAATGTTTGCCATCTGGGGCACGCCCATCCGGAAGTGGTGGAAGCCATCGCCCGTCAGGCGGCGCTGCTCAATACCAACACCCGCTATCTGCACGACAACATCGTGGCCTACGCCGAACGGCTGACGGCAACCTTGCCGGAAGGACTGACGGTCGCGTCCTTCGCCTGCTCGGGTAGCGAAGCAAACAGCCTGATGCTGCGCATGGCACGCAATCATACGGGCCGCAAGGAAGCCATCGTTCTCGACTGGGCCTATCACGGCACCACGCAGGAGCTGATCGATCTCAGCCCCTACAAATACAAGCGGAAGGGCGGTAAAGGGCGACCGGATCACGTCTATGAGGCGGTCATTCCCGACAGCTACCACGCGCCGGAAGACTGGCCGCTGGAGGAACATGGCAAGCGCTTTGCCGAGAGCATTGCCGAACAGATCGACACCATGCGCAAGCAGGGTCGTGCGCCGGCTATGTTCTTTGCGGAATCGATTCCAAGTGTCGCCGGTCAGGTATTCCTGCCAGAAGGCTACCTCAGGGAAGTCTACGCTATGGTTCGTGCCGAAGGCGGACTTTGCGTTGCCGACGAAGTGCAGGTCGGTTTCGGTCGCGTCGGCAGCCATTGGTGGGCGTTTGAAATGCAGGATGTGGTGCCGGATATCGTCACCATGGGCAAGCCGATTGGCAATGGCCATCCCATGTCGGCTGTGGTGACCACCCGTGAAGTTGCAGACAGCTTCAATAACGGCATGGAATATTTCAACACCTTCGGCGGCAATCCGGTGTCCTGTGCCGCTGGTCTTGCAGTCATCGACGTGATCGAACGCGACAAGCTGCGCGAGAATGCGCTGACTGTCGGAAACTATCTCATCAACGGTTTCCGTAAGATGCAGCAGCGCTTCGATATTATCGGCGATGTTCGCGGTCAGGGACTGTTCCTCGGTATCGAGCTTGTCACGGATCGCAAGACCAAGGCGCCAGCAACGGCGCTGGCCCGCAAGATCAATGACGGCGCGCGCGAACGCGGCATCCTGATGGGGACTGAGGGTCCGCATGACAACGTGTTGAAGATGCGCCCGTCCATGGTGTTCAGCCGCGCCAATGCAGATCATTTGCTCAGCGTTCTGGCCGACAGTTTCGAGGCTGCGTTGAAGTAAAGCCTCCAACATCAGGGCCGATTTTCAAGGCCGCATTCCGATCCGGTTTGCCGGGTGGGAGTGCGGCCTTTTCTTTTAAAATCGCGCCCTCGACCGCCGACAATATGCCGGTCATTTCCGGCAATGTGTCGGGCTGGCAGTCATATTGCAGGATGCTTGGAAACAAGGCCTGTGCCAAGCTCTGTCGATGAAGGTTGATGGCAAACCATAAGCCTAACAATAAGACCAATCCAGAGGAAACACCAAAGCCATGAATAGCAAGCTCAAGACCATGTTTGCGGCTGCAGCCGTAGCACTCGCCGCCGCCTTTTCCGCCATGCCAGCGCATGCGGATGAGCTGGAAAAGCTCAAGGAAACCGGTGAGTTACGCGTCGCCATGAGTGGCGCCTATCCTCCGTTCAGCTTCACCAATGCCGATAATCAGGTGGTAGGCTTCGATGCCTCCATCGGAACAGAAATCGCCAATCGTCTGGGCGTGAAGGTCAAGCTCGTGACCACGCCATTTGACGGTATCATTGCAGGTCTTCTGGCCAAGAAATACGATGCTGTTGTCGCCTCCATGACCATCACCCCAGAGCGTGAAAAGGCCGTCGATTTTGTGGGACCCTACTACCATGCGGGTCGCACGGTCGTGGTCAAAGAAGACGCCCCAATCCAGAAACTGGAAGACCTCAATGGCAAAACCGTGGGTGTGACCATGGGTGATGCCCATGAGAAGTGGGCCAAGGCACAGGGCGACCTCAATGTTCGCACCTATAAGGGCCTGCCGGAAATGTTGATTGATCTTGATGCAGGCCGCATCGATGCTCTTGTCATGGACAGCATTCCGGTGAAGATCGCGGTGAAGGAAACCGGCCAGAAGGTTCGCATTCTGGATACGCCGAATATCGAAGGCGGTCGTGAGGCGCTCGGCATTGCCATTCGCAAGAACAATCCGGAACTCAAGGCTGCCATGCAGAAGGCACTCGACGACATGCTCGCCGATGGCGGCTACGAGAAGATCTCGATGCAGTGGATCGGTAGCGATATTCGCTAAGCTGGCTTTTAATCCGGCCCGGTTTATCCGGGCCGGTACATGCGATCTTCCGGAGTAGTTCTATGGATCTTGCGTTAATGCGGCACGTCCTCCCGTTTTTTCTGGAGGCGGCATGGGTAACTGTGCAGATTTCCGTGCTTGCTCTTGTGTTGGGATTCGTCATTGCGGGCATTCTGGTCGTCGGACGCCTTTCTAACAGCTTTGTTCTGCGTTTTTTGTCCGGCGCCTATGTCAGCATTTTTCGTGGAACGCCCTGCCTCGTGCAGCTGTTCGTGCTTTATTTCGGTGGCCCGCAGATCGGGCTCGAACTGGAGCCCTATGCGGCGGGTGTCATCGGTCTGGGGCTCAATATCGGCGCTTACATGGCCGAGTCTATTCGCGGCGCAATTGCAAGCGTGGATCGGGGCCAGGACGAGGCAGCCCGCTCGATTGGGTTTGGCCGCGGCCAGACGCTGCGCCTCATCATTCTGCCACAGGCCGCACGCCTGATGATCCGCCCGCTCGGTGTGAATGCGGTTGCTCTGGTCAAGGGTTCGGCGCTGGTATCGACCATTTCCGTGGTTGAACTCACCTATACGGCGCAACGCTTCATCAGCTCGACCTACAAGCCATTCGAGATTTTCGCAGTTGCTGCGGTCATTTACATGCTCATCGTCTATGTGGTGGCGTCGCTTGTCGATCTGCTCGACAAGCGCTTCGCTGCACGCTGAGGGAGGACGCAATGCCAGCTCTCGATTTCAGTATCGTCGCTCCCTATACCGATCTGCTCTTGACCGGATTGTGGTGGACCATCGTTCTTGCGGTCGCATCCAGCGCGCTGAGCTTCATCCTCGGCATCGTCTTTGCGCTGGTTGTGCTTTATGCACCGGCTTTGTTCGCCTATCCGGTCCGCTTCTTCATGTGGCTCTTCATGGGAACGCCGCTGCTTTTGCAGCTCTATCTCATCTATTACGGTCTGGTGCAGATCGGGATCGACATTCCGGCCCTGTTTGCGGGCATTCTCGGATTGAGTCTGCATTTCGCGGTCTATAATGCGGATGTGTTCCGGGCGGGCATCGTCTCGGTCGATCCGGGGCAGACGGAAGGTGCGCGATCCATCGGGCTAAGTCAGGGGCAGACGCTGCGCTATATCATCATCCCGCAGGCCATCCGCAACACCATCCCGCCCATCGGCAACAACATGATCGTGCTGTTGAAAGACACATCGCTCGTGTCGATCATCGGCATTGCCGAACTGGTTCACAGCGCGCAGATCGCCATCAGTGAAACCTATAGTCCGTTTGAGTTCTATCTGACTGCCGCCGCACTTTATTACGTGGTCAACCTCGTCATGGAAGCGGGCCTGCGGCATATCGAAAGAAAAGTGGAGGTTACGCGATGAGCGCCTTGAAGCCTATGGTTGAAGTGAAAGGCGCCCGCAAAGCCTATGGTGCGCTGGAGGTTCTGAAAGGGATCGATCTTTCGGTATCGCGTGGCCAGATCATCGCGATCATCGGCCCGAGTGGTTCGGGCAAGAGCACATTGCTGCGCTCCATCAATCATCTGGAGACGCTGAATGGCGGCGAAGTCTGGCTCGACGGGTTGCAGGTCAACCAGCCGCTGAGCGGGCAGGCTTTTGAAAAGCACATCAACGCGGTGCGCCAGCAGATGGGCATGGTGTTTCAGCACTTCAATCTGTTTCCGCATCTCACCGTGCTGGAAAACATCACGCTGGGACCGACAAAGCTGAAGGGCATGTCCAAATCGGCGGCCCGCGAACTGGCGCTGGAACTGCTCAACAAGGTGGGGCTCGCCAGCAAGGTGGACGTCTACCCGTCACGCCTGTCCGGCGGCCAGAAACAGCGCGTTGCCATTGCCCGCGCGCTTGCCATGCAGCCGAAGGTGATGCTGTTCGACGAGGCGACCTCGGCGCTCGATCCGGAACTGGTCGATGAAGTGAATGCGGTCATGAAGCAGCTTGCAGCCGAGCATATGACGATGCTGATCGTGACGCATGAAATGCGCTTTGCCGGTGAGGTTGCCGACAGGATCATCTTCATGGACGGCGGCTTTGTGGTCGAAGAAGGCGCGCCCGCAGACGTGTTGCGCAACCCGCAGCAGGACCGGACGCGGGCCTTCCTGAAAAACTATATCGCTTCTTAAGCGTCACCTCGAAATGAAAGCCCCCGGACCAACCAAGTCCGGGGGCTTTTTTCTTAGAGCATTTCCAGCAAAAGTGCGTAGCGGTTTTGCGTAGGATAATGCGCAAAACAAATAGATAGAGCGGTTCCACGATTCCGTTTTAACCGGAACCGCTCTGGGAAAGCAGGGCTTGCGATCAGCCTTCCTTATGCTGTTGCGCGGCCAGTTCCTCGACGCTCATATCCGGCTCGTTGCGGGTCTTGTAGAGCGAGTAGAGCACACCGCTTGCGAGAATGCCGAGCGTTACCACCAGCGACAGCAGTGTGTTGATATGAACACCCAGCGGCACGAGGAAAATCTTGATACCGATCAGCACCAGAATGATCGCCAGCGATACCTGAAGATAGCGGAAGCGGTTCATGGCGGCGGCGAGTGCGAAATAGAGCGCGCGCAGGCCGAGGACGGCGAAGATGTTCGAGGTGTAGACGATAAACGTATCCTGCGTGACGGCAAACACGGCAGGGACGGAGTCTACGGCAAAGATCAGATCGACGGTCTCAACCATGATCAGCGCGACCGCAAGCGGCGTTAGCCAGGTGACGAGCTTGCCGGTTTTCGGGTGCGGCTTCTTGACGGTGAAATGGCGCCCGTGCACCTCGCTGGTGATATTGAAGCGCTTGCGCAGGAACCGGAAAACCGCATTCTGCTCGATATCGGGCGTTTCATCCTGATGGCGGAACATCTTGAAGCCGGTGAAGACGAGGAAAGCGCCGAACAGGAACAGGATCCAATTGAACTCATGCACCAATGCCGCGCCCAGCCCGATCAGAACCGCGCGGAAGGCGATGACGCCCAGAATACCCCAGAACAGCACGCGGTGCTGATAAAGGCGCGGGATGGCGAGAAAGCCGAAAATCGTTGCGATGACGAACATATTGTCCATCGCAAGGCTCTGCTCGATCAGATAGCCGGTGTAGAATTCGAGGCCCGCCTGCGCGCCGCGTTCCCACCAGACCCAGCCGCCGAAAGCCAATGCGATGACGACATAGAAGCCGTAAAGGAGCAGGCTCTCCTTGGCTCCGATTTCATGTTCGTCGCGATGCAGAATACCAAGATCGAAAACCAGCAAACCCACGACGATCGTGATGAATGCCGCCCAGAAGTATACAGGTGTGCCGAGAAAATCGCCCGAAAGGGCTAAAATAAGCGAATCCATCGCCGGACCATCTCCATTTGAACAAGTGGAGCAGCCCCGACATCGCCATAGCGGAAAACCATGACCAGAGGGGCCCGGCGCTGCCTTCTTCAAATGTGTATGTTTTTGCCCGGTTCAAGGGTGGAGTGTAAAATTTTTGTGAGGGGGTGTGGCAGTCTGGAGCGGATTCCCGCTCCAGACGGATTTCGTTGCAATATCAATGTTGTGGCGCGGGCGTTTCTTCTGCGTCCGGTTCCTTGATGCGGAACCATGCCACATAGAGCGCTGGCAGGAACAGGAGGGTGATCGCCGTGCCAGCGATGATGCCGCCCATCATGGCATAGGCCATCGGCCCCCAGAACACTTCGCGGGCAATGGGGATCAGCGCAAGGCTTGCCGCCGCCGCCGTCAGTGCAATCGGGCGCATACGGTGCTGGCTGGCGATCATCACAGCATCCCAGGGCTTCATGCCTTCGGTGATATGTTCCTCGATCTGCACAATCAGGATGACGGAGTTTCGGATCAGAATGCCGATCAGCGCCAGCACGCCTAGAATGGCGACGAAACCAAGCGGTTTGCCGCTTGGCAGGTGTGCTGCAACCACGCCGATCAATCCAAGCGGCGCAACCGCCACCACGAGGAACAGGCGCTGGAAACTCTGCAACTGCAGCATCAGCACAGTCGCCATCACAAACAGCATCAGCGGAACAACGGCTGCAATCGGGCCCTGGCTCTTGCCGCTTTCCTCAACCGTGCCTGCGGTCTGAATATAGTAGCCAGCCGGTAGCTTGTCGGCGAAAGCCTTGATCGCGGGGCCGAGGTCTTTCACGATCGTATCCGGCATGGTCTTGTCGATAATGCCTGCCGCGACCGTGATCGTCGGGATGCGTGACCGCCGGTAGATGACGGGCTGCTCAAGCTCGTAACGGAAATTGGCGATGGAAGCGAGCGGCACCGAGGTGCCGTTGCCGGTCGCAATTTGCAGGCTCTGCAAGGTGTCGATGGAATCGCGTTCGTGCTTTTGCGCGCGCACGACGACATCGATCAGATAGATCGAATCCCGCACCTGCGTGATGGTGATGCCGCCGACGACACCGTTCAGCGTCGTGGCAATATCCTTGGATGAAATGCCAAGCTTGCGCGCCTTGTCCTGCATGACATCGACACGGATCACGCGGCCGGGTTCATTCCAGTTATAATTGACCACCCCCAGTCTTTCGTCGGCAGTCAGGATGCCCGCGAAATCCTGCGCCAGACCGCGCAGTTTTTGAATGTCCGGGCCGGAAATGCGGTATTGCACGGGGCGTCCGACCGGCGGTCCAAGCTCCAGGAATTTCACATAGACGTCGGTGCCGACATAATCCTTGCGGAAGACCTCATCAAACTTGGCCTTCAGGCGGTCTCGCGCTTCGACATCCTTGGCGACGACGACCATCTGGCCGAAATAGGGATTGTTCGGCTGCACGTCGAAGGAGAGGATGAACCGGATCGCGCTTTGCCCGACATAGGTGCTCCAATGCTCGATATCGGGATTGCCTTTTAGCATGGTTTCTTCGAAACGCTCCATCTGCGCCCGGGTTTCGGCGATGGAGCTGTTTTGCGGCAAGGTCCAGTCGAGAACCAGTTCCGGACGATCCGACTGCGGGAAGAACTGCTGTTCGATGAAGCGCATCCCGAAAACTGAAACCGCAAACAGAAGGACGGTTGTCACGATGGTCACCCAGCGATAGCGCATCGCCAGCAACAGCGCCCTGGAAAAGGCTTCAAAGAAGCGGCTGCGCTTTTCCGCATGGGGCTTCATTTTCTTGGGCAGGAATGTGACGCCCAGCAGCGGCGCAAACAGCACCGCGACAATCCACGACACTACCAGCGAAACGGCGATCACCACAAAGAGCGTATAGGTATATTCACCCGCCTGACTGGAATTGAGGCCGATCGGGATGAAGCCCGCAATGGTCACAAGCGTGCCTGTCAGCATCGGAAAGGCCGTATGCGAATAGACGTAAGTGGCGGCCTTGTTGATCGGGTCGCCGAATTCCAGTCGCGCCACCATCATCTCGACCGCAATCATGGCATCATCGACCAAAAGGCCGAGCGCGATGATAAGCGCGCCGAGCGACACGCGTTGCAGTGAAATATCCAGAAGCGACATCGACAGGAAGGTGATCGCAAGCACGAGCGGGATCGACAGCGACACCACGAAACCGGCGCGCAGGCCAAGGCTGACAAAGCTGACCGCAAGCACGATGACCACGGCTTCGAACAGTGCGCTGGTAAAGCCGGACACGGCTTCCTTCACGACATGCGGCTGGTCGGCCACCTTGAACACCTTGACGCCGACAGGGAGTTCCGCCGTCACCTGCTGCATCATCTTGTCGAGCGCCGCGCCAAATTCCAGCAGATTTCCGTTCGGCTTCATACCGATGCCAAGCCCGATGGAATCCGCGCCATTGACGCGGAAGATGGATGTTGGCGGGTCGACATAGCCGCGCGTGATGGTGGCCACATCGGACAAGCGGAAGAACCGGTCATTGACGCGCAGATTGACCGCGCGCAGATCTGCTTCGGAATTGAACTGGCCGCTGACGCGGACACTGATCCGTTCCGGCCCGGCCTGAACGACGCCCGATGGCGTGATCGCGTTCTGGTCCTGCAAGGCCTGAAGCACGGCCTGCTGGTCGAGACCAAGTGCTGCGACCTGCCGCGTCGAAAATTCGAGATAGATCGCCTCGTCCTGCGCGCCAATCAGCTCGACCTTACCGGCATTGGGCAGCGTCAAAATCTTGGCGCGCACATCTTCCGCATAATCACGCAGCTGTCGCATGGACAGACCATCAGCGGTGAAGGCGAAGATATTCCCGAAAACATCGCCGAACTTGTCGTTATAATAAGGCCCATAAACGCCATCAGGCAGTTCCGGCTTGATATCGTCCAGCATATGCCGGACTTCATTCCAGGCGTCGGTGACCTGACGTTTGCGCACCGTGTCCTTCAGGAAAACGAAGACGACAGACTGGCCCGCGGTCGTGACGCTGCGCGTATAATCGAGCGTATCGAGTTCCTCGAGCTTCTTCTCGATGCGATCCGTGACCTGATTGAGCGTTTCTTCCACGGAAGCGCCCGGCCAGTTGGCCTGCACCACCATCGTCTTGACGGTGAATTCCGGGTCTTCTTCGCGACCGAGATCGAGATAGGACACGAAGCCTGCGACCAGAAACACGAGCATGAAATACCAGACCAGCGATCTGTGGTTCAAAGCCCAGTCGGACAGATTGAATCCCTTTTTCACAGGCCAGTTCCTTTCTGGTCCAGACGGACTTTCTGTCCTTCTTTCAATTCATAGACGCCAGCAATCGCCACATAGCTGCCGACCTCGACACCACCGGCAACGAAATTGCCGCCCTGCCGCGCGATAACCTGAACATCGTGCAGCGAGACGGTCTGTTTGTCGGGATCGATAATCCAGATGCTTGTCTTGCCGTTGTCCTCGCGCAGGGCCTGGATCGGCAGGCGCACCACATCCTTCTCCGGCGTCGCCAAAGCGGCGCGGATGGTCGCCCCGAGACGGAAACCGTCGGGAGGATTGTCGAGGGCAATTCTGACCCGGCGGCTGCGGGTCTGCGCATCCGCCTGCGGCGCGACTTCCCGCACAGTGCCGGTTCCCGTCACCGACGGATCAGCCTGAAGCTGCACATTGAAGGCAGCACCCGGCGCGAAATACTGTGTCATGCTGTCGGGAATATCGACCACGGCTTCACGAATGTCCGGGCGCGCCACCGTCATCACTGCCTGACCGGCGGCGACCACTTGTCCAACCTCGGCATTGGTTGCCGAAATTACCCCGTCATAGTCGGGGCGCAACACGGCATAGCTGCGCTGGTCCTGCGCCTTTTTCAGCCCGGCCCGGGCCTTTTCCAGTCCTGCACTGGCGCTGTCGCGCGCCTGTCTGGCGGCATCATAATCGGCCTGCGAAACATTGTTGCCTTGCAGCAAAATGCGCTGCCGCTCCTCGCTGGCCGAGGCATTGGCATATTGCGCCTCGGCGCTCGCCAGATCGGCCTTCGCCGACTGGATCGCCAGATCAAGCGTCGACGGATCAAGCGTTGCGACGCTCTCACCCTTCTGCACCAGATCGCCCACCTGCACCGGACGGCTGATGATGCGCCCAAGCACGCGGAAGGCGAGATCGGTCGAATAGCGCGGCTCGATCGTACCGGCAAACCCCGCCTGCGTGGCCGGTCGCGGTTCAACAACCATGTAGAGAACCGGGCGAACGGGTTCGGCCTCCGCTTCGCTTTCATCGCTCTTGCCGCAGGCTGCGAGCGCAAGCGTGGTCATCAGCACAGCGGCGCGCATCAGGGGAGGGCAATGGGCTTTCGGAATTCTCGCATCATTGCGCAACCGCCCCTTCCTGCGTCTGCATGATTTCGGTCGGCTCGCCCGACCGCAGCATCTGCGCGCCTTTCGTGACGATCAGTTCGCCGTCGTTCAAGCCGCCATCCACGATCACCCGTTCCTTTTCATAGGAAAGCACGGTGATTGGAACCAGCGTTGTAACATGGGTATCGTCAGCCACCCGCCAAACAGCGGGGCGTCCGGCGTCGGATGTCATGGCGCTCCATGGCAGGACGATGACTTGACGGCTATCCATATGCACTGTTCCGGTGACGGTCGCACCAAGCGCCATCTGTGGCGGGGTTTTGGCAATGCCAACCTTGACCCGGACCGTGCCGGTCTGCGCATCGACGACCGGAGAGATTTCGCGGATTTGTCCTTCTGCAACAATGGAAGCGTCCGACAGCAGCGCAATTGTCACGCCCATGCCGTCCTTGGCGTGGTTGACCAGCGTTTCCTGCACGTCGAAGACGGCATCGCGTGGTCCATCCTCGGCAATCGAAAACGCCGTCTGCGCGGCCTGTATCACCTGACCCGCTTCGATGTTGCGCGCCGTGACGACACCGGAAACCGGGGCGCGCAGTTCGGTGTAGGAAAGCTGGTCGCGCGCGTCGCTAAGCTGGCTTTCGGCGCTCGAAGCGCGCTTTGCGCGGTTTGCAGGGTCTGGTTTGCCTGATCATAGGTGCTGCGGGTCGTGAAACCCTGCGCGAGAAGCGCCTTCTGGCGTTTGAAATTGGCGTCCGCCTGAACGAGCTGCGCCTGCGCGGCATCCTTCGAGGCCTGAGCAACACGCAGATTCGCCTGCTGTTCGGCATCGTCGATACGGGCGATCAACTCGCCTTTGTCGACATGCTGGCCGATCTCGGTCTTGCGCTCCACGACCTGCCCGCCAAGGCGAAATGAGGTGTTGACCAGCGAGCGGGCGGCAATCGCGCCGGAAAGCGTCAATCGGGGCTGATAATCGCTTGCCGCCACCTTCATCACGGCAACCGGAACCACATTGCGGGAATCGGCACGGGCCGGAGCGCCAAATGTTATTGCCGAAATGCAGAATGCAAAGGCAGCCGTGGTTCCGAATATGACGCTTCGTCCGGAGCGGAGGAAACGGTAGGAAGGTTTTGCAATCATTGAACGATCCCGGTGGTTCGCATCTGCGGGAGAATGCAATCAAACGGCTTTCAACGAAAGCTTATTTTTTACGTAGGCGTCAATTCAACCGGGTCCATAGCGCACTTTAAAATTGCGAAACTGTAATAGGGCTTGATATCGCCTTTGTTGACACCCGCGCGACCGGATTGCGTCACGAAACCGTCATGAGCCACTTCTAGTATTCCGTGCAATTGCGCGGAGTCGTCGCGGCTTCGGGTGTTATCTTCAGCTTATGGTGTGAACATGTTCGAGAGTAGCCATCTGGACCGTATCAAGGCGGAAATCGCCGACAGTTTCGATGAAGAGCTGGAAATGCAGATCGAGGAAGAGCGGCTTGACGCGCTGGTCGCCGAGGGCATGTCCGGCCCCGCCGAACAGACGCTTGAACGCCGCCTTTATTTCCGCGAGCTGTTTCGTCTCCAGCATGAGCTGGTGAAGCTTCAGGACTGGGTGCAGCACAAGAAGCTCAAAGTCGTCGTGCTGTTCGAAGGCCGCGATTCCGCTGGCAAGGGTGGCGCGATCAAGCGCGTGACGCAGCGTCTCAATCCGCGTGTCTGCCGCGTCGTCGCGCTGCCTGCTCCCACCGAACGCGAGCGCAATCAGTGGTATTTCCAGCGTTATGTGCCGCATCTGCCGACCGCTGGCGAAATGGTCCTGTTCGACCGCTCCTGGTATAATCGGGCCGGTGTCGAGCGGGTCATGGGCTTTTGCACGAAGGAGGAACTGGAAGAGTTTTTCCGCTCCGTTCCCGAATTTGAACGCATGCTGGTGCGTTCCGGGATCATTCTCATCAAATACTGGTTCTCGATCACCGACGAAGAGCAGGAATTCCGCTTCAACATGCGTATCCACGATCCGCTGAAGCAGTGGAAGCTTTCGCCGATGGACCTCGAAAGCCGCGTTCATTGGGAAGACTACACCAAGGCCAAGGAAGAGATGCTGCACCGCACCCATATTGCCGAAGCGCCATGGTGGGTTGTCGAGGCCGTCGACAAGAAAAAGGCGCGCCTCAATTGCATCGCCCATCTTCTGTCGCAGATCCCTTATGAGGATGTGCCGAAGTCGGCCATCCATCTGCCGGAACGCGTGCGCCATGACGATTATGTACGTCATCAGACCCCGTCCGAAATGTATGTGCCGGAAGTGTATTAGAGGCTCGATGCGGGGCCGCTTTGTTCCGGGTATTGGTACACGACATTGAACATTATTCACGGTTCGCTGAAGGAACATAGTACCGGTCTGGTGGGGGCCTATCACAAGCGCCCCGATCATGCGGTTGTGGAACTCAAGGCAGACGAAGTGGATGCTGCGCTGGCCGCTAATGACGGCTGGGTGTGGCTGCATGTCGATCTGGTCGATCAGCGGTCACAGGGCTGGCTCTCGGAGCGCTGTGCCTTGCCCGCGTCGGCGCGGGCAATATTGGAAGGGCATGACGATAGCCTGGTGCTCAGCCATGAGGCAGGAACGATCCATGGCGTCATCGCCGACATGCATCAGGACATGGAGCGCATGTCCACCACAATCGGCCGTCTGCATTTTGCGGTGATGGGTGGGCTTCTGGTAACCGGCAGGCGGCATCCTCTGGAAGCCGTAGACAGGGTGCGCCATTCCTTTGCCAGCGGTTTTTGCCCGGCAACGGCCTATGAATTATTTGAGGCGGTGGTTACGGCCTTCTGCAAGAACACCGCAATCAGGCTCAATGAGGCGAGCAAAATGCTCGATACTGTTGAGGATCGGTTGGTGACCGAGCGGTTGAATGATGAACGCAGGGATCTTAAGGAAGTGCGCAGACTGGCGGTCTCGCTGCATCGTCCGGTGGCCGGTATGGTGGCTTTGTTTGAAGAGGAAGACCGTCTGGACTGGACCTTGCCTGAGATGGGGCATGCCGCGTTGACGCGGCTTTCCATGCGGCTCGAGCGCCTCGACCGTGAAATCGTTATGGTCAATGATCGTGCGCGGTTGTTGCAGGAAGAGATTGCAGCGGAACTGGCGGATGATTCAAACCGCAGCCTCAAAGTGATGGCGGTGATGAGCGCATTGCTGCTGCCCGGCACGCTGATCGCCGGTATTTTCGGGATGAACACTGCCGGATTGCCCTTCACGGGCGACGGGTCCGGTTTCGGCTGGGCGATTGTTCTGGGTGTCGGTGCGACAGCGCTGTTTTACTGGCTTCTACGCAAGGCTGGTATCAGCTTGCGGCTTTGAACAGCGGTATCCCGAACAGGAGGCGCCGTTTCGAAGGGCCTCCTGTTGGAATATATTTTACTTCTGGGTGGGCGCCGTAGTTTCTGCGCTTGCCGTTGTTTGCGGCTTTTCCATTTTTGTTGACGATTGCGCATTGTGGTAAGTGCAGTCTGCCATCGCAGCCGTAACCGACAGAGCGAGGACAGCGGTCGTTACAAATACGACTTTCATATCTGTCTCCATTCAGTGTTAGTTTCGTGGGGCATTACACCGACAACTCTAGCAAATACTGCCAGTCTTGTCTCATCACTTCATATTCTAGTGGATTGAATTTGACGTTTGAATCCCGGCTGACATAGATGCTGTTTCAAACGTCAAATTCGAAAAATCCACTAGATACATATACTTGCTAGTGGTCTTTTTGATTCCAACATTTGCTCAGCGCGTGAACCGAGGGATGCAAATGTTGGAATCAGACCACTAGTCTCTGGGCAGTTGCCGTGCGCCCCATTCGCTTTCGGGGATGGCGTGGCCGATGGCATAGCTGAAGGACTGGATCGACATGGCCTCCGCATTGACCTGACATTTGAAATCCACGCCATACCATTGGGCGCGGCTGCGAAAGGCGCCGTTGCTGACCGTCAGACCGCTGTTGGAAACCGAACCGCCCGCGCGCGCCAGCATGTCGGGGAAAGCGCCGGGCTGCTGGCGGCGGATCTGTTCAAGCGCCTCGATGCTGCAAATCTGGATGACGCGATCCGTGGGCGAGAGTTTGCCGAGCGCCTGTTTCACACGCGGGTCAGACAGGGCATCCTTGGAATAAAGCCTGCGCGCCTGTTTGAAGTTTTCAGCCTTTTTGCTCCGAAACGGCCTTGGTGGCCGGCTTTGCCTGTTCCGGTTTGGGCTGCGGAATAGGCGGGTTCTGAATAGGAGGGGCTGCCGCCTCGTTCGCGTTCTCCGCAGTTGCGGATTGAGCCTGCAGCTCCGCCGCTTCCTGTTCTTTGTCCTGCGGCTGCTCGTTCTTGGTCTCGGTTGTCGGGCGCGCAGTTTCGTCGGGCTTTTCGCTTGTTTCTGGTGCGGCGGGCGGAACGTCAGGTTCCTCCGGCGCCTCATCCTTCGGATCGTTGGAAGCGGACTCAAAGGCAAGCTTCTGGGCCTGCGCCTGCTGTTGCGCAGGAGCGGGCTTTTCCTGGTCCTGTTTGGGCTTGTCCTCGGCGGGTGGCGGCGGGGGAACAAGCTCTACATTGACGCTCTGTTCCTGCGCGGTTGGCAATTCCGGCAGGCGGACGAGCAGAACAATGGCCAGCAACAGATGCAGGACGATCGAGCTTGGAATACCCCAGCCGATTTCTGCAAACATTTTTCTGGCCAATTGCTGCATCGCTCAAACGATCATGGATATCCAACTACACCGGCACTCTCACGTGCCGATGGTGATACCACATTGGAGCGCCAACAACAGGTGTCGGGCGGAACTATTCACTCAAGGCTCGATGCAGCGCATCATCGCCGAAGCTTATGCGGCCTCCAGTGCCTGCTCGCATCGCAGCAACATGCCGTAGAGATCGCGCGGTTCATCCGGGTCCGCCAGCATGTCGAGTTCGGCATAAAGGCCGGTCTCTTCCAGTTTGCTGAAGACATAGCGCAGGGCGGAAAAATCTTCGGTTGCAAAGCCGACGCTGTCGAACAGCGTGATGGCGCGATCCGATGTTCTGCCCGGCAGTTTACCGGTGATCACTTCCCACAATTCCTTGACCGGATAATCTTCCGGCAATTGCTGGATTTCGCCCTCGATGCGGGTCTGTGGCGGATATTCGACAAAAATATCCGAGCGCAGGAGAATTTCCTTGTTCAGTTCGGTCTTGCCGGGGCAATCGCCGCCAACCGCATTGATATGCACGCCGGGGCCAACCATGTTGTCGCTCAAAATGGTAGCATATTGCTTGTCGGCGGTGACGGTGGTGATGATATCCGCGCCCTCGACAGCCTCCTGCGACGACCCGCAGATGGTGACCGAAAATCCCTTGTCCGCTAGATTGGCCGCACAGCGCTCGCTCGCCGAACGGTCGATATCGAACAGACGCAGCGTGTCGATGCCGAGCAGAGCCTTGAAGGCCAGCGCCTGAAATTCGCTCTGCGCGCCGTTGCCGATGATCGTCAGCGTTTTGGAATCCGGTCGCGCCAGATGTTTGGCGGCCACTGCCGACGTGGCGGCGGTGCGCAGCGCGGTCAGAATGGTCATCTCTGTCAGGAGCAGCGGATAGCCGCTGTCCACATCGGAGAGTACGCCGAAGGCCGCAACCGTCTGACGGCCCGTCCGGTTGTTTTTTGGGTGGCCATTGACATATTTGAAGCCATAAAGCGTGCCGTCGCTGGTTGGCATCAGTTCAATGACACCTTCCTGCGAATGGGAGGCGACGCGCGCCGTCTTGTCGAACTGTTCCCAGCGACGAAAATCTTCTTCGACAATTGCCGCCAGTTCCTTGAGGAAGGTTTCGACACCAACGGTCAGAACCAGCTTCATCATGTGATCGACGCTGACAAAGGGAACGATATTCAGCTTTTCATTGGTCATGGGAGTGAACCTTTATTCAATGGGCGGACGCGCCCGATCAGCGGGCGTTGTTTCCAGCCTTTGCCGCGAGGAATTTTTCAGCGATCATCGAAACGATCTGCGGCAGAACCTCGAAGGCGTAGGGCGCGTGGACGCGCTCCAGCTTCTGGTGGAATTCGCGACCCCATGGGCCGATATTGACCACCGGGAAACGTAGCGCGTTGGCGGCTGGATGATCGACGAGGCGCGACACCGGCGTGTTCTGCGACACGATATCCTGCCCAAGCGTTGCCTGACCGAGAAAGCTCATATCGGAAATGCCCTGGAAATGGGGCTTCCAGACCAGGCTCTGGTCGGGGAAGGCCGCAAAGACCTTGATCGTCTCGTCGATGGCCTCTCTGAAAAGGCGGTCATTGGTTTTGGTGTCGTCAAGATGGCTTGCCGGATAGTGCAGCCCGGCAAAGCCGACGACAATCGCCGGTCCGGCAAGGTGCGCAACACCCACCAGCCATTCGGTCAGCTGGCGGCTGACGGAAAGCGGATTGTCGATGCCGGAAAGGCGCTGTTCCTGTTCGTCATAGAGACGTTCGAAGTCGTTGCCTGCGATCTGTGCTGCCATGGCGCGCAGCTCTGTGAATGTCAAAAGCTTCGGCGCTGGCGGGGTTGCCCCGGCGCGCTTGCCGACCAGCTTGCCATAGGCTTCGGCCTGCGCGGTGAAGCGTGCGACCGCATCAACGGCGCCGGTGCGCACTTCATCCTGAAAGCGCTTGAAGAGCTCTTCCGCAGTCATGCCATGATAGAGCCAGTTGAGCGCGATCCAGAAACGTTCAGGCGTCGTGACTTCATAGCCGTCGCGCAAATCCTTTGCCTCAAGGCAGATGGGCGGCGGGGAAATATCGTTGTCGTCGCGGTCGGCCAGATCGGCATTGCCTTCGAAGCGCGTGAGAATACCAGCCGCCATGGCCTGTGCGCTGACGCCTTCATAAGGGTAGCTGGCGTGGGAGCTGCAACCGATGACGAGCGCGAAAGGCAGGAGCTTGCCGATGGTTCCGGCATAGACGGCGCGGCCTTCGCTGCCATCGCCCTGATCGGACGTTACATCAAGATTGATAGCCGACGAAATATCGAGATCGAAGTCCCGCGCAATATCCGGCAGCGCATTGCGCATCGACCGCATGCCCCGGCTTTCGCGCTCTTCGTCCGGTGTTACGATCAGGACCAGATTGCCACTGCGGTCGGGATCGGCCGCAAAACGCTCAAGGCAGGCAATACCGGCGGCGATGCCGCTTTTCATGTCCAGAAGGCCACGGCCCGGCAGGAAATCGCCGCTCAGAAGATCTTCCAAAGCGCGCTCTTCCTGGGCCGAGCGCGCGCGCTTGCCAAGGTCCTTGATCAGCGCGTCTTTCAGGTTGAGGCTGTCGCAGGAAAGCGATTTCAACTCGTGATAATTGTCGGTCGCAACCGTGTCGAAGTGGCCAGCGAGAACCACCGTGTCACGGCCCTTGCCGCGCACCAGCGCCACCACATTATGGGTCAGCGGATCGCCATGGCTGGCAACCGTGCGGATATTGGCCGGGTTCTCCTGGAAATAAGGAATTTCCTTGAGCAATTCGACAAAGCGACCAGAGAATTCCGCTTCACCGGGCGTGCCCGTTTCGCTACGCCAGCTGACCATGCGAAGAGCCAGCTCTTCGACATGCTGCGCATCGATATGGTTGTGCGCCATCGTTACGGCGTTTTGCGCGCCGTTTGAAACATTCGCAGTCATTGAGTAGTCTCCGTAATTTAGTGCGAAAGATGCTTTCGCAGGAAAGCGCGGGTCCGTTCCTCTTTCGGATTGGACAACATCTGGTCCGGCGGACCCTGCTCGACCACCACGCCGCCATCCATGAACATCACATGGTCGGATACTTCAGCGGCGAAGCGCATTTCGTGGGTCACGATCAGCATGGTCATGTGCTCTCTGGCGAGCTGCTTCATCACCTGATTAACCTCTTCCACCAGCTCGGGATCGAGCGCCGATGTGGCCTCGTCGAACAGCATCACCTTGGGCTGCATGGCGAGCGCGCGCGCAATCGCCACGCGCTGCTTCTGGCCGCCGGAAAGGCGCGCCGGATAGGCATTGCCCTTGTCCACCAGCCCGACCTTCGCCAACAGCGTGTTGGCGCGGTCCAGCGCTTCGGCGCGGGGCAGATGCTTGAGCCGCATCGGACCGATCATGATGTTCTGCAGCACGGTCAGGTGCGGAAACAGGTTAAACTGCTGGAACACCATGCCCATTTCCTGACGGATATGGTTGATGTGCTTTTCGAAGGCATGGCCCTTGAGCGGCTTGTTGACCTGATTGCCATCAAGCCAGATTTCTCCGCCCGAGGTTTCTTCCAGCATGTTGATGGAGCGCAGAAGCGTGCTTTTTCCCGACCCGCTGGGGCCGATGATGGATACGATCTTGCCGCGCGGAACCGTCAGGTCGATGCCCTTGAGAACCTCGTGGTTGCCATAGGATTTCCTGATCTGGCGCAATTCGATCATGGGTGTCTGAGTGTTCATCGGATAGCTTCCGCTTTCTTGGCCGCTTTGCTCAATGCCCATTCCATCAGAAGATTGACGGCATAATAGAGCACGGCGGCGACGAAATAGAATTCGAAGGGTCGATAGGTTTCGCTGATGGCGCGCTGTGCGTTCAGAACCAGTTCCGTGATGCCCAGGACGGACAGCACCGCTGTATCCTTGAGCAGGATGATGCTGTTATTGCCCACCTGCGGCAGCGCGGTCAGGATCGCCTGCGGAATGATGAAATAGCGCAGCGACATGCCCCGGCTGAAGCCCAGCGAACGGGCGGCTTCCATCTGCCCGGCGTCCACAGCTTGCAGCGAAGCGCGGAAAATATCGGCGTTATAGGCGGCATAATGCATGCCAAGGCCGAACACGCCGGTCCAGAAGGCCGGAACCATGATGCCGATCTGCGACAGGCCATAATAGAGAAGATAGAGCTGGAGCAGCAGTGGCGTGCCCATGAAGAGGAACACGATGCCGCGCACCGGTAGGCTGACGATTTTTGGCCCGTGCAATGTCACCAGAGCGATGACGACGCCCAGCACCACGCTGATGACACCGGCCAGAACGGTGATCAGCACCGTCCAGAGCAGGCCGATGAAGAGCAGTTCCAGATAGGAGGGAACGACCGTGAAATCGAGGCTCATGCTTCGGCCCTCCTATCTCGGTTGAAGAAGGTTTCCATGCCGCGAACGATCATCGAAATGACGGCAATGATGACGATGTAGGCGATGCCCGCGATCGTGAAGACTTCGAAGGGCTTATAGGTCGAGGTCACGAAACGCTGCGCGGAATAGGTCAGTTCAACCACGCCGATTGTCGAGACAAGTGCTGTACTCTTGGTCAGGATGATCGTGTTGACGCCGAGCGAACGGATCATCAGGGGTGCTGCCTGCGGCAGAATGAAAAGCCGCATGGTGTTGAAGCGTCCAAAGCCGATGCTGCGGGCCGCTTCGTTCTGCCCCTTATCGACGGCCAGAATGGCGCCACGTATGCCTTCCGACATATAGGCTCCGATGTTGAAGCCCATGGTGATCACGCCAGCCATGAATGGGCTGAATTCCAGACCGAATTGAGGGCCGCCGAAGAAGACCAGAAAAAGCTGCACCAGCAGCGGCGTGCCGCGCATGATGCTGACATAGCCCGTGGCGAACCAGCGGAACGGCTTGAAGCGCGAAAAGCGGGCAATAACCAGAACGGTTGCAACGACCAGACCGATCAGAAGCGATACGACTGTCAGCTGGACGGTGACCCAGCCAGACTGAACAATGAAGGGAAAAATCCGCTCGATAAGTGCGATATCCATCCTTCAACCTTTCTTCCCCATCGGTGGCTCGTGGAGATGGGCCACCGAATGGCCGGAGGAACAGCGCCGCTGTTCGCCCAAAGGGTGGTGGGCAGAAAGCGAACAGTACCAGATTTGGGGGATCAATTTCGAAGATGGGTTGCTTGTCACAACCCCTCTTCCGGAGAGGGAAGATTAGCGGATATCCGCGCCAATCCACTTTTCGGAAATGGCCTTGTAGGTGCCGTCGGCCATCATGTCGTCCAGAGCCTTCTGCATGGCGGCAGCCAGTTCCGGATTGTTCTTGCGTACGGCGATGCCGATGTCGTAGCGGGGCAGTTGGTCATCCTTGACCTGCTTGATCGGCGCATTGCTCTTGGTGATGGCAACCAGAACCGGTACGTCGTCGGCGACAACGGCATCGATACGGCCAGAGCCCAGATCAAGCAGCATTTCCGGCAGGCCCTTATAGGTGCGAACGTCGTATTTGCCCTGTTCGCGGACCCATTTTTCGGAGGTTTCGCCGAGCGTCACGCCGATGGTCTTGCCTTCAAATTCCTTGAGCGAGGTGGCAGCGTCGTCCTTGCGGACGAACAGCGCCAGACCCGAGCGATAGTAAGGGCCGACAAAGGCAATTGCCTTCTTGCGTTCTTCGGTGATGCCCATCGAACCGACAATGGTGTCGTAGCGACCGGTCACCAGACCAGCGATGATGCCGTCCCAGGCGGTCGTGACGATTTCTGGCTCGGCCTTCAGGCGGCGCGCGATTTCAGAGCCGATATCGACGTCGAAACCGACGACCTTGTTGGATTCATCCACAAAGCTGAAAGGAGGAAAAACGCCGGACAGGGCAATCGACATTTTGCCTGCCTTCTGGATCTTTTCCAGATCGTCGGCCTTGGCCGCGTTCATGGAAAAGGTGAGACCGAGCGCCAGAAGCGCCGTGGAGAAAAATTTCGCGGTATTCATGTAGGTCAGTTCCCCATTTGAAGCCCCGGACGCCGGGACCGTGAAATCGCCGTTTGCATGCGCTTGTTTTCGTGACCTTGTGACCGGTCCAAGCCGGGATTGGTCATGGGTTTCCATCGCGATCAACGTCTGGAAACCACCTGGGCAATCCCCTTGCAGAAAATGAATATCTGCAATCAGATTGACAAAAAAGAATATAAAGTGATTATTTTTATAAATTACTGCCGATATAGGTAGTCGCACTTACTAAAAAGAAAGAGGGGGTCATGGACGAGCTTGACAAGAGACTGATCACGGAATTGCGCATCAATGGACGCGCATCGGTGCCGCAACTGGCCGAGCTTCTTGGCGTGGCGCGCGCAACAGCCCAGAAGCGGCTCGACCGCATGGTGGCCAATGGCGACATCAAGGGCTTTACGGTCCGTGTGCGCGACGATATCGGCAAGGACCAGATCAGGGCTTTCATGCTGATCGAAATGTCAGGCTCTTCGCTCAAAGCCACGATCAGCGCCATCAAGCGCGTGCCGGGGCTGACGGGTCTGTTCAACACCAATGGCATGTGGGACGTGATTGCCGAGCTGGAAGTGGCGACGATTTCGGAACTCAACGAGGTGATCTCGACGATCCGCTCGCTTCAGGGCGTCAGCAAAAGCGAGACCAATATCATGCTTGGCCCCGCCTGACGCTGCGTGCTCATTCGCCGTCGAGCCGATCGGCGACCAGATCGGCATAGACCAGATAGCGAAGCGGTCCGGGCGTGATTGCATCGAAGGGATAGCATGTCGCAAGAACGAGGTGTTTTCCCGTGGCCTGCGGGTCGATGGGCGCTTCGTCCCAACGGGCCACAGCCATATGGGTCGTGCGATAGGTCACGATCTTTCCGTCACGGCGCGTGATGCGGATCAAATCGTTCGGCTCGACATTTTTCAGGAAAGCGAAATGGGTATCGCGATGGGCGGCATAGACCGCCGTGCCCTGATCTCCCGCTTCCGGCGTATTATCGAGGTGTCCGGGCCCGAAGGCGAGTGCCTGACCGCTCGCGCCTTTCAGCGCAATCGCTGCGGTTTCCAGTCGCGGCACTTCGATGCGCGCCACCGGCCATGTGTCGGCCCAGCTCCACGGCTTGACAGGCGCCCCCGTCTCCACACTCTGCGTGAAAGCGCGCTCCAGCAGGATTTGTGCGGCAAAGGCCTTGGCGTGAATCCAGAAGCCCTGTCCGGCGAGGACCAGACCGCCTGTGATCAGAACGCAGGCGAGAAGTGTCGAGAGGGAGCGCGCAAGCGCGCGCCCCTTCAGGATGGTCTGACGATTACTCATGGCTGCCTGCCTTTTCACGACGCGTGAACCAGAAGAGAAGGGCACCGATCAGCACGGCCAGCAAACCTTGCAGCATGAGAAGCGTTGCAGGTGTCGCCGTTTGCGGCAGTGGAAGACTCGGAACGGGTAGGGTCGGAGCGATCTCCTCAGCTTTACTGTCGACGCCACTCCAGTCGGCGTTTTCGCTGTCGGTTGGCTGTCCGGCATTCGCGTCGCGCGTGGCGCTGATGCCGAGCAATGTGCGATAGTCCCAGCCAGCGGGCAGATGCAGCGGAATATCGGCCTTGGTCAGCGGTATATTGGCGGCGCGTGATGGCGTGACATCCACGGCGATGAGACTGGTCAGGCGCGTCACCAGATGGTGATCGAGCGCAAGCCGCAGGATACGGGCGTCGGCGGCATCCTGATTGATCTCGCCAAGCGTGGCAGCGACTTCGGCATCGTCAATCTTGCGGCGCGCCCAGATTTTGGAAATGCCTTCCGCGTGACTTGCCTGATCAAGCGGCAGTGTCACGGTCCAGGGGTGGTCACCGACCATGCCGCTGACGGTCAGTTCGCCGGTCGCCTTGCCCATGCGGGCGGCAATGACAAGCGGCTCGCCGCGATAAAGATCAGGCAGCAATGTCGGCGTGAGGCTGACATTCTTTTCGGTAAACGCGGCGCGGATGTCAGTTACGGCTGGGTTTTCCAGCTTGTCGAACAGGGCACGCATGCGCTCGTCGACTTCCGCTGCCGAACCGATATGGGCGAAGCTCCCGCGACCAAGCTCGGCGGCGCGGTTCACCAGATAGCTGTTCGGGGCTGAACCAATGCCGACCATGAAGATGCGCGAGCGTCCGCGCCGGGCGGCGATTGTATCGAGTAGCTCCAATTCGTTGCTCACTTCGCCATCGGTCAGGAAAACGATCTGGCGCAAGCCCTTGCTCTGATGGCTGTCATCGAGGGCGGCGTGCAGCGGCGGCAGCATTTCCGTGCCGCCAGCGGCTTCAAGCTGGCCGACAAAGCTGCGCGCAGCGGCGACATTTTCGCCGGTTGCGGCAACGCTGTCCGGGAAAAATTTGGTCATTGTGTCATCGAAGCGGATGACGTTGAAATGGTCGTTCGGTTCCAGTCGCGACAGGGCATAATCGAGGCTGGCTTTTGCTTGCACCATGGAGGTGCCGCCCATTGAACCGGAATTGTCGATCACGAAGACAATCTCGCGACCGGTCTTCCTGGCCGGCGCCAGAACCGGCGGCGTGACATAGGCAAGCACAAAGTCTTCCTTGCCGACCCGTTCGCGAAACAGACCGACAGTTGGCGTGTTGCTCGCCGCAGCGCTCCATTCAAGCACGAAGTCGCGGTCGGCAATTGCGTCGCCTTGCAGTGTGATCTGGCGCGCGTCGCCATTCAGCCGGTCGATCTTGACGGGATGGTAGAGGCTTTTCAGTCCATCGACCGGGAACCCCGCATCCAGCTTGATTGCAAGCGTGACCGGGTTGGTCCGTGCACTGTCCGGTCCGATCAGTGCCGTATCGATCGGTGCAGCCTGAGTGTTCTGTGTCGTGCTGGCGGCGGATTGTCCCCAGCCACCATTCAGCTTGGCGCGCTGGTCGATTGCGGCCTTGTCCTGCGGATTATAGCGCGGGGCAACGACCAGCGGCACGCGCAGCGAAAAGCGATTATCGGCCAGACGCACTGCCTGCTGATATTCGATCTGTACAACGACCTTCTCATGCGGACCGATATTGGCGACGGCATTGGTGAAGACATTGAACCGCTGCTGTTCCACGAGTGCGGTTTTTTTGCCTTCGCTGCGGGCCTTCTCATAGATGGCGCGTGCGGCCTGCTTTCCCTTGATATCGGCCACGACGACGCGATTGCCGATGATCAGCTTCAGCGAATGAACGGCGCTGTCTTCAGGCAACGGAAACACATAGAGCGCCTCGACCCAGCCATCGGTGGGGTTTTCGAAAGCCTGTGTGAGACGCGCCCGCGCCGTCGGTCCGCTGACAGTGATATCCACATCGGTGGCGAGCCGCGGGGCCTCGACATATTGCCCGGCCTGTTCGGTCTGCATCAGCAGGCTGCCCGATTCCATTTCATTGGGCGATACGAAAGCGGAGGTTTCCGCACGCGCCTGCAAGGGGTGAAGCAGGGCAAGTATCACGCCGAGCGCGGGAAGCAAAATTGCATTCCCGAACCAGAGAAACTGGCAGAACCGGACGAGAAAATTTCTCCGGTTCCTTTGATGTGAAACAGTGATTGCGGTGTGCATGACGGGCTCCCTTTCCGTAATGGATGAACTGGAGCGATTGTCTGAAACGCGCTGTTGCCTCGCCAGCGTCAGCTTTGACCTCTTTCGTCCGCATCTTGCCGCAAAGCGTCTTGCCGCTGGCGGATATGTGTGGAATTGTGAAAGAAAGTACGCAATCAGGACATTGGCGCATGGTCCACGGGGACCCTTATCTGTCGGAAAATCAAAGCAGTAGCGTTGCGGCCCGGGTTCGCGAGGAAATCGCGCGGCGGCGTATTTCGCGCCAGCGACTCGCGGACGACGCGCGGATCAGCCTTTCAACGCTAGAAAAGGCGCTATCGGGGCATCGTCCTTTCACGCTCGCCACCATCATCCGGCTGGAACAGGCAATGGGTGTGGCCCTGCGCGAACCGGGCGCGGCGCAGGCGCCCAAGGCAGGCGACACCATCGAGCGCCCTGTTGCGAGCGGCACAGGCAGCGGCCATGCGCCGGAGGAGCTGGGTGCCTATTCGCGGCCCGCCGTTGCGTGGCTAGAGGGAACCTATCTGACCCTGCGTCCGTCCTTTGGCGATGCGGATGCGATCTTCGCCTATTGCACGGAAATCGTCTGGGATGACGAGGGAACGCGGCTGCGGTTCCGGGAACGGGAGCGCACCGATGCGTCTTTCTCCCAGCATGGCTCGGTATCTGTGCCGCATCGGTCGGGGCATATCTATCTTGTCACCAACACATCCGGGCAATATCGGATGGTGGTTCTGTCGCGACCCAGCATTACGGGCGAGATGTTCGGCCTGCTGACGACGTTGCGGGCGGGGCAGGGCGCGCAGCTGACGCCGGTTTCGACGCCGCTGGTGCTTTTGCCGCTATCTGCCTTTGAGGAACCCTCCTTCGGGCGTATCGCCAGGGACGGCGATCATTATGGCGCTTATTCGGCCCTGTTGGGCAAGGTGCTGGATGAGAATTATGCAGCCTTCATCGGCTGACACTCTATTCGCTTGAACGCCCCTCCGTCTTGTGCCAGCATTCAGGCGGAGGAGGATGGTCATGGTGTCGACACTGTCGCACATCAAGGAGATTGAGCGCGTCGCCATGGGCGGGGCCTCGGATCGTGATCGCCCTGTCATTCAATCCTGGTTGCGCTGCCTCAATGATTATCGGCTTAATCCCGCCCAGACGCAGGAAGCCTATATCGTGCCCGACACATTGCTGCGGGAACATCGCGAGCAGTCGGAAGAGCTCATCCGCATCGGGCGTACCGGCCTCGAAGCGCTTTTCAGACAAGTCGCCGATCAAAGCTACGTCCTGCTGCTGTCGGATGCGCGCGGCGTTACAGTCGAGTTCATGGGCGACCCCACTTTCGACAATCAGCTGCGCAAGGCGGGGCTTTATCTCGGATCGGAATGGTCGGAAGACAGGGCGGGAACCTGCGCCGTCGGGGCCTGCATGGTTTCAGGCAAGCCCGTCATCATCCATCAGGACGATCATTTCGACGCCTGCCATATCGGCCTGACCTGCACGGCGGCGCCCATTTTCGATACGTTCGGCGATCTGTCGGCGGTGCTCGATATTTCGCAACTGCGCTCGCCGACCGCGAAGGCCAGCCAGCAGCTGGCGCTGCATCTGGTTGCTTCCACTGCGCGGCGGATCGAGCTTGCGAATCTCATGACCCGGGCGCGCGAGGATTGGGTTTTGCGTCTGGCGCGACTGCCAGATTTTCTGGACGTCGATCCCGATGCCGCGATGACGATTGATGGCAACGGCGTAATCACCGGCATGACACATGGCGGTTTCGGCTCTGTTGCGCGCGGCATGAATCTGAGCACGGTCTCGACGAAGGACTTCATCGGGAAACCCATCTCCAGCGTCTTCGATATCGATATCGATCAGCTTCCGGCCCTGATGCGCGGACGCCCCAATGGCGAGCGTCTGCTCCGGGCGCGCAACGGTCTGGCGCTTTTTGCAAGCGCCATTGCGCCGGTCAGCAGTTTCCGTGCGCCTGCGACCAGCAGCATATCGGTGCGGCTGCCTGGGGCGCTGCGCCAGTTGAGTTTCGGCGACCCGGCCATGGAGGCGCTGCAGGCCCGCGCCGCCAAACTGGCGGATCGCCGTCTGCCGATCCTCATCAAAGGCGAAACCGGCAGCGGCAAGGAATATCTGGCGCGCGCCATCCATGATAGCACCGCCAAGCCCGGTCCGTTTATCGCGGTCAATTGCGCGGCAATACCCGAACAGCTGATCGAATCCGAATTGTTCGGCTATGTCCCCGGCGCTTTCACCGGCGCAATGCAGAAGGGGAAGACCGGGCTTATCGAAGCGGCCAATGGTGGCACGCTGTTTCTGGACGAGATTGGCGACATGCCACTCGCTCTTCAAAGCCGGTTGCTGCGGGTTCTTTCGGAAAACGAAATTCAGCCAGTCGGCGCGCTGAAACCGAAGCCGGTCAGGTTCCGGCTTTTGTCGGCATCGCATCGCGATCTGGCGGCGCTTGCTGCCGAGGGCCGTTTTCGCGAAGATTTGCTCTATCGGCTCAATGCCGCGACGCTGACCCTGCCGCCGCTGCGACAGAGACAGGATTTCGACAGCCTCGTTGATCACCTTCTGCGCCGTATCGGCGAAGAAGAGGGCGAGACAATCACGCTTGACCGCGCTGCGCGAAAGGCGCTTGCAGCCTATGGCTGGCCGGGCAATCTGCGCGAGCTGGACAATACGTTGCGTGTTGCAGCGGCGGTTGCAACAGACGCCACAATCACCACCGATTGCCTGCCCGAACATTTCCAGACTGTGACCGCGGCGGACAATGACCGTTCGGATCAGCAGGTTTTGCGCCGTCAACTTGACGAGTGCGGCAACAATATTTCCGCGCTGGCCCGAAAACTGGGTGTCAATCGTTCCACGATCCACCGCCGCCTGAAGCCCACACATTAATGCTGCAACAGGTGCAACACCTGTTGCACGATAGCTGTTGCATCATTTGCGGCTGCAATGCTTCTTCTGAATAAAATAATGCAAAAACAATAGCTTGGCGATTGCAAGCCATCTGGCACGCCGTTTGCTCATCCTTCTCCGACGGGCCTTGGGAGAAGTCCGCTATCCACATCCACGGGAGGAAATTGCAATGCTTGAGAAAACACCGACAGTCCGCGTACAGGCCTTTCTCGACAAGTTCGGCGCAGCACTGGAAGGCGGGCGGATCGATGAAGCGGTTTCGATGTTTGCCGATGATTGCTACTGGCGCGATCTGGTTGCCTTCACTTGGAACATCAAGACCGTGGAAGGGCATGATCAGGTGCGCGACATGCTGCAATCCCAATTGCAGCTGGTGAAGCCAACCAAATGGCTCGTCGCCTCTGGTGAAACAGCGACGGAAGCCGATGGCGTCACCGAAAGCTGGATATCCTTCGAGACGGAAGTTGCGCGCGGCTACGGTCTCATTCGCCTGAAGGGTGGCAAGATATGGACCCTTCTCACCGTCATGTCGGAATTGAAGGGGCATGAGGAAAAATCAGGCTTCACCCGTCCGCTGGGCGCGAAGCATGGTCACGACCTTGGCGCCAAGACATGGAAGGAAGAACGTGAGGAGGAAGCCCGCACGCTCGGCTATGAAAAACAGCCCTATGTGCTGGTGATCGGCGGCGGACAGGGCGGTATTGCGCTCGGCGCGCGCCTGCGGCAGCTCGGCGTGCCGACGATCATCGTCGAACGCAACGAACGACCGGGCGATTCATGGCGCAAGCGCTACAAGTCGCTCTGCCTGCATGACCCCGTCTGGTACGACCATCTGCCCTATATCGACTTTCCGAAAAACTGGCCGGTTTTTGCGCCCAAGGACAAGATTGGCGACTGGCTGGAATTCTATACCAAGGTGATGGAGCTGAATTACTGGACGCGCTCCACCGTCAAGTCGGCGAAATGGAACGAAGACGAGAAGGAATGGTCGGTCGTCGTAGACCGCGACGGCGAGGAAGTCATCCTGCGTCCAAAGCAACTGGTCTTCGCAACCGGCATGTCGGGCAAGGCGAATATTCCAAACGTCAAGGGACAGGATCGCTTCAAGGGCGAACAGCAGCATTCATCCCGCCATCCCGGGCCGGATGGTTACAAGGGCAAAAAAGGTCGTCGTCATCGGGTCGAACAATTCGGCGCATGATATTTGCGCAGCCCTTTGCGAGGCGGGTGTCGATGTCACCATGGTGCAGCGGTCATCGACGCATATTGTGCGCTCGGAGCCGCTGATGAAACACGGGCTCGGCGCGCTTTATTCGGAAGAGGCGGTGCAAAATGGCGTCACGACGGCCAAGGCCGATCTGATCTTCGCCTCGCTGCCTTATCGTATCATGCATGAGTTTCAAAAGCCCATCTATGACAAGATCCGCGAGATCGATGCTGATTTCTATGCCGCGCTTGAAAAGGCTGGTTTCCAGCTGGATTTCGGCTCGGACGGTTCGGGCCTGTTCCTCAAATATCTGCGGCGCGGCTCCGGCTATTATATCGATATCGGCGCTTCGCAGCTCATCATCGACGGCAAGATCAAGCTCGCTTCAGGGCAGATAGAGGAGATTACCGAAAACTCCGTGCGGCTTGCCAATGGAACCGAACTGCCTGCCGATCTGATCGTCTATGCGACGGGCTACGGTTCGATGAACGGCTGGGTCGCGGATATCATCGATCAGGAAACGGCGGACAAGGTCGGCAAGGTCTGGGGTCTCGGGTCGGAAACGCCGAAGGACCCCGGCCCGTGGGAAGGCGAACAGCGCAATATGTGGAAGCCGACGCAGCAGGAGGCGCTGTGGTTCCACGGCGGCAACCTGCATCAGTCGCGGCATTATTCGCAATATTTGTCGCTGCAGCTGAAAGCCCGCATGGAGGGCATCGATACGCCGGTCTATGAACTGCAGACCGTGCATCATTTGCGATAAAGCGATTGCGGTTTTCACGGATTAAAAAATTGGCCGGGGTTTGTGCCCCGGCCAATCCGTTTGTGTGATGCCTGCCTAAAAATTAAGCGGCAAGCGCTTCGTCTTCCGAAGTCGGAACTTCAGAAATGGTCTTCAGCACCTGGGAGGCAATCTGGTATGGGCAGCCCTGCGAGTTCGGGCGGCGATCTTCGAGGTAGCCTTTATAGCCGTTCTTGACGAAGGCATGCGGCACGCGGATCGAAGCGCCACGGTCGGCAACGCCGTAGGAGAACTTGTCCAGCGGAGCCGTTTCATGCTTGCCCGTCAGTCGCAGATGGTTGTCGGGTCCGTAGACGTCGATATGTTCCTGCAGGTTCTTGTCGAACTGGGCCATCAGGGCTTCGAAATAATCCTTGCCGCCAACTTCGCGCATGAACTTGGTCGAGAAGTTGCAATGCATGCCCGAGCCGTTCCAGTCGGTGTCGCCCAGCGGCTTGCAATGGAATTCGATGTCGATTTCATACTGTTCGCAAAGGCGAAGCAGGAGATAGCGCGCCATCCAGATCTGGTCTGCTGCGGTCTTGGAACCCTTGCCGAAAATCTGGAATTCCCACTGGCCCTTGGCCACTTCGGCATTGATGCCTTCGTGGTTGATGCCGGCGGCCAGGCAGAGGTCAAGATGTTCCTCGACGATCTTGCGGGCGATCGGACCGACATTGCTGGAGCCGACGCCGCAGTAATATGGGCCCTGCGGTGCGGGGAAACCATGCTCAGGGAAGCCGAGCGGACGACCGTTCTGATAGAAGAAATATTCCTGTTCGAAGCCAAACCATGCGTCGTCGTCGTCAAGAACGGTTGCGCGGTTGTTCGATGGGTGCGGCGTGACGCCATCCGGCATCATGACTTCGCACATGACGAGAGCGCCGTTCGTGCGGGCTGGATCGGGATAGACCGCGACCGGCTTCAAAACGCAATCGGAGCTGCGGCCTTCGGCCTGCATCGTCGACGAACCGTCGAAACCCCAGAGCGGCAGTTGCTCGAGCGTCGGGAACGCATCGAATTCCTTCACCTGTGTCTTGCCACGCAGGTTGGGTGTCGGAGTGTAACCGTCAAGCCAAATGTACTCGAGCTTATACTTTGTCATCGCCTAGTCTCTTTTATGACGGGTATTGAACCAACGCAGTAGGGCAGCCAACCGTCAATATGCTCTTCCCTGCTTATGTAAAATAAGAAAGCAAGTGTCATGCCAGTTTCGTAAAATGTATGTTTTCTGGCCGCGCCTTTGGCCTAAGGCCTTGAAAAGATAAAATTTATTAAATGGTCAAAATTTGAGGCAGGATTCCGCGAAGCGAAGCAAGGTCGTCAGGCGGGCAGCACTTAACCGGCGCTGAAAACGATTTTGATTATAAAATAGGCATTCGTCTAAATAATCGCCATTTGGCGTTGCACGCACAGCGCATAAAAAAAGGCGAAGCCGAAACTTCGCCCTTTGTTTCACGCATCATACGGAGACGGTCGCGACCGATCACAGCGTGTTCTTCTGCATGCGGCCATCCTTCATGATGACCGCCAGACTTTCGGCAGGCTTTTCCAGCGCGTGGATATCTTCAAGCGGGTTGGTGTTCACAACAAGCAGATCCGCTAGCGCGTCCTTTTCAATCACGCCCAGCTTGCCCGGATAAGGATTACGCAGGTTGGAAAGGGTCAGAAGTTCCGCATTGCCGGACGTTGCCATGCGCAGCGCCTCGGCGTTCGAATACCACTGGCTGAGATGGGTGAGCATGAAGCTCTGCCGCGGAGCCAGTTGGGGTGAAAACAGAATATCTGAACCCCATGCGGTCTTGACCCCGTGCTTGCGGATCAGTTCATACATACGGGGCGTTGCGGCGAACAATTGCTGGGCTCTTTCAGCAGAAGGGCCGGTCAGTGTGCCGGTATCGTCCATGCTGAGAAAGGGCTGCGTGCTGAGCCAGACATTCTTGTCGACAAACATTCGCGCGGTTTCATCGTCCATCAGATGCGCATGTTCAATACAGCCTACACCGACATTCAGCGAGCGCTGCACGGTGTGCGGTGCATAGGCATGCACCGTCATATAGGTGTTCCAGTCGCGCGCCACGTCATTGGCGGCGCGTATTTCGTTTTCGTCGAAAGTGGACATATCGAGTGGGCTGCGCGGGGTTGAAACACCGCCGCCACCGACCAGCTTCACCTGCGACGCGCCTTGCATCAACTGCTCACGGACCCGCATCTTGAGGCTGCCCGCATCGTCCACGATGGCCGCGCCGCCGATCTTTTCACCGAGGCTAAGCTCGTTGCCGCCACGCGGAACCTCGAAAGGCATTCTAAGGTCGCCGTGTCCGCCCGTCGTGGTGATCATCGCGCCGGATGGGTAAATACGAGGCCCCGGAATAATGCCGTTATCAATCGCCTGTTTGAAAGTGAACACCGGCCCGCCCATGTCGCGAACCGTCGTAAAGCCACGCTCCAGCGTGCGCTCAGCCTCCGCCGTCGATGAGGCGAATATGCCCGCAGGATCGCCGGTCAACAGCACATTCAAAGGCACGGCAGCATATAAAGTGTGCCAGTGCGCGTCGATCAGACCGGGCATCAGAACGCGACCGCCGCAATTAACCACCGTGGCGCCTTCGGGCGGCGCGCTGTTTGTCGTGTCCACGGCGACGATCTTGTTGCCTTCGACGAGAATCTGGACATCGGCGCGCAGGCTGTCCGACTTGCCGTCAAACAGGCTGACCTGCCGGAACAAGGTCTTGGCTGATGGACCGGCCGTCTGGGCGTGGAGTTTCTTCGGGGCGGCCGCCGCGATGGCGGTTGCTCCCAGCCCGGCAAGGAAGGAGCGGCGTGAAAAACTGTCCAACCGGCGGGAAACCTGTTGCAAGGACGGGCTGAAACAGGAGCAGCCGGAGCCATGGACGAAGGATTGATATTTTTGTCCCAGCCGAAACATAACGGTTCCTCCTCTGTTACCGGAATGGTAATTTACAATAGAATTGAACGCTATGCGGATGCTAGAAATTCTATGAAAATAAGTATTGCAGAGTCAATGCTTATGAATATTTCTACATTTTATTCTTGTAATCACGTCAATGCAAATTTGCGTCTGTTTCCACCAGAAGCGGCTCGTCATTCGACATCAGCGCGGCGATCCACGCAGCGGAAGGGGCTGCCGCGCAATAGACGATGACGGCGATCAGGATCGGAACGCCAATGAATGCGCCAGCAATGCCCCACATGAAACTCCAAAAGAACACCGCGAATATGACCGCGAAGGGCGAGATCGACAGCGATGCACCGGCCAGCCGGGGTTCAAGATAACTGCCGATCACGAACTGGATGACATTGAGGCTGAGAAACACCACCAGGGCAAATTGCCAGGAGTCGAACTGGACGATGGCGAACAGTGTTGGCAAGGTCGTCGCAAAGAGCGGCCCCAGCACCGGAATATAGTTGAAGGAAAAGGCGATTGCGCCCCAGGCGGTCGCCAGTTCCAGACCTGCACCCAGCGCAAACAACCAGACAATCAGGCCAGTGAGAACGCTGGCAAATGTGCGCACCAGCATATAGCGCCGCAGCTTGGCGCCGATGATGCGGTTGCAGAGCAGGATGGTCTTGCCATAGGGCTGGGCGCGGGGGGAGGTGAGGCGCTTGTTGAAGTCGTCCACTTCCAAAAGGCCCAGCATGAGGAAGATGAAGACGAGAAGCAGGAAGCCGGCAAAGCTGTTCAGCCGTCCCGCCATGCCCTGCATGAAACGAACCGCCCACAGAACATCGAAACGGTCAGCCAATGGCCCGACGAGCGCAATGCCATGCTCCTCAAGCCAGCCGGTCCAGCTGAGATAAATCGCCTGCAAGCGATCAGCATTGATGAAGAACCATTGTCCGAGTTTGCTGACGCCCCAGACCAGCGATGATCCGACGACGATCATCACGGCCATGGAGACCACCAGCGTTATCAGCAGGGCAAGGCCGCGCGGCATATAGCGCTGCAGAACAGACTGGCACGGCCAGACCATGGCGATGATGAACAGCGAAAAGACGAGCGGCGCGAAAACCGACTGCGCCACATACATCAGGGCAAGGACCAGTATGGCTGGTACGATGGCACCGAACGTCCGCGTGCCTCCCGTCATTCGCACGAAACCTCGCCTAGTAGTCCACAGCGTCGCGAATGATGGGGCAGGTCATGCAATGGCCGCCGCCACGACCGCGCCCAAGTTCCGCGCCAGTGATGGTGATGACTTCAATGCCCTGTTTGCGCAGCAGCGTGTTGGCATAGGTGTTGCGGTCATAGGCAAAGACGACGCCGGGCGAGGCGCAGACAAGGTTTGCGCCGCTATCCCATTGGGTGCGTTCACGCATGTAATCATTGCCGCCGGTTTCGACGACGCGCATCTTCTTCAGGCCCAGCGCATCGCGCACCGTATCGACGAAGCTGCCCTTGTCCTTGTGCAGTTCGACGCCACCCTTGCCATCAGGCCGATAGGAAAAGGCATCGATCCCATCGACGATATCCGGATAAATCAGCACGCAATCGCGGTCGGCGAAGGTGAAAACCGTATCGAGATGCATGGCAGCGCGCAGTTTTGGCATAGCGGCGACGATGACACGTTCGGCTCCACCCTTGGCGAACAGGGCTTGCGCGACCTGACTGATCGCCTGCCTGGAGGTGCGCTCGCTCATGCCGATCAGCACATTGCCCTTGCCGATGGGCATCACATCGCCCCCTTCCAGGGTGGCGAGGCCCCAATCCTTTGTCGGGTCGCCCCACCAGACATTGACCTTGCCCGCAAAGTCGGGATGGAACTTGTAGATCGAAGACGTCAGGATCGTTTCTTCATGGCGCGCTGGCCAATAGAGCGAGTTCAGCGTCACGCCGCCATAAATCCAGCAGGTGGTGTCGCGGGTATAGAGAGTATTGGGCAGCGGCGGCAGCAGATATTCATTGGCCCCGGCGGCATCGCGGATCAGCGCCAGTTGTTCGCCGCCGATATCCTCCGGAAATTCCGTCGTGGACAGGCCGCCGATCAGCGTTTCAGCAAGCTCGCGGTTTGACAGGCCTTCGAGATAGGAACGCACTTCATCGATCAGCCCAAGCCCGATCTGGTTGGGCACGATCTGATGATCGAGAATCCAAGCCTTGGCTTCCGGCACAGCCAGCGTCTCGGCGAGGAGATTATGCATTTCCAGAACTTCGATGCCGCGGTCGCGCATCTTGGTCATGAAGTCGAAATGGTCGCGCTTGGCGTTATCGACCCACATGACATCATCGAACAACAGGTCGTCGCAATTGCTGGGCGTCAGGCGCTGGTGCGCGCGTCCCGGTGCGCAGACAAGCACCTTGCGCAATTGACCGACTTCAGAATGTACACCAAGCGGAGTGTCGTTTGTCATGGTGCTTGAACCTCCCTACGCGTGATTATTCGCCGAACATTCAATGGGTGATGAGGCCGGTCAGCAGACCGTAGAAACCGATCAAACCGGCAATCACGGTGATGGCAAAGATGACCAGTTCCACCGTGGTGAAGAGCTGCACCTTCTGTTCCCGCCTTGCCCAGAAATAAAGGATCGTGCCGGGCACGAAGAGCACGGCCACCAGCAGCACATATTTCAGCCCGGCGGCGATGAACATGAAGATGGTGTAGATGGCGGCAATCCAGGCAAAAACCTGATCGCGCCCGCGTCCGCGCGCATCGGCCTCATAACCTTCGCCGCGACGGGTCACCAAAATGCCGTAGCCCGCCACAAGCAGATAAGGCAAAAGCGACGTCACGCTCGTCATGTCCAGCATGAAGTTGAAGGCGTCCCGTGACCAGTAGGTCGAGATGACGAACAGCGAGACGACGATATTGGTCAGCCACAATGCATTGGCTGGAACCCGGTTGTTGTTTTGCGCCGCGAACAGTTTCGGCATGTCGTCCGATTTTGCGGCGGCAAACAAAACTTCGGCGCAGATAAGCGACCATGCAAGATAGGCGCCGAGAACGGAAACCAGCACGCCGATGGAAATGAACACCGCGCCCCAATGGCCAGCCACCACTTCGAGGACGCTGGCGAGCGAGGGTTGCTGAACGGCAGCGATTGCCGATTGCGGCATCACGGCATAGGGCAGCAGCGTGACTGCAACCATCAGGCCCAGCACGCCGACAAAGCCGAGAATGGTTGCCGTGCCCACATCGGAGCGCTTCTTGGCGAAGCGGGAATAAACGCTGGCGCCTTCGATGCCGATAAACACGAAGACCGTGATCAGCATCGTGTCTCGCACCTGCGCGATCAGCGGCTTGGCAGGCATGTCCGGGCCGCCGAAGAAGTTTTCGGCAAACTGATCGTAATTGAATGCGAAGATCAAAATGAGAATGAAGACGATGATCGGCACGATCTTGGCCACGGTGACGATCGTGTTAATGAAAGTCGCCTGTTCCACACCACGCAGGATCATCATGTGAAACGACCAGATTCCGATCAGCGAGACGACGATGGCGGGCACGCTGCTGCCATCGCCGAAGATATCGGGGAAGAAGCGTCCGAGCGTGGAGCCGATCAGCACCCAGTAAAACACGTTGCCGAGGCAACTGCCGAGCCAATAGCCGAAAGCCGAAAGGAACCCCATATAGTTTCCGAAACCGGCTTTGGCATAAGCAAAGACGCCGGAGTCGATATCGGGTTTCTTCTCGGCTAGCACCTGAAAGACGCGCGCCAGCATATACATGCCGGTGCCAGCGATCAGCCAGGCGATGATTGCCCCAAAGGGACCTGTGGCCGCACCAAAACGACCGGGCAGGTTGAAGATACCTGCGCCGACCATCGATCCCACAACCATGGCGGTGAGCGCGAGAAGCGGAAGTTTCTGATTGTCGCCTGACGCCATAGTCCCCTCTCATTACAAAACGAATAAGAATAGATACGAAAGCAGTTCTGGGCAGAATATCGGGTCGTCTGATCTAGATCGGTTTCACTGAGGTTTGAAACCTTGCAAACACTCTAGTTTTTGGTGTTCAACTACATCTTATCCGACAGCCGCCAGTCACTTTTCACGATGCGCTCTGTACGACAGTTGGCTAAGATGCTCCCTCTCTATTGGTGGCTCCGAAGCTAATGCATGTCAAATGATAAGTAAACGGGCAAGATGACTGTAGCAGTTGCCAATAAGGCATATGTTTCAATTCGATACAGTCAGATTTATATATGCATAGGCGCGAAAAAGGGTTCGTCAAGACCAGTATCCAGAAATAAATTTTCCAGAACGGATCTCCGAATCTGCGGGATGGGAACCGGTTAGCGGCGCTCAACCATTTGCGATTTGGCGATGACCTTCACGACCCAGTCGGCAAAAACGCGCAGCCGGTTGCTGAGATGCCGGTTGGGCGGGTAAACCAGATAGATCGGCATCGGGTCGATCTCCCAGTCTTCGAGAACGGGCCTCAAGGTGCCTTTTTCCAGATCGTCCCGGACCATGAACAAAGGCGCCTGCGCGACCCCCAGACCGGCGCGTACCGCCGCCAGATAGGTGGTCGCTTCATTGGCGGCCACGACATAGCGCCCGTTGACTTCGATTTCCTCGGTGCCACGCCTGAACTGAAATGGCATTTGCTGCCCTGTGGACGGACGGAAATAGCCGACCGCATAGGTGCCGTTGGCAAGATCCGACGGGTGCCGCGGCGTGGAACAGCGATCCAGATATTCGGCGGAAGCGCAGGCGATGGAATGCATGTCGCCGATCCGTCGGGCGATCAGCGACTGGTCGGTCAATTCGCCAATCCGAATGGCGCAATCCACATTTTCCGCCACGTAATCGACCGGGCGATCCGATACGCCGAGATCGATCTGGATATCGGGATAGCGCTGGTGAAACTCGATCAGGGCTGGAATGACGATCAAATTGGCGACGGCGCTTGCCATTTCCACACGCAGGCGGCCTTTGGGCAAGGTCTGTGCGCTGGACAGGCTGCCGTCGAGTTCCTGCAGATCGGCCAGCAATCGCGCCGCGCGCTCATAGTAAAGTGCGCCGTCCGGTGTTACGAGAACACGACGGGTGGTGCGATTGAGGAGTTTTGCGCCCAGATGGGCTTCCAATCCCTGAATGAGATTGCTGATGGTTGCCTTGGGCATGCCGAGTGACGCGGAGGCGCGCGTAAAGTTTCCGGTTTCGACAACCCGGAGAAAGGCGCGCATGGCCGAAAGTTGGTCCATTGATCAATAACCGTCATTGTTCGAGATTTTGGATAGTGTAACCAATCTAGGGGGACTATTCCAGATAATAGACAATGCTAATATCTGACCATGGCGGTTTGCCGCTAGACATGAAAGCTAAGAAAGATGTGCGAGAAGTTTACGGTTGAAACAATGCAGGCTGGCAATTGCACCTGCACGGCACGCATTTATCGCGGCGCCAAATTGCTTTCACCGCCGCCTGTGGTGCTGCATCTCCATGGTGGGGCTTTCTCGACAGATTGTCCAGATACCTGCGAGGGTGTTGCCGAAGCTCTTGCCGATGCGGGAGCAGTGGTGGTCTCGCCGGAATATTCGTCGGCCTGTCTCAACCCGTTCCCGGCGGCGCTTGAGGTGGCCTATGCCATTCTGACTTCGATGCGTGCGCGTTGCCCGGAATTTGCACACAAGAAGTCGATGCTGTTCGTCGCCGGTGAAGAGGCGGGCGGTAATATCGCAGCCGGTTTGGCGCTTATGGCGCGAGATCAGAATCTGACGGATCTCAAAGGTCAGATATTGCTTTCGCCCATGCTCGACCCGTGCCTTGCGACGGCGTCTTTCCGCAAATACTGCCCGGAAAGTGCGGTGCAGGCCATGTCGGATGGCTGGCAGCATTATCTGGGTCAGTGCGGAGGGTTCACTCACCCCTACGCTGCGCCTGCGCTGTGTACGCGTCTTGCCGGTCTGGTGCCGACACTGCTCGTTACCAGTGCCGAATGTCCGATGCGCGACGAGACCCAGTCCTATGCCGAGCGGCTGCGTCAGGCAGGCGTCAAGGTTCAGTCCCATGTCCTGCCGGGTCAGGCTGGCTGGATACCGGAAAGTAACGTGGCGGACCGTGAGTGGTCGCCACAGAAAGAAGCTCTTGTCGGCCTGTTTTCGGATTTCTTCCAGCGGGCCGGTGCGAAAGCAATAGCAGCATAACGTCAGTTCGAAAGTCCTCCCAAGCTTTCATTTGACGATCAGAATGTAGCCGGCCCTGACCGGCAAGGAGATACAACATGACGTCGATCATTGGACGCCGGGCCCTGTGGGGCGCCGGCCTGAGTATCCTATTGTCTGCAGCTGGCGGTGGTGCCATTCTTTTTGGCGTTCCGCATCTGAAGGCGGATGCGGCGACGGATATTTCCGCGCCGCCTCCCGCGGTGCCGGTTTCGGTTGCCAAGGCGGAATCGCGCCGCATCTCGACCTGGGAAGAGTTTTCGGGTCGCCTTGAGGCAATCGAGCGCGTCGAAATTCGCCCGCGTGTCGGCGGAGCCATCCTGAAAGCGCATTTCCGTGAGGGCGCGCTGGTCAAACAGGGCGACTTGCTGGTCACCATTGATCCGGAGCCCTATGCCGCAGCGGTTGAAAAAGCCAGGGCGCAGGTTTCCGCCGAGGAAGCGCGTGTCGCGCTGGCCAAGACGGAACTGGATCGCGGTCGCCAGCTTGTAACCTCACGTACGCTCGCCCAGAGCGGTCTGGACCAGCGGTCAAGCGCCTTTGACGAAGCGCAGGCAAGCTTGCGGTCGGCCAAGGCGGCGTTGCGTTCGGCTGAACTCGATCTTCAATATACGGAAGTGCGCGCACCGATCTCCGGTCGCGTCGGGCGGCTGGAGGTGACAGCCGGTAATCTGGTTGCCGCAAGCTCCGCTTCGCCGGTGCTGACCACGCTCGTTTCGGTCGATCCGATCTATGCAAGCTTCAGCGCCAATGAAGAGGTTGTCACCAAGGCGCTTGCCAAGCTTGCCGCATCGCCGGGCGGCAGCGCCATCGAACGTATTCCCGTCCAGATCGGGACAGCTGCCGATGATGGCACGCCGATTTCCGGCCATATCCAGCTGATCAACAATGAAGTGGATGCCACCACGGGCACGATCCGCGTGCGCGCATCCATCGACAATCCGGATGGCAAGCTCATTCCCGGCCAGTTTGTGCGCATTCGCTTTGGCGAACCGGAACCGGGTGAAAAGCTGGTGGTGAGCGACCGCGCCATTGCCTCCGATCAGGACAAGAAATTCGTCTTCGTCGTGGGTGCGGACAACAAGGTTGAATACCGGCAGGTGGTGCTCGGTCGCAATTATGACGGCTTGCGCATTGTCGAAAGCGGCCTGAAGGCTGGCGAGAACATCGTCGTCAACGGCCTGCAGCGTATTCGTCCGGGCGTGGTCGTCGCACCGCAACCCGTAACCGAAACACTTGCCAAGAATTAACTGAAACGGCGCGTCTGACGACGCGCGCTAAACGCAAAAGCTCAGCCTATTCAATCCGCGAGAACGCATGTTTTCGCGGAACGGGAGAGTTTTCGCTCATCCGCCTAAAGGGGGATAAACAGATGAACTTCTCACGCTTCTTCGTAGACCGACCAGTCTTCGCTGGCGTTCTGTCGGTTCTGATCTTCGTGGCCGGACTGATCGGCATGACAGGTCTGCCGATTTCGGAATATCCGGAAGTGGTGCCGCCGCAAATCGTGGTCCGCGCGCAATATCCGGGCGCCAATCCCGCCGTGATTTCCGAAACTGTCGCGACACCGCTGGAAGAACAGATCAACGGTGTTGAAGGCATGCTCTATATGCAGAGTCAGGCGACAGCCGACGGTGTCATGACATTGACCGTCACCTTCGCGCTTGGCACCGATCCCGATCAGGCGCAGCAGCTTGTGCAGAACCGCATCTCGCAGGCTGAGCCGCGCCTGCCGGAAGAGGTGCGGACCCTTGGCGTCACCACCGCAAAAAGCTCGCCCGACCTGACGCTGGTGGTTCACCTCATCTCGCCCGATGGCCGGTATGACGTGAATTATCTGCGCAACTATGCCGTTTTGAACGTCAAGGATCGTATCGCCCGTATTCCGGGTGTCGGTCAGGTGCAGATATTCGGCGGCGGCGACTATTCCATGCGCGTGTGGATCGATCCGCAAAAGGCGGCCGAGCGCGGACTGTCGGCCAGCGATATCGCAAACGCAATCCGGCAGCAAAACGTGCAGGCCGCCGCTGGCGTGATCGGTGCTTCGCCGTCTGTTTCCGGCCTTGATCTCCAGCTTTCCGTCAACGCGCAAGGCCGCCTTCAGACACCCGAAGATTTCGCCAATATCGTCGTGAAATCGGGCAATGAAGGCGAAATCACCCGCCTCGGCGACGTTGCGCGTGTCGAGATGGGCGCCGCCGATTATTCGTTGCGCTCGCTGCTCGATAACAAGCAGGCGGTTGGTATGGGCGTGTTTCAGGCGCCGGGTTCCAACGCGCTGCAAATTTCGGAAAATGTTCACGCGGCCATGGCCGATCTGAAGAAGACCATGCCGGAAGGCGTGGATTTCGACATCGTCTATGATACGACCCAGTTCGTGAAGGCCTCGATTGAATCCGTCATTCACACCCTGCTGGAAGCCATCGTTCTGGTGGTGATCGTGGTCATCCTGTTTTTGCAGACATGGCGCGCGTCGATCATTCCACTGGTTGCGGTCCCCGTTTCCATCGTGGGTACGTTTGCGGTCATGTATGTGTTCGGCTTCTCCATCAACGCTCTCAGCCTGTTCGGTCTGGTGCTGGCCATCGGTATCGTCGTCGATGACGCCATCGTGGTGGTTGAAAATGTCGAACGCAACATTGAACAGGACTGTCGCCCGTCGAAGCGACCTATCGCGCCATGCAGGAAGTGTCCGGCCCGATCATCGCGATTGCGCTGGTGCTGGTTGCGGTGTTTGTGCCACTGGCTTTCATTACCGGCCTTACCGGCCAGTTCTATCGCCAGTTTGCGCTGACCATCGCCATCTCGACGGTGATCTCGGCCTTCAACTCGCTGACCTTGTCGCCTGCTTTGGCGGCGCTGCTGCTGCGTGGCCATGATGCGCCGAAGGATCGTCTGACCCGCATCATGGACAAGGCGTTCGGCTGGTTCTTCCGTGGTTTCAACCGCTTCTTCGGTGCAAGCTCGAATGCCTATGGTCGCGGCGTGGGCGCAATTCTCTCGCGCAAGTCGCTGGTGATGGGCCTTTATGTCGTGCTGCTCGGCGTCACCTTCGTTCTGTTCCGCGCGGTGCCCGGCGGCTTCGTTCCGGCACAGGACAAGCAATATCTGATCGGCTTCGCGCAATTGCCGGATGCGGCAACACTCGACCGTTCGGAAGATGTCATCCGCCGAATGACGGATATCGCGCTTAACCAGCCGGGCGTTGCCAATGCCATTGCCTTCCCGGGCCTTTCGATCAATGGTTTCACCAACTCGTCGAATTCCGGCATTGTCTTCGTCACGCTGAAGCCGTTCGAGGAACGCAAGACGCCCGACCTGTCGGCGGGCGCTATCACCATGCAGCTGAACCAGAAGTTCGGCTCCATTCAAGATGCGTTCATTGCCATGTTCCCGCCGCCGCCCGTGCAGGGTCTGGGAACCACCGGGGGCTTCAAGCTGCAGCTTGAAGATCGCAACGGTCTTGGCTTCCGCGCGCTGGACGATGCCACCAAGGCGTTTCTCGCCAAGGCCTATCAGACACCTGAACTGGCCGGTCTCTATTCGAGCTACCAGATCAACGTGCCGCAGCTTTATGCCGATCTGGATCGTGTGAAGGCGCGCCAGCTGGGTGTGGCGGTGACTGATGTGTTTGAAACCCTGCAGATCTATCTGGGTTCGCTCTATGTCAACGACTTCAACGCGTTCGGACGCACCTACAGCGTGCGCATTCAGGCCGATGCGAATTATCGCAGCCATGCCGAAGATATCGGCAAGCTGAAGGTTCGTTCGCAGTCGGGCGAAATGATCCCGCTGTCGGCGCTGATGAAAGTGGAGCAGACCGTGGGTGCGGAACGCGCCATCCGGTATAACGGCTTCCTGTCTGCCGATATCAACGGCAATCCGGCCCCCGGCTTCTCGTCCGGTCAGGCGCAGGCGGCCATCGAGCGGATTGCGCAGGAAACCTTACCTGCGGGCATCGCCTTCGAGTGGACCGATCTGACCTACCAGCAGATTCTGGCTGGCAATTCAGGCTTCCTCGTCTTCCCGCTGGCGCTGCTGCTGGTCTATCTAGTGCTGGCCGCGCAATATGAAAGCCTTGCTCTGCCCCTGTCGATCATCATGATTGTTCCAATGGGTATCATGGCGGCGCTCACCGGCGTCTGGCTGACGGGAGGCGACAACAATGTCTTCACCCAGATTGGCTTGATAGTCCTTGTGGGGCTATCGGCGAAGAACGCGATCCTGATCGTGGAATTTGCCCGCGAGCTGGAGCTTTCCGGTCGAAGTGTGGTGCAGGCCGCCGTCGAGGCCAGCCGGTTGCGTCTGCGCCCGATCCTGATGACCTCCATGGCCTTCATCATGGGTGTGGTGCCGCTGGTCACATCCACGGGTGCCGGTGCGGAAATGCGCTCCGCAATGGGTATCGCGGTCTTCGCGGGCATGATCGGCGTGACGGCCTTCGGCATCTTCATGACGCCGGTATTTTATGTGCTGATCCGAAAGCTGAGCGGCGAACGCCCGCTCAAGCATTCGGGGGCAAAGATCGAAGCACCGCATCTGGTGCCGGGCGAGTGATCGGAGCCGACAGAAAGATAAAAGGGCCGGAGCAATCCGGCCCTTTTCATATGGGTTATTGATTATCGCTGAAGGCGTGGATGATCGCGTCTTTCGAGCTGCCATTGGCAATAAGCGCCGCCAGCAGAATGCGCGCCTGACCGGGACGAAGTGTGCGGGCAGGGATCGCCCCTGCCGCCGCAAGATCGTATCCGCCGCCACCACCGCCATAGCTTGGCGTCAACAAACCTTCCGGGACGCGGCTCGATACCACGACTGGGATGCCTCTTTCGGTGCAAAGCTTGACGGCTTCGACAATTGCCGGCGTCGCATTGCCGGAGCCAAGTGCCGCCAGAACGATGCCACGCGCGCCTGCTGCAACACTGGCCGCGACATGGGTGGCATCGCAGCCGGGATAAATGGCAACCGTATCGACGCGGCTATCATCAAGCGGTGACGGCAGCTTCACATCCGGCAGCGCAGCTAGCATGCGTGTTGGATGAAACGCATCAGCACTGTCGCTGCTGGCCTTATAAACACCCCATGCAGGCAAAACCCGCCCGCCAAAAGCGATCAGCACGCCGCGCGCGGCATTGGCCGGATCCGTGGCAAGCCTGACCGCATCAGCCAGATTGGCAGGGCCATCGGCATGGGGACTATCCGCTGTAAACTGCGCACCGGTAAAGATAACCGGCTTTGCAAGCCGGTGCTGAAGCTGCACCAAAAGCGCGGTTTCCTCCATGGAGTCGGTGCCATGCAGGACGACAACGCCGTTGATGTCGGGTTTCTCCATCGCTTCGCCGACTGCATTGCTGATATGCTGCATGTCGGCCAACGTGAGCAGCGAGGAATCCTTCTCCATCAGGTTGATGGGGCGCAGATCGGCCTTGAGATCCGGCAATAGCGCAAGTAGGTCTCCGCCGGATAAGGTCGGCGTGCTCGCGCCATTTTCACCGCGTTTGCTTGCAATGGTGCCCCCGGTGGCGATGACCGCCACCACAGGCTTGATCGGCGATGTGTTCACGTTTCCCCTCGCTTGCTTAGTGTGCTTGCATCTATAGCACGTTATGTAGCAAGTCGATGGATACGGTCGCGCATCAGATACCATCCGATGATGAGGAGGGGGATGATGATCAGCAGCGAGGCGATGGTCATGGTTCCAACCGGATAATCGAACGCCATCAGCACCAGCACGCCAAGCAGGAAAGCAAGCGTCAGGATACCCGTATAGGGCGCGCCGAACATCTTGAAATCAGGCCGTTCGATTTCGCCGCGCCGCGCCAGATACCAGAGCTTCAGCTGGCAGAGAACGATGACGCCCCATGCGGTGATGATGCCGAGCGCGGAGAGATTGAGGGCAATTTCGAAGGCGTCCGAAGGCACGATGGCATTGAGAACGACGCCTATCACTGTCACGACGGCGGTGACCGCGATGCCGATAAAGGGAACGCCGTTCTTGTTCATCTTGGCGAGTGCGGCAGGCGCGGAGCCTGAAACAGCCATGGAGTGCAGAATGCGGCCTGTCGAATAGAGACCAGCATTAAGCGATGAGAGAACCGCCGTCAGTACCACGAGGTTCATGATGATATCCGCACCTTCGAAGCCAATCTTGCTGAAGAAGGTGACGAACGGGCTTTCACCGGCGGAATAGGCCGTATAGGGCAGCAGCAGCGAAAGCAGCAGAACCGAACCGACATAGAAGACGAGCAGGCGGAAGACCACGGTGCGGATTGCGCCGGGCATCACCTTGCGCGGGTCTTCGGTTTCGCCAGCCGTTGTGCCGATCAGTTCGATGGAGGCATAAGCGAAGACGACGCCCTGTATGATCACGAAGGCCGGTAATATGCCGTTCGGAAAGAAGCCGCCGCTATCGGAAATGATGCTGAAACCAGCGGCATGGCCGTCAATCGGCGTGCCAGAAACCACGAAATAAATGCCGACCGCCAGGAATATGACCAGCGACAGCACCTTGACGACACTGAACCAGAATTCCATCTCGCCGAAGACTTTCACCGACATCATGTTCATCGCAAGCACGATGAACAGGGCAGCCAGCGCAAACATCCACTGGTCGACCCCTTGCAGCCAGGGAACATAGTGCTTGAAGAAATTCATATAGAGCGCAACGGCAGTGACATCGGCCACCGAGGTCATCGCCCAGTTCATCCAGTACATCCAGCCAGCCGCAAAGGCCAGTTTCTCGCCGTAGAACTCGCGAGCATAGGAGACGAACGACCCCGAACTTGGCCGATGCATGATCAATTCGCCCAATGCGCGTAAAACTAGAAAGGCAAAGAAGCCGCAAAGCGCATAGACGAAAACGAGGGCAGGCCCCGCCTGCGCGAGGCGTCCGCCTGCGCCGAGGAAAAGTCCGGTGCCAATCGCCCCGCCGATGGCGATCATCTGGATTTGCCGCGGCTTCAGTGCCTTGTGGTAGCCGTTGTCTTCTTCGATAAATATTTCTCGTTCTATCGGCTTGGCCCCCAGACCGACCTTCACTGTATCAATCGACATTGCTCCTCCCGGGTAAGCGCTTTGCAAGCGCGTTTTCGATAGGGCCATTTCACAGCTTGAATCGCTAATTACAGCGCGCCGTTGGCCGTTCAATAGGGGTGTTACGTCACCCAATTATGAGGGTAATCTGTTAAGCTGTATGACAGATTAGGAGGTCTGTTAACGCATATTGAAATTAACGCGTCAAGTCACCGACAAGACCGGACCGGGCCACTTGAGGCTCTTCGCTTTCTCTTGGAAGCATTTATTGTTTTGAAAATAAGACGTTAGCTTTCAGCTTCCGTTCGCAGCAATTTTACCCGGCTCCCAAGATTGTCCCGGTGACAATTGTCCACAGGCACCGGCGAACTCGAAAGTGAGAGCGAATTCTGGCTTCTCCGCAGGAAACGTTTAAGCGGCGCTGTTTCCCGTGATGGCATTCACCGCAGTTTTGACCTTGCTCAGATGCGCTTCCATGGCAGCGCGGGCGTCGGCTTCCGAACCGGCTGCGATGGCGTCGACGATCCGGCGGTGTTCGATATTGGAGGCTTCGCGGCGACCTGCCATGAGATTGATGAGCTCGGATTGCTGGATGAGCGCATTGCGCGCATCGGCGACGATCTTGGCGAAAAGCGTATTGCCGGAGGCAACGGCTATGGCGCTGTGAAACTCGGAATCGAGCAGCTCCCACTTATGTGGATCGGTCTGCCGGTCCAGCCTGTCGCAAAGACCCAGCAGATGGGCGAGCTGCTCTTCGCTACGACGAAGAGCAGCCCAGCCTGCCGCCGGAATTTCGATAAACGGGCGCGCTTCAATCAGGTCGCGCGCGGAATAGCCATCATAGCTCAGTTCCGCTGCGGGCGTTGCGTTCAATACATAGGTGCCGCTGCCAGTGCGGGTTTGTGTGAGGCCGAGCGTTTGCAGCGAGCGGAGAGCCTCGCGCACGATGGGACGGCTGACACCGAACCGGTCCGCCAGTCGCGCTTCCGAGGGGAGGCGCGTGCCGACCTGAAGGCGACCGGATATGATCGCCGACCGTATGTCGTCGAACACGACTTCGGCGGCGTTCTTCCGGTTGACCGGATGTGTTTCCGATAGCCAGTCGGCCAATTCGCTCATGCCCCAGCCTCCATTCATTGTCATGCAACTGTCAAGTCGCTGTCAGTTGCATGGCAATTCACCTGCTAGGCAATTTGCGAGGCATTTTCAATCCCGACGGGCGAAACGCGCGGCTGCGAGCGATGCGGCAAAGGCGATGGCCAGCATGGCGAAGGTGAATTCTGTCACCGCGCTCCAGCCACCGGCGATCCAGAAGATACCGCCTGCGGAACCTGCAATGCTGGAGCCGAGATAATAGGCCAAGAGGTAAAGCGATGATGCGTGACCCTTGGTATGAAGCGCCAGCCTTCCGACCAGAGCGCTGGCGACCGAGTGGCTGACGAAGAAGCCGACGGTCAGGAACACGATGCCGGTGATGATGGCAGGCAAAGGTGCAAACAGGGTCAGCAACACGCCAGTCGCTTCAAGACCGAGGCCGATGGGGAGAACGATGAAGTGCCCAAGCCTGTCGCCCATGCGACCCGCGATCCAGGATGCGGCAATGCCGAAAAGATAGACCGAGAAAATGGCGCCGAGTGCCGTCTGGCTCAGACTGTAAGGTGCGGCGACTAGACGGAAACCGATATAGTTATAGATCGTCACGAATGATCCCATGACGAGGAAGCCGATGGCGAACAGCAGCGGCAGGGCCGGATTGCGAATATGGCCAACCCAGGCGCTAAGGTGAAACCGCGCATTCAGTCCCGGACGCGGGGTGAAATTCTGCGAAGCGGGCAGAAGCATCAGAAAGCCGATGGCTGCGGTAAGGCCGAGCAGCCCCATGCCCGCAAGGCCAACGCGCCAGGAGAAGAATTCAGCCAGCGTTCCCGTGATGACACGGCCCGCCATGCCGCCAAAGGCGTTGCCGGCGATATAGAGGCCCATGGATGCACCAAGGCCGCGCGGGTCGATTTCTTCGGCAAGATAGGTCATGGCGACCGCCGGGACGCCGCCCAGCAGCAGGCCCTGCAAGGCGCGCAGTGCCAAAAGCATGTGCCAGTCCGGAACCAGTGCAGCGGCGATGGTGCAAAGCGCGGAGCCGAGCAGGGAGGCGAACATCAGCGAGCGGCGGCCAAAACGTTCGGAAACGATGGCCGCAAAGAAAATCGCAAAGGCGAGAAAACCGGTTGAAACGGAAAGCGACAGCGAGCTTGCCGCAGGCGTGATGTTGAAATCATGCGCGAAGAGCGGCATCAAAGGCTGCACGCAATAGAGAAGCGAGAAGGTTGCAAAGCCTGACAGGAAGAGCGCGACACTGGCATTGCGAAACGCGGGCGTACCCTTGACCAGATAATGCTTTTCTTCCGGTGCCGCTCCGGATGGTGTCGGCGCGGTGACCAGCTTGAGTGTGCTGTCTGCTGTTCTGACGCTATCGAGACTGCGTTCTTGGACGCGGGACATGACTTTGCCTTTTCAAAACCTCCCGAGCCTTGATCTAGTCAAAAGCGCATCATTTGTCTAATATATGGAACAGACGATTGTGATATGTTTTGGATATACCGATGGAACTGCGTCACCTCAGATATTTTCTGGCCGTCGCCGACGAGGGCAATTTTACACGGGCAGCGGCCAATCTCGGTATCGGTCAGCCGCCTTTGAGCCAGCAGATCCGCGATCTGGAAAACGAAATCGGTGTGGCGCTTTTTCACCGCGTTCCCCACGGGGCTGAGCTGACGGCGGCGGGCACGGCCTTTCTTGAGGAAGCGAAGGCTGCTGTCGCTGCCGCCGAAAAAGCCAAGCTTGCCGCGCAAAGTGCGGCGCGCGGCGAGACCGGGCGTCTGGCTTTGGGCTTCACCGCGTCGTCCGCCTTTAATCCGGTGGTCAGCGGCACGATCCGGCAGTTTCGCGCCCGCTGGCCGGAGGTGCGGCTGACGCTCACCGAGATGAATACCAGCCTCCTGATGGAAAGGCTTGTGCGCGGCGAGGTCGATGCGGCATTCATTCGGCCCGGTCTGGAAAACCCGAAGGATGTGCGGATGAAGCGCCTGGCCGATGAGCCGATGCTGATCGCCTTGCCGAGCCATCATCCGCTGGCGACCCATGAGATATTGCCGGTTTCGGCGCTGGCGAACGAAGCTTTTGTGATGTTTCCGCGCATTGTCGGCCTTAGTCTTTATGACGATGTGGTTGCGGCCTGCCGCGACGCTGGTTTTGAAATGATCGTCGCGCAGGAGGCACCGCAAATGCCATCGGTCGTCAATCTGGTGGCCGCCGATCTGGGCGTTTCCATCGTGCCGACCGCTATAGCGCAGATCAGGCTTGCGGGCGTGACCTACCGACCGATTGAAGGCGAACCACTTTCCGCGCGTCTGGCGCTCGCCTCGATGAAGAGCAATCACTCGCCATTGATCGACAATCTGATGAGCCTTTTGCCCAATCTGTGACGACCTTGGGCTATTAAGTTGACAAGAACGATCACAAATCGGTTGATCGCGCCGGATAAAGAGAAAATAAACGCCGCACTATTCAAAAACTTGCTAACAGGCGTTAGGGAGGGCGCGTGTCCAAGCCTCTTTGAACGCAGCCCCAAAAGTGTAAGCCGAGAATTTCGATGAACAGTTTGCTGAAGCGCTTTGCTGCTTATTATGAACCGCACAAGGGTTTGTTTGCGCTTGATTTCTCAAGCGCCGTTCTTGCAGGACTGCTTGAGCTGGCCTTTCCGGTTGCGGTGACGCTGTTCATCGATCGCCTGCTACCGACCAATCAGCTGGGGCTAATCGCGCTCGCCGTTGCCGGGCTGTTGCTGATCTATATTCTCAATGCCGGTTTGCAGGTCGTCGTGACCTATTGGGGTCATATGCTCGGCATCAAGATCGAAACCGAGATGCGGCGCAAGGCCTTCGATCATCTGCAAAAGCTGTCGTTTCGTTTCTTCGACAATCAGAAGACCGGGCATCTGGTTGCCAAGCTGACCAAGGATCTGGAAGAGATCGGCGAAGTGGCCCATCACGGCCCCGAAGACCTGTTCATCGCCATCATGACGCTGATCGGCGCCTTTGTTCTGATGCTCTGGATTCATGTGCCGCTGGCGCTGATTACGGCGCTGGTTGTGCCGCTAACGGCGTTTGTGAATATCCGCTATGGCAGCCGGATGACCTCGAACTGGCACGCGCTTTATGGCCGCGTTGGCGAGTTCAATGCGCGGATTGAGGAAAATGTCGGCGGCATTCGCGTCGTGCAGGCCTTCACCAATGAGGACCACGAACGTAAGCTGTTTGCCGAGAGCAACCGCAACTATCTGACGACCAAATTGCGGGCCTACAAGATCATGGCGGCCTCGATGTCGCTGTCCTATCTTTCGATGCGCTTTGTGCAGATCATCGTCATGCTCGCGGGCGCATGGTTTGTCGTGCGCGGCCAGTTGACGGAAGGCGGTTTCGTCGGCTTCCTGCTGCTCATCGGTGTGTTCTTCCGACCCATTGAAAAGATCAATTCGATCATCGAAAGCTATCCGAAGGGCATTGCCGGGTTCCAGCGCTATTCGGCTTTTCTCGATACGGAGCCGGATATTGCCGACAGGCCGGACGCCATGTCCGTGCAGCGTTTGCATGGCGACATTGAGTATAAAGACGTCAGCTTCGGTTACCGGTCGGAAAAGCCGCTGCTGGCACATCTGACCCTGTCGATCCGGGCGGGCGAAACGGTGGCCTTCGTCGGTTCATCCGGCGCAGGCAAGACGACGATCTGCTCGCTTCTGCCGCGCTTTTATGAAGTGACCGACGGCGCGATCAGCATCGATGGCACCGATATTCGCGACATGACGCTGAAATCGCTGCGGTCCAATATCGGCATTGTCAGCCAGGATGTGTTCCTGTTTGCCGGAACGATCCGCGACAATATCGCTTATGGCAGGCTGGAGGCTTCGGAGGAAGAAATCCTCGAAGCGGCGCGGCGCGCCCGTCTCGACGGCGTGATTGCCGCCTTGCCCGCCGGGCTGGACACGGTTGTGGGCGAACGCGGCGTCAAGCTTTCGGGCGGCCAGAAACAGCGTCTGGCGATTGCGCGCATCTTCCTGAAAAACCCGCCGATCCTGATCCTCGATGAAGCGACTTCGGCACTGGATACCGAAACCGAACGGGCGATCCAGCAGTCGCTTGCCGATCTTTCGGAAGGTCGCACCACGCTGGTCATCGCGCACCGGCTTGCAACCATCGTCAATGCGGATCGCATTGTCGTGGTGGAGGAAGGCCGCATCATCGAGCAGGGCGTTCATGATGAGCTGGTGACCCGCTCGGGCGGGCGCTATCAGCAGCTTCATGCGGCGCAGGTCAACTGATCATTAGGTGGCGAATTAATTCGCTGCCTGTTTAACGCAACTGCGATTTTATCAAATATCCTGTTCCAGCAGGCTCGTTTCAGCGGCATAATCGTCCATCGTATCGGCAGGGAGACCGACATGGATGTAACGATTATAACGGGCGCGTCTGACGGTATCGGCGCTGAAACCGCGCGCCAGATAGCGCAACGTGATCGCGCCGGGGCCGCCCTCGTGCTGGCGGCGCGCAATGTCGACAAGCTCGAAAAACTTGCAGCCGAATTGCGGCAGCAGGGCAGCACCGTGCTTGTGGTGCCGACCGATGTTACCGACCGCGATGCCTGCATTGCGCTGATCGAAAAGACGGCATCGGCTTTTGGCCGGATCGACACGCTGATCGTCAATGCCGGTATGTCGGCCCATGCCAATTTCGCGGAGATCAAGCCGGAAGATCTGCAATGGATGCATGATCTGATGGAGTTGAACTATTTTGGCAGCGTCTGGCCGATCCATGCGGCGCTGCCTCATCTGGCAAAGACCAGAGGGCGCATTGCGGTGGTCTCTTCCGTCGCGGGATTGATCGGTGTGCCGGGACGCTCGGCCTATAGCGGCACGAAATTCGCGCTGTCCGGCTTTTGCGAGGCGCTCCGCTCGGAACTGGAGCCGAGTGGCATTTCCGTGACGATTGTTTATCCAGGCGTTGTGAAAACCGATATTCGCAAGGTCGGCTATGGCGCCAGCGGCGAGCCGCTCGGAACTAGTGGCGTGCGCGAAGACGACATGATGTCGGTGGAAGAAGCGGTGCGTCTGATGCTGTATGGTTTGCGGAGGCGCAAACGCGAGGTGTTGATGACCCGCAAGATGCGTCTGGGGCGCTGGCTGAAGCTGATCGCGCCGCGCGTGGTGGACCGCATGGCGCTCAAAGCGCTGAAGCCCGAATTTCGGCCGAAGCCGATCAAACCCGCGCAATAAAAGCTGGCTATTCCGGTTGCGGATTGACCATTTCATCTGTCTGTACTGAATATACCGGTTTCAGATCTGGCCGGAAGGAAGCAACTTGCGATGTTTTCCTGCGGCAGCAGATGCATGCTGACAGGTGAACTATGCCAACCGACGACCGTAAGAAAAGCCGGGTTACGCTTCTTGACGTGGCGCGCCATGCGAATGTTTCGCGGGCCACGGCATCGCTTGTCATCCGCAAGAGCCCGCTTGTCGGCGCGGCAACGCGGGAGAAGGTCGAGAAGGCGCTGCAAGAACTCGGCTACGTCTATAATATGGGCGCGGCGAGCTTGCGCGCCGACCGGTCCAACACAGTCGGCGTGATCGTTCCGACACTGGGCAATCCGTTTTATGGCGAGCTTCTGGCGGGCATCGACCGCGTGGTGGGCGAGGCCGGTATGGTCGTTCTTTTGGCCAACAGTCATGAAAATTTCGCCAATCAGAACACGCTGATGCAGCGCATGCGCGAGCATGGCGTCGATGGCGTGATCGTGTCGCTGACGGCTGGAACCGAACCCGGCTTCATCGAGCAGATTGTCGATTGGGGCCTGCCAGCCGTTCAGGTGCTGCGCCACGTAACCGACCGGATTGACTATGCCGGGGTCGATTATGCAGGCGGCATGCGGCAGGCGGTCAATCACCTGTCCGGGTTGGGGCACAAGACCATCGCCTTTGCGGTGCACGGGCCGGTGCATTCCGCCTATCGCGAACGCGTCGAGGGTTTTCGCGAGGCCATGCTGGAAAAGGGGCTGGACCCGGAACTGATCGTGCATCTGCCCAGCACGATGCCGGAAATTGCCCGGGCCGCGCCGCTGCTGTTTCAGCAGGAACCGGAACCAACGGCGGCGATCTGCTTTAACGATGTGATAGCGCTCGGTCTCTCCGCCGGGCTTTATGATTGCGGGCGGAAAATCGGCGAGGATTTTTCGTTGATCGGCTTTGACGATGTCAGCAATGCCGAGGCGACACGCCCGCGCCTGAGTTCAGTCGCGACGCGTCCGGTTACGGTTGGCGAAAACGCGGCCAGAATGCTGCTTTCACGGCTTGCCGAACCGGAAAAACCGGCAGAGCGGATCGTCAGCGAGACCTATTTGCAGGTTCGCCAGTCCTGTGGACGCCCCGTGGGCTGACGGTAAATTTGATCGTCTCATCCGAATTAATGATTGACGAGACGGGTTAAACGAATTTAGATCGATCTAAATTTGGTTGGTCTGGAGGAAGACCAGTCAATTCGCCGACCGGGAGGTTCCAGCATTGTACAATTTCAATTTCGCGCCCGTGTTCGCGTCGATGGACAAGCTGCTTCTCGGCGCCTGGCAAACGATTGAGCTTTCCGTCGCCGCGATGGTGCTCGGGCTGGTCGTTTCCATTGTGTGCGCCTGGGGCAAGACATCCGGCTCGAAGCCGGTGCGCTTCGTCATCGACGCCTATATCGAGATCATTCGCAACACGCCGTTTCTGGTGCAGATTTTCTTCATCTTCTTCGGTCTGCCTTCGGCGGGCTTGCGCCTGTCGCCCAACAGTGCGGCGCTTTTGGCGCTGGTGGTGAATTTCGGCGCCTATGGCACGGAAATCATCCGCGCAGGCATCGAGTCCATCCATAAGGGGCAGGTGGAGGCGGGCACCGCGCTCGGCCTCTCGCGCCTGCAAGTCTTCCGTTACATCATCATGAAACCGGCGCTGCGTACGGTCTATCCATCGCTGACCAGCCAGTTCATCTATCTGATGCTGACGTCGAGCGTCGTGTCGGTGATTTCGGCCAATGAACTCGCCGCCGCCGGTAACGATCTCCAGTCTGCGACCTTCGCCAGCTTCGAGGTCTATATCGTCATCACGCTCATGTATCTCGTCATGTCCATCGGTTTTTCGGCGGTGTTTTCGCTGATCGAGAAACTGGCGTTCAAATATCCCCTGAGCCGATAGGAGCAAGGCCATGATCAGACCTTTCGGCTGGAACGAATTTCTCATTATCGTCTATGCGGCACAGTGGACCATCGCGCTCTCGGCCATCGCCTTTGTGGGCGGCGGCATTGGCGGCATGATCGTGGCGCTGATGCGTGTTTCGGATAATCGTGTGCTGCGCTATATCGCGCTTGGCTTCATCCGGCTGTTTCAGGGCACGCCGCTTCTGATGCAGCTTTTTCTGGTGTTCTTCGGCCTCAATATTTTCGGCCTTGGCATCAATCCATGGATTGCAGCGGCCATCGCCTTGACCCTGCATGCCAGCGCTTTCCTCGGCGAAATCTGGCGCGGTTGTATCGACGCGGTGCCGCCCGGCCAGCGGGAAGCGGCAACGGCGCTCGGCCTGCGCTACTACAACCGCATGCGCTATATCATTCTGCCGCAAGCTGCACGCATTTCGGTTGCGCCAACGGTGGGCTTCCTTGTGCAGCTGATCAAGGGCACCTCGCTTGCCGCCATTATCGGCTTTACCGAACTGACGCGTCAGGGCCAGATCATCAACAATGCAACCTTCAGCCCTTTCATGGTCTTTGGCACGGTGGCGGTTGTCTATTTCATTCTGTGCTGGCCGCTTTCGATACTAGCCCGCAACATGGAAACCAAATTTTCTCGCGCAACCGCTCGGTAATCGGGGGCTTTTGTCGAGATAAGAGCACATCCCGAAAAGTGTGAAACGGTTTTCGGATAAGATGTGCGTCAAAAAGGGATTAGAGCGCGCTCTAATCTGCCGGCGAGGAGTCCGGTCTAACAATAGGGAAGGGAAAAACATGAATATCACCAGACGTATAGCGATGACACTGATCGGCGCGGGCGCGCTTGCCACTGCCTTTGCGCCAGCCGCATTCGCGCAGACCGTCGAAGGCATCAAGTCGGCGGGCACGATCAAGATCGGCATGCTGGTCGATTTTCCGCCATTCGGCATCATGAACACCAGCAACGAGCCGGACGGCTACGATGCCGATGTGGCCAAGTTGCTCGCTGCCGAGCTGGGTGTAAAGGCGCAGATCGTGCCGGTCACCGGCCCGAACCGCATTCCATATTTGCAGAGCGGACAGGTTGACGTGCTGGTGGCTTCGCTGGGCATCACCGAAGAACGCGCCAAGAGCGTCGATTTCTCCCAGCCTTATGCCGGTATTTCCATCGGCGTTTTCGGGCCGAAGGATGCCGCAGTCGCCAAGCCGGAGGACCTGTCAGGCAAGACCATCGGCGTGGCGCGTGCCTCGACGCAGGATACCGCAGTAACCAAGGTTGCGCCGAAAGATGCCAATATCCGCCGCTTCGATGACGATGCCAGCGCCGTGCAGGCTCTCCTGTCGGGTCAGGTCGATTTGATCGGTCTTTCCAATGTCGTTGCCGCCGAAATCGAAAAGGCAGCACCGGGCCGTTACGAGCAGAAAATCCAGCTCAGCCAGCAGGTGCAGGGCATCGCGGTGCGCAAGGGTTCGACTGAAATGCTCGAATTCGTCAACAAGTTCATCGAGAAGGTGAAGGGCGACGGCGAGTTGAACAAGATCCATGAAAAATGGCTCGGTTCTCCGTTGCCGGATTTCGTTTCCAAGGCGAAGTAATTTTTGACCGGCGCCATGCCCTGCATTGGCCGGGCATGGCCGCAAACGCCGCATCAGGCGATCACGTTCAGCAAAGCGAGTTCTCGACATGACTAAGACGGCTCAGAACACGGCTCACGGGGCATCGCAGGACTCCGGTACTGCGGTGCTGATGGAAGGCGTCAACAAATGGTATGGCACCTATCACGCGCTGCGAAATATCAATCTGACTGTGGCGCGCGGCGAACGCATCGTCATTTGCGGCCCGTCCGGCTCGGGCAAGTCGACGCTGATCCGCTGCATCAACCAGCTTGAAACCATTCAGGAAGGGCGCATTGTTGTCGACGGCTTCGACCTCACGGCGGGCGGCAAGAATGTCGATATCATCCGGCAGGAAACCGGCATGGTGTTCCAGCAGTTCAATCTTTTCCCGCATATGACCGTTCTGGAAAACTGCACGCTGGCACCGATGAAGGTGCGCGGCGTCGCCAAAGCGGAAGCCGAAAAGACGGCGCGCAAGTTTCTGGAGCGCGTGCGCATTCCCGAACAGGCGGACAAATATCCTGCCCAACTTTCCGGCGGTCAGCAGCAGCGCGTGGCGATTGCACGCGCATTGTGCATGAATCCGAAGATCATGCTTTTCGATGAGCCGACTTCGGCGCTCGATCCGGAAATGGTCAAGGAAGTTCTGGACACCATGATCGATCTCGCCAGAGAGGGCATGACCATGCTCTGCGTCACCCACGAAATGGGCTTTGCGCGACAGGTTGCCGACCGGGTGATCTTCATGGATCAGGGTCAGATTCTCGAAATGGCGGAGCCGGAGGAATTCTTCGGCAATCCGAAGCATGAGCGGACAAGAGCTTTTATCGGCCAGATTTCCTGACCGCCCGAAATGATATGTTCTGACGCATGGCGCGAAAGCTATTTCCCACCTTTCGCGCTGTGTTCCCCCCAATCTGGAACTGGAGTTTGACGTGACGAACGAAATTCTGCTCGTGGAGCCGATGATGCCTGCAATCGAGGAACGCCTCGATGCGGCTTACAAGGTTCACCGGCTTTACCAGGCGGACGAAAAAGCGGCGCTCGCTGAGGCTTTGGGTTCGATCCGCGCGGTAGTGACCGGCGGTGGCTCGGGCCTGTCGAATGAATGGATCGAGCGTCTGCCGTCGCTTGGCCTGATTGCCATCAACGGTGTCGGGACGGATAAGGTCGATCTGCCCTTTGCGCGTGGCCGCAATGTGCATGTGAGCACGACCCCGGGCGTATTGACCGACGACGTTGCCGATACCGGTATTGCTCTGATGCTGGCGGTCCTGCGCCATGTAGCGCTTGGCGATAGATTTGTTCGCGAAGGCAAATGGGCTGAACGTCAGGCCTTCCCGCTGGGCACCAGCCCCAAGGGCAAGCGCATCGGCGTTCTCGGCCTTGGCCAGATCGGCAAGTCGCTGGCAAAGCGCGCCGAGGCTTTCGGCATGGAGGTGCATTACTGGAACCGCTCGCCGGTGACGGGTGCGAACTGGATTGCCCATGCATCGCCGGTGGAACTGGCTGAACACAGCGATGTTCTGGCGGTTTGCGTGGCGGCCAATGCCTCCACGGCCAATATCGTCAATAAGGATGTGCTGGCGGCGCTTGGCAACAAGGGCTACCTGATCAATGTCGCGCGCGGCACGGTCATCGATGAGGACGCGCTTCTGGCCGCACTCAAGGATGGCGTCATTGCCGGTGCCGGTCTTGATGTCTTCGTCAACGAGCCGACAATCCGCGAAGAGTTCTTCACTGCTCCCAACACCGTTTTGATGCCGCATCAGGGCAGTGCAACTGTCGAAACGCGCATCGGCATGGGTGAGCTGGTGCTTGCCAATTTGCAGGCCTATTTCGCAGGCGATGTTCCGCCCACCAAGGTAAATTGAGTTTTCCGATGATTGTCAGACAGGCTTTCTTCGAAGGCGCTATTCATGCCGGGCGCGAGGATGCGTTCAAGGCTTATGTCGCGAAAACCCTGATGCCGATGTGGCTTCAGTTTCCTGGCATCCGCGATGTGCGCGTGCTTTACGCCGTGGAACGGGACGAAGGCGCGCCATCCTACCCGATGGTGCTATGGACGGTGTATGACAGCCGGGAAGCATTGGCGGAAGCGCTTGCTTCACCCATCCGCTATGAAAGCCGGGAGGCCACCAAGGGCCTTTTGGCCATGTTCGACGGCCATATCCACCACCATGTTTTCGACCTCGCTCTGGTGGGCGAGGTGACGGGTTAAACGCACTTCGGCCAGCGCTGGATGCGCTGGCCGAGTGAGTCTCTCTTAGCTTTTTGTTATTTGTCCAAGCGGTAAAATTTGCAGTTTCGCCCCGATATTCGAGTATATGAGGATGTGATCACATAGATGTGATCACATAGACGATAGCGGGCTGGATTTGGCCATTTTCCGGCATTTGGCGGGCAGTTTCTTTACCGGAGGCGCGGCTTTGCGGCCCTGAATTCCCTCATGTTTTGCACAGCTAGGGTACAAGTTATTTGAACTGTTCTAGTCTGGTGTGTATCGAACGCTATGTTTTTCTTAATCGCGCCATGCGGTTTCATTTCAGAAAAGCATCCCTCCGTCTTACCCACCTAACTGGCAGGAAACGACAATGACTGACCTCCCCGGATATCCGAGTCGTCGCAGTTTTCTGAAAGCCTCCGCAGCAAGCGTCATGCTTTCAGGACTGGCTGTCTCAGCCCAGGCTGAACCGAAGACGCCCCCGGTTCCGCTCGAAGACCATGAACGCCAATATTTTAACGATCTCGAATGGGCATTTATCCTTGCCGCGACGGCGAGGCTGATCCCGTCGGATGGCGATGGCCCCGGTGCCCTTGAAACCCGCGTCCCTGTCTTCATCGATCTCCAGCTTGCCGGAGATTATGGCCGTGCCGATGACTGGTACATGGTTGGTCCGCACGATCCGTCGGCTGATCCGACCCGCGGCTGGCAGACCCCGCTCAACCCGGCGCAGATTTACCGTCAGGGCATCCCGGCCTTCAATGGCTGGTGCGAGCAGAAATATAGCGCCGCTTTTACCGCTTTGACCCCTGAACAGCAGGATGAAGCGCTGACCGCTCTTCAAAAGGGCGAGGTTGGTTTGCAGCCGGAACTGCGCGAGTTCTTCGCGCTGCTGCTCCAGAACACCAAGGAAGGCTATTTCGCCGACCCGATGTATGGCGGCAATCACGGCATGCAGGCCTGGACCTATATCGGCTTCCCCGGTGCGCGCGGCAGCTACAAGGAATGGGTTGAGCGCTACAATGTGGCCTACCCGCTGGGTCCGGTTTCGATCAAGGGCGAAAGGGCTTAACCATGGCACGTCAGGAAAAGAAGAAAGACGTGGTCATTGTCGGCCTCGGCTGGACCGGCTCCATTCTGGCAATGGAACTGGCGCAGGAAGGCCTTGACATCGTCGCGCTGGAACGTGGCCACGATCAGAATACCGTGCCAGATTTCAAATATCCGAACATGATCGACGAACTGAAATACGGCGTGCGTCTGAAGATGATGCAGCGCGCCAGCCAGCAGACCGTCACCGTGCGCCGCCATGCGGATGAAAACGCGCTGCCTTACCGCAGCTTCGGTTCGTTTCTGCCGGGCAACGGCGTGGGTGGTGCGGGCACGCACTGGAACGGCCTTAACTGGCGTCCGCAGGCCGAAGAACTTAGACTGCGTTCTCACGTGCGCGAGCATTGGGGCGAGCAGATCATCCCGGAAGACATGCTTCTGGGCGATTATCCTGTCACTTATGACGAGATGGAACCCTTCTTCGACCGCTTCGAGCGCGTCGCCGGTATTTCCGGCAAGGCCGGTAACATCAAGGGCAAGATCGTTGAGGGCGGCAACCCGTTTGAGGGCTGGCGTTCGAACGAATACCCAATGCCCCCGATGAAGACGACCTGGGACGGTCGCAAATTTGCCGATGCGGCAAAAGCCGCCGGTTACCACCCGTTCCCATCGCCGGGGGGCATTGCTTCGACGGCCTATGTCAATGAATATGGCATGCAGATGGGACCGTGCAATCATTGCGGTTTCTGCGAGCGCTATGGCTGCTATCAATATTCGAAGTCGTCGCCGCAAACGACGATCCTCGATGCGCTGAAGCGGATGCCAAACTTCTCCTATCGCACGGAATCGGAAGTGTTGCGCGTTGAAATGGCCCCGGATGGCAAGACCGCAACCGGCGTAACCTATTTCGACGACAAGACGCAGGAAGAAGTCTTCCAGCCTGCCGATCTCGTCATTTTGTCGTCGTTCCAGCTGAACAATGTGCATCTGGCGCTGCTGTCGGGCATCGGACAGCCTTACGATCCGGCAACGGGCGAAGGCGTGACGGGCCGTAACTACGCCTATCAGCTGACCGGCGGCGTGACGCTGTTCTTCAAGGATGAGGAATTCAATCCGTTCATCGGTACTGGCGCTAACGGCATGTGTATCGATGATTTCGGCATCAACCAGATCGATTTCGGTCGTGAGGGCTTCATCGGCGGTGCCTATTGGCGCACGGGCCAGACCAACGGCCAGCCGATCCGCAGCATGACGCTGCCCTCCGGCACGCCTGGCTGGGGCGCTGGCTGGAAGAAGGCGATTGCCGAATGGTATGGCCATTCGATGAACATCGGAACGCATGGTTCCGTCATGTCCTACAAGACCAACCATCTCGATCTTGACCCGACCTACAAGGACCCGCACGGTCGTCCGCTGATGCGCATGACCTTCAACTGGAATCCGAATGATATCCGGATGACCCAGTTCATGAAGACCAAGGCGGAAGCGCTGGCCAAGACCATGAATCCGGACCTGATACAGTCCTCCTTCAAGAAGGAAGGTGCGCAGTTCGATGTTCGTCCCTATCAGACGACGCATACGACCGGTGGGCACATCATGTCGGAAAATGCACGTGAGGGCGTCGTCAATCGCTTCTCGCAGGCATGGGACAAGCACAATGTGTTCATGCTTGGCGCGGGTAACTTCGTGCAGAACACCCAGTACAACCCGACCGGCTTGCTCGGCGGCCTTGCTTACTGGACCGCACATGCGATCCGCACGCAGTATCTTTCCAATCCGCGTCCGCTGGTTTGAGGAGAACGGTGATGAAAACTTTTCTTCGCATAATCGGTGTTCTCGTCGTTCTCGGCATCGTCGCGCTCCTGGCATTCCTGTTCGTTCCCGTGCAGCTTACCAAGCCGACGAAGGAACTGGCCGCTGACTGGAAACCGGCCAAGGGTCAGGGCGAATATGTCATGTATGCGTCCGACTGCATGGCCTGCCATACGGCCGATGGCGGCAAGCCGTTTGCCGGTGGTCGCGCCATTGCAAGCCCGATGGGCACTATCTGGACGACCAATATTACGCCGGACAAGGAAAGCGGTATCGGAAACTGGACGCTCGATCAGTTCCGCGCCGCGCTCTATGACGGTATTCGTGCCGATGGCGCGCATCTTTACCCGGCCATGCCTTACGAAAACTATCGCAAGCTGACCGAAGAAGATGTTCGTGCGCTCTACGATTACTTCATGCACGATGTGCAGCCGGTGAAGAACGACGTCCAGCAGACCGAACTGGGCTTCCCGTTCAATATGCGCTTCGGCATCCGCGCCTGGAACTGGCTCGCGCTGACGCACAAGGCTGGCTTCACGCCCGCAGGCAAGAACGAGGTGCAGGAGCGCGGCCAGTATCTGGTCGAAGGTTCGGCGCATTGTGCGGCCTGCCACAGCCCACGCAACAGCTTCATGGCGCAGGATGGTGTCAGTGCGGGCGACAAGAATTTCCTGTCGGGCGGTGTCATCGACGGTTGGAACGCGCCTGCGCTGCGCGGCCCGCAATCGGCTCCACAGAAATGGTCGGTCGAGGAAATGGCCACCTATCTCGCAACGGGTCGCAATTCCTATTCGACCGCAAACGGCGAAATGGGTCTGGTGGTCGAGCATTCACTCCAGCACCTGACGGATGCCGACAATCTCGCGATTGCTGCTTTCCTCAAGGGTGTCGATGGGGCGACTGTCGAGGTTCCGCAGAGCTTCGCGGCCAAGGTTTTCACGGCGCTTCCGGCAGCACCTGCCGATGCCGCTGGCGAAGCAACCGCGAAGATGCTGACGGAAGCCTCTCCGGACATGCCGGTGGGTGCGCGTCTTTATCTCGACAATTGCGCTGCCTGCCACTTCGTGACCGGCAAGGGTGCGCCGGGAATTTTCCCGGAACTGGCTGACAATGATCTGGTGACAGGTTCGGAAGTGAAGCCGCTGATCTCGGTCATCCTGCACGGTGCCGAAGTGCCTTCGACGGCAAAGCGTCCGATGCGTCTTGTGATGCAGGGCTATGCCGATCGCCTGACGGATCAGGAAGTGGCGGACCTCGCCTCCTTCGTTCGCTCCGCATGGGGCAACAAGGCGGGCGCGGTTTCGGCTGGTGATGTGGCTGCGGTTCGCAAGAGCGAAGCAGCAGCGCACTGATCTGTCGCAGAATTTGCAGAAGAATAGGCGGCGGCGCGAAAGCTCCGCCGCCCTATTTCTTTCGGGCTGGCTTTGCGCTGTTGAGCGTGATGGCGGCGCGAACGAGCGCGGTGAGCGCATCGGCGTCGATTTCTTCGCCTTCACGAATATCGATGGCCCGGCGCACATTGCCCTCGAGACTGGAATTGAACAGACCGCTTGGATCGTCCAGCGATGCACCTTTGGCGAAAGTCAGTTTGACGACCTGCTTATAAGTCTCGCCCGTGCAGATAATGCCATCGCGCTCCCATACGGGTACGCCGCGCCATTTCCATGTTTCAATGATTGCCGGATCGGCTTTGGTGATGATGGCGCGAACTTTGGCCAGCGTTTCGCCTCTCCAGTCGGCAAGCTCCGCGACGCGCTTATCGATCAGGCGCGAAGCGGAGATGTTTTCATCAGCTGTCGGCGTTTTGTTCATTTTCGGTCCTCCTCCATTCCACCCGCGAGGATGTTAGAACACGGGAAGCCGAAAAATGAAACGGCTTTGCATTAGGCGCCCCTTATGCTTCAGCGCCAGAATTTCTTGGCGTCGAGAACATTGTCGAGCGCCGTCTGCGCCTTTTCGATCAGCTGTTTTTTATCGGCATGGAAGATCAGCTTCTGAGCCTCCGGCGTTTCTTCAATGCCATATTGTTTCAGCACATCGTGGCCGATGGCCAGATCGTTGAGCGCACCCAGCCGGTCTTGCAGCGCTTCCATTGCCTTGTTGAAATTCTTGTACCGGCGCAGCCCCCGCTTGTCGGCAAAGAGTGGTGCGAAGAATTCTGCCGCATAACGCAATTTCTTCGCGTCTTTTCGAGCCTCATGCCGGTGTTCATCGTCGATTTCAGCAAGGTCGCGACCGTGCTTCTTGAGCTTCTTGCGCATCCGGTCGAGCGCTTTTGCGGCAAAATCTTCGACGGGCTTTCCACCGTCGGGATGTTTGGCATAGTCACCGCAGAGCAACCATTCGTTGAAGTCGAGCATCAGCGCTCGGCTGCGATCCGACGCAAGTGCTTCGACGATTTTGGCATAGCTGCCCTTGCGGGCGGTCTCCAGTTTTTCCCACAGTTCTCCATCGGCGGCCTTCAGCAGAAGCACATCCAGATTGCGGGCATCGCCGAGTGTGTTGGCCAGCCAGCGGAATTCGTCCGAAAATCGCTTTGCATTTTCATCCAGCAGGGGTTTGAAAAGTGACAGCGCCGAGCGCAGCCGCCGGATGGCAACGCGCGCCTGATGCAGGCTGCCCGCATGTCCCTTTTGCAGCAGCAAGGTCTCGTTCAGGCGAAACTGCCGAAAGCAGGAAAGCGCAATCATGCGGAAACCTTCATCCGCAGTCAGGCGCGGCTCCAGACCGATTGCTTCGGCCTTGGCGGCATTGCGCATGGCCGACAATAAACGGTAGCCGCGTTCCGATTTGGATTGAACGCCAATCTTCACCGGAACGATTGCGTTGACCTTGCGGGCGAGGGCGAAAAGCTGGCGTGGATCGCCGCCTTTCAATTCCAGTTCGATCTCGTGAAAGGGCGCCTGCCTGTCACCCGCCATGACGATTCCGGCATCGGCAGCCACTTCGATCCTGGAGGTGCCTTCAGTCAGGTTCCAGATGCGGCGGTTGGTGACAACTTCAAACTGCACGACAAGATCGCGTTCGATCGGGCCGAAGCGGTTGAGAAGTGGGCTGTTATAGTCGAACACGGGCGTGTTTGTTCGCGCCGGGGTTTCCCATTCGGAACGGGCGAAAAGCGAGGCGTTGGAGCCGGTCGCCTTTACGGTCTGGATGGTTTTCTCGCCGGAGCGGCGGATGCGCAAGGTGAAACCATTATCGAAAAGCCGGCGATCGCCAGTGTCGAAATAAACCGAGTGCAATTCCCGCGTGGCGGCAGGCTGCCCCAAAAAGCTGGAGAGAGCGATCTTTTCGAGATCGGCAGGGGAAATTTCGAGCTTCAGTTCGATTTCGGTCAATGGCGAACTCCTTATAGCCAGCCCCGACGACGCCTGTTCCGACTAACTAATAGAAACTTCTGTCAGTCTCATGACGAAGATTATGCCAGATTCACTTGAACCTCGCCTATGATGTTCTGTGTATTGGCTCTATCAGCTGTTTTCAGGAACCCGCGTGGCGGAATCTCTTAAGATCAGTTCAACCGGCCAGAGTTCGTGGATATCGGTCGCGGCGCGACCGTCGAGAATGTCCATCAGAAGGTCGGCGCAGCGTTTGCCCGCCGCCCGCATGGATGAGCGCGTGGCCGCCAGCGACGGCACCATATTTTCGGCACTGAGGAAGGAGATGACATCGTCATGGGCGATGACTGAGATATCCTTGCCGATGGTCAGCCCGAACGAGCGCGCCGCGCGATAGATGCCAAGCGCCGTCATCATCGATCCGGCAACAAAGGCGGTCGGGCGCGGGTTGCGCTCCAAGAGCTTGAGTGCAAGGCGATAGCCGATTTCGTCGGTAAAATCGCCATGCTCCACCAGATCGGGATCGAAGGGAACGCCTCTGCTTTCCAGCGCCTTGCGATAGCCTTCGTCGCGGTGGAGCGAAAATGTGAAGCCATAGCGCCCGTTGATCATCGCGACACGGCGATGCCCAAGATCCAGCAGATGCGCCGTCGAGCGACAGACCGCGCCTTCATTGTCGATATCCAGCCAGGCATGCGGAATGTCGGTTTCCGAACGTCCATGCACCAGAAACGGCATGCCGAGTTCATGCAGCAGCCGAATCCGCTCATCATTCGGCTTCGGTGAGGTCACGATGATTGCATCGACCCGGCGACTTGTCGCGAGGCGGCGGCAAATCTGAACTTCATCATCCGTACCATTGTGGGAAATTGGGCTGACGAGAATATCCACCTCATCCTGACTGAGCCGCTCGGCCATGCCGCGCATGAATTCTGCAAAATGAAATTCGCTGTTGCGCCCCATCACGACGCCGATGGCTCCGGCACGCCCGGTTGCAAGCCTGACCGCATTTTCATTGGGGCGATAACCGAGACGAACGGCTTCATCCATCACCCGCTTGCGCGTGCTCTCGGCGACTTCAGGATAGCCGCTTAATGCACGACTGACGGTCGTGGCTGAAAGCCCCAGTTGTTTGGCAAATTCACGAAGTTTCATTTGGCATGTCGAGTTGAGAGGCGGGCAAGGCGGCGGGATTATAGCCGCTTCCTTGCGATTAACAATCGGCGTGCCCGTCGCAGAGCGACGTGGCTGATTATCATTGTGCTATAAATCCAAACCGCTTTCAAGTTCGTTTCAAAAAGAAGCATCAAACCGCGTTCGCGTCAGGCGCGCAAGGCCATCGTCCGACGAACGTGTCTTTCTCAAGATATTGAAAGATATAGAGATATATGAAGAGGTCCAAACCCTGTTCATTTTGCGAGAATCTGTTGCTTGACAGAAATGCGGTCCTCTGCAACTTTTTGCTATCCAAACCGTTTTCGATTTTGAACAACCGCTTACAGAATGGATGGGAGGAGGGAACAATGAAATCAATAAAGGGAATGCTCGCGGCCTGCGTGGCTTTGGGCCTTGCGACAGTCAGCGCACAGGCGGTGGAAATTTCGCTCGCTGCCAATTCGACGGGCAACAACATCAAGTTCTTGCAGGACCAGATCGTCAAATTCGAGAAGGATACCGGCAACAAGGTCAATATCGTTTCGATGCCGCCGTCATCGAGCGAGCAGTTCAGCCAGTATCGCCTGTGGCTGGCGGCAGGCAATGCAGATATCGACGTCTATCAGACCGATGTGGTCTGGGCACCGCAATTGTCCGACCAGTTTGTTGACCTCACCGAGGCAACGAAGGATGTTACTGCTGCGCATTTCCCATCGATCATTGCATCGCAGACCGTCAATGGGAAGCTGGTCGCGCTGCCGTTTTATACGGATGCGCCCGCCTTGTTCTACCGCAAGGATCTTCTCGAAAAATACGGCAAGACGGTTCCCAAAACCTGGGATGAAATGACGGCGACCGCCAAGGAAATCATGGATAAGGAGCGGGCCGACGGCAAGTCCGATCTCTGGGGGTTTGTCTTTCAGGGCAATGCCTATGAAGGGCTGACCTGCAACGCGCTTGAATGGATCAAGTCGTCGGGCGGTGGCCAGATCGTCGAGGCCGACGGCACGATTTCGATTAATAATGAGAAGGCCGCCGCAGCCATCGACCGCGCCAAGGGCTGGATCGGATCGATCTCGCCGCAAGGCGCGCTGGCCTATCAGGAAGAGGAATCGCGCGGTGTCTGGCAGACCGGCAATGCGGTCTTCATGCGCAACTGGCCCTATGCCTATGCGCTGGGCAACAGCGCCGATAGCGGCGTGAAGGGCAAGTTCGACGTTGCTCCACTGCCTGCTGGCGCCGATGGAGATGCTCCATTCTCCACACTTGGCGGCTGGAATCTTGCAGTGTCCAAATATTCGACCAAGCAGGAAGCAGCCATCGCTCTGGTGAAATATCTGGCCTCGCCGGAAGTGCAGAAGGTGCAGGCGGTCGAGATTTCGCGCCTGCCGACCATCGAAGCGCTTTACGACGACAAGGATGTCATTGCGGCGCAGCCTTTCATGGCCAATTGGAAGCCGATTTTCCAGAATGCCGTGCCGCGTCCGTCGGCTGCGACGAAGGTGAAGTATAATGAAGTGTCGTCAAAATTCTGGACGGCGGTTCACAAGACACTCTCCGGCAACGGAACGGCTGCGGAGAATCTCGAAATGCTTGAGGTCGAGCTGACCGAGCTGGAAGGTTCCGGCTGGTAAGGACCGATCAAGCCGCGTTCGGGTTGTCCTCCCAAGCCCCGCCCATCCCCTAGGTGGGCGACCCGAACGCTCATATTCCTCTGGGCAGGACCAAGAGCTGGATCATGACAGAGACTTCTTTCGATCGTGCGGAGGCCGCGCCGTCAAAGCTGCGCGTGCATTCCGATCTGCGCAGCCAGCGCATCCGGTCTGCATGGGTGTTTCTCGCCCCGACATTGTTCGTGCTGGCGCTGGTGGCCGGTTGGCCACTGCTTAGAACCATTTATTTAAGCTTCACCAATGCCTCGCTGACCAGCCTTGGCACAGCAGAGTTTGTCGGCTTCAATAATTATCTGTCCTGGGTGACGCTCAAGAGCGGCCGTACCATCTATCGTGGACTTTTGGCCGACCCGGCATGGTGGGGCGCGGTCTGGAACACGGTAAAATTCACGCTGCTTTCGGTCAGTCTGGAAACGGTGTTCGGACTGATCGTGGCGCTGGTGCTCAACGCCAATTTTCCGGGGCGCGGTCTGGTGCGCGCGGCGATCCTGATCCCGTGGGCGATCCCCACAATCGTCTCGGCCAAGATCTGGCACTGGATGCTCAACGACCAGTTCGGCATTCTCAATCACATCCTGCTCAATCTCGGGCTTATCAGCCAGAAAATCGCCTGGACCGCCAATCCGGACACAGCAATGATCGCGGTTTTGATTGTCGATGTCTGGAAAACGACGCCCTTCATGGCGCTGCTTATTCTGGCCGGTTTGCAGATGGTGCCGACGGATATTTATGAAGCGGCCAGGATCGATGGCGTGCATCCGCTGAAAGTGTTCGGGCGCGTGACGCTGCCGCTGATCCGCCCGGCGCTGATGGTGGCGATCATCTTCCGCATGCTGGATGCGCTGCGCATATTCGATCTTATCTATGTGCTGACGCCCAACAATGCGCAGACAAAAACCATGTCGGTCTTTGCGCGTGAAAATCTGTTCGATTTCGACAAGTTTGCCTATGGCGCGGCGGCATCGACAATGCTGTTCCTCATCATCGCTGCCATCACCTTGCTCTACATGTTCTTCGGGCGTGTGAACATCACCAGCAGGGGAGACTAGAAGATGCGGTGCATAAAGTTAGCTGGCTTCTATCTTCTTGTGGCGATCATTATTCTGGTTGCAGTGTTCCCGTTCTATTATGCAATTATCACCAGTGTGAAATCGGGAACGGCGCTATTTCAGGTCGATTACTGGCCGACCAATTTCTCGATTGAAAACTATACCAGCGTGCTGACGCAGGGCAGCTTTCTGCGCAGTCTCGGCAATTCGCTGCTGGTGGCAACAGTTGTGGTGGCGATCTCGCTTCTGTTGGCGATAACGGCGGCCTATGCGCTGGCGCGGGTTCGCTTCAGGGGCAGGGGGCTGCTGCTGCTCACCATTCTTTCGGTGTCGATGTTCCCCCAGATCGCCGTGCTGGCCGGTCTGTTCGAGCTGATCCGTTTCTTGGGCATTTTCAACACGCCGCTGGCGCTGATCTTCTCCTACATGATCTTCACTTTGCCTTTCACGGTGTGGGTGCTCACCACCTTCATGCGCGATCTGCCGGTGGAGATCGAGGAAGCCGCCATCGTCGACGGCGCGTCGCCTTGGGTCATCATAACGCGGGTGTTCATGCCGTTGATGTGGCCCGCCTTGGTGACGACAGGTCTGCTTGCCTTCATCTCTGCATGGAACGAGTTCCTGTTCGCGCTCACCTTCACCTCGTCCGGCGGTCAGCGCACCGTGCCAGTGGCTATCGCACTGTTGTCCGGCAGCAGCCAGTTCGAAATCCCCTGGGGCAATATCATGGCGGCTTCGGTCATCGTCACGGTTCCCCTCGTCATCCTCGTGCTCATCTTCCAGCGGCGGATTGTCTCCGGTCTGACGGCGGGTGGCGTAAAGGGCTAGGAGTATAGTCATGGCAGAACTTCAATTGCGCGATGTGCGCAAGTCTTTCGGCAACTTCGATGTCATCAAGGGCGTGGATATGGATATCCGCCCCGGTGAGTTCATGGTCTTTGTCGGTCCATCGGGTTGCGGAAAATCCACCTTGCTGCGTTTGATTGCCGGGCTGGAGGAGATCACGTCCGGCAGTCTTGCCATTGACGGAACCGTGGTCAACAGTTTCACCCCGTCGAAGCGCGGTATTGCCATGGTGTTCCAGTCCTATGCGCTTTATCCGCATATGACGGTCTATGAAAACATGGCCTTCGGCATGCAGCTTGCAGGCAAAAGCAAGGACGAATGCAAGAGCCGCATTCATAAAGCTGCGGAGATGCTGCAACTGACGCCCTATCTGGAGCGTCTGCCGCGCCAGCTTTCCGGCGGCCAGCGCCAGCGCGTGGCCATCGGCCGGGCCATCGTGCGCGATCCCAAGGTTTTCCTGTTCGACGAACCCTTGTCCAACCTCGATGCGGCGCTACGTGTGGCTACAAGGCTTGAGATCGCCAAGCTCCACCAGAGCATGGAAGACACCACCATGATCTATGTGACGCATGATCAGGTGGAGGCGATGACACTGGCCGACCGCATCTGCGTGCTGCGCGATGGACGTGTGGAGCAGGTGGGTACGCCGCTTGAGCTTTACGAAAAGCCGAACTCGCTTTTCGTCGCCGGGTTCATCGGATCGCCGAAGATGAATTTCCTGACCGGCCAACATGCCGAGCCTTTCGGTGCTCATACGGTGGGTTTGCGTTCGGAGCATCTCGCCGTTGTGTCCGAGGGCGGCCACTGGACCGGTCAGGTGATCCACACCGAAATCCTCGGTTCCGACACCTATGTCTATATCGATCTTGGCCTGGAGGAACCGCTGGTGGTCCGTGAAAGCGGTGTCGCGGTGCGCAAATCCGGCGAGACGCTCTCGGTTTCCCCCGCAGGAGACAATATTCATCGCTTCGATGAAAAGGGCCGCGCCGTTTGACGCCGACCTCCCAAGCTCAATGAGATGAAACAACCGGGCCGTGATGCCCGCAGCAAGGAGAATATCCGTGCCTATTCGCACAATCGTCTGGGGTGAAAACATTCACGAGCAGATCAACGAAACGGTGCGTTCGGTCTATCCGAACGGCATGCACAACACGATTGCCGATGCGTTGAATACCGACAGCGCCATTCAAGCGACGACCGCCACCTTGCAGGAGCCGGATCATGGCTTGCCGGAAGCGCGTCTGGTCGAGACCGATGTACTGGTCTGGTGGGGGCACAAGGATCACGGTGCCGTCAGCGATGAGGTGGTGGAGCGCGTGGCCAGGCGCGTCTTCGAAGGTATGGGGCTGATCGTGCTCCATTCCGGCCATTTCTCCAAAATCTTCAAGCGGGTCATGGGCACGCCCTGCGCGCTGAAATGGCGTGAGGCGGGCGAGCGCGAGCGCGTCTGGGTTGTCAATCGCGGCCATCCAATCGCGCAGGGACTGGATGAGAATTTCGTGCTCGAGAACGAAGAAATGTATGGCGAACAGTTCTCCGTGCCGGAGCCGCTGGAAACGGTGTTCATTTCGTGGTTCGCGGGCGGCGAAGTGTTTCGCTCCGGCATGACATGGCGGCGCGGCGCGGGCAATGTGTTCTATTTCCGCCCCGGACATGAAACCTACCCGACCTATCACGATGCCAATGTGCAAACCGTTCTGCGCAATTCGGTCAAATGGGCGTACAATCCGCAACCGGCATGGACGGGCATCCACGCCGCGCCGAATGTTCCGGTCGAAAAAGCGCTGGAGCCGATTGTCGAGCGTGGACCCAAGCTGCACAAGGCCGGTGAAGCCGGCTATCGCTGAGGTGCAAGATGCGTCTTCTTATTCTGGGTACTGGCGGCATGGCGAAAAACCATGCCGAAGCCTTCGGGGCGATCCATGGCGTAGAGGTTGTCGCGGCCTGTGATGTGTCGGCGGAGCGCGTCGATGCGTTTTCGGAAAACCACGACATTCACAACCGCTTCACGCGGCTTGAGGATGCGCTGGAATGGGGCCGTTTTGATGCAATCGCCAATGTGACGCCCGACGCCATTCATCACCCGACCACGCTGGCGCTGGTCGGCGCGGGCAAGCACGTCTTTTGCGAAAAGCCGCTGGCGGAAAGCTATGAAAAGGCCGCCGAAATGGCCGATGCCGCCGAGCAGGCCAATGTCGTCAATATGGTCAATCTGACCTATCGCAATGTTGCGCCCTTGCAGAAGGCGCGCGAAATGGTGCTGGCCGGAGAAATCGGACAGGTGCGCCACTTCGAGGCGTCCTATCTGCAAAGCTGGCTGGTGTCGAAGACGTGGGGCGACTGGAAGACCGAGAGCAAATGGCTCTGGCGGCTTTCCACGCGCCATGGGTCGAATGGTGTTCTGGGCGATGTCGGCATTCATATCCTCGACTTCGCATCCTATGCCATCGGCAGCGATGTGCAGCGGGCGTCCGCTCGGCTCAAAACTTTCGACAAGGCGGAAAACGACCATATTGGCGAATATGTGCTGGATGCCAATGACAGCTTCGTCATGATGGCGGAATATGCCAATGGTGCGCTGGGTGTCATTCATGCCAGCCGCTGGGCGACCGGCCATCTGAACGAGCTGCGCTTGCGCATCCATGGCGACAAGGGCGCGCTGGAAGTGCTCCATACACCCACCGGATCAAGCCTGCGCGGTTCTATCGGCGAGGATATCGAAACGCCGGTCTGGCGGGATATCGATGCCGGTATCGTTGAGACGAACTATCAGCGCTTTGCCCGTGCCGTGGCTGACGGTGTCGGGCTGGAGCCGAGTTTCCGCCATGCCGCCAACCTGCAACGCGTGCTCGATCATGCCATGGTCGTGGACAAGCCCTTGCCGGAAGTGGTCGAAAACTGACCATCGTAACGCCGGTCTGTCGCAAACAGGCCGGCGTTTTGCGCCTGGCAATCTCTCTACCGCAGAGTGCGGGATATTTCCGCCTGTGCCGCTTTCAGCGCGGGAAGGTAACGTGTGATGACGTCGGCCATCGGTTCATCGGTCAAAGCCAGGCCGACATTCAGCGCCGCAACCACCTTGCCATGAAAATTGGTCAGCGGCACCGCCATGGAGCGCAGGCCGATTTCCACTTCCTGATCAATGCCTGCATAGCCCTGCTCGCGGACGCGGGCCAGTTCTTCCATGATGCGTGCCAGATCGGTTTCCGTCCGGGGTGTGCGGGCGATGCGCTGGCTCGCATTCAGCGTTTCAAGCGCCTCTTCATGAGGCAAGGCCGCCAGCAGCACCCGCCCCATCGAGGTGCAATAGGCTGGCAATCGCGATCCCGGCATCAGCATCACCGACATGACGCGCTGCTGCGCCGCACGGGCGACATAAACGATTTCCGTCTCATCAAGAATGGAAACGGACGTGCTTTGGCGGATTTCGTCCGACAGGCGGTCGAGAAATGGCTGCACGATACGCGGAAGCGGCATCGAGGCGAGGCATCCTGTGCCAAGCCGCAGGATGCGCGGTGTCACCGTAAAATATTTGCCGTCATAGGCACAATAACCAAGCTCGGCCAATGTCAGCAGGCAGCGCCGCGTTGTGGCGCGATCATAACCGGAAATCTCCGCTGCATCGGAAATGCTGAGCCTCGGATGATCGAAGGTGAAAGCCTCGATAACCTTCAGGCCTTTGGCCAGCCCGCCCATCATGTCGCGATCCTTGATCTGCACGCAGGCAATCTCCGTATTTGTGCGATTATCGAACAAAGTAAGCATAACGCACAAACCTATTGTGGTCGAGGGGGCATCGTTTTATTCAATCTCGAGCGCATTTTTGAAAGACGGTTCCCCAATTTTCGGCATGCGTACTGCCCGGCCCGAGTTTGGCGCTGCGGTCGTCTGAGGAGAAAAATATGGACAAGACAATAGGAAGCCTTGCGGAAGCGGTTGCTGGGATCGGCGATGGCGCGACCGTGATGATCGGCGGGTTTGGTGGATCGGGCGCGCCGATTGAACTCATTCACGCGCTCATCGACAAGGGGCCGAAGAACCTGACGGTCATCAACAACAATGCTGGTAACGGTCGCATCGGCATTGCCGCCATGATCGACGCGGGACTGGTCAGGAAGATGATCTGTTCGTTTCCGCGTTCGTCCGATCCGCGCGCCTTCACGGACAAATATCTGGCTGGTGAAATCGAGCTTGAGCTGGTTCCGCAGGGAACGCTCGCCGAACGCATCCGCGCTGGTGGCGCTGGCATCCCGGCCTTCTATACGCCAACTGCCTATGGCACTGAGCTTGCCGAGGGCAAGGTGATCGCTGAATTCGATGGCCGCTCTTATGTGCAGGAACGCTGGCTGAAGGCCGATTTCGCGCTGATCAAGGCGCACGTGGCTGATATTCACGGCAATCTCAATTACCGCATGGCGGCGCGCAACTTCAATCCGCTGATGTGCATGGCTGCCGGCAAGACCATCGTGCAGGCGTCGCAGATCGTGCCGCTCGGCGGCATCGAGCCGGAGAACATCATCACGCCGGGCATCTTCGTCGACAGCATTGTCGAGGTTACAAACCCGCAGCAGGAAGAAGAACTCATTCGGGCAGGAGTGGCCTACGTATGACCGTCGATACTCGTGAGGACATCAAGCTTTCCAACGCCCAGATCGCCTGGCGCGCGGCGCAAGATATTGCCGATGGCGCTTATGTGAATCTTGGGATTGGTTTTCCTGAAATGGTTGCCCGCTATCAGCCGGAAGGCCGCGAGGCGATCTTCCACACCGAAAACGGCATTCTCGATTTCGGCGAAGCGCCGCCGGAAGGCGAGGAAGACTGGGATCTCATCAACGCAGGCAAAAAGGCGGTTACGCTGAAGCCAGGTGCTGCCTTCTTCCACCATGCCGACAGCTTTGCCATGGTGCGCGGCGGCCATCTCGATGTGGCGATCCTCGGCGCCTATCAGGTTGCGCAAAACGGCGATCTCGCGAATTGGCGCGTCGGCGCCAAGGGTGTGCCTGCCGTCGGCGGCGCGATGGACCTCGTCCATGGTGCCAAGCAGGTGGTGGTCATCACCGAGCACGTCACCAAAAAGGGCGAGCCGAAGCTGGTGGAAAAATGCGCTTTTCCGCTGACGGGCGTCGGCTGCATCACGCGCATCTACACCAGCCATGCGGTGATTGACGTTGATAAGGGCCGTTTTGTGCTGCGCGAAAAGCTTGCCGCGATGACACTGGAAGAGCTACAGGCTATGACCGGCGCTAAGCTGCATATCGATGGCCCTGTCGCCGATCTCGTTGTTCCAGAATTGTGAGGCCTGTCATGACCGAAGCCTATATTTGCGATTATATCCGTACTCCCATTGGTCGTTATGGCGGCGCGCTTTCTGCAGTCCGTGCCGACGATCTCGGTGCCGTTCCGTTGAAAGCACTCATGGCGCGCAACACGTCGGTCGATTGGGAAGCCGTCGATGATGTCATCTTCGGTTCGGCCAATCAGGCAGGCGAAGACAACCGCAATGTCGCGCGTATGTCGCTGCTGCTGGCCGGTTTGCCGGTTGGCGTTTCTGGCACCACGATCAACCGTCTGTGCGGTTCGGGCATGGATGCGGTCGTCGCCGCTGCCCGCGCGATCAAGGCAGGCGAAGCGGAACTGATGATTGCCGGTGGCGTGGAAAGCATGAGCCGCGCGCCTTTCGTCATGCCAAAGGCTGATAGCGCCTTTTCGCGCAAGGCGGAAATCTTCGATACCACCATCGGCTGGCGCTTCGTCAATCCGTTGATGAAGAAGCAATATGGCGTCGATTCCATGCCGGAAACCGGCGAGAACGTTGCCGAAGACTATAAGGTCTCGCGCGCCGATCAGGATGCTTTCGCCGTTCGCAGCCAGAACAAGGCCGCTGAGGCGCAGGCCAATGGCCGTCTGGCCAAGGAAATCGTGGCGGTCACCATTCCGCAGCGCAAGGGTGATCCTGTCGTCGTGGACAAGGACGAGCATCCGCGTGCCACCAGCATCGAAGCGCTGGCCAAGCTGCCGACGCCTTTCCGCGAAGGCGGCACGGTCACGGCGGGCAATGCGTCGGGCGTCAATGATGGTGCGGCCGCATTGATCGTTGCTTCCGAAGCGGCGGTAAAGAAATATGGCCTCACGCCTATCGCCCGCGTTGTGGGTGGCGCGACGGCTGGTGTGCCGCCGCGTGTGATGGGCATCGGCCCGGCTCCGGCAACCAGGAAGCTCAGCGCCCGTATCGGCATTGCGCCCGATGCTTTCGACGTGATCGAGCTGAACGAGGCGTTCGCTTCGCAGGGCCTCGCCGTGCTGCGCGAACTGGGCATTGCCGACGACGACAGCCGCGTCAATCCGAATGGCGGCGCGATTGCGCTTGGTCACCCGCTCGGCATGTCGGGTGCGCGCATTGCGGGCACCGCGGCGCTGGAACTGTCGCTGAACGGCGGCAAATATGCGCTGGCTACCATGTGCATCGGCGTCGGTCAGGGCATTGCCATCGCGCTCGAACGCGTTTGATCGAACTTCTTCATCTCCAGCGAAGTTGTGAAGCAGCTTTGCTGGAGATGTGCGGGAATGATGGCGGAAGGAAATGGGGGTCGAACCCACCAGAGACCGTCTATCAGCCCCTCCCGGATTTGAAGTCCGGACATGCCACCGGGCATGCATCCCTTCCAGATATTGAATTCGTCCCATACTTTCGCACGGGCTAACTGTAGTAACGGGTTATCACCGCGTCAATCTGCGCCGCAGCGTTGGGTGCTATTTGTGCTAGTGCCTTCGCGATAGATAGCAGCATGGAATATTCAGAAGATGGAATGGATTCCTGTATTCTTGATAGCGTTCAAGGTTCTCGTGTTGGGCGTGGCTATGTTCTTCGCCATCAAGTTTCACTACGACGAAGATAAAAAGAAGAAGAATAGCGAGAAACGCGGGACGTAACGCCCACTTCAGCTGGGCCTGCCCGGTTTACCTCAATCACTGAATGATGCACGTCCCCGGCCAATCGCGGCACGAGCGATTGGCGCAACCGGTGAGGGCTGCCGCCACGATCAGTATGCAAATAGCTGTCGCCAGTGTCTTCATGTTTCGTCACTCATGATCGCTAGGGGGGATTGTTGCCAAACCTCATTGCCAGACTTCGCTGACACTGGGCGTAACGCTACACCAAGCAAGCGTTCCCACCAAGTCTTGATGGCATCCGCGCAGCATGGAATTGTCTGGCTTAAGGGTCCCGCGCGTTACTCACTCAATCATTCGAACGGTCGGGATAAGGTTCTTTGGGAACCTGGATATGCGGGTTGCCCGGCGCATTTTATTGTTCATGAGTGGGCTTTTCCTGATGGTCACTGGGTTCAACAGGAGATGGATCGATAGCTTCTTTCTCTCGTACCAGATCCGGGTCGGACCACGGATTTCGCTTTTGTGCCATTTTCTTCCCTCCTGGGTCATTGGTCTTGCCGGTTGACGTCGACTTCTTGTTGTCGGGACAGATATCTGGCGCTTGCAATGCCCGCTGCCAGATCAGCGATATATGTCTGATTACGCAATCCGCTCTGGTAGAGACTGATGATACTGGATGCCAGGTCCGAAGCTGAATAGGCGTTGCCGCCTGCCTCGAGCTTCTCGCTGGCTTCGGTAAAACATCTGCGCATCAAATCGACTTCTCCCGGCGCGTATATACGGCTCGCTTCATTGAAGAGCGGCATAGAACCCTCCTTTCAGCCACCAATCAAAAGCCTGCAAGATGCAGTAAAACGGCCATTGAATGCACCAGAGCAAAAATGGTTCCGTTAAAAATGCCCTGTCTTGCGTGGGCAAGACAGGGCGGGCGCCAACTTCCCGAGCTTGGTCTGAGCGGCAATTGACACCAACGACACCGAACTTCGGACGCACGCGAAAGTTCCCCGCCTTTTGGTCCCAGCTATTCGTCGGCCCGGATTTGGGCGTGCGAAATCAGCCCGAAGATGAATGTGCCCCCGACGATGTTACCAAAAAGCGTGGGCAGACCGAATTTGAAGATGCTGTCGAAAGCGGAAACTTCGCCGATGAACAGCAAGAAGAGCACTTCAATCGACCCGACCACGATATGGGTGAGATCACCGATTGCAATGAGATAGGTGATCAGGAAAATAAGAAAAATATGGCCTTGCTTGGTGCTGTGCAGCATCCAGACCAAAGTCGCAATCAGCCATCCAGACATGATGCCTTTGCTGAATAGCTCATTACTTGTGTTCTCCATAAGATGCTTGCCCATATCTGTAAATGTGCGCGTAACCTCAACGGAGAAGATGGGCATCAAGACTATGACGAGGGCGGCAATCGCTCCTCCGATCAGATTGCCCAAAAGAACGATGCTCCACAGCCTTATCATCTTGAAAAAGTGAGACGCAGTCGGCTCTGTCATAAAAGGCAGAACCGGGGTGATCGTGTTTTCGGTGAACAATTGCTGGTTGGCGATGATCACAATTATAAAGCCAACGGTATAGCCGGCTGAACTGAGCAGAAAGAACAGGTTCCCGTCGGGAAGGTAGGCCTCCAGAATGCCTCGGGCGATCATCGAGGTACTCATCGAAATACCACCGGCGATTGCCGACCAGAACAGCGCCATCGCCTCTCTGTTCATTTCCTTTTCGCCTTCGCGGCGAATGAGTTCATGAATAGCAGCGGCTTTGGAGGGAAGACTTTCCTTCAGGACCTCCGCTGATTGGCCGTCTTCTTTCGGTTCAGGCATGAAGGCGTCTCCTCGTTGCGCCCTGTTGTTGCGTCGTTTTGGAACGCATCAGTGGGTAAAAATTAACTAGGGCGCGGATTTTCTGCGTCCAGAGCGCTCAGCCCTCCCGAAATACGACAGATGCCGTATAGCGCCCGGGCAAAATCTACCGTTTCCTGATGGGGGATTGTGTAACAACGCCTGCATGATCTCATCAAATTTCGGCGTCCATACTGGCGAGACCAGTAGAGGAGGAATGATGAAGACCATAGCCGTGTTAGCGATTGGGGCATTCATGGTGTCGGGAACAGCATTTGCGTCAGCGCCCGCTGTGTCGACCACCAAGCAGACTATCAAGCAAGATCAGACATCCGGTCCGGTGGTGGCAGGTGGCCCAGGCAAATTGGGTCGCGTTTCCACATCGACCGGTGGCAAGCGCTTTATCTTTTAAGGCGGATGGTTTGCCCCGTTCAGGCGGGGCATTCATCCGTGAGTCGGGTCTCAGCGAAATCGCCGAACAAGTCCAGCTTGCGACGGTTTAGCCGCCGCAAATCTCCGCGCCGGATTGTGACGCTGTTGCGATCAAAGAACTCAAGGATCTGGATCGCCACCTTGCGGCCACTGTCCACACGATCGCGAAAACGCGCGGCGATAAACCAGCCGCTGTCGAATTCTTCATCCATCACCGAGAGTATGCCGATCATCTCGGCAATCGTATCACGCTTGAAAAAATGATCGTGCGCCACTTCATGCACACGACCCATCCGACCGCCAAGCTTGAGAATGCGGCGGATGTCTTCCTCCTTTTCGCCCACCAAACCGGCAATGTCGCGCACGCGCGGCGGGCGAAAGCGCGCTTCGCCGCCAAGCATCGGCGCGATCCGCTCCCACAGTACCGCGTCGGCGTCACTCATCGTCACCTCATGCTCGCTGAGCCGAAGCCAAGCGCCGTCGAGCTTCACCAGTTGCAAATCCGTCAACGCGGCTATCGCAGCCCGGAAGGCGCTTGCAGGCAGGCGCGGTTTTAAAAGCAGACGCAGTCTTTCCACGCCCATGCCGATCAGGTCCGGGTTCTCGTCATGGAAAATGCCGAGCCGCTCAAGAATGGCATTCCGCAATGCATCCCAGCGCTCCGGCAACAGCAGCAACCGCGCCTGTCCTTGCGGCAGAACCGTCGCATCGAGCGCTTGCGCCAGATATTGCGGTCCATGGCTCAAAGCACGGTCGCGCAGAAAAGCGGTTGCATCCAGATAAAACGGATCGACGGACAGCAGCGCCCGGGCCGCTTGTACTGGGTCATCAATGGCATGGGCGTCGAGTTGCGCCATGCGTTCAGGGCTACGGCGCTTGCGCTGCGGCGGGCGCAGATCAAGAAAGCGACCACCGCCGATTGTCCGCTGCGCGGAGACATCGCGAACGACAAAACGATCACCCGATGCGGCTGCAATCGGGCGATCCAGCACCAGTTGCACACGTCCATGCGCGCCCGGCGCGAGCGCCTCGTCCTGCAAAAGCACGATGCGCGCACCCACTTCCGCCGACGCATGGTGCAGCCGTACTGGAAACCACTGGTCTATCGGCTTGCGTTCCGATGGCAGGATTGAAAGCGAGGCGTCGATACGATCTGTCGGCAGGTGCAAGTCGGGCGACAACACCATGTCGCCACGACTGACAGCGTCCTTGGAGATGCCCTCGCCTGCCAGATTGAGCGCGCAACGGTCGCCCGCCTGTGCAGTTTCGCGTGGCCGGTTTTGCGCATGGATTGTGCGCACGCGCACCGGTTTTCGCGAAGGGCTGATAGTCAGTTGATCGCCGATCCTGGCCGTGCCGGAAAGGACGGTGCCTGTCACGACAGTCCCCGCGCCCTGGATGGTGAAGGACCGATCCACAGCAAGGCGAAAGCGTCCATCGGCAGGGCGATGCGGAAAGCTTCGCGCCTCGGTTTCGAGCGTCGCTTTAAGCTGGTCCAGTCCTTCGCCAGTCACCGTGGACACCGGCAATATGACAGCATCGGCAAGCGGTGTTGCGGCCAGAATGTTGCGGATGTCGGCTTCCAGCTCACTCACGCGCGCGGCTTTGACAAGATCGCACTTGGTGATCACAACGATGCCGCGTTTGATCCCAAGCAGATTGACGATGGCCAGATGTTCGCGTGTTTGCGGCATGATGCCGTCATCGGCCGCCACCACCAGCAGAACGAAGTCGATGCTGGCCGCGCCCGCCAGCATGGTATGCACGAATTTTTCATGCCCCGGCACATCGACGAAACCGAGGATTTCCTGTTCGTCGCCTGTCAGGGGCAGATAGGCAAAGCCAAGATCGATGGAAATGCCGCGTGCCTTTTCTTCCTTGAGCCGGTCAGTGTCGATTTGCGTGAGCGCACGGACGAGGGACGTCTTGCCGTGGTCGATATGTCCAGCCGTGCCGATAATCATGGGCGGCGGCCTCCGGCAGCGCGCGTTTCGGCTGTTCTGCGCTCATCGTCATCCAGCTGTTCGCGAGCCGCTTGCAGAAAGGGCTCGGCAAGGGCGCTGCCTTGGGAACGAGCGCGTAACAGGTGTTCATAAGCCGACAAAGCATTTCGCTCCACACCCATGCCGAGATGAAGCGCGGCACCCAGCATGGCTTCGCCATCGGCATCGCCAGCGTCCGCCGCCTTGCGCCACCAGAACACGGCTTGCGCTGGATCGCGCGGCACACCGAGTGCGTTATGATAGATCATACCAAGCCGCGTCATGGCGGCGGCAACACCGCTTTCGGCGGCTTTCAGCGCCCATTCGCGTGCTTCCACCGGGTCGGCGACAATGGCGTCGCCTTCCAGCAGCATCCAGCTCAGCATGTCCTGCGCTTGCGCGTCGCCCTGTTCGGCAGCCAGCCGATAGAGTCTTGCCGCTTCGGGATAGTTGGGGTCGATGTCCTCGCCCTTGAACAGAAGCGAGGCGAGATTGCGCTGGCCGGAGGCGTCACCCGCCTTTGCAGACAAGGCCAGCCATTGATGCGCGAGATCGATATTTCTTTCGACCCCCATGCCGCCCGCAAAACAGGCACCGATATTGTTCTGGGCGCGGGCATTGCCCTTGCGCGCCAGCGGTTCCCATATCGACAGGGCGGTGGCGTAGTCCCCTGATTTCGCCGCGACAAGCGCCTGTTCCAGCGACTGCGCGTCACTGTCTGGCTTTGGCTTGCGGGAGAAAAGATCAGCGAGCCGCATAGGAAGCCAGGTTCCTGACGAAGCGGGTCTCATCATCAAGGCAGCGCAGATCGAGAATGAAAACGCCTTTTTCGATGCGCCCGATCACCGGCAGCGGCAATTGTCGGAGCGCGGTGGCCAAAGAGGTGAGCGCGGAGCCACTGCCGTTTTTCGGGGCGATGGACAATCCGGCGCTTGGGACGGTTGATAATGGCAGAGCGCCGGAGCCGATCTGGCTGGCGCAATTCGTCACTGTCACATCAAAAGCTGAACCGAGCACCTTTTGCAGTTCCGGCTGCAATCGGGTCGCTTGAATGGCAATGTCGCTTTTCGACCGCGCCAGATAGCGCAGCGTCGGCAGCTTTTCGGCCAGACGTTCGGGATTGCGATAGAGCTTCAGCGTTGCTTCCAGCGCGGCGAGCCTGATCTTGTCCACGCGAAGGGCGCGCTTCATCGGGTTTTTGTTGATGCGGGCGATCAGATCGCGCCGGCCGACGATGAACCCGGCCTGCGGTCCGCCGAGCAGCTTGTCGCCGGAGAAGGTAATGATATCGGCCCCTTCGGCCACCGCTTCGCGCACGGTCGGCTCATGCGCCAGACCGAAAACCGTCAGATCGGCGAGTGTGCCGGACCCAAGGTCGTTGACCAGCGGCACACCGCGCGCCTTGGCGATTGCGGCAAGCTCCGCCGCCGTTACTTCCCGCGTAAAGCCTTCAATGCGGTAATTGGAGGTGTGGACCTTCAAGATCAGCCCCGTATCCGGCCCAATGCCGCCTTCATAATCACGAGGATGGGTGCGGTTGGTGGTGCCAATCTCAACCAGTCTGGTGCCTGCGCGGGTCATGATATCCGGCATGCGGAACGCGCCGCCGATTTCGATCAGTTCGCCGCGTGAAACGACAGACTCCTTGCCCGCCGCAAGGCTGTTTAGCACGATCAGCACGGCGGCGGCATTGTTGTTGACGATGGTCGCATCTTCCGCGCCGGTTAGTTCGCAGACCAAAGCGCGCAAATGGTCGTCGCGTTCGCCGCGTGCACCGGTGGAAAGATCAAACTCCAGCGAAACGGCTTCGCGCATGGCTGCCGTCGCAGCCTCGACGGCCGCTTCGGCCAATATGGCGCGTCCGAGATTGGTATGCAGAACCGTTCCCGTCAAATTGAACAGCGGGCGCAGGCTCGATTGCTCCGAGGCTTCAAGCAAATCAATAACGCGTTGGGTAATCTCTGCGCTGTAGGACGGTGCAGCACCGGATTTCACGGCTTCGCGCACTTCGGTCAGAACAGTGCGGATGGCTTCGGTCAGCGCCGGGCGACCAAAGCGTTCGAGCCCGGGACCAAGTTCCGGCATTTGCAGGAGTGCATCGACGGAGGGCAACTGCCGCAGGTGAGACCGGGTCTGATCCATCGTGCCTCACAATCCTGCAAGCAAGGCCGCAAAACCGCCGCGTCGATAGGGCGTTTCGCGCATCAGCATATCAAGGCCGAGGCTTGCCACATCGTCGGTCATCGGGTCTGCATCGGTGGATTGCTGCTGGTAGATGATCTTGGTCCAGCTTTGGCATTCGTCGCAGGTTTCCGCCTTGATGACGCCGCCGCCGTCTTCAACTTCCTTATAGCCGACGCCCTTGGTGGAGCCGCAGCAGACGCACTTGATGCGGACATAGTGCCAGAGCGTGTTGCAAACCGAGCAGGAACAAAAGCGCGCACCATGTGCGCCTTTCCAGCCCACCACGATTGACCCGGATGGCATGCTGCCGCAAGTGGGGCAGACGCCATCGGCAACGGGCAGCACGGCTTTCGGATCAAGCGCGGATGCAAGCCGCGTGAAATGCAACTGAAGCCCTGCCCAGATATAGATATGTTCGGCAATCGCATCCGGCGGCAGCATACCGGTAAAAACCGCATCAATCATGCTGCGGCGCTCTGCCGGGCTGGCTGCGGCCACACGTGCCAAGGCATCGGCGGCATCTTGCGGTTTGACGATATGGTGCACGCGATCAAACAAGTTGTCGAAGGTTGAATTCAGGGTGCCATCCGATGCTGCCACATCGCGGTCAATGCAGGGCATTTCAGGTTTCCGGCTGGTGTCGCTTGGCGAAACCGGGCCGAGCTCTTTTTGAACCGCAGCCTGCGCACCGCTCAGATCGGCCAAAAATTCGAGATAGGGTTTGAGTGGGCTGACCGAACCCAGCAGCCGCAGGCGCGCGGCTCTTCGGGAAAACAGGTCGTCGGGATCAGGCAATCGTACAAAGGGTGGAGACGATATTTCGCCAATCGCCGTCGGGTCCGGCGCTAGATCTGTCTTACCTGCCATTCTACTCCCTCACGAACCCGCCGGGCCACGTGGACCAGTGCAACCATATTCATTCTCGGTCGATCGCCAGATTTTTCAACCCGGCGATGCGTAAAATCATGCTGCCGGTTTGCCGCTTGCCTGCTTCGCCTTGCGTTTGGCGTTCAACTCGCGCAGCCATTTGCGATGGTGCCGCCATGCCCAGCCGCCGGTCACCGTGCCGCGCGTCATGGCGCTGAACGTGCCTCTGATCCAGATTGCGGCATAGACATGCACGATCCAGACGCAGATGGCGATGACGGCGGCCATGGAGTGGATAAGCAATGCCCAGCGTTGCTGGTCGATGCTGACGATAAAGCCGAAATATTCGTTCCAGATGGCGAGGCCTGAGACGATCAGGATGATGATCAGCAATGACATTGACCAGAAAACGAGCTTCTGCCCGGCATTATATTTGCCGATTTCGGGCAGTTTCTCCTCATTGCCAGCGATCACATCATCGACCTGACCGAGCCAGCGCGTGTCCTCGCGCTTCCAGAGATTGGCGCTCCAGAAACGCACGAAAAGACCAAAGAAGCTGAAGAACAGCACGACGCCGATCCATGGATGAATCGTGCGCGTCCACTGACCGCCGCCGAAAAGACCGGACAGGAAAAACAGCCAAGGGTGGAACATGGCAAGCCCGGAAAGCGCCAGCAGCACGAGGCTGATGGCGGTGATCCAGTGATTGATGCGCGCGCCGCCGGAATAACGATGCACGCGGACCGGCTTGCCCGGTTCTATGTCATCGCTGGCGGAAACATCGTCAAAGTCGGTCTTGCTCATGAGCTTTTTTCTCCCGTGAGCTTTTCGGCCTCTTCCTCATCATGTTCGGTCACGACATTCGGACCCTTGAAAATATAATGCAGGAAGCCGGTGGCGACGGCCAGCCCCATTACCGCCATGCCTGCATATTTGGAGACGCCTTTCCAGACTTCGACAACCGGGCTGATGCGCGGATTGTTCGGCAGGTTGGCGTAAATTTCCGGTTTGTCGGCGTGGTGCAGCACATACATGACGTGTGTGCCGCCGACTCCCGGCGGATCGTAAAGCCCGGCATTTTCAAAGCCACGGGATTTCAGATCCTTGATGCGTCTATCGGCCCATTCCTTCATTTCGTCCTTGGTTCCATAGACGATGGCCTGAGTAGGGCATGCTTTTGCACAGGCCGGGCCTTGTCCAACCGCAATGCGGTCGGAGCACAGCGTGCATTTATAGGCCTTGTGGGTCACTTCCGAGATGCGCGGGATGTTGAACGGACAGCCCTTGATGCAATAGCCGCAGCCAATGCAATTATCGTGGATGAAATCGACGATACCGTTGGAATATTGCACGATGGCGCCAGGCGCCGGACAGGCCTTGAGGCAGCCGGGGTCCTCACAATGCATGCAACCATCCTTGCGAATGAGCCATTCCAGATTGCCGGTGTCGGGATTATCCCATTCCGTATAGCGCATCAGCGTGAAGGTGTTGGGCGTCAGATCATGCGGGTTGTCATAGACCCCCACATTGATGCCCACCTCCTCATGCGTATCGTTCCATTCGGCACAGGCCGACTGGCACGCCTTGCAGCCGATGCATTTCGACACGTCGATCAGCTTGGCCACTTCTGTCTGGCGTTCAGCAGGTGGCGTCACGGATGACGCCGACCGCCGCATCAGGTCACTGTCACCGAAGCGCGGAGCTTGCGGCTGGACACTGGGATTGGGAACGGGTGGAAACATTCTTCAATCCCTTCTAAGCAACAGGCGCGCTGCTGCGCTCGATATTGACCAAAAACGCCTTGAATTCTGGCGTCTCGATGTTTGCGTCACCGACGAACGGGGTCAGTGAATTGGGGCCGAAGCCCTTGCGGGCAGCGCCCATGAAGCCCCAGTGCAGCGGAATGCCGACCACATGCACCGTCTTGCCGTCGCAGATGAGCGGCTTGATGCGTTTGGTCACCACCGCCTTGGCCTTGACCGAGCCGCGCTTAGACCAGACGCGCACCCAGTCGCCCTTGGCGATGCCCTTTTCCTTGGCCAGTTCTTCCGAAATTTCCACGAAGAATTCCGGCTGCAACACGGCATTCACATGCACATGCTTGGTCCAGTAGTGGAAGTGTTCGGTCAGGCGATAGGAGGTCGCCGCATAGGGGAACTCCTCGGATGCGGTATCGGCGAACTGCTTGAAGTCGTTGTTGAAGACGCGGGCCACCGGATTGCCCCGGACATTTGGCGCAACCACATTGGCGATCGGCGATTCAAACGGCTCGTAATGGGCCGGGAACGGACCATCCCGCATCATGCCACGGCAGAACAGGCGCGACGAGCCTTCCGCATTCATGATGAAAGGACCGACTTCTTGTGGCTTGGCGGTCGGCGCGATGTCCGGCACGTCATAGCCTGTCCATTTGGTTCCGTCCCACTCGATGAGCTTACGGCTCGGGTCCCATGCCTTGCCGTTGAGATCGGCGGAGGCACGGTTGTAGAGGATGCGCCGGTTGGCAGGCCACGCCCACGACCAGTTGAGATAGGCACCGGTCTCGTCAGGATCGTGATTGTCGCGGCGCGCCATGTTGTTGCCAGCCTCGGTGAAGCAACCCGAATAGATCCAGCAGCCCGACGCGGTGGAACCGTCATCGCGCAGCACGGCAAAACCGGGTAGCAGTTTTCCTGCCTCCAGCACCACCTTGCTCGGGTCCGTCGGGTCCATCAGCGTGGTCAGGGCGCTGCCGTTGAGCTCCTTTGCCAGTTCTTCGGCGGTCGGTTCTTCCGGGTCCTTGTACTCCCAGACCAGATTGAGAATTGGATCGGGGAGTGCGCCGCCTTCCTTGCTATAAAGCGCTTTCAGCCGCATGAAGATCTGCGCCATGATCCAGTTGTCGGTCTTCGCCTCACCGGGCGGTGTCGCCCCCGGCCAGTGCCATTGCAGCCAGCGTCCGGAATTGGTCAGCGAACCTTCGTCCTCTGCAAAGCAGGTGGATGGCAGCTGGAACACTTCCGTCTGGATTGATGCGGTATCGACGTCGTTATACTCGCCGTGATTTTCCCAGAAGCGCGATGTTTCCGTTTCAAGCGGGTCCATCGTGACGAGGAATTTCAGCTTCGATAGGGCCGCGGTCAGCTTGTTGCGGTTTGGCACAGCCATCAGCGGATTGAAGCCCTGACAGACATAACCGTTGACCTTGCCATTGTTCATCATGTCGAAGATGCGCAACACGTCATAATTCGGCACGTCCAGCTTCGGCAGCCAGTCATAGGCAAAGTCGTTTTCTGCTACAGCGGCGCTCCCCCACATGGACTTCTGGAAGCTCACGAAGAACTTCTTGTAGTTTTGCCAGTAGCTTGTCTGGTTCGGGCGCAGCGGCTTGAAGCTGCGCGTCGACATATAGGTGTCGAGGTCGATCTCCTTCTCGACCGGGATATTCATATAGCCCGGCAGAAGATTGGACATCAGGCCGATATCGGTCAGACCCTGAATATTGGAGTGACCGCGCAGCGCATTCATGCCGCCGCCCCGCACGCCGATATTGCCAAGGATCAGTTGCAGCATCGCCATGCCGCGAATGTTCTGCGCGCCCTTGGAATGTTGCGTCCAGCCCAGCGCATACATGGATGTCATAGTCTTGGTCGGCGAGGAGCATTCGCCGATCATCTCGGCCACTTTCAGGAATTTCTCCTTCGGCGTGCCGCAAATGCGCTCGACCATTTCCGGCGTGTAGATGGACACATGCTGCTTCAGCAGGTTCCACACGCAACGCGGATGCTGCAACGTATCGTCCACAACGGCATAGCCGTCATCGCCGATCACATAATCCCAACTTGAGCGATCATAGTCGCGTTTTTCCTCGTCATAGCCGCTGAAAAGTCCGTCCTTATATTCGAAGCCATCCTTGACGATGTAGCTGGCATTGGTGAAATGCTTCACATATTCCCACTGCACCTTGTCATTCTGGATGCAGTAGTTGATGACGCCGAGCAGGAAGGCGATATCCGACCCCTGACGGATCGGCGAATAATAATCCGCCACCGATGCCGTGCGCGTGAAACGCGGATCGACGACGATCAGCCGGGCGCCACGGTTGGCCTTGGCCTCCGTCACCCATTTGAAGCCGCACGGATGCGCTTCCGCCGCATTGCCGCCCATGACGACGATGAGATCAGTGTTCTTGATGTCTGTCCAGGCGTTGGTCATTGCGCCACGGCCAAATGATGGGGCGAGACTCGCCACCGTCGGGCCGTGTCAGACGCGTGCCTGATTATCGAATGCGACTATGCCTGTGCTGCGCACCACCTTATAGGTGAGAAACGCTGTTTCGTTGGTGGTTGCGGATGCGGCGAGAAAGCCCGTCGACGTCCAGCGGTTGACGGTGACGCCCGCCTCGTTCTTCGCGATGAAATTCGCGTCACGGTCATCTTTGAGGTGGCGCGCGATCCGGTCCAGCGCGTCCTCCCATGATATCCGCTTGAATGCACTGGTGCCCGGTTCGCGCACCATCGGATATTTCAGGCGTGTCTCCGCCTTGACAAAATCCTTGAGCGCCGCGCCCTTGGGGCACAGCGTGCCGCGATTGGTCGGGTGGTCCGTATCGCCCTCGATATGGATCAGGTCGGATTTCTCGCCCTTGCGCAGATCACCCTTGGAATAAAGGATGATGCCGCAGGCTACGGAGCAGTAAGGGCAGGTATTCCGGGTTTCGGTCGTATTGGCCAGCTTGAAGGGGCGGATGGATTCGGCATAGGCGGTTTCCACCGCACCGAAGCCGAAAGAACCGAGCGCCGAAGCCGCTACCACCGCTCCCGTTCCGCCCAGAAACTGGCGGCGTGAGAGCTCCACATTCATCGTGCGATACCTCCCTGATGATTAGAACCGACGTGCAGGGGAAATTTTCCCGGTCACGTTGTCGGGCAGGCTTGACTTTCACTTTGGCAGTTCACCGCAATAAGACGAAGTTGTCAACCGAACCGAAGGGCGAAAAATATAATAACAAAGCCCATTTATATATAACATGACAGGCGTACTCAAGTATTAATACATGAATGTAATCTTCACGATGACTTTCTCTTGTTCGATGGTTGATTGACGGAGTTAAACAAACACGGCAGACTGCGCGTGTGACTTCTTCCGCTGCTCCCGAGTTTCGGGGCCTTGATCACAGATCATTCCTGGCATGCGCTGGTCTTTCGAGGTCGGGCGCAACAGCAGCGCTTTCTCCGCATATTCGTAAGAAACAGAGCTCATGGCTCCTAAAGAGGGGCCACGAAAGGGGATCGTCATGAATCGTCGGGAACTCCTCAAATCCGGCGCGGCCTGCGCCGCCCTCAGCCTTCTGCCGAGCTTCGCCACGGCCCCTGCCTTTGCCGATGACGGCACGTTTACGCCCAAGCCATCGAACTGGCGCAGTTTCGAGATCAGGACAACTGTGAGCCCGACCGCATCCAAGGATGTCATTCGGGCATGGGTGCCTTTGGCCGGTTTTCAGGCGGATGACTGGAACCGCCCGGAAGGCAATCGGTGGACGACAAATGCCAGGGTTGCGCAGATCAATCGCGATCCACGCAGCGGGGTAGGCCTCCTCTATCTCGAATGGGCGCCGGGTGAAGAAACGCCGACTGCGGAAATCATTAGTCTCATCTCGACCCGTGACCGCGCCAGCAGCCTTGAGGCATCGGCGACCGCCGTGCCGCTGACACAGGCCGAGCGCGCAAAATATCTGGCTGGAACACGGCTGGCACCAGTGGATGGCATTGTTCGGGAGACCGCAAACAAGATTGTCGGCGACGCCGCAAGTGATCAGGATAAGGCCCGCCGCATCTATGACTGGGTTGTCGCCAACACCTATCGGCGCGCGTCCACGCGCGGCTGCGGCGACGGCGATATCGTCGCCATGTTGAGGAGCGGTGATCTTGGCGGCAAATGCGCCGATCTCAACCCGCTGTTCGTGGCGCTGGTGCGCTCTGTTGGCATTCCCGCGCGTGACCTTTACGGGGTGCGGGTGGCGCCGTCCGCTTTCGGTTACAAGAGCCTTGGCGCAAAGAACGAGGTCATCACCAAGTCGCAACATTGTCGTGCTGAAATCTATCTCGATGGCGTCGGCTGGGTGGCGACCGATCCGGCCGATGTGCGAAAGGTCATGCTTGAAGAAGAGAAGGACGGTTTGACAGCGGACGATCCGCGTGTGGTTGCCGTTCGTCAAAAGCTCTTCGGCGCATGGGAAGGCAACTGGATTGCCTTCAATGATGGCAGCGATATCGATTTGCCATCTGCGCAGAGCGGGGAGCTTGGCTTCCTGATGTATCCGCAAGCCGAGGTCGCCAGCATGCGGCTCGATTGTCTCGACGCGGACGCTTTCCGTTATAGCATGACGGCGCGCGAGATCACGATCTGATACGAAATAGCATCACGGGAACCGCTTTCGGTTCAGGAGGACCTATGGATATCGCATCGCCCATCCGTCTCAGCACTCTGGCGCATGGCGGCGGCTGTGGCTGCAAGCTGGCGCCTGCCGTGTTGCAAAATCTGCTTGCTGATCAGCCCGCCATCCAACCTTTCAAGCAGCTGCTGGTCGGCCCCGAGACCGGCGACGACGCAGCGGTCTGGCAGCTTGACGATGAGAACTGTGTGATCGCCACCACCGACTTCTTCATGCCGATGGTGGACGATCCGGTCGATTTCGGGCGTATTGCGGCAACCAATGCCATATCCGACGTCTACGCGATGGGCGGAACGCCCATCATGGCGCTGGCGATCCTCGGCATGCCGGTGAATCAAATGCCTGCCGAAATGATCCGCCATATTCTGAAAGGCGGTTCCAGCATCTGCGCAGAAGCCGGAATTCCGGTGGCGGGCGGCCATTCGATCGATGCGCCGGAGCCGATCTACGGGCTGGCGGTGGTTGGCACTTGCAAGCTTGCCAATCTGCGCAAGAATAGCGGCGCGAGGCCGGGCGATGCGCTCATTTTGACCAAGGGGCTCGGTGTCGGCATCTATTCCGCAGCGTTCAAGAAACAGGTTCTTGATGGTGCCGGTTACGATGAGATGATGGCCTCCGTCACTTTGTTGAACCGGGTCGGCGCGGAACTTGGCAAGGATGAAGCTGTGCACGCGGTCACCGATGTGACGGGCTTCGGCATTCTCGGTCATGCGCTTGAAATGGCGCGGGGGTCCAATGTCGGCATCACGCTTCGATACAGTGATCTTCCGTTTTTGGCTCAAGCCGCACGTCTTGCGGAACAAGGTTTCATCACCGGCGCTTCGACCCGCAACTGGGCGAGTTATGGTGATGACGTGCGACTGGCGGACGATACTCCGCTCTGGAAGCAGCAATTGTTGACCGATCCGCAAACGTCGGGCGGGCTGCTTGTTTCCTGTGCACCGGATGCGGCTGAGCGCATTCTCGCAATGATCCACTCTGCGGGTTATCCGGCGGCAACTATCATCGGCACGATTGGCGGAGCGCCAAAAGTCGTGACGGTGGTTGACTGACGCCTGATTGAATTGCCAGTAAAATTCGAGCGTTCCTTGAGCGGCGACCCAGCCTCATGCATAGTGTTCCTGTAAAAATAAGAGTCGCAACCCGCGATAGGGACAAGCATGTATTGGGCTGATGTTATCGGTATCGTAGCGGTTCTTCTTCTGGTGGCTGCTAACGGTTTCTTCGTTGCCGCTGAATTTTCATTGGTCGCGGTCCGTAAAAGCAGGGTGGCTGAACTGGTCGCGGCAAAGCGCACCAACGCTTCTGCCCTTATGCGCGCGGTTGATCATCTCGACGCCAATCTGGCGGCCACCCAGCTTGGTATCACCATTTCATCGCTCGCGCTTGGCTGGATCGGCGAACCGGCGCTTGCGCATCTCATAGAACCCGCTTTGGGCGCATTGCCAACCAACTGGGTAAGCTTCGGTTCCCATGCCATCGCGGTTGCGATTTCCTTCATCATCATTACGGCGCTGCATATCGTGCTAGGCGAACTTGCGCCCAAAAGCCTCGCCTTGCAGCGCAGCGAGGGCACGGCGCTTTTTGTCGTCCGCCCGCTCGGCGCGTTCACCTTCATCTTCTGGCCCGCCATTTCGACGCTTAACGCTCTGGGCAATCTGGTGCTGCGCCTGTGTGGCTTGCAGCCCGGCAACGGAGAGGGTTCGACTCATTCTCCCGAAGAAATCAAGCTGCTCGTTGCAGCCAGCCAGCAGGCCGGGCTGATCGAAATGACACAGCGCGAGGTGGTGGCGCGCGCGCTGACCATCGGTGATCGTCGCGTTGGCGATATCATGACGCCACGGCGCGAAATCGACTGGATCGATGCCGATGACAGTCAGGAACAAATGCTCAAGACCATCCGCGACTGTCGCCACGAACAATTGCTGATCGCCCATCAGAGCATTGATGAACCCATCGGCATGGTTCTCAAGAAAGACCTGCTGGATCAGGTACTCGACGGTCATGCGGTCGATCCACTGAAGGCGATCCGCGAACTCGTCGTGGTGCACGAAGCAACGCCGATTTTCCGCGTGCTGGAAATCTTCAAGAAAAGTCCGGTACGGCTGGTCGTGGTGGTTGACGAATATGGTATCCTCGAAGGCATTGTCACGCAGTCTGACCTGCTTGAAGTCATCGCGGGCGATATACCCGATATTGATGATGAAGAGCCGGATATCGTGACCCGCACGGACGGTTCGCTTCTGATCGACGGTTTGATGTCAGCCCATGAAGCCTTTCATCGGCTGGGCTTTACGGAAATCCCGGAAGATCGCGGCTATCACACGATTGCCGGTTTTGCGCTGTTGCAGCTGGGCGATTTGCCGTCCGTCGGCGACAGCTTCGAATATGACGACTGGCGCTTCGAAATTGTCGACATGGATGGTCGGCGCATTGATAAGATTCTGGCGCAGAAGATATAGATCAGGCCACGGTCAGCGGTGCGTAACACTTTCGCTTATGGCTGATAATAGCTTATTGCCCGCAACAAATGATCGGGCTAGCATGGTTCCCATTACAACTACGGCAGGATGAACCTGTCGAAACAAATGGGGAAATAAAATTATGAAAATGGCACGCCTTGCCTATGCCGGTGCACTTCTTGCAACTGTGGCCGGTTTTCATGCCGCGCCTGCTGCCGCGCGCGATCTGACCGTCGTCTCCTGGGGCGGCAACTATCAGGATGCGCAGCGCGAAATCTATTTCAAGCCGTTTTCGGAAAAGACCGGAAAGCCGCTGCTCGATGAATCATGGGACGGCGGTTACGGTGTCGTTCAGGCCAAGGTGAAGGCTGGCAAGCCCAATTGGGATGTGGTGCAGGTGGAAGCCGAGGAACTGGCGCTCGGCTGCGCCGATGGTCTTTATGAAAAGATCGACTGGGACAAGCTTGGCGGCAAGGACAAGTTCCTCGACAGCGCGGTCAATGATTGCGGTGTTGGCGCCATCGTCTGGTCCACGGCCATTGCCTATAATGGCGACAAGCTGAAGGACGGCCCCAAGTCCTGGGCGGATTTCTGGGATGTAAAGAAGTTCCCCGGCAAGCGCTCGTTGCGCAAGGGCGCAAAGTACACGCTGGAATTCGCTCTACTCGCCGATGGCGTCAAGAAGGATGAAGTCTATGATGTGCTGGGCACGCCAGAAGGCGTTGACCGCGCCTTCAAGAAGCTCGAAGAGCTGAAGCCGAATATCGTGTGGTGGGAAGCAGGGGCGCAGCCGCTGCAATTGCTGGCTTCCGACGAAGTTGTAATGGCTTCGGCCTATAACGGTCGCATCACCGGCATCAACCGCGCCGAAGGCAAGAATTTCAAGGTTGTATGGCCGGGCAGCATCTATGCCGTCGATAGCTGGGTCGTCCTGAAGGACGCCGAAAACAAGGACGCAGGCATGGATTTCATCGCGTTTACCAGCGAACCGGAAAATCAGGTCAAGCTGCCGAAATATGTAGCCTATGGTCTGCCGAACAAGGACGCCGCGAGCAAGGTTCCGGCGGAATTCGCAGCCGATCTGCCAACGGCGGAAGCCAATATGACGGATGCGATTCCGCTCAATGTCGATTTCTGGATCGACAATTCGGAAGAGCTGACGAAGCGCTTCAACGCCTGGCTGGCGCAGTAAACGGGTTAGCCTGAGAACACCCATCGCCATCCCGTCTGCCGAGATAACAAAGAGATAGAGCGGTTCCGTTAAAACTGGACCCGCTCCATCGGGTGGACGGGATATTCCGATGCCGGCAACTGGAGTGATTCATTGACGGACTATCGAATTCGATTTGAGAATATCAGTAAATCCTACGCCGATTTCAAAGTCATAGACGGGCTCAACCTCGATATAGCACGCGGCGAGTTCGTCAGTTTGCTTGGGCCATCCGGTTCGGGCAAGACCACGCTTTTGATGATGCTCGCTGGCTTTGAAAGCCCGAGCGGCGGCAAGCTTGTCGTCGATGGCAAGTCGATCAACGATGTTCCGTCCTACAAGCGCAATATGGGCGTCGTGTTCCAGAACTATGCGCTGTTTCCCCATATGAGCGTCGGCGAGAACATCGCATTCCCATTGCAGATGCGCGGGCTTGGCAAGGCGGAGATATCCGACAAGGTCGCAAAAGTGCTGGATATGGTGCAGCTTTCAACCATGCGCGAGCGCAAGCCGTCGCAGCTTTCCGGCGGGCAGCAGCAGCGTGTGGCTTTGGCCCGTGCGCTGGTTTTCGAACCGGGCGTGGTGCTGATGGACGAGCCGCTTGGCGCGCTCGACAAGCAATTGCGCGAACAGATGCAGCTCGATATCCGCGCGCTCCACAACCGCCTCGGTTTGACCATCGTTTTCGTGACACATGACCAGAGCGAGGCGCTGACCATGTCGGACCGTATCGCCGTGTTCAACAAGGGACAGATCGAACAGATCGGCTCGCCGCGCGAAATCTACGACGAGCCGAAGACCCGTTTCGTGGCAGAATTCATTGGTGAAACCAATCTGGCCGAAGGCAAGGTGGAGCGTGTCGATGGAACGAAAACGTTGATCCGCCTCAAGAACGGCGCCGAGTTGAACGCCTCATCATCCGGCGCGCTGACGCCGGGGCAAGATGTGCTGCTTTCCATCCGCCCGGAGCGGATCGAACTGGGCGGCGAGGCCAAGGCCGACAATAATCTCAGCACACGCGTGACCGATAGTGTTTATCAGGGCGATCATCTGCGCATCCAGCTGGATGACAAGGCGCATCATTTCATTGTGCGCCTCGACCGTAAGGCGCGCGAATGGCAACCGGGCGTCGATGTGGTGGCGCATTTCAATGCAGCCGATTGCTGGACAATTGTCGCATGACGGTTCTCTCCGCCAAAAGCACACGCTCGGTTCTGCTCATCGCGCCGCTTTTGATCTTCATTGCGCTGTTTTTCCTGTGGCCGCTTGGCGTGATGATGAAACAGGCAATCTCCGACACGGCGGTGCTGCGGGTTCTCCCGCAAACGGCGGAGGCCGTCGCCGGTTGGGACGGTCAATCGGGTCCGACACCGGAGATGAAACAGGCGCTAGTTGCCGATCTCAGGGCATCCACCGATCAGCAGGCGGTCGGCGATATGGTGCGGCGCCTGAACAGCGCCCAGTCGGGCTTTCGCACATTGATGAGCAAGACGCTTACAGCCATCGAGAAAGACGATCCGGCGCTAGATCTGGAAGCAGTCGATAAACGCTGGAGCCAGCCACAATATTGGCGGGCCATTGCCAATGCGCTGTCCCCCACCACAGACCGCAATCTGCTGGCGGCGGTGGATATGGAACGCGACAGTTCAGGCGAGATTGTTTCCATGGCCGCGGGCACGTCGGCCAATCGCGCCATCATGCTGCGCACATTCTGGATCGCCGCACTGGTCACGCTGGCCTGCGCCGCCATCGGTTATCCCTATGCGGTGTTGCTGGCTTCCGCCACGGGCTGGGTGAAAAGCGCCCTTTTTGCAGCCGTGCTTCTGCCGCTCTGGACATCGCTTCTGGTGCGCACGGCAGCATGGTTCATTATGTTGCAGGACAAGGGGTTGATCAACGACACGCTGATCTGGCTCGGTCTCACCAACGGGCCACTGCCGCTGATCTTCAACCGGATGGGCGTGATCATCGCCATGACGCATGTGCTTTTGCCGTTCATGGTTCTGCCGATCTACAGCGTGCTGGTGTCCATCCCGAACAATCTGATGCCTGCCGCCGCTTCGCTGGGTGCGCCGCCATGGCGGGCGTTCCTGCGTGTTCTGCTGCCGCTCAGCATGCGGGGCATCCTGTCCGGTATGTTGCTCGTCTTCATGAGCGCCATTGGTTATTACATCACACCGGCACTGATCGGCGGTCCGAGCGACCAGATGATCAGCTCGATCATCGCCTATTATGCCACCGGCTCGGCCAATTGGGGCATGGCTGGCGCGCTGGGTATGGTGCTGCTGGTTGTCTGCCTGCTGCTCTATGCGGTCTATGGTCGCCTGACCAACGAAAAGCGGGGGAGGGCATAACCATGGGACGCTCCGTCAAGATCGTGTTCGGCGTGGCCGCTGTCCTTTTTCTGGTCGCGCCCTTATTCGCCATCCTGCCGCTGGCCTTCACGTCGAGCGTGTTCCTCACCTATCCGGTGCCAAGCTGGTCGATGCGCTGGTTCGAGGAACTGGCAACAGCCGATGCCTGGCGACGCGCCATCGTCAACAGCCTGATCATCGGCTTTGGCACCATGACGCTGGCGACGGTTCTTGGTACTATGGCAGCCCTTGGCCTGCGCAATCGGGCGCTGTTCCTGTCCGGTCCAATCCGCACGCTGTTTCTGCTCCCGATGGTGGTGCCTGCGGTGGTGATGGGCGTCGGCATGCAATTGCTGTTCGTGCGGCTCGGCATCGCCAATTCCTATTTCGGGGTCATCGTCGCGCATACGGTGGTGTCGATCCCCTTTGTGATGGTGAGCGTCACCGGCGCACTTGCGGGCATTGACCGGCGAGTGGAGCTTGCGGCGGAAAGTCTCGGAGCATCGCCGCTGACTGTGTTTCGCCGGGTGACGTTGCCGCTCGCCATGCCGGGCGTGGTTTCGGGCGCGGTGCTGGCCTTTGCCACGTCGCTGGATGAGGTTGTGCTGACGCTGTTCGTCGCCGGTCCCAACCAGCGCACGCTGGCGCGACAGATGTTTTCCACCATCCGCGAAAACATCAGCCCGGCGATTGCCGCCGCAGCCTTCCTGTTCATCGCGGGCACGCTGATCCTCGGTCTGGCTGCCGTGCTGTTCAAACGGAAAACGCCGCGCATGGCGTGATCGGAAAACCGCATAAGCTAGCGGATAAGATTGTGGAATTGTGGAACTTTTGACGGGGTATTCGGTTTGGAACCTATGCACCTCTCCACGATCCATTCAGAGAGAATTTCGCTTGCGGCATTATCGCCGGAGCATTCCGGTTATGCGCTTTTCTTCGATATCGACGGAACTCTGCTGGATATCGCACCAACGCCGGACGGCGTCGTTGTCGATCCCGCGTTGGTGACCGCCTTGGAAAAATTGCGCGAGCGTTTGTCCGGCGCAGTGGCGCTGATGACGGGCCGTCCGCTGGATTTCGTGGCAAAGCGTTTCCCTTCCTATTCAGGCGCTATCGCGGCATTGCACGGCACCGAGTTCCGGCTGCCGTCGGGGCAGGTCGAAAAGCTGGAGCCGGGCGAAGAATTCGCGCGCGCCAAGGATTTTATTCGTGAGACGCAATCCGGTATTGCCGGGCTTCTGCTGGAAGATAAAGGCAATGCGATCGCAGTTCACTTCAGGCTTGCGCCCGAGAAGGAAGACATTGCGCGTGAATTGATCGATGCGGCGGAAAAACTGGCCGGTCCCGACTGGCGGGTTCAGGCTGGGAAATTCGTTTTCGAACTGCGTTCGCGTCATGGCGACAAGGGCGTCGCTCTGCGCCGCCTGATGCAGAGCAAGGCCTTTGCCGGGCGTCTTCCGGTCGCGTTCGGGGACGATCTGACGGATATACCGATGCTGCAAGCGGCGATGGATTTGGGCGGAATGGGCATTGCCGTGGGCGAAGCGATCAGCGACCTGTCCACGGACGCGGTTGCCTCGCCGAAAGCCTTGCGGGCTTGGGTGATCAAAATGGCGGGCACGCAATAGAGCACATCCCGAAAAGTGTGAAACGGTTTTCGGATAAGATGTGCGTAAAAACAAAAATGTTAGAGCGCCGATCTGCTTCAATCAGATCGAAACGCGCTCTAACACGATGAAAGGAGAATGGAGTGGGACGCCTTGTCGTGGTTTCCAACCGCGTTCCCCTGCCGGATAAGCAGGGAAAAGCCCCGGCAGGAGGATTGGCCGTCGCCTTGCAGGCGGCCTTGAATGTCAGAGGGGTGTCTGGTTCGGCTGGTCCGGTGAAACACTGTCCGGCAGAGAGACACATCAACTGGAAACGAAACAGGTCGGGCCGATCAGCTATGCGCTGCTAAGCCTGCAAAAGAAAGATATCGACGAATACTACGCCGGCTTCGCTAATCGCATGCTATGGCCGCTCTGCCATTACCGGCTGGACCTCATAGACTATACCCGCAAGGATATGGCGGGCTATTTTCGGGTCAACCGGCTGTTCGCGCAGCAATTGCTGCCGCTAATCGAGCCCGACGACACAATCTGGGTGCATGATTATCACCTGATCCCGCTGGCCGAAGAATTGCGGCGCTGCGGGGTGGAAAATCGCATCGGCTTTTTCATGCATATTCCATGGCCTCCAGCCGATCTGCTTTTGACGCTTCCGGTGCATGAGGCGATCATTCGCGGTTTGACCTATTACGATCTCGTCGGTTTCCAGACGGAAAACGATGTGGAGAATTTCATCGGGGGTCTGCGGCGGGAAAAGATCGGCAAACAGATTGAACCCCGGCGGTTCGAGGCTTTCGGGCGAAGCTTCAGCGTGGACAGTTTTGGTATCGGCATCGAAACCGAAGCCTTTGCCGAGATTGCGATGAAGACGCAAAACAGCAGTTCCGTAAAGCGCATGCGCGACAGCATGAGCGGGCGCGATCTGATCATCGGCGTCGACCGGCTGGATTATTCCAAGGGGATCACCAACCGGCTTGAAGCTTTCGAGAATTTTCTGAAAATCGATCCGGTCAATCGCGGCCATGTCACCTTTTTGCAGGTGACGCCGAAGTCTCGCACCGAAGTGCCGGAATATAAGGATATGCAGCGGGAAGTGGCGGAAATGGCCGGGCGCATCAACGGGGCGAACGCCACCTTCGACTGGACGCCGATCCGCTATATCAACCGGTCTCTCAATCGCGATGTGCTGGCCGGGCTTTATCGTCTGGCGAAAGTGGGGCTGGTCACGCCGCTGCGCGATGGCATGAACCTCGTGGCAAAGGAATATGTCGCGGCGCAGGACCCGGATGATCCCGGCGTGCTTGTGCTTTCACGCTTTGCCGGTGCCGCGCAGGAACTGGATGGTGCGGTTCTGGTCAATCCCTATGATACGGAAGCCGTTGCCTATGCGATTGCGCGGGCGCTGTCCATGCCGCTGGAAGAACGGCAGGAACGCTATAACGACATGATGGATTTTCTCAAAACCCATGACGTCACACGCTGGTGCGACGATTTTCTGGCGCGGCTTGCGCCGGGAAAATAGACCAACAGCTTGCGCCGCAAGGCGCAAGCTGTTCCGAGAATTAGGCGACAGCCTTGCCGTAAGTGCGTACGACATTGCGGACGGCTTCGACCATCAGCGCATGCGGCGTGGCTTCGACCGCACCCGAGGCGACAGCCGGATAAAGCGTGCCGAGATATTGGCTGATCAGCGTTTCGGGTATCTTGCGACCTTCCAGGCGCTTCAAAAGCGAATCGACGGCGGCGGTTGCCACCGGGTGCGGCCAGTAATAGCGAATGCGGTCGCTATAGGAGAAATGGCGTTGCAGCCGCAGCTCTTCCGCGTCGCCGTGGTAATATTTTTCCCAGTTCTTCGGCTCGGCCAGAAGTAGCGCTTCCATCTTGCCGCGCAGGGTTTCTTCATACGGCAGCTTGTCGAGGAATGCCGCAATCTGGTCGAGACCATAAAGAGCCTCGCGCAGTGCAAAAGTCAGGCCGGGGCCGACTTTCAGAATAGCGAAACCGTCGTGCACGAGATCGGAAAGCGCTTCCACCGGCTGGTAATCGGTCGAATGGGCTTCGAACACGAATTGCGGCATTTCGCTCAGAACAGCGCTTAAAGCCGTCGCTTTTTCGCTGTTGTAGAAGACGACATTCTCATTGCCGAATTCGACACCCGGCTGCACCACAACGCCGATGGCGCGGGCAAAGGCGTCTTCCAGTCCGAGTGCTGCAAAAGCTTTGCGGTGAATGGCGACGGTTTCGACGGCAGCGCCCGGCTTGGTCAGCTCCAGCTCTTCGATTTCTTCCATCGCACCACCGGGAATCGGGACTTCCGTGCCGATGATATAGACCGGCAGGTCGTATCCGGCTTCGCGGGCCGCCGTTTCGGAAACCTTGGCGAGACGCGCAGCGCGCTCGGCGGTGACGGTATCAGGCAGCGCGACTGGCTCGCCAGCGCAGCCCATCGACGTATCGAGATGGATTTTGGTGAAGCCTGCGCGCACGAAGGCGTCGATCATGACATCCGACTTCGCAAGGGCTTCTTCGGCTGGCAGATGTTTCCACGGGTTGGGGCCGAGATGGTCGCCGCCCAGAATAAGCCGCTTGGTGTCGAAGCCGACGCGCGCGGCGATGTCTTCCACGAAGCGGCGGAAGTCGGCAGGCGTCATGCCCGTATAGCCGCCATCCTGATTGACCTGATTGCAGGTGGCCTCGATCAGCACGTCGGTCTCGGTCGCGATGCCTTCGAGGAGGGCTGCTTCGATCACCAGCGGATGCGCAGAACAGATCGACGTGATGCCACCGCGAACGCCGCTTGCATAACGGGCGGGAAGTGCGCTCAGAACGTTCGTGCCGCTCATGCTGGAACTCCGTTTTTCTGCAGAAAGGCAACAATTTCAGCCATGGTCGAGGTGCCTTCCATCGGTCCCTTGACGCCGACGGCGCGTGCGCCGGTGGCGTTGGCGATGACAAGAGCTTCCTTCGGGGCCATGTCGCGCAGCCAGCAGGTTACGAATGCCGCGCCAAAACTGTCGCCCGCGCCGGTTGGGTCGATTTCATCGACCTTGAAAGCAGGCGCGAAAACTTCGCCGGACTGGTCGAAATAGCTGGCGCCTTCCGCGCCGCGCTTGACCACAACGGCCTTGACACCCCGCGCCAGCAACTCTTCCACAGCTGCCTTTTCCTCGGTCGCCTTGGTGAAGAGGAAAATTTCCGGGCCGCTCGGCATGAACAGGTCGGTGTTTTCCAGAGCATGGGCCAGCGCCTGACGCATGCCCGGCAATTCCAGCATTTCCTTGCGGATATTCGGGTCGAAGGACACTGTGCCGCCCTTCGCCTTGATGCGGATTGTCGCCTCGTGGATCGCCGAGACGATGCCATCGGAGAACAGGGCCGAACCCATGATATGCAGATGATCGGCGGTCTCGATCAGCGTTTCAGCTTCTGGTGTCAGGCCAATCGCGCTGCATGCGCTGTGCTTGATGTTGAAGATGAAGTCGCGATTGCCATCAGGGCGATAGCGCACGAAGGCGCTGCCGGTAGCGGCTGTCGGATGCACGCCGATGGCCGATACATCCACGCCGTCGTTTTGCAGGCGCTCGACATTGAGCGCGCCGAAATCGTCATTGCCGACCGCGCTGACCATGCCGCAAGGCTGGCCCATCTTGGCCGCCTGATCGATGAAGATCGCGGGCGCGCCGGAGGCGAACGGGCCGATCAACGGGATGGCGGATTTGAAACCGTTGCCGGTTTCCACGGCCATGATCTCGACGACGATTTCGCCGATAGTGATGATCTTTTTCATATGCTGCACCGATTACGTCCGTACGGATTTCGAGCGCACATCGAGCCAGACCGCGACCAGAATGACCACGCCCTTGACGATGAGCTGATAGAAATAAGGCACAGACAGCATGTTCATGCCGTTATTGATAACGCCGATGATGAGCGCGCCGAGAATGGTGCCGACCATGGTGCCGACGCCGCCCGCAAGCGAGGTGCCGCCCAGCACGACCGCCGCAATGGCGTCGAGTTCGTAGCCCATGCCCGCATTAGTCTGCGCCGAGGACAGGCGCGACGAGAGCAGAATGCCGCTGATCGCAGCCATGACGCCGGAGAGCATGAAGACGATGATCTTGATGCGGTCGACGCGGATGCCCGAATAAATCGCCGCTTCCTTGTTGCCGCCCGACAGATAGATGCGGCGACCGAACACAGTCTTCGACAGCAGGATATAGTTGAAAATGAACAGGACGCCGACAATCCAAATGATGATCGGCAGGCCGAGCCAGTTTTCCGACCCGATGGCGAGCCAGGTATCGTTTTCGATGATTTCCGGCGCGCCATTGGTCGGCAGGCTGACCATGCCGCGATAGATGCCCATTGTCGCGACCGTCACGATGAAGGAGGGCAGCATCAGCTTTGCCGAAAGCACTCCGTTCAGGCCGCCCATGATGGCGCCCGCCGCAAGGGTGAAAACCACGGTTGGCACAAAGCCGAACCCCATGGAGAAGGCTTGCGCCGCCACCATTCCGGAAACGGCGATGATGGAGCCAATCGAAAGGTCGATCTCACCGAGCAGGATCACATAGGTCATGCCATAGGCGGCAACGGCAATCACCGCCACCTGCTGCATGATGTTCATGAAGTTGTTGAAAGCCAGAAAGCGCGGGTTCAACACAGCGAAGACCACGCAAAGCACGGCCAGCGAAACAATGATGCCGCCATATTGGCGAACCAGCGGGGAGGAGAAAAGCGAACGGCGGACTTCTGCGTCCACGGCTTTCTTCTGGATATTTTGGGCGTTGCTCATAGGTGCATTCCTGCTGCGTAGCTCATGACGGTTTCGGGCGTAAGGCCATCGGCATCGACAATGGCGGCGACATGCTTGTTATGCATGATGACCACCCGGTCGCTGAGGCCCAGCACTTCCGGCAGTTCGGAGGAAACCATCAGAATCGCCGCGCCATTGGCGGCAAGTTCACGGATGATGCGATAGATTTCGAATTTCGCGCCGACATCGACACCGCGTGTCGGTTCGTCGAGAATGAGGATGCGCGGCTTTGTCTGCAGCCACTTCGCCAGCACGATCTTCTGCTGGTTGCCGCCGCTGAGCGATCCGGCAACCGTGTCGATGGAAGCGGTCTTGATGGCAAGGCGCAGCACTTCCGCCTTGGCGGCGGAGCGTTCCGCGCTGGAACGCATCAGGCCGAAAGGCCCCGCCAGCTGGCCGAGCCCCACCATATTGATGTTGCGCTCGACGCTATGCGGAAGAACAAGGCCTTCTTCCTTGCGGTTCTCGGTCACGAAGGCAATGCCGTGGCGAATGGCATCGGTCGGCGAGGCAAGCGTGATGGCTTCGCCTTCGAGCCTGATTTCGCCCGTTGGCCGCAGCATCCCGAACAGCGCCTTCATTACATCCGAACGGCCAGAACCGACCAGTCCGAAAAGCCCAAGGACTTCGCCGGGCTTCACATCGATGGAGACCTCGTGGAACTTGCCCGGTACGGACAGGTTCTTTGTCGCGAGAATCGGCGGAACGGCGTCCGAAGGGCGCGGCGCTTCACGCGGCGGGTAAATGTCGTTCATCTCGCGACCGACCATGAGCGCGATCAGGCGCTCGATGCTGGTCTCGCTCTTTTCGGTGGTCGTGACATATTCGCCATCGCGAACAACCGTAATGTCGTCGGAAAGCCGCATGATTTCTTCCATGCGGTGCGAGATATAGATGACGGCAGTGCCCTTGGCCTTCAGGCGCTCGATGATTGAAAACAGGATTTCCGCCTCGCTGTCGGACAGCGATGAAGTCGGCTCGTCCAGAATGACGACATCGGCAGGCTGGCTCAAGCCCTTGGCGATTTCGACGAGCTGACGCTGGGCAATCGAAAGATCGCCGACCTTGGCGCGCGGATCGACCGGAAGTCCGAGATCGGCAACGAGTCTGGTCGCTTCCGCGTTCAGCTCGCGCTCGCGGATGAAGCCGAAGCGGCTCGGCTCGTGGTTCGCGAAAATATTCTCGGCAACGGTCAGGTTGCGGGAGAGGCTCAATTCCTGAAAGACGATGGCGATCCCGCTGGCGCGTGCATCGCGCGGGTTCTTCGGCGCATAGGCCGCGTCTTTGAGCAAAATCGTGCCCGAGGTCGGCTTGAACACGCCAGCCAGAATCTTCATCAGCGTGGATTTGCCAGCACCGTTTTCACCGAGCAGCGTATGCACGCGCCCGCGCCGCACGGTCAGGTTCATGCGCTTCAGCGCGATGACCGGGCCGAATGACTTCGCAACATCGCGAATTTCCAGAACCGTATCCGCTGCCGTCTTCTGTTCGGATTGGGTTGCTGTCACAGGATCTGTCACTTTTGAGGCCTCCACGCTCCGTTTGCTGCAGTCTGCCACGAACCGGATATGGCCGGGTCCGCACAGCCGTGCTGTCTAAAGGGATGCGGTGGCGGCCCGGAAAGGGGAGGCTTTCCGGGCCGCCACCGCAAAAAGGAAACAGCGACTGGGAGGAGTGTCGCTGCTTCACGCGGTCTTACTTGGTTTCGCCGTCCTTGGTGACGACGCCCGGAACGATTGGCTGCTTGGCCGGAACGCTCTCGCCCTTGATGACCTTGGCGGCGGTTTCAACCGCAACCTTGCCCATTTGGTCTGGATATTGCGCGATCACGCCGACCATGATCGGGTCGTTTTTCACGGCGTTGCGGGCTTCTTCCATGCCGTCAAAGCCGATCACCTTGACCTGATTTTCAAGCTTGGCGGCTTTCACAGCCGATGCGGCGGCAAGTGCAGCATCATCGCCGAAGCCGAAGATGCCGACGATATCCGGGTTGGCCTGCAAGATGTTCTGCGCGGTCGCCAGTGCTTCCGGACGGGTGATGCCCGGCTGGATCGCCACGATTTTGATGTCGGGATACTTGGCGATGCCCTTCTTGAAGCCTTCAACGCGGTCAACAACTGACTGAACCGTCGGGTAATCGATGACGGCGACATTGCCCTTTTCGCCGATGGTCTTGGCCATCAGTTCGGCAGCGCGTTCGCCACCGGCAAAGTTGTCGGTGCCGACGAAGGAGGTCACGTCCACATTGTTGGCAGGCACATCGACCGTGATGACCTTGATGCCAGCCTTTTCAGCCTTGTTGATGGCCGAGCGCACGCCCTTGCTGTCAACCGGCGAAATGATGATGACATCGACGCCCTTGGTGATGAAATCTTCCACATCGGCGAGCTGCTTGCTCAGGTCCTGATTGGCGATAGAAATTTCGAGCGGCACGTTTTCTGCCTGCGCTTCCTTCTTCATCGCGTCAGCGAGCGAGATGTAGAACGGATGCTGCTGGGTGAGAAGCGATGCGCCAACGCCTTCGGCAGAGGCAGAACCCGCCATCATGGCCAGAGCGACGCCGGAAAAGAGAATGCGGCCGAGAGAAGTGCGAAACATGATTTCCTCCGTATGAACCGGCGTCTGCCGGGCTGTCCTTCTAACAGGGACATGAACGATGACTTACCTGCTGGTTCATCGGACCGCAGCACTTTGCGTCGGTCTTCAAATCTCCCGGAAGGGCAGGTGCCTTCAGCCCATTATCGAGCTTCATTAGACATGATGGAGCTTGTTCAACGTGTCAATATATAATTTTTCACGTGTAAAAATTATAACGATTTAATTTCGCCCGAATAGCGGCGGGAAAAACAGTTGTGTTGCCTTATATCAGCATTTTCTGCGGTAATAAGGGCTGGCACCGGTGAAATTCAGGTTGCTTCTGTGAAAAAATAAATTTACGCATGGAAAAATCTTGAGGCGTGGAGTGGGCGCCGATCGGGACTGGCCCGAGGAAAGCGGAGCATGGCTGAAAACAAGATCAGGACGATGGAGGAGTTCGCCGTGGCAAGCGGCTTGTCGCGTCCTACGGTCTCGAAATATTTCGATAATCCGGAAAGCGTAAAGCCTTCCACGCGCGCCCGCATCGAAAAGGCGCTGAAGGATTACAACTATCAGCCCAATATTTTCGCCGTCAGCCTCAACCGCAAGAAGCCGAAGAATATCGGCGTCATCGTTCCGCATATTTCCGATCCGTTCTATGCCGAAATCATTCGCCAGATCGAATTGCGATGCCTTGCGGAAGGTTATTGGACCATCGTTCTGTCGTCGCATGGCGAGCGCAAGCTTGAAGCACGCGCCATGCGCTCGCTGATGTCGCTTAAGATCGCCGGTGTCCTGATGGCGCCGCTCGGTTTTGAAACCGACACCAAGCTTCTGTCCAGCCTTTCCGATTCGATGCCGGTGGTGTTTCTGGATAGCCGTATCGGCGAGGACCAGCCCTTTGTCGGCACCGACAACCGCGTCAGCATCGGCAACATTACCGAATATCTATGCAGGACCGGCGAGCATCCCTGTTTTCTGGAAATGCCTGCCGTCAACCAGAACGCGCTGGAGCGCCGCGCAGCCTATATCGCCACGATGGAAAGGCTCGGTATCGAGCCCATCGTTTTGCCGATGACCCCGAAAAACTGGAGTTTCGAGGAGCTCGGCTATCAGGAGGCGGGGCGTATTCTCGACCGCGGCGGTTTCCCGACGCGCACGGTTCTCTGCGCCAATGATCGTCTGGCCTTCGGCGTGATTTCGGCAGCTTTTGAACGCAGGCGTCATGTCGGGCGAGAGGAAGGCAGCGATCTGCGTGTCGCCGGTCACGACGATCACCCACTGAGCCGCTTCACCTGCCCGCCTCTGACGACGGTTGCCCAGGATTACCGCCAGATCGCGCAGCTTGGTCTGGATATGCTGTTTTCACGCATCAATGAGCAGGACAGCAGCAGCGCGACCGGCGAGGATATTCGCTATCTCGACAGCCATCTGATCATGCGCAGTTCGGCGTGATTGCTGCCGATAATTGCGTATTCAAGCTGACATTCTCAGCTTGATCTCAGCATTCAGCAGGATGCGGTTGCTTTCGGGCAGTTCGAGCCGATCTTCGGAATCTTCGCCCAATGTACGGAACAGAAGCTCAATCGCCAGCCTGCCGATTTCGTTATAATCCTGTGCGACCGTAGTGAGCGGCGGGCAGGTATATTCCGACAGCGGATTGTTGTCGTGACCGGCCACGCGGATATCGCAATCCTTGAGCCTGCCGATTTTCAGTCCCGCCTGCCAGAGCGCGCCCGTAACGCCAAAGGCGATGCGGTCGTTGGAGCAGAGCACCGTCGAGGTCGGAAAACTTGCCTTCTCGCGCATGATGCGCGCCGTCTGTTCAAAGGCATATTGTTCGAAATCCCAGCTGCGGCTCGGTTCCAGTTCGATGATGCGTGGCTCGTGACCGAGCTTTTCCATTGCCGTCGTATAGGCTTCGCGCCGTTTGAGAGCGTTGTTGTTCACAATCGGCATCGAGAAATAGCAAGGCTCGCTGCCAGAACGGCAGAGATAATCGACGATCAGGTGGAAGGATTTCTGGTTGTCGGTGCCGACGAAAGGCGTGGTGCTGTCGAGCGGCGAATCCACATAGACGATGGGGACGTCGTCGGCGAGACGCGCCAGCGCGGAATGCTGCGACTGTTCGCCAAGCGGTGCGATGATGGCGCCCGCGACATTGAGCGAGCGAAGCGTTTCAATCGCGCGCTTTTCCAGTTCCGGCTTGCCATCCGACGACAGAACGACAGTCAGATAACCCCGTTGCTCGGCCAGCGTTTGCAGCCTGCGGGTCATCGCCATGTAGAAATGATCGAGCTGGTTGGGAATGATGATTCCCAAAATTGTCGTGCGACGACGATTAAGGTTCACCGCGAAAAGATTGGGACGAAAGCCGGACTGCTTGACGGCCGCTTCGATGATCTCGCGGGTCTTCGGGCGGACGGATGATGGGTCGTTGAAATATTTGGAAACTGTGGGGCGCGACAGCCCGACGAATTCCGAAAAGTCTTCCATGGTGCGTATGGTTTTGCGCACGTTTCTCTGTCCTGTCCGTCAGCTGCCCGCTGCAATTTCTTGCAGTGACAGCTCACATTCTCCTGCTATCGGTCGGGTCCAGATGCGCTGGCCCATAGATGCGCGACACATCGTCTGCAGCTTGTTTTCCAATAATTTCAGGATGTTCCTCCAACCAGACCCGCCATGAAATTTTTCGCGGCGGGCCCAAGTCAAACTGTCAAAGGCTGAAGCAAAGGTCAAGCGAACAATGACGAACATCTGGAACGATGCAGCGCATATTTGAATGTGCTAAGATAATCGCGGGGTCAGATCGCGCGGTGAAAAATCCGTTGTTTCGGCCAGGAAAACAATCGAATGAATGGTCTTTTCAGCGCGCAAATCAAAATCAAAAACCGTGCTTGACAAGCTACGGAGAGCCGCGCCATAAATTTTACATATGTAAGAATTTTGCTATGCATTCGTAAAGGAGGAGACGAAATGCGGACCAAAACTTATGTGACAGGGCTTATTGCGTCTGCCGCTGGCGTCGCAATGTTTTCGGGTTCGGCGTGGGCGGAGGAGCTCACGATCGCAACGGTCAACAATGCCGATATGATCATCATGCAGAAGCTTTCGCCGGAGTGGGAAAAGGCCACCGGCAACAAGCTCAACTGGGTGGTGCTCGAAGAAAACGTGCTGCGCCAGCGTGTCACGACGGACATCGCAACCAAGAGCGGCCAGTTCGACATCATGACCATCGGCGGTTATGAAACCCCGATCTGGGGCAAGGCCGGATGGCTTCTTGCGGTCGATGATCTGGGCGACGATTACGACTATGACGATCTTATCAAGCCGGTGCGCGCCGGTCTGACGGTCGATGGCAAGCTTTATGCCGTGCCGTTTTACGCGGAAAGCTCGTTCACCCTTTATCGAAAGGATCTGTTCGAAGCCGCTGGCCTGAAAATGCCGGATGCGCCGACCTATGCCGAGATCAAGGAATTCGCGACCAAGCTCACCGACAAATCGAAAGAACAGTACGGTCTTTGCCTGCGCGGCAAGCCGGGCTGGGGCGAAAACATGGCCTATCTTTCCACCCTGGTGAACACATTTGGCGGCAGCTGGTTCGATGAGAGCTGGAAGCCGCAGATGAGCTCCGATACCTGGAAAAAGGCCATCAACTACTACGTCGATCTGATGAAGGAAGCAGGCCCTCCCGGAATCACCTCGAACGGCTTCAATGAAAATCAGGCGCTGTTCTCCACCGGCCATTGCGCCATGTGGATCGACGCCACCTCAGCTGCGGGCCGCATTTACGATCCGAAGCAGAGCCAGGTTGCCGACAAGGTGGCCTTCACCAAGGCGCCTGTCGAAGTGACGCCGAATGGCTCGTCCTGGGCCTGGTCGTGGAACCTCGCCATCCCGGCATCGACCAAGAAGGCGGAAGCCGCAAAGTCGTTCCTGAAATGGGCGACCTCGAAGGGCTACGTCGAACTGGTCGGCAAGTCGGAAGGCTGGGTTGCCGTTCCGCCGGGTACGCGTCAGTCGACCTACGCCAATGAAGAGTACAAGAAGGCCGCGCCTTTCGCCGAGACGGTTCTCAAGGCGATTGAATCGGCCGACCCGACCAAGCCGACCAAGGACCCGGTCCCCTATACCGGCATCCAGTTCGTGGCGATCCCTGAATTCCAGGCGATCGGCACCATTGTCGGTCAGGCAATCTCTTCGGCTGTCGCCGGTCAGCAAAGCGTCGATGCGGCGCTCGATGGCGCACAGAAGCAGGCCGAACAGATCATGACGCAGTCCGGTTACATCAAGTAATCCGGTTACCATCAGCCTGCTGCGCTCCTGAGTGAGAGCAGCAGGCTCGATTTTCGCGCGATCCGCCGCACCTTTTCGGGCGCGGTGGATGTTGAAGCGGGAAGGGGAGGAACGTCAGACATGCCAGCAAACCCGGCCTTGGCCACAGGCACCAAATCGCGCTTTGCCGCAAAATCGCGCCGCAGCGTCCGCACCGGACCTCTGCTTGCACCCGCCGTCATCCTGCTCTTGCTATGGATGATCGTTCCACTGGCGATGACGCTCTGGTTCTCGTTTCAGTATTACAATCTCATCAATCCCTTCGTGACCGGTTTTGCCGGTTTCTCGAATTACAAGTTCCTGCTGTCCGATCCGGGGCTCTGGTCGGCCATCACGAAGACGCTCATTCTGTTGGGCTCGGTTCTGGCCATTTCGGTGGTGCTGGGTGTTTTGTTTGCGGTGATTTTCGATCAGGATTTCTGGGGCAAGAACATTGCGCGACTTCTGGTCATTGCGCCGTTCTTCGTCATGCCGACGGTGTCGGCGCTGATCTGGAAAAACCTTCTGATGCACCCGGTCAACGGGTTGTTCGCCTTTATCTCGCGCAGTCTCGGACTGCCTGTCATTGACTGGTTCGGACAGTTTCCAATGGCGTCGATCATCATGATCGTATCCTGGCAGTGGGTGCCTTTCGCGACGCTTATCCTGATGACCGCCATGCAGTCGCTCGACCGCGAGCAGATGGAAGCGGCGCGGCTTGATGGCGCCAAAGGGCCGGTGATGTTCTTTTATATCGTCCTGCCGCATCTGCTGCGCCCGATCTCGGTCGTCATCATGATCGAGACGATCTTTCTCCTGTCGGTCTTCGCGGAAATCCTCGTCACTACCTCCGGTGGACCGGGTATTGCCACGACGACGCTGACCTATTTCATCTATCTGAAGGCGCTCCTTCAGTGGGATATCGGTGGCGCTTCCGCTGCCGGTGTCGTCGCCATCATCCTCGCCAATATCGTTGCCGCGTTCCTCATCCGAACCGTGGCGCGCAATCTGGATAATTAGGGGAGACGAACGATGGCTGCAAAACGCAAGTTCGACAAAGCCGCGCTCTCCGCCGGGATTATCGGCTGGATCGTGGCGCTTTTGATGTTCTTCCCGATCCTCTGGATGCTGCTTGCGGCATTCAAGACAGAGATCGACGCGGTGGCCCCGCCAAAGTTGTTCTTCGAGCCGACGCTGGAAAATTTCGCGGCGGTCAATCAGCGCGCCGACTATTTCCGCTACGCCATGAACAGCGTGATCGAGAGCCTTGGCGCGACGATCCTGTCGCTGCTGATCGCCGTTCCGGCGGCATATGCGGCGGCATTCTTTCCGGGAAAACGCACCAAGGATCTGCTGTTGTGGATGCTCTCGACCAAGATGCTGCCTGCGGTGGGTGTTCTGGTGCCGATCTATCTTCTGGCGCGCGATACCGGGCTTCTCGACACGCGCACCGGTCTGATCATCATCTTCACCCTTTCCAATCTGCCGATTGTGGTCTGGATGCTCTATTCCTTCTTCAAGGAAGTGCCGCATGAAATCCTTGAGGCGAGCCGCATGGACGGGGCGAAGGTCGGCCAGCAGATACGCTATCTGCTCCTGCCGCTAAGCCTGCCCGGCATTGCATCGACGGCGCTTCTTTCCATCATCCTGTGCTGGAACGAAGCCTTCTGGAGCCTCAATCTCACGGCCTCGCAGGCCGGGCCTCTCACGGCATTCATCGCGTCCTTCTCGTCACCGGAAGGGCTTTTCTGGGCAAAACTCTCGGCAGCGTCCACGCTCGCCATCGCGCCGATCCTCGTCTTCGGTTGGGTTACGCAGCGCCAGCTGGTGCGCGGTCTCACCTTCGGCGCCGTGAAGTAAAGGGAACCCCATGGCTACGCTTTCTTTTCATAACGCCACCAAGTCCTTCGGCAATATCGATGTCATCAAGGGTGTGGACCTAGCCATCGAAGACCGCGAATTCGTGGTCTTCGTCGGGCCGTCCGGTTCGGGCAAATCCACGCTTTTGCGGATGATTGCGGGGCTGGAAGAAATCACCAGCGGCGATCTTTTGATCGACGGGCAGCAGTGCAACGATACGCCGCCGGATGAACGCGGGCTTGCGATGGTGTTCCAGACTTATGCGCTCTATCCGCATATGAATGTGCGCGACAATATGGGTTTCGCGCTCAAGCTGGCAGGTGTGGGCAAGGCCGAGCGTGACCGCAAGGTGGAAGGTGTTGCCAGGACATTGCAGCTGGACAAATTGCTGGACCGCAAGCCGCGCCAGCTTTCGGGCGGTCAGCGCCAGCGCGTCGCCATTGGGCGCGCCATGGTGCGCGAGCCGAAGATTTTCCTGTTCGATGAACCGCTGTCCAATCTCGATGCGGCGCTGCGCGTGCAGATGCGCATCGAATTGGCGCGCCTGCATGACCGGTTGAATGCGACGATGATCTATGTCACGCATGATCAGGTGGAAGCCATGACGCTGGCCGACAAGATCGTCGTGCTGCGCGATGGCAAGCTGGAACAGGTCGGTTCACCGCTGGAGCTTTATCACCACCCGGTCAATCGCTTTGTGGCGGGTTTCATCGGATCGCCGACCATGAATTTCATCGAGGTCAAGGCGGGCGCCGTCGATAGCGATGGCGTGACGGTGCAGCTTGCCAATGGGCGTTCGGTCAAGGTGCCGGTTGCCGGTGAAGGGGTGAGCGCCGGTGCGCCGCTTGTGCTGGGCGTTCGCCCGGAACATCTGCATCCGGCGGATGACGGCATTCTCGAAGGCGAGATCATGGTGGTCGAGCGTCTTGGCGGCCAGACTTATCTCTATGTGCAAAACGATGCCGCTTCCGGCCTGATCGTGGCGGAAGCTGGCGGCAACAGCACGGCCCGTGCGCATGAAACGGCGCGGCTCGGTTTTGATGCCGCCGACGCGCATCTCTTTACGCCCGATGGCCTGTCGCTCCAGCGCCGTGACCGCCATCCGCTGATCCTGTCTGAAAAGAAAACGCATCTTTAAAGAAGCATTTCCAGCAAAAGCGCGAAGCGGTTTTGCGTCGGATAATGCGTAAGGAAAAACAATCACATTATCGGAGAAAGTCCATGAGACTGAAAGACAAGGTTGCCCTCATCACCGGCGCTGCGCGTGGCATCGGGCTTGGCTTTGCGGCGGCCTACGCGCAAGAGGGTGCAAAGGTCATCATTGCCGATATCAATATCGAGCGCGCGGAAGAAGCCGCGCGCGGTATCGGTCCATCCGTGAAGGCGGTGAGGCTGGACGTGACCGATCTGGGCGCAATCGACAAGGTGGTGGCCGCCATCGATGCCGAATATGGCGGCATCGATATTCTGGTCAACAATGCCGCAATCTTCGACATGGCACCGATCAATGAACTGACCGAGGACAGCTACGAACGCGTTTTGGGCATTAATCTCAAGGGCCCCCTTTTTATGATGAAGGCGGTTTCGAATGTGATGATCAAGCGCGGACGCGGCGGCAAGATCATCAATATGGCGAGCCAGGCGGGTCGCCGTGGTGAGGCGCTGGTGACGCTCTATTGCGCATCCAAGGCGGCAATCATCTCCGCCACGCAGTCGGCGGCTCTCGCTCTGGTCAAGCATGGCATCAACGTCAATGCGATTGCGCCGGGGGTGGTCGATGGCGAACATTGGGATGTGGTGGATGCGAATTTCGCCAAATGGGAGGGCCTGAAGCCGGGCGAGAAAAAAGCAGCCGTGGCGAAGTCGGTGCCGATCGGTCGCTTCGCGACGCCGGAGGATATTACCGGCATGGCGGTGTTCCTCGCCTCGTCCGACAGCGACTATATTCTCGCCCAGACCTTCGGTGTCGATGGCGGCAACTGGATGGCGTAAGGCGAGGCCGGGATAGTGCAATGAAAGCGATCTATTTTACCGGCCATGGCGAAGCAGGCATGGCCGATCTGCCGGAACCGGCATTGCTGCCGGGTCACGCGCTGATCGACGTCAAGGCGTCGGGCCTCTGTCACACAGACATTGATGTCCTGCATGGCCGCTATGGGTCGAGTGCCTTTCCGCTGGTGCCGGGGCATGAATATGCGGGCAGGGTGATGGCCATCGCCGAAGACGTGACCAATGTGAAGGTCGGCGACCGCGTTGCGGTCGATCCGAATATTCCCTGTGGTCACTGCCGCGCCTGCCTCAAGGGGCTGACCAATCTCTGCTCCGACCTGAAAGCTTATGGCGTGACCCATAATGGCGGCTTTGCTGGCATGAGCCTCGTCAATGCCAGCCATCTCCATTCTATCGGTGATCTGCCTTATGATATCGCGGCCCTTGCCGAACCGTTGGCCTGCGTGCTGAACGGGCTTGGCGCGGCAGGCTTGAAGACTGGCCCGCACGGTACTGAAAATGCGCTGGTTTTCGGGGCAGGCCCAATCGGCCTGTTGCTGGCCCTGTCGCTGAAAGCGCAGGGCGTGTCCGAGGTTGCGGTCGCCGACATCAATGAACACCGGCTGGCTTTCGTTGAAAGCCTCGGGCTTGAGCCGGTCGTGTCCGGTTCGCAAGCGCTGGACAGGCGCCAGCGCAGCTTTGATTTTGTCGCCGACGCCACCGGCATAGCCGGGGTGGTCGAAAGCATGGTCGGCTTCACCGCCGATGGAGGAACCGTTCTGGTATTTGGCGTCTGTGCGCCCGACGCACGAATTTCAGTGGCACCCTTCGAGATTTTCCGTCGCCAGATCAGGATTGCCGGTTCGCATTCTTTGAACCGAAACATTCCGCAGGCATTGGACATATTGAAACAGGACTTTTCAAACGGTGGCTCTATGGCGCGGCTCATTTCCCACCGGCTGCCGCTGGAGCAAATGCTGCCATTCTTCACCAAAAATGGCGGCGATCCCGCGACCATGAAAGTCCAGTTCGTACCCGATTGAATAGAGGATACCGTCATGACCAAGCTATCGCGCGCAACGCTTCAAAGCTTCGATAAGGTGCACAAGCCCGGCTACGATCCTGCCGGGTTGAAGCCGGGTATCGTGCATTTCGGCGTCGGCAATTTTCACCGCGCCCATCAGGCAGTCTATCTGGACGATCTGTTTGCGACCGGCGAGGGGCATGACTGGGCGCTGGTGGGTGCCGGTGTGCGTGGTAGCGACGATGCCATGCGTGATACGCTCAAAGTCCAGGACTGGCTGACCACCGTTGTGGAACAGGAAGCCGATCATGCAGGCGCGCGCATCACCGCATCGATGGTCGATTATGTGACGATTTCGACCGAGGAAGGGCGCAAGGCCCTGATGGCCTATCTGACATCAGCCGATACGCGCATCGTTTCGATGACGATCACGGAGGGCGGCTATTATATCGACCCGGCGAGCCAGACCTTCGATCCGGCTCATCCGGATATCGTGGCGGATGCCGCGCATCCGGACCATCCGAAAACCGTGTTCGGCCTGATCGTTCAGGCGCTGAAACTGCGCAAGGCGGCGGGTGTCCAGCCTTTCACGGTCATGTCCTGTGATAACATTCCGGGCAACGGGCATGTGACGGAAGACGCCGTGACGGGGCTTGCCAAGCTGAGCGACCCGGCCTTTGCCGACTGGATTTCTGCCAATGTCGCTTTCCCGAATTCGATGGTGGATCGCATTACGCCCGCCACCGGCGCGCGCGAACGCGAGATTGCCGCGAAGGATTTCGGTGTCGATGACGGCTGGCCGGTCTTCTGCGAAGTTTTCAAGCAATGGGTGATGGAGGATAATTTCCCGACCGGACGCCCGGCTCTGGAAAAAGTCGGCGTCACCTTCACCGATCAGGTTGCCGCTTATGAACTGATGAAAATCCGCATCCTGAATGGCGGCCACGCGGCCATCGCCTATCCGGGCGGCTTGCTCGACATTCATTTCGTGCATGAGGCCATGGAGCATCCGCTGATCCGGCGCTATCTGGAGAAGTTGACCAAGGATGAGATCATCCCGGAAGTGCCGCCCGTGCCGGATACCGATCTTGAAGCCTATCGCGTGTTGATCGACAAGCGCTTCGCCAATCCAAGCATCGGCGACACCATCCGCCGCTTGTGTCTCGATGGCTCCAACCGCCAGCCGAAATTCATTCTGCCCACCGCTGCTGACCGCGTGGCGAAGGGCCATTCGGTGACCGGGCTTGCGCTCGTTTCCGCTTTCTGGTGCCGCTATTGCTATGGCACCACAGATAGCGGCGCTGTTATCGAGCCGAATGATCCGTCATGGGATCGCCTGACCAAGCAGGCAGCGCGCGCCAAGGCCGACCCGGCTGCGTGGCTTTCCATGGATGATATTTTCGGAGCGCTTGCCGCCAATCCCGCCTATGTCACCGCGTTCAGCTCTGCACTGAAAGCAATCTGGCGGGATGGCACGGTCAAGACATTGGAACGCTATCTTGCAGGTCAGCAGTTTTAATTACAAAGGAGCTGCAATCAGATGCCCGGTCGCGGCGTGGCGCATGACTTCCATCGGCACGCCGTAAATCTCCCGAAGCTGATTGGGCTCCATCACACCGGCGGGTGTTGATTGGGCGATCAGGCGGCCACTGTGCAGCGCGAAGATGGAATCGCAGAAGCGGGCGGCCATGTTCACATCGTGTAGGACGATGAAAACGCTCAGTTCCTTCTCCTGCGACAGCTTGCGTACCAGCGACAGAACTTCCAGCTGATGGGCAATATCGAGCGCCGATGTGGGCTCATCGAGAAGCAGGCATTGCGCATCCTGCGCCACCAGCATGGCCAGCCAGACGCGCTGGCGTTCGCCGCCGGAAAGCGTATCGACAAGCCGGTCCGCAAAAGGTGCTATGCCGGTCAGTTCGATGGCCTCTTCCACCTTCGCCCGGTCGGTATCACCAAAGCGGCCCAGAGCGCCGTGCCACGGATAACGGCCAAGCGCGACCAGTTCCTTGACCAGCATGCCCGATGCGGATGCCGTCTGCTGCGGCAGATAGGCAAGCTTGCGTGCAAATTCGCGGTCGCCCCATTGGTCGAGGCGCTTGCCTGCAAAATGGATTGTGCCTCCCGACGCTGGCTGCTGGCGGGCAAGTATTTTAAGCAGTGTCGACTTGCCTGAACCGTTATGTCCGATCAAGGCTGTCACACTTCCTGCCGGTATCGACATGGTCAAAGGCTGCAACAGCGTGCGCCCGGCAACCGAAAAGCTGACATTCTCAAGTTCGAACAAGTTGGTCATCAATCGTCGTCCTCTGGCGCAGTGCTTTCCCTGCAATAACGCAGCTTTTCGAAAGTTGCCACAAAAACATGAGTAAGTTATACCTCTTTTAGATTAAGATTTCAGGAAAGCAGATTTGGGTTTCCATCCGCATATGAAAAGCCGGATCGAAGACGTCACCTTGCTGGACGACCTTCACTATCGCGTCTGGAATGGCGCGATTGCCGACGTGTGGTCTGTCGAATGTGGTCCCGGCGCGCGCGGTGAATATGTCTCGCAAGCGCCACGCCTGTTTCTCGTCTGCGAAAGCCAGGGCGCGCTCGATATCCGTCCCGGCAGCAAGGGGCGTGCCGTTGCGCAAGGCGCGAACCCTTCGCGTCTTTGCTATATTCCGGCGGGCATGACGATCTGGAGCGAGAGTGCGAGACCGGGTAAGCTCAAGCATCTTGATCTGCATCTCGACATCAACACGCTGCAGCAGCGCTTTGGTGGCGCGCTCGACAGGGCTGCGGTCGAGCGTCCACGCCTTTTGTTTTCCAATGCCAGGATTGAGCAGATCGGCGGGCTTCTGGCGGAAGAGTGCCTGTCCAATGCGCCGTTGCACGATCTCTATGGTGAAGGCCTGATCAACGCGCTTGTCGCGGAACTGTTCGGGGCGGAAGCGCAGCCGCGTGCAGGCGCGAGCAGGCTGTCACCATGGCGGCTCCGGCGCGTGACAGATTTCATCGAGGACAATTACGCGCGCATCATCCGCTTGCAGGAACTGGCCGATCTGGCTGGTCTGTCGGAAACATATTTCTGCAGCGCCTTCAAGGCATCGACGGGGGTGTCGCCCCATAGCTGGCAGATGGAGCGACGCATCGCGCGTGCGCAGGCGCTGCTGCTTCAGGCGCACACGCCGCTGCCGCATATTGCGGCGCTGGTCGGGTTTTCCGATCAGGCCCATTTCACGCGTGTTTTCAAGAAGCAAACCGGCACAACGCCGGCGGCATGGCTGAGACAACAGGTGTAGCAGAGCCACAGAAAGGATTGCTTTTTTACTGCACGCTGAGATGAACTGAAGATCGTTCAATTTGCCATAAAAACGAACAATCCTGCCGAATATTCTTGATATAAGCACTCATATTAACGCGCCCGTCTGCGGGGTCGCGGGAGCCTGTGAAGGTTCGCGTTTTTATCCGTCTTAGGGGTCACATCATATGCCGTCGATGAAGCACAATCTTCTCGTCCTGCTGGCAAGCGGTACTGCGCTTGCCGCCATTCCTGCCTTGGCGCAGGAAGACAGCAAACCCCTTCAGCTAAACACGGTTGTCATTCAGTCTGATGGAAATGGCGGCACCACGCGGGCCGACGGTGTTGCGCCGGTCCGGGGCTTTGTGCCTCAGGCGACCACCACCGGCTCGAAGGACAGCGTTGCAATCGACAAGATCCCGCAATCCGTATCGGTCGTCGGGCGCGATCAGATGGATGCGCTCGGCGCGCAGAAGATCGACGAAGCCTTGCGCTATACGCCCGGCGTGCTGGCGCAGCCTTTCGGCGTCGATAATGACACGAACTGGCTCTATATTCGCGGTTTCGACGCGACGGCCAATGGCACCTATCTCGATGGGTTGCAGAATTTCAGCTACGGCTTTGGCGGCTTTTTAATCGACAGTTTCGGTATCGAGCGCATCGACGTGCTGCGTGGTCCGGCATCGGCTCTTTATGGCGGTGCCAATCCCGGCGGTATCGTGAATTACATCAGCAAGCGCCCGACCGGCGAACGCCTGCGCTATCTTGAGGCGGGCATCAACAGCTATGGCAATGGCTATCTCGGCTTCGACATTGGTGACAAGGCGACGGAGACGGTTAATTACCGCGTCAACGGCAAGATCCAGGGTGGCGACAACTATACGGATTTTTCCAAGGAATTTCGTGGCGTCATCTCGCCAAGCATCGAATACAAGCCGGATGAATCGACCAGCCTGACCATTCTGGCCAACTATACCCATCTGGACCTGACGCATGATGGCGGCTTTCTGCCTTACTATGGTACCGTGGTGCCGACCGAGTTCGGCAAGATTTCGCGCAAGGCGAATTTTACCGAGCCGGATGTCGATTCCTATAATCGCGAACAGCTATCGATCGGCTATGAATTCGAACACACATTCGACAGTGACTGGACCGTCCGTCAGAATGTGCGTTACGGCTTTGCCAATGTGAAGGAGCATAGCCTCTACCCTTACGGCTATGACGGATTTCTGGCGCAGCCAGCTGCTGGCAATCCCTACCTCGCCCGCATCAATTTCAAGCACGATACCACGGTCAACACCTTTCAGGCTGATAACCAGCTTGAAGGCAAGGTGACGACCGGGGCCATCGACCACAATCTGCTGTTCGGCGCGGAGTACCGCTATTTCCGCATCGACCAGATGCAGCAGACCGGCGGCGCAACGATCATCGACGCCTATAACCCGGTTTATGGCGAGCCGCAGGGGCCTATGTGGGACCCCTATATTGATCAGGATCTGCGCCGCAATCAGGTGGGTGTCTATGCGCAGGATCGCATGGAATTCGGCGATGGCTGGATACTGACGCTGAATGGTCGTTACGATCATGTCTGGACTGAAGCCTCAGGTCTGCCGAGCTTCGAATATGATACGGGCCGCTTCTCCGGTCGTGCAGGTCTCGGCTATGAGTTCGAGAACGGCATCACGCCTTATGTGAGTGCTGCGACCTTCTTCAATCCGATTATCGAGACCCTGTATGACGGCAGCTATGCCAAGCCGGAAACCGGCGTTCAGTATGAAGCCGGTGTCAAATATCGCCCGGCATTCTTCGATGGCCTGATCACCGCGTCCTTCTTCGATCTGACCAAGGAAAATTCGCTGACCGGCTCCAGCTTTGCCCGTGAACAGCTCGGCAAGGTCAATTCGCGCGGCTTCGAACTCGAAATGCAGGCCAATATTGCCGAGGACTGGAAGGTGACGGCAAGCGTGACCGCCTATGACCTGAAGGTCAAGGAAAACGCCTCGGACCCAACGCTGGTCGGCAAGCGTCCTTATCTCCTGCCGGAGCAACAGGCTTCGGTCTTCGTCGAGTATAAGGTGCCCGAAGGCGCGCTGAAAGGCGTGACGCTGGGCGGCGGCGTCCGTTATATCGGCTCGTCCTATGCCGACGAGCAGAACACGCTGAAAGTGCCCGCTGTGGCACTCGCCGATTTGAAACTCGGCTATGAAAAGGATAATTGGGGCATCGATCTCAACGTGACCAATCTTTTCGACAAGGATTATGTTGCTGGATGTCAGGGCGTCTATGTCTGCGGTTATGGCGAGGGCAGGAAGGCTTTGCTCAAGGTGCACACCAAGTGGTGATGCGACGGTTTTCGCCGCGCGTTCCGTCATGACAGTCACCCGTCGCGCGGTTCTCGGATTCGCAGGCGCCCTTTTTGCGGCGCCTGCACTGCGTTCGGCCCATGCCGCGACGATGCGTTTTGCGGTGATCGACTGGGCCATGCTTGAGACCGCTCTGGCGATCGGCGCTGTGCCGGTGGCAGCGGCAGAACTGCGCCAATACAGGCAAATGCAGCTTGAGCCGGCGGTGCCGGAAAATGTCGCTGATCTTGGTCTGCGCGGAGCGCCCAATCTTGAGCTTCTGCGCATGATGGAACCGGATCTGATCGTCGCGTCCAATTTTTACGAATATCAGCGTGCAGCCTTCGAGCGCATCGCGCCGGTCTTCGCGCCGACTGTCTATAGCGCCGGTCAGCCGCCCTATGCGATGCTGGAAGAGGCGACGTTAAGTCTTGGGGAAAAGCTCGGTCTGGCTGCGGAAGCGCGCGCTTACGTCGCGACTGTTGCACGCGAGATTGCGGAGGCGCGGCAGCGCTTCGCTGCGATACCGGGACGGAAGGTCTTCGTCATCAGTCTGGGCGATGCCCGGCATTTTCGCGCTTTCGGGCGCGACAGCCTGTTTGGCGATGTGCTGGTTCGGCTCGGTTTTGAGAATGCGTGGACGCGCGATACAAGCTATTCAGCCGCGGCGCCGGTGGGGCTGGAGCAATTGGCCGAAACGCCGGACGCATCCATCGTGATCGTCGGCCCGACCGATCCTGAAACGCTTTATCGTCTGCCGCAAAATGCCTTGTGGAACGCGCTGCCCGCTATCCGTGAAAAGCGGGTTCTGTTTCTGCCGCCGCTCGATCATTTCGGCGGATTGCCTGCCGCGCGCCGCTTTGCCCAGCTTCTTCGTGAAAACTGGAAGAGCAGCCCATGACGGAGAAGAGTGTTGCAGGCATAAGGCCGCTGCTGTTCTGGGCGCTGCTCGCGCTTGTCGCGGCACTGATGGCCGCTTTCGAATTCACGCGGGCGCTGAATGCCCCTGCCGGTTCACCGGAACTGCTGGCGCTGCACCGGGTCATCGCGTTTGACACCGTCTTACCGCGCAATGCTATGGCCCTGATCTGTGGCGCAGGCCTTGGGCTTTCCGGCCTGCTGTTGCAGCAGGTTTTACGCAATCCGCTCGCCGAACCCTCGACGCTCGGCATTGCTGCCGGAGCGCAGCTCGCCATGACGGCGGGTATACTTTATCTGCCCGCAGCCTTCATCTTTCGAGAATGGCTGGCTTTGGCGGGCGGTCTGGCGGCGGTCAGTCTGGTGCTGGCGCTCAACTGGAAACGCTCGCTGGAACCCGCTTCTGTCATTCTCTGCGGAATGATCGTGTCGCTGACCGCAACGGCGGCAAGCACGGCGCTCATCCTCGCCAATGGCGAATATGTGTTCTCGCTGTTCGTCTGGGGCGGCGGTTCGCTGGAACAACAAAGCTGGGGGCCGGGCATTGCGCTCTCCCTGCGGGTTCTGATCGGCGGCGGGATTGCCTTCTTCCTGCTGCGCCCGTTGACATTGCTGGCGCTCGACAATGCCAATGCGCGCAGCCTCGGCCTGTCGCTGGCGGCAAGCCGCCTTCTGGTGATTGCCATTGCCGTCTGGCTGGCGGCAAGTATCACGGCAGAAGTCGGCATATTGGGCTTTGTCGGTCTGGTCGCTCCGACGCTGGCGCAGCTTTCCGGCGCGCGCCGTCTCAAGACAAAGCTGATCGCCGCGCCCGCCATTGGGGCAATTCTGCTCTGGTTGACCGATGGCTGCGTCAGCCTGTTGCAGGCCGTCACCGGCGACCGCCTGCCGGTGGGCGCTGCGACTGCATTGCTCGGCGGTCCGCTGCTGCTCTGGATGCTGCCGCGTCTGCGCATGTTTGAATGGCCGTCGGGCCAGAGCGAGGCCAGCGCTGTTCGCCTCAAGCGTACCGGCTTGTTCTTCGCCATTTTGCTGCTGCTTGTCCTGCTTGTGGCCGCCATCACGCTGGGTCTCGGCCGGGGGCAGGACGGTTTTGTCCTTGCCCGTGGTGAAGTGTTCGATGCGCTTTTCGACTGGCGCGTGCAAAGACTTGCTCTTGCGGGCCTATCGGGCGGCATGCTGGCATTGGCCGGAGCCATTCTCCAGCGCATGACGGGTAACACGCTCGCCAGCCCCGAAATTATGGGCGTCGGCCTTGGTGCTGGTGCGGGTTTGGCGGTGGTTCTCCTGCTTCCCGTCGCAAGCCTTTCCCTGCAATGGCTGGGCGCTTCCATCGGCTCGGTGCTGGCGCTGATCTTCATTCTGGCGATTGCCGCGCGCAGCGGTTTTGGTGCGGAAAAGCTGCTTCTGGCCGGTGTCGGCCTTGGCGCTATGGTCAGCTCCATTCTGACAGCCATCATTGCAACCGGCTCTCCACAAGCCTTTGTCCTGCTCGGCTGGTTGAGCGGTACCGGCACGCAGGCGACGCCTATGCAGCTTTGGCTGGCCGCTCTTGCGCTGGCTGCCAGTTTCACGATCCTGCTTGCTTTGTCGCGCTGGCTCGACATTCTGCCGCTTGGTTCGGTGACGATGCGCACCCTCGGTCTTTCGCTCGTCCTGCCGCGTCTTGTGATCGTGCTGATTGCAGCGCTTCTGACAGCGATTGCATCGATGATGGTGGGGCCGCTCTCGTTTGTCGGGCTGATCGCTCCGCATCTGGCGCGCAATTTCGGCCTGCATACGCCGAAGCGCTTCCTGACGGCATCCATGCTGATCGGCGCGCTGATGATGGTAAGCGCCGATTGGCTCGCGCGGATGGTGGCCTTTCCCTACAATCTGCCGCTTGGCCTGTTCGCCTCGCTTCTGGGTGGGGCCTGCTTCATCGCGCTGCTATCGCGGCGCGGGTAGCCTTTATGACGTGGCCTTCGCCGGGGCGGTTCTAAGCACGCGCCAGCCGAGAAGACTGAAGCCGATGGTCATCAGCGGATTGAGAATGTTGAAAAAGCAAAAGCCGAGATAGGCGGTGGTGCTGACCCCCAGCGCCGCAGCCATATAGGCGCCGCAACTGTTCCATGGGATCAGCGGAGACGTCACGGTTGCGCTGTCGCCAATCACGCGGGAAAGAAGTGCCGGTGCCAGTCCGCGATTGGCAAAAGCCTGCTTGAACATGCGCCCCGGCAGGGCAATGGAAATATACTGATCGGACGTGACGACATTCGACAGGACAGCGGTTCCTGCGACGGTCGAGATCAGACTGGCATCGGATTTCGCGCGATGGATCAACGGGTCGATCAGGCGATTGAGAATGCCTGCATGTTCGATTACCGCGCCAAAGGCGAGCGCCGTGATGATGAGCCAGATGGTCGTCATCATGCTCGCCATGCCACCCCGGCTGAGAATCATGTCGATATCGGGATCGCCGACGGAGCTCGTATAGCCGGTGGCAAGCGCCAGCCATGCGCCTTTCAATAGGGCGAGCGCACTGGGAAGTGCTGCATCATTGGCAAATGCGATCACCCGTTGTGGGTCCATGATGACGCCCTGGATAGCGCCTGCCAAAGCGCCGCTGAATATCGCCACGACCGGAGATACCCGCGCTACCGACAGCACGAAGACCAGCAGCAGGGGCAGGAAAGCCCAGAGCGAAACCTGAATCTGGCTGTCGATCTTTGTGAGAAGCGAGCTTGCGTCAAAATCGTTTTGCTCACCAAGAAAGCCGAACAGCACAATGGACAAAAGCAAAGCGGGGATCGAGGTCCAGAGGGATTCCCGGATGTGGTCGAATATTTCCGAACCGGCGGAGGCGGCCGCCAGATTGACCGTGTCGGAAAGCGGCGATGCCTTGTCGCCAAAATAAGCGCCGGAAATGACGGCGCCCGCTGTGATTGCGGGGGAAAGGTCCATATGAGCCGCGACACCCATAAGCCCGATGCCGATAGTGCCTGCGACGGTCCATGAACTGCCGATGCTGAAGGCCACCACCGCGCAGACAATGGTGGTCGTCGCGTAGAAATAATCGGGGTTGAGAAGCTTCAGCCCGTAATAGACCATGGACATGATCGTGCCGCTGAGCGCCCATGTGCCAATCAACGCGCCAACCGCCATCAGGATGAGAATGGCGGGCAAGCCGGTCGCGATCCCGTCAACAACGGCGGCGCGGACCGCGGCCCAGCTCGATCCGTTCTTATAGGCAACACCGGCGGCGATCAGCCCGCAGACCGCAAGGGCGATCTGGTTGGGGCCGGACGAGGCCGCATCACCAAACAGATAATAGGAAAGGGCGAGGAAAACGATAAGCGCAATACATGGAACAAGTGCATCCAGCATGGATGGAATATGACCGCCAGTGGTCGGCGCCGGTTCGTTTTCGCTCACCTTGTGGTCTCCCCTGATAGCGACTTTAGTAGATTAAACGCTGAAAACTCCGGTCTTCCCTCAAAGACCGGAGCTTCCAATATTTCATTCAATGCCAGGTCAGTTTTGAAAAGCCTGTACTGACAATGGTTCCTTTTTTGCCATCGACAATGCCGGGAATGTCGGCCAGCGCGCCGATGGCGGCGGATTTTCCGGTCGCCTTGGCAAAATTGCAGGCGGCATCCACCTTCGGTCCCATCGAACCTGCCGGAAACTGATAGTGCGAAAGGGATTCCGGGGTCGCTTCGTGGATGCCCTTTTGCGTCGGCTTACCCCAGTCGGTAAAGACCGCTTCGGCGTCGGTCGCCATGATGAAGAGGTCGGCGCCAAGTTCACGTGCGAGAAGCTCGCTCGCCAGATCCTTGTCGATGACGGCCTCCACGCCGCCAAGCGAGCGTTCCTTGCCTTTCTCATACATGGTGGGAATGCCGCCGCCGCCCGCGCAGATGAGAATGGTGTTCTTTTCAAGCAGCCATTTCAACGGGCGAATTTCGAAAATCCGCTTCGGAAGCGGCGAGGGCACAACCCGTCGCCACTTGTCGCCGTCCTGCTTGAAGGTCCAGCCTTTTTCGCCACGGATGCGGTCGGCATCGTCTTTGGAATAGACCGGGCCGACGAACTTGGTCGGGTTTTGGAAGCCGGGATCATCGCCATCCACCTCAACCATGGTAAGGACGGTTGCGATGGGAATGTCGAATGGCAGAACATTGCCAAGTTCCTGTTCCAGCATATAGCCGATCATGCCTTCCGTCTGGGCGCCAAGCACGTCCAGCGGATAGGCCTCGTCAGGCTTGTAGGCAGCGCCCTGCAAGGCAAGCAACCCCACCTGCGGACCATTGCCATGGGTGATGATGACCTGATGGTCCTTGGTGACCGGCGCGATGGCTTCGACAGCGGTGCGGATATTCCTGCGTTGCACCTCGGCTGTCATCGGCTCGCCGCGCCGTAAAAGGGCGTTGCCGCCCAATGCGATGACGATGCGCATTCTCAATCTCCAATCGTTGCCACAAGCAGGGCCTTGATGGTGTGCAGACGGTTCTCCGCCTGTTCGAATGCGATATTGGCGTGGGATTCGAAAACTTCGTCGGTCACTTCAAGACCGTCCGAGATGCCGAACTGATCGGCAATCTGCTTGCCCACGACGGTTTCGGTATCGTGGAAGGCTGGCAGGCAATGCATGAACTTCACCTGCGGATTGCCTGCGGCTTTCATCAGCGCAGCATTGACCTGATAGGGCTTCAGCAGCTTGATGCGTTCGGCCCAGACTTCCTTCGCTTCGCCCATCGACACCCAGACATCGGTGTGGATGAAGTCCACGTCCTTGACCGCCGCCTTGACGTCATCGGTGATGGTGACCTTTGCGCCCGATGCAGCGGCGAGGTCTTCTGCAATCTTGCGATATTCGTCAGCGGGCCACAGTTCTTTCGGTCCGCAGATGCGGACATCCATGCCCATCAGGCTGCCGACGATCAGAAGCGAATGACCCATATTGGACCGCGTGTCGCCGACATAGGCATATTTGATCTGGGGGATCGACTTGTCGCTGTGTTCCCACATGGTCAGCACGTCGGCCAGCATCTGTGTTGGATGATATTCATCGGTCAGGCCGTTATAGACCGGTACTCCGGCATATTTGGCCAGCGTTTCAACACCGCTCTGCGATGAGCCGCGATATTCGATAGCGTCATACATACGCCCCAACACACGCGCCGTGTCCTTGAAGGATTCCTTGTGGCCGATCTGGGATCCGGCAGGATCGAGATAGGTGACATTGGCGCCCTGATCCGAACAGGCGACCTCGAAGGCGCAGCGGGTGCGTGTGGAGGTCTTTTCAAAGATGAGGCAGATTTCCTTGCCTGACAGGTGCTTTTGCTCGGTGCGGGCATATTTGGCGCGCTTCAGATCGCGCGCTAGATCGAGCAGGAAGCGGAATTCGCGTGGCGTGTAATCCTGCACCGTGAGGAGGGAACGATTGCGCAGATTAAAGCTCATGATACGTCTCCAAAACTATATTATGTTGCGATGGAAGTCCGGTTCTCAGACCGGATCGCGCCATATGGGGCAGGTCATGCAATGCCCGCCGCCCCGACCACGGCCAAGCTCGGAACCGCGAATGGTGATGACTTCAACGCCCGCCTTGCGCAGCAGCGTGTTTGTGTAGGTGTTGCGGTCGTAGGAAACCACCACGCCGGGCTCCAGCGCGACGACATTGTTGCCGTCGTCCCACTGTTCGCGCTCGGCTTCGTAGGCGTTGCCGCCAGTTGCCACCGAGCGCAGTTTCTTCAGTCCCAGCGCTTCCGCCGTCACTTCCAGCAGGTGCTTTGTTTCGGGACGAACGGCTATTTTTCCGTCGTCGCCCGGATAAATGCTGAAGCAGCGAATCTGGTCCACGACTTCGCCAAAAATCGTAACGAGGTCGCGGTCGCAGAAACTAAACACCGTATCGAGATGCATGGCCGCACGGCTTTTCGGCATCACACAGGCGATGACGCGGGTGGCGGCATTGGCGGCAAACAGCGCTTCCGCCACCTGACCGACAGCCTGATAAGTTGTGCGTTCGCCCATGCCGATCAGCACAACGCCATTGCCGATGGGCATGACATCGCCGCCTTCCATCGTGGCGTTGCCGTGGTCGGTGTCGAAATCGCCCCACCAGATTTTGAAATCGCCGTCCTTGAATTCCGGATGATATTTGTAGATGGCGCGCTGGATCAGCGTTTCCGGCTGACGGGCTGGCCAGAACATCGGGTTCACGGTCACGCCGCCGTAAATCCAGCAGGATGAGTCGCGCTGGAACAACGTGTTGGGGATCGGCGGAATAATGAATTCCGTACCGCCCAGCACGTCCAGCATCAGTTCCTTGCCCCATATGTCCGGCAGGTCGGAAACGGCCACGCCGCCGATGAGAAACTGGGCCAGGTTTTTCGATGGCAGTTCATCCAGCCAGGGGCGCATGGAATTGGCGACATTGCGCCCGATCTGATTAGGCAGAATACGCCGGTCGAGAACGAATTGGCGTGCTTCCTTGTCGTCCAGCGTTTCGGCGAGCAGGTCCTGCATTTCCAGAACCTCAACGCCGCGCTCCCGCATTTTGAGCACGAAATCGAAATGGTCCTTCTGGGCCTCGTGCACCCAGATCACGTCATCGAACAGAAGGTCATGGCAATTGGCTGGCGTCAGTCGTTGATGGGCGAGCGATGGGCTGCAAACCATCACTGTGCGTAGCTTGCCGACTTCCGAATGCACTCCAAATTGTCTCATCTCGATGCTCCTGTTTGAAAGGGTGATCTGGGCGGGAAGATTTTCCGGTAGCCGGCAAAAGATCGTTCCCGTGGATGAATGCGTTAGAATGGTGTGATAACTCCCGTCCACATCAGATAGATGGCGACGAGGGCGAGCAGGGTTATGCCTGCCGCGATCCAAACTTCATGTCCCTCAAAGATCGGTTCTCCATGTTCCTTGCGGGCTTTCGCGTAAACCAGAATGCCGGGTGCGAAGAGCACCGTGCACATCAGGAGAAAGCTTAGTCCCGCCGCGTAGACGAGCCAGACGCCGTAGAGCGTCGCTATCAGGCTCACCCACAGGTCTCGCCGTCGCGACTTGCTGTTGGCGCCATATGTCTCGCCGCTGAGCGCGAGTTTCAGTGCAAAAGCGCCGGAAAACACATAAGGCGGCAGAATGGCGACCGATGCGATGAAGTAGAAGAACTGGTAGGCGCTTTCGGAAAAATAGGTCAGCAGCAGGAAGAACTGAATCGCGAGGTTCGTTGCCCAGAGCGCATTGGCTGGCGACCCGTTCTTGTTCTCGACCGCAAACCACTTTGGAAATGTGCCGTCGCGACCGCAGGAAAATGGGATTTCCGCGCAGAGCAGGGTCCAGGACAGGAAAGCCCCACCCACTGAAATCAGAAGGCCGATATTGATGAGCAGCGCGCCCCAATGACCGACAAGCGGCTCGAAGACGCCTGCCATGGAGGGCACTTTCAACCCGGCGAGTTCCGGCTGGCTCATCAGCCCGGTCGAGAGCAGCGATACCAGCACATAGATGCCGAGTGCGCCGAGAAAGCCGATCACGGTCGCGCGGCCCACATCCTTGCGGTTGGCGGCGCGGGCCGAATAGACGCTGGCGCCTTCAATGCCGATGAACACCCACAGCGTCACCAGCATCGTGCTTTTGATCTGGTGCGTAATGCTGCCAAGTGTGGCTTCCTCACCACGGCCCCAGAAATTGAAGGTGAACTTGTCCCAATGGAAAGCAACGATGGCGATCAGGATGAACAGCATCAGCGGCACAAGTTTGGCTATCGTCGTGACGATATTGACGAATGACGCCTGCTTGATGCCGTAGAGGACAAGCGTATGGATCAGCCAAAGGCAGATTGACGCGCCGATGATTGATGGCAGGTTGGAACCGTCGCCGAAAACTGGGAAAAAGAACGACAAGGCCGAGAAGATCGCCACCGCATAGGCAACATTGCCGAGAAAGGCGCTGAGCCAGTATCCCCAGGCGCTGTTGAAGCCGATAAACGATCCGAAACCGGCCTTAGCATAGGCGTAAGGTCCGGCATCGAGATCGGGACGACGATTGGCGAGCGACTGATAGACGCGCGCCAGCATCAACATGCCGATGCCGGTGATGATCCAGCCGATAATGATTGCGCCCGGCGATGCCGCGCGAGACATATCCGATGGCAGATTGAAGACGCCGCCGCCGATCATCGATCCCAACACAAGCGCAATCAAAGGAAACAATGTCAGTTTGTGCGGCTCTTTTTCTGCCGTGACTTGCCCACTCTGCGTATCGGCCATGCAATTCTCCAATCGTGCGCGATTATGAGCATGAAACGAAATTTCACAGACAATGATGTGATCGCTAATCTCACGTCATTGATCAAGATCAATGGTATAATTATTATTTATCAAATGCATAGATGCGGGTTTAGTAAGTGATATTAGCGTAAATAAAATAAAGTCAATAATTTTTTTAAATTAAAATAGATCGAATAGACCTAGTTTTGCTGTTAATCAGTTAAACATATTCAAAAATATTTCTCGTACTGCGCAGGATGCTTGATATATATTTAAATTACGCAAAACTCCTTGGACGCCAATGGCAGTTAAGCCATGCGCCGGTTGTGGTGGATCAATCTCTCTTTTTTAAAGAGCCGATGAGCCGCGAAGCGGTCCCGGCTCATTCTTCAATAAGGTTTGTTTTTCATGCGATCCCCGCGATACGCATTTGATCTACACCGCGACCAGATCCAAAGTTCGCTATTAAGCAAACGATAAATCAGGCCAAGCTAACGGAGAGCTATGGCAGAGCTGGATTTTATCAATATGGTTTTCTTTAAAAAAATTCCGGTGGTGCCGCGTTTCAAGGCCGGCCGCGCAAATGGGTTGCGCAGAGCGCCCACATTGCGGGGATGGCCGCCAGCGCAAGGGCGCCGACGATGGAAAAGAAGACGCCATAGCCGAAATACTGGGCGGCATAACCCGCCGCCACACCGCCCGCCATGCTGATCAGCGCATCCATGCATTGGAACAGCGTGAAATCCACTCCTGCCTGGCGCGGGTCAGACCACAGCATAAATTGCGCATAAAGCGCAACGAAACCCAGCGCTACCACACCGGATGAGCTGATAATCGCAACCGCGATCAATTGCACGCTGGCGGTCTTGTCGCCGGCATGTATGGCGAAAAACAGGAAGCACAGAGCCTGAAGCAAGAGCGCTACAGCCAGTATCTTGCGCATGCCGAAGGCGCGCACCAGACCGCCACCGGCAAGTGCTGCGGCAAGGCCGACAAACATGCTTCCGGCGCCGTTCAGCAATCCGACGGTGGTGAGGTCGAGACCGCTATCGATCAGGAAGGGTCCAAGCATTGCGAGCCCCGCCTTCTGTGCGATGACATAGACCGCTGCCGCCGCCAGTCCGCGCCGGATATCACGCCGCCGCAGTGCTGCCGCCAGCGACGGCACATGCGGGCGTGTTTCCGCGACAGAACCTTTGCGGGCGAAAAGCGCGAAGGGCAGGCCGAGCAGCACGAGGATCAGCGCCATTGTCCAGATGGCGATACGCCAGCCGAATGCACCGACGAGAACGAGAAACAATCCGGCGCCGATCGCCGAACCGAGATAGGCGCCGCCGACCTGTGCGGCATTGCCCCAACCGTAATTGTCTTCCGACAGGCTTTGCACGGCATAACCGTCGCAGGCGATATCGACGGTGGCCGTTGCAAAGGCGATCAGCATCAATATGCCGAGAAGCGGATAGATCTGTGATGGGTCGATAAGCCCGATGATCAGGAGGCCGATGACCGAGACAGCGCCGCCGCCCAGAATGATGGTTGCCGTTCGGGCGGCGCCGCTATGCGGCAGCCGGAAACGTTCCACTGCGGGCGCCCAGAGAAATTTGAGCGCCCATGGCAGTATGATCAGCGAAACGAGGCCGATGCGGTCGAGCGGCACGCCGCTGTCGCGCATGATGGCAGGCAAGCCTGACCAAGTGATGCCGCCAATGACGCTTTGCGCCACATAGAGCCCGCTGATCGTCAGGAACACGCGGGCTGGCGCGACGGTCGGTGACGGCTGGTCGGCCTGTTTCTGCATCGACGTCATCAGAAGCGATAGCGCAGGCTGCCGAATATCTGGCGGCCTTCCTGCTGGTAGCAATAGCCAGCGGTGCAGACCGGATCGCGATTGTCGAAGATGTTCTTCGCATTCACTTGCAGCTGCATGCCGTCGAGCTTCGGATTGCGATAGCTGAAGTCATAGGACAGCGCCGCATCCACCATGACACGCGAGTCGTTCTTGAAGGTGTTTTCGTCATCGCCATAGCTGGAGCTGACATAGCGCACACCGGAGCCAAAACCGAGGCCAGCCAGCACGCCGTTCTCGATCTTGTAATTGCCCCACAGCGACAGCACGTCATTGGGCGTGCCGGAAAGCTCGTTGCCTTCCGTACCTTCGGTGCCGCCTTCGATCTTCACGCGCAGATGGGTGTAGGACGCGATGATGCCGAGACCGTTATCGAGCGTGGCATTGGCTTCCAGTTCGAAGCCACGCGAGTTGAGATCGAGCTGGCGCTGCTTATTGCGATCTGCCGAGGCGACGAGGACAACACCGTCTTCCTGATCGATATCGAAGAAAGCGGCGCTCACTACGGCATTATAGCCGGGGATTTCGTATTTGACGCCGATTTCCTTTTGCGTGGCGATGGTCGGCTTGGCGACATGTTTGTCGTCGCTGGCGATATCGTCATAGACGAAGCCGATATTGGGCGAGAACGAGGTGGAATAGTTCACATAGGGGATGAAGCCCCATTCCGTCTTGTAGGCTGCGCCGACGCGACCGGAGAAGGCGCTGTCCTTCTGTTCGCTTTCCGAATAATCCACATCGGTGGTGTTGGTTTTCACCCAGTCATAACGGCCGCTGCCGAACAGGGTGAAATTATCCCATTCGATCTGGTCATGGGCATAAATGCCGACCTGATTCATCTTCTGCCCGCCATAATAGGGCACGTCCTGGGCCCGCATGTCCTCGACGGACACATAGGACAGGCCGCTATAGGCGTTATAATCCGACCAGCCATAATCGATGCCAGCAATGGCCTTATGGGTCATCGGGCCGGTGTCGAAATCGAACTGCGCCATCGTATCGACGACAAAATTCTTCATCCGCTCGGTGTAATGGCCCCAGTAGCGTGACAGGTCTGTGCTGCCTGCTGTCGTGTAATGGCCGCTATATTCGAGATCGGCATCGACATCGCTGTAACGCAGGTTCTGGCGGATGGTCAGCAGGTCGTTGAAGCGATGTTCGAACTCATAGCCGATGCGGCCCTGGTTCTGAACGAAGTCGTTATAGGCAGGGTCGCCCTCATAAATATCCGAAACCTCGCCATAGGACGGATTGTAGAAGGCCGCCGTTCCACCGGTCTTGGAGCGGGAAAACTCGCTTAGAACCGTGAATTTCGTGTCTTCGTCCGGCTTCAGCGTGAAGGCTGGCGCGATGTAATATTTGTCGTCGGGATAGCCGGGCAGTTCGGTATCGCTTATGCGGCCAAGGCCGGTGATGCGATAGAGGAAGGTCTTCTCGTCATTGGCGGGGCCGGATACGTCGAAGGCAGCCTGATACCGATTATGGTTGCCGAACAGCAGTTCCACTTCGCGGAAATCTTCGTCCTTCGGGCGCTTTGTGACGACATTGACGATGCCGCCGGGGCCGCTGACGCCATAGAGCGACGAGGCCGGGCCTTTCAGCACCGTGATACCTTCAATGCCGTAAGGTTCCGCCTTCAGCCATGCGGAAGGGCCGTTCATGACGCGGAGGCCGTCGCGGAACATGCCGTTGTAATAAGCGGGAAAACCGCGCAGGTAGAACGCGTCATAGCGCGTATCGAAACCGTAATTGTTGGGATTGGCGCTTGCCGTATAGCTCAGCGCATCGTTGAGCGTGTTCGGCTTCTGGTCTTCCATCTGGCGCTGCGTGACGACGGAAATCGACTGCGGAATCCGGGCGATTTCCGTGTCGATCTTGGTGCCGTCGCGATCCTTCTTGGCGACATAGCCATCCTGCACCAGCGTATCGTTGCTCTGCGACTCGATGGTCACGGTGTTGAGCACCAGAGGCTGCGAGGCGTCCTGCGCAAAAACGATGGCAGTGGAGGCGAGAAGGGTGGAACTGGCGAGTGCAAAGCGTAGCGGGAGGCGGAGAGCAGGAGTCGGCATGGATGTCCCTCGAACAACGATCTTGCGTCGCTCGGCTCCCCCGATCCGGCGATGCAAATTTGAGTATGAGACTCCACTATAAAATTGACTCTAAAAGTCAACTATAAGCAGTTCATTAAATTAGCTCTCAATGATATTGCGCTGCGGCTTGCGATTTTTCTGCAACAGATGGGCGCTGCGGCGTGCCCTTTGGCGTCAGCGATTGCGAAATTGCGGCGGGCGCTTTTCGGCACTGGTAGAGATGCTGATGAAGCTGACTGCCCCGGAACAGCAAGCGCTTCGAGGGCAGGTTGAGCCCTCAAAGCATGAGTGGGACGCTTATCGCGCCAGACCTGCATCCTTCAGGAACTTGACCGATGGCATGATCTTGTTCTTGTCGCGCAGTTCGAGGATCAGGCGCGGATTGCTTTCGAGTTCAGCCAGAGCCGCGAAAACGCCATGCCAGCGGATGGTGCCTTCGCCGATGCCCCAATGACGATCCGCATGGCCGTCCGCGTCCTGCAAATGAACATGCTGCAGGCGGTTGCCCGCACGACGGATGAAGTAATCGACCGGATGCGCGCCCAGCGAACCATAGGTGAAATGGGCATGGCCGGTATCGACCGAAACGGCGACCGATGACGACTGGAAGCTGTCGGCGAGCAGGCAGCGGGCATCGGTATCGATATCCTCGATATTTTCGATCACCAGCGTGCAGCCGATTTCTTCGGCGCGGTTGACGACCGGCGCCAGCGTTTCATGGGCGTAGTCGATGATCTGCTGGCCGCTTTCGACAAAATTGTCGAGATTGTTATAGGTCCAGAAATTATAAGGGCTGTGGATCACCATCTGCGTGGCGCCGATGAATTCGCAAACCTCCAGTCCCTGAAGATAGCGCTGGGTGACGATCTTGCGAATGTCTTCGTCCTGATTGGAGAAGTTGAGACCCCAGAATGGACCATGAATGCCGAGGCGGCCCTTATAACCGTTGAGCAGAGTCTTGATGCGGCTTGCAGGCGTCTTCCAGTCGGCCTTCAGGAGAGCGACATGGACAAAATCCTGGATCTCCAGATCGCGGTTTTCCGACAGGATGAAATCGAGATTTTCTTCGAGATAGGACAGCGGCACGGCTGCGCCGAGAAGCGGCAGGTCGGACATAATCAATTTCCTGGATTGACCGGATGGCATGGGATGAAAGCGGTCCTGCCTCGCCTCCGGACTAAAGTGCAGGCAGAACCGTACTTGTATCGCCTTTCAGGCTGCTGCTTCAGCCAGCGCCAGACGCGACGCGATCACCAGATCGGGGCTGTCGGAGGTGATGTAGGCAACATCGCGCTCCATCCAGCGGTCGATCAGCGCGCGGTCGTTGAGCGTCCAGACGCCAAGGCGGTCATCGGGAAACAGCGACGTGATGCGGTCAAATTCGGCTTCGAACAATTCGTGATGCACGCCAACATAACGGACCAGAGGTTCCACGCTGCGGAAGAAATTTTCCAGCCCGCCATTGCGTTCCACCCATTGCGCGTTGAGCGAAATCAGCCGGTCGATTTCTGGCGCAACTTCCGCACAGCGTTCGACGACACTGCGGTCGAAGGAGTGCAGCACCACATGGTCGCCAATATTGCGGGCGCGGATGATTTCGACGGCCTTTTCCACGAGGCCTTCATAGGGCTTACCGTCGGCATCGGATTTTAGCTCGATATAGAGATGCACGTCCGGGCGCGTTGCGAGAACGTCCAGCACTTCCTCAAAGGTCGGGATGTGATCGCTTGTGACGGTGCCCTGTTCGTTTTTCAGTCGGACAGCACGGCGACCGGCATCGTCGAGCGCGCGCACATTGCCGGAACCGGTGGTGGTGCGGTCGAGCGATGCGTCATGAATGACGAGTATCTGCCCCGCATCGCTCAGGTGAAGATCGAACTCGACGCTGTCGATTTCGAGAGCCAGAACGTTGCGAAAGCCGGTGAGCGAGTTTTCCGCCCACAGATTGCGCGCGCCGCGATGGGCCATGATCTTTTTCATGTCTGTATGTCCTAATGAACGGTTGGGTCGAGCTTGTCGCGAAGCCAGTCCCCGAGAAGAGAAATCGAAAGTGTGGTGAGAACGATCACCAGCGCCGGAGCCAGCATTATCCATGGCGCGCGTGTCAGATATTCGCGCGCGAACCCAACCATGTTGCCGAGCGATGATTCCGGCGGCTGAACGCCGAGACCAAGGAAGGAAAGGCCGGATTCCATCAGGATGATTTCCGGGAATGTCAGCGTCATCGAGACGATCAGCGTCGAGGCGACATTGGGCAGGATGTGGCGGAAATAAACGCGGAACGGTGTTGCGCCAAGCTGCACCACGGCGCTGGCATAGCCCTGCGCTCCGGCGGAAATGGCAAGGCCGCGCGCGATGCGGGCATAACGCTCCCAGCCGTAGAAACCCATCAGGCCGATCAGCAGCGGCATGGAATTGCCGAAGAAGGCGAGCACTGCAAGCGCCAGAACCATAAAGGGCAGGGCGGCCTGAAAATCGGCCAGCATCAACACGATATGTTCGACCCAGCCGCGAAAGCGGGCGGCAAGAAAACCCAGTAAGGTGCCGAAGACGGCAGAAAGGATCGTCGCGCCAAAGGCGATGACCAGCGACACGCGGATCGACTGTATCAGCCGCGAATAGACATCGCGGCCCAACTCGTCGGTGCCGAGCCAGTGTCCCGGTGATCCCACCGGAACAAGCCGCGCCATCAGGTCCATCTTGGTGATGGAATAGGGCCGCAGATAATCCGCGAAGATCACGACGAACAGCATCAGCGCGAGCCAGAAACAGGCAAAGGCGACGCTCATCGGCATGGAGGTGCGTAGGCGAGTGATGAGCGCGGGCGCCTTGACGGCGGGGGCAGGGATAAGGGCGGTATCGGTCATGGCCTTCCTCAATGCGCGGCTTTGGTGCGCAGGCGCGGGTCGAGAACGCCATAGAGCACATCGACAACAAGATTGGAGATCACCATGCAGCTCGCGATAATCAGCAGCAGGCATTGCACCACGGCGAGGTCGCGATTGGCGACTGAGACCACCAGAAGGCGACCAATGCCGGGCCATGAGAAGATTGTTTCGACCACCACCGCCCCGGCGATGAGCGCGCCCACCATGAAGCCCACGATGGTGACAATCGGCACGGACGCATTGGGCAAAGCGTGTTTCCACACCACATCGCTCCAGCTGATGCCTTTGGCCGATGCCGTGCGGATATAAGGCTGTCCCAGCACTTCGATCATGGCCGAGCGTGAGAAGCGCGCCAGAATGGCCGTGCCACCAATTGCGATGGTGAGGGTTGGCAGAATACCGTGGACCCACGTATCGCTGCCGCCGGACGGCAATACGCCGAGCTGTACCGAGAAGATCAGCACCAGCACGAGGCCAAGCACGAAAGATGGCACGGTGAAGCCGAGGATCGAAAGGGTGATGACGCCACGGTCAGCGATGCCCTGACGGTGCAGCGCGGCATAGACACCTGCCGGAATGCCTAGGCAAAGCTTGATGATCAGCGCCGGAATGGTGATCTGGAGCGTGGCAGGCACACGTTGCAGCACCAGATCGATAGCCGGCGCCTTGTCGCGCATCGAGATGCCGAAATCGAAGCTCAATATGCCTTTGAGATAGGACAGATATTGCAGCCAGATGGGATCATCGAGACCCCAGGCCTTGCGGAAGGCATCGATGGATTCCTGCGGCGCATCGGGACCAAGCATGATCTGCGCCGGATCGCCAGACAGGCGCAGCACCACGAAGGCAAAGGTCATCACCAGAAAGACGGTGATCAGCGCACGGATGAGGCGGGAGGCGATGAAAGTAAGCATGGGTGCCTCACGCAGCACTTTTTGCCGGCTCAACGAAGTGACAAGCCGTGCGCCGGTCAAAGCCGGTCGATTCCAGATCGGGCATCGTTGTCGGGCATTGAAAGCCCGCCACCGGACACCGGGGATGAAACACGCAGCCGCTCGGGCGGTTTGCGGGGTTTGGCGGTTCACCTTTGAGGATCATGCGCTGGTTGAATTTCTTGCCCGGAATGGGAACCGAAGACACCAGCGCCTTCGTATAGGGGTGCTGCGGTGTTTCGAAAATCACGCCCGAGCTGGCCTCTTCAACGATCTTGCCGAGATACATGACGGCGACGCGGTCGCAGATGTTGCGCACGACTTTCAGGTCGTGGCTGATGAACACCATGGCGATGCCGTGTTTTTCTTGCAGGTCGCGCAGCAGATTGACCACCTGCGCCTGAATGGAAACATCAAGTGCGGAAACCGGCTCGTCGCAGACAAGCAGCCTTGGGCTGGTCGCAAGGGCGCGGGCGATGATGACGCGCTGGCGCTGGCCGCCGGATAGTTCATGCGGATAGCGTTCGCCCTGATCGCGGCGCAGTCCAACGGATTGCATCAGCTCGCCGACACGTTCTTTGAGTTCCGCGCCGGAGGCGATCCCGTGAATTTGCAGCGGTTCGCCGATCTGTGTCGCGATCGGCAGGCGGCGATCTAGTGCCGCCAGCGGGTCCTGAAAAACAAGCTGCATTTGTGCCCGCAGTTTGCGCCAGTCGGCTGTGTGGCGGCGTGGCAATGGCTTGCCGTCGAACAGAACCTGACCTTCGGTGGCGTCGTCTATGCCGAGCAGCATGCGTCCAAGCGTGGACTTGCCGCAGCCGGATTCACCGACAATGCCAAGGGTCTCTCCGGGCCGGACACGCAGGCTGACACCATACACCGCCTTGACCGGATCGGCCTTTTTGAAAAGGCCGTCGCTTCGGTAAACCCGAACCAGATTGTTTGCTTCAAGCAGGAAACTCATGCCAAAGCCCCTTCCGTCGGGATAGTACGGCTGTGATAGAGATGCGATGTCGCGCTTTCGCTATGGGGGTGGAAACAGGCCACCTTCTGGCCGTTGCGCATCTGCAAATCGGGAATTGCGCTCGTGCATGCTTCGCTGGTTTGCGAACAGCGGGGCGCGAAGGCGCAGCCTATCGGCAGATTGCGCGGGTCGGGTACAGTGCCGGGAATGGCGCGCAGGCGCTCACGTCCGCCGTCGAGGCGCGGGATGGCTTCGAACAAGCCGCGCGTATAGGGATGCTGCGGCCTGTCGAACAAGTCGACGGTCGGGCCGCTTTCAACGATGCGCCCGGCATACATGACGCAGACGCGTTCGCAAATCTGGCTGACCGCGCCGAGATCATGGCTGATGAAAACCACCGCCATGCCGGTTTCGCGGCGAATCTGATCCAGAAGATCAAGGATCTGCGCCTGAATCGTCACATCAAGCGCGGTGGTCGGCTCGTCGGCGATGAGTACATCGGGCTGACCGGCCAGCGCGATGGCGATCATCAGCCGCTGGCACTGCCCGCCGGAAAACTCGTGTGGATAGAGATTGAAACGACGGGCCGCATCGGGAATGCCGACGCGTTCCATCAGCTGGATGGCTTCGCTGCGCGCTGCCGTGTCTTTCAGTCCGCGATGTAGCGCCAGCGATTCAACGATCTGATGGCCGACTTTCTTGACGGGATTGAGCGACGAACTCGGGTCCTGAAAGATCATGGCGATGCGCCCGCCGCGAACGCTTTCCTTGACGGAGCGGGCGGAGCCGACCAGTTCCTGACCGTCGACCTTAACCGAACCTGACACAGAAGCCTTGCCGGGGAGAAGCCCAAGCGCGGCAAGCCAGGTTACGGATTTTCCGCAGCCGGATTCTCCGACGAGGCCGAGCGTCTCGCCACGGTCTACATCGAGATCGATCCCGTGCAGAACCTGCACGCCGCTGAAAGAGACCTTCAAGTCCAGGATGGAGACGAATGCCACGGGCGGCACCTTTTCATTGAGAGTAAGAAGGCTGGCATAGTGAAATGCCAGCCTTGGTCAGTGGATCAGACGTTCCAGTTGGTGGAACGGAAATCCATCGCGAATGCCGGTGCGGCTTTCCAGTTCAGTTCCTTCTTCATGCCGGTGAAGACGGCATTCTGATGCAGAACATTGTAGGCCGGGTCTTCCCGCTCGCAGATTTCCAGCATGCGCTTGATGGCCTTCTTGCGCTGGTCGCGGTCGGTGGATGTTTCCATGATGACCGACAGCTTGTTGACCTCGTCGTTCGACCAGTCCTTCTTCTGCTGCGCTTCGCCATTCGGGCCGAACTGGACCACCAACGGGGTGATCGGATCGTTGATGTTGTTGGATGCCGACCAGTCGCGGACGCCCTTGACGCCTTCCGGGTCGTGAACCTGCGCCCAGTTTTCCTTCATCTCGATTTCGACATTGAGGCCCACCTGCTTCCACATTTCCACCAGAACTTGCGCCGTTGGCGTCTGGTTGGTGTAGTAGTTGTTCAGCAGACGGTAGGGGATGGCGTCGCCCTTGTAATTGGCCTGCTTGAGCAGATCGCGTGCCAGTTCCGGGTCGAATTTCGGCGGCTGCCAGTCGTCGATGAACATATCGGAGGTGCGGAAGCTCTCAAACTGCATGCCAGCCGGTACGACCGTCTGTCCGGCCCACAGCGCATCCACAATCGCCTGACGATCGATCGAATGGGTCATGGCGCGGCGCACGAGCGGATTGCGCAGGATTTCGTTCTGCGTGTTGAAAACCGTGATGCGGTGGTTCCAGATGGTCGAGCTCTGGATTTCGAGGCCCGGATTGGCAGTAACAGTGCTGATCTGGTCTGGCGGCAGGTCGCAGGCAAAATCATACTGGCCGGAGATAAGGCCGTTCACGCGGCTTGCAACTTCCGGCACTTCGACAAAGCGGATCTGCTGCAGCGGCGGCTGTCCGCCCCAATATTCGTCATGGGCTTCAAGAACGAGTTCCACATCCGGCTTATAATCGGCAACCTTGTAAGGTCCGGTCGTGACCGGCTTGCGTGCCCATTCGGCATAAGACTTGGATTCATCCCAGGCGCGCTTGTTCGCGATCTGCGAGCCGAAGGCATAGAGACGGCCTTCCAGCGTCACATCCGGCGTCGCATTGTGGAAACGGACGGTATATTTGTCGACAGCTTCGACACCGCGCAGCGCAGGCCAGAGACGGCGCGAAATGCCCGGAATGGCGGCGGGCAATTCCTTGGCCGTCTGCGGTTTGAAATTGGCTTCGTAAAGCGTCTTGCCGCCAGCAGGCTCGGTGCCTGCAAAAAGGCGCTCGTCGGAGAAGGAGAAGACCACGTCTTCGGCGGTCAGCTCATCGCCATTGTGAAATTTCACGCCCTGACGCAGCTTCAGTTCGATGGTCTTGTCGTCCAGACGCTTCCATTCCGTGGCAAGGCCCGGAACCGGACCCTGATTGCCCATCCAGTCGCGCAGGATCAGGCCTTCCCACAGGTTCGGGAAGAACACGCGCTCGCCGACATTCGATTGTTCATTCCAGATATCGAGCGTGTTGTTGTTGGTGATCTTCTGAACCGCGACGGTGACCGAGCGGCGCTGATTGGCGCGGACGACCCCCGGCATGATGAACGTGCCAGCGGCAGCGCCCATGAGACCCAAAGCGTGACGACGGTTGATAAGCATGTTTTCCCCGTTCCGTAGCGGCCACGGAAATCCGCTGGCCAGACTAAAACTGAGGGCGGGGAATAGGCCTCAAATGTAACAGGCTTTTCTCAGTTTATTGAAGCTTTCTTGACGCTGTTGTGTGTATGTCAATACAAAAGCATATATATCTAGTTGTATATCGAATTTATTGCTTATTTATACGTGTGAAATCTTTTGTTGCAGGATAGCGATTTATCGGGCCGCACATGGCCATGCTAAATTTTTTTCATCCCCGCTTTCCGCCGATCATGACCTGCCGTACCTTTCGCCTGCAATCTGATTTGATCCGCGGGGTGCGCAAGCAGTGTTGACGTCCATCGATACCGGCAATCTGGAAAAACTCGCTTCGCAGCGCGTCAACGGCGTTGGCGGGCTGACCGTCCATTTCAAGGATGGGCGGTCCCGCATTTCCCGGCTTTATCAGGAAGGCGCGGCCAAAATCCGCATGCCGCAAGTGGCGCGTGACCCGCTGGAAGCGATCCTGATCAACACCTCCGGCGGACTGACCGGCGGCGACCGGCTGCGCTGGGATGTGGAATTGCAGGAAGGTGCTTCCGCCGTCATCACAACGCAGGCCTGCGAGCGCATTTATCGCTCCGGCGGCGGCGATGCGCGCATCGCTACACGCATCAAGGCTGCAAAAGGCACGCGTCTTGCATGGCTCCCGCAGGAAACCATTTTGTTCAACCGTTCCGCGCTGTCGCGGGGGCTGGATGTCGAGATGGAGGAAGGCGCGGACGTGCTGCTGGTGGAGGCGACTGTTTTCGGGCGGCTCGCCATGGGTGAGGCGGTCGAACAGGCATCGTTCAGTGATCGCTGGCGGGTGCGGCTTGGCGGGCGTCTGGTTCATGCGGAAGAGTTCCGCCTTGGGCCTGATGTTGCCGCTGAATTGCGGGCGAGAGCGGTTGCCGATGGGGGGCTTGCCGTTGCCACTGTGCTGCTGGTTTCGGATCAGGCCGAACGGCAACTGGGGGCCGCACGCGCGATCATCGGCGGAGAGGGCGGCGCCAGCGTCTGGCAGGTCGGCGGCGCCTCGAAGCTCGCGGCGCGGCTTTATGCGCCGGACAGTTATGCCTTGCGCAAGCGCCTTGTTCCTTTGCTGGCGCTGCTCAATGGAAAGGCAGGGCTGCCCAAAGTTTGGTCAATTTGAATTCGCGGCCATCGTGTCGCTTTTGGTGAGAAGGGTCGAAACAAGTCATGAATTTGACGCCCAGAGAAAAAGACAAGCTGTTGATTGCCATGGCGGCGATGGTTGCCCGCCGCCGTCTGGAACGCGGTGTGAAGCTCAATCATCCGGAAGCCATCGCCTTGATCAGCGATTTTGTTGTTGAAGGCGCGCGTGACGGACGCACCGTCGCCGATCTGATGGAAGCAGGCGCGCATGTCATCAGCCGGGAACAGGTGATGGCGGGCGTTGCCGAGATGATCCATGACATTCAGGTCGAAGCGACATTTCCCGATGGCACCAAGCTTGTCACGGTACATGAGCCGATCCGCTGATTTTGAAATCTAATTTTTGAAAAGGTGCACGATGAAGAAGATGACGGTCCTGACGGCAGCAGCGTTTGCGCTCATTGCAAACCCTGCCTTTGCCCACCTCAATCCCGCCGAACACGGCTCGTTTGCCGCCGGTTTCTCGCATCCGTTTTTCGGTGCGGATCATATTCTGGCGATGGTCGCCATCGGTCTCTGGGCGGCGATGCAGGGCGGGCGCGCGCTTTTCATCGTGCCTGCGGCTTTTGTCGGCGTCATGCTTCTGGGCTTCATGGCGGCGCTTCTCGGTATGCCGCTGCCATTCGTCGAGCCGGTCATTCTGGCCTCGGTGGTCGTGCTTGGTTTTCTCGTTGCACTGGCGCTGCCGGTCTCGCCGCTTGTCGGCGCGGTGATTGCGGGTTTCTTCGCTTTTTTTCATGGTCATGCGCATGGCGGTGAAATCGGCGCTGCGACCTTCTTCAGTTATGCGGCAGGCTTTGCGCTGGCGACGGCTCTGCTCCACGCAGCGGGTATCGCGTTTGGTCTTGGCATCGGGCGTCTGGTGTCGGGCCCGAGCGGACGCCTCGCCCTGCGGGTTGCCGGTGGCGCGACCGCGCTTGGCGGACTGATGCTGATCGCTGGTTGAGGTGCACCATGATACCCGGCGAAATCTTCACAGTTGATGGCGAAATTGAGCTCAATGCGGGGCAGCCCACGATCACGATCAAGGTTGCCAATACCGGCGACCGACCGATCCAGGTTGGCAGCCATTATCATTTCTACGAGGCGAATGCGGCACTTGCATTCGACCGCGAGAAGGCACGCGGTTGCAGGCTCGATATAGCGGCGGGAACCGCCGTGCGTTTCGAGCCGGGACAGGAACGCGACGTGACGCTGGTTCCGCTTGGCGGCAAGCGTGAGGTCTATGGGTTCCGCCAGAAAATCATGGGTAAGCTTTAATTCAGAGCCAGAGCACATCCCGAAAGGTGTGAAACGGTTTTCGGACGAGATGTGCGTCAAAACAAAGAGCGCCGACGGAGAATTTCATGCCAGCTAAAATCAGTCGCGCCACCTATGCGCAGATGTTTGGCCCCACCACTGGCGACAAGCTTCGCCTTGCCGATACGGAACTTATCATCGAGGTCGAACACGATCTCACCACCTATGGCGAGGAGGTCAAGTTCGGCGGCGGCAAGGTTATCCGTGACGGGATGGGCCAGAGCCAGCTCCCGCGGGCGCAAGGGGCGGTCGACACGGTCATCACCAATGCGCTCATTCTGGATCACACCGGCATCTACAAGGCAGATATCGGGTTGCGCGACGGGCGCATTGCAGGCATCGGCAAAGCAGGCAATCCTGATACGCAGCCGGGCGTCACGATCATTATCGGCCCGGGCACCGAAATCATTGCGGGCGAGGGCAAGATCGTCACGGCGGGCGGCATCGATTCGCATATTCACTTTATCTCGCCGCAACAGGTGGATGAGGCGCTGAATGCCGGCATCACCTGTATGGTGGGGGGCGGCACCGGCCCCGCGCATGGCACGCTGGCGACAACCTGCACGCCCGGACCGTGGCATATTGCGCGGCTGATCGAATCCTTCGACGGCATGGCGATGAATTTCGGCGTCTTCGGCAAAGGCAATGCCTCATTGCCGGGCGCGCTGGAGGAAATGGTGCTGGCAGGGGCTTGCGGCCTCAAGCTGCATGAAGATTGGGGCACGACGCCTGCGGCTATCGACAATTGCCTTTCCGTGGCCGACCATTTTGACGTGCAGGTGGCGATCCACACCGATACGCTCAATGAAAGCGGCTTTGTGGAAGACACGCTGAATGCCTTCAAGGGACGCACCATCCACTCCTTCCACACCGAAGGTGCGGGCGGCGGCCACGCGCCGGATATTATCCGCGTCTGCCAATATCCCAATGTTCTGCCCGCATCGACCAACCCGACGCGGCCTTATACGATCAATACGGTGGCCGAGCATCTCGACATGCTGATGGTCTGTCATCACCTCTCCCCCGCCATTCCCGAAGATATCGCCTTTGCCGAAAGCCGCATCCGCAAGGAGACCATCGCGGCTGAAGATATTCTGCACGACATGGGCGCGTTTTCGATTATCTCGTCCGACAGTCAGGCCATGGGCCGCGTCGGCGAAATGATCATCCGCTGTTGGCAGACGGCGGACAAGATGAAGCGCCAGCGCGGCAGTCTGCCCGATGACAGACCGGGCAATGACAATTACCGCGCCCGACGCTATGTGGCGAAGTATACCATCAATCCGGCCATCGCCCATGGCATGTCGCATGAGATCGGCTCGATTGAAGTTGGAAAGCGCGCCGATCTGGTGTTGTGGAACCCGGCTTTCTTCGGCGTCAAGCCGGATATGGTGCTGCTGGGCGGCTGGATCGCAACGGCTCCGATGGGCGATCCCAATGGGTCTATCCCCACGCCGCAGCCGATGCATTATCGCCCGATGTTCGGTTCTTTTGGCAAGGCGCGCACCAATACCTCAATCACTTTTGTTTCGCAGGCGGCAATCGACGGTGGGCTGCGTGAGAAAATTGGAGTGGACAAGCAGATGGCTGCGGTCATCAATACGCGTGGCGGCATTGGCAAGCAGTCGATGATCCTCAACAATGCGATGCCGCAAATGGAAGTCGACCCGGAAACCTATGAAGTGCGCGCCGATGGCGAGCTTCTGACATGCGAACCGGTTGACGTGGTGCCGATGGCGCAGCGTTATTTCCTGTTCTGAGATTTGAGGTGGAACATGTTTCGAGCAACAAACATCATCCGCGCGCATGAAGTGATCGACGCTGTTCCGGCGGCGCATGCCGTGCTGGAGCGTGACGAACGCCATCTGCGCCGCAAGGCTATCACGCTCGATAGCGGCGAGAAGGTGCTTGCCGATTTTCCGGAGCCGGTGGTGCTGGAACATGGCGACCGGATTGTTCTCGACGACGGGCGGGAGATCGAGATCCGCGCCGCCAGCGAAGAGCTTTACGAAATCCACGGTCGCGACCAGTTGCATATCGCTGAGCTTGCATGGCATATCGGCAACCGGCATCTGGCGGCGCAGATTGAGGCGGACCGCATCTTCATTCTGCGTGACCATGTGATCAAGGCGATGCTGGAAGGTCTGGGCGCAACCGTGACCGATGTGGTGGCGATTTTCAGCCCGTTGCGCGGCGCTTATTCAGGTGGCCATTCGCATCATGACCACGGCGGGCATAGTCACGGACATGACCACGCACATGGTCACGATCACGGCCACGAGCATGACCATCACCACCACCATCACGACTGACCCCAACACCGCCCTCCTGCGGCTGATGGCGTGGCTGTCGCCGGTGTTTCCGGTTGGCTCGTTCAGCTATAGCCACGGGCTGGAGCAGGCGGTGCATGATGGCTTCGTCACCGATGCGGACGCATTGAAGGACTGGCTGCGCTGGCTCGTCACACGCGGTTCCGGCTGGAATGATGCGGTCTTATGCGCTGAAAGCTGGCGGCGAGCGATGGCGGGTGAGGATTTGCGGGAAGTGGCCGATCTGGCGGAGGCGCTGGCCGGTTCGCGGGAACGGCATATGGAAACCACGCTGCAAGGCGGTGCCTTCCTGTCGGCGGCGCGCAGCTGGCCGTCTCCAGTCTTCGATCAACTGCCGGTCGATTGCGCCTATCCGGTGGCCGTCGGGGCCGTGGCCGCCGCGCATGGTGTTCCGCTCGGCTCGACGCTGGCAGCCTTCTTGCAAGCCTTCTGCATCAATCTGTTGCAGGCATCTATCCGCCTGTCGGTAACAGGACAAAGCGGCGTGACCACTACCATGGCGGCGCTGGAAACCACGCTGGCGGAAACCGCCATGCGCGCAGGACAGTCTGGTCTGGACGGCCTTGGCTCGGCGACATTTATCGCCGACATTATGGCCATGAAACACGAAACACAGCATTCGAGGCTTTTTCGCTCATGACACAGAAAAACGGACCGCTCAGAATTGGTATCGGTGGGCCGGTTGGCTCCGGCAAGACGACGCTGACCGAAAAGCTCTGCAAGGCGCTGCGCGACACATATTCGGTCGCCGTCATCACCAACGATATCTACACGCAGGAAGATGCCTATATTCTGGCGCGCCACCAGGCGCTGTCCGAGGACCGTATCATGGGCGTGGAAACCGGCGGTTGTCCTCATACGGCAATTCGTGAGGATGCGTCGATCAACCTGCAGGCTATCGCCGAAATGAACCGGCGCTTCCCTGATCTGGATATCGTGTTCATCGAATCCGGCGGCGATAATCTGGCGGCGACCTTCTCTCCCGATCTGGCCGATCTGACGCTTTATGTCATTTCCGTCTGTCAGGGTGAGGAAATTCCGCGCAAGGGTGGGCCGGGCATCACGCGTTCAGATTTTCTGGTCATCAACAAGAGCGACCTTGCACCCTATGTCCGCGTCGATCTGGAGGTGATGGAAGGTGACGCGGCACGCATGCGCGGCAAGCGTCCGTTCGGCTTTACCGATCTGCATCGCGGCGAGGGTGTGCAGGCGGTGATCGATTTCATCGTCGAAAATGGCGGGCTGGATATTCGCGCCGCCTGATAAACGGCGTTTCGTTAGAGCGGTTCCGGTTAAAATGGAATCGGGGAACCGCTCTATCTATTTGTTTTTACGCATTATCCTACGCAAAACCGCTACGCACTTTTGCTGGAAATGCTCTATATCCGAACCAGCGGCGTATCCTCATCGAACAGGTCGGAGAGGTTGTGCAGCGGGTCGTTGAGCGACCGCTTGCGGATGGTCAGCAACGTATTCAGCCCGTTTGCAATGCGCCTTGCATAGCCGAGATCGTTGAGAAGCGAGCTCAGCTGCAAGCCGCTGACTTTTTCCTGCCTGTTCGCTTCGAAAAGCTTCGCGCCGAAATCCCGCTCGAAGTCTTTGACCTTCTCGGTAAAAGTCTGCTGGTGGATATCCCAATTGTCGCTTGCTGCGTCGGCGCGGCTCAAAACGCGCACTTCATGCAGCACATTGACCAGATGTTCGCGCAGCTCGACATAGGCGTCGCGCACGGGTGAATTGGTCTGCCGGAGATAGAAGCCGAGATTCTTCTGGAGATGCTTGGCATCCTTGACGATTTCCGCCATTTGCAGCGCGATGATCTGGGCGGTCATCCAGAAATTCTGCTGGTCCTTGTCGTTCCCCGGATCGACCTTGCCGATGAAACTCAATATGTCACCATAGACGCCTTTGATGTAGAGCCGGTAGAGCAGGTCGGCATCCACATAATCGGCATCGGGCGCGGCGCGCATAACGGCGTCGTCATGCTTGGCACGGTTGATCTCGCTGATCGGCAGATAAAGCGCGTGGCAGATCACCTCCACGCTCAAGCGCCCGAGATGCTGCAATTCATGCACCAGCGCCAGAGCCGCCGTTTCCGGCGAGCTGAGCGCCGTCTTGTCGAGATAACGGGCGCGCAGCGCATTGTCCGGCAGGTCCGGTGTGCCCGCCGGGATGAGAACGCGCGGTTCCGGCCTGTCGGGCAGCATACGTTCGAGAAACCGCGTGAAGGGAACCAGTGCGGGCCAGAAGATCAACACGCCTAGAATGTTGAATTCGCTGTTGAAGATCGCAAGCTGGATGAGCTGGTTGTCGCCGACGCCCATTGCCTCCGACAGCCACACGGCAAGGCGAACAAGCACCCACATCAGGACAAGTGAAATGCACGCGGTGACGACATTGAAAATCACATGCGCCAGCGCCAGCCTTTGGCCGCTGCGGTTGCCACCGAGCGCACCGGCAATGCCGGTGGTGACACTGCTGCCGACATTGGCCCCGATGGCAATCGCCGCCGATTGCCAGAGATCGACCTGCCCGAGACCAAGTGCTGTCAGCGTCAGCATCAGGGTCGCATGGGTTGATTGCAGCAGCAGGGTCAACACAAGGCCGATGCCAGCGAAAATGACCTGACCAAGCCAGCCATCGATCCTGTATTGCGCGAGATCGAAATTCTCGGTGACAACGGAAAAGCCCTGCTTGATGCCGTCAATGCCAAGAAAGATGAAGGCGATGCCGAGCAGAATGCGCCCGATAGCCTTGATCTTCGGTCCGAAGAAACTCGCCAACACGCCGAACACCATCAGCGGCAGCGCCAGCGACGACAGGCTGAAATTCTGCCCGGCCAGCGACAGCAACCATATGCCGGTTGCGGAACCAAGATTTGCGCCGAAGATGATGGATATGCCCGCGGCCAGTGAAATCAGGCCGGTGGTGATGAAGGCGATGGTCATCAGCGAAACGAGCGTGCTCGATTGCATCACCGTCGCGCCGACCAGCCCGACCAGCAGACTTTTCCACGAGGTCGAGGTGCCGCGCGCCAGCATGCGCTCCAGTGCGCTGCCTGCCAGATTGCGCAAGCCGTCTTCAAGGCACTGCATCCCGAACAGGAAGATTGCAAGTCCGGCGCAGAGCGTCAACCAGCTTTCGTTGAGCCAGAAACTATAGCCGAGGACGGCGACCAGTATCAGGCCAAGAAAGCGCGCCGCCTTCTGCCCCATTCCATTTTCCGACGACACAAGCGCTGCCATGGTTGCTGTCTTTGTTTCCTTCGTGCGGGGATGTTTTGGGATTGCAATCAGTCGGTCAGATTTTTCGCGCCTTCGGATGAAGTATTGCTTGATGATAAGCAGCTCGTTCTGAAAGCGCTATCCGGAAATTTCGATCCGGGAAATCTGTTTGCTATGGGCACCCTGCCGGAGTGAAATTCGTTTCACCTGAATTAATTTGAATTGCAAAGCAAATTAATTCGTGCTTTATTGTCCCTATGCAATCCAGTTCGTCTTCTCCTCGGTCCCAATTCGGGATTCGCTTCTCGTTGCTTGCCCGACGCTGGCGGCGCGCGCTTGATACGCGCCTTGCTGAAGCGGGGCTTTCCGATGCCACCTGGGTTCCGTTGATCCATCTTCAGACCACCGGCGGCGGCGTGACGCAGAAGGAACTCGCCGCTCTGGTCGGGATCGACGGATCAAGCCTTGTGCGGCTTCTGGATATTCTGTCCCGTCAGGAACTGGTCGAGCGCCGGGTCGATGAAAACGACAACCGCGCGCGGTTGATCTTCCTTACGCCCAAAGGTGAGCAGCGCGTGGCCGAAATCCGGCGCGAACTGGCCAAAGGCGAGGAAGATATGCTGGCGGACATTTCCGATGCGGATCTGGCCACCATGCTTGACCATTTTGACTCTATCGAGCAGCGCCTCGCGGCCAAGCCGCTGAGACGCTCACAGGAAACCGGAGAATGAGTACCGAAACGTCTACGATGACATCGGCCCGCAGGCTGGATGCCGCGCGCCAGCTTTTGAAGCCGCAACAGTTTCGGGAAAGCGTCGCGCTTTCGCGGCAGCCTTCCATTCGCAATTCGTCGCTCGCTGGCCTTCAGTCAGCGGCCACGGCGGTCATCGCTTTGCCGCTGGTCTATCTTTCGCCCTGGTCGCATCTGATCGGCTTTGCTTCGCTTGGCGCTCTGGTCGCCCTGTTTGGGCGCTTCGCACCACAGGCACGCCGCAACCGCGTTGTGCTTCTGTGCGCCATCTGCCAGACGCTGGCCGTGCTCAGCATGTCGCTTGTCGCCGCAGCGGGTGCGCCGCTGGCTGTACAGCTTATGCTTCTCGCCGTTCTGTGTGGCGTGTTCTGTTTTGTGACCACCACCGGAAAATTCGGCCCTCCCGGAGCGTTGATCTTCATTTTTGCCGCCGGGGCGTCGATGAGCCAGTCGGTTACGGTACATCAGACGGCGGAACGCACCGCCGCCACTGCGCTGGTCGCGATACTGGCCTTTCTGGTCTGTGTGCTGACGGAGTATTTCCGCCATCAGGCAAGCCCAGAAAAGCCTTTCCCTTCGGAAGCGTTGCGACCAATTCGTCACCGGCTGATCGCTGCGGTGCGCGTCGCTTTTGGCGCGGGTGTAGCGGCGTTTGCCGCCTATGCGATGGACGTCGCGCACCCTGCCTGGGCGGCAATGGGCGCTGTTGCCGTAATGCAGGGCGCGCATCTGCATATCAATATGAACCGTGCCTTGCAGCGCATGGTGGGCACCCTTTTGGGTGCGGTCGTCGCGTGGATGATCCTGACGCAAGCACCGTCCATTTGGACGCTGATCGCGATACTGGGGCTCCTGCAATTTGCAACCGAAGTGATTATCGGTTCCAATTATGCGCTGGGGCAAATCCTCGTGACGCCGATGGCGCTGCTGATGACCTATATCGCTGCGCCGGGTCTGAATGGGGCCGATATGGTGTCGGAACGGGTTCTCGACACATTGCTCGGGGCTGCTATCGGCATTGTCTTTTCCGTGTTGTTTTCAACGCAGGACGACCGCGTCTATCTGGCCGAACATCACATAAAAAGAACGCAGCGCTGACGGCGCTGCGAGCGGATTAATTCCATTCGTTTTATAGAAAATAGAAAATGCTTTCTCTATTTGCGATGAGAAGGCAGTCAGCACCTTTGAACGCCAGTGCGTAGCGTGACACCATTCCGTTACGTTTGATCCGGTCGACCGGAGAGGCGATGACGGCAATAAACGATGGTGACAAGCATGGGCGAAAAAGCGTTGAGATTGGTGGAAGATACGGCGGATATCGCTGTTTCACCCGATGAGCTTAAGGCTGCAATGCGGCAGCTCGCTGGCGGCGTCAGCGTTGTCACCGCAGGCTTCGGCGACGGGCGCACTGGCGCGACTGTCACCTCGGCGACCGCGCTTTCGGTCGATCCGCCAACGATCATCGTCAACATCAATCGCGGTTCGTCGGTCTGGCCCGCCATCAACCGCCACAATCATTTCTGCGTCAATGTGCTGTCGGCGGCCCAACAAACGGTTGCGGATCGGTTTGCCGGTAAGGACGGTATCAAGGGTGTTGCGCGCTATGCCGGCGCCGAATGGTACACGCTGGAAAGCGGCGCGCTGGCGCTGACGGGCGCACTGGCCGCAGTCGATTGTGCCGTGGAAGACGTCATCGAGCGGCACACCCATGCCATCATTATCGGTCGTGTTTTGAAAATCGTAGCGGGCGGCGGCGAGCCGCTTGTCTATCACAATGGCGGCTACCGGCTGCTAGACCTGTTGTCAGGCGCTTAACCTGGCCCATTCTGGCGCTGTGCTGTCATCTTCGAGGCCACCGTTACGCGCGAATTGTTCCAGTGTCATCGTGTCGAGAACGCCAGCAATGGCTTCGCGCACGAGCAGCATCGAACGGCGCACCTGACAGGCGCGGTGGTCTTCACAGTCTTCGCATGGCTGATAGGCCATGCGGCTTGCGCAGCGGATCGGTGCGAGCGGGCCGTCGAGAACGCGGACAACCTGACCAATCGTGACCTCGGTTGCTGGTTTGGAAAGGCTGTAGCCGCCGCCGGGGCCCTTCTTGGAACGCAATATGCCGTCATTGCGCAGTTCCAGAAGAATGGCGTCGAGAAATTTCTTGGAGATATTGTTCTTGGAAGCAATCTCGGCGACGAACGCGCTTTCGCCGGGTTCAAGCAAGGCAAGATGCGCCAGTGCTTTCAAACCATATTTGCCCTTCTTCGTCAGCATGGACACTCCACCGATAATCGCCAATGGTTGGTTGCGCATGCTTTTGCATGAAATCGAGCGAATAGATAGTCTATTTACAGGTAATAGACCCCGATCCGTTTGCCGCCGATAATCTCAACCGAGATATCCATGTCGTAAATGTCGCTTAGAATTTCCGGATGGATCAGTTCGTCCGGCGTGCCCTGATGCGCGACCTTGCCGTTGCGCATGGCGACGATGTGGTCGGAATAGCAGGAGGCGAAGTTGATGTCGTGCAACACCAGCACGACCGTCTTGCCAAGCTCATCGGCAGCGCGGCGCAACAACTTCATCATCGATGCCGCATGCTTCATATCCAGATTGTTCAGCGGTTCATCGAGAAGCACATAGTCCGTATCCTGACAAAGCACCATGGCCACGAAGGCGCGCTGGCGCTGGCCGCCGGACAATTCATCGAGAAAGCGATCGCTTAAGCTTTCAAGGCCAAGATACTGGATCGCCTGTTCGATATGCTTGCGGTCTTCGCTGTTCGGTCGCCCCTTGGAATAGGGATAGCGCCCGAATGCCACCAGATCCCGCACGGTCAGTCGTGAATTGATGGCGTTTTCCTGCCTCAGTATGGAGAGGCGCTTTGCCAGCACATCGCCCGAGGTGGTGGTGACATCCAGACCGTCCACGGTCACGCGGCCTTTGTCCATCGGCAAAAGGCGGCTGACCATGGAAAGCAGCGTTGATTTGCCCGCGCCATTGGGGCCGATGATCGATGTTACGCCGCCCGCGGGCAGGTGCAGGGACACGTCATCGACGACAAGAGCGCCGCCATAGGATTTGCTGACTTGGCTTATTTCGATCAACGTGCATTTCCCCTGACAAGAAGGATAATGAAGACGAGACCGCCCAGGAATTCGATGATGACGCTGAGCGCGGTATTGAAGGCAAAGGCCCGTTCGAGAATGGTCTGGCCGCCGACAATGCAGATGGTGGCCAGCAGGACGGCAATCGGCAGGACGACGCGATGTTTCCCCGAGCCTGCCAGCATGTAGGCGAGATTGGCCACCAAAAGGCCGAAGAAGGTGATCGGTCCGACAAGGGCGGTCGAAACCGCGACAAGCACCGTTACCATCAGCAGGATGAGCCGCACCACGCGGCGGTGATCGACACCGAGATTGATGGCAGGCTCGCGTCCAAGCGCCAGTACGTCAAAGACATGCATCAGCCGCCAGCCATAAAGCGATACGGCGGCGACGATGATCGCCGAGAGCGTCAGAATATCGGCGTTGATCGTGTTGAAGCTGGCAAAAAAACGATCCTGCAACACCGCGAAGAGATCGGGATCGAGCATACGCTGCATGAGATTGGACAGGCTGCGGAAGAACACGCCGCAAATAATGCCGACCAGCATCACCAGATGCAGGCTGCGCGCCGCGCCCGAAAACAGCCAGTAATAGAGTGAACCTGCAAACAGCACCATCACCAGCGTTTCGGTGACAAAGCGCATGTTCGGTCCAATCCAGTCGACCTGCACCGCGCCGAAGAAGAACACCACAACGGTCTGGATCAGAATATAGAGCGCATCGAAGCCCATGATGGAGGGCGTGAGGATGCGATTATTGGTGACGGTTTGAAACAGCACGGTCGATACCGCGATTGAATAGGCCACCAGCACCATGGCGGCGAGTTTGGTGCCGCGGAAGGACAGGATGAACGACCAGCTGCCCTTCGCGCCGATTGTCATGAAGGCAATGGCGGCGAGTAGCGCGATCGCGCCGAGAAGCGGAATGAGGATAGCGGGGCGTTTAAGCAAGGCGTGAACCCCGCCGCAACAGGAGGTAAAGGAAGATGACGCTGCCCACGACGCCCATCATCGTGCCGATGGGAATTTCATAGGGAAAGCGGATCAGACGCCCGGCAATATCGCAGGCGAGCACCAAACCCGCGCCGAGAACGGCGATCCATGGCAAGGCGCGGCGCATATTGTCGCCGACGAACATGCTGACGACATTGGGCACGATCAGGCCAAGAAACGGGATCATGCCGACGGTGACGACGACCGACGCGCTGACCATCGATACGATGATGAGGCCGAGCGTCACCACACGGCGATAATTGAGACCGAGATTGGTGGTGAAATCCTCGCCCAGCCCCGCGACGGTAAACCGGTCGGCGGCGATATAGGCGACGACGGTGAGCGCGAAGGCGATCCACAGCAATTCGTAGCGTCCGCGCAGCACGCCGGAAAAGTCGCCGGTCGTCCACGAATTCAGCGATTGCAACAGATCGAAGCGGTAGGCGATGAAGGTCGTGATGGCGCTGACAACGCCGCCGAGCATGATGCCGACCAGCGGCACGACCAGCACGGAGCGAAGCGGGATGCTGCGCAGGATACGCAGAAACAGCGCCGTTCCCGCCACTGCGGTGACGGAGGCAACCAGCATCTTGACGAAGACGGGCGCTTCCGGCGCAAAGAGAATAACCAGAAGAATGCCGAGACTGGCGGATTCGACCGTTCCCGCCGTCGAGGGCTCGACGAAACGGTTGCGGGTCAGCATCTGCATGATCATGCCGGCAACGGCCATCGACATACCCGCCAGCACAATGGCGATGGTGCGCGGAATGCGGCTGACAAGCAGCAGTTCAAGCGCGCTGCCGGGGCTGCCATCCACGCTTTCACGGGAATAGAAAAGCGCATGCAGTGAGACGTCGCCGACCCCGATAAACAGGCTGATGACAGCCAGCACGGCGACAACAACTATAGCTGCAGCTAGTCCCTTCACGCTTTATCCTGTTCTCTTGCCTTGTCATGCATCGGGCTGTCCGGCATGGCGGACAGCCCGGGTGACTGGGTCAGAAAGTGCCTGACTTTTACTTTGCCTTGTCGAAGACTTCCGACAATTGATCGATAGTGCCGTGCAGGCCATTGAGACCGCCACCGACGAGATACCAGTTCTGCGACTTCAGATAGACGATCTGGTCTTTCTTCGCCGCCGTGGTCTGGCGAACGAGATCATTGTCGAGAATCTGCTTGGCGGAATTGCCCTCGCGACCGATGGCGGCGTCGCGGTCGATCACGAACAGCCAGTCAGGATTGGTCTTCACAATGAATTCCTGGCTGATCGGCTGGCCGTGATTGCCCTTGGTGGTCAGGTCTTTGGCGGCAGGCGTCACGCCATAGGCGTCATGCAGCATGCCAAAGCGCGAACCGGGACCATAGGCGCTCATCTTGCCGCCGGTGGTGAGGATCAGAAGACCCGTGCCCTTGTCTGCGGCTTTCTGCTTCAGCGCGGCAACATCGGCGTTGAGCTTTGCGATTTCTGCCTTGGCTTCCGCTTCCTTGCCGAAAATCTCGCCAAGCTTTTCAACATTGGCTTCTGTGCCGCCGATGAGGTCCTTCGAGGAGACCGTCAGATCGATGGTGGGCGCGATCTTTGCAAGTTCCGGATATTTGGCTGCCGAACGACCGCCCACAATGATGAGATCCGGCTCGGCGGCATTAATGGCTTCATAATCCGGCTCGAACAGCGTGCCGACTTTCGGATAATCGTCGGACTGGTACTTCTTGAGGAAGTCCGGGGCGGTGACCAGCGTTGGCACGCCGGAAACCTTGACGCCGAGGCGGTCGAGATTGTCGAGCGTCGCCAGATCGAGCACGATGACCTTGGCTGGCGAAGCAGGCACTGCCGTTTCACCCTGCGCATGCTTGATGGTGATGTCTGCGGCGCTGGCGGCGGAGGCCAGAGAAAGCGCCACGACGGCTGCGCCACAGAGGCGGGCGACATGTTGGCCGAAATTCAGCATGGTGCACAATCCTTTCGTCAATCCTGTGCTTTATAGTCCAGTTTTCCGCAGGTCAAAGCCCGACGGACAAAAAACGCTCAATTGTCTGTGTGTTCGGGCTTCCTGCCGAGCAGAATGAAGTTCAGGCTGTCCGCCACTGTCAGCGGGATCATCGAACCATGCCCCTCGTTGGCGAAACGGTGAAAAGCCGTTTCCAGCTGCGGCAGCGGTTCCAGTTCCTTGTACACATCCGTGCCCGATGGCCCGCCGCGCAGCTTGCGCATGCGCTGGATATCCGCAGGCGATTGACCGGGGCGGGAACCGCGCTTGCCGGAGGTTTCCATCAGCAGACGCAAAGGGTGGGGAGCCGATTTGAACGAGGCGATGAAACGATCCTTGTCCGACAGGATCGAATGATTATCCCACCAGATCGAAGGGTCGGCAGCGCTGTAGGTCTGGAAGGAATTCGTGTGATTGAACAGCGCATAGAGCGTGAAAAGCCCGCCCAGGGAATGGCCGAACAGCGCCTGCCTGCTTTTGTCGATGGAGAACCGCTTTTCGATTTCGGGCTTCACCCGTACTTCGATGAAAGCAAAGAACGCATCGCGACCGCCGGTCTTTGGCTGGTTGGCCGGATCGGGCGTCAACTGTTCACTGGTCGCCGACGTCAGATCGAAATAGCGCAGCCGCACGATTTCATCAGCATCGTCGGTCGGATAACCAATACCCACCAGAACGGCCTTGAGGTCATCGTTCTTCGCCATTTCAGCAGCGGCAAGCGGCAGCATGCGATTGCCGTCGACCATATAAATGACGGGATAGCCGCCTTCGGGAGCGGCTTCAGCGGGCGCTGCGGTGAAAATGCGATAGGAAATGCCGTTGGCTTCCATGTCGAAGGAAGCGCGCACCTGTTCTGCTGCCTGAACCGTGGAGGCAAAAATCATGCTGCCGACCATTAGCGACAAGGTCTTCTTTATGTTCTTCAGAGCGCTCATTGAGCATCCATTCAATCGAAAAAATGACGCCAGCCTTTCGTTTGGCTGGCGTCACACTGCGTCAGATCAGAAGCGCGACGTCATGCTGACCCAAAGGCGACGACCATCGACAACCGTGTTGAACTCATCGACATCGATTTGCTTGTCGAAGATGTTGTAGATGGCTGCGTTGAACGTCACGTTCTCGCTGAAGTCATAGGAACCGCCGAGATCGACCGTCGCGTAGGGCTTGTACTTGCGCGCCAGAACGGTCTTTCCGTCCGCTGCATAGACCGGCGTACCTGCTGTTCCGATACGCGCGCCGGCATTGGTTTCCTCGCCATGATAATTGGCGGCGGCCCATGCCTTCAGCCCCTCGACGGGGGTGATCCAGTCGCCGCGCAGGCTCGCCATATGCTTCGGCGTGCGGGCCAGCGGAAGGCCCGCATAGGTGCCGGTCTTTTGTTCGGAATCCGTATAGGTGTAGTTGCCGCGAAGGGTGATCGTGTCGGTTGCTTCCCAGTTGAAGGTCAGCTCCACGCCCTGCATGACAGCTTCATCGATATTGAAGGCATACCAGAGACGGTAGTTCGGATCTTCGCTCCAGCGGACGGGATCGCCGTTGCTGTCGGTGACAAGCGCGTTGGAAATCTTGTCCTTGAAGTCCGTGTAGAAGTAGGTGGCGCCCAGACGAAGGCCGGTCTGGTTGTCCCACAACACGCTGGCTTCGTAGCTGGTGCTCTTTTCCGGTTCCAGATTTGGGTCGCCGATGATGACGCCGCAGGTGCCGGTCGGGCCGTAGGAGCAGCCGCCGCCGCCCGTCGTATAAGCATAACCCGGTGCGATGGTGCGGATATCGGGGGCCTTGAAGCCGGTCGAAATACCGCCCTTGAAGGTGATCTGATCGGTCGCGTGCCATACCGCATAGCCGCGGGGACTCAAATGCGAACCATAGACCTCGTGATCGTCCATGCGCAGACCGCCGGTCAGCGAGAAGTCGGGCGTCAGCCACCATTCGTCTTCGGCGAACAGCGCCCATTGGCGTACGCTGAATTCTTCGTCCAGTCCGGTGCGGCGTCCCGGATTCTGGTCGGTGAGAACCGTGTCCATGAACTGGCCGCCGGTGACGAGCGTGTGATTGCCGTACAGTTCGAACGGCGTGGTGAATTTGCCGTCGAGCACCGAGTTCTTCACATGCGGAGAGCGAAGGTTCTCGACATAGCTCTTCGATGCGTTGTTCCAGTTGAAGTTGGTCCGCTCGGACCATTCCTGCATGAAGGAGAATTCCGACGTGGTCGGGCCCCAGCGGCCGGTATGGCTGATCGACCAATGGTCGCGGTCGTTGTAATTGTAGGAATCGACAGCCGACGCGGTTTTTTCCGTCGTGTTGCCAACGGTGCTGTCGCGGCGCAGGCGCGTCTTGCCCAGTTCAAGCTGGATATCGTGGTCTTTGTTCGGGGTCCAGGTGATGCGACCCGTGATGTCGACATCCTGCTGCTCGGGCGAGCCGCTGACGATCTTGTCTTCCTGACGCTTCAGGCCGCGTCCCCAAAGCTGCACGCCGATAAGGTCCGGCACCAGCGGTCCCGTGATATAATAGGAACCCTGAAGGGAATTGCCGTATTTGGAATGCTGCTGAGCAACGCCGTCCACCGTGAACGAGCCGCTCCACTTGTCCGACACTTTCTTGGTGATGACGTTGATGACACCGCCCATCGCATCCGAGCCATAGAGCGAAGACATTGGACCGCGAATGACTTCGATACGCTCAATGGCGTTAGCAGGCGGAAGGAAGCTCTGTTCGAAACCGGAATTGCCGTTGGTGCGGGCATCGCGGGTGCTCTGGCGCTTGCCGTCCACGAGCAGCAGCGTATAGGAGCCGGGGAGGCCGCGAATAAAAATATCGCGTTCGGCGGCAGGGCCGGTCACGGCCACACCCTGCACGTCTTTCAAGGCGTCGGTCAGGTCGCGATAAGCGCCTTTTTCAAGCTCTTCGCCCGGCACGACGGTGATGCTGGCAGGCGCATCGGTGATGTTCTGCTCAAAGCCCGTCGCCGTCACCACGATCTGGTTCAGCTTGACCGTGCCATCGGATGCAGTGTCAGCAGCCTGTTCGCCTTCCGCAGCCTTTTTCTTCTGGGCTTCGGTTTCTTCAGCGGTGGCGCTGGTCGCACTATTTGCTGCTTGCGCGAAGGCGCCCGTTTCGCTTAACAAAAGGGCGGTTGAAAGACACGTCCCTGCAAGGATCGCTCTGGAAGCAAGCTTTCCTCTGGTAATCTGCCTGCCTTGCGCGCCACTGGCACACAAGCCCCAAAACAAGCTGGTCATTTTCACCACCGTCTAAAGTTGAGTTTTCTACTCTCCTTATGTATGGCTATAAGATGACGTCAATCATCATGTTTTAGAAACTTTCCAAGTTTCAAAAAACGCAACTGACGAGGCAGGCATCGGAAATGGCGGATAAGCGGGCGAAGAGCGCAAAACCGGCGGAAAAGGCCGAAAGCGATGGCGCCAATCCTCGTCTGGGGCAGTTGCGGCTGCTGATTGCGCTTGATGCACTTCTTGTGGAAGGCAGTGTCGGTGGCGCGGCCAAGCAGATGGGCTTGAGCATTCCGGCGATGAGCCGTCTGCTGGGGCAGATCCGCGACCATTTTGACGATCCAATCTTTGTCCGCTCCGGTCGCGCCATGATCGCGACGCCAAAGGCGGAAGCATTGCGCGGTCGCTTGCGGCGTTTGGCGAATGAAGCCGATGCCTTGATGAAGCCCGATGCAGAAAACGCGCATGTGTCAGCCTGCACCGGACATCATGGATGGAACCGCAGCGCTATCGTTACGCCGCCGCCACTGACCATCCGCAAGGTGACGGATCTGGAGAACCACCCGTCGGCGGAATATACCGCCGCGCAGTTCGCCGATATCCAGAGCGAGAACGACCCGACGCGGCGGCTGGCCAAATATATTGCCGTCGTTGGCCGCAAGGTGGGGCACACCCGTCCGCTGGAACTGCATGAGGCGGAAGATGCCTTCACGACCATTTTCGCGGGCGAAGCGGACCCGATGCAGATCAGCGCGCTGTTGCGCCTGATCCATTATCGCGGGCTGACCGCGCCGGAGCTTGCAGGCATGGCGTGCGCATCCGCGCGGTTTTATGCGGCGGGAACGAATATCAACACGCCTGCGCTGGATTGGCCCGCCTACCTGTCTCCCAATTCTTCGCAGTCGCCATGGTTCATGCTGTCTGCACTGCTCGTCGCGCGCGCCGGTTACCCGGTGCTGATGCATGGCAGTTGCGGTGTCGGCGAACTGTCCGGCAAACTGGAGATTGCGGCGGAAGCGATCAACATGCCGATTGCCACATCGCATGAACTGGCGGAAAGTGCGCTCAGAGCGCATGGCATATGCTTCATGCCGATGGCGGGTTTTGCGCCGCAGGTGCAGGCGCTGCTGGCGCTTTATCCGCTATTCGAGTCCCGTTCGCCGGTGAACAGTCTTGTCCACCTCCTGAACCCGTTGGGGCTGAAATCGTCATTTCTCGGCGTGTCGCAACCCGCTTATCGCGAGTTGCATCGCGATGCTGCCGTGCTGCTCGACATGCAGTCGGTTTCGGTCGTCTCGACCAGCCGCGATGTGGCGGAACTGGTCCCGCACCGCAAACACACCATATATCGCCACGTGCAGGGGCATTCCAGCGCCTTGCAGCTGCCGACGCTTTCGAAAGCCAGCAGCGACAAGCATTCCAGCCTCAGCTCTTTTGAATATTGGCACGGTGTTTGGAGTGGCACCGCCACCGACGAGCGCGCCGAAAGCATAGTCATCGCAACGGCAGCCATGGCCATGATGACGGTATCCGCCGCTGATAATAACAGCTATGATGCGTTCCACCAGAAAGCCGCAGCCATGTGGCGCAACCGTCATTCGGCTAATACACAAGTCGAAAATCGGTAGGGGTTAACCCCAATATCTAGACCGCATCCTCCGTCCTATTATCCCCCTGTCAAGCAAATGGGGAGGATTTGCCGGAGGAGCGATACGTGCGAACTGATGGGCCAGGTTCTGGCACCCGTTCTGCCACGACCCACCCATCCAGCGTCCTTTCAAGCTGACTCACCACACCACCGCTTCAAGGCGTGCAGTGCGCGTATCCGCGCCGGTCAAGCCTCCCCATTTGGCGTCTGGTGCGGCGACCTGAGGAAGATCAGAAAGGACCCACTATGTCCAAGAAGAAATGCGCGATCATCGGTTCCGGCAATATTGGCACGGATTTGATGATCAAGGTGATGCGCACATCGAAGAATATCGAGATGGGCGCAATGGTCGGCATCGATCCGAATTCGGATGGTCTGGCACGCGCCGCACGGCTCGGCGTGCCGGTGACCCATGACGGCATCGACGGCCTGATGCGTATGCCCGAATATCGCGATATCGATATCGTGTTCGATGCAACTTCGGCCAAGGCGCATCTCCATAATGACGCGCTCTTGCAGAAGGACGGCAAGAAGGTCATCGACCTGACGCCTGCCGCCATCGGCCCCTTCACCATTCCCGCCATCAATGGCGACGCCAATATCGACGAGCCGAACGTCAACATGGTCACATGCGGCGGTCAGGCGACGATCCCGATGGTCTATGCCGTCAAGCGCGCCACCGACCGCGTGGTCTATGGCGAAATCGTCGCTTCGATCTCGTCGCGTTCGGCTGGTCCCGGCACCCGCGCGAATATCGATGAGTTCACCGAAACCACGTCGAAGGCAATCCGTGAACTGGGCGGCGCTGAACGCGGCAAGGCGCTGATCATTCTCAACCCGGCAGAACCGCCGCTCATCATGCGCGATACGGTGTTTGTTCTGTCGCAGGGTGGCAGCCGCGAAGCCATCGAGGCTTCGATTGCCGAAATGGTCAAGACGGTACAAGCCTATGTGCCGGGCTATCGCCTCAAGCAGAAGGTTCAGTTCGAAGTGATCGGCGACAATGCGCCGGTTCGCGTACCGGGCATCGGGCTCGTATCGGGTCTCAAGACGACCATCCTGCTCGAGGTCGAAGGCGCTGCGCATTATCTGCCCGCCTATGCCGGCAATCTCGACATCATGACATCCGCTGCATTGGTCACCGCTGATCATTGGGCAGCAAAAGCGCTTGCCAAGGAGGCTGCATAATGGCCCGCTCCAATCCCGATAAGCTCTATGTTCAGGATGTCACGCTGCGCGACGGCATGCATTCGATCCGCCATCAATACACGCTGAAGGATGTCGTCGCGATTGCGAAGGCGCTGGATGCCGCCAAGGTGGACGCGATTGAAATCACCCATGGCGACGGCCTTGCCGGTTCGACCTTCAATTACGGCTTTGGCCTGCATGACGATGTCGAATGGATCGGCGCGGTTGCCGAGGCCTGCGATCATGCCCGTGTCACCGTGCTGCTCATTCCGGGCATCGGCACGGTGCATGACCTGAAGGAAGCGTATAACGCCGGCGCGCGTTCGGTTCGCGTTGCGACCCATTGCACCGAGGCCGATGTATCACGCCAGCATATCGAGGCTGCGCGTGAACTGGGCATGGACACGATCGGCTTTCTGATGATGTCGCATATGGCCGAACCGGAAAAGCTGGTCGAACAGGCGAAGCTGATGGAAAGCTATGGCGCGGAATGCGTCTATGTTACCGATTCGGCAGGCGCGCTATTGCCTGAGCAATATACGCTTCGCGTCAAGGCGCTGCGTGATGCGCTGCAACCTGAAACCGAAATCGGCGTTCACACCCACCACAATCTGACGCTTGGCGTTGCCAATGCCGTTGCCGGTATCGAAGCAGGCGCTGTTCGCGTCGATGCGTCGCTCGCAGGCATGGGGGCAGGGGCCGGTAATGCGCCGCTTGAAGGTCTGATAGCGGTTCTCAACCGCAAGGGCATCGATACGGGCTGTGACCTCTATGGCCTGATGGATGCCGCCGACGATCTGGTGCGTCCGTTGCAGGACCGTCCGGTGCGGGTGGATCGTGAAAGCCTCTCGCTTGGCTATGCGGGCGTCTATTCGAGCTTCCTGCGTCATGCGGAAAACGCCTCGAAACTCTATGGCGTCGATACGCGCGAAATCCTCATCGAACTTGGCAAGCGCCGCATGGTCGGCGGCCAGGAAGACATGATCATCGATGTCGCGCTCGACATTCTCAAAAACAAGGCCGCATAAGCGGCCCACTCAGGAGGAAATGCTATGACCGTCTTGGAGGGCGCGGCTTCTGCACGCGTAGAAAAAGACACTTTGATTACCGATGGCGATCGCCGTCGCGCGCTGATTGGCAGCGCGGTAGGCAGCACCATCGAATGGTATGATTACTTCCTTTATGGCACCATGTCGGCCATCGTGTTCGGAAAGCTGTTCTTTCCGTCCGATGATCCGGTGACCAGCCAGCTTCTGGCGCTTGCCTCTTTCGCGCTGGCTTTCCTAATCCGCCCCATCGGCGGCATCGTGTTCAGCCATATCGGCGATCGTATCGGACGCAAGAAAACGCTCGTCATCACTCTGTCCATCATGGGCATTTCAACGGTGTTGATCGGCCTGATGCCGACCTATGCCACCATCGGCGTCTGGGCACCGATCATCCTGACGCTGCTGCGTCTGTTGCAGGGACTCGCGCTCGGCGGCGAATGGGGCGGCGGCGTGCTTCTGGCGGTGGAATATTCCCCGCGTAACAGGCGCGGCTTCTATGGCGCTGTGCCGCAGACGGGCGCATTGTTCGGTCTGGCGCTCGGCAATCTGGTGACGTCCGGCCTTGCGCTCGGCTTTTCGGAAGAAGCGTTCCTGTCCTATGGCTGGCGCATTCCGTTCGTGCTGTCCATCGTGCTGGTCGCCATCGGTATGTGGATCCGCAACACGGTTGATGAAACCCCGTCCTTCAAGCGCGTGGCTGCGGCCAACACCGCCAAGAAAGTGCCGTTGGTCGAAACACTGACCAAGCATTGGCGCGCGGTTCTGATCGTCATCGGCGCGAAGTTCATCGAAACCTCGACCTTCTTCCTGTTCGCAACCTTCACCGTGTCCTATCTCGTGGGACTGGGTTTCGAGCGCGTCCATGCTCTCAACTCGGTGCTGATCGCCGCATTGATCGCTGTTCCGGTCATGCTCTACTTTGGCAGCCTGTCCGACCGCATCGGTCGCAAGAAGGTCTTCCTGCTCGGCACTGTCGCCATGGTCATCTATACGGTGCCTTATTTCTGGCTGCTCAATCAGGGTTCGTGGGTCGTGGCGACGCTTGCCGTCGTGATCGGTTTTGCCATCATCTGGTCGACCTATGGTTCGGTTCTCGGCACGTTCTTCGCCGAAAGCTTCCCGGCAGATGTCCGCTATACCGGCGTGTCGCTCGGCTATCAGGTGGGTGCAGCTATTGTCGGTGGTCCGCTGCCGCTGATCGCAACGGCTCTGCTTGCCAAATATAATGGCAGCTATCTGCCGATTGCTGTGTTCATCGCCGCTTGCGGCGTTATTTCGCTGGTCGCGGTCGCCTGCACGACCGACAGAAGTGGCCAGCAGCTCGACGACTGATCCTGTTCTGCAAAACAAAGGGAGCCGGCTTATGCCGGCTTCTTTTTTGCGCCTTCGCTGAAGGACAGTTTCTGGCGCACCAGCTCCGCCACATTCGTCACCTGCATCTTTTCCATCACGCGGCTGCGATGCACTTCAACCGTCTTGATGCTGATATCCATCAGATCGGCGATCTGCTTGTTGAGCTTTCCCGCCACGATATATTCCAGCACTTCTTTTCGCGTTGCGTCAGGCTTTCATAGCGGCGGGCAAAATCATCCGCCTGCTGGCGCAACCTTGCGTTCTCCCGCGCCTTGGCGAGACAGAATTCGATCCGCTCCAGTACATACTTGTCGTCGAGAGGCTTTTCGATGAAATCCACCACACCGTCGCGGAAGGCCGTGACGGCCATCGGCACGTCACCATGACCGGTGACGATGATTGTCGGCAGATCGACGCCAAGCGTTCGCAGGCGCCGGTGCAGTTCAAGACCGGTTATGCCCGACATGCGCACATCGGCTATCACACAGCCGGACATGTCCGGGGATGCGGCATCCAGAAAAGCTTCCGCCGAATCGAAAGCGCGGACGGTGTACTGGCTCGATTCCAGCAGCCAGACGAGCGAATCCCGAAAAGCCTCGTCGTCATCGATGACATAGACCGCTTCGCTCATACGGCTTTTTCCCCAAGCGTGCCGCTGACAGGCAGCGTGAAATGAAAAGCTGTCCCGCCGTCCGGATTTGGCTCCGCCCAAAGCCTGCCCCGGTGGAACTCCATGATCGAGCGACAGATATTGAGCCCCACGCCCATGCCTTCGGCCTTGGTCGTGTAGAACGGGTCGAATATCTTGGCCATCTCGTCTTCAGCAATGCCTCCTCCGAAATCCAGCACAGCTGTTTCCACCTCCTGCCCGTCAGGACTGATTCTGGCCGAAACGACGATATCGCGCCGTGGCGCTGGCACGGCTGACGTGGCCTCGGTGGCGTTTCGCAACAGATTGAACACAACCTGTTCGATCATAACGCGGTCGGCCAGTACGGTCGGCAGGTCTTTCGCTATATCGACCTTGATCTTGAAACCGCGCCTGCGCGATTCAATCTCGGCGATGGATGCGGTCTCCTCGACAATCTCCCGCAATATTTGCGGCTGCGGGGTCGGCTCGCTGCGGCGCAGAAAATCGCGGATGCGCGACACGATGCCAGATGCGCGGCTTGCCTGCCGTGACGCTTTCTTCATGGCGTCGAGCAACGCTGCGCGGTCGTCGGTGCCTGCTTCCAGCCGCCGCACCGATCCCATGCAATAATTGCTGACCGCAGCCAGCGGCTGGTTCAGCTCATGGGCAAGGCTGACAGCCATTTCGCCCATCGAAATCAGCCTCGCCGTCTGTTCGAGCCGCAGGGCGCTGTCGCGCTCGAAGGCAAGGGCCGCTTCGCGTTCGGCCTGCGCTTTCGCTTCCTGCTCGCGCATCTTCGCCTGCAAAACCTCGAATTCCTGGCCGGTTTTCTTGAAAATCTCCACGGCGCGCGCAATATCGCCAATCTCGTCGCGGCGATCCTGATCCTTGACGGTCAGATCGTATTTGCGGCGGGTCAGTTGCCCGATTACCGCTGTCAGTCGCCCGAGCGGTCGCGTGATGCTGCGCGACAGGAGAATCAGAAGCGCCGTGGTGACAACGGCGATGGTGGCGAGAATCCCGCCTGCGCGCAGCAGCACGGCCTTGGTTTCACTGTCCACATCTTCCAGATAAATGCCCGTCGCGATAAACCACCGCCACGGCTCGAACGGCATGACATAGGCCATTTTCTCGCCGCTCACATTCGTGTTGGGCTTGGTGAATTCATAACGCACCACGCCGCCGCCGGACTTGGCGGTGTCGATCTGCATCTGCACGTAATGGCGGCCTTCGGAATCGACCAAGGCGGAAGCGTCGGTGCCTTCAAGATCGGGCCGGATCGGCAAAAGCACGGAATTGCCGTCGAAATCGTCGATGAAGAAATATTCGTCATTGGCATAACGCAGCTTGCGCAGCGTTTCGACGGCATTTTCCTTGGCGGCAGCTTCGCTGATCTCGCCGCTTTGGAAACGATCATATTCTTCCTGAATGATCTTGCGGCCGATTTCGGTCAGGTTGCGAACCATGGTGACACGGTCATCGATCATCTGTTCGCGCAGCGCATGCACCGTCACCGCCGCCATGACCAGCAGGCCGATCAGGCTGACAAGGCTCGACAGAAGAAGTTTGGAACCGATACCCAGTTTGATTCTCATCACGCCCATTCGCAGCAGCCGACGGGGCAATCTGCCCGCAATTCCCGTTTCCACGCACTGTTGCAGCAGCGTGGCGCTGTTGGCAACCGGCAGTGCACGCGGATTTTTCCGATGCCGGGGTCTATCAACTTTGTGTCATTTGCCCTAGATCATCCAGGAATACGATACAGATTATCAGCCGTTGTCGTCGGAATAGTGCGACAACCAAATATGCCGGGTTCCAGCCTGTTTGCAGTGCATGCCTCCCAATGCCACGCGACAGGCCAGCTGGTTGCATTTCTGAAGGGCCTAAAATGGAAAAAGCAGATATCGGAATGGTCGGTCTTGGCGTGATGGGTTCCAACCTGGCGCTGAACATAGCCGAGAAAGGCTACACGGTGGCTGTCTATGATCGTGACGAGCCGGTGCTGAAAGCTTTCCTCGATAAAGCCGGTCCGCTACGCGACAAGATCATCCCCTGCGCCACTTTCGAAGAATTGGCGGAAAACACGCGCAAGCCGCGTCCGTTCATCTTCCTCATCAAGGCGGGCGCGCCTGTCGATGCCGAAACGACTCGGCTGAAAGCTCTTCTCGAGAAGGGCGATATCATGATCGATGCGGGCAATTCCGATTATCGCGATACGGTCCGCCGCCTCAAGGCTCTTGGCCCGAATGATCCGACCTTTGTTGGCATGGGCGTTTCCGGCGGCGCGGAAGGCGCACGCCATGGCCCGTCGATGATGGTGGGTGGAACGCCGGAAGCTTATGAGCGCATCGCGCCGATCCTTCTCGCCGCCGCCGCGAAATATAAGGGCGAACCATGCTGCGCGCTGGTCGGTCCTGACGGTGCGGGCCATTTCGTCAAGACGATCCACAACGGCATTGAATATGCCGACATGCAGATGATCGCCGAAATCTACGGCATCCTGCGCGACGGTCTCCGCCTTTCGGCTCCGGCCATTGGCGATGTGTTCGAAAAATGGAATTCAGGTCCGCTCGATTCCTATCTGATCGAGATCACCGCCAAGGTTTTGAAAACCACCGATCCGGAAAGCGGCAAGGCGATGGTCGATATGATCCTCGACGAAGCCGGACAGAAGGGCACCGGACGCTGGGCCGCCATTGAAGCGCAAATGATGGGCGTTCCGGCAACGGCGATTGAAGCTGCGGTCGCCGCGCGTTCGCTTTCGTCTTTGAAAAGCGAGCGTGAGGAAGCCGCGAACATCTACAAGCCTGCGCCGCGCACGCTCGACGTCGCGGATCACACCAAGTTCCTTGCCGATCTGGAGCAGGCATTGCTTGCTGGCAAGATCGCTGCCTATGCACAGGGCTTTGCCGTGATGGAAGCCGCGTCGAAGGAGCATGGCTGGAACATTCCGCTGGCCACCACAGCTCGTATCTGGCGCGCCGGTTGCATCATCCGTTCGGAACTGCTGGACGATATCGCCCAGGCATTCGAGGGCAATGAAAGCCGCAACCTTCTGCTGGCTCCGGCTTTCGTGGAGCGCATGCAGAAGGCGTCGAAGGGCCTGCGGAACATCGTTTCCAAGGCTGCGATTGCTGGTTTGCCGGTTCCCGCACTTGCATCAGCGCTCAACTATTTCGACAGCTACACGCAGTCGCTTGGTACGGCGAATCTCATTCAGGGCCAGCGCGATTTCTTCGGTTCGCATGGCTTCAAGCGCATCGACAAGGATGGCGATTTCCACGGCCCTTGGGGCGAATAATCGCTTCCAACACCTACTGCTTAAAAAAGTCGCCCAGTTGGGCGGCTTTTTTCATGTCGCATCCAGATATGGCTTTAAAGGCATATCGTCATGGGTAGGAACGGTTTGGCGTTCGATCATGTGATGGATGCGGGGAGGGCTGTCGCCA
>NZ_CP125970.1:5000-965000 GCF_030067775.1 Ochrobactrum sp. SSR | reverse complement strand
CAGTGGCTTAATTGAGTAAAGTGGAACAACTTGGAAAAGTTGGCTAAAGTGGGTGATAGCCCCGTACACGCAACACGAAATTAAGTCCTTGAGTAGGGCGGGACACGTGAAATCCTGTCTGAACATGGGTCGACCACGATCCAAGCCTAAGTACTCGTGCATGACCGATAGCGAACCAGTACCGTGAGGGAAAGGTGAAAAGCACCCCGACGAGGGGAGTGAAATAGTACCTGAAACCGAATGCCTACAAACAGTTGGAGCCCAAGGTTCGTCCTGGGTGACAGCGTACCTTTTGTATAATGGGTCAGCGACTTAGTCTGACGAGCAAGCTTAAGCCGGTAGGTGTAGGCGCAGCGAAAGCGAGTCTGAACAGGGCGTTCAGTTCGTCGGATTAGACCCGAAACCAAGTGATCTAGCCATGAGCAGGTTGAAGGTACGGTAACACGTACTGGAGGACCGAACCCATATCTGTTGCAATAGATCGGGATGACTTGTGGCTAGGGGTGAAAGGCCAATCAAACTTGGAGATAGCTGGTTCTCCGCGAAATCTATTTAGGTAGAGCGTCCAGCGAATACCCCCGGGGTAGAGCACTGAATGGGCTATGGGGACTCACCGTCTTACTGATCCTAATCAAACTCCGAATACCGGGGAGTACTACTGGGCAGACACACGGCGGGTGCTAACGTCCGTCGTGAAGAGGGCAACAACCCTGACCACCATCTAAGGTCCCTAAGTTATGGCTAAGTGGGAAAGGATGTGAGGATCCCAAAACAACCAGGATGTTGGCTTAGAAGCAGCCATCATTTAAAGAAAGCGTAACAGCTCACTGGTCTAAATAAGGGTCTTTGCGCCGAAAATGTACCGGGGCTAAAGCCATACACCGAAGCTGTGGATGCACGTATGTGCGTGGTAGCGGAGCGTTCCGTAAGCCTGTGAAGGGACAGTCGTGAGACATCCTGGAGGTATCGGAAGTGAGAATGCTGACATGAGTAACGATAAAGGGAGTGAGAGACTCCCTCGCCGAAAGTCCAAGGGTTCCTGCTTAAAGTTAATCTGAGCAGGGTTAGCCGGCCCCTAAGGCGAGGCCGAAAGGCGTAGTCGATGGGAACCACGTTAATATTCGTGGGCCTGCAGGTAGTGACGGATCGCGTGTGTTGTAAGGTCTTATTGGATTGATCTTGCAGCGAAGCGGTTCCAGGAAATAGCTCCTGCATATAGACCGTACCCTAAACCGACACTGGTGGACTGGTAGAGAATACCAAGGCGCTTGAGAGAACTGCGTTGAAGGAACTCGGCAAAATGCACGCGTAACTTCGGAAGAAGCGTGACCTCCATGAAGGCAACTTTGTGGGGGTGGCACAGACCAGGGGGTAGCGACTGTTTACCAAAAACACAGGGCTCTGCGAAGTCGCAAGACGACGTATAGGGTCTGACGCCTGCCCGGTGCTGGAAGGTTAAGAGGAGATGTGCAAGCATTGAATTGAAGCCCCAGTAAACGGCGGCCGTAACTATAACGGTCCTAAGGTAGCGAAATTCCTTGTCGGGTAAGTTCCGACCTGCACGAATGGCGTAACGACTTCCCCGCTGTCTCCAACGCAGACTCAGTGAAATTGAATTCCCCGTGAAGATGCGGGGTTCCTGCGGTTAGACGGAAAGACCCCGTGCACCTTTACTATAGCTTTACACTGGCATTCGTGTCGGCATGTGTAGGATAGGTGGTAGACTTTGAAGCAGTGGCGCCAGCCATTGTGGAGTCATCCTTGAAATACCACCCTTGCCTATATGGATGTCTAACTGCGGCCCGTTATCCGGGTCCAGGACCGTGTATGGTGGGTAGTTTGACTGGGGCGGTCGCCTCCTAAAGAGTAACGGAGGCGCGCGATGGTAGGCTCAGAACGGTCGGAAATCGTTCGTCGAGTGCAATGGCATAAGCCTGCCTGACTGCAAGACTGACAAGTCGAGCAGAGACGAAAGTCGGTCATAGTGATCCGGTGGTCCCGCGTGGAAGGGCCATCGCTCAACGGATAAAAGGTACGCCGGGGATAACAGGCTGATGACCCCCAAGAGTCCATATCGACGGGGTTGTTTGGCACCTCGATGTCGACTCATCGCATCCTGGGGCTGGAGCAGGTCCCAAGGGTATGGCTGTTCGCCATTTAAAGCGGTACGTGAGTTGGGTTCAGAACGTCGTGAGACAGTTCGGTCCCTATCTGCCGTGGGTGTAGGAATATTGATAGGATCTGTCCCTAGTACGAGAGGACCGGGATGGACGTATCTCTGGTGGACCTGTTGTCGTGCCAACGGCATAGCAGGGTAGCTATATACGGACGGGATAACCGCTGAAGGCATCTAAGCGGGAAACCCACCTAAAAACGAGTATTCCCTATCAGAGCCGTGGAAGACCACCACGTTGATAGGCCGGGTGTGGAAGTGCGGCAACGCATGCAGCTTACCGGTACTAATAGCTCGATCGACTTGATCACTCCCATTATCTGTATCCATCAAGCTTCGCTTGACGAATACCAGCTTTAACTTCTGTCCTCACGCTGTCGCGGCTAAAGCCGCTTCGCTCCGGACAGGGCGCCGGAAAACCGGCGGCACGCAGTCGCGTGCTTATTGTTTATCAGTGCTCTATAAGAGCGTTGATGCCATCAGCACGAAAGACAACCAGCTTCTCAATTTGTGTTCTTCGCCGACCTGGTGGTTATGGCGGAGCGGCTGCACCCGATCCCATTCCGAACTCGGCCGTGAAACGCTCCAGCGCCAATGGTACTTCATCTTAAGATGCGGGAGAGTAGGTCGCTGCCAGGTCTGCCAAGCACACAAATCAAAACATCTTCTCAAATCATACAAAACACTCCAAACATGCGATAATCGCCAAAAATACCGACTACAACAAATAAGTGAGACAGGCTCGGAGCAGCCCGTTCGGCCTAAAATCGATACTCAATCGATTTTTTAACGGCCTCACCTCATCAGGCTACGCCTGACTGCGCTCCCGGGCCATTGAGGTCTGCACTTAATAACGCGGGGTGGAGCAGCCCGGTAGCTCGTCAGGCTCATAACCTGAAGGCCGCAGGTTCAAATCCTGCCCCCGCAACCAAACTTCCTAAATCACTTCCAAAACCAGATCGCACCGGCGGAAAAACTGCCCCGTCCTGAACACACTGTCACGTCTCCACCCTTGCATCATAACCTGAAGGCTGAGGAGGACAAGGAATTAATCCAGCGAATCAATTCCACGACGAACGGCGCTAGCCTGACTCCGCAACCAAATCATCACACCAAAAGCCCCGCATAAAACTGCGGGGCTTTTGGTGTTTTAAGGGCGAGTGAAAGGAAGGGGAGGGCAGATTGCGACCAGGGAAGCGCGTTCTAAAGCTTGTCGCATTTATTCGGCCTCATACCCAGCAGCCTTAAAGAAGTTCTGGCATTCATTGATGGAGAAGAGACTGATGATATCGCCAAGTGCTTTTGAGATGGCGTCGAAGCTGCGTGCTGCTCGCTTTCTCAGAAGTGCCTTGAGTTTTGAGAAAGCCATTTCGATTGGGTTCAGGTCCGGCGAATAGGGCGGCAGGAAGAGAAACCAAGCGCCCTTTGCCTTGACCAGTTGCTCAGCCTTCCGGCTTTTGTGGAAGCCGACATTGTCGAGGATGACTATATCACCGGCTGACAGTGTCGGCACAAGCTGTGTCTCGATCCAGGTTTCGAAGATGCGGCTGTTCATCGGTGCATCGACGATCCATGGCGCGGTCAGGCTATGGCAGCGCAGTCCGGCAATGAAGGTCTGTGTCTTCCATTTTCCGAAGGGCGCATAGGCGGCAAAGCGCCTGCCTTTGGCAGACCATCCGGTGCGTTTTGTCAGGCGCGTATTCGTGGAAGTCTCATCGATAAAGATGAGACGCGACAAGGCCTTGTTGAAGAACCGCTTTCGGCGATTGATCCAAAGATCACGCGCCTTGGCGATCTCTGGTCTACGCTGCTCGCTTGCCTTGAGGCTTTTTTTATTACTCAGCCCAAGTCGGTGTAGAAATCGCCCGACCGTGGCGCGGTGGACTTCAATACCGCGCTCCGCGAGCGCAACGCACAGTTCGTCCAAAGTCGTTTCGCCACGGGCGGACATCTGCTCGCGGACCCAATCACCATGAGCCAAAAGCTTCACACTACCAGGCGGGTGGCCCTGCCTGGCGGCGGCCAGACAGCCGGATGACCGATACAGGATCATCATGTTGTTGACGAACCGAGGCGAAACACGGAAATGCCGAGCGGCTTCCCGGTGACTATTGCCCTCATTCACAAACGCAACGACACGCTCACGCAACTCAATCGGATGCGGCTTGCCCATGGTGCATCTCCTTCCATGAGACAAGTGAATCACAGATCAAGCCAAACGGGAATCCCAAATCCGGTTAACAGCGACATGCTTTAAAAGTCGTGCCGCCTAGCAGATCGTCGAAACCTCAGCCATCAGCCAGTCGCGGAAGAGCTGTAATGCATGGTTTAAGGCAATGGTCTCATGGCTGCAAATGAACTTGTAAGATTCCTTGGGCTGGAAGAATTTCTCCGATACGATGCCGAGACTGCCGCGCTGCACGTCGCTTTCGAGAAGCGGTCGATGAGAAAAGCCAATGCCTTGTCCCGACCGCGCCGCCGCCAGAAGCGTGTGCTGGTCGTCGAAAAACAGATTTGAGTTTGCGGCTATATCACCAATGCCGTGGTGCGATATCCATCGCTTCCAATCGCTCATGTCGCGGTAGTGTAGGCGCGGAATGTCGGGGTTTGTGAGAAGGTCTTCCGGGTTTGCCACGCCTTCGAGAAGAGAAGGGCTACAGACGGGAACGAGCTTTTCGGTCAACAGGTCGATGCTGTAGGCACCGGCAGGGGCGTTCAGGCAATATTTGATCTGCGCGTCTTCTCTGTCATGCGCAATGGAATCGATCTCGAGATTGTTCAGATGCAGCTGTATACCCGGGTTCTGTTTGAGGAATCCAGCAATGCGGCTGGCAATGACTTCCATAGAGAAGAAAGGCCCGGCGCGGACGCGGAGAATTTGCGCCCTGTTGTCCTGACCGATAAGGGCCGTCACAGCACCGATTTCGTCAAGGGCACGCCCACAAACTTCGGCCAGCAATGCGCCCTCTGCGGTAACGGTCACGCCACGAGGCCCGCGAATAAGCAACTGGCAGCCCAAGGCCTGTTCGAGAAGTTTGATCTGATGACTGACCGCGCCTTGGCTGACCGCAAGCTCTTCCGCCGCAGCGGTAAAGCTCTGGCAGTGCGCCACGGCTTCAAAAGCCCGCAACGCTTTCAAGCTTGGAAGTCTTCTCCGCCCGGCTCGTGAATTCATAGTCCCATTAAATTTTCTAATAACATTGAATAGTTCTTTTGCATTGATCGGCTGCGGGCACAAGCATAATCGTCAATCAATAAAAGCTGCCCAAGGGAGCATTCCCACCGGCTGATGATCTCAGGTGACGCTGATTTTCTGGGATCAGACATTGCCGGGCAAGGGCGAATAACAGGAGATCGGAACATGCATAAGCACGCCAAAATGGGAATTATTGCAGCGGTTGTCGCCGTGTTCGGTGCTTTCCCATCCTATGCCGAGGAAATCCGCATGGGAGCCGAGGGCGCTTATGCGCCGTTCAATTACCTCGATCCCAATGGGAAGCTGCAGGGCTTCGATATCGACGTCGGCGATGCGATCTGCGAGAAACTGAAAGCGGATTGCGTGTGGAGCGCCAATGAATGGAGCGGGATTATTCCTGCTCTTCAGGCGAAGAAATTTGATGTGATGGCGTCGTCGATGGCTATCACGGAATCGCGCATGCAGCAGGTCAATTTTTCCAATCCCTACTACTACAATACCATGCGGTTTGTTGCGTTGAAGGAACTTGGCCTGAAGGACGTGACGCCGGAAAGCGCCAAGGGGAAGGTCATAGGCACCCAGACCGGCTCTATCGCGGTCGATGTTTTGCAGCGCTTTTTCCCTGATAATGAGGTGAAGCTCTATCCGACGCTGGAAGAAGCTTTCCTCGACATTGAAAACGGTCGCGTGGACCTCGTGCTTGAATCCAAGTTCGCGCTCAGCAACTGGATTTCTAAGGGAGCGAGCTGCTGCGAGTTTGTCGGTAACGAGTTCCTGCTCGATGGCACATTGGGCGCTGGCATGGCCTTCCGCAAGGATGATGAGGAGCTGCGCGCGCGCGTCAACAAGGCGCTGGAAGAGATCATCCAGGACGGCACCTACGACAAGATCCGCGCCAAGTATTTTGACTTCGACATTCGGGAAAAGCCGAAATTCGCCAGCGAAATCTTCGCAAAATAGTTCGTTCCGAAAGGGCCCTGATCTGAAGCACCACATCAGATCGGGTGCCCGCCTTGTGCCATGCGCAAGGTTGCGGCGGCGCGATCATGCTTCAGCCGTTACATTCTCGACCAATCCAGACTGGTCTTCGCCGACATAGAGCATTTCCAGCAAAAGTGCGTAGCGGTTTTGCGTAGGATAATGCGTAAAAACAAATAGATAGAGCGGTTCCACGATTCCGTTTTCACCGGAACCGCTCTAAGAAAGGTCGATCCCGTGTCCTATCGCGTTGCGATCATCGAACTCATCAATGAAAGTAATACCTTCACGAAAAATCGCACGAGTATTGGCGATTTCCGTGCGTCCCACTATTTCAAGGGTGATGAGATTCCGGCCAATTTCCGCGGCACCGGCTCGGAGGTCGGCGGCGCGATAAAGGTCGCGGATGAAAAGGGATGGACACCTGTTTATATTACTGCCGCCCATGCGGAGCCGAATGGCGCGGTGCTGGAAAGCGCACGTCTGGAAATCACAGGCGAATGCCTGCGGCGGTTGAAGGAATGCGGACCGTTCAACGGTATCTTCGTCGCTCTGCATGGTGCCATGGTGACGGAAACGGATCAGGATGGCGACAGCCAGTTCCTGCGCGAAATCCGCTCGGTGGTTGGGTATGATGTACCGATTGCCATCACGCTCGATCTTCATGCGAATATTTTCGACGAACTGGCCGATCTGGCGCAGATCGCGGTTTCATTCCGAACCTATCCGCATGTCGATATGAATGAGGTTGGGGTTGAGGCTTGTTCGCTGCTGGATCGGGCGATGAAGGGCGAGATCGAACCTGCTCTCGCCATCGCCCGCCCGCCAATGCTGCTCGGTTGCGATGACGGTCGCACGACGGATAATGGCCCGATGTGCCGTCTGCTCGAAAGCGCGGACCGCGAAATGCAGCAGCCGGGCATCCTCAATGTGGCGATCAATGCCGGTTTCACCGATGCCGATGTTTGGGCGGCGGGACCAAGTGTTATTGTCACCTTCGATGCGAAAAGTGTTGAACGGCAGGCCGCTTTCGATGTTGCAGGCAAGATGTGTGATGAAATCTGGTCCTATAAGGATCAGTGGACGCAGCCGATGCCTCTTGATGCGTGCATCGCGCGATTGAAAGAGGCGCGCGGCGCCAAGGGCACGATTGTTGTTGCGGACTTCTCGGATAATCCCGGCTCGGGCGCTTATAGCGATTGCACCGCGCTGATTGCGGCGATGCTGGACGCCGGTGTGACCGATGCCGCCGCTGGCGCGCTGCTGGACCCCGAAGCGGTGGCCGAGATTGCAGCCAAGGCAGTGGGCGAGACCCTCACGGTGACGATTGGCGGCAAGTCTGATCCAACGGTCGGCGGTGGCCCGCTGACGGTGACGGGCCGTGTCATGGCGATCAGCGAAGGCAGCTTCGTTTTCGAAGGGCCGATGTTTACGGGTCTGCCCGGAACGACCGGAAAATCCGTGTGCCTGCGCGTGGAGGGGATCGACATCATGATCGTTTCCGAACGGATGCAGATGCTCGATCAGAACATCTTCCGGATTGTCGGTATCGAGCCGAAGGAAAAGGCAATTGTTGCGGTCAAGTCGATGCAGCATTTCAAGGGGGCTTTCGGCCCGATTGCGGCGCAGATCATCGTGACCGATGCTGGTGGGTTGAGTTCGCCGGATCTTTCGAGACGCACTTATTCGCGCCTGCGGCGTCCGGTTTTCCCACTGGATACACTCTCGTGAGTACATCAGTGAAAGTCCCAACTGAATCTGTTGGACTTTTGCCAGCGAACAGGGAATTTAGAGCATTTCCAGCAAAAGTGCGTAGCGCCTACGCTGGGAAATCAGTCCACTGGACTGATTTCTAATCCCGCTTCGATGCGTAGGATAGTGCGTAAAACAAATAGATTGAGCGGATCCACGATTCCGTTTTAATCGGAACCGCTCTAGAACCGTTTCGATCTGACGTAATCAATCATACCCACGGATGGAGTATCCGATGCAGACAGCGCCAATTTTCGCCGGATTAAAAATCGAGGCGGCTGAAATACGGGTTATCCGGTTGCCGCTGCTCGTGCCTTTCGTGATCTCCACCGGCACGATGACTGAAAAGGTGATACCGATCCTCACCCTGAAGGCGGAAGGTCTTGAAGGCTATGCCGAAGGCGTGATGGACCCCTTGCCGGATTATCTCGAAGAAACCATCTCCGGCTCGCTCTCATTCCTGCGCGATGTGCTGCTGCCGCAGATTGTTGGAAAGCGTTTCAACGGTCCGGCTGATCTTGCCGCCATTCTCGATCCGTGGCGCGGGCACAGGATGAGCAAGGCCATGGTCGAAATGGCCGTGTGGGACTTGTGGGCGAAAGCGCTGAACCTGCCATTGAGCGTTGCGCTTGGTGGCGTTCGCGATGCCATCGATGTTGGTGTCAGCCTTGGCATCGCCGATATTCCAACGACGATTGACCGCGTCGCGGCTTCGCTCGACGCCGGTTACAAGCGCGTGAAGCTCAAGATCAAGCGCGGCCATGATCTGGCGATGCTGCAAGCCGTGCGCGACCGCTTCCCGGACGCCAAGCTGACCGTTGACGCCAATACGGATTATCGCCTGTCGGACCTGCCGCTTTTGAAAGCCATGGACGCATTCGCGCTCGATTACATCGAGCAGCCGTTGGCGTTTGACGACATTACCGACCATGTGCATGTGCAGGAAAAACTGCTGACGGCCATTTGTCTCGATGAAAGCATTCGCTCTTCGGTCGATGCGCGCAAGGCGCTCGTCGCGCGTGCCTGCCGGGTCATCAACATCAAGGTCGGGCGCGTCGGTGGCCACAGCGCATCGCGGGCCATTCATGATGTCTGCGCGGCTTTCGATGTACCTGTATGGTGCGGCGGCATGCTGGAGGCAGGCATTGGACGTGCGCACAATATCCATCTTTCGACGCTGGTGAATTTCACCAAGCCGGGGGATACCTCGTCCGCCAGTCGCTATTTCCCGCGCGACATTGTCAATGAGCCGCTGGAAGCCGAAAACGGCCGCATGGCTGTGCCGAAAAACGGCCCGGGTATTGGTGTGACGCTCGACCGCGCCTTCCTCGATACGGTGACGAACCATCGCGAGGAATTCGCAGCATGAGCGAAATAGTCATCCGCGAACTCGCATCGCTGGCCGAGATGAAGGATTCGGAAACTGTGCAGCGGCTTGTCTGGGGCGACGACGATCCTGTCGATGCCTCCGATCTGTTGCTTGCTATCCAGCATGAAGGCGGGCTTGTCGCCGGTGCCTTCGATGGTGAGAAGATGCTGGGTTTCATCTTCGGTTTCCCGACTGCGACACCGGGCATCCAGCATTCGCATCGTCTGGCGGTTTTGCCGGAAGCGCGGGGCCTGAAGCTTGGTGCGCGCATGAAGTGGTTCCAGCGTGACTGGTGCCTTGCGCGCGGCGTGACCCATGTGCGCTGGACCTATGATCCCATTCGCGCGGTCAATGCCGGGTTGAATATTGCAAGCCTTGGCGCCACGTCGTCCACCTATCACATCGACTATTATGGTCCGATGGTCGGCATCAATGCGGGCCTTCCGTCGGATCGCATCGTAGCCGACTGGCACTTGGACGATCCGCGTGTCGAAGCCCGTTCCAAAGGGCAGGCGCCTGAATTTCCCGCCGATATTCGTCGCGTCGAATTTCCCGGCGATATCGACCAGCTGCTTGCGACAGATCCAGCGGCGGCCATGCAGGCGCGCCTGTCGCTTCGCGAGACGCTGCGCGCAGCCTTTGCCGAAGGGCAGCGCATTGTCGGCTTCGATCCCAAAATACCTGCCTATCTGCTGCGCTGAAGCCAGCCCGCGCGCCCTTTTAAAAGCCCGCATCCGAGCATCGGTTGCGGGCTGACTTTTCCGCGCGGCGCTACTTATTACATGGAGCGGACATCCCCCACGCTTGCGATGGTTTTTGAAAGGCAGAGCAAGCGCTCGCGTGTATGGTGAGTCCTCGACAGGATGCAGGCGGCGAAAGGAAAAGCGAATTGGCTCAGCATCGCGTAGTGATTGTCGGCGGCGGTTTTGCGGGTTTGCAGCTGGCGAAAGATCTGCAAAGTCCGGATACATCGATCACGATCATCGATCGCAGAAACCATCATCTTTTCCAGCCCTTGCTCTATCAGGTCGCGACGACTGTTCTTGCAACATCGGAAATCGCCTGGCCGATCCGCTCCGTCTTTCGCAATCGCGAAGAGGTTTCCACCCTGCTGGCTGAAGTGACGGGCGTGGACACGCAGGCGCGCAAGGTGCATCTCCGCGATGGGCACGCCGTTGATTATGACACGCTTGTGCTTGCGACCGGTGCGCGGCACGCTTATTTCGGACGCGACGAATGGGAGCCTTATGCACCGGGCCTGAAGGCGCTGGAAGATGCGACGACTATTCGCCGCCGTCTCCTGCTGGCTTTCGAACAGGCCGAGCTGGAGGCCGATCCCGAAGTTCGCAAAGCGCTGTTGACATTCAGCATCATCGGCGCCGGGCCGACCGGCGTGGAACTGGCGGGGATCATTGCGGAACTGGCCCACCGCACCTTGGTCAAGGAATTCCGCAATATCGATACATCCACAGCCCGCATCATACTCATTGAAGCCGGGCCGCGCATTCTGCCGGTTTTCCCGCCGTCGCTTTCGGAATATGCGGAGAAGTCGCTGACGAAAATGGGCGTGGAGGTCAGAACCGGAACGCCCGTCACTGCCTGCGATGCCAGGGGCATTTCCATCGGTGACGAACAGGTCGCGAGCCGCACCGTCATCTGGGCGGCGGGTGTGCAGGCTTCGAAAGCGGCTGAATGGGTGGGCGCCGAACAGGATCGCGCCGGGCGCGCCGTGGTCGAGCCGGACCTGACAGTGAAGGGCCATCCCGAAATCTTTATCGTCGGGGATACGGCTCTGGTCAAAACCGCTGATGGAAAGCCAGTGCCGGGCATTGCGCCTGCCGCCAAGCAGCAGGGCAAATATGTGGCGAAGGTGATCAAGGCGCGGTTTGCCAATCATGCCGCGCCCGGTTCCTTCCGTTACAAGCATCTTGGCAACCTTGCCACCATCGGTCCAAGTGCAGCCGTCATCGATTTCGGGTCGCTGCGGCTCAAAGGCTGGATTGCATGGTGGATATGGGGCCTCGCCCATATCTATTTTCTCATTGGCACGCGCAGCCGTCTGGCGGTGGCGCTCAGCTGGCTCTGGGTCTTCATTTCGGGGCAGCACTCAGCGCGTCTGATTACGCAGAAAGAAACGCTGAAAAATGAAGTGTAGGCGTGTCGCCCACGGCATGTTTACGCCAACGCGATAGTGAATTTCGTTTCGCTGGACACATGGTTGTGTGCGCCATTCTTAGAGCGCGGTTCGATCTGATTGAATCAGATCGAACCGCGCTCTAATTTTCTGTTATAACGCGCATCTTCTCCGATAACCGTTTCACACTTTTCGGGATGCGCTCTTAACGAGGAGATATGAGAATGCGCTTGATGATGGGAATGCTGCTGGCGGGTGTCAGTATTTTGGGTGGGGCGAACCTGGCGCAAGCCGAGGAAAGCGTGGAAGTTCTCCATTACTGGACCTCGGGCGGTGAGGCGGCAGCGCTTAATCTCTTGAAGGAAAATCTTCAGAAACAGGGTATTGGCTGGGTCGATATGCCGGTCGCCGGCGGTGCGGGCGAGGCTGCCATGACGACCTTGCGCGCCCGTGTGACGGCGGGCAATGCGCCTGCCGCCGTGCAGATGCAGGGTTTCGACATTCTGGATTGGGCGGAGCAGGGCGTGCTCGGCAATCTGGATGAAGTCGCCGACAAGGAAGGCTGGGACAAGGTCATCCCGCCTGCAATCCAGCGCTTCTCGAAATATGACGGCCACTGGATCGCCGCGCCGGTCAATGTGCATTCCACCAACTGGGCGTGGTACAACAAGGCCGCGCTCGACAAGGCAGGCGGAAAAGTGCCGCAGAACTGGGACGAGCTTGTCGCGCTGCTCGACAAGTTCAAGGAACAGGGGATCACGCCGATTGCCCATGGCGGCCAGCCCTGGCAGGAAGCGCTTATCTTCACAAGTGTCGTGATGTCGTTCGGGCCGGATTTCTACAAGAAGGCGCTGATCGATCTCGATCCGGAAGCGCTGAAGAGCGATACCATGAAGCAGGTCTTCGAGCGGATGGCGAAGCTGCGCACCTATGTGGACGACAACTTCTCCGGACGTGACTGGAATCTTGCCTCATCAATGGTCATCGACGACAAGGCGGGCGTGCAGTTCATGGGCGACTGGGCCAAGGGCGAGTTCACCAAGGCCGGAAAAAAGCCGGGCGCGGATTTCGTTTGCGGTCGTTTTCCGGGAACGGAAGGTTCCGTGGCTTTCAATGCCGATCAGTTCGCTGTCTTCGAAGTGGGTGAGGACAAGCGCAAGGCGCAACTTGCACTCGCAGCCGCTGTGGAAGACGTCAATTTCCAGTCGGCCTTCAATGTGGTGAAGGGCTCGGCACCGGCGCGCACGGATGTGCCGACCACGGCATTTGACGAATGCGGACAAAAGGCGATCAAGGATCTGGCCGCCGCCGACAAGAGCGGATCGCTGCTTGGTTCCTTCTCGCAGTCGCATGCACAGCCAACCGCGATCAAGAATGCGATGTTCGATGTCATCACCCGTCAGTTCAATGGCCAGCTGACGGCTGATCAGGCGGTTGAAGAGCTCAGCTCCGCCATCGACATGGCGAAATAAATAAAAAAGCCTCCACCGAAACCTTCGGGGGAGGCTTTTTCGTTAGAGCGGTTCCAGTTAAATTGGAATCGCTGGAGCCGCTCTATCCATTTGTTTTCACGCATTGTCCTACGCAAAACCGCTTCGCACTTTTGCTGGAAATGCTCTAGATCGGCTTTTATGCCAGATCGAAACGGTCGGCGTTCATCACCTTGGTCCAGGCGGCAACGAAGTCCTTCACGAACTTCTCCTTGCTGTCGTCCTGAGCATAGACTTCGGCATAGGCGCGAAGGATCGAATTCGAACCGAAAACGAGATCGACGCGCGTTGCGGTGAACTTCGGCGTGCCGGTCTTGCGGTCGCGGATTTCATACAGGCCTTCGCCGGTCGGAACCCACGTGTAGCGCATGTCGGTGAGCGTGGCGAAGAAATCCGTCGTCAACGCGCCGACCTTGTCGGTGAAGACGCCATGCGCCGTGCCGCCATGGTTGGTGCCGATGGCGCGCATGCCGCCGACAAGGACCGTCATTTCAGGGGCGGTGAGGCCCATGAGCTGGGCACGGTCGAGGAGCAGTTCCTCGGCGCTGACCACATAGTCCTGCTTCTGCCAGTTGCGGAAACCGTCTGCCAGCGGCTCGAGCGGAGCAAAGCTTTCGGCATCGGTCTGCTCGGCTGTCGCATCGCCACGTCCCGGTGCGAAAGGCACTTCAATGTCGAAACCGGCGGCCTTGGCTGCCTGTTCCACACCGTAATTGCCAGCCAGCACGATGACATCGGCCAGACTTGCGCCAGACGCCGCTGCAATCGGTTCCAGAACCGAGAGAACACGGGCCAGACGTTCCGGCTCGTTGCCTGCCCAATCCTTCTGCGGAGCCAGACGGATACGCGCGCCGTTTGCGCCGCCACGGAAATCCGAACCGCGATAGGTGCGGGCGCTGTCCCAGGCGGTGGAAACCAGATCGGACACGGAAAGGCCGGAAACGGCGATCTTGGCCTTGAGGTCCTTCACGTCGTAATCCGTGCGGCCAGCAGGAACCGGGTCCTGCCAGATCAGGTCTTCCGTCGGCGCGTCAGGCCCGATGTAACGGGTCTTCGGGCCCATGTCGCGATGGGTCAGCTTGAACCATGCGCGGGCAAAGGCATCCGAGAACGCGTCGAAGTCGTTCATGAAACGCTCGGAAATCGCGCGATAGATCGGGTCTACCTTCAGCGCCATATCAGCATCGGTCATCATCGGGTTCAGTCGGATTGACGGGTCTTCCACGTCAACCGGCTTGTCCTGCTCGGCAATCGAAATGGGCTCCCATTGCGATGCGCCAGCCGGGCTCTTGACCAGATGCCATTCATGCTTGAACAGCATTTCGAAGAAACCGTTGTCCCACTTGGTGGGTTCCGTGGTCCATGCGCCTTCGAGGCCCGAAACCACGGTATCACGACCGATGCCGCGACCCTTGGTATTCATCCAGCCCAGCCCCTGATATTCAGGCCCTGCATCTTCCGGATCGGGACTGAGGTTAGCCGGATCGCCATTGCCATGGGTCTTGCCGATCGTATGGCCGCCAGCTGTCAGCGCCACGGTTTCCTCGTCGTCCATACCCATGCGGGCAAAGGTTTCGCGCATCTGCGCTGCCGTTGCCAGCGGATCGGACTTACCGTTCACGCCTTCCGGGTTGACGTAGATGAGGCCCATTTGGACCGCCGCCAGCGGGTTGTCCAGCGTGCTCGGCTTGGTCACGTCACCGTAACGGCCATCGCTTGGCGCCAGCCATTCCTTTTCATTGCCCCAATAGGTGTCTTTTTCGGGCGCCCAGATATCTTCACGGCCAAAGGCGAAACCAAAGGTCTTAAGACCGGCGACATCATAGGCAATCGTACCGGCGAGCGCGATCAGGTCGGCCCAGGAGAGCCGGTTGCCGTACTTCTTCTTGATCGGCCACAGCAAACGGCGACCCTTATCGGTGTTGACGTTATCCGGCCAGGAATTGAGCGGCGCAAAACGCTGGTTACCGGTGCTGGCGCCACCGCGACCATCGGAGGTGCGGTAGGAACCGGCGGCGTGCCAAGTCACGCGAGCCATCATGCCGACATAGCTGCCCCAGTCGGCAGGCCACCACTCCTGACTATCGGTCATGAGCGCGCGCAGATCGGCCTTGAGGGCTTCCACGTCGAGCTTTTTCAGCTCTTCTTTATAGTTGAAGTCCTTGCCCAGCGGATTGGTCTTGCTGTCGTGCTGGTGCAGAATGTCGAGGTTCAGCGCATTGGGCCACCATTCCATGACAGAACTGCCAAGCGCGGTATTGCCGCCATGCATGACCGGACATTTTCCGGCCGATTTCGTCTTAACGTCCATGATTGCTCTCCGATGGCTTTCCCAAAGATGGCTTTCGCTAAATTGAACGAGCGGCTGACACTGGCATGCCAAAGCGTCCGCTTTATGAAGGCGGACACTCCGGGCCACAGTCAGTTTTGGTACGGTAATCAATGCTTCCGATAAATTCCAATTGTATATTCTAAAGGCTGCGATATGCTCAGCTTATGATTGGCCTCTCCATGAAACACCTTCGCTATTTCGACTCGCTGGCGCGATTGAGCCATTTCGGGCGCGCGGCAGCGGCCTGCTCCATCTCTCAACCCGCCTTATCCTTGCAGATCAAGGAACTGGAAGACCTGATCGGCGCGCCTCTGGTGGAGCGTGGTGGCAGACAAATCCGCCTGACCGGGCTCGGTGAGGAATTCGCGGAGAGGGTGCGCGGCATTCTGCGTTCGGTCGACGAACTGGAAGAGCTGGCGCGGGCAGCGCATGGCCCGTTCACGGGGCGCCTGCGTCTCGGCGTGATCCCGACGGTTGCGCCCTATCTTCTGCCGGAAGTGATCAAGACGCTCACCCAGCGTTATCCGGGGCTGGAACCACGCCCGCGTGAGGCCATCACCCAGAAACTGATCGAAGACCTTTTGGAAGCCAGACTGGACGCGGCGATTGTCGCCTTGCCGATTTCCGAGCCTGCCTTGCAGGAAGTGCCCCTCTTTGAAGAGGAATTCGTGCTGATGCGCCCGCTGGAAGATGCGGGCAAGCCGGTTCCCAGCGCCGAAAAACTGCATGAAATGCGGCTTCTTCTTCTGGAAGAAGGGCATTGTTTCCGCGATCAGGCGCTATCCTTCTGCAATATTGCGAATGCGCCGCCGCGTGAATTGATGGAAGGCAGTTCACTGTCCACGCTTGTGCAGATGGTGGGTGCTGGCATCGGCATTACGCTTGTGCCGGAGATGGCGGTCTATACGGAAACACTCGCCGCGAATGTCTGCATGTTCCGCCTTGCCGAACCGCGCCCGTCGCGGACCATCGGTCTGGTTTGGCGCAAAAGCAACCCGCTGTCGTCGCAACTCTCGCAGATCGCCGAGATCGTTCGGGAAGTCGGGCTGCGCAATCAGGACCGGATGCAGGCTTTGTTGAGCCAATGAACCACCCGTCTGCGTCGGATCGGGCCTATTCTCCCACAATTTCGCCGACAACTTTGCCCGCTACAGACGTGCAGCGAAGATAGACCCGGTTCACGGCAACGCCGGGCAGGGGCTTTTCAAGAGCGTCGCGGGCGTGAAAGCCGTTTGCGTTATTCATTATAAGCAACCTGCGGCTTTCCTGCGGGATGGAATAGCGAAATTTGTTTTCTGATATGGCATTCACCATGTCAGTGACGACGTCATGGGATTGGGTATGCTCCTCGCCCACCTTCCCGTCGAACTGGCCGCTCATATAAGTTGTAATCGAGCCGTTCTGGTCATGGCTGAAAATGGTTGCCTTGACGCGATGTTCTATGACCATCACGTCATTTTGCCCGTCTTCATAGACAGTCGGATTGAGCTTGAAATAATACGCATCCGATAAGCCTATTCTGTCCACAAGCGCTGCCAGACCATCGAGTTTGCAGGTCGGAACCCAATGAAAATAGCCGCGTTCCTCGAAATTAATGGCAATGTTATAGACTGATATGTAGTCGGGAACGGCCACCTCTGTGCCGGTAAGTGCACTGTCGGAATGAAACTCCAATCGGTTCGTTGGCGTTAGATCCTGTAATCCGGCGCGTTCAAGTCTTTCGAGACTGTCTGCGGAAGTGGTGAAGACGGAAAACGGCGTCTGGTTTCTCCCGTCGGTTAACGTCGGCATAAGCGCCTGGGTCAGCGAAACGGCCAGCAGCGCACCCGCAATGGCATCCAATGTCGCATCGTCAAGGATGGACGGTATATCGACCGCGACGATCCCGATTTCCGGGCAATCCAACTGATACTGCAAATCTTTGAGCAAGTTTGCGAAGACATGTGCGGCCTGGTCGGCCAGATCCGCCGCGAGTTCCTTGTCACGCAAATCCGCGAGCGAAATCATGATGCCGCTCTTGGTGAGATAGTGCTCACAAAAGTCGCTTGCGGCCTGGTGAGGCAGCGAAAAGATAACCGGAGTTTCAAAGTGTTTCGTCATGAGAGTTATCTTTCCAGCGGGAAAATTAGGGAGTGAACTACCCCCTAATCTCCATCCAGAAGTTAGTAACGGGCGTTCTTAGCAGAGATAATATTATTTCTTCTTATTGTTGCAGTCATAAACATAAAGAAAATCAATACATCTGAGTGTTGAAGAGAGTCCCTTCAATACATCTTCAAATGCAATTGATTGCTTGCTTACGGTGTTGTTTGGATTATGCATTGAACTTCTCCCAATTTTTAAAATGTGCCTTTTTATGAAGGTAGCTTATTATTGAAGTCATTTATTATTTCGCGAAATAGCAAAGGAGCGCTGGCAATTTTATATCAGAGATTGCTTTTTATAGTGTTGATTCTTGCGGGCGAGTTTTTTGGTTCGGCGAAAGGATTCTGCCATACTGCGCCAGTCCCGCCGACAAAGCCTACCATGGCACCACACGCCTGCTCGCGAAATTTTGACGTTTACGGAAACGTCAAACTGCGCTAGTTTTGAGTCCGAACTGGTCGGCTGCGACCCGAGAACGGGTTAAGGCTGGCCAGAATGCTGCAAAAATGGCAGGTTTTCGAGTGAGAACGGTCCTTTTTGTTGCAGCATGCAGGTTGTCACGGCGTTTTGCCAGTTAAGCAGACAGCATGCATGAAACGCGGTTTGGAGCTGGTATCCGTCCGTTACGGGCTGGCTCAGGTGATGAATTTGGAGGATTTTGATGCCGAGCTATCGCGCGCCCGTTGAAGATACGAATTTCGTGCTCAACGACGTTCTGAACTATCAGCGTTACAACAATCTGCCGGGCTTTGCCGACGCGTCGCCCGACGTGGTCGAGGCAATCCTGTCGGAAGGTGCAAAGCTCGCTGAAGGCACCCTGTTCCCTGTCAATCACAGCGGCGACCGCGAAGGCTGCAAGCGCGCTGCCGATGGCAGCGTCACCGCGCCGAAGGGTTTCAAGGAGGCCTTCGATCTTTACCGCGAAGGCGGCTGGCTCGGTCTCGCCGTGCCGGAGCAATATGGCGGCCAGGGTCTGCCTTATCTGCTGCACACCGCCGTCGGCGAATATATGTCCTCGGCCAATATGGCGCTCACCATGTATCCCGGTCTGACGCAGGGCGCGATTGCCGCGATCCTTGCCCATGGCACCGATGAGCAGAAGGACACCTATCTGCCGAAGATGGTGGAAGGCACCTGGACCGGCACGATGAACCTGACCGAACCGCATTGCGGCACGGATTTGGGTCTCCTGCGCACCAGCGCGGCGCCGCAGGGCGACGGCTCCTACAAGATTTCCGGCCAGAAGATTTTCATCTCGGCTGGCGAACATGACATGTCGGAAAACATCATCCATCTGGTGCTGGCCCGTATCGACGGCGCGCCGGAAGGTGTGAAGGGCATTTCGCTGTTCATCGTGCCGAAGTTCATTCTCGATGAAAACGGCAACCCGGGTGCGCGCAACGGCGTTTCCTGTGGGTCTATCGAAGAGAAGATGGGCATTCACGGCAACGCCACCTGCGTCATGAACTATGACGATGCGACCGGCTATCTGATCGGCGAGGCGCATAAGGGCCTGCGCGCCATGTTCACCATGATGAACGAAGCGCGTCTCGGCGTGGCGCTGCAGGGGCTTTCGATTGCCGAAACCGCCTATCAGAATGCCGCGATCTATGCCCGCGAGCGTAATCAGGGCCGCGCCCTTTCTGGCGCGAAAGAGCCGGAAAAGAAGGCTGACCCGATTATCGTGCATCCGGATATCCGTCGCAACCTGATGACGATCCGCGCTTTCAACGAAGCAGGCCGCGCGCTCATCCTGTGGACGGCGCTGAATTCCGACATCGCGCACCGTTCCGGTGATGAGGGTGAGCGTCAGGCCGCCGATGATCTGGTCGGCCTGTTGACGCCGGTGCTGAAAGGCGTTCTGACCGACAAGGGTTTTGAACATGCCGTCATGGCGCAGCAGGTGTTCGGCGGTCACGGCTATATCGAAGAACACGGCATGAGCCAGTATGTGCGCGATGCGCGCATTGCGATGATCTATGAGGGTGCGAACGGCATTCAGGCGCTCGATCTGGTCGGTCGCAAGCTGGCGCTGAATGGCGGTCGTGCGGTCACGACCTTCTTCAAGGAAGCGGGCGAGTTCTGCGAAGCCAATCGCGACAACGAGAAGCTGTCCTTCTTCACCAAGCATCTGAAGAAGGGGCTCAACGACCTTCAGGCCGCCACCATGTGGCTGATGCAGAACGCCATGGCGAAGCCCGACAATGCCGGTGCAGCCTCCAATGACTATATGCACCTTTTCGGTCTGGTTGCTCTGGGCCTGATGTGGGGCCGCATGGCCAAGGTCGCCGAGGAAAAGCTGGCGGCAGGTGAAGGCAACAAGGCTTACCTTGAAGCCAAGCTTGTCACTGCCCGGTACTATTTCGAGCGTATCATGCCGGAAAGTGCCGCCCATCTGGCGCGCATCCAGTCGGGTGCGGATAGCATGATGGCGCTGCCTGCGGATGCGTTCTGATTTTCTGCCGATATTTTAAAGGTTAGGCCGGGTTCTTCGGACCCGGCGGGAAGGAGAAAAAATGGCTGAGGCTTATATTTACGATCACGTGCGGACGCCGCGCGGGCGCGGCAAGAAGGACGGGTCCTTGCATGAAGTGCCTGCTGTGCGTCTGGGCGCAAAGGTTCTGGAATCCCTGCGCGACCGCAACAACATCGATACCGCCAAGGTCGATGACATTATTTTTGGCTGTGTCGATCCGGTTGGCGAAGCCGGTGCCGTCATTCCGCGCTCTGCCGCTTTTGAAGCCGGATACGACTTCAAGGCCCCGGGCATCCAGATTTCGCGCTTCTGCGCTTCGGGTCTCGATGCCATTAATCTGGCGGCTGCCAAGGTTGCCTTCGGCGCCGATGATCTGGTGATAGCGGGCGGCGTTGAAAGCATGTCGCGCGTGGGTATGGGCATGTCGGGCGGCGCCTGGTACATGGATCCATCGGTTGGCTTCCCGGGCTATTTCATGCCGCAGGGCGTTTCCGCCGATCTGATCGCCACGAAATACGGTTTCAGCCGCGACGACGTCGATGCCTATGCTGTCGAAAGCCAGAAGCGCGCCGGCAAGTCGTGGGAAAAGGGTTATTTCAAGAATTCGGTCATTTCGGTCAAGGATCAGAACGGCCTGACCATTCTCGACCATGACGAGCATATGCGCCCGACGACCGACATGCAGGCGCTGGGCCAGTTGAACCCGTCCTTCGTGATGCCGGGCGAAATGGGCGGCTTCAATGCTGTCGGCATTCAGGCGCATCCGGAAATCGAAACGGTCAATCACGTTCATCATGCCGGTAATTCGTCGGGTATCGTCGATGGCGCAGCGGGCGTTCTGGTTGGCTCCAAGAAGGCTGGCAAGGCGTTCGACATCAAGCCGCGCGCCCGTATCCGCGCTTTCGCCAATATCGGCTCCGACCCGGCGCTGATGCTGACCGGCCCGGTCGACGTGACGGAAAAACTGCTCAAGCAGGCAAAGCTGAAGATTTCGGATATCGACCTGTTCGAACTCAACGAAGCCTTCGCCGCTGTGGTGCTGCGCTATATGCAGGCCTTCGACATTCCGCACGACAAGATCAACGTCAATGGCGGCGCGATTGCCATGGGCCATCCGCTCGGCGCAACCGGCGCGATGATCCTCGGTACGGTGCTGGATGAGCTGGAACGCCGCGATCTCAACACCGCGCTGGTGACCTTGTGCATCGGTGCTGGCATGGGCACGGCGACGATCATCGAGCGCGTATAAGGGCGAGGGAGGTTTTTACGAATGGCTTACACGAATTTCAAAGTTGAGACCGACGCCGACGGCATTGCCCTCGTCACCTGGGACATGCCTGAAAAGTCGATGAATGTTTTCACCGTCGAGGCGATGCAGGAACTGAACGCCATCATCGATGCGGTGGTTGCCGATGACAAGATCAAGGGCGTGGTCATCACGTCCGGCAAGGAAAGCTTCTCCGGTGGCGCCGACCTGACCATGCTGGAAGGCATGTTCAAGGCGTTCCAGAAGCAGAAGGCCAAGGACCCGCAGGGCGCGGTTCAGTCCCTGTTCGACAATGTCGGCAAGATGAGCGGCCTGTTCCGCAAGCTTGAAACCTGCGGCAAGCCTTGGGTTTCGGCCATCAACGGCACCTGCATGGGCGGCGCGTTTGAAATGTCGCTCGCCTGCCATGCGCGGGTTGTGTCGGATGCTCCGGGCGTGAAGCTTGCGCTGCCTGAAGTGAAGGTCGGCCTGTTCCCGGGCGCTGGTGGAACGCAGCGCGTTCCGCGCCTAGCCAACCAGCAGGACGCGCTTCAGATGATGACGACCGGCTCCAGCCTGACGGCGCAGCGCGCCAAGGCGATGGGCCTCGTCACGGAAGTCGCCCCGGCGAAGAAGCTGGTCGAAACCGCCAAGAAGCTCATCAAGGGCGGCCTCAAGCCGGTTCAGCCTTGGGATGAAAAGGGCTTCAAGCTGCCGGGCGGCGCGATCTATTCGGCTGCCGGTGCCAATCTCTGGCCCGCCGCAACCGCCATTCTGCGCCGCGAAACATCGGGCAATTATCCGGCGGCGCTGGCTATTCTGAAGTCGGTTTATGAGGGCCTTCTGGTGCCGTTCGATACCGGCCTCAAGATAGAGCAGCGCTATTTCACCGAAATCCTCCAAACAACCGAAGCGGGCATGATGATCCGTTCGCTGTTCGTGTCGTTGCAGGAACTGAACAAGGGCGCACGCCGCCCTGCGGATGAAAAGCCGACCAAGCTCAAGAAAATCGGCGTCATTGGCGCTGGTTTCATGGGGGCGGGCATTGCTTATGTGACCGCCAAGGCGGGCATTCCGGTGGTGCTGATCGACCGCGATCAGGAAGCCGCCGACAAGGGTAAGGCGCATACCGCCGATCTCGTCACCAAGGAAATGCAGAAGGGCCGCGCTACTGAGGCCGACAAGGAAAAGCTTCTGTCGCTCATCACCGCGACGCCGGACTATGCCGAACTCGACGGTGCCGATCTGGTGATCGAAGCCGTGTTCGAGGACCGTGAAGTCAAGCGTGTCGCGACCGAGAAGGCCGAGGAAGTGCTGGAAGTCTTCGGCGATCTTCGCGTCCAACACTTCGACCCTGCCGATCAGCGGTCTTGCCAAGGTATCGAAGCGTCCGAAGAATTTCATCGGCATCCACTTCTTCTCGCCGGTCGACAAGATGATGCTGGTGGAAGTGATCCTCGGCAAGAAGACCTCGGACAAGGCTCTGGCCGTCGCGCTCGATTATGTCCGCGCGATCAAGAAGACGCCGATTGTCGTCAACGACACGCGCGGCTTCTACGTCAATCGCTGCGTGCTGCGCTATATGTCGGAAGCCTACAACATGCTGGTTGAAGGCGTTCCGGCGGCCATGATCGAAAATGCCGCCCGCATGGCCGGTATGCCGGTCGGCCCGCTGGCGCTCAACGACGAAACCGCCATCGACCTGTCGCAGAAGATCCTGAAAGCCACGCTTGCCGATCTGGGCGACAAGGCCGTTGATCCGCGCCATGTCGAGCTGGTGGACAGGCTCGTCAACGAGTTCGACCGCAAGGGCCGCAAGAATGGCAAGGGATTCTACGAATACCCGGCCAAGCCCGCCAAGAAGCATCTTTGGGCTGGTCTCAAGGATCTCTATCCGCAGCAGAACCCCGACAAGATCGACGTGAACGAGCTGAAGCAACGCTTCCTCGTCACCATCGCTCTCGAAGCTGCCCGCGTGATGGAAGAAGGCATTGTCACCGATCCGCGCGAAGCCGATGTCGGCTCGATCCTCGCCTTCGGTTTCGCGCCTTATACGGGCGGTACGCTGTCCTATATCGATGGCATGGGTGCGAAGAAATTCGTCAAGCTTGCCAAGGACTTGCAGAAGAAATACGGCCAGCAGTTCAAGGCGCCGAAGCTTCTGCTCGACCTGGCCGAGAATGGCGAAAGTTTCTATCAGCGTTTCAATCCCTACAAGAGCGAAACCAAAAAAGCGGCTTGATCCGTAATCTCTTAAAGTCTGGAAGGCGCGGTGTGAAAACATCGCGCCTTTTAATTTTCCGGCGTCCCTTTCGATCTCGTTAGGAAATTTTCCCTGTTATTTCATGCGTCTTGCGTAAAACACCAATTTTCGGTAGGTTCTGACAAAAGTTGGTAAGGGTATTAGGTTTAAAATCCTACGCGGCGCATTCTCACGGCCCGAGTTCGCCATGGGACGATGCCTGCCTGAAATTGGCGGATAACACATGTTTTCTCACGACAGCGTCTGGGCGGCGATAGACGCACTGGCAGAACGCCATTCCCTGAGTGCGTCGGGCCTTGCCCGCCGCGCTGGTCTTGATCCCACGACCTTCAACAAGTCGAAGCGTTACGCCGCCGACGGGCGCGCGCGCTGGCCCTCGACGGAATCGCTGGCCAAGGTGATGGAAGCCACCGGGGCAAGCTTTGAAGAACTCACCCGCCTGATCGGCGGCGGCGTTAATACGAACCAGGGTTTCGGCGAATATACGCAGGACGCGCAACCGATCCCGCTTCTCGGCATGGCGGAGGCTGGCACGGGCGGCTATTTCGACGATGCGGGTTTCCCGGCGGGGCAGGGCTGGGACATTGTAGAATTTCCAGTGGGTGCCAGCGAAGGTGTGTATGCGCTGGAAGTTTCGGGCGACAGCATGTTGCCCCTTTACCGTGACGGCGATACGTTGATTGTCGCGCCCAATGCGCCGGTGCGTCGCGGCGACCGCGTGGTGGTGCGAACCAAGGACGGAGAAGTCATGGCCAAGATACTCTATCGCCAGACACCACGGACAATCGAATTGCATTCGCTTAATCCAGAGCATTCAAACCGCAGCTTTGAGACCAAGGATGTGGAATGGATCGCCAGAATTCTATGGGCCAGCCAGTAATGGCGCAGTCGCATACGAGAAGCCATTCGCGCATGGTCTATGGCAGTCTCGCCGGTTTGACCGGCGCGCTGTTGGCCGCTGCTTTCATCGCTCCGTTTTATGGCGCTCTGGATGGGCCCGTGCCGGTGATCGCTGCGGATAGCGGCACGACCGCGCCGACCGGCAGTTCGGGCAACGGCATCGTCGTCGAACAATTCGATTATGACGAGCCGGGTACCAAAACGGATGGTCAGCAGAACGCGCAATCCGCTCCTGAGACCACGCCGCAGCCGGGCAATTCCAGCGATGAGGCAAACGGGCTTCAGCGCGAAGCGCCGCGACCGCCGCTCAGCGATCTCGGTCTTGCGGCGACACCAAAGCCGCCGGAGCCGGTCGCTCCGGCTGAGCCGGTTGCGCCAACCCCTGCCGTGCCTGTCGGGGAGGGCGAGGACATGCAGCTGTTGCAGCGGCCAGTCGCGGTTGCCGCCGGGCGGCTCGAAAGTCAGGGACGCATGATCGATTTGCAGGGCATCGAGGTTTTGCCGGTCGAGCAGACCTGCCAGACCACATCCGGCCAGAACTGGCCATGCGGTATGCAGGCGCGGACGGCCTTCCGCCAGTGGCTGCGCTCGCGCGCCATCATGTGCCGCCTGCCGCAGAACGATAGCGGTGCCGCCATTGCGACCGGGTGCAAGCTTGGCAATGACGATGCCGCTGAGTGGCTGGTGACGAATGGCTGGGCCAGGGCGACGCCAGACGGTTCCTATGCTGATGCGGGACGCAAGGCGGAAGAAGCGCGCCTTGGCATTTTCGGAGACAAGCCGGATGCGTCCTTGCAAAGTCTGGAGCCTGATCCGGGCAACAGTCTCAGCAATCCATCGCCGCTGGCACCTGAGCCAGAGCCGCAACCCTCTGCGCCGTCTCCGCAGCAGGGTGAATTTCCGCCAGCGCCTGTTGCGCCAGCACCAACACCTGCAAACTAGGCTTCGGCTGCTGCCTTCGGGCTTCTGCCTGATACTGATTTCAGCGGAACGGTGATCACCACGAGGCAAGCGATCACCAGTACGACGCCGAGCCAGCCCATGGCTGGGAGACGTTCTCCCACAATAACTACGGCCAGCAGCGCGGCGACGACAGGCTCGACGAGTGTGATCGTCGTCGCCATGCTGACAGGAACCCGCGCAAGGCCGATGCCAAAGCAGACATAACCGAGGAACATCGGCACCGCCGCCATATAGATGCCGACGGCGGCATTGTTCCAAGAGGCGAGGAAGGGCGCGCCGGTCATCAGCAGCACCGGCATCAGCAACAGGCCGCCAATGCCGAATGTCGCGCCCATCGCGACCGATGAATGGATGCCGCGCAGGATCAGGCCGCGCGCAGTCCATGAATAGAGCGCATAGGTGAAGCCTCCAATCAGGCCAAGTCCAATGCCGATCAGCACAGAGTTGCCCGTCTGCACACCACTATGCGCCGATCCCTCGGCTATGGATATGAGGATCATGCCGAGCAGTCCGATCAGGGCACCCCACAGCCATTGTCGGGACAATCGGGAACCATCGAATACATATTCGATCAGGGCGGAAAGCAGCGGCGCGGACCCGAGTGTGACGACGGTCCCGATGGTGACCCCAGCCATACGCATCGAGGCGTAGAAGGCGAGGGGATAGATGGCGACGGCCAGTCCGCCGAGAACGAGGTTGCGCCAGTTTCTGGCCAGTTGCGGCCGTGCACGGATGATGCCGGGTCCGGCGAGAAGCGCCTGCATCAGCCCGCCGACGCCCATGGCCGCAGCGCCGATTGCCGCAGAACCCACCTCCGGGGCAAATGTTGCGGCTGTGCCAGTCGTCCCCCAGACGGCAGAGGAAAACAAAATGGCGGCGACGCCAATCGCATAATTGCGCGATGATGTGTTCACAATGCCCCCAACATGTCCGATGCCATAGCCCCCGCCTCCTGAATGCAGGCGCTGTTCCCCTCAAGTCCGGCGCGCGACATTGCCCCTTCCAGCAGAAAAGACAGTTGCCGCGCCAATGCAGCCGCTCTCTCAGGCGCGTCGGGCAGCAGTTCCGCCAGATGGCCCGCCAGCAGCGCTTCGACCTCGCGCTTGTGGTGTTTCACTGCCTGGCGCCCAATATCGCCGACCATCAATTCGGCAGCAGCATTCAGCAGCCCGCAGCCGCGAAAGCCGTGCTCATAGGCAAATTCAGCATGGTCCTGATAGGCGTCGAAAACCGCGAGAACCTTTTCCAGCGGTGTGACAGCTTTTTGCAGCCGCGCATCATAGAGGCCCAGCCATTCGGCATGGCGCACTTCCAGATACTGGTTCACCAGATCGGCTTTGGACGCAAAATTATTATAGAGGCTCTTCTTGGCGACGCCCGCTTTTTCAACGATGGCGTCAATGCCGGTGCCGCCGATGCCTTGATCGTAAAACAGCACGGCAGCAGCATTCAAAAGCTTTTCGCGCGCGCTTTCCGTGGAAGCCGGAAATGGTGTTTGAACGGACTTCATCGCAGTAATCCTTGTGATAGGTATACCGTTCTACCTACTACGAGATGCAGAGTCAATCGGAGCAAATGTGCCAGCGTTTCGGGCGCAAAAAAGCCCCGCGCCGGGTGGCTGCGGGGCTTGTCGTTTTGTTCGGCTATTGAGCGGCTCAGACCAGTTCGCCAGCCAGCGCCTTTTTGATCAGGGCGCGGGTTTCCTCGATGCCGTAAAGCGCGACGAAGGAGCCGAAGCGTGGGCCACGCTCCTGTCCGATCAGCACTTCATAGAGCATCTGGAAGAAGGAAACCGACACGCCGGGGCCGCCTTCCGGGCTCTTCTTGGTGTGATCCTGATAGCGTTCGATGGCGCGGGCGACGTCCAGAATGGCGTTCTGGATATCGTTGCCATCGGTCCCGGCAGGCAGGGTCGCAAGCTTGGCGTCCAGCGCTTCCAGTGCGCCGCGTTCCACGTCGTCCGGCGCACGGAACTGCTTGGTCGGCTTGACGAAATCGTTGAAGTAACGGATCGCGTAACCAACCAGCGCATCCAGTTCCGGATTGTTTTCCGGCGTGACGCCCGGCGCGTGGCGCGAGATGAAGCCCCACAGAACCGACGGGCTTTCCGCATTTGATGCGCTGACCAGATTGAGCATCAGCGCGAAGGTCACCGGCAGGTCAACCTTTGGCGGGTTGCCATAATGAATATGCCAGACCGGATTGTTCAGCCGGTCCTTCCACTCTTGACGGTTATAGGCCGACAGATAGGTGAAATATTCGTCCACCGCCTTCGGGATGACATCGAAGTAAAGGCGCTTTGCGGTCTTCGGCTTCTGGAAATTGTAAAGCGCAAGGCTTTCGGTCGGCGCATAGGCCAGCCATTCGTCAATCGAGATGCCGTTGCCCTTGGACTTGGAAATCTTCTGGCCAAGTTGGTCGAGGAACAACTCGTAAACGAAATGTTCCGGCGCGCGTCCGCCGAGAATTTCGCAAATGCGGTCGTATACGCCCGCATTGGTCTGGTGATCCTTGCCGAACATTTCGAAATCGACGCCGAGTGCCGCCCAGCGCATACCAAAATCCGGCTTCCACTGCAGCTTTACCTTGCCGCCGGTGACGGAAAGCGTGGTTTCGACGCCGTCTTCATCGTCGAATGTGATCGTGCCAGCCTTGGCGTCCACGCTCTTCATCGGCACGTAAAGCACGCGGCCCGACTTGGGCGAGATCGGCAGGAACGGGCTATAGGTCGCCTGACGCTCTTCGCCGAGCGTCGGCAGCATGACTTTCATAATGTCGTCATAGCGTTCGACGGCGTTGAGCAGCACCGCATCAAACTTGCCGGACTTGTAGTAATCTGTCGCGCTGGCGAATTCGTAGTCGAAGCCGAAAGTGTCGAGGAAGCGGCAGAGCATAGCATTGTTATGCTCGGCAAAGCTCTTATATTCGCCGCCGAACGGGTTCGGCACCGACGAAAGCGGCATTTGCAGATAAGGCTCAAGTGCTGCCTTGTCCGGCACATTGTCTGGAATCTTGCGCATGCCGTCGAGATCGTCGGAGAAGCAGATCAGGCGCGTCTTCACCTTGTCTTCGGTCAGAATACGGAAGGCATGGCGCACCATCGAGGTGCGCGCCACTTCGCCGAATGTGCCGATATGCGGCAGACCCGACGGGCCATAGCCGGTTTCGAAAATCACTGTGTCCGGCAGGCCGGTCTTGGCATAGCGCTTGAGGATTTTCTTCGCTTCTTCAAAGGGCCAGGCTTTCGCGTCCGCAGCCGCCGCGGTCAGTTCCGGGGTCAGCGTAATTTCGGGCAGACGATGCGAAGTCATGGTTTTGTCCTGATATCCTGTGAAGGGCGTTATTCTTGAAAAACGGTGCACGCATCCGTGCCTATGCTCTATGGCGCGACAACCCCGTGCCGTCAACGGCTGGTGCGGAATTTCCTTGCCTAACCGCGGGAGGCTTCCTAACTTTCCGGCAAATTGTAACCGGAAAAGCTGATTCCGATCATGGTGTCGCTGAGGAGTACCCGATGAAGAAAATCTCGCCGCAGGATGCACTCGTCTACATCATGATCACGACGTCGGCTGCCGACACGACGATGACCGACGCGGAACTGGAGTCCATCGGCAATGTGGTGACGCGCCTTCCGGTGTTCCGTGGCTTCGATACGGCGGAACTGCCGCGTCTTGCCAATGAATGCTACGCGCTGCTGGCCTATGAAGACGGTCTGGAAAAGATCCTCGACCTTGCGCATGAAGCGCTGCCTGAAAAGCTTTATGACACGGCCTATGCGCTGGCGGTGGAAGTGGCGGCTGCCGATCTCCATGTCGAGCAGGAAGAGCTGGAATTCCTCCAGATGCTGCGCGACCGCTGGACGCTGGACGAGCTGACGGTTGCCGCCATCGAGCGCAGCGCACGGGTGCGTTTCCGCAAGCTCTGAATAGTTTGCGTCACGCAATAAAAACGCCGGTCCGAAACAATTGGACCGGCGCTTTCTTTTGCGGGATAGGCTTACCAGGCAGGCTGAACCGAACCCTTGAAGGTTTCTTCGATGAAGGTCTTCACTTCCGGGCTGTGATAGGAGGTGATCAGTTCCTTGACCCAGTCGGCGTCCTTGTCGGCGGTGCGCACGGCAATGACGTTGAAGTAGGGCGCCTTTTCGCCTTCGCGGATCAGCGGGTCCTTGGCCGGGTTAAGACCGGCCTCCATGGCATAGTTCGTGTTGATGACAGCCGCCTCGACATCTTCCAGCGAGCGCGGCAGCTGTGCGGCATCAAGCTCGACGAATTTCAGGTTCTTGGGGTTTTCGGTCACGTCGATGACGCTGGCGCGTAAGCCCTTGGCCGGATCGATCTTGATGAGACCGTTATCGGCCAGCACCAGAAGCGCACGCGCGCCATTGGTCGGGTCGTTGGGGATCGCCACCGTCGCGCCATCGGCAAGTTCGGAGATGTTCTTCAGCTTCTTCGAATACATGCCCATCGGGAAGTTGACGGACTGTGCCACGCTGACAATATCGAATTTGCGGTCGGCAACCTGATTATCGAGATAGGGCTGGTGCTGGAATGAATTGGCTTCCAGCGCGCCATCGGCCAGCGCCATATTTGGAATGACGTAATCGGAAAATTCCTGAATATCGATTTCCAGACCCTTGGTGGCAGCGACTTCCTTCACCTTTTCCATGATCTGGGCATGCGGGCCGGGCGTGACGCCGACGCGTATGGTTTTTGCCATCGCCGATCCGGCTGTGCAGACGGCGAGAATAAGGGCGGCGGTTAGCAGCTTACGCATCGGAACTCCTGAGATAATTGGTATGCGACCTGGGGAGGATGATTTCATCAGGTCCGGTTCATAAAGCATTTCCAGCAAAAGTGAAAAGCGGCGGCCGACCTGTCATGCACAAAAAAGCGGGCGGGGAAAACCCGCCCGCCTGTCCGGTTTCACGCTATCAGCACACGACCGGAAGCCGTCGCGCCTTGCGTCGTTCCAAAGCCGCGCGCATCACATGGGCGGCTTCTGAGAAAGTTGCGTTTTCTTTCCAGCGTTCCGCATGAACCAGTGTCGACGGAACGATATCCTTCAATGCTTCCAGCGTGTGGCGCGGCACCATGTCGGTGCAGTTCCACAGGCGACGGAAGACAACGCTGATACGTGTAATCTTGCCATTGACCTGAACAACCGGCTCTGCCGTTTCCAGTGTCCAATCTTCATAAGCATCGACCGCATCTTGAAATGCGTGATGTAGATAGATCGGTGCGTGACCGTCATGAAGCGGGGGCAGCAAACTAGACATTTCTGTTTCCTCTCTTCCAATGTGGTTCAGCTTCAAAACTTGCAGCCGGATTTATCTATCGGGCCTGCAAGTGGGCGAAACAGGAGCGGGGGTAAACTCCTGTGGTCATGTGCTGGCCATATTCGGTTCTCTCTTCACGAAATACGACAACACATAATTAACCATGATCTATGCAAAGGCGCCCCTTTGGCAAGGGGAGAATTTCTTAAGATGGCAATTTTGTAAAAAATTAATTCAGCAGTATTCTGCAAAATACTGAACAATCAGTGAGCATATTATTGGATTATACTACGTTTATCTGTTGGTCAAAATTTCCCAAAAAAGGAAATGATTTTCAATATTTATTGTCGTGGTGACAGGTTTTGACCCTGTCATTCGGCCGTGGCTGCGATAGAAATAAGCCGATGGGAATAAAAATGCAGGGCAGGTGGGGTTATGTCTCGGTTCATTGCGTCGCGAAGAGGTTTTCTGGTCGGCTCGACCTTTCTGGCCGCATCGGTGGCGTGGCCGAAATGGGCGCAGGCGCAGAACAGTGCAGAAAAGGGCGGACGACTTGTAGTGGCGGCGGATTCCGAACCGCGTAATCTCAACCCGGCTATCGTCGCCTCCAATGGCGTGTTTTTCGTTGCAAGCAAGATCGTCGAGCCCTTGGCCGAAGCCTCTTTCGACGGCGAAAACGGCTTGAGCCCGCGACTGGCCACGGCCTGGGAAGGCTCGGCTGACGGGCTGACTGTGACGTTCCGCCTGCGTGAAGGCGTCACGTGGCATGACGGTACGCCGTTTACGGCGGCGGACGTGGCCTTCTCCGCACTGGAAGTCTGGAAGCCGCTGCAAAATCTTGGCCGCGTCGTGTTCAAGGCGCTGGATAAGGTGGAAACACCGGACGATCATACCGCCGTCTTTCATTTCTCGGAGCCGACGCCGTTTCAGCTCGTGCGCAACGCTCTGCCAGCGCTGACCGCGGTTCTGCCGAAACATGTTTTCGCGGGCACCGATATTGCGGCCAATCCGGCCAATGAAAAGCTCATTGGCACCGGACCGTTCAAATATGCCGAGCACAAGACCGGCGAATATTATCGACTGGTCCGGAACGACGCCTATTGGGGCGAGGGCGAACCTCATCTCGATGAGATCATCTATCGTGTTCTGCCGGACCGGGCTGCCGCAGCCGGAGCGCTTGAAGCGGAAGAGATTGATCTGGCGGCTTTCTCCGCCGTGCCGCTGGCCGACCTCGACCGCATTTCGAAAGTGCCGGGGCTAGCGGTTATTTCCAAGGGCTATGAGGCGCTGACCTATCAGCTTGTCGTGGAAATCAATCATCGTCGCAAGGAACTGGCGGACCTGAAGGTTCGTCAGGCGATTGCCCATGCGATCGACCGCGATTTCGTGGTCAAGACCATCTTCCTTGGCTACGCCAAAACCTCGACCGGCCCCGTGCCGCGCTATGACAACCAGTTTTATACGCGTGATGTGCCGTCCTATCCGTTCGATGTGGCCAAGGCGAATGAGCTTCTGGACGAAGCGGGTTACAAGCGCGGCGGGGGCGGAACGCGCTTTGCGCTGAAGCTTCTGCCCGCGCCCTATTTCAACGAGACCAGACAGTTTGGCGATTATCTGCGTCAGGCTCTGGCTGCGATTGGTATCGATGCGCGCATCGTCAACAATGACGCGGCGGCGCATCAAAAGGCGGTCTATACCGATCACGATTTTGACCTTGCCATTGCGCCGACCGTCTATCGCGGCGATCCGGCCATCTCCACCACCATTCTGGTGGAAAGTGGCATTCCGGCGGGTGTGCCGTTCTCCAATCAGGGCGGCTATACCAATGCCGAACTGGACGCCCTGATCGCCGCCGCAGCACGCGAGATCGATGAGACGAAACGCACGGCGCTTTATCACGAGTTCCAGCAAAAAGTGGAAGCGGATCTGCCGCTGATCAATGTTGCCGAATGGGGTTTCATCACGGTTGCCAATGAGCGGGTGAAGAATATTTCCAACAATCCGCGCTGGGCGGTTTCCAACTGGGCCGATACCTGGGTTGAACCGCGATAGAGCATTTCCAGCAAAAGTGCGTAGCGTCTACGCAGGGAAATCAGTCCACTGGACTGATTTCTGATCCTGCTTCGATGCGCGGGATAATGCTTAAAACAAATAGCTAGAGCGGTTCCACGATTCCGTTTTAACCGGAACCGCGATAGACGGTGACGAAGCTTCGTGTTGATTGTATCGTCGCGACGTGGCGCAGATTCTAACCCTTCTCCGGAAACGTCTGATCGGCAGCATCCTTGTGCTGCTGATTGTCGTTGTCGGCTGCTTTCTGATGCTGGAACTGGCGCCGGGCGATGCGGTGGACGCCTATGCCGTCAGCTTCGGCGGTGATGCGGCGCAGATTGCGGAAATGCGTGCCCGCTGGGGGCTGGACCAGTCGGTCTGGTATCGGCTTGCCGCCTATCTTGCCTCTCTCTTGCAGGGCAATCTTGGCTGGTCGGTCAGTTTCAACCGCCCTATCCTCGGCGTCATTCTGGAACGGCTGCCCAATACGCTGCTGCTTATGGGTGCGGCGACGGCACTGTCCTTTGCCATCGGTACACTGCTTGGGCTTGTCGCCGGATCAAGGCCGGGCAGTTTGCGCGACCGGTTTCTGTCGGTTACCTCTCTGGTGCTCTACGCCATTCCGGGTTTCTGGCTGGCGCTGGTGCTGGTCATCCTGTTTTCGATCCGGCTGCGCTGGTTACCGTCGAGTGGCATCGAAACCATTGCATCCGGCAAGCAAGGACTGGCGCGGGCAGGCGACATAGCGCGCCATCTGGTGCTGCCGGTCATGTCGCTGGCGCTGATTTATCTGGCGCTTTATCTGCGGGTCATGCGCGCCGCGATGGCCGACATATGGCGGATGGATTTTGTGCGAGCCTTGCGGGCGCGCGGCATTTCGCGACCACGCATTGTGTTGCGCCATGTGGCGCGCAACGCGTTGTTGCCGCTCGTTACCCTGCTCGGATTGCAAGCGGCCAGCATGTTGGGCGGCAGCGTGGTGATCGAAAGCGTCTTTGCGGTTCCCGGTCTCGGACGACTGGCGCAGGAGGCCGTTGCAAGCCGCGATACGCCCTTGCTTCTGGGCGTCATTCTCACAAGCGCGATCATGGTGATCATGGTCAATTTGCTTGTCGATCTTCTCTATGTCTGGCTCGATCCGCGTATTGCCCAAAGGCCGACAGGAAAGGCCAGCGCATGACGGTTTTTCTGCGCAGTCTCAAGACGGGCGAGGGTCTGGCAGGTTCGCTTATCCTGACGATCCTCGTCGCAGCAGCACTTTTCGCGCCGCTGCTCTTTCCTGGTGATCCGCTGCGGATTGTCGCGTCTCCCTTGCTGGCACCGTTCGAAAACAGCGCCTTTCCGCTTGGCACGGACCGGCTTGGGCGCGATGTGCTGGCCGAACTTTTCCACGGCGGGCGCACCTCGCTGGTTGTCGGGCTTGCGGCGGCTGTGGCCTCCATCCTCGTCGGCAGCACGGTCGGCGTGCTGGCGGGTTTTGCAGGCGGGATCGTCGATGAAGTCCTGATGCGGGTTACAGAGGCGTTCCAGACTGTGCCGGGCTTTTTGCTGGCGCTGGCGCTGGTTAGTCTTGCCGGGCCGTCATTGCCGGTTCTGGTCGCCGCAATCGTACTCTCAAGCTGGACGCAGGCTGCACGGCTGACGCGCGGGCAGGTGCTGTCCATCCGCGAGCGCGACTATGTGGCCTCGGCGCGGGTCATAGGCATGCATCCGCTGGAGATCGCCTTTCGCCAGATATTGCCCAACGCCCTGCCGCCGGTTCTGGCGCTGGTGCCGGTGATCGTCGCTTCGGCTATATTGATCGAGGCCGCACTGTCCTTTCTCGGCCTTGGCGATCCGAACCGTGTCACATGGGGCGGCATGATTGCGGAAGGCCGCACGGTTCTGCGCTCTGCACCGTGGCTTTCCATTGTGCCGGGACTGGCATTGGCGTTGACCGTCGTTGGCGTCTATCTGGCGGGCGAGGGCGTGACTGCCGCCGCGGCACGGCGCGAGGTGCAATCGTGAGCCTGCTCGTGAAACTGGATAACCTCTCGGTCACCTATGGGCGCGAAACGGCGCTGGGCAACGTTCAGCTCGATATAGAGGCGGGCAAAACGCTTGCCATTATCGGCGAAAGCGGCTCCGGAAAAAGCACCCTGGCGCTGGCGCTTGCAGGCCTTCTGCCTGCCAATGCGCGAGTATCAGGGCGGATCGACTGGGCCGATGGGCCGATGAAGCCGGGACGCGATATCGGCTTTGTCTTTCAGGACCCGGCATCAAGCTTCGATCCGCTGATGAGCATCGGCGCGCAATTGGTCGAAACCATTCGCGCGCATGAAAAGCTGGATTGCCACACCGCGAGGATGCGGGCGCTCGCACTGCTTGAGCGCGTGCATATCCCCGATGCGGAGGATAGTTTTCACCGCTACCCGCATCAGTTCTCTGGCGGGCAAAAACAGCGTATCGCGATAGCGCTCGCCATCGCCGCCAATCCGCGTGTGCTGATCGCCGACGAGCCGACAAGCGCGCTCGATACGATTGTCCAACGGGAAATCGTGGCGCTGCTGCGCAAGCTGGTGCGTGAAGACGGCATGACGCTGATCTTCATCACGCATGATATCGCACTCGCTTCCGGGCTGGCGGATCGCATCGCGGTCTTCCGCCGGGGCGCGCTGGTGGAAAGCGGCGATGTGCGCGCAATCATCGGCACACCGCAGACGGAGTATACGCGCGCACTGATTGCCGCCGTGCCTGCACTGGAGTTGGCGTCCCATGACTGAGGCTTTGTTGCAGGCGGACGGGCTGGTGGTGCACTATGGCGCTGCATTGGCGCTCGATCATGTCGGCCTTGCGGTCAACAGGGGCGAGACACTGGCGCTGGTCGGCCCGTCGGGCAGCGGCAAGTCTACGCTCGCGCGTGCCTTGCTGCGCTTGCAGCCGCTGAAGAGCGGGACAATCCGCTTTGAGGGTGAGGATTGGCTGGCATGGCAAGGTGCGGCGCTGCGCAGGCGTCGCGCAAGGATGCAGATGGTGTTTCAGGACCCGCTATCGGCTTTCAACCCTCGCGCCAGCGTGGGCGATCTTCTGCACGAACCGCTGCGCATTCATGGCATCGACCGCGATATCGCAGACCTGTTGCAAACGGTCGGGCTTGATCCAGCGCTTGCTCGGCGCGGTGTGCATGAAATTTCCGGCGGCCAGCGGCAGCGGGTGGCAATTGCCCGTGCGCTTGCGACATCCCCGTCGCTGATCGTGCTGGATGAAGCGGTTTCCGCGCTCGACGTGACCGTGCGCGGCGCAATTCTCGACTTGTTGCAGGAGATACAAAAGGCCGAGCAGACGGCTTATCTCTTCATCACCCATGATCTCGCGGTTGCTGCACAAGTGGCGGATCGCATTGCGGTGATGGAGCGCGGGCGGATTGTTGAAAACCGCCCGACGCGGGAGCTGATCCTGAAACCGCAAGCGCCTGTCACCAGAGCGCTGATTGATGCGGTGCCGAGACTTGCTGATTAGGCCTTGCCGAGTTCCACCGAACGCTTGCGCGCTGCTTCAACGGCCTCGGCAACCAGCGTTTTGAGACGGTCGCCACCCATCAGCACGTCAAGCGCCGCCGCCGTGGTGCCGTTCGGGCTCGTCACCTGCTCGCGCAGTTGCGACGGGGTGTCGGTGCTGGCGTCGGCAAGCGCGCCCGCCCCCATCACGGTCTGCATGGCAAGAAGTGCCGCCGTTTCGCGTGGCAGACCGGCCGTAACACCAGCATCGGTCAAGGCTTCGATGAAGTGGAACACATAGGCCGGGCCTGAACCCGAAACCGCCGTGACGGCATCCATCAGCGTTTCGTCATCGACGCTGGCGACCTTGCCCGACGTTGCGAGCAGGCGTGCGACGAACGCCTCGTTGTCGGCGGTCACATTGGCGTTCTTGAAGGTCACCATCATGCCCTTGCCGATGGCGGCAGGCGTGTTGGGCATGCAGCGGAGGATGGCGGCGTCGTTGCCCAGATGATTTTCAAACAGCGCAACCGGAATGCCAGCTGCAACGCTGACAAAGGTGGCGGCAGGCGCAAAGCGCTTATAGGCAGGCAGGACGGCGTTCATCACCTGCGGCTTGACGGCAACCAGGATCATGCGCGGCTTAAGGTCAGCAGGCAGCGCATCCGCGCTGGCATAGGCGTGAACGCCGGCGCCAGCTGCACGTTCGCGCAGCGCATCCGTCGGCTCGACGACGTGAACATCGCCTGCTTTCAGAATGCCATTGTCGAGCCAGCCTTTGAGCATGGCAAAGCCCATATTGCCGCAACCGACGAGAATTACCGTGTCCTGCATATTGATTGTTCCGCCTGTCTGAATGTGTCGGCGCCGTTGCGCCAGGATTGATCAAAGCCGGTATAGCCTTGCGCCTTTGCAATCTGCAAGGCGGCGCGGCCAAATTTGATCGTTGCGCGCGGACAAAACATAAAACTGCGGAAATTATAGCTTTATTGCCCGTAAATTATTGATGCCTCATAAATTATCGACCAGTATGTCCCGACGAAATTGCATGAAAGAGCGGATAATTTGCTTATCCGCGCTGCTGTTGGAATGAGGGGCCAATGGATCCGTCTTTGACTACAGGTATTCCGCCAGCGGAGGCATTCGGTCACGTTCGCATCATCATCGGTATCATTCTGGGCCTGTGCGTATCGCGCCTGCTCACCGGCTTTGCGCGCTTCATCCAGCATCCCGGCAAACAGATAATCTATCCGGTACATCTGGCCTGGGTCGCCTTCGTGCTGTTGTCGGTGGCGCATTTCTGGTGGTTCGAGTTCGGCCTCAGAACCATTCCGCTATGGACGTTCGAAAAATATCTTTTCGTGATCTTTTATGCCGGGCTTTATTTCCTGCAATGCACGCTGCTGTTTCCCGACAGCATGGAGGAATATACTGGCTATCGCGATTATTTCATGTCGCGGCGCAAATGGTTTTTCGGCATTCTGGCGCTGATCCATGTGGTGGATGTGCTCGACACATTGCTGAAAGGCGTGGATCACTATCAACTCTACGGGATCGAATATCCGATCCAGACGGTCTGCTTCATCCTGTTCAGCATCATCGCCATGTATACGGATAGCCGCCGCTATCATGGGATATTCGTCACATTCGCCTTGCTCTATCAGATCATCTTCACGCTGCGGCATTTCGCGACGCTGAACTGATCACTTCTGCCGCTCCGCATTGCGCGCGGTTTGCGCATCCACCACGGCGCGAAACTGGCGCAGGAGCGGGTGGCGTTCGGTCTGCTTGAGGCCGTAGCCAAGATTGAACGCATAATCGAAATCGGGCGGGTTCAGCCCGATATTGTGTTGCAGCATGGTCTCGATCTTGTCGAACCCCTTGGCGAAGATCGCCTCCGGGGAGACACCGCGATTATAGTCGGTCCAAAGGTCGAGAATTTCCGCCCGCAGATCATCGGGCAAAGGCGCGCATAGCTCGATGAGATCAGCCTTTTCCCGTTCGGCGCGGCCATCATCGGCGCTTTGGTGAATGGCCGGAACATCGCCGGAAATCGCTTCGCCCAGATCATGTACGAGGCACATTTTCAGAAGGCGCAGCCGGTCGCAATCGCCAAGTTCCTTGTCGAAAAGCGTGACCAGCAGACTGAGCCGCCAGCTGTGTTCGGCAGTGCTTTCCGGGCGGCCCTCGGCAGTATGGCCGGAACGCAATGTGCTTTTCAGGCGTTCGGCTGCCTGAATGAACTCAATGATGCCCTCAAGGCGTTTCATATCGACCGGATGTTCCATTTTGGTTTGCATCGAGGGTTCCTCAAGTTGCGCATCGATATGAATCATTATGGAAAACTACAATTTTAACGGTTTGTTTGCCATGATGGATGCCATAATTCTCATGGTCTGTGATATGGGCAGATCATGGGTGGATGGTCCGGGCAAAGGGGCCAGTCAATGGGCTTGGATAGGCATCGGGAAAAAGCGATGGTTGAGCAAAAGAACAAGGGACAAGCTGCTGCCGCGCGCCCCTTATTGGCTTATGCTCCCGAGTTTCTGGTCAGGACACCGGATGTAGGGCCGACCAAGACCACTGCCGAACTGGCCGAGGAATTGCTGACCGAGCGCGAGCATCGAAGGCGGCGTGAGGAACTTTTGCGCCGCAAGCAGGAAATGCTGGACGGCGAACCGGCTGCCCCTTCGGCGGTCCATGATCCTGCCGCCGATATGCGCCAGCGCATGAGCGCGATCAGGGCCGAATTGCAGTCCCGGCTTGAACCGGAGGAAGCGCCAAAGCTGCCGATGCCAGCGCCGGAGCCAACAGCGCCCGCCGCTGTCGCTCCGACCGGTGATACACCGTCCGCCAAACCGCGCAGGCGTTGGCGCTTGCGCTGGGGTCGCATCGTGGGTTTTACCGTGCTGGGCGGTTTGCTTGGGCTTGGTTATGCCATGCTGGAGCCACAACATTATCGCGTATCGACATCCATGCAGGTGTTTCCTTCCGAACGTCGCAGCGAGATTGCATCCGAAGCGGTGCTGAACCGCGCCGCGCAACTGGCGCATATCCAGTCGCCACGAGATTTCGGGCCGCCGCCGCTTCTCGATCAACTGCGGCAAGCCCTTGCCCGGTTCACCACAGCCGAAGGCGAGGCTGCGCCCGCAGCACAGGCCGCGCAAACGGGTGCGGCCATTCTGCGCCCGCATCTGGAATTTTCGCAGGCGCTCGATAGCGGCATCGTCACGGTCGAGGTGAAGGCCGCGAAGCCGGAAACAGCAGTGGCGGTTGCCAATGCGGTGACACAGGCCTTCCGTGACCAGCTGACGGGCAGCACGGGCGCGCCGGATGCCGGTCTGCCCGAGCGATTGCAGGCTCTGGAAGCTGATGCGACTGCGGTTAAGGCGGCGGTTGAAGCGTTCCGCGCCAGCCGGAATTTCGGCGACGGCGACCAGGCGGCGCTTGAAAAGGCCTTTGCCGAGGCCAAGGCCGAAACGGCGCGGATTGTCGCCGAGGCTGGCCGCTTGAGCAGCATGACGGCGGAAAGCCTGTTGCGGGATGGCCTGCCGGAAGATATGCGTTCCGGCGCGTTGGGCCGGCTGGTCGAACAATATCGCGCAGCCGGGCAAAGCGAAGCGGCCAAAAGCCTTGCCACTGAAATCGATACGGAAATCGCCAATCAGCGCAGTCTGATTCAGGCAGATTTGCGCAAAGCCGTTGAAAACGAGCAGAAGGCGGCATCGGCCATGACCGGGCTGAATGCGCCTCCAGCTAGCGATGAAGACCGCAATCGTCTGCAAGCGATGCAGCGCGATCTGGCGGCGCGGCAGGCGCTTTATGAAGATGCGCAAATGCGCGCGGCGCAAGGCGACATGAGCACCCTGTCGGCGACGGGTGCCACGGTGCGCCTTGTTCCGCCAGCCAAGGATTCATACGGCTGGCGCGGCGTGTCCTTGCAGACTTCGGTTCTGGCCGGACTGCTCGGCGGCCTCTGGCTTGGTCTGTTTTCGTGCCTGTTCGGAAACAAGCACGCGCCCGTTGCAGAAAAGCGGGAGCGGGAGGAGCCGGAAGTCGACGACGTGCTTGAGACCTATGGCGAAACGCGGCTTGCCGCCGTCATTCGGGAAGCGAACGAGCGCTGGGAAGTCGAAAACAATCGCGCCCATACAGCCGCAGAAGCGGATGAATTGCAGCGCACCATCGACGACGTGCGCGCAAACCGCGGCGTCCGGTTCTGAAACTTCTGAAATCCTGCCCTGATTTTCGCCTTTGTCGCGTATTCGGTAATTGTCATCGGGCGTCATGACGCTTATTGGCATGTATGCCCGACGGATGTGATGTATCTCCCAGACATTCCGCTCCGTTATTTCGCAAAGCCGATATTTCGAAAAGAAAGAAGCGCTCGCTATGGCCCAGTTGATCGATGGCAAGAAGCTCGCCGAGGATGTGGTTTCCACGGTGAAGACCGAAACCGAAAAGCTCGTTGCAGCGACCGGCGTGGTTCCCGGTATTGCCGTGGTGATCGTGGGTGAAGACCCGGCGAGCCAAGTCTATGTCGCCTCCAAGGGCCGCAAGGCCAAGGAATGCGGCTTCCATTCCATCCAGCACGATCTGCCGGACACCGCCTCTGAGCAGGAGCTTCTCGACCTGATCGAAAGCCTCAATAACGATCCGGCGATTCACGGCATTCTGGTGCAGCTGCCGCTGCCGAAACACATTGATTCAGGCCGCGTCATCCAGACCATTTCGCCTGACAAGGACGTGGATGGCTTCCACTTCATCAATGTCGGCAAGCTCGGCACTGGCGAGGTCGATACGGCGTTCGTGCCCTGCACGCCAGCCGGTGCGATGATCATGATCGAGCGCGTTCACGGACGCGATCTTTCCGGCCTCAATGCCGTGGTGATCGGTCGCTCCAATATTGTCGGCAAGCCTATGTTCAATCTGCTGCTCGCCGCCAATGCAACGGTCACGGTTGCTCATAGCCGCACCAAGGACCTGCCGGCGATTGCACGCACGGCGGATATTCTGGTTGCAGCCGTTGGCCGTCCGCAGATGGTCAAGGGCGATTGGGTCAAGTCCGGCGCGACGGTGATCGATGTCGGTATCAACCGCATCCCGGCACCGGAAAGAGGCGAGGGCAAAACCCGTCTTGTCGGCGATGTCGATTTTACGGATGCAGAAAAAGTTGCAGGCGCAATCACGCCGGTTCCGGGCGGTGTCGGCCCAATGACCATCGCCATGCTGATGGCCAATACGCTGACGGCGGCCTGCCGCAGTGCTGGCGTAAAAAAAGCCCGTTTTTTGACATAATTGAGAGGCGTTTTCGCGCCTCGTTCCCGCAATTTGATGCGATTTGAAAGGCAAAGCGGTGCAAAACCCGCTTTGCCTTAATTGCTTCAGAACACCGAAGCGCCTTCATCGGCCCGCCCGGCAATCTGCCGGAAGGCGCGGAACAATTCACGCCCCATGCCATGTTCGTTGGCGGAAAGGTCGGGGCGTTCCTCCAGTCGGGCGTCGAATGTCGCGTGATTGATCAAAACTTCCAGCGTACCATTGACGGCATCCAGGCGGACAACATCGCCTTTGCGGATTTTGCCGATTGCGCCGCCATCGAGTGCTTCCGGCGTGACGTGGATTGCGGACGGCACCTTGCCCGATGCACCTGACAAGCGACCATCGGTGACAAGCGCCACGCGCTGGCCGCGATCCTGCAAGATGCCGAGAACGGTCATCAGCTTGTGCAGTTCCGGCATGCCATTGGCCTTCGGTCCCTGATAGCGAACCACCGCGATGAAATCGCCGGTCAGGTCGCCCGCCTTGAAGGCAGCCTGCAACTCGGCCTGATCGTTGAACACCTTTGCGGGCGCTTCGATCACATGGCGCTCGGGCTTCACAGCGGAAACCTTGATGATGGCATTGCCGATATTGCCGGTCAGAACCTTGATGCCGCCGGTTGGCTGGAACGGCGCATGGATTTTCGCCAGTACCTTGTCGTCGCCGCTCTTTTCGGGGACGGGTTCGCGCAGAACCGTGCCATCGGCACCGAGCTTCGGCTCAATGGCGTAAGGACGCAAACCCTCGCCCCAAACGGTGCGCACATCTTCATGAAGGATGCCGCCGTCCAGAAGCTCGCGGATGAGGAAGCCCATGCCGCCTGCGGCATGGAAATGGTTCACATCGGCAAGACCGTTCGGATAGACGCGGGCGAGCAGCGGCACCACGTCCGAAATCTCGGAAATGTCGTGCCAGGTCAGCTTGATGCCCGCTGCCGCAGCCATGGCGATCAGATGGATCGTATGGTTGGTCGAACCGCCGGTGGCATTGAGGCCGATGATGCCATTGACGAAAGAACGTTCGTCCAGCATTTCGCCGACAGGCGTATATTCATTGCCGCAGGCCGTGATGGCGAGCGCGCGCTTGGCGGCTTCGCGCGTCAGCGCATCGCGCAGCGGCGTGCCCGGGTTGATGAAGGACGCGCCCGGCAGATGCAGGCCCATGATTTCCATCAGCATCTGGTTGGAATTAGCCGTGCCGTAGAAGGTGCAGGTGCCAGGACCGTGATAGGACTTCGATTCCGATTCCAGCAGTTCCGCGCGCCCGACCTTGCCTTCGGCATAAAGCTGGCGGGTCTTGGCCTTCTCGTCATTCGGCAGGCCGCTGGTCATCGGACCGGCAGGAACGAAGACCGCAGGCAGGTGCCCGAAAGTCAGCGCGCCAATGATGAGGCCCGGCACGATCTTGTCGCAGACGCCAAGATAAACGGCGGCATCGAACATGTCGTGCGACAGGCCGACAGCTGCTGCCATGGCAATGACTTCACGCGAGAAAAGCGACAGTTCCATCCCCGCGAAACCTTGGGTGACACCATCGCACATGGCAGGTACGCCGCCCGCCACCTGCGCCACGCCGCCCGCATCGCGGGCCGCCTGCTTGATCAGCTGCGGGAAGGTTTCGAACGGCTGATGCGCCGAGAGCATGTCGTTATAGGCGGTGATGATACCCAGATTGAGCACTTCGTCGCCAGTCAACGCCGCCTTGTCATGCGGCCCGCAGGCCGCAAAACCATGAGCCAGATTGGCGCAGGCCAGAACCGTTCGGTTCGGTTTTTTCAACGCCGCCTCGCGCACGCGGCCAATATAGGCCTCGCGGGTCGGTTTGGAGCGTTCGCGAATGCGCGCGGTGATTTCCTGAATGCGTTTGTGAGCGGATTGCATGGGCATGGGTATCACCTGTGCCAATCTGGCCTGAATAGAATTAACTGGTCCAGTAAAGCTGGATGGGGGTGCGGGCATGGTGGAAAACCGCCCGTACCGGCATTTCATGTTCGTCGTCGCCGGACAGCGCCTTTTCCAGCGTCGCCTGCTTGGCCGCGCCTTCGATGTGCAGCACCAGCATGTCGGCCTCTGCAACCAGTGGCAGGGTCAGCGTCAGGCGCTTTTCACCAGCACCTTCGGCATGGATTGGCAGAACGAGCGCCCGTGTTGCCGGGTCGATCGCCTGATCGAGCCGGTCGGCATTGGGGAAGAATGAAGCGGTATGACCGTCATTACCCATGCCAAGCACCACCACGTCGAAGGGACGGCGCAATGCGTCGATGCGGCTGGCCGCGGCCAGCGCCGCCGTTTCGGCCGTCGCCGCCGGATTATAGAGGCCGACGAATTTGGCCACGCCCGCATGATCGCGCAAAAGATGGTCGCGGACCAGCTTTTCGTTGGAACGATCGCTGTCTGTGGCCACGAAACGCTCGTCAACGAGGGTGATCGTGACGAGGTTCCAGTCGATCATCTTGCGCGACAGCACTTCGAACAGCCTCAGCGGCGTGGTGCCGCCGGAGACGGCGAGCGTCGCCTGTCCCCGCTCAGCGATTGCGGCAGCCAGCTTGATTGCAATTGCCTCCGAGAGCGCTTGCGCCAGTTCCGTTCCGCTGGTGAAATCGTGCCGTTCGATGGTCATGCTGTTCCTTTCAGGGTCCTTTATAACGTTTCGTGCCAGGTGCGACCGTCGCGTTCAATCAATGCGATGGACGACGATGGCCCCCACGTTCCTGCGGTGTAACCCTGGACCGGCTGACTGTTCAACTCCCATCCCTGAAGGATCGGATCGACCCAGCGCCATGCGGCCTCGACTTCGTCGCGACGCATGAACAGGGTCTGATTGCCGCGAACCACATCCATGATCAGCCGTTCATAGGCGTCCGGATTGCGCTCGTTGAAGGATTCGGCAAAGCTCATATCGAGCGGAACGTGACGCAGGCGCATGCCGCCCGGGCCCGGATCTTTGATCATCAGCCACTGCTTGACGCCTTCATCGGGCTGCAGGCGGATGACGAGCTGATTGGCAATGACCTTGCCAGCACTTTCACCGAAGATCGAATGCGGAATTGGCTTGAAGGTCACGACGATTTCCGAAACGCGGGTCGCCAGACGCTTGCCTGTGCGCAGATAGAACGGCACGCCCGCCCAACGCCAGTTGGCGATTTCGGCCTTCAACGCCACGAAGGTTTCCGTGTTGCTGGTGTCGCTTTCGAGGTCTTCGAGATATCCGCGTACCGCTCCGCCCGCCGAAGCGCCCGCGCGATACTGGCCACGCACGGTCACATCCTCGACATTGGCATTGGTGATGGGCTTGAGCGAGCGCAGCACCTTGACCTTTTCGTCATGCACCGCGTCCGCTTCAATCGACGAAGGCGGTTCCATGGCCACAAGGCAGAGCAGCTGGAGAATATGGTTCTGCACCATGTCGCGCAGCGCGCCGGCCGTGTTGTAATAACCGGCGCGACCTTCAAGGCCGACGGCTTCGGCAACGGTGATCTGCACATGGTCGATATGGGCTGAGTTCCAAAGCGGCTCATAAAGCGCATTGGCAAAGCGCAGCGCCATCAGGTTCTGCACCGTTTCCTTGCCCAGATAGTGGTCGATACGGAAAATCTGGTCTTCGCGGAACACGCTGCCCAGCGTGTCGTTGAGCGCCATTGCCGAATCCAGATCACGGCCAATCGGCTTTTCAACGATGATGCGGGTGTCGCGGGTGATGAGGCCATGGCTCTTCAGGCGCGTGGCGATATCGCCGAACAGGGTCGGGCTGACTGCGAGGTAAAAGGCGCGAATCTTTTCCGGCTTCTTGCCGATCAGGGTCTTGAGGGCATCCCAGCCCTCTTCGGACTTGGCGTCGACAGCGACATAGCTGAGACGGGTCAGAAATTCTTCGATCTGCTTTTCATCGATTTCGGCAGGCTTGACGTGCTCATGAATGGCATCGCGCGCAAACTTCCGATATTCCTCATCGGTCATGGGGCTGCGCGAAGCGCCGATAATGCGCGTCGGGTCGGAGAGCTGGCCTGCACGCTGCCGCTGATACAATGCCGGGATCAGTTTGCGTTCGGCTAGGTCGCCCGAGCCGCCAAAAACGATGCAGTCGAAAGGCTCTACCGGAATAGTCTGGCTGGTCATCTGTCGCTCTCTTCTTTCGTTCGCGCAAATCAGTCTGTCAGTCATAGCCTACTATGACAACGGTGCCATATGCGCGGCCCATCTTTATAATTTAATCGATTTAAATTCAACCGTCCGATTGCCGCATTCTCGTGAATTTGAACTGGGCGTCAAATGTGGGCCAGATATCGGGATATGACCGCGCATGGAGGCAGCCTGTCGGTTTTGTCGGGTTAACCGCTTATGCACACATGACATGTTCATCTTAAAGCCATATTGGAACAAACAATCGTGTTTCAAGTGATTTGCACACAAAGTCTGAAACGGCTTTGTCAAAGGAGAATGACATGAAGAGGCTGCAGGATAAGGTCGCAATCATCACCGGTGCCGGATCGGGTTTCGGTTCAGGCATGGCGCACCGATTTGCAGCCGAAGGCGCGAAAGTCGTGCTGGCTGACGTCAATGTGAAGCGCGTAGAAGACGAGCTGGCGCATATCGGCAAGAATGCCTTGTCCGTGCAGGCGGATGTGTCGCGCAAGGACGATGTGGAGCGCGTGGCGCGTGCGGCCTTCGAGGCCTTCGGGCGCATCGACATCATGGTCAACAATGCCGGTTTCACGCATCGCAACATGCCATTGACCGAGGTGGATGAGCACAATTTCGATCTCATCCATGCCGTCAACATGAAGGCGCTCTATTATTCGACGCAGATCGTCGTGCCGATCATGGAGCATCAGGGTGGCGGCGTCATCATCAACACTGCTTCGGCGACCGCGCTGCGCCCGCGCAAGGGGCTGGTCTGGTATAGCGCGTCCAAGGGCTGGATCATCAGCGCCACCAAGGCGATGGCGCTGGAACTGGCCAACAAGAATATTCGCGTCAATTGCATCTGCCCGGCGGAAAGCGACAGTGAAGCGCTGAAGCTGTTTTTGGAAGACGATACGCCGCAAGCGCGTGAAGCCTTGAAAGCAACCATCCCGCTCGATCGCTTTTCGACGCCGGAAGATGTTGCCGAAGCTGCCCTTTGGCTCGCATCCGACTCCGCCGCGATGGTCACGGGGACGGCGCTGAGTGTCGACGGCGGCTATTCTATCTGAGATTGCGGCTCTGGCCGCCTGCAAATGGCGTTGTTTTGCGCTTCCGGTGCTCATGTACCTTTAAGTACACTCCGCTCCGGTTCTCAAACTCCACCATTTTCGGCTGACCATAACCACAATCCATCTCATGCACCTGCTTCCGCGAGAAAATCATCATAGATGGCTTCCAGCCGCTTATGGCGTTCGGCGGCCATGCGCCGTCCGGTTTCCGTTCTGAAACCGGAGGCAAGCTTGAACAGCTTGGTGCGGAAATGGTCGAGCGCAAAAGTTTTATCGTCGAACGCGCGGTCTTCCGCGCGCGGGTCGCGCCAATCATAAAGGGCGCTTCCCATACGGCCTGCTATATAAAAACAGCGTGCTGCGCCGATCACGCCAATGGCGTCGAGCCTGTCGGCATCTTGCAAGGTCTGTGCCTCGATGGTCACAGGCTCGATATTGGCTGAAAAACTGTGCGCTTCAACCGCATGGGCGACGCGGTCAATGCGCTCATCGTCCCAGCCGAGGCTGCGCAGCAGTGCGGAGGCCTTGTCGGCTGCAAGGCGGGAAGCCTTGTGCCGGTCGGGGGAATTTTTCTCCACACTCACGCAATCGTGCAGAATTGCCGCTGTGCAAAGAATTTCGGCGTCGCCGCCTTCCACGCTTTGAATGGCTGAGGCATTTTTCCAGACGCGGGCGAGGTGGGACAGGTCGTGCGATCCGTCCTCACCATGTTCCAGCGCATGCGGCAGAAGTTCAGCTGCAAGCGCTTCGAAGGGCGCGAAGATATGGTCTGTCATTCAATGTCCCAGAATCATGGAATCGATGGAATGACAGCCAGTATCCCTTGGTTGCGTCAGTTCTGTGAAGCGCGGCGCAGCACGATCCAGTTATAAAACGCGCCAAACGCCATCATCAGGCAGGTGCCGAGAAAGACGGCGCGCATCCCGAAATGGCCGCCGACAAAGCCACCTGCCACCGGGCCTGCGACCTGTCCGACATATTGCGCCGAGACCGAATAGCCGAGTATGCCGCCAGCAACCCGGTCCGGCACATTGTGCCGGATGACGCTGGTGATGCAGGGCAGGAGGCCGCCCAGCGCCAGTCCCATCAGAAAGCGCAAGCCGATCAGTTGCCAGGCTTGTGTGACGAATGCCTGCGGGATCAGCAACAATGCGGAAATCGCCAGCGCACCGATGATGACATATCTGTGCCCGATGCGGTCGGCCAGTCGTCCGAGGCGCGATGAGGACAGGATGCTGCCCAAGGCTGCCGCCGCCATCACGACGCCGGAAATCAGCGTAACCTTGGTCTGGTCGTCCATCAGTTGTATGACATAGACAGTGATGATCGGTTCGATCGACATATTGGCGAACAGCAGCAGCATGCCCGTCACCAGCATGGCCAGAACAGGCTTTCTGTCGGGGATCGCAGCCCAGATGGATTCCGCCCTCTGTTCCTTGGTCGGTTTCGGCGGCTTGCGCTCTTCGCGGATCAGGAAAGTTGTGGCGAGGAAAGTCAGGAAGATCACACCGCCCGCCAGCCAGAAAGTGGCGCGGATGCCGATCAACGGCGGCAAAGCGCCGCCGAGCAGCGGCCCGGCCAGATTGCCCGCCATGATGCCCGCCGAAAGCGCACCCAGCGCCCAGCCGGTTTTGTCTTTCGGGGTCTGCGTCGCGACGAGGATCATTGAGCCGGAGGAATAACCGCCCGCAATGCCGACGAACAGGCGTAGCGCGACCAGCTGCCAGACGCTCGTTACCATGCCGATCAGCGACATGGCGATGGCCATGCCGAGACTGGCGCGGATCAGCATCAGCTTGCGACCATAGCGGTCGCCAAGCTTGCCCCAGAGCGGCGCGACGAAGGCGGCGGCGAGAAAGGTTGCGCCATAGGCGATGCCGGACCATTGCACGATGGCCGCATGGTCGGACACGCCAAGCTGCTCCACATAAAGCGGCAGGAAAGGAAGCAGAAGCGACATGGCCACAAGCGTGGTGAACGAACCGATGAGGCAAATGAGGAGGTTCTGTTTCCAGTAGCGCTCGTGGTTTTCCTCAGCCTGTTTCGGGCCAGCCAAAGGGCCAGTGGTGCCGTCTAACGCGGCGGCGTCCCTGGCGGCAGCTTGGGTCGTACTCATGTCATGTCCTGCGAATGAATGCGGATGCGGGAATGGGATTGTATTGTATTCCATTTTGGGATACCAAAGCGGAATACATGCATGCGCCTGTTGCTTCGTCTTGTCAACTCCCGTCAGGAACAAGCATTCACGGTGTGGTGAACGAGAGCATTTCCAGCAACAGTGCGTAGCGGTTTTGCGTGGGATAATGCGTGAAACAACTAGATAGAGCGGTTCCACGATTCCGTTTTAACCGGAACCGCTCCAGGAGACCGGTCGGCAATGTCACAGATGAGGCAAGTGGAAACGCAACTCCGCGACATGATCCTGGGGCTTGAGCTTGGGCCGGGCGAACGCCTGACCGAGCGCTGGGTGGAGACGCAGTTCGCCGCCTCGCGCACGCCGATCCGCGCCGCGCTGTTGCGGTTGGAAGCCGAAGGGCTGGTCTGTCGGGAAGGGCGCGGCTGGACGGTTTCGCCGATCAATCTTGCTGAAATCGATCAGATCGGCGTTTATCGTGAGGCGCTGGAAGTGGCGGCGATCCGGCTGACTGCGACGCTTGATGAGCGCAGCGGCGTCGAGCCGATTGGCGCGATGCTGGACAGTTGCGACGCCGAAACCTCGCGGGAGGAATGGCATCGGGTCGGCATGGATTTCCACATCGAACTGGCGCGACTGTCGGGTAATGAGTTTTTGAGCCGTGGCGTGCGTGATGCGATGCAGCGCCTGTCACGAGCGCGCTGGCTGGAAGTGCGCGACGAAGCGGCCCTTGCCCGCGCATGGCGTGAGCATCACGCGATCCTTGATGCGGTGCGCGAAGGCGACGCCGACGAGGCGGCGAAGCTGTTGAGCGCGCATCTGGGCGGCAGCCGCGACCGTCTCGTCAGCAGTTTGCACGAGGATCGTCGCGGCCTGAAGGCGCGGGGATTTGCCGTTATCAGCGCTTGAGTTAGCGCCAATCCGGCAGTCTGTGTCCGCCGCGCGGGAGGCGGGAGGTGCGCCCTTCCATGAGGCCAAGGTCGCGCAGCAGATAGTCGGGCGAGTGTTCGCTGACGACATAGGGCGCTGGCTTGCGCTGAAACAAGCGGGTGAAAAGACGATACCAGCCTGTGGTGGCTTTGCCGGCAGGGCCAGACGCAGCGCAAGCGCCTGCATGGGCTGGTGCATTGATCTCGATATTTTGCATGGTTCCGGCTTTGCTTTTGTGAACTGTGGGAGACAGCTCAGTTAAATTCTGCCTATAGATATGGCCGGAAAAGCTGTTGTTTTCCAATTGAACGTCGATTACCATACATAAGGAGGGCTTATGTATCATGGTGTCGTCGCTACCCCTTTATCCGCCATTCGCGTCTTTGAATCCGCGTCCCGTCATGCAAGCTTTACCAAGGCTGCGGAAGAGCTTGGCATGACGCAGGCCGCCGTCAGCTATCAGATCAAGATGCTGGAGGAGCGGGTCGGCGCGCCCTTGTTTCTGCGCATGCCGCGACAAGTGAAACTGACCGAGCTTGGTGAGCGACTGGCGCCGTCCATTACAGAGGCTTTTGAAACGATGCGCACGGCTTTCGCCACGTTGCGGGAGGATGCGGAAGGCGTGCTCACGATCAGCTCGGTCGCCACTTTCGCCGCCAACTGGCTGGTTCAGCGCCTTGGTTCGTTCCAGATGGAGCACCCGCTTCTGGCGGTGCGGCTCGATACCAATGACCAGCTGATCGATTTCACCCAGAGCGAGGTCGATCTCGCCATCCGCACCGGCACCGGCCACTGGCCGGGGCTGGTCAGTCATGAGCTGATCAAGGCGCAGTTCACGCCCATGCTGAGCCCGAAACTTGCGGCAAGCATTGGCGGGGTGCGCGAGCCGGCTGATCTGTTGCGCCTGCCCGCCATCGATGCCAGCGATCCTTGGTGGCGGCTGTGGTTCGAAGCCGCTGGTGTTCCTGATCCGCAACTGCGGGGCAACACGCAGAACCGACTGGGCGCGCAGCATCTGGAAGGGCGGGCGGCCACGGCAGGCCTCGGTATGGGTATCCTCACCCCTGCCTTTCACACGGCGGAAGTTGCGGCGGGTCTGTTGATCCAGCCTTTCGACCTCCTCTGCGATGATGGCCGTTCCTATTGGTTGGTCTATCCCGAATCCCGCCGTAACGTGCCGAAAATCCGGGCTTTTCGGGCATGGATTATGGGAGAACTTGGAAAATAACGCCTATCGGCAAAAATTTTTTTGCCCACATGTCACATTCAGCGATGCTCGCTCGTCATGTCTTTCGAACCATCAAATCAAACCCGAAAGGAACGAGACCATGACTGCCACGCTGAACCCATTCAATGCTGCTCCTGCCCTGATGAAATCCTGGATGACCACCTCGCAAGCCGTTGCTGCCAGTCTGGAAGGGAGCCTGATCGAATTGGTCAAAATCCGCTCGTCGCAGATCAATGCCTGTGCAAACTGCATCAACATGCACACGATTGAAGCCCGCGCGCTGGGCGAAACCGAACAGCGCATTTATTTGCTCTCGGCCTGGCAGGAAGCGCCATGCTATTCTGAGCGGGAACGGGCGGCTCTTGGCTGGGTGGATGCGCTGACGCGTCTCTCGCAGGGGCATGATCTTGTCGAAGCGCGCAAGGCCCTGCAGGCGCAGTTTACGGAGGAGGAACAGGTGAATCTCACGCTGATGATCAATATTATCAACGGCTGGAACCGCATGGCCGTTGGCTTCGGCCTCTGGTTTGAACCAGCGGCGGCAAAGGCTCCGGCCCAAAAGACTGCTGAGGCGGTCGCCTGATGGCAGGGGGGCGGCGCATGACGATGCAGCGGAGATTTTCGATCCGCTGCGTTCGAAACTGATCCGTGTCGCCTATCGCATGCTCGGCTCCGTCGCCGATGCGGAAGATATGGTGCAGGAGGCGTTCATCCGCTGGATGAACGCCGACCGCAGCGCGGTGCGCGAGCCGGAAGCCTTCCTGCGGCGCACGGTGACGCGGCTTTGTCTCGACCGGCTTAAATCCGGCCAGCGGCAGCGCGAAACTTATTTCGGCCCGTGGATTCCAGATCCGGTGGTCGAGGAGGAAGAGGAAGACGACGATGTGACCCTGCCGTTGATGCTGGCGCTGGAGCGTCTTTCACCGCTGGAACGCGCGGCCTTTCTGCTGCACGATGTCTTCGGTCTCGACTTCGACGAAATAGCGAAAACAATTCAGCGCGATGCGGCGGCCTGCCGACAACTCGCGACCCGCGCGCGCAAGCATGTTCGCGAAGAACGACCGCGTTTTCAGGTCGATAGAGAGCGCGGGATTGAGCTGGCGCAGGCTTTCTTCACGGCATCGCGTAGCGGCGACATGAATGCGCTGGGCACCATGTTGGCCGCCGACGTGCATATGCATGCGGATGGCGGCGGAAAACGCCCGGCCTTCCCGAAGCCGATTTTCGGCTTTACCGATGTTATGGAAATTCACGAGAAGCTTGCCGGCTATTTCAGGGCCAATGGTTCAACGCTGGTGCGCACCACCTTCATCAATGGTCTGCCGGGCTTCATCTCGCTGGAATCGGATGGTCAGATCCAGACCACGGCGCTCGATATCGAAGACGGAAAGATTGCGGCGATCTATGTCGTCCGCAATCCCGACAAGTTGCAGCACCTGCACTGACCTGTGCTGCCGCTATCCGATCAGGTAGCGGCAGAGACCGGCAGCACCGATGCCGATGATCACGGTCGGCAGCATGGAAAAGCGCGTGGCGGCGAAAATGGTGATCGCCAGAGCCAGAAGATCGGCGGGCTTGTCGGAGACGAAATCCGGTGCGATCACCGATATCAGCACACAACCGGGCGCGGCTTCCATAACGGCGGTCGCGCGTTTGCTGAGTGTGCGATTGCGCAGCAGTACATATCCGCCGATGCGGGTCAGATAAGTGACGCTGGCCATCAAAACGATGGTGAGAACGGCTAACGGATCGATCATTCTTCACCTGCCAGAAGATAGGCGGCAACGAGGCCGGAGAGTGCACCGGCGGCGACATACCAAGCGCCGGGAATGGTGAGATAGGTAACGGCGGCGACAACAAGGCTGACCAGCCACGGGCGCGCTGCGGCAAAGCCCTTCCACATGCCTGCCAGCAGCACCAGAAACACCGCCGGAAACGCCATGTCGAAACCATAGGGCCGCAAGTCGCCCATCATCGGGCCAAAGGCCGCGCCCAGCGTGGTGAAAAGCACCCATGCAATGTAGAACGGGATGGCGACACCGGCATAGAATTTGAGGCTCAGCGCCGGATTGACGCCCTTCGCCTGACGGCGCTTCGCATCGGCGAGGCCGAGCGCCCAGCTTTCATCGCACATCAGAAACAGGCTGGCGAAAGCCTTGCGCTTTGGCAGATGGCGGATGAAAGGCGCAAGGGCGGCACCCATCAAAAGATGGCGGCTGTTGACCAGAAGCGTGATCGCGGCAATGAGCAAAACATGCGGCGGCGAGGTCCAGAGCTGGATCGCGGCAAATTCAGAGCCGCCCGCGAAATTCAGGCCCGTCATCAACGGCACTTCGAGGACGCTTAGGCCCTTTTGTGCAGCCTGCGCGCCCAGCACCAGAGCATAGGGAATAATGCCTAGCAAAACCGGTAGTCCGGCGGTGGCACCCCGACGGAATTCCGACGCCGGTTTACTTTGCTGTGGCACATAGGCCTGTGAAATATCCATAAAACCGCCGTTGGCTGGCCTCGCGGCTGCCCCTTGTCTATTACCCCAGCATCTTTGCTTGAGAGCGAACGGCAATATAGCCAATGTCTTGAGCAATCGGGTTGCAAAGATTGGCCGATTGCAGCAATATTTGGCAGTGAATGCCAACAATATCGGCATAAATGGAATTCGTGGCCAATGAAGCGCGGGGCGATATAGAAGCTATCCGATAAAGTGGCGGCAAAGACCGGCAGTGCCGATGCCGATCAGCACGGTCGGCAGCATGGAAAAGCGCGTGGCGGCGAGAACGGTAATCGCCAGCGCCAGAAGATCGGCGGGCCTGTCGGAGACGAAATCCGGTGCGATGACTGAAATCAGTACGCAGCCGGGCGCGGCCTCCATCACCGCCATCGACCGTTTGCTGAGTGTGCGATTGCGCAGCAGTACATAGCCGCCGATGCGGGTCAGATAGGTGACGCTGGCCATCGCGATGATGGTGAGCAGGACTAAGGGGTCAATCATTCTGCATCTGCCAGAAGATAGGCTGCAACGAGGCCGGAAACTGCGCCAGCGGCGACATACCATGCGCCTGGAATGGTGAGGTAGGTGACTGCGGCGACGGCGAGGCTGACGAACCACGGACGCGCTGCGTTAAGGCCTTTCCACATGCCTGCGAGCAGCACCAGAAAGACCGCCGGAAACGCCATGTCGAAGCCATAGGGGCGGAGATCCCCCACCATCGGTCCGAGGACAGCGCCCAACGTGGCGGCGGACAGCCATGCCACGTAGAATGGGATGGCAACGCCCATATAAAATTTCAGGCTCAGCGCCGGGTTGACGTCCTTAGACTGGCGGTGCTTCGCATCGGCTAGACCAAGCGCCCAGCTTTCATCGCACATCAGGAACAGGCTGATGAAGGCCGTGCGCTTCGGCAAATGGCTGATGAAGGGCGCAAGGGCGGCACCCATCAGCAGATGGCGGCTGTTGACCAGAAAGGTAATCGCCGCGATGAGCAGGACATGCGGTGGCGACGTCCAGAGCCGGATTGCCGAAAACTCCGAACCGCCCGCGAAGTTCATGCCGGCCATCAACATGACGGACAACAGGCTGAGGCCTTTGTGTACAGCCTGCGCGCCCATAACCATGGCATAGGGAAAAGCACCCAGCAGAACCGGAAGCACGGCAATGGCTCCGCGGCGGAATTCTGACCTTCTAATTTGATGGCTGCTAAATGTGCTTTCTTGAGATGCATAGAACGGTGGAATATCCATAAAAATCCCGTTGGCTGGCCTCGCGGCTGCCCTTATCCGCGTGGTTCCCAGTCCAGACACAGCTGCTGGAACCACTTGATCTCTTTCTGGCTTTGCGCGGCAAACTGGCCGCTTCATAACCTTTGCCGGAAATTCGCGCATGCGGTGCGCTGGTCTGGAAGTATTCGCTAATGTAATCAGTATCTTGAGCAATTGCCTTGTGGGAGCTAGTGTATGGCATTAATATTTGGCAGAAAATGCCAATAGTTTGGGTGTAAATGAAATCGGTGGCCAATGAAGCTGGACGAGATCGACAAGCGGATATTGCGTGTGCTGCAACGCGACGGGCGCATCGCCAATAATGATCTGGCGCGCGAGGTCGGGCTGTCGCCGTCGCCGTGTCTGCGGCGGGTCAAGCTTCTGGAAGAGGCGGGCGTGATCGACCGCTATGTTGCGGTGCTTAATCCGGCCAAGATCGGCAAGGGGCTGACCTTCTTCACCCGCATCCGGCTGGACAGGCAGGATGAGGAAACGCTTCAGGAGTTTGCACGCGAAATATTGAAGCTGCCGCAAGTGCTGGAATGTTATTTCATGCTGGGCGATTACGACGCGATGATCCGCGTGGTCGCGGCGGATATCGAGGAATATCGGCGTTTCCAGTCGGAATATCTAAGCCGCATCAAAGGCGTGCAGAACCTGAAGACCGACGTTCCGAGCCAGACGGTCAAGCAGACTTCGGCGATGCCGCTTTAGGCGTTCCGGGAAGCGCGAGCAGGCTCACAAGCGCTATGGCCGAAAGGATCGCTCCGGCGAGGAAGGTCGAGGACGAGCCATAGGCTTCCCATAGCCAGCCAGCGCCGACATTGCCCGCCAGCATGACAAAGCCGGTGATCACATTGAAGATGCCGAAGGCGGTGCCTTTGAGATGCGGGGGTGCGGTATCGGCGATAAGCGTCGCCAGAATGCCTTGTGAAAAGCCCATATGCAGGCCCCACAGGACAATACCCGCCAGAAACGGATAGATCGTCGTTGAATGAGCGATCACCAGATCGGCGGCAACGAGAAAGCCGAGGCTTGCGGCGAGCAGGCCCTTGCGGCCCATCCGGTCCGACAGGCTGCCGACGGGATAGGCGGTCAGCCCATAGACGGCATGCATGACGACCATGGTGATTGGCACCCAAGCGGCGGTAAAACCGGCTTCCTGCGCCTTGAGCAGCAGAAATGCTTCGCTGAACCGGGCAAGCGTCAGGACCGACGCGACGGCGATGACGATCCAGACGGCGGTGTTCAGTTTTCCCGTATCGGCAAAACGGGGCAAGCCTTTAGAGCGGGCAGGGGGTGTTTCCGGCTCGCGAATACCGACGATCAAAAGCGCAACCGCAAGGAAGGCCGGGATAACGGCAATCCAGAAGATCGCGACAATATTGCCGCCTGTCGCCACCATCAGGCCGATAGCGACAAGCGGACCGACAAAGCCGCCAACCGTATCGAGTGACTTGCGCAGGCCAAAGGCCGCGCCGCGAATTTCCGGCGGCGTCACATCGGCAATCAGGGCGTCGCGTGGTGTGCCACGTATGCCCTTGCCAACGCGGTCGATGGCTTTGGCGGTGACGATGCCGCCAGCCGTGGTGGCAAGCGGAAAGATCAGCTTGGAGAGGGCGGCGAGACCATAGCCTGCCACCGCGAGCGGCTTTCTGCGGCCAGTCCAGTCGGATATCACGCCGGAAAAGAGCTTGGTCACCGTGGCGATGGCAACCGACAGGCCTTCGATAAAGCCGATCGTCATCGCGGATGCGCCCAATCCCGCCACCAGATAAAGCGGCAGCAGCGTCTGCACCATTTCGGATGAGATATCCATCAACAGGCTGACAACGCCCAGAACCCACACGGTTGAGGGGATTGCGTGCGTCTTGTCGGTGGAGGCTGAACCTGTCGCCATGCAGAAAATCCGAATCTGTCGAAGGATTATGTGTCTGATAGCACGGGTTGATGAAATATGAGCGCTGTGCTCACATTATTTGAGATAGGCGCGAACCACGTCCACAAGTTCGCCAGCGCCTTCGTCGCGCTCCTTCTGCGGCAGATCACCATCGGCGACATGCATGAGAATATGATCCTCGATCACCTCGGCCATCAGCCCGTTCACCGCGCCGCGCACACCGGCAATCACCTGCATGACTTCAGAGCAGCCCTTTTCCTCCTCAAGCATCCGCTCCACACCTTCAAGCTGCCCGCGAATGCGGCGCACGCGGTTGATAAGCTTCTGCTTTTCGCGGAGGGTATGGGTCATGGGGACTCCTGATTTTGCGATATGTCAGGCGAGGCGGACTTCCACCTCCACCGTCACATGCGACAAATCGTGGATCGCTGCAAGCTTCTTGCGGTAATAGGACGGCGCCTTTGGCGTGGCCGTGACAATCGACACGATGGCGCCGTGATGGCCCGGCCCAAGCTGCCAGACATGCAGATCGGCGATTTCGCCGCCTTCCTTCTCAATGATTTCACTGATCTCTTCGGGGAGGTCCTCGCCTTCAGGGATGTAATCGAGAAGCGTCGCGCCCGCATCGCGAATAAGGCCCCAGGACCAGCGCGCAATCACCAAGGCACCGACAATGCCAATGGCCGGATCGAGCCAGAGCCACCCGTAAAGACTGCCGAGAAGAAGGGCGGCAATCGCCAGCACCGAAGTCAGCGCGTCGGCCAGCACATGAATATAGGCGGCGCGCAAGTTCTGGTCGTGACCGCTTTCGTGGTGATGGGCGTGGTCATGTCCGTGGTGGTGATGCGCGTGATCGTCTTTCAACAGCCAGGCGCAGACGAGATTGACCGCGAGGCCGAGGCAGGCAATCAGAATGGCTTCATGGAAGTTGATGGCGACCGGGGCGCTGAAACGCAGGAAACTTTCCCAGCCGATCAGCAGCGCAATCAGTGCTAGAACGATGGCGCTGGCAAAGCCCGCCAGATCGCCGAGCTTGCCGGTGCCGAAGGTAAAGCGCGGATTGTTGGCGTGCTTGCGGGCATAGAGATAGGCGAGTGCTGCGATGAGCATCGCTGCTGCATGGGTGGACATGTGCCAGCCATCGGCAACCAGCGCCATGGAACCATAAAGGTTCCCGGCAACGATCTCGATCACCATCATTGCGGCGGTAATGGCGATGACGATCCACGTGCGCCGCTCGTTGCGCCGGTGGTTGTCACCCAGAAACACATGGTCGTGCCGCGCTTCCAGCTGACGTTCATACGGATGATGCGTGCCCATATCGCGGCCTCCTATAAAATAGGGGGGTATATTATTTTTGACGTTTCGACAAGAAGTGGAATCGGATGTTTCAGATGATGGGAATTAATCTCGATCAGTTCGCACTGCTTTGAGACGGACGGGAAAATGCCAAAAACCTGCACCTTTGGAGGTAGGTTTTACGCCTGTTTATGGAGGGTTTCGTCCGTTTTGCCGGAATATTCAGCGGGGCATGATCGGCTAAGATCAGAAACGTAGTCTTGGGGCAAAGCGTTCGAAACGACGAATTTCCACGTAATGGCGAGCGGCGTTTCGGGTTTTCAATCTGCGCATCGTGCTTTGCAAAACTCCGCACTGGTTTTCTGGCCGATGTTCAACTGCATTTCCGGCAAAAGCGCGCGGCGCTTGATGCTGGCGATGCGTCGAAACAGACAGACGGAGCGGAGGGATTTATGTCGACAGAACAACAAAACAGGCATTCACCACGCAATCGTGCGCGACGCCATTTTTTAGGAGTGGCGGGCGCTGCTGCCGCAAAGGCCGCTGCGCTTGGCGCTTTGGCGTCGTCTCTCACAACGCCAGCCCGCGCCTTGGGGACGAAATGGTGGGAGGATGGCGGCGGTGACGGCGGCGGTGGCACCAACTGCCTTTTGAAAGGCACGCTGGTTGAAACAATGAGCGGACCCGTTGCCGTTGAAAAACTGGCCGTTGGCGATCTTGTCGTGACCGCCAATTGCAAGGTGGTGCCGGTGAAATGGGTCGGCTGGCAGCGCTATAGGAAGGGCGGTGCGGAATGGGGCGAGGACGTGATGCCGATCCGCATTGCACGTCACGCGCTCGACCGCATGACGCCGCGACGCGATCTTTATCTGTCGCCCAACCATGCGCTTTTCATCGACGGCGTTTTGATCCGCGCCAAGGATCTCGTCAACGGGCGTTCCATCACGCGTGTCCCGATGGAGCAAGCAATCGACTACTACAATATTCTGCTCGACAGCCATGAAGCGATATTCGCCGAAGGGGCTGCGGTGGAGACCTATCTGCTGCTGGGCGACAGCTATAAGAGCTTCATGAACTTTGCGGAATATCAGGAGCTTTATACCGACGAGCCGAACATCGTGATGCAGCCCTTCGCGCCGATCATGGGCTATGAGGGCGGACGCGAGCATATGCGCGCTTTGTTGTGCCTGAGCGGTGTTCTGCCGATGCGTGACGTGGTGGAGGAAACCTATCAGCGTCTGGCTTTGAGGGCCGGGGAGCAAATAGTGTAAGGGGAGCGGTCTGCAAAAATGCAGGTCGAAGAAAGGCGAGGCGCCAAATGGCGCCTCGCCTTCATTTCATATCCGATCCATCAGCGCATACCATGACAGCGCAAGGAAGAGCAGCGGCGCGCGGAATGTGCGCCCGCCGGGGAAGGCGGGAATGCGCAGTTCTTCGAACAGTCTCAGTTTGTCGCGCTTGCCGGAAATGGTGTCGGCATAAAGCTTGCCCATGAAATTCGCCAGCATCACCCCATGGCCGGAATAACCGCCTGCCGATATGACGCCGGGCATCACTTCGCGGACAAAAGGCTGGCGCGGCATGGTTATGCCGACCGAGCCGCCCCAGGCATGGGTGATCTCGACATTGCCGAGTGCGGGATAGATTTCAGCGATCTGGCGGCGGATATGCGTGCTGATCTCACGCGGATTATCCGCCGTATAGGCTTCGCGACCGCCGAACAACAGTCGCCCATCTTTCGAGCGGCGGAAATAGCGGACCACAAAGCGGGAATCGTCGACGGACTCGCCGCCCGGTATCACCGGGCTGTCGTCGCCCAGCGGCACCGTCGCGCCGATGAAGGAGCGGATCGGCATGACATGCGATGCGCTGGTCGGTTCCAGCGTCCCGCCATAGGCATTGACCGCGATGAAGGCATGTTTCGCAACAATTGTGCCCTTTGTGGTCGCGACTTCCACACGCCCGCTGGACGTGCTTATCCCCGTTGCCCTGGTGTTTTCATAAAGCTGCGCACCCGCCGCTTTCGCCGCCTTGGCCGTGCCGATGAGCAGCTTCAGCGGATGGATGTGGCCGGTGCCCGCATCATAAACGCCCCCGTGATAGCGGCTCGACCCTAACAGTGAGGCGGTTTCATCGCGGGTGACAAAACGCAAATGCGGATAGCTGAAGCGGCTCTGCATCAGTTCCGCATGGCGCTCATATTGCTTGAGATAGCGCGGCTTGTGCACGACGGAGATCTGTCCGGGGACATAGTCCATGTCGATCTGATGTTCGCTCGCAAAGGCGAGCAGATAGGCTTTCGCTTCTTCGGCCACATCGAACAGGGCCTTGGCGCGCTCGAAGCCATATTCGGCTTCAAGATCTTCGGCCCATGTGCGCTGACCGGTGCCGAACTGGCCGCCATTGCGCCCCGACGCGCCATCGCCGAAGCGTTCGGCCTCGATCAGAACCACATCTGCGCCCTGTTTCGCCAGATGATAAGCAGCCGAAAGCCCCGTATAGCCGCCGCCGATGATAACAACATCGGCCTGCCGCGAACCGTCAAGTTCCGGATATTCTGGCCGCTCGGGCACGCTCGCTTCGTACCACGAAAGGCCGGGGGAGATTGGGGACTGGTGGGGCATCGGCGATTCCGCGCTTTAAGGAAGTAGGGGAATAGGGGAGTAAGGGAATAAGGGAATAAGGGAGTGTGTTAGCCGTCCGATAGCTTGCGAATGAGAAGCCTAAGTAATTTTCCAATACTCTCACTCTTCGCCATGATCGGATCGATAGTGTCTTGTTTGATGAATCCCAATCTCTCAGCAATCAGTATATGGGTTTCCACTTCTTTCAACGAACCTTGCGCGATACGCAAAAAGTTCTGGTAGGCGCCACGTGTATCCCGCCCGTAACCTTCCGCTATATTCGCCGGAATTGATACTGCTGCGCGACGCACCTGACTTGTCAGCCCATAGACCTCTTCTTTTGGCCACATCTCCGTCGATTTATAGATTGCCGTTACCAGCTCCATTGCCTGCTGCCACGCAAGAATATCGCGATAAGAATTGATTGCCATATCTATGCCCCCCGCATATTTTCTACTCCCCTACTCCCCTACTCCCCTACTCCCCTACTCCCCTACTCCCCTAACCTACACATTAAGCAACAGGAACTCGCGTTCCCACGGGCTGATGACTTCCATGAAGGTTTCGAACTCGGCGCGCTTGATGGCGGCATAGGTCGTGACGAAGGAACTGCCGATCAGATTGCGCAATTCGTCGTCCTTTTCGAATAGTTCCACGGCGTCGATCAGGCCGCGCGGCAGTTCCACTTCCTTGGTGTTGACGCTGGTGGTGGCGGGCTGTTCCGCCTCGATCTTGTTGACGAGACCGATCAGGCCGCAGGCAAGCGAAGCTGCCAGCGCAAGATAGGGATTGGCGTCGGAGGAGGGGATGCGGTTTTCCACGCGGCGCGCATTGGGGTCTGAGCGCGGCACGCGGAAGGCCGTGGTGCGGTTGTCATAGCCCCATTTAACGTTGACCGGCGCGGAAGCGTCCGGCGTCAGGCGGCGATAGGAATTTACATAGGGCGCGAACATCACCAGAGCATTCGGCACATGGCGCTGCATGCCGCCGATGAAGTGGCGGAAGGCTTCGCTTTCGCTACCGTCTTCGTTGGTGAAAATGTTGCGGCCTGTTTTCTTGTCGACGATCGACTGGTGGATATGCATCGCCGAGCCCGGCTGGCCCTGAATGGGCTTGGCCATGAAGGTGGCATACATGTCGTGCTTGAGCGCCGCCTCGCGGATCGTGCGCTTGAACATGAAAACCTGATCGGCCAGTTCGACAGGATCGCCATGGCGCAGGTTGATTTCCAGCTGACCGGCGCCTTCTTCGTGGATCAGCGTGTCGATCTCCAGACCCTGACCCTCGGAGAAATGGTAGATATCGTCGATCAGTTCGTCGAACTCGTTGACGCCCGCAATCGAATAGCCCTGTCCGCCGCCAATGGCGCGGCCCGAGCGACCGACCGGCGGGGTCAGCGGATAATCCGGGTCGGGGTTTTTGCGCACCAGATAGAATTCGATTTCCGGCGCAACAACCGGCTTCAACCCGCGCTTGTTGTATGCGGCGACGACATTGCGCAGCACGTTGCGCGGGGTGAATTCGACCAAGCGTCCGTCCTGATAGACCAGATCGCAGATTACCTGCGCCGTCGGGTCAGATCCCACGGAACCGCCGACAGGGTGGAGAGGTCGGGCAACAGTCTGAGATCGCCATCGTCTTCGGGATAGTGGAAGCCGTAGCCGTCTTCCGGGTAATCGCCGGAAATCGTCGTCATGAAAACGGCGGACGGCAGGGCCAGCGATGTGTTGGACGTGAACTTCTTGGACGGCATCATCTTGCCGCGCGCAACCCCCGCCTGATCGGGGGTGATGCATTCGATGTCTTCGATATCCCGCCAGGCCAGCCATTCGGTTGCCTGCTTCCAGTTCTTCACCCCACGCAGGGATTTGACATAGGCAGGCGTACGGCGACGCGGCGCACGCGTAACCTTCTTTTCCGTCGTATCAGCAGACATCCATCACCAGAAAATGATTTCGATGGGTGCATGATAGCTGCGTCGGCTGTGGTTGACAAATGGGGCCAGCAGGCTTTTTTGGGAGCCGGAAAACGGGTCTGGCTGGCAGGGTTGTGGTGGTCTTAAAGGCCGAACCGCGCCTTCAATTTCCGAAAATGCTCTTTGATCTCGTCCGCGAGGAGGTCGTCCAGTTCCCGAATGTGACTGAGGGCATGCAAGCCGACCTGCCTGATCTGCTCCATGGTCAGACCGATTGCTTTCAGCGCGGCGAGCCCCTTCAGCAATGCGCCGATTCTCTCGCCCGCAACACTGCCGGCTGCGTTGGCGACCCAGCTGAGCAATCCGCCTTCGGTGCTTCGTGCCATGACATCATTGGCGTTTGCCAATTCCGCCGCGCCCGGGATTTTGTCGAACAGGCGCGCCGCAAGGTCTGGCCTCTCATGTTGCACGACGGAGAACATGATCCCCGCAACGCGTTCGGCGACCGCAGAGTCGATGCCGGTCTTCAATGCGACGCTATCGATGATGGACTGGACGGACATTTTATCCTGCGTGATCCGGGCGGTGTTGAATGCCCAGAATGATCAGGATCGTTGCGGCTTTCTACGGTCAGAAAAGACAGGAGCATGCAGGAGCACCGGACCGCAACTGTTCTGTCCTTGACGCCCGGGTGATGAGGGGCTGATGCGATTGCCGTTACCATTGAGACCAAGCTGCGTGGAGCCTTGGGAACAGGTAATCCGCCGGACCTTCCGCATCCTGGCAATTACCTGCTGACGCGAGAAGCTTGGGCTGATGCCCAAGCTCCATCTGTGAGTTCTTACTTAAATGGGCACCACTTGCCGAAAGGTGTTACGATGCAAATAATGCTCTTGGCCTGGCCGTCCGCGGAAAGCTGGCTCTGAGAATCCTGAAGAGGGCTTGCATAAGATTGCCCAGCAGTAGCAGCCATGGTTGCAAGTGCAAGTGTCGTGTATACAAAATATTTCTTCATAATATAGATCCTAATGTTAATTTTAAAATTAAATGTTAATTAATGCATCTAGAGTTAAGCACAATGTTTTTCGATTTATACATTCCAATAATGAATTATTTTTTTTGCAAGATATTTCATATTCGTTTGAAATTGATCTTATTGGCATGCTTTGTCAAAAAAGCACGGCGTCAATAACGATTGAGTGCGGCCTGAAATTTCTGCGTAAATCTGTGGCGCTGTCTGGAACGCCCGGTGTTCTTCCCTTCGCGAGCGTCAGCATGTCGTCTGACTGATATGGGATAGAATAAAGAAAAATCTGCGGGAGGCGTTGGCGGAGGACGTTCATGCGCTACCCGCAGACAATCGACCTCTTTATAGTCCCGATTTGCGGGGCGAGCATAACTCTCGGCTATCAACGCATATGGGAAGCTTGAGATCTGCGGAATTTGGGTTCGATACTTGCTGCGCTTTTAACGCGTTAGCATTCGCATCTTTAACAAACGAATATTTTTGCCCGAATGCCAGTGCTATAAGCGCCGTCGCCAGAAATATGAGAAGTGAATTCATAGGAATATCCTTATGCTTATTGGGTGCCACTTGCGTTTATGAATACCAGCATTCGAGATGGAGAAATCCCTTCTCGTAGAAGCAAAACAAATCGTTGATAAGGCCGCGCACCGCTTGATCCGGGCGCATATCTGCAGTCATTGCAGCGGCGGCGGAATAGTTTGTTTCGGCAATTAAAGCGCTTGAAACAATTGAAAGAATGAAGATATACTTACGCATATTTTTCTCCTTTTCGCTATATTGCGATTTTATTGAAAACACATAATTTATTTTACTTCGATATCCAATATAGAATTAAATTTATATTCACAATTATTCAAATTTCGATAAATGCTGTATTTATTGAAATAGCGTCTGTCGGCTGCCTGTTTTTCTTTTCCGGTGCAAAAAAATCCCCGGCTGGAGGGGGCAGCCGGGGTGGAGTTCAGGCAAGGAAGGCATGGGGCAGAGAGCCGGTCAAAGCCTTTTGAAGGCGTTGGCCGGGGTGGGATTGCTGCCGCCGCCACCGGCATGAAGAATAGTTATGGTGGCGACGGCGATTGTCAGGATCGTCATCATTTTTCGTGAGTGACGATGACGGGGATCAAGAGATCGCCCCAGTTACCGCCGCCATTCCCGTGTTGCCGAAGGCACACAAAATAAAAGAACATGGTGGCGACGGCGATTGTCAGGATCGTCATCATTTTTCGTGGGTGACGATGACGGGGATCAAGAGATCACCCCAGTTACCGTCGCCACCATGATGCCGGGCGGAGCGGACCAGTTCCACCGAGACGCCTGCCTCGACCGCCTTCATGACGGTGTAGTTGAGGCGATGCAGATCGTTGGCGAGCATGCGGATAACGGTCTGCTGATCCGTGGTCATGCTTGACGATTGTTCTTCTGCTCTTTCCTTGACGCGTGCTGGCGAATTCATGGAACTGTTCCTCCTGTTTTATGGCCGGTGTTACTCAGCAGCCGGTCTGAACTGTGCTGTTTCAGTTGATTCCTTCATGGCGGTGGTCGAAGACTGGCCGCCGGTGATTGCAAGCGACACGGCATCGAAATAGCCGGTGCCGACTTCGCGCTGATGCTTGGTCGCGGTGTAGCCGTTGGCTTCGGCTGCGAATTCCGCCTGTTGCAGTTCGGAATAGGCTGCCATCTGCCGGTCCTTGTAGCCGCGTGCCAGTTCGAACATGCCGAAGTTGAGCTGGTGGAAACCGGCCAGCGTGATGAACTGGAACTTGTAGCCCATCGCGCCCAGCTCGCGCTGGAACTTGGCAATCGTGGCGTCGTCGAGGTTCTTCTTCCAGTTGAACGACGGCGAGCAGTTATAGGCGAGCTTCTTGCCCGGATGCACCTTGTGCACGGCTTCCGCGAAGCGGCGAGCCTGTTCGAGATCCGGCTTGGATGTTTCCATCCAGATCAGATCGCAATAAGGCGCATAGGCAATCGCACGGGCGATACATGGCTCGATGCCGTTCTTCACCTGATAGAAGCCTTCCGCCGTGCGGCCCGCATCGTAATCGACAAAAGGCTTGTCGCGCTCGTCGATGTCCGAGGTCAGAAGCTTGGCAGCTTCCGCATCCGTGCGGGCGATGACCAGCGTGGCCGTGCCCATCACATCTGCCGCAAGGCGCGCCGCGTTGAGGTTACGGATATGCGCTGCCGTCGGGATCAAAACCTTGCCGCCAAGATGGCCGCACTTCTTTTCCGAAGCGAGCTGGTCTTCATAATGCACGCCTGCTGCGCCGGCCTCGATGAAAGCTTTCATGATTTCAAAAGCGTTCAGTGGTCCGCCAAAGCCTGCTTCGGCATCGGCGACGATCGGGGCAAACCAGGTGTCGACCGAAAGTCCCTTGCCTTCGGCGGTTTCGATCTGGTCGGCGCGCTGCAAGGTCTTGTTGATGCGCTTGGCCAGTTCCGGGGCCGCATTGGCCGGGTAGAGAGACTGGTCCGGATACATGGCCGAGGCCGTGTTGGCATCCGCCGCAACCTGCCAGCCGGAGAGGTAGATCGCCTTCAGTCCGGCGCGAACCATCTGCATTGCCTGATTGCCGGAAAGCGCGCCCAGCGCGTTGACGAAATCTTCCTCATGGATCAGCTTCCAGAGGCGGTTCGCGCCCATTTCAGCCAGCGAATACTTGATCTCCACCGAACCGCGCAGCCTTTTTTACATCTTCGGCCGTATGCGCACGTTCGATACCGTCGAAACGACCCTTGGGCGCCGAAGGAATAAGGCTGTAAAAATCTGTCATTTCGGTGTCTCCTCACACTTATCACTGGTTTTTCAAGAGCGGTTGGTCGCTGCTCTTTCTGTGACTGAATTTACATTCGCAGTCGGTGGGACGCTAGAAAAAGCAGCAAATACGCCTGATAATTGAAGTTAAGCTGTCGGAACTTTGACGGACTGGCTCTGTAAATTTGTAAAGATTGTCAAAAGTAGAATTTACGGCTATTTTGTCATGAATTGTAAAAGTCGCCGTTGCGGGTTTGGGAGGACGGAGTTGAGCGAACGCAAGATTTTTGCCGGACCGCGCATCAGGCGTATTCGCAACGAGCGGTCCCTGACGCAGACGGCTATGGCCGAAGCGCTCGGCATTTCACCGTCCTATCTCAACCTGATCGAGCGCAACCAGCGGCCCTTGACGGTGCAGCTGTTGTTGAAGCTCGCCAGTGTTTACAAGCTCGATCTCGATAGTTTGCAGGCAGAAAGCGGCGCGACGATCACCGGACTGAAGGAAGTGTTTTCCGATCCGCTTTTGACCGGCGAATTGCCGGGCGATCAGGAACTGGTGGAGATTGGCGAGGCGGCCCCCAACGCAGCTGTGGGTATAATGAAGCTTTATCGCGCCTATCGCGAACAACAGCAGCGCCTGTCCGATCTCTCGCAATTGCTGTCGCATGAGGGGAGCGCTGCGCAGCTTTCCGCCACGCGCCTGCCGCTGGATGAAGTGCGCGATGTGATGGCGCGACGGCCCAATCATTATCCGCGTATCGAGGAAGAGGCGGAAAGTTTTTTCGCGTTGTTGAAGCCGGATGGCGATCTGTCGGCAGCTTTGAAGGATTGGCTGCGGCGTGAGCATGGCATCACGGTGCGCACATTGCCTGTCGCTACCATGCCCAATTGGCGCAGGCGCTATGACCGCCATTCGCAACGCCTGTTCATTTCGGAGCGTCTGTCGCCTTTCGATCAGTTGCAGGAAATCGCCATGGAGGCGGCGCTGATCCGTATGCAGGTGGTGATCGGCGCAGAGACCGAAGGGCTGAAACTGTCTTCCGGTGAAGCAAAGCGCATCGCCCGGTTCGAGCTGGCGCGCTATGCCGCGCAGGCGCTGATGATGCCCTATCGCCAGTTTCGCGATGCTAGCGTGCGGATGCGCTATGATGTCGATGCGCTGCGCTCGCGATTTGGCGTTTCGTTCCAGCAGGCGGCGAGCCGGCTGACGACCTTGCAGCGGCAGGGGGCGAGCGCGCTGCCCTTCTTCGTGATGGAAATCGACCATGCCGGCAATCGGCTGCGCGTTGCAGGCGCCGAGGGGTTTCCGGCGCGGTTTGGCGGCCAGTGCCCCAAACTGCCGGTCTATGCGGCTTTTGCGCAGGCGGGGCAGGTGCTGGTCGAACCGGCGGAACTGCCAGACGGGACGGCATTCCTGACCATTGCCCGTACGCTCGAAGGGCCGCAAGGCGCATTTAATGAGCGCCCGCGCCGCACCGCGATCCTGCTTGGCTGCGCGCTCGATGCGGGGGAGGAAACCGTTTACGGCGGAGCTATCGCCAAGGCTGGCAATACAGGGATCGGCCCCGCCTGCCGTTTGTGCGAGCGGCAAGGCTGCGTGACCCGCGCCGAGCCGCCGCTGACGCGTCCGCTGGGGCTGGACGAGATGGTGGCGGGGCTTTCGGCATTCGACTTTCAGTGACCATAAAAACACGAGTGCATTTTTTATGTTCGTGATGGCCGCAGGCGGTTGACGAAACCGGTGCAATCTAAAAAAGTGCAATCAAGGAATAGTATATCCAAACCTGTACCTGCACCGGAAATGAGCGTGTAGAATGGAGCAAAAAATGGGGATCAAATCCTTCCTTCTGGCCACAACCGTCGTGACGAGCGTTGTCGCCGCCGCCACATTCTCCGCCAGCGCGCAGGAGCGGGTGGTCAATATCTATAACTGGTCGGATTATATCGACGATTCCATCCTGAAGGATTTCACCAAGGAAACCGGGATCAAGGTCGTCTACGACGTCTATGATTCCAACGAAATCCTCGAAACCAAGCTTCTGGCTGGTGGCAGCGGTTACGATCTCGTTGTCCCGTCGGGCGAATTCCTGGGTCGTCAGATTCCAGCTGGCGTGTTCCTGAAGCTCGACAAGGACAAGCTGCCGAACCTCAAGAACATGTGGGATGAAATCTCCACCCGCGCTGCCACCTACGATCCGGGCAACGAATACTCGGTCAATTATATGTGGGGCACGACCGGCATCGGCTACAACAAGGCCAAGATCAAGGAAGCGCTCGGCACGGATACCATCGATTCTTGGGATGTGCTGTTTGACCCCGAAAAGTCGGCCAAGCTGAAGGATTGCGGCATTTATCTGCTGGATTCCGCCAGCGAAATGCTGCGTCCGGCCCTGAATTATCTCGGTCTCGATCCGAATTCGCCGTCGCCGGACGATCTGCAGAAGGCGCAGGACCTTTATCTGAAGATCCGTCCGAATATCCGCAAGTTCCATTCGTCGGAATATATCAATGCGCTGGCCAATGGCGATATCTGCATGGCGATTGGCTATTCGGGCGATATTTTCCAGGCGCGTGACCGCGCCGAGAAGGCCAATCAGGGCGTCGAGATCGGTTACTCGATCCCGAAGGAAGGCGCTTTGATGTGGTTCGACCAGATGGCGATCCCGGCTGACGCCAAGCACGTGCCGGAAGCGCTGGAATTCATGAATTACATCATGCGTCCGGAAGTGGCGGCCAAGGCTTCGAACTATGTGTTTTACGCCAACGGCAACAAGGCGTCGCAGGAATTCATCGACAAGGAAATCCTTGAAGATCCGGCGATTTATCCGACGGACGACGTCATGAAGAAGCTGTTCGTGCCGACGCCTTACGACACCAAGACCCAGCGCGTCGTTACCCGTGCCTGGACCAAGATCGTCACAGGCCAGTAATAATCGAACGCTAGAGCATTTCCAGCAAAAGTGCGTAGCGGTTTTGCGTAGGATAATGCGTAAAAATAAATAGATAGAGCGGTTGCCCGATTCCGTTTTAACCGGAGCCGCTCTAAGTCGGGGTGTGATCCCGGAATGCCCTTGGGCATGACATTGTGAAGAGCGGCTCACTGTTGGACAGAGAGCCGCTCTACGTCTTGTAAAACCTGACGAAACATCGGGCACGGCTAGATCGATAGGGGAACGGAATGGAATCTTTTGGCAGCTTTCGCCGCAAATTTGCACCCTGGAACGATCCGGCGGCCAAGCCCTATATTTCTTTCGCGAATGTGACAAAAATCTTCGGCGATTTCACTGCCGTCGATGATCTGTCGCTGAATGTTTTCAATCGCGAATTCTTTGCGCTGTTGGGTGCTTCCGGCTGCGGCAAGACCACGCTGATGCGCATGCTGGCAGGCTTTGAGGAGCCGACATCGGGTCGCATCACGCTGGACGGTCAGGACATGCGCGGCATTCCGCCTTATAAACGCCCGGTCAACATGATGTTCCAGTCCTATGCGCTGTTTCCGCATATGACGGTGGAGAACAATATCGCCTTCGGCCTCAAGCAGGACGGCATGGCGAAATCTGAAATCGATGCGCGCGTTGCCGAAATGCTCAAGCTGGTGAAGCTGGAGCAATATGGCAAGCGCAAGCCGCATCAACTGTCGGGCGGCCAGCGCCAGCGCGTCGCGCTCGCCCGCTCCGTCGCCAAGCGCCCCAAGGTGCTGCTGCTCGACGAGCCGCTTGGCGCGCTCGACAAGAAGCTGCGCGAGGAAACCCAGTTCGAACTGATGGATTTGCAGGTCAAGCTCGGCATGACCTTCATGGTCGTGACCCACGATCAGGAAGAAGCCATGACCATGTCCGACCGTATCGCGGTCATGGACAAGGGCCGCATCAAGCAGGTGGCGACGCCAGCGGAAGTCTATGAAGCGCCGCGTTCCAAATTCGTGGCCGACTTCATCGGCAATGTGAATATCATCGAAGGTGAAGTCGTGAAGGCCGCCAATGGCGAGGCGGAAATCGCCACCGAAAAATTCGGCTTCCATATCCAGACCGAAACCCGCGAGGAGCTCAATCCCGGCCAGAAGGTCTGGTATGCGGTGCGCCCGGAAAAGACCCGCATCTCGCGCAGCAAGCCGGAAGAGGCTGCGGTCAACGCCGTCGAGGGCGAGCTTTGGGATATCGCCTATTTCGGCGACATGACGGTTTTCCACGTCCGCCTCGACAATGGCCGCACCATCAAGGCCGCGAGCCTCAACGCGGTCCGCAAGACGGAAAATCCGCTGACCTATGACGAGCGCGTCTGGGTCTCTTTCGATACCGATGCCGGTCTGGTGCTGACCGCCTGAGGAGGGCAAGACCATGCAGAAGCTGATCGCTTCCATTGCCAGCCGCCTCGTCATCACGGTGCCCTATTTCTGGCTGCTGGTTTTCTTTCTCGTCCCGTTCTTCATCGTCTTTAAGATTTCCCTGTCGGAAGTCGCGATGGCGATCCCGGCCTATATGCCGACTTTCGATCTGACGCAGGGCTTTGCGGCGAACTGGGAGAAGATCAAGCAACTCTCCTTCGATAACTATTTCTGGCTGCTCGACGATCCGCTTTACTACAAGGCCTATCTGTCGAGCGTCCGCATCGCAGCCATTTCGACCTTCCTCACGCTGCTTTTGGCCTATCCGATGGCCTATGGCATTGCGCGCGCGCCGACGACGATCCGCCCGACGTTGCTGATGCTGGTGATCCTGCCGTTCTGGACCTCGTTCCTGATCCGCGTCTATGCGTGGATCGGGATTCTGAAGCCGGAAGGTTTGCTGAACCAGTTCCTGACGTGGCTCAACGTGATCGATACGCCGCTCAACATTTTGAACACAGATACGGCGGTCTTTATCGGCATCGTCTATTCCTATCTGCCCTTCATGGTGCTGCCGATCTATTCGTCACTCGAAAAGATGGATTATTCGCTGATCGAAGCGGCGCAGGACCTGGGCTGCACGCCGTTTGCCGCCTTCTGGAAAATCACTTTTCCGCTGTCGCTGGCCGGTGTTCTGGCGGGCTGCTTCCTTGTCTTCATCCCGGCTGTCGGCGAGTTCGTGATCCCCGATCTTCTGGGCGGATCGCAGACCTTGATGATCGGCAAGACGATCTGGAGCGAGTTCTTCTCCAATCGCGACTGGCCAGTGTCGTCCGCTGTGGCGGTGGTATTGTTGATCCTGCTGATCGTGCCGATTGTGATCTTCCAGCAGGTGCAGGCGCGCCAGCAGGAAAAGGGGAAATAAGCGATGAACAACAACTGGTCCCGTTTCAATATCGCATCGGTGGTTGTCGGCTTCGCCTTCCTCTATCTGCCCATCGTGCTGCTGGTCATCTATTCCTTCAACGGATCCCGGCTGGTGACCGTCTGGGCAGGCTTCTCGACCAAGTGGTATGGGGAACTGTTCCGCAATCAGGCGCTGATGGATGCGGCATGGGTGACGATCCGCGTCGCCTTCCTGTCGGCAACGATTGCAACCGTGCTGGGCACGCTCGCGGCACTGGCGCTGACGCGCTATACCCGCTTTCGCGGTCGCATCCTGTTTTCCGGCATGGTCTATGCGCCGCTGGTCATGCCAGATGTCATCACTGGTCTGTCGCTTCTGCTGCTTTTCGTGGCGATGAATTTCGACCGCGGTTTCTGGACGGTCACGCTGGCGCATATCACATTTGCCATGTGTTTCGTCGCCGTCGTGGTGCAGTCGCGTCTGGTGAGCTTTGACCGTTCGCTGGAGGAAGCGGCGATGGATCTTGGTGCGCCGCCAGTTACAACCTTCATGAAGGTCACCCTGCCGGTGATCCTGCCTGCCGTGGTGTCCGGCTGGATGCTGGCTTTCACCCTGTCGCTCGACGATCTGGTGATCGCGAGCTTCACGTCAGGGCCGGGCGCAACCACCCTGCCGATGAAGATTTACAGCCAGGTGCGCCTTGGCGTGACCCCGGAAATCAACGCGATCTGCACCATCCTGATTGGGCTGGTGACCACAGGTGTCATCGTCGCATCCATCGTCAACAAGCGCCGCGAAGTGCAGCGCCGCCGCGATGAGCAGGCGGCATTCCGTATGTCTTAAACAGGGGGGAAGGGGCTTTATTGCCCCGATCCGCCCGATCCCGCCGATCCCATTGAGGACGGGGAAATGAAAGGCCGGTCCCAGGAACCGCCGACAAAGAAATGCAGCGGCGGCTTGGCGGGCGTGGCGTTTTCAGCTGGCGCGGGCGCTGGCTGGCCTTCCGTTCCTGCCTGCGGTTGCTGTTGCGGCGTTTCCGGCTGGCTGTTGGGGAAGATGACTTCGCCGCTCAGCGCAAGACTGCGATCCACGAAAGGCACGATGCCCGCCAGATTGAGCGTGCCATCCGATGTGTCGAGGCGCGCGCTTTCCAGCGATGCCACGCCTTCGGAAAGATTGGCCTTGAGGTCGAGCCGGTTGAAGGCCAGCGCAACATTATCTTTCCGTTCCAGCGCGAAGAAGCGCTCGCTCTCAGCCTTGGTCAGAAAATCCTGAACGGCAAATCCCTGCATCTGACCGTTGTTCAACTGCACGGATACATTGCCCTGCGCGCCGGAAAGCAGGCTGGACCAGCGATTGACCGGCCCCTTCATGAACAGCGAAACATTGCCCTTGCCGCTGATGAACGGCTTTTCGAAACCAAGCGCGGTGAGAAACTGTGTGCTTTCAATATCGCTGGCGTTGAACCGCAATTCGCCCGTGGCGCTCTTGAGATCGCGCACGATCTGCACATTCGTCTGCAAGGTGCCATTGAACGCTTTGGCGTCGCCAATGTCGAAAATTGCGCGGCCACCGCGAATCTGGATCGCCGCCGCAACACCCGTCAGCGCCACAGGGCCTGCCGTAGCATTCTGGGCGGAAAGGCGCAGGTCGAATTCGGAGCGGTCGAAGAAGCTGGTATTGATGGTGTCGACATTGCCGCGATCATTCGGCGCGCGCGCGGTTGTATCCGGCAAGGGCACGAAAGCGGCAAAAAGGCTGCGCAGGTCCAGCTTGTCGAAGGCGAGTGTGCCCGTGACGGCGGGCTGTTCCTGTTCGAGGCCGATCTCGATCACGCCTTTGGCGAGGCTGTCACCGGCGGTCATGTTCACATCGGCAAATTTCCAGCGCTTTGGCGTGGCGGTGATGGTGGATTCCAGCGAGAAAGCCCCGACTTCCGAGCTGCCGGCAATCGGCGGCAGGCTCAGCCACCGCACCGCGCCGCTCAAGGACGGCGTCTTGGCGCTGAGGTCCCCTTCGAAGAAGCGGTCTTCCGAAATATTGGCCTTGCCCTGAAAGGTCAGGCTCAGCGGATTGGCCGTGAGGCTCGCCGTTACGTCGGACGTGCCGCCTGCCAGAAGCGGCAAAGCCTGCGCTGCCGTGATGCTGAATTGCGATTCTTCGTTGCGCCATTTGCCGCTGCCGCGCAAGGTCGCTGCGCTCGACGTCTGGGGCCATTCCAGCGTCATGTTCACATTGGTCAGCTGTTCGTCTTTCGCGGTGTCTGCGCCGTTTTCGGCACGCGGAAACGAAACCGTGCCATCGCGCACCACCACACGGCCAAAAGGCTGCGATGCCTGTTCGGTGGCCTGCGTGTCGTTGTTCGTGCCGCGCTGTTGCAAGGCGCGCTGGGCGCGGATGGCCGTGCCAAGCCGACCGTTGGAATTGGCAATGGCATCGAGCAAGGCAGGGAAATTGGAAACCGGCCCATCAAGATTGACATGCGGGCGCACGATCTGCGTTTCCGAAAAGGAGATATGCCCCATGATCGCATCGAGCGGCGACAGTTCCACATCGATGCGGGCAGCGCTCATGAAGGGTTTCTGGCCCTGATCCGTCATCTTGCTCAAGGTGACGCCGTTCAGCGAAGCGCGCAGCATGGGGAACACTTTGAGGCGCGGGGCTTCGCGCAATTCGACACTATAGCCGGTCCAGGCGCTTATTTCCTGCGCCACACGCACGCGGATTGCGTCGGTCGAGACGATGAAAGGCACCACGGCCAGCAAGGTCGCTGCTGCCGCGGCACAAAGAATGACGAGCGCGATGACAAGGCGTGCGAATTTAGGCCAGCGCATCAACCATCCGATCCCTAATTCCCCTTACTATCGTTTAAACGAGCGAAATCACAAAGCAAAGCCGCCTTCGCAGATTCGGTTTAGAACGGTTCTTCCTTCAAGGGAATCGCTCAAATTGTTTTCGCGCAGTTCCTGACGCAAAAGCGTGTCACAATTTTGCTGACAACGCGCTATGGTTAATCAATTGTGTGCGGAAATTTAACCCTGATTTTACAGTGGCTACCAATGCGTAAATTTGGAACGATGAAATTAAGACCGCATTAACTGGCATCGTGTGAAAAAGCATTAACACAACGGGTGATGATCGAGCCGCCGTTTCCGGCATCCTCTTGCAAGTTGCTATTGTGTCTTTGTCTCTGAGTTTCTCGTAGCGCCGGTTTTATCCGGCGCTTTTTTTTGGTCTGGTTATGCTGAGACTGATTAGTCAGCCAGAACCCTTGTTGGCGGGAAAAGGATTTCCACAACAGTGCCGCGTCCAGGCGTCGAGTCGATAGCGAACTGGGCGCGGTTGGCTTCGACCATCGCCTTGGTGAGCGGCAGGCCAAGGCCGGTGCCCTCATTGCGCCAGTCGCGCGACTGCTCGCTTTGGCGGCGCTGCGAAGCGTTCACCTGACGGAACGGCTTCAATGCCTGTTCGACTTCAGACTTGGTCATGCCGATACCGGTGTCGCGCACCCGCATGGCCACGTCGCCATTCATCTCATAGCTGGTCGAAACGATCACCTGACCACCGGGCGCGGTAAACCGCACCGCATTGGACAGGAGATTGAGCGCCACCTGCTTGATCGAACGCGCATCGGCGACGATGTCGGGTAGATTGGACTGGAAACTGGAGCGGATGATGATGCGCTCGCGGTTCGCCTGCGGCTGCATCAGCGCAATCGCCTCGGCAATCGCATCGTTGAGCGACACCGCTTCAAACTGCATTTCCAGCGCACCGGCTTCGATCTTGGAAATATCCAGCAGGTCGTTGACGAGCGCCAGCACATGATTGCCCGAGCGGTTGATATCCCGCAGGTAATCGCGATAGCGGTCATTGCCGATGGGGCCGAATTTCTCGTCGGCCATCAGTTCGGAAAAACCGATAATGGCGTTGAGCGGCGTGCGGATTTCATGGCTGATGCGCGCCAGAAAATCGGTCTTCTGGTTGGAGGCGCGTTCGGCCTCCTTGCGCGCATTGGTCAGTTCTTCCTCGGTGCGCTTCCACTGCGTGATATCGCGCAGCACGGCGCAGAAACCACGCTTCTGCGGCAGCTTGCCAATGGTCATGAAGAGCGGGATGAAGCCGCCTTTGGCTTCACGACCGATCACTTCGCGTCCGTCATTGAGCACGCTCAGCACGCCATTGCCCGAAAGTCCGCTCAGATAATCCATCGCGGCGCGCTGGCTTTCAATGGCGAACAGCATAGAGAAGAACTTGCCTTCCGTCTCGTCGCGGTCATAGCCGAAAAGTGCGGATGCCGAATGGTTCATCGACCGGATGCGCCCTTCCGGGTCGATCAGCACCACGCCGTCGGTTGCCGTGTCGAGGATGGTTTTCAACTCATCCACATGGGCTTCCAGCGCCTGCTTTTCTTCGTCGTCCGTGACGGATTGCGGCACGGTTGCCTCGACAGGTGCTGGCGCGGCTGGGGTTTCTGCAACCGGCATGAGGCTCAGCAACAGGGCGCGACCGTCCTGCCAAGCAATCGCATTGAGATGCGCATCGACCGGCTGCTCGCTGCCATCGGCACGACGCAACACCATGCCCTGGCGGGGCGCATTGTCGTCGCTCTCGCTGTTGAACAGCGCTTCCACGCCGCCCGCATGGCGAATGTCTTCAATGGCGTCATAGCCGGTCAGGTCCAGCAGGGCCTGATTGACGTAATGCACTTCATCGCCGGAATGAATGATGACCGGAACCGGCAGATTGGCCAAAAGGGCTGTCTCGTCGATGGCAGCCGGTTCATGCGCGGCATGATCCGCCTGCGGCTCTTCGACCTGTGCAAGGGGGATATCTGCAACCGGTGGAACCGGCGTCGTTTCCGCCGCCACGTCTTGCGTCTCAACGGCAGGCGCCTCGCTCTGTGTGCTGGAAAGTCCCTGTTTGCGCAGGCGATCGGCGATTTCGCGGAACGCATTGCGCTCGGTCTTGGTCAGCCCGCCTTCGGGACGCTGTTCGCGTTCCCTGACTTTCAGGAGCTTCGCCTGATCGGCGGCCACCTTTTCCTGTGCAGCCGCATTCAGAAGGTTGATCACCTTGTCGGAATCGCGACGACCGGCTGTCGGCGCAATATTGAGCGGCGGCTTCGGCAGAATATCACCGGGATGATCGTCATTGGCGATTTCTTCGGTCAGCGCCAGCACGTCGTCATCGGGAGCATCGGCGTTGATGGCATCCTGAATTTCCGGTTTGCGCTTTTGCGGAATGCCTCCGGCCAGAGCGAGGCCGATTTCTTCCGGGTCTTCCACCGCTTCGTCAGGCCGCACGAGACCAAAACCGCGAAAACCGATGAACACGCGATCACGGGAATAGACCGGTAAAGCGGCCAGTTCCACCGGCACGCGCAGATTGGTGCCTTCGACCGGCCACATCAGCCGCTTGCCCGACCAGGTGTCGCGTTTGTTGAGCAGCGAAGCAATGCTGCCATCATGATCGAAGCCGAACACATTGGCGACATCGCTGAAACGGCGTCCGGTGACATCAGCCGCGTTGGGGCCGACGGTTATGCCGAACTCCGGCGAAATTTCGCTGAACACAGCGTCGGCGCTGGTTTTCCAGATGAAGCGGGCAGGCGGCGCATCCCGGTCGAACTGGAAGCCCTGTGGCTTTGGCGTTTCGACTGCGGGTTCGGCGACCGGCTCTTCCCGAAGGGTTGTTTCCTGTTCAGGGAGCATCTCTTCAAGAATTTCTTCCGCGCCTTCAGGCTGCTGGGCAGCTGGCTTCGCCACGGCCTGCGCCGGGGCTTCAGCAACGATGCACAGAAGATGCAGAGCGGGTGCGTCGATCAGCCGGGCAATGGCGCCCGGAACCGACTGGCGGCCAGCGCGGATGCGGCGCTTGACGATGCGGTCAGCCGCATCGGCGACTTCCACGACCAGATCTTCAAGCGTTCCGGCGGAAATATCGAGCGCGGCGAAGCGCGGGCTTGCGGCAATGACCTTGCAGTCGGCATCGATCAGCGCGACATGGGTGTCGTCATCGCTCAGACCGGCAATGATGTCTTCCGCGTCGCTCGATGTGCCGCTGGTGGTCATCGCAAGACCGGCCACGCCATCGGGCAGGACAATATGGGATATCCAGAGACGCGTCAGTTCCGAACGCAGGCCACCGCCAAGACGCACGGACACGGAGCGGGGTTCAGCGCTGTTATCGTCGCTGGCGGCTGCAATCTGCCGGCGTGTTGAGACGGGCAGATCAATGGCGCTGCCGATCATATCCTCGATACGGTCAAAGCCGAACAGCCGGGCTCCGGCACCGTTCACCCAAAGCACAGCCGACAGGTCGCGCGTCAGCACGATCTGCGCATCGCCCTTGGCAAAGCCCTCGCGGATAGTATCCAGCGCGGCAATATCGATGAATGGGTATGATCCAGACATACCGGTCCTTATCTGTTCTTTCGACCGCCCCGTCGTAGCCATTAACCGCCTGTTAATAAGCTCACTGAGGCCGCGGGTCCATATTTCCATACGGTATGAGCCCGATTTTCTGTTTCATTAGTTAATGCCGGAAAGGCAATTTTACAGGTTGCGGTCAATAATCCGGTTGTTCACAGCCAGCCAGCCGCGATGGTTACCAGTCTGTCTAGATTATCGGTGGCATTGGACATTGAATCCGACAATTGGGAATTTCTGAAAAAAAGAGCGCTATAATCGCTTGCAATATGGATCGATTCTCCGTATGTGACCCCCTGTCGGCGGCGCTGAGGCGCTTATCCCGGCAAAGGTACGCGGTCGTAGCTCAGTTGGTTAGAGCGCAGGATTGTGGCTCCTGAGGTCGTTGGTTCAACTCCAACCGACCGTACCATTACTTTCAGCCATTCAACAAAAATTGTGTAACAATATCAACCGCTTAGGCGGATTTTTTATTGTTGGTTCGATCTTAAACGTACCGTTTTGTGATACAAACTGTGCTACAAAATGCGCTACAATGTGTGTCACACTATGTTATCATGCCTATATGGCTGGCTATCGTATCAAAACTGATCCACACCGATATCTGAAAAACCGCGACGGCGTTTATCAGTATGTTCGCCGCGTTCCCACGTCTGTTGCAGACAAGGATAGTCGCGCTCCCATCATCCGCATAAGCCTGAAAACAAACGATCTCGCTCGGGCTATGACGAAGCGCAACGAATACGAATCTGCTGACGACGCGTTATGGGCGATGCTGAAGGCTGGGGCTGATGGCGATAAGGCAAGGGCACTTTATGATGCCGCCATTAAGCGCGCAGAAGCCATCGGAATTTCATATGTGCCAGCCGACAGGCTGCTTTCGTTTACGGATGACGCGCTAGCGGCCCGACTAAACCACGTAACTGGCAATCCGGTTGAAGATGCGGCGATGGTGGGCGCGGCAAGCACCCCGTCGGTGTCCGTGACGCAAGCCCTGAAAATCTATTTTGATGAGATAACTCCCGACGAATTGACGGGTAAGAGCGAAATTCAGAAAAAGCGTTGGCGTGCGCATAAGCAGCGGGCGATCGATCATTTTGTGAAGATTGTTTCAGATAAGGCTATCGCGGACATAACGCGCGAGGACGCCCAGAAATTCTATAAGGTTTGGCTGCAAATGATAACGAAGCCAGCCAAAGGGAAGCAGCCGATATCGGCCAGCATGGGCAACCGCATGATGGGCGGGATGCGCGTTCTCTTTGCTGAGTATTTCAAGCACATGGGCGATAGGGATCGGCCAAACCCTTTCCGCGATTTGAGCTTTGCAGAGAAGGTCGAAAAGTCACGCCCACCGATCCCGACGGATATCATCAAAGGGAAGTTCCTGACCTATGGGCCCCTCGTCAGCTTAAACGAAGAGGCTCGTGGTATAGTCCTGGCCATGATCGAGACGGGCTGTCGACCAAGCGAACTTTGCAACATTACGGCCGAGCACATATTCCTGGCCGACAAGGTTCCGCATATCCTGATTGCGCCCCGAAAAGACGCTGCAGATCCGCGCGAGATTAAAACTGCTTCGTCTGTTCGCAAGCTGCCTTTAGTCGGTATAGCGCATGAGGTTTTTAAGAAGCATAGGAATGGCTTCCCTCGTTACAAAAACAAGGAAGACACACTATCAGCGACGCTGAATAAATATTTCAAGGACAACGAGCTGTTTCCGAAGGGTGCTGGCTATACCGTCTATTCGCTTCGCCACTCATTCGAGGATCGCATGAAAGAGGCTGGCTTAGACGATGAGTTGCGCCGGATGTTGATGGGCCATACAGTTGATCGCCCGCGATATGGCACGGGCGGTTCCTTGGAATGGCGGAAAGAACAGATGGAAAAATTCACGCTGCCGTTCGACGCAGCCGTGATTTGATGCGGTCGCGAATATTATCGTTCGCAGTGAGATTGCGCTGCATGCCTTCCACACGCTCTTAAAGTGGCAATAGATTGTGTTCCGTTTCTGGGAAGCAGGCAATTACACCGGCTATGGCGTCCAACCATCGTTCGGTGTCAGCAAAGGTGTAAGCCGTCATCCTTACTCACCTTCCTGCGATGCGACATGCCCTGCTTTTTCTGCCGCCTCTTGCGCTTCCCGTATGGCTTTCGAAACGTCCTCGTTGGACGCGCTTCCGCCCTCGTAGCTGCCTTGGGCGCGCTCTCCGATGTAAATTTGCGGAATCTGCTGGTAGGCGAGGAATATGGCTACGAGCGCCGCGATGACGATAAATACTCGCTTGTAGTCTCGCGCTGACATCCTCACTCCCTTTCCCGCAGTGCGGCGCGGCCTGCTTCGGTATGCGATAAGCGGTCGGGGAGAGCCATAGCTACTCCTACGAAATGGCTGATTAAATCTTCCCAATTCATGAGCTTTAGCGGAACCATCGAGGGTCCTCCAGCGTTAGAGCGCGGAATGAAATGATGGAGAATTTTGCACATGCTGAAGGGCGGATTGCTTTGGCTCATTGGATTACCCCTCCCTGTAATTCTGGTGCTCTGGTTGATGGGTTACTTGTCCTAATAATCGAATAGCTGGAGAAATAAGATGTCAAATGCACGGTGGCGAGGGTTGGAAATGACAACTCATTTTTATTACATTTCTCAACAACCAGATGGTCTTTGGTCAGTACAAGAAACAGTAACGAACCAACCTGTCTCCCTTCATGGCCAATTGTGCTGTTCTCTCCGGAAGAGAGATGCGGAAGAGCTCGTTGAATACCTAATGAACCTTGATAGAGATATCGCAGCTTAGGTGCTTCGAGCTCTTACTGCCTCCGCGCCCGGCGGCGGTTGTCGTTGGCCGGGCTGCGACGCTGGCGGGGAGCGCCATAGCGGAACCGAACGCAGGTAATGCGCGCCAGTTCGAAAGCGGTGTCGCGCAGCCTCTCAGCCTCGGAATGATAACCGAGCGCTCGGACGGCTTTTGAAATCGATAGGACTTGCGCGGCGTTCGTGCCTTGCTGCTGGAATTCGGCGGCGGTCAGGATGGGTGCCATAGCGGCGTGTGTGATGCATCTGGACATAGGGTCTCCTCGTGTTTTGGTGGGTGCAAAAAACCGTGGCGCAAAAACGCGCAAGGCTGTCATTCTTTGAGGTTCGGGGGCCTAAGCGCCCCGTCGCTATCTTTCGCGCCTCATGCTACAAGCCCCAACCCAACGCCGCACGCGGCAACGCAAAAGGCTACAACAACGGTCATCTCGACCGCTTCGCGTGCCGCATAGCGCAGCCACGGCTGTGGTCGGCCATGCTTGCGGGCCTTGTAGTCAGGGCGGCGCATAGGCTCGGCATTGTAGGCCTTCGGCGCGTCGGTTTCCGTTTCGAACTCGTCGTCGGCGAGCAGCTCAAGCAAAGCGCGATTCATGCTGCAGCCCTCCGGTCTGGTGCCGCCCGATCCGCTGCTGGAACGTTGTCGTTAGCGATAGGCTCAAGGTAGTAAAAGCCCTGATTGCCGCGTCCGCAGCTTTGTTTTGGAATTGTCCATCCGTGGGGTGGCAGCATCTTGCGCAGGCGACTGATTTGCACTCGCACAACGTTTTGCGCGCCATCAGGACCGCCGTTTGGGTCAAAGGCGTAGACGTTGTCGACTAGATCGTCGATGTAGATGCGACGCGGATAAATAGCTGTCAGCGCATCGACGATATTCTTCTGTCCGCGCGGGAGGGGCGCGGCTTCGAGTTCCGTGGCTGGGTTCCGTTCCATTTTACGCAGCCTCCGCCAGATCTACCGGCGTGCAGCAGGCTACGGCGCCGCTCGTCTGGAAAACTTCGAACGTCTCGCCGGGGCACAGGGCAGCGAGACGTGTCGCTTCTGCCAAGGCCTGCTCAAACGAGCCGTGTTCGTATGGCATGGTGGTGAAGACGCCAACGCGGCCAGTCTTCTTGCCGCGGCGGAATACAAAGAATCCGCCGCCGATGATTTCGTTCAGGCGAGGTTTTGAGCTTCTTCTTCTCGGTGCTGTTGCTGACATTTGGGTTTCTCCTCGTGTTTTGGTCGGTGGGTCAGCAGATCAAGCTGGTGAGGCTGTCTTCGTGCTGCTGGGGAGGTATATACGATAAACGTATTAAAAGGTCAAGCCGGAAATACGAAAAGCGTATATGACATAAATATACGATTATGCGATAACGCTTTTATGGATAGCGAAGTAATTAAGTGGTTTGCGGAGGCCTTAGAAGCCAGCGGGCTCACCCAAGAGCAAGTAGCGAAAGAGCTCGGTCTCGGTCGTCAGCCTACCATTAGCGAAATACTCAAAGGCAAGCGTCAGCTTAAAGCTCATGAAATGGTCGTCATGAGCCGATTGAGTGGGTTGCCTATGCCGGATCGCAAATCTGTGATTCCAGTGCTAGGCTATGTCGGGGCAGGTGCGGCTGTATATCCAATTGATGATGGTGATCCGTTATATGAGGTTTCTGTAGCGGCAGCGCTGCCGCAGGGTACGGTCGGCGCTATCGTACGTGGCGACAGCATGTATCCGATATTCGAGGATGGCGACCTAGTTGCCTATTCGGGGAAGGAGTTGACTGCGGACGATGCGCTTGGCCAGACGTGCATGGTTCGCCTTGAGGACGACAGGATGCTAATCAAAACGATCCGCCGCGGATCGGAGCCTGGGCTATTCACGTTATCTAGTACGAATGCACCAGACATAGAAGATGTCCGGATCGTTTGGGCTCGCAAGCTGGTGATACGCATTTCGCGGGAATTCTGGCGCCAGTTTTAATACGCTAATCGGATAGTAGTAAAGGGTCGCTATAGCGGCCCTTTTTTGTAGTCACAGCGGAAAATACGAAAAACGTATGTAATAAGTTGACGAAAATACGAATCGCGTATATAACCTTTCTCATCAACCGGCCCAAAGAAGACCGGAGCACAGAAAAGGAGAATGAGTTGCACAAAGAGAAGCCGGAGCTTCCGCGACCGGACAGATAGTACCAACCTAAGATTGACCGACCAGAAAACACGAGGAGAATGACGATGGACACCAGACCAGCAGACAATGACAACCGCCCACCGTAGGACAATAGGGACGCTGCTAGCCTGAGATGGCTAGTGGCGTGCGACGCATGCTTATTAGCAGGCGTCGGTGGGGACTAGCCGGTTTGTAACGCCAGCCTAGAAATCGAAGGCCAGTTGTCCCGGCCATGACCGCCAATGAGCACACACATGCTCAAGTCGGCCAAATCGCAGACGCACGTAAGCACGAACTGCGATCAACTTAGGTTTCAGCATAAGCCAATACCTCCACGCTCTGACGGTTAAAGCCGCCTCTCAGCGAACGCAGTGATGCGCCGCTTCGCCTACATGAGAACAGCCGAAGCTGCAGAGTGGCTATTTGCTCCCCACCGACGTCTACACATAAGCATGCCGAAAATTGAAACACAACCATGAGGAGAATGACATGCAGATTGTACAAGCTAGAGGCCGGGAAATACCGGTGACAACCCGCAGCAAGAGATACACGCCAGAGCGCGCTCGTGCCGAAGCGCTGTTTAATAAGCCGGCCTTCATTGCGAAGCCGCGTATTCTTGAGGACCAGCCGAAGGTGGCCACCGCTGGCCTCGCCACTCGAGCGATAGCAGTCAAGCCAGCATCGCCGAATGAAACCGAACACGAACGAGTATTCCGCCTCGTGCAGGAGCGGCAGTTTGAAAACGCTGCTCGTATTGCCGCGCGCCTGATCAATGCTGATAATGATGACGGTTTTTTTGTATTCGGCAACACGCAAGAATTCGACAAGGCAAAAGCTTGGCATCGCCGAATGATTATAGATGGCGATCCCCACGCCAATGTACATATCATCACGCCTGAGCGGGCTCAGATCCTTCTGCTGAACAATGAAGGTAACCGCCGAGTGCGGTCCGCCAACCTCGCCAAGATCATGCGCGACATCGCTGATGGCCGGTTTGAGGTTAATGGAGAATCGATCATCGTATGCAAGGATGGATCGATGAATGACGGTCAACATCGTTCATTCGGGGTCCTCCTGACCGGGAAGACGATCGAAACTGTCGTTTCTTATGGCGTAACAAAGCGCTCAATGCGCACAGTAGATATCGGCGATAAGCGTCAGGCAAAGGATCGCCTGTCCCCGTCCTCATATATGGTCGGCACCGTTTGCTGGCCATGCAGTTACTCGGACGCGAAGTGATTGAATGTGAAGTTTACGAGGTCGACGATCTTCGCGCCGAGCTTATGGAGATCGACGAAAATCTTGCACGCGCAGAACTGTCGCCTGCCGAGGAGGCGGCACATATCGGTCGTAGACAGGAGATATGGAAAAAACTTCAATCGGACGGAAACCGTTCGATTGAAAGTAAAGGGAAGATGGACGTGGGCACCGTCCAAAAGAGTTCGCGTCAGAATTGTCTGAGTTAACTGGCGACAGCAAGACGCAGATCAATGTCAAAATCGCCCGTGCCCGCGATCTCGGCTCCGACATCAACCGCATTGTTGGCACCAGCCTTGATAAAGGCGTCGAAATGGACGCCCTAGCAAAACTGCCCACCGAGCAACGCGAAAACCTTATCAACCGAGCAGAGCGTGGCGAAAAGGTTAGCGCACGCCCAGCGCCGGAGCTCAAGCCAATAACCGCCGATAAGGCACTAGAGATTATTGCCGAGGGCACCGCAAAAGCAGTGACATCAAACAAAGCCAGAAAGCGTCAAGCGTTCTGGGATGCATGGGCCGCGCTGGACGAAGCCGATCGGCAGGAATTCGCCGCGATTATCTGGTCGCAGTATAAGACGGCCATCTAAAAAGCAGGCTGTTATGGGTCGGCACCACCCGTTACCCCAGCCTGCCCGTACGTCGCGGTTAACACGAGGAGGGCCGAAGCCGCTTCTACACCGCGATTTCCTTGCCCAGTACCACCCGGGCCGACCAGACAGATGCCGTTAGACGCGGCACTTGTCAACCGTCACCAACCGACACGAGGAGACATGCAGCATTCATCAAGACACGAACTGCAGGCGACTGCCGCCGCGCACCGTAAGAAGGGCGCGTCATTTGGGAAGATCGCGGAATTGATGGGTATTACCAGAGGCCATGCTTGGTCGCTGCTTTCGGAAAGAACGCCCACGCTACCGCCGCCAAGCCCGACTGAGAAGACCGTTGTGCGCCGCACAACTTTTAATGGCGGTTATTCGGGAGGATGCATGGACATTTATGTCTCTCTGCCCCGCATAACCATTTTGGACGGGCCGTTTACAGGCACAGTCCACTAGCCTTTTGAGGCAGGCCGACCGCGAGGATGACGGGGCCGACGACTAACCTCCCTATGAGGAGGCAATCTTGAAAACAAAATACACGCGAACTGGCGAGCGGGACATGACAAACCGCAAGCCTTACCGGACAGCTGCGCAAAAAGCAGAAGCACGTGCGTCGGCACGTCTTATTGACGGCCGTTACGTTTCCAGCGCGCCAGTCACTTACCACCGCGCACCGAAAAGAGGTGCCGCATGACCTGCGAATGCGGTGAATGCTGGGATTGCCGCTACCAACGGCATACCGCAATCAACACGAGGAGCTCACATGGCACGCAACCGCAACCAACCAAACCAAAACACGAGGATGAGATATGCGAATTCAAAAAGCTGGTGATATTTACCTGAATGAAGTTGGCTCGCCCGTTCGAACGTATCAGCGTTCTTTTGAGTATCGGGATATTTCGGATGGCAAACTGAAAGCCGTTGATGATCTGATGCTGGAAATTGACGCACATCAGTTCGTCAACGAGACAAGTGCGCGTAGGATCGGATTTGTTGACGGGTATTACCGACAATACGACGCTTCTAACGATAATTTGCAGGTGCCGGTGAGCGAGTATCACCCACGGATGAAGGGTGATCACGAATATCGAACCGACACCAGGTTTGAACGCGATGAAAACGGCAAGTACACCCTTCGTGCAGTGGAGCCGACAAAGGAAGATGAAAAGCCGAAGATTATCCGCACTCCCGAAGATCGAGCATCTGGCCGAGATTTCGCTGGAAATAAGAGAACCATAGAAAGGCGGGCTCTCACACGACTGCGAAAGAAAATCGAAAAACGCCAATCCATTGGTGATCCGAACTGCGTTCAATCGCGTGATGAGGATTTCCCGCTCCTTGCGGTCCTGCGCAGGGATAAGCGCCCAGATCTGATTGCAGCGGTATTGCAGTATCGTCAGTTGGTGGCGTTGTGCGAATCCGAGCCTCTGAAGGGCCAGAGCTATGGCGGGGCCGATGGCTCGGCTACGGTGTTTTATTCAAGCTTTGAAGATGGGGAACTGGTTCACTCGTCGAAGGTGCGGCGGTCTAAATCCGCTTACGACATTCCTGCGGTTCGGGTTCGAGCGTCAGTTATCAATGATCGAGGGGAGCAGGTGTCAGGTCGAACCGAGAGCCTGCACGTTAAACTAAACGAGGACACACTCGCTGACTATATCGACAAGAAGCCCGTACTGGCACGCATCAGGTCGGCCCTGGGCGCTTTGCTGGACCCGGTTGAAGACGCCGTTCTCGGTGGGCAAACTTTACAAGCTGTCGGCGAAGCTGAGGGGTTTAAGGGAACAGCAGCATCATTGGCCGGGAAAGGGCTCGTTTATCGTGGCCTTACGGTTCTTGATGGATTTTTTTCGCATCAAAAACCCAAGGCGGATAACGATAACTATCCGATAAATAACAACAAATCAGTATCATTTTAAGTAACGCGCACTCAAGTCACCTATGGGTGAGAAGAGACTAGAAGATTGGCCCGCCGTGTGCGGGCCTTTTTATTGGGCGTTCTATGCCCCCCGGTCCACGACCGGGTAACTATTCCAGCGCCGTTTCTCCTCCGGCGGCTGGTTCGGCGGGTTGAGCCTATTGCGGTAGGCTCCCCGCCGATGGTTTTATCGGTATCGACTGCCGCGGCCCTTCATTAGCATGCATGCAACCAAGGCCACGAGTCCGACGGATGCCCATGCCGATGCTGTGCCGGGATTTTCGCGTGCGTATTGCACAGCACGTTGACCATGTTCACGTGCGCCTTCGGCCAGCACATTCACAGCGTCTTTCGTGGACGCGAGGGCGTCGTCGGTTGCGCCGGATAGATTTCCGAGATGATCTGACAGTCGGGACGATAGGCTGCTGATTTCCTTGCGCAGTGCGTCGATCTGTTCGGAAAGCATGCCCTCGGTGGTCTGTGCCATTTCATTCTCCTTTTCGATTACGAGGAGAGAACGGGAATGTGCATTCAATTGTTCCATTCTATTTCAGCGGGCGAAAGCGCTGGTTTGCTCGCCGGTCTCATAAGCCGGATATGATCGGTTCGATCCCGATGCGCGCAACCAATTTAGGAGCAGCTGACTCTTAAGCAGCTGTGCGAAGGTAAGCATGGCCAGACTTGATCAGCGCAGCACCGAAGCAGCTGCTTACCGCAAGCTTTACAAGACATCACGCTGGCAGCGCTTATCCCTGATTGCCAGAACCCGGGCGCAACGCCGCAGAAGACTGGCGTCCCCGGGATCAAGCAGCGCACCTTTACCGGCTCCGGTAAGTTCGTGGCGGGCGCGAACTCCGCGTACTTTATCGGCAAGGTGAACGACGCCGCGATTTTCAACGCGATCGTAATTGTTCCTGGCCTTGGTTCGTATGAAGGCCCGTGGTTCGTGACGGACTTTGAATTCTCCGGCGAGCAGGAAGGCAATATGGACTTCAGCGCTACATTCGAAGCGGCAGGCCCGCTCACGTTTGAGGCTGAGGTCACTCCATGAAGCCTGAAGTGAACGGCGCGCGGGGTGAAGTCGAGCTAAAGATTGCGGACATCGATCTGGTAATCGCGGCTACGATGGGCGGCTTGTCTGTGGTCTCCACTCGACTGGAATGCAAGTCATTGCAGGATTTGTTTGTGCGCCTGTCAGGTACAGAGGTCGCAGCGACGCGTGTCGCTATCGGCGCGTTGACCGTCAAAGGAGATGCTGAACAGGCGCTGGAAAAGCTCAAGCTCAAGCATTTCCCAGCAATCGCCGAAGCTTTTTCCAAGGCGCTCGCTCATCATTTCGAGGATGATGAGGGAAACGCCGAAGCCGCCAAGACGGCAAAGTAGAACCTTTCCCTTGGCGGCAGTGGCAAGCCGCAGCGTATGGCGCATTACGTTGGACGCCAGAAACATTCTGGCGTTCAACTCTTACTGAGCTCGTGATCGCCATTGATGGATATTGCGAAGCGAAGGGCATCAAAAAGGCATCATCTGGTCCGTCGCAGGACGACCTGGACGCACTGCTGGCGAAGTATGGGTGATGATGATATCACGGCAAATGATATGTCTTTCCAAGCAGTGCACCACTGGTAATAGACAGGCTTGTGTAGTCCTGTTTATATTGACTATCTAGCGGCCAAGCCGTATATAAAGGTCACTTCAAGGGTCTAGCTGAACCTCCTAATCAGTGAATACGGAAAGCTCGCAGGGGTGATGACCTAGCGGGCTTTCTCCGTATTTGACCACCAGATACGACGGGTATCTGGTGGGTATTTCAACTACTAACGCTTAAAGCGGTCGTAGATCTGGATGGCTGCCCACATGGCTGTCGGCAAGGCCAGAACCAGTATAGCTACTTCAAGGATTGTGAACCTCCTTTCTATACAGGCAGGGTTGGATTATCCCTTGATGAGGGGGATCCCCCAGCCATACACGCCGCACTTTGTCCCGTGCCATTATGCAACTCTCCTGTGTATGACTGTTGCCATATGGATTTTATCGCAAGTATCGCGAGAAAAGAGCAAGCCTCAGCACATCAAAATAGTTTCGTATCAACATGTTTCGAAAAAATATATAAAAAAAACAATAATTTACGTAACTACTATACTGACACGCATCCGGACTGATTTCCGCATAAAAGACGCGAATCACGCGCAATAAGGATACGTGACTCAACAAAAAAGCCCCGCTTCGGCGGGGCTGCTTACTTGCTGCATGGTGCGGCGAGTGGTTTAAACCACTCCTGAATCGTTTTGCGATGCCAAATTATCCCGTAAAGATTCAAGGCTCTCGAGCAACTCTTCGTTTGCGTCGTCTTTCGTCTGGAAAAGCTTAATGATGGCGTTTGAAAAAGCTAATTGGTCGCTATTGCTTATAGGAACGCCGCGTAAAAATTCTCCGCCAATATGACTAATCGTTCTTCGGCATACTGCCCACGATAGCGTCGACCTCCTTACGGATCGATTCAAAGTTTTTATATTCGAACTCGCTAATTGATTTGACTGTGGATGCGTTGCGGTTAACGGCTGAGGAAAAATCTGCAACCTGCGCTTCAGAAAGTTTGCCGCCCTTTAAGATTTCAACCAATATGGATGTAAGACTACGGAAAAGATCTTGCGCCTCATCCCATTTTATCCCGCGATTAATCAAGAGGCGCATAGCCTCAGCGCGCGACGGGATATGATTCCGATATCGCCACTCATCGATAACTTTGGCTTCTGACGCCGTCACCATAAACGGTAGGCGTACATCTTTTGGTTCGTCAGTCATGGGTACAAGATGACACAGTTGTAGCGTTTGCACAAGTTGACTTGACAAACGTTGTTTCTCTTGTAGCATTTGGTTCACTTGTGCAAATCGCACAAGCGGCTGGCATCGCGGTGCAACGCGAAAACCAGCCTAGCTCCAGATAAGGATTGGACCATGACCAGAGCTAATGTGGTTGATACCAGAAGAACGTTTACAATTGCAGACCTAAACACAGAAATTGACGATGAACCTCGCATCAAGGACCTGCGGCTAGGTGAAGGATTGGGCTTTTCCCGCCCACGCGCAATTCGTCAAATAATTGAAAGAAATCTCGCAGAATTAGAGACTTACGGTTCTAGCGCCACACGGCGTGGCGCTTACCGAGGCCAGCCATTTTCAGAATATTACTTGAACGAGGGTCAAGCGCTTCTCATCTGCATGTTCGCCAAGACGGTTGCAGCCGCAGCCGTCCGTAAAGCCCTGATCGACGTTTTCATGGAATACCGGCGCGGCAAGGTTGGGAAACCCGTCCACGTTCGCGAGCACGATCGCCGCACATCAACCAAGGTCGATGACGCTATCAAACTCAAGCGCAATATCGACAGACTCGAAACGGTTGCGGACACGATTGCTCCGAAGCCTCAAAATGTCTGCGCGATGATTATCGACGGCGAGCCTGTCTGGGTTGATATCAATAAGTACGATGGATCGGGCATGCGATTGCCAAGGATGGCCCCGGCGCCAACCACGACGCCAACCTGACGCCGATACTCGAAGCCATGTGCGGTTCGTGGGTGGAGCGTGTTGACGGCGAATTCCCGATTGCGGGCGCTCCGCAGGCCAACGTTGCAACCATCACCGACGCAGACATCAAGCGTGGTGCACCGCTTCGCTTCAGCGCGAAACGCAAGCGCACCGAGCTAATCAACACGGTCGCGGCCTCTTACGTTTCGCCGGATGACTTCTATGAAACGAAGGACGCCGCAACCCGTATCGATGCCGGTGCATTGGCTGAAGATCGCGAAACGCTTGCCAGCGCCATTCCATATGCAGCCGTCACTGACGTGCGGCAGGTGGACAGGCTGGCAGACATTGCCATTCGCGGCGCTCGTTATCAGGCATCAGCGGAAATCGTCGTTCATCCGAAATTCCTCGACACGATCAAAGAAGGCCGGTGGGTTCGCTGGAATAGCGCCAAGTATGGCGACCGCACGTTTCAGGTTCTGACGCGGCAGCTTGGCGGGATCAATACTGATGGTGCCCGCGACATATCCCTCTCGTTGCAGCAGATCAGTAATGGCGTTTTTGATCCGACAGCCTACGAAACAAACCCGCCGAACATCATCGTAATCCCACCACCGCAATATCTGGCCGAGGTGCAAAATTTCTTCGCCATTCCAATTGTTGTCGTTGCAGATGGACAAGGCGAACTGCCCGCTGTGCGGCTAATCTGGGATCCGATTGATGATATCTCGGTCGTCGGCGTCGATATCGAATATTGGCCAGCGAACGACCCGTCGCAGGTGTTTACCAAGTTCGTGACTTGGGACGTAATCAACGTCCCAATAGTTGAAGGCCTGACTTCGCTGACTGACTGGTTCGTCCGGACTCGGTTGCGTGTCGACAATGGCCGGTCGGTCGCTTGGTCGACAGAAACGCCATTCACGACACTTAAGGCGGCAGGCGATGATAGCCCAGTCGATTACGAGCGCCTCGACGGTGACGTGAAAGGCCTCATCAACTGGATGACAGGCGACCGACGCGAGATTATCCGTCAAGCTCAGGAAAACGCCACCAAGACCGCTGACGGCATGCTGGCCGGTTATGCTGATAGTCGTTCTCTTCGCCGCGAACTTGCCAGCACCTACGGCAAGGCAAAGGCTTCGTGGTCCGAAGACATCTATGTGGCTACCGGGCCAAACAGCGCCATTGTCCAGCAACTGACCCAGTTGAACGCCGAACTTGACGATAAGGCGGATGCCAGTGTCGTGACGCTTCTGTCTACGCGAGTGGATAATGTCGAAGGGCAGTACACAGCCGTCGCAGATGCGATCACTGACGTGAATGCCTCGGTTGACGGAACCGTGGCTAACTCTGGCTGGCGCATGACATCCACAGTCGGCGGCGGTGGCACTTCGGCCAGAATATCTGCCTATGCCCGCATCAACACTGGCGACACTTGGAAACAGGCAGGCTGGTTCATCAATGTCACGCCGACGGGAAGTCAGTTCATTGTTGTGTCCAACCAGTTTGCGATTGCCGATCCGAACAATAACGGCACCTTCACTTATCCGTTCGTTGTGCAGAATGGGCAGGTCTACATTCAGAATGCCCGTCTCGGAACGCTGTATTTCGACGTGCTTCAGTCCAACAACGGCAAGATGATCATGCGCGGTTATGACAACTTTGCCGATCTGCGGATATTCACATGACCCAGACATTCATTGGCTACAAACCGGGTGTCGGCCCGGTTCTGAAGTGCCTGAAATATGACACGGATGATCCACTGACGCTGGCAAACACGGCATTTGACAGGTTCTTCTTCAATTCGGAGACACAGAACCTGTCCTATGTCTTTCCGACGAACCCGTTTTTCTATCGTTCGGCAGAGCTATCCACCCTCCCGGCGAGCTTCAACATCACCAATGATCGGGGCAATGTCGTTATCTCAGGTAGCAATATTGGCAGTACGGGTGACGCGTTTTTTAACGTCAATACGTTCTATCGAATAACAAATGCGTACCCAAATATGGGGTATGTTCCGATGTCTGAATTCAGACAGGTTGATCTTCTGACCAATCGAGTTGAATGCGGTGCTTTTCAAAGCTACTACGCACTGGTCGGATCGACAAACCACAACGTTGTCACAGCAAGACAGTTTTATACTGTCATGGGAAGATTGGTTGGGACCACTAGCGGACAAACGACTTTCCCGACGGTCTACAATGGGATTATCAGCAGTTCACAATCCGGTTTCGTTGGGATGGGCGAGTGGTTTGTTTGGAAACAGCAGTTAATCTATAACGACAATAGAAATCCCAACGCCATTTATCCAAGTGTATGGGACTTGCCCGCCGACGCATCGGCCATGCGGACTTATACATCTGCTCCGAACCTCTTGTCGCTGGAGGCGAGTTCCAGCCGGTTTGTGCTGTCCAGACCAGGCTATGATGTGAACACGACCAATGAGTTCGGCACGATCATAAGCTCCAACAATCGTTCACCGGCTCTCTGCGTCATGAACGGAACTGAAAATAGTATCCCGGCCAATGGATCGAGAACGATTGCAGCACCGGCTGGCGTCATTCTCTCGCAAAGGGCGGTTGTTGACGTGATGTTTCGTGTCTCCGGGCAAACGTGGCGCGTACCTGGGCTGCTGACCGATACAACGGCGGCGGGAACTTGGCAGCTGTCCTATGCCGTGTCAGGCAACAGCATCACGTTCTACAATTCTGAGAAAGACGCGGTTGACCTGCGGTACGTCGTCTTCAACGTGGATGACCAGCCGAAATCGACGGGCGGCAATCAGGTCATCTTCCGTGGCAATGATGGATTGCGTGACTATGTGCAAATCAAAAAGCCGGGCACAAGTGACCCGGCAAGCCGTCCGAACGATATCTTGTTTGACAGCCGCTATCCGCAATTCCAGATCATCGAACAGGGCTTTATCCCGATATCGAGCTTTGGCAATTCGTCGGCAGGGGACGCGGTATATAAGGGCGCGAGAACCTATCGGCTTAACTTCAACAATGCCGGTTTTGTGCCTTACCTGAAATATTCAACCGTGTTCCCGAACTGCGTCACGACGCCGATCTACAGAGCCGAGCGCGGGGTAGACGTTTCCAACATTTCCATGCTGGCCGAAGTAAACGACACCTATGTCGATTTCTTCTGCTCGCCAGACAGCGGTTGGTCCGATGCTTTCAGTCAGGCTGGCAGCTGGACGCGCCCTGATTACGGTGCCCGTATTCAGGGTGTCCGGTACTACATCTTCGGCATAACGCCCAACTGATCTCAGGAGAAAAATCTATGGCTACTTTGTCCGACTACATGTCGGGAACGATTTCGCTCGCCAATGGGTCAGTGACGGTAACCGGTACCGGGACGCTGTTCGAGGTAACGCGGTTTCGCGAAGGTGACACGCTTCAAATCCAGAACCTGACGGCTGTCATTGCCAGTGTCGACAGCGACACCCAGCTGACGCTTACCGAACCTTGGACGGGAGTGGACATTGTTGACGGCGCATATCGTGCGCGACAGCTTGGCGACGGCACGCGGGTTTCGACGCAAGCCGCAACCATTATCGAACTGCTTGGCAATGGCGTGTTGATGAACTTGGCCGAACTCGGCGTCGAGGAAGGGAAGGTGCCAGTCGGTGGGCCGACGGGTGAGTATGAGTTGACGGACTTCGTTCAGGACCCGAACGGCAATCTTGCGGAACTGGCCGCGCTTGTACTGGCTGCTCGCCAAATTCTGCAAACCGATGAGGCCGGGGCGCTCAAGCAGATAGCGCTAGCTGCAAACAAAGCCCTCGTGACAGATGCTAACGGCGATGTGGTGCCGATTGATATCGGAACGCTTGGCCGCATCTTGCTTGCACTCGCGACCGGCACAAATGCGCAATACATCCAAGGCGACGGAACGTTGCAGGCCAAGGCTGGCTTGCCGGTCAGCACAGCAACGCAAACAGCGCTGAACGCAAAGGCTAGTCGGAGCGGCGATACCTTTACAGGCGATGTCACAATTGCAAAAAATGAGGCCCGCATAGCGTTGGTTTCAGCCGGGTTCGTCTACGGCACAACGATTGAGGCTTCGGTTTCCGATGTGTCGAACTTCGGCCTTCGCTTCCTCGACAGCGGTACGGAAAAAGTACGCATCGGCGGAAGTGGAGCGCCGTCAATTCAGGTTTACGGCAATGCTTCAATTTCCGGCACGATTTCAAAGGGCGGCGGCACATTCACAATTGACCACCCGCTTGATCCGTACAATCGCAACCTTCGCCATGGCTTCGTTGAAGCGCCTCGTTATGACCTGATTTATCGAGGCACTACGCAGCTTGTGAGTGGTCGCGCTACCGTCGATATCGACGCCGCCAGCAACCTAACGCCCGGTACTTTTGCCGCGCTCACCACGAATGCGCTTGTTACCAGTCTGCAAAACCAGGACGGTTTTGCGCGGCTGAAACCGGGGGCGATCAACGGCGGGGCTTTCGAAATCATCAGCGAGGATGACAACTGTATCGATCATGTTTCGTGGGTCGTAATTGCTGAGCGCAATGACCCGTTCGTCAAATCTGACCTTGATCAGAACACCGATAGCGAGGGCCGCTTCGTGCCAGAGTTCGAAAAGGAAGATGCATAATGTCTGCCACAGAAAAAGTTATCGACAGCAACCGCATTGGGAAGAAGGGCTACCCGATGCACTATGCCGCACTCGGTCTTGAGCCTCCGATGAAGACCGTTCCGGTTGAAGACGGAGTGCCGCAATTTAGCCACCCTGGATTAACACCTGAAGCGATTGAAAAGCTGGAAAAAGGATAAAGGCTGCGTTACTCGATGGGGTGTTGTCCAAATCCTCTCCAGTTCAAAGTGTGTAAATGACCGAAATTAAGACGCTGAAATCTAAAATTGTTTACGAAAATCGCTGGATGAAAGTTCGCGAAGACGCGATCCGTTACCCTGACGGCAGCGAAAGTATCTATGGGGTCGTCGACAAACATGATGCAGCGATGGTTTTCGCGTTGGACGATGATAACAACGTCTATTTAGTTGAACAGTTTCGTTATCCAGTCGGTCAACGGTTTTGGGAACTGCCCCAGGGTGCTTGGCAAGGTCAAGATGGTGTTGACCCTCTTACTCTTGCGCACGGCGAATTGCAGGAGGAAACTGGGTTAACTGCTGGAAGAATGACCTTCATTGGGCAGACTTTTGAGGCGTACGGCTTCGCGGCACATAAGTGTCACATCTTTTTGGCTCAAGATCTTCACCCCGGTCGGCAGAGCCTTGATGCTGAAGAGCAGGGATTAATCTGTCGCCGTTTTCAGGTAGGTGAGGCTGTTGACATGATTTTCAGAGGTGAAATCAGAGACGCTGGCACGATTGCCGCGTTCGGATTGTTGCGCTTGAAAAATATAATCTAGGATCATTCAAGAATTTGCAGAGCCGTCCAGTGAGACGGCTTTTTCTTTACCGAAAGGGAAAAAGAAACCCCGGATGGAGGTCCATACCGGGGTTCTGCGCACCGTTCTGAAAGCGGGAACTCCGATTGGTGCGCGATAAAACAATATCGCAGCCTCAGGAAATTACAATGTCACGGCCTGTCACATTCTGGCACTCCGCCGTTTCTAATCTCAGGAAAACACCATGAACTTGTATCTAGGCGATACCCGCCTTTCGGCTATGCTGAAAGGAAAAGCCCCGGCAAGGTTTCATTAACCGGGGGCAGGCGCCTTGGGAAATCTAGCTGAAAGCAACGATAAGCGCCCCGTCCCACATTAAAGGCACGATTGTTAAGATTTTAATTCCTGCTCAAAAAAAACCTCGGTGCGCGGAACGTCACATCCGAGGTAGCGCTGCAAGGGAGGGTAACCTCAGCGCGCTAACCCCAATTATCTCACAATTTAAAGTATAAACAACTGGCGGCTGTAGTGTTTACAGCGTCCATCCGTACATAGCGAGAGCAACGCCGCCGACCGCACCGATGACTGTCCATCCAATCATGCTGATACCCATGAAGCTGTGATACGTGTCCGCTGAAATCTTCTTGAAAGCCGCAACCGCCAAAAGGTTTGCTAATGCGCCAGCAATGAGACCGATACCGTTTGCGACATATGCCGCTGGATGAAGTGCCATGGTCTGCATAAAATACGGTCTCAGCAGGAAAGTCGCTCCCAGCATACCTGCGATCAACACAAAAACGGAAACCATTCCGAAACCGGACCATCTTACGAGCATTTGGTGAATTACCTTTGTCTTGGAGAAGATCAGGCGGTAATGGCCCTTGCTCGCTCACCGGGCAACCCACCGATGACAAAATCCTCAAGAAAAACCCCGGAACAAGCCAGGGCTATTTGTCAGCGAACCTGCAGTACCTCGCCGGAATACCGGTCGATGACTACCCGCATTTCATCATCATAACGGTCCACTCCACGGACGATATAGACATTGCGTTTACGTGAGACGCTGTCAATTTCATCCATACCCTCTCTCTGAGCGATGCGTGCCGCACGACGTTCGCTGATATCTTCGCGATATCGCGGGCGATCACTTTCAGGTTCTACTAGGCGGATGCCGTTCGGGCCGATTTCTATACTCTGCGCATGCGCAGGAAGAGCGGAAGCCAATACTGTTATCAGTGCTGCGAAAGCTGCAGTTTTGTACATTGTCTATCCAACATTCAGTGGTTCATATCGCCCGCCAATTACCGGCGATTGTGTACAACGGCCCGATCCCCGCTGAACACCGGGTTCTCTCTCAATTTTCCTAACAATGAGAACTATCCTGTTATCTTCCTCGAGCGTCGACAGGAAAAGAAAACCCCGGACTAGCCGGGGTCGGTTCTTCTCACTTGCCGCCTGGCTTTTGATCGGCAGCCCGCCCGCCGCACGAAGAGCCATCGCTCGCAGTCTGCCATGAATGATCACAGCTGCCAGCAAATGCCCCAGAAGAAACTGCTGCTGCGAGCAATACGCCCAAAATTACCTGTTTCATGATTTCCCCCAATAAAGCGCAGAATTCGCGCACCCCACATAAGCATACTTCTAAGCGCAGAAGAAAGACTATTTTTCGCGGGTCCTAGGGTCTGCATTCATCTTCATTCTTACTTACCAAGGACATCCCCATGAACCAAACAACGTTCTTCGCGTATGCGAGGCGCGCGCCTTTTGGCGGGCGTTTGAGCCAAGCGCAGGTAGACGGCACGTCGGCAATTCTGGCTGAAGCTGAGCGCCGAGGCCTGCCTGACGAGCAGACCGCTTATGTGCTCGCGACGGCATTCCACGAGACCGGCGGCAAGATGCAGCCGATCGAAGAAAACCTCAATTATACCAGTGCAGCACGCATCCGGCAGGTCTGGCCGTCGCGCTTCTCCACTGTGCAGAGCGCCCAGCCTTATGTGCGCAATCCGCAGGCTTTGGCCAACAAGGTCTATGGCGGGCGCATGGGCAATACCGGCGCCAACGATGGCTGGTTATACCGCGGTCGCGCCTTGGCGCAGATCACTGGCAAAGACAATTACAAGAAGTACGGCCTGGGCGACGCGCCAGACAAGGCGCTGGAGATGGCGACAGCTATCCGAATCCTTTTTGACGGGATGATCAATGGGAAGTTCACGGGCAAGCGGTTGGCTGACTACTTCAGCAACGGTAACGCTAACCCAGTGGGCGCCCGCGCTATCGTCAACGGCACAGACAAGGCTAGCCTTATTGCGGGCTATTACCGCAACTTCCTCGATAGCCTCGTGGCGGCCCGAGAAATGAAGCCTGCCGCCGCCGAAGACGCCAAGCCTGACGATGTGCCGCTGTTCGAAAGCCCTGCTGTGAAGCTGATTCTGACCGGTGGTGCGGGCACGATGGCGACTAGCCTTATTGGCGCCGTGGCTAACCCATGGGCGTTCGCAACTGTCGCGCTTCTGCTGGTCGCAGCAGGCGCGGGCTTCTGGCTCTGGAAGAGCGGCAGGCTTGAGCTGAAGAGGGTGGCGGCGTGATTCGCGTGGTGATCGAGTATGACGCCGACGCTGAAACTGCTGTCGTTCAATACGTCGGCAAGACGCAGGAATGGCGCGACGCCAAGCTGACCTTCGCTCAGGGAATCACCGAGACACGGGACGGTTATCTGATCCGCCGCGAACGCGACGGCAGTGCTTCCATTATGTTGACAGGAGTGCCGACATGACCTGGCTCTTATCCCTGCGCTCCAGGATCACAGGCTGGGCCGTGGCTATCGCTGCGGCCCTTGCGATTCTGACGGGTGCTTACCTCAAAGGCAGGGCGGACAACGCAACGAGCGCGACTGCCGACCGGCTGAAGGTCGCCAACAAAGCAAGGAAGATCGAAGATGAAACCAGCAAGCTTGGCGGCGCTGATGTTGACGCTGCTCTGTCTCGGTGGATGCGTGACAGCCGCTAGCTACTGCGATGTGGCGCGGCCTGTCCGACCGAGCGTCGAGGACAGCCTGACCGACGGTACGAAGCGTCAGATCCTCGCGGAAAACACCAAACTGGAAAAGCTGTGCGGGGTGCGGCCGTGAGGGCGCGAATGTGGCTGGCCTGCCTTTGGCTGGGTGTGGCAGCAAGGGGGATTATCGGATGACCGGCGCTGAAATCATGGCCGTTGTCGGCTTTATCGTGATGCTGATGGGCTTTTTGTTCGGGCTTTGGAAGTACGTCGAAAGCCAGATCGCGAAAGCTGAAACGCGCAACGCGGCGAAAGCGGACGCTGCAACCGCTCTTGCCAGCCTGACGCGGCAAGAGCTTTCCGACTACAAGCTGCGCGCGGCGGAGACGTTCGCCACGAAGGCAGGTATGCAGGAACAGACGTCCCAGATCATGCGGGCCATTGAAAGTGTGGCGCACCGTATCGACGGGCTAACCGAGCGGATTGATAATCTGATGCAGCCAAAATCGGTGAGAAGTAGAAATTAATTCCTAAAAAGTGGGAACAAAAGATACCGCATGCGCATTATACGTTCGCAAATGCCAAATATGAATGGAGAATAAAATATGCGTCGTATTTTGTTAGCTGCTGTTGCAACTGCTGCACTTGTTTCTTTTGCAAATGCGCAGAGCGCTACCGCAACGCAAGAAGAGGTATTTGTTACTGCAAAGCCTACCGACGTTATTACTAGTAATATTCTTAACCTTGATGTTACGAATTCTAACGATGAGAGCATCGGCAAGATCCAGGATGTAGTGATGGGCGACGGTGACGTCGAAGGCTATATCGTATCGGTTGGCGGCTTCTTGGGCGTCGGCGAAAAGTATGTAGTCGTTGATCCGGATGCCATCGAGATTGTCTATTCTGAGAATGATAAGAAATGGTCGGCGAAAATGAACGCCACCAAGGAACAGCTCGAAAAGGCCACAGAGTTTAAGTACGAAGGCCGATGGGCCAAGTAACCAGTTTTTGAGAGAGCGGCTTTCGGGCCGCTCTTTTCATTTTTGGTAAGCTAGAGGCGCGAGCAGCTAACAGCTGCTTTTCAGGTTCAAGCGCTCTCCGGATCATGTGAATGCAGACGGCTTAAAGAGAACTATCAGCCCCGCTGGGCCGTGGTTCCTATTTATGCCAGCGTGTAGAGCCAGATTACCGGCGCCACGATCAGGAATGCCACGCCGCTCCAGAAAGCGCGCCAGCCCACGCTCTTCGTTCCCACGAATGCCGTTATGGCTATAGCCGCCGCTATCATCACGGTAATCGGCCAGTAGATTGACATATAGACGAGGGCGGCAACCCACCAAGAAATTGAAATCATACGCGCTTGTAGCTGGTGGGTAGTGCTTCGGCAATATTGTGGTTGTTGATAGCAAGCAAAAAAATATGACAACTATCGGGCCACTGTTTTTACTCTGGCGTCATAAACGCGGCGGAGGGGCCACAAGTAACGCATTCCGTATGATGTCGGATTTCAATCGTCCCGGACTGAGACCGTGACGTAATTTTCGTAAATTTCGACATATATCAGCGGCGTTCCGTTTAGCACCGCGCTTTCGGCGCCACCGAGGTAATGGCCGTTGGCGATCATTCGTTCGAGTCGGGCGCGGTTAGCCTTGTCAGAAAACGTATAATCCGAATCATCTTCACGATCGCGCTTCCCATAAACATGGAAGTTTGCTCGATCCTGCCGAATAATCGCTGCCGCTGTAGTTAGGCGCTCACCCGCTGAATTGAAATGATCTTCGGCGCTTAATCGAGCGTAGTACGACTCGATGGGTTTTTCTGCCGCGCCCACATAAATACTGGATACAAGTAACGCGCCTAGGGCCAAAATCGCACGCATTTAAACACCTATGTTGTTTAATTTTGAAGTATTTATGGTGAGTCGGCGGCCGTACTCCAGCCCAAATTTTAATTATGAAATCGTTTCTTACATGAATATTTATTACTGAAATCATTCTTTCATGCGCCGTTAACACCACGTTTATCGAGACATTCCATCCTTCCTTTTGCGCCGCTCACCACGGTTACCAGGTCGGCGCCGGTCATTTCGTATCTTCTAACTGAAATTCCCGCCTGACCAGATCGGCAATATTCTCACGCCAGTTGGAATCAGTTGCTTGTATCCGGCGCACCAATTCCGCTTCCAACCGAATGGAAATACTGAGCTTTTCAATAGGATTCTTCGGGCGCCCACGGCGCTCACGCCTCTGGTCTTCGTTCATTGATTACCCCTCTTCCATATCCTCAAAACAGAAGCTGGGTGATGAACCTTGCCTGAAGGTTACGCGGCGTCTTTCTTATTCCAGCTTGACATCTCATCTCGAGACTCATTCTCTTTCCACTATCGGACGACCAATCCGCGCCGCGAGTCGGCTACCAAACCAAACACGAGGAGACTGTATGTCCCATGACAGACAGGGCGCGGTTGCGCGCCTTTCACACGAAGAACTCCTGCGCCGCGCTGAGGCTTACCGCGAGCACGGCACGCTGGTTAAGGCTGCCGCGGCGCTCGGCATAAAGAAGTCGGCATTCCACGAGAGCATCAAGCGGGCGGCAGAGCTGGGGCTATTGGGTCCGTCGCCGACGTTGCCTGGATACGCGATCAAAAGCCTGACCGAGACGCCGAACGGCACATATATGCGCCAGACGAAAGAGGCTGGTCAGGTTTACGAGCCGACGGTCGGCCTCGCGGTCAAGGGCAAGACGACGCTCGTCAATGCCGAAGGCCGGGTTATCACGCAACATATTATGGAGCGGGCGGATGCCAGCGCACAGCGTGCGGCGCTCGATGCCATGGTGGCAGCCTTGTCCGAAAGCCTACCGCGCGTCAGCATAATGCCGGCTCCGCGCGGCTGCAATGCCGACCTTCTCAACTTCTTCTGCTTGACGGATGCCCATTTCGGGATGCTGGCATGGCGTGAAGAAACCGGTGCCGATTACGATATCGAGATTGCAGAGCAGCTTGTTACGGACTGGTTTGCTGCCGCGATTGATCTTGCGCCAGATGCGCACACCGCTGTTTTGGCGCAACTCGGTGACCTTGCCCATTACGACAGCATGGAAACGGTCACGCCTGCCAGTAAGCACGTGTTGGATCCGGACTCACGACTGCAGAAGATAATTCGCGTCATCATCCGGACCGTTCGGCGTGTCATCGACATGCTGCTGCAAAAAAATCAGCACGTGCACATCATTATGGCGCAGGGCAACCACGACCCGGCCTCCTCGGCATGGCTTCGAGAAATGCTTGCAGCGATGTACGAAAACGAGCCCCGCATCACCGTCGATAACTCGCCCAGCCTTTATTACGCCTACGAGTGGGGCAAGACAGCGATCTTTGCGCATCACGGTCATAAGCGCGGCGTCAATAACGTCGATGCGACGCTCGCTGGCATGTTCCGCGAAATGTATGGACGGAGCAAATATGCCTATGCGCACATCGGCCATTTGCATTCGGACGAAGGGCGCAAGTCTGGTCTGATGTATGTCGAGCGCCACGAGACGCTGGCGGCGCCAGACGCATATGCTGCCGGCGGAGGTTGGCTGTCAGGCAGATCGGCGAAGGTCATCACGTACTCAAAGCTGTACGGCGAAGTTTCGCGCCTGACGCTCAGGCCTGAAATGGTCCAAGGCGCTGCGCGTTTGCTGGTGGCCGCGAATGATAACCAGCCTAAGCGGGCTGCAGCTTAAAAAGAAAAAGGCGGGTTTTGCCCGCCTCTCACTTCGTTGTCCTATTGTGCAGCAAGAATGCCTGCAATCAATCCGGTGGCACCTGCAATGAGAAGGAACTGATTATCGACCTTAACCCAATGCTGGCCACGACCAGGCTTACGAAGACCGTAGCGATTGTAGTCGCGGATTTCCTGATGGCGGCGCCAATCGCTGTAACGCTGACCCTTTGACCACTGATGACGGCCGTAGTCGCGGCGATCATGGCGATAGAACTCCTTGCCGTGATGCGGGCGCTGCGGCTCATAGCGCTGTGGAGCAGGCTTGCCGTGATGGTAATCGCGGGCCTGTGCCATTGGAGCGGCAACGAACGTCATAGCGATGGCGGCTAGTACAGCTTTCTTGAACATGAATGCTCTCCTTTGTTGTCCGCAAGATATCGGGAGCGAACTGAACGCTAGATGAACAGACGAAGGTGCAAACATTAAATAAAATCAATGTGATGTTAGTAAAATATTAACCAAAATACTAACCACCGCAGCCAAAAACACGAGGAGAGAATATGCTTGAAGAAGCAGAAGACCGCGCCGCGCGAGCGGCTGTTGAAGGATGGCAGATAAGGGCAGGTGGGAAGGTTATAAGTCGCCTGCCAAAACCTTATAACGACAACCTGCCAACTACCGGCAAGCCACTCGTCATCATCGAAAGCCCTTACAGCGGCGACGTGGAGCACAATACCGAATATGCGCGCGCTTGCCTTCTAGATAGTCTGCGCCGGGGCGAAGCACCGATTGCGAGCCATTTGCTGCATACGCAGGTGTTGGACGACTTGCGGCCTGATGAACGTGAACTCGGCATCGAGGCTGGCCTCGCGTGGTATCGGGTGGCGGATAAATGCGTTGTTTACGGTGACCGTGGCATTAACGGTGGTATGATCGAGGGCATCGAGCGGGCCAAGCGGTACGGAGTGTTGGTCGAGTTCCGCAATATTGAAGCAAGCGCCGCAGGAGAAAACCCATGAGTAACCTTGAAACAGCAATTGCGGTAGCGGCAGCGGCGCATATGGACCAGAAGAGCGACAACGGCGACCCGTACATTCTGCATCCACTGCGCGTTATGATGGCTCAGGAGACCCGCGAGACGCAGATCCTCGCAGTTATGCACGACATGATCGAGCACACGAATACCTCGCTGAACGATATCTATTCGTTCGGTTTTGATGACGACATCGTGCTCGCTCTAAACGCGATAACTCGGCGCGATGATGAAGACTATCTCGTCTACGTCAAACGGGCCTGCTCTAACCCTATCGCGCGACCGGTGAAGATCGCAGACCTGCGCGACAATCTACGTGCCTATGGCGACGATGAAGAGCACCGAGCGCGCTATACAAAAGCTCTCGAAATCATCGGGGAAGCGCCATGACCCCTTTCAAAGTTGGTGATCAGGTCGTCTGCATCGATGCCAAAGTCGGCTTCGAGCAGTTCATCGAGATCGAGGAAGGCAAAATTTACACCATAAGCTGGATCGGACCGTTCGAGCACTACACGCAGGGCAGCTACATCGGCGTTCGCCTTAAGGGCATTGATCGAGGCATCTGCCCGCAGTTCGGTTATGACAATCCGCCGTTCGCGGCGCGTCGGTTTCGCCCGCTTGTTCGCGACAAGCTGTCGTCAGTTCGAGGACTACTCGCAGGCGGTCCAGTAACTGAGAAGTTTGAAGAGCCGAAGCGTAAGGTGAGGGAGGTTGTCTAATGGGTGTTATTGGACCAAACGGCAAGTTTATGAGTGCGCCCCAGCGGATCGGCTCGCTGCCAGCCTATGCGCCAGCTATCAAATCCGACGGCGGCAGCACGAGCTATTACGAGCTGCCTCCCCATGCGACCGAGCTAAACGACCTGATCGAGCACAAAGGCATGTCCTTCGCGCTCGGCAACATCTTCAAGGCTTGCTATAGGTTCGGTGAGAAAGACGCGGCCAGCCGAATGTACGATCTGAATAAGATTATTTATTTCGCGGAGAGGCTGAAGGCATTGGAAACGAGAAGAAAAACCTAGCCAGTAACGCGGCTCCCTTGGGTTCTTATCTACGAAAAGAACGTTTTCGCGATGAGCCTCCGCACGACCGCCTAAGTATATTGGAAAGTTTTGTCCAATCTTCTGAGGGGGATGACATCTGTTTGTGCGCGTCTTCAATATCGCGCTGCGTAGCAACAGCATTTTTCACCACGCTAAAATTACTGTTCGGAATGGTAATTCCGATATTCACTTCATGGTTATTCATTCTAATCTCTCTTTCGTGTTGGCTCCCTTGCCGGGCAATAAAAAAAGGTCGGGCTATTGCCCGACCCCAAAAGTCAACTTCTTCCGATTGTGCCAGTACATCCGTGGTCACTAGAAAGAAGAAACTTCATTCAAGCCGCCTGCAAATTACAAACGGACATTTTTCCAGACTTGCGATCCTGTTCAAGATCATAAGTCAGCTTCTGACCTTCACTGAGCGTATGCATACCTGCTCGCTCAACAGCGGAGATGTGAACAAACGCATCCAAACCGCCGTTTTCAGGCTGAATGAAACCAAAGCCTTTTGCTGCGTTAAACCATTTAACTGTGCCGGTGCTCATATGAACCCCTTTCATAGCAATATTGATATCCGCGTTTGAATTAAACGCAGAGATGAAACGATTTTTTAAAGGGAGTTTTCGTTCGGCGCGCAGTGCTAATCGCGCAGGGAGCAAATCTCAGCAAGAAAATCTCGATTTCTAGCTTTTATCAGCTTAAATAAATTTTGTCAAATTATTAATATCTCACGATCTCTTTCATAGAGAGAAAAACTTAAATCTATTACTATTTCTGTTGTCTTCATATAGAGATAACGAGTTACTTGAGAGGCCCGGTGCGGGCTCCCTCAAATGATGATTGTTAAGCTGTGCCGTAAGAGAATGAGCCATCAGTGTGGGGGCCTGCATTCGCTTGAATGTCGCCCATGACCTCAGCCATAAAGCTATTTAAAATCAATACCGAGTCATTGTAATGAGGACCCGGCAGTGGCTTCATCCTGGCTGTTAAATAACCGGCTTTCATAATCATCTGCTTCAGTATGCGATGGTTTGAGTGAAAATCAATATTATGGATGTTGGAAGACATAGCGTCCTCCTTTCAAATTGCGGGCAAGGGCAGTTCAGCCCGCGTCAGCTGAGCCCGTATTCAATCAAAAGCTGACAACCTATGGTGGACGGACTGCACACGAATAGCAAGCGGACAATTAAGGTCACTTAAGGGCAAACCGTACTTTGTACCAACGGCCCTACAATTGATTCATTAGCGGAAGTTTAATTCGTATCAAAAAAGAACCCCGCAGCGAAAACCGCGCGGGGTAAGGCTACTGAGCCCTCTCTCCCAAGGGCGACAAAAATTTACCCATCTGGTCAAAAAAGTAAAGCCTGACATGAAGTCAGGCTTCAAACTTTCTGCCTTTCAGGGACGTAGGCCGCCTTCTTCGGCGGCTCGATGGCTGGCGGCCAAAGAGGTTGTCCATCTGGGAAAAAAATCAAAAGGGCCCCGGATTCCTCCAGAGCCCTTTTCGCCTAAGCGGATTGGTTATCTGTGGTAAGATAAGCCACCCCAAATTCTGCCTTCGTCACGATGACGGCCTCCGTGTATAGCTCCGACGTAGGCTGCCACAGCGGCAACGAGAGCAGATGCTGCAAGCAGGAATGCAGTGAGAATGCCAGTTATTCTGGCCTTTTCAGCAGTTTCAGCCGTTTGAGCCTTTACTTCTTCAGCAGCTTTCTCGGCCTGTGCTTGAGCGTCGGCGAGTGCCTTCTTTGCTTCTTCCACTTTCGCCTGAGCTTCGGAGCGCAGAGCCTGAACGCGCTCAACGGTCTGGTTCACTCGCGTCTGGGCGTCATTTTGACTAAGTCCCGTCCGCGTGGCGACTTGGTTTGTGAGCCAAGCGCGGTCAGCGTCAGAAATTTCGCCAGTACTAAGCAGGTTTCCCAGAATGCCGCTTATCTGACGTTGGAAATCCGCCAAGTTCTGTGCTTCCTGACCGGCCACAGAGCTTCCTTGGGCGTCTGTGCGCAGCAGGCTATCTGTAAGATAGTCTAATGGGTTGGTTTTCAGTCCTTGCGGCAACATCTGCTCTACGGATGGAGCGGCCGCTTGCCCTGCGCCTTGCGCAAGCCCCGAGACAGCTTGCCCTGCACCTGAAACGATGCCGCCCGCTAACTGACCGGCGCCCTGAGCGGCGCTGCCAACAACTGTACCAGCGGTTTGTACTGCTGTCTCAGCCGCGCTTCCAACCGCTTTTGCGCCACCTGAAATAGCGCTGACGAGTAGTAGCGTGGAAACGATCGTTCCCAAACCCCATACAACCAAGCCGTTCAGGCCGTCCCGAACGGTTAGTTCGTCACGAGTTGCGGTTCCAGCGGGGCGGCGCATTCTTCCGGTGATATATCCGCCGAGCATATAAGAGGCGACCGTCGATATGACGATAAAGAGCGCCGTAATAACGAGCCATACCGTACTTATATCCCCGCCTTCATCGACGGAAAATGAGCTTAAGCCAAGGCCGCCGGCGAATGTGGTCAGGACGGCCATCACACCTGATGCCACTGTAGCGCCAGCAAAGATTGCCGCCCAGTCTACATAGCCGCGATCAGACGTCTTTTCTACGACAGTTGGATCTACCATCAACGTAACCCCAGAAAAGAGAGAATGAACAACACGATGACAACTAGTCCTACTAAATAGATGATAGAGTTCATGTTGATTGTCTCCTTTGCATAGATTAAAAAAATGCCCGAAGGTCGGGATTTTAGTGATCGATGGATTGTGCTCTGGAGATGAGAACTCGGCAGCTATTAAAAAGTTTCATTCAGTATGAATTTTATTTATTCTAAAAATACTTAGTCGGGTCGGTGGGCACTGTCCGAACTGCTTACTTCGACTTTCGTGTCTCGTTCTTCAACGAATTCCGCAAAGTGTCCATGATGTTAATCATAATCGGCTGGTTCCATATTGGAGTTTGCGGCGGGAAAATGATCTTCTGGATGCCGGAATTGATATTTCTGGTGTGTCAATTTGGCGGCCAATTCTGACATGTAGCCGAGGTCTCGAAGCCCGCTCTCATAAAGCATGATAATTGTGCCAGAGAGATCTATCCCCACATACTCTCTTTCGCTTTCATCGAGCAGGACAACAGCATCGGAATAAATCCGTCGCATAAAGTTCACTTCCTCGATTGTATAAATGCGGCTTCCCTCGCTAAAAAACGGCATGATTAGCCTCCCTTCAGTCCTCAACCAAAGCAAAAGCCGTGGGGCATTGATTCAAGTGATATAGGTTAATGCGGAACGGCCCAGAAGGTTTCTGAAAAGTATGCCCTTGGCGCAGAAAAGGCTATTCCATGGGTGTGATAGGTTCCATGGTGTCATCGCCAGTGTAGCGACTGTTGTTGACCTGGGGCGACACGCGCCACGCTTGCAGTACGTCGTCATTTGCGGGTTTGAGCAAATCTTCACGTGGCTCTGACAACCAGAGGTGCCAGTCCTTCTGGTCCAAGATGACGGGCATTCGGGTGTGAATTTTTGCCATGAAGTCGTTAGCGGCACAGGTGATTATCGTGCAGCTTTTCACCTCTTCGCCGGTGGTTCGGTCGCGCCATGTCTCATGCAGGCCTGCGAAGGTCAGGGGCATTCCGTCCTTAGCAGAGATGAACCAGGGTTGGCGCGCTTCTTTCGGGCCCGTCCATTCAAAAAAACCAGAAGCCGGGATAAGGCAACGGGTGCTTTTGAAGGCGGAGCGAAACATTGGCTTGCTGGCGATCTCTTCAGACCGAGCGTTGAAAGTAGCCGGTACACTCTTCAGATCCTTCGACCACCAGTTGGGCACGAGCCACCAACGCATTTCGGAATAGTCGAGTGCGCCGTCTTTCTGCGTGATTACGCCCACCTGCGTGGTCGGCGCGATATTGTAGCGAGGCTGGATATTCCGAGGCGTAACTGCCGTCAGATTGTACATCGCGTGGATTTCAGCCCACGTATAGGTCTGGGTAAATCGTCCGCACATGCGCGCCTCCGGTTGCTGGAAATGTAGTGCGCTTATTGTTTTCGTCCAGCCAGCGCGAAATACGGCGGATGGCGTATTTAATCTACAAGCCTGAATTGGTTGAATGTACTCCAACCTTCCGCAGGGGAAGGGAATATTGGAGGGTGCTATGAAATTTGCAATTATCGCGATGGCTTTACTCTTGGCTGGGGCATCTACAGCGTCGGCTATGGCTAGCTGGAAGCCAGAAAGTCACTGCCGTACCGGCAAAGGATGCAAGACTGGAAGGTAATTCCAACGGGCGCCTGTGAACGGGCGCCTATTTCTTTCTGCCAGCCAGCGCGTCTTCGCCTTCCTGTTTATGCTCACGGCAAAACCAGAGCTGTCCAAAGGCCGTCTTGTAGCCAAACGAACCCCACGCTTTGCAGCCCTTCGAATCACAGTAGTGCTCAAAAAGCTTGCCGCCTTTGGTTGCGACGGTGTTCTCGCTCTTATATCCGCTCATTTTATCTCGGTGCCTTTGTTATCCCGAATTGAGCATCGCCCTTGGCCGTGCAGGCCTTGCACCGCATTCGAGGGTGCAGATCCACGAAATAGGTGTGCGTACCGAACTTTCGCAGAATGATGGTTCTGTCTACGGACCCGATATGGCCGCATCGGCAGCAATAGCCGTAAAGCTCGTACCAGCCGAACAGATCCATTATCCGTGCTGAAGCAGGCATTTCCTTCAGGAAGGTCGGTCTTATTCTCATTTCTCAAAATACGTCTCCCACGGCTTGGAAGACTTGTCGTGCGGGTTATGTGCCTTGCCGCCATAAAGCCGGATGAATTCTTGCTGGCCTTCCTCGGTCTGGAACATGGCCGCGCTGAAATCTTTCTTATCGTGATACACACTTCTCCATAGCCGATACCCGCCTAATCTCTCCCGGTCGTTCAACATCTGAACGAGGTTTGTTCGGTGCCAATCTGTGAGGTAAAGCACGACTTGAAACGGATATTCTTTGTTGATGAGCGTCTTAGGCGGCTCACCGCGTGACCTGCCGCTCATTTTACGAACACCGTCGGCTTCCATCCGCGGGCAAAGCCCATCGACATTGCGAGGCTAGCATATTCGATTTCCTTCACCAGAAAATCGCGGTCTTTCAGCAAGGTCTCTATTGCAGCTCGCACGTCACCGTCATGGAAGGCGAGTACCAGATCAATTTCGTCCTGGTATCCTTCTTTTTGCGCAAGCGCGTTCATTTGTCGTGCTCCTCATAAGCAGACATCTTCATTTCCAAACCTGTCTGAAATTTTATTACCGGTGCCTGCCCTGTTTTCAGGCGCAGGCTCATTCATTATCGCACGACGATTTTTTCCCACTTGTCGGCAGATGCAGAGCCGCCGAATGGCTTCCCGCCGTGCCGTCGCATAAAGGCGCCCATGAGCCTTTCTGTTGGGAAGCTGAATACGCAGAAATCCACGCCCGACTTTCGCGCCATGCGATGAGGCAAACGGGCGCCAAGACGGTCGGCATCGCGATGCACTTCGCGCCGGGCACATTTCAGAGCGTAAGCTTCAGGAAGAGCGACTTGGAACGTTTTCATCACGCAGCTCTCTTAAAAAGGTCGGCGCGTTGGCCATGTGTTACGGCAAGGCGAGCGAGTTCAACTTCACGCGCCAGAAAGTCGCGGTCTTTCAAAAGCGCTTCAATGGCCGCGTGCACATCGCCACCGTGGTAGGCGAGAACCTGCTGAATTTCATCTTCGTAATTTTGCACAAGAGCGTTCATGGCTTCCTCCTGCTAATTTAGATGTTCCTATTTTGTTCTCATTGTACTCCGTCGTCAAGACGCTAAATTTGACGTACTTTAACGTGCAACAACTTGTGCAACTAAGTGTGTAACAAACTGTGATACAATTACGGATGCGTAATTAAAATAATATAATAAAAACAATGACTAAGAGGTTAGTTTGATACCAACCGACCGTACCATTTTTTCAGCCACTCATCAGAAATTATAGTGCTATGTCAACCGCTTAGGCGGATTGATTGCCGTCCCGGCATAGACACCCTAATGAGGCAGGCGCCACAAAAGAATGCCGCCAGCCACTGCGGCGACAATTGCGCCGATGAGCAGGAATATGTGGTCGTATAAAGCGATATCGAACATCGTTAGTCTCGCTCTCGTTCAGCCCAAGCCGTGAATCCGATGAGCGCGAACAGCGACACCATCATTGTGCCAATGAACCATAAAAACCAGCTCATACCGGGTTCCTCCGGCGACCAAACAACCCCGACCGGCAAAAGTTCATCCGACTTACGCAAATTGAACGAAAAACCCCGGCGACGCGGCGCGTTACCGGGGTTATGTCGTCAGCGCACTTCGAGCACTTCGCCCGTGCGGCGGTCTATCACAACGCGCATATCGTCATTTCGACGGTCCACGCCCCGAACAACATACACGTTTCGACGTCGCGACACGCTTTCTACTTCATCCATACCCTCGTTGCGTGCGATTCTGGCAGCTCTACGCTCGCTTATCTCGTCGCCGTAACCGCGTCGATCACGATCCATGCGCCGATTATCGTCTGGATTGACCTGAATCCCGTTGGGCCCGATTTCGATGCTTTGGGCCTGTGCTGGAACGGTCGCCACAAGCGCTGTCACCATCACCGCTGCGATTGCCGAAAACTTATACATGGCACCTATCCTTATCTCGCGCCCGCCGTGCAAATGAACGGCCAGACCCGCCTGTGGTTCCTGTTGGCGCGGTCAACTCTTTATAACGGGGCGATATATTGATCGTTGCGCTGTTGGGCGTGGCGCGGTGCAGCGTCCATGAGAACGACAACGGGGGCGAGAGGCATAAGTGGTGTAGAAATTATGCCTCTCGCGGGGGCGGGCAATTGCTTAGGCTGCCCGGCTCGGGACTTAATACTCACGTGTTTTAGCTGCAACTTTTAAACGCATAGCGTGTGTCTTATTCGATCAGAACGGGACATTTCTGGCACGATTAGACAAGAAAGGGGGCCAGTCCGCTGCTTGTGCCGCAGAACGGCCCGAGCGGATGAATAAAAAAACCCCGGACAAGCCGGGGTTTCAAGCTATTGCCGCCGTCTGGTATCCCAGAAAAGCATCGATACGACCCAGAGAAACGCAAAGAGGATCGTTCCCTCAATCAGAAAATACCAATGCATTGCCATTCCCTCATACAGGAACGCGGCCACCGCCATTGCCATGCGAAATCATCCACGGCATGGCGGCTTCAGGTTTTTCGAGAATATTTCGCTTTCGCGCAAATCCTTCAAATGCGTTTTGCGCCACGATCAGCGGCTTTTGTCCGCTGTGAGCGTCGCAACAGGCGCTCCATACCACTTCATAGATGATATCGCGATCATCCTGTGGCCATTCATAAAGAAAATCGATTGCGTCGATCGGGCCTGCAATCTCCCTGATTAGAAATTTGCCGTCCTTCACAAAAACAGGACTGTCAAACAAACGGTCGCTCATCGGAACCTCCATTTGATCGAACGATAAAGTTGGAATGACGGCTTCGATTTAGTAATCGCTCCGACGGTTTCAAGAACCCCACAGCATGAATTTCACGAAAGTGCAGCGAGCAAAACAACACGCTTCGCAGATGCGAGGCGCGTGTTTTTAGCGACTATAAGAGGCGGCAGGCTTCAGCTGCAGAGGGGCGCGGCCCTGCTGCATGTGCAGATCAGTTTGCGGCAAGCAGCGCGCTTATTTTCTTCGTTCAGCCATGTCGAAATACGACAGATGACGTATGGCGTTTCATCCGGCTTTGTCGTCCTCTGTGTCAAGATCGTGCACGTCACCTGCACGGTCGTTTCTGTGTTTGGCGAATTGCTGGCGAGACCAGCAGAGGAGGGCATATGAAAGCCATAGCGATAATAGCAATCGGATCGATGATGGTGTCTGGCACTGCGCTTGCTGCGGCACCGGTCGTGGGCGCACAAAAACCTGCGGTAGCGACCAGCAAGGAAAACGGTAAGCCTGTTTTGCTGGCGGTCGGACCGACGCGAAATATAGGTCCAGGCAAAATATTTGGTACCAAAGGCGCTTAGCAGAGGCATTTGCCCCGGTTGACAGCGGGGCAAGTCTTCTATGACCCCATTCGTATACCAACGGCATTTCAGCGGGATTGGACAATCCCGCCGTGAAGCCGTTGTCGCTTGCGCGAAATCTCGCTAAATATGGGGCCACAAACGGGTGCACTTATGGGTGCACAAATATCGGATCGTGTTTGTAGGACCTCGCAATGATTGGATGCCTGCCGCCGCTTATCCTGCTGATTTTAGGGGCTGGCATTGGGGCATTGATCGGCGGCAACACCGATGCCGTCTATGGCGGTTTGATTGGTTTGGCGATCGGCCTCGTCGTAATGATCGTTCTCATCTGGATTCTGATGAAGGCCCGCAACCGATAGGCTCAGAGGCGCGCGTCGTCCTCATGCGCGCGCACTGGTGATAGCCTTTCATGGGCGCAGAAATAGTGAACTATCTCTGGCAGTTTTCTGTGCAATATTAAAAATATAACTATGCGTCATCTGTTACAGGAGTGGCGCATGCAGCGTATCGTTTTATCAATATTCTTATTGTTTTTAAATTTTCCTTTGGCCAATGCTGCGGACAAGGCCGCGGGGGTTCAATATACAAATATAGACAAAAGCTTCACCTTTTTAGGCGGTGTCGGCTACGCTTGGGTCAAGGCGGACGAAATCGTCTACAATGGCGGAAACCGCATGAGCCATTTGTTTTGGCAGTCGCAAATGCCTGTGCTGACCGGCGCTTTCAGGGCCGAGCCCATGAATAATATAACTGTGGTTGGCCGTGTGAAAATCGGGCTGGGTGGCACCCACAAGATGGAAGACTACGATTGGTTAGCGCCATATTTGAAAAGTTATGATTTTGATGACTGGACAGATCGTTCGGTTAGCGATGAGACAGATCTGGATCGTTACATCAATCTGGATATTGCCGTTGGGCATGATTTCGAGATCAATCAACATAACGTCTTCAATCTGCATGGCGGGTTCAAATATACGAATGTGAAATGGACCAGCGGTAACTCGCAATATGTCTACAGCGAAGAGGGATTTCGCGATAAAACGGGCGTCCTCTCTGGGAAGGGGATCAGCTACGAGCAAAGTTTGCCAGCGCTGTTTGTGGGCGGCGAATGGCGTTCAACATTCGAAAAATGGTCTTTTTCGTTGCTGGGGCGCGTAGGAGCAACTGTCGCTGCCAAGGACATCGACGATCATTGGCGCGGGGATAAGCGTTTTACCGATACGTTCGGAAGCCGGGCGTTTCTGGATACGCAGGCCGAAGTCGCTTATGCCTTTACCGAGCGCACAAATGTCTATCTCTCGGCGGCTTATGAAAAATACTTCCGCATGAGGGGCGACACGATGATGGAAAACAGAACAACGGGGGAGGTTAAGAGCTTCCCCGATGATGCAGGCGCCGGCTTGCAGGCGTTCACGCTTGGCGGCGGCCTGAAAGTCAGTTTCTAACATTGCAAAAAGAAAATCGGCCAGAGTTTTGCTCTGGCCGATTTTTAGGAATACTGAGGCTGGCGGCTTACCGGCCAGCGAGAATGCCCGCGATGATGCCCGTTGCCGTGGTGACCAGCAGGAACTGGTTGTCAACCTTCACCCAGCGCTGGCCCGGACCCGGACGGCGCAGACCATAACGCTTGTAGTCGCGCACTTCCGGCTGGCGGCGCCAGTCATTGTAGCGCTGGCCCTTGGACCAATGCTGACGGCCATGGTCACGCGGGTCTTTACGACCGAATTCCTTGCCATGCGGCGGACGCGGCTTCTGGTCCATGCGGTGCGGACCCGGCTTGCGCTGATAATCCTGCGCCTGTGCGGCCAGCGGTGCGCCGATGAAGGAAAGGGCTACGGCTGCAAGAATGACTTTTTTGAACATCATGTTCTCCTTTGCTGTTGGGTGGACACTATTGGGAGACGAATGAACGGAAGATGAATGTCTGCATTTTGAAACATTAAATAAAATCAATGTGATATTAACGCTTTGTTAACCATGGCTTTATGCGCTTGGGCAAACCGCCAAATGGAAACAGAGCCACTTGACCTCAGCGCAATGCGAACGTAATAGTATTACGACGGTTCCCCGACCGAGAGTGAAGGGGATTAATAGGGAACACGGTGAGGACGACCCGAAAAGGGACCGAGACCGTGGCTGCCCCCGCAACTGTAAGCGGATTGCTGTTCATCCTTGTGACGCCGACGGGCGTCATGCCACTGTGTTCAACCGGCGAAAGCTGAAAGACACGGGAAGGCAGATGGAAGCGATTATCTGCAAGCCAGGAGACCTGCCGTCATAGGGCCTTTGGGCCATCATTATCCATTGTCACGGGCGGGGATGCCCGGAGCAGGAGCAGGTTATGACAGCACATCGCGCCGCAAGGCGCTTTCTTTCATCGTCATCCATATCCCCGGATATCTCCGTTTGCTCACGGCGTCTTATCGCCGTCGCTTGCTGACGTGGCCATTTCTCTCACCATTTCGGGGTTTCCCATGACATTGCACGGCAAGACGTCGTTTCGCATCGCTTTATGCGCTCTTTTTCTGTTTGCAGGCGCGCCAGCACTGCAGGCGGCGGAAACGCAATATCCGCTGACGCTGAAGAACTGCGGACGCGACGTTACTTTCAAACAGGCCCCGACGCGCGCAGTGGCTGTCGGTCAAAGCAGCACGGAGATTTTGTACAGCCTTGGTCTGGGTGACAAGGTGGTCGGTACGGCGGTGTGGTTCGGCCCGGTACTGAAAGGCTTTGAAGAGGTCAACGCCAAGGTCAAGCGACTGGCCGATAACGACCCGAGCTTCGAAAGCGTGCTGGCGCAGAAGCCCGATATTGTGACGGCGGATTTCCAATGGCATGTCGGGCCGAATGGCATTGTCGCCAAGCCGGAGCAGTTCGAGGAACTGGGCATCCCGGCCTATACCTCGCCTTCGGATTGTGTCGGCAAGGATAATTCCGGCGGTGGCGACGGCGTGCGCACGGCAGCCTTCACGATGGATATCGTCTATCAGGAAATCGGCGAGCTGGCCGCAATCTTCAACGTGCAGGATCGCGGTGAAAAGCTCATTGCCGAGCTGAAAGGGCGCGAAGATGCGGCGCGCCGCAAGATTGGCGCCAGCGGGGCCAAGCTTTCCGCTGCGGTGTGGTTTTCCAGCACGCAGATTGACGCCGATCCCTATATCGCCGGAAAATTCGGCGCTCCGGCCTATATCCTGTCGGCGCTCGGCATCAGGAATGTGGTCGACAGCCAGGAAGAATGGCCGACCATCGGCTGGGAAACCATCGCCAAATCTGGCCCGTCGATGATCGTGGCAGCAAAACTTGATCGTCGCCGCTATCCGGCGGACGATATTGCCGTGAAGCGCAAATTCCTCGAAAGCGATCCGGTGACAAGCCTGATGCCTGCCGTCAAGGACGGCCACGTCTTTGACATGGATGCGCAGTCGATGAGCACCTCGCTGCGGGTGATTGAGGGCATCGAAACGCTGGCGGCGGCCATCGCTGCCTCGGACCTCAACAAATGACGGCATTGGTAGCCATAGGAAGGCTTCCGTTCAGCAACAAGGTGAGCGCCGGGGTTCTGGCGCTCATCCTGCTGCTTGCCGCCTTGTGGCTGGGCGCAGCGATTGGCGAAACCGCCATACCGCTCGATGTGGTGGCAAAGACCGTCGCCAACCGGCTGTGGCATGCAGGCTATGTGCTCGATCCCATCGATGAAGGGATTGTGTGGAGCTATCGTCTCAGCCGTGCCGTGGTGGCGGCGTGCTGCGGGGCGGCGCTGGCGCTTTCCGGCGTTGTGCTGCAATCGTTGCTGCGCAATTCTCTCGCTGACCCTTATATTCTTGGCATTTCCGCCGGGGCCTCGACCGGGGCTGTCAGCGTCGCCATTCTTGGCATCGGCGCTGGCGTTCTCACTTTGTCGCTTGGCGCATTCATCGGGGCGATTTTTGCCTTTGTGCTGGTGTCGCTGCTGGCGTTGAAGGCGGGGCGGGGCAACAGCGCGATCATTCTGGCCGGTATTGCCGGATCGCAGCTTTTCAACGCGCTGACCTCGTTCATCGTGACCAAGGCGGCCAATGCCGAGCAGGCGCGGGGCATTATGTTCTGGCTGCTTGGCAATCTGTCCGGCGTGCGTTGGCCGGATGTGACGCTGGCGCTGCCTGCTTGCCTGATCGGGCTGGTGGTCTGCCTGTGGCATGCGCGTGCGCTCGACGCCTTCACCTTCGGCGCGGAATCGGCTGCTTCGCTGGGCATTCCAGTGCGGCGTGTTTATGCCGTGCTGATTGGCGCAAGCGCCATGATGACGGCGGTTATGGTCTCCATTGTCGGGTCCATTGGCTTTATTGGCCTTGTCATTCCCCATGCGGCGCGGATGGTGGTGGGTGTCCGGCATGGCGTTTTGCTGCCCACATCCGCTTTGATCGGTGCGATCTTCATGATCGCAGCAGACATCGTGTCGCGCATCATCGTGCCGGGACAGGTGCTGCCCATCGGTGTGGTGACGGCGCTGGTCGGCGCTCCGGCCTTTGCGCTGCTGCTTGGACAGAGGAGGGCGCGGGCATGATGCTGTCGGCACAGAATCTTTCATGGTCGGCAGGCAGCGTCGAAATCCTGCGCGGGGTTTCGCTCGATGTCGTTGAAGGCGAGTTTCTTGGCATTATCGGGCCGAATGGTTCCGGCAAGACCACGCTTCTATCGCTGCTTTCAGGTTCTGAAGCGCCCGCGCAGCGGTACGGTTTATCTCGGCGAGGCGCCGATTGAACGCTTCAACCGCCGCGAGATTGCGCGCTTGCTGGCGCTGGTCGAACAGCAGGCGGAAACGACCGAGCGCATCACCGCCCGGCAGGCAGTGGAGCTTGGGCGCACGCCTTATCTCGGTGCGCTTTCACCATGGTCTGCGGAGGATGACGCCATCGTCGATCAGGCGCTTGCGCATGTGGACATGTCGCATCTGGCCAAACGCAACTGGCACACATTGTCGGGCGGTGAACGCCAGCGCCTGCATATTGCCCGCGCTCTGGCGCAGCAGCCGCGCATCCTGTTGCTGGACGAGCCGACCAATCATCTCGATATCGGCCACCAGATCGGCCTTCTCGATCTCGTCCGGCGTCAAAGTCGAACGATGGGCCTGACGGTAGTGGCAGCGCTGCATGATCTTAATCATGCAGCCATGTTCTGCGACCGCATTGCGGTGATGGACCGGGGGCGTCTGGCGGCGCTGGGCGCGCCGCGAGAGGTTTTAACCGTGGAACGCATTCGCTCCGTGTTCGGTGTCGATGTGGAGGTCGAGCATAGCGGCGAGCGCGGCTGTCATATCCGTTACTGCGCCTGCGCCGCTTGACGGCTTACAGCGCCGCTTTCAACCGGCGCTGTTCCAGACCGAGCCCCAGCTCTTCCGCCCGCGCGATGATGGGCGCAAAGCGGCGCTGCTTCTTTTCCGCGTGATTGGAAGCAATATCGGCGATGCGGTGCTTCAGGAACGGGTTGAGAAAACGATTGCGCACGGAAACCACATAGGCTTCCGCTTCCGCGCCAAGCCCGTCTGCTGCGAAAACCGGCAGCACTTCCTCACGCCACAGGGCTTCCAACTCGCTGCGGATGGTTTCATCCTGCATGGCTTCCAGCACGATTTCGTCTTTCGGGCGATTGCCCTTCAGCCAGCGTTCGGCAATGAAACTATGGCCGAGATTGAGCAGATAAAGCTTCAACAGCTCATAGCGCGCCAGATCGTCGGTGACGACGATATCCTTGTGACGGCACGGCAATGTCAGTCCGTCGGCCTGCTCGATGGCCCAGATCGCATAGGGTTCGGCAATAGCACCGACCGGTTCGATGGCCTCGGAGACGATGCGGTCCACCAGACTATTGGCAAAGATGCATCGCGTTTCCAGCCAGTGGGCAAAGCTGTCCGGCAGTTTCCAGTCCTGCGTCAGCCTGATCAGAATTGCGCGCAGCTTGTCGCCATTGCGGGAGATCAGCTCGCACGGAAAAATCGAGAGCGGTGCATCCGGGTTGTTCTGCCAGCGATTGTGCAGCAGCACGAGCAGCTTGGCCGGAAAGCTTTTCGGCAGGGTCTGCGGATTGGCGATGAGCGATGCGTCGTCGCTTGCATCCAGCTCATAACCTTTGTCGCCGGTGTTCGAGAGAATCACCTGGACCGTCGCGCCGAGATCGAGAATCGCGGCCCAGTCGGTATGCGCGGAATAGGCAGCGGTCACGCCCCTGGCGTTGTGCTCTGTTTCCGACGGCTTGCCATCGACCAGACCACGGATCACGACCGGATAACCCTTGCCCTCGTTCAGTGCGGCGATGCGTTGCGCGCTTTGCGGATTGGAGGTGGTCTGCACCACGGCAATCGTGCCGATTGCATCGCCCGTTGCCAGCGCTTCGGCGACGAAGAAATCGGCATGGGCGAGCAGAAAACGGCTGGTGCCGAACTGAAGAATCGCTGGCTTGTCTTGCATGGAATGCTCCCGAATTTGCAGGTCACAACTAAGCAATCCGCACTAAATTGGTCAAGCCAATAGGCTTTATAGCCCAAAAATAGCGTTGAACTTTTCGGTGGTACTGCGCGATTTGCCGCATTTTCGCACCGATTCAGGCATATTGCGCTTCTGGCTGACCGGAATTATGGTAAGGCCAATTTGGGAGCGACGATGAGCGACTTTGCGGCCACAGCGGAACCCCGCAGGCTTTACCAGCAGATTGCCGACCGGTTGAGAGGTCTCATTCAGGCCGGGCAGTTTCCGGCGGGAAGCAGGCTTCCGGCTGAGCGCGAGCTTGCCCAGCAATTGGGCGTGTCGCGCCCGTCGCTGCGCGAGGCGCTGATCGCTCTCGAAATTGCCGGCAATGTCGAAATCCGTATGGGTTCCGGCATTTATGTCAGCGCCGAGCCGGAAAAGCGCGTTGTGACGCAAGGCGTTTCGATCGGCGAAAGCCCGCTTGAAATCATGCAGGCGCGCGAGTTGATCGAAGGCAGTTTGGTGGTGATGGCCTGTGCGCGCATGACGCCGGAGACCTTGGCTGCCTTGCGCGCCACGCTCGACGAAATGCGCGCCCAGGTGCATGTCGACCGCCGGGCGATGGAGCTTGACCGGCAGTTTCACCTGTTGTTGGCCGAACAGGCAGGCAATTCGGTGGTGGTACGAATTATCCGCGATCTCTTCGATGAGCGGCACAGCCCGCTGACGTCGCAGATCAGAACGCGGTTTGAGAATAACGATACGTGGGTTCTGGCCTTGGCAGAACACGAAATCGTCTATGCAGCGCTGGAGGCGAGGAATCCGCTTCAGGCGCAGGCGGCCATGCGAACGCATCTGGAGCAATCCAAGCAGCGTTGGATGGATAACGAGCCGCGCGACAGATCGCCTATAGCGACATGACCGCGACGACATGAATTGGGAGTGAGGTCAGACCCATGAATATTTCCGTTTCTCCGGCTGCCGCAGCGCCGGTCATTCTCTTGCATCCGTCCGACGATGTCGCGGTTGCGCGTATTTCCGTTCGTGCTGGCGACCCCATCGGTCTGGAAGGCATCAATGCACGCGCACTGATCGGACGCGGCCACAAGGTGGCGATCCGCGCCATTCCAGAAGGCAAGGAAGTTCTGAAATACGGACAGGTCATCGGCGTTGCCACCAAGGACATTGCGCCCGGAGAGCATGTGCATCTGCAAAACCTCGCCATGCTGCCTTCCGAACATGAACACCAGTTCTCCATCGATATCGAAGAACGCGGCATGTTGCCGGAAGCCGAACGCCGCCATTTCATGGGCTATGATCGCGGCGCTGGTGGCGTGGGCACGCGCAACTATATCGGCGTCATTTCCTCGGTGAACTGTTCGGCCACCGTGTCGCGCTATATCGCTGACTATTTCAACCGCATGGGCGGTCTCGACGGATTCGACAATGTGGATGGCGTTGTGGCGCTGACCCATGGCAGCGGTTGCGCGCTCAACACCAAGTCTGAAGGCTATCGCCTTTTGACCCGCACCATTCAGGGTTATGCCAAGCACCCGAATTTCGGCGGTATCCTGCTGATTGGCCTTGGCTGCGAAACGAACCAGATCGCGCCGATCCTCGAACATTACCGCATGGAAGAAGGCTCGCGCCTGCGCACCATGACGATCCAGCAGCACGGCGGCACACGCAAGACCATTGATCATGCGATTGCCGAGATCAAGGAAATGCTGCCGCTGGTCAATTCGGCGGTGCGCACCAAGCAGCCGTTGTCGAAGCTTAAAGTGGCTCTGGAATGCGGCGGCTCGGATGGTTATTCCGGCATTTCGGCCAATCCGGCGTTGGGCTATGCCTCTGACCTGATCGTGCGTAATGGCGGCACGACCGTTCTGGCTGAAACGCCGGAAATCTATGGTGCAGAACATCTTTTGACGCGCCGCGCCGTGACGCCTGCGGTGGCGGAAAAGCTGTTGCAGCGCATCGACTGGTGGCGCGATTACACGGCGCGCAATGGCGACGAACTCAACAATAATCCATCGCATGGCAACAAGCTTGGCGGTCTCACCACCATTCTGGAAAAGTCGCTCGGCGCGGTCGCTAAGGGCGGCTCGATGCCGCTCAAGGCGGTCTATGAATTTGCAGAAACCGTCACGGAGCCCGGCTTCGTCTTCATGGATACGCCGGGCTATGATCCGGTTGCCGTGACCGGACAGGTGGCGGGCGGCTGCAATGTCATTTGCTTCACCACGGGCCGTGGTTCGGTTTCCGGCTTCAAGCCCTCGCCCTGCATCAAGATCGCCACGAATTCCGAAATGTACGAGCACATGAAGGAAGACATGGACATCAATTGCGGCGGCATCGTCACCGGCGAGGAGACCATCGAGGAATCCGGCACGCGCATCTTCGAATATATCATCGCGGCCGCCTCCGGCGAAAAGACGCTGAGCGAAATCTACGACTATGGCGACAATGAATTCGTGCCATGGCAGGTCGGCGCCGTTACCTGATCCGCATCTTTCAATCTGTAACCGACAGGAATATCCGATGGTCAAAGCTCTGCGTATAGAGAGCGAAAACGTTACCCGCTTCGCCGAAATCGACGAAGCGCCGCTGCTCCCCGGTCATGTGCGCGTCAAGGTGCGGCATGTCGGCCTGTGCGGCAGCGATCTGAACACCTTCAAGGGTCTCAATCCGCTGGTGCAGTTGCCGCGCATTCCGGGGCATGAAATCGGCGGAGAAATCATTGAAGCCGGTGCGGGCGTCAGTGCGGCCTATGCCGCAGGCAAGCGCGTCATCGTGCTGCCCTATACGAATTGCGGCGAATGCTCGTCCTGCCGCAAGGGACGTCTCAATGCGTGCCGCTACAACAAGACTCTCGGTGTGCAGCAGAATGGCGGTCTGGCCGACCAGATCGTGCTGCCAGCCGAAAAGCTGATCCTCAACGATACGCTGGAACCACGCCATTTGGCGCTGGTCGAGCCACTTTCGGTCGGTTTCCATGCCGTGGCGCGTGGCCGCGTCGAGGCGGGCGATACGGTTGCGGTGCTGGGCTGCGGCATGATCGGCATGGGTGTGCTGATCGGTGCCGTGGCGCGCGGCGCGAAGGTCATCGCCATCGATCCGAGCGCCGAAAAGCGCGAGCTGGCGCTGCAATTCGGTGCCACGCATGTTCTGGCGAGCGGCGAGGATGTGGTGCAAAAGGTCATGGAACTGACCGGCGATGACGGCGTCGATGTCGCTTTCGAAGCGGTCGGCCTGCCCATCACTTTCACGCAGGCCGTCGATCTTGCGGGCTTTGCGGGACGTGTGGTCTATGTCGGCTACTCCAAGGCACCTGTCACCTACCAGACCCAGTTCTTCAATCTGAAGGAACTCGACATCATGGGCTCGCGCAATGCGACGCTGACCGATTTCGAGGCAGTGGTTTCGCATCTGGAGAAGCTTGGTGCCGATGCCGACAAGCTGATTTCAAAGGTGTTCCCGTTCGATGAAGCCGAACAGGCGCTGCCCTATTGGGATGGCGATCGCAATGTGCTGAAAATCGTGATCGAGCGGGCGTAAGCCGTGGCAAATCGAATAAAGGGGAGCCGGTCTGGCTCCCTTTTTTTATCGCTTTAGGCAATGCCGATTCTCTTTCAGACCGCATTTGCCGGACCTTGCGTAAAAATTTTTTTTTGGGCGCTGCCGCGAGAAACCGGCAGCCACTTTCCTTTTGCCATCGCAAGGCCGTGCACCGAAAAAATACGGGCTTCGTCGGCTATAGCAGATGCCGCTAAAAATAGCGGATTCAGGCCGTTTGGGGCGCAAATGGGGCAGGTTTCTGCCCATTTTCATGTATAGACCAATACATATCGGACGACAGTATAATCATACTGTTTTTCTATAATTATAGCGATTTCGTCTTCAATCTATAGTCGTCGGTCTGATGTCGCAGCTGATGGCATATTTGTCGCACGCCGTTCGTGCAATTGAGTGGCGGAGGACTACTATTGTCCTCATGCTGGCCGACTTCGACCTACTTAAGTAATGCCCTGGCCAGCCTGCATATTTCGTCGCGCAACCTTTCAAAAAAGCATTAAAGGGGATGGGTGCGCTTGGATGAATTCACGGCTGTGGGTGGACATGTCGGGAAATGACCTATATAGAATCAGGCAATCTTTCGCTAATCATTCCGTGCGAACCGTTCGCGGTTCGCAGATTGTGTGTGCGCGATCCGCGCTGGAATGAAGTCATATCAATCTTGAAAAGGAGATTAAGTCCGCCAGCACAGCGGGGTTAAACTTAATGCATGGTATTTTATACAAGGATGAAAGTATGAAGTCGCCGGCTAAGACAAAGATAAGCTTGAATGGCGTGTTTAAAGTCTTCGGCGACGACCCGAAGCGTGCAATGGAAGCGTTGCGCGCAGGCAAGTCAAAAGCGCAGATTTACAGCGATCTCGGGGCTACAATCGGCGTCGATGATGCAAGTTTCGATATTTATGAAGGCGAAGTATTCGTCATCATGGGTCTGTCCGGCTCGGGCAAATCGACCCTCCTGCGCCTGCTCAACCGGCTTATCGAACCGACCGCCGGTTCCATCGAAGTGGAAGGCCGCGATATCGTCAAAATGACGAAGCGCGAGCTGATCGATCTTCGCCGCCGCGACATGAGCATGGTTTTCCAGTCATTCGCGCTGTTGCCCAATCGTTCGGTGCTGAACAACGCCGCCTTTGGCCTTGAAGTGGCCGGGATGGGCGAAGCCGAGCGCCACGCCAAGGCGCTGACCGCGCTCGCAGCCGTCGGTCTCGAACCCTATGCCAACAGCATGCCGGACCAGCTTTCCGGTGGTATGAAGCAGCGCGTCGGCCTGGCGCGGGCTCTGGCCAGCGAGCCGACGATCCTTTTGATGGATGAAGCGTTTTCTGCGCTCGATCCGCTGATCCGCACCGAAATGCAGGATGAGTTGAAGCGCCTTCAGGCCGAGCATAGCCGCACCATCATCTTCGTCAGCCATGACCTTGATGAAGCGATGCGCATCGGCGACCGTATCTGCATCATGCAGCACGGCAAGGTCGTGCAGGTGGGCACGCCGAACGAGATCGTCTCGGAGCCTGCCAATGATTATGTCCGGTCCTTCTTCCGCAATGTGGATGTGTCGCGTGTCTTCAAGGCCGCCGACGTCGCCCGCGAGGATGAGCTGATCGTGTTTGAACCCGAACAGCTTGCCACCGCTCTTGAGCGCTTTGACGCCAGCGGCAAGACCTTTGGCGTGCTGGTCGATGCAGACCGCACCTATCGTGGTCTTGTCAGCCGGGATGCGTTGGCCAAAGGTGTCCCCGCCGAGGCAGGAACGCGACTTGACGATGTGGCCGCCATCGAGGCGCAAGCGCCACTGTCGGGTCTCCTGACGCAGGTTGCCGCCAGCCCGTGGCCGATGCCCGTCACCGACCAGCATAACCGCTACGTGGGCGCGATCAGCAAGTCGGCATTGCTTGAAACCTTGGGCCGGGCGGGCTGATTGCCCGTCGCCAATTCGCTCTCGCACGCTTTGTGTGACGCATTTCCAGCAAAACCGGTTACCACTTTTGCTGGAAATGTTTCCCACCCAGTCCAGAAATACGGAAATGGACGGTAAAACATGGATTTGAATTTCAGTGTTGGTGGTGCGGCTGATGTTGTGGTCAATTACATTCTCGACCACTTCACGCCTGCACTCGACATAATCGCAGCGACCATCGGTTTTGTGACCGATGGTATTCAAAACGCTCTCATCGCTATTCCACCCGTTGCTGGTGTGGCCATCCTCACCTTGCTCGCGCTGTGGCGCGTGGGCTGGAAGTTTGCGATCTTCACCCTTCTCGCATTGGCGCTCATCATCCACATGGAATTGTGGAGCGGCACAATGGAAAGCCTGTCGCTGGTGCTGGCATCGACCGTTATCGCGGTGGTGATTGGCATCCCGCTTGGCATCGCCATGGCGCGCAGCGACACGGTGGCGTCAGTCGTGCGCCCGGTGCTCGACCTGATGCAGACGATGCCAGCCTTCGTCTATCTTATTCCGGCGGCGATGTTCTTCGGCCTTGGCGCCGTGCCCGGCACGATTGCGACGGTAATTTTCGCCATGCCGCCGGTGGTGCGCCTGACCAATCTCGGCATTCGGCAGGTTCATGCAGAATTCGTCGAAGCGGGTCTGGCCTTCGGCTGCACATCGCGCCAGCTTCTGTTCAAGGTGCAACTGCCAAACGCCATGCCGTCGATCATGGCCGGTGTAAACCAGACGATCATGCTGTCGCTGTCGATGGTGGTCATCGCATCGATGATTGGCGCGGGCGGCCTTGGAAATACGGTCCTGACCGGCATTCAGCGCCTCAATGTGGGGCTTGGCTTCGAAGGCGGACTGGCCGTGGTCATTCTGGCGGTCATTCTCGACCGGATTACCCAGAGCTTCGGCAAGGGAAATGGCACCGGTTTCTTCAAGAGACTGGCATCGTTGAGAAAGGCGGCGGGCACACAATCCGCCTCATCCTTTCGCAAGCAGGAAGCATGAGACAACCAGAAACAATAACGGGAACTGAATCCAATCGAAAAGGAGTAGGCATGTTGAAGAAACTTGCAGGTTTCGGTCTGGCTGCAGTGGTGGCGGGTACCATGACAATGGGCGCGGCCTTTGCGCAAGATAGCAAGACGGTGAAGATCGGCTGGGCCCCGTGGTCCGACGCCGAATTCGTCACCAAGCTGGCGAAGAAGCTGATCGAAGACAATCTCGGCCAGAAGGTCGAACTGGTGCAGACTGATGTTGCACCGCTTTATCAGGGCGTCAGCCGTGGCGATATCGACGCCATGATGATGGCCTGGTTGCCGGAAACCCACGCCGATTATTACAAGCGCGTCGAGGGCAAGGTTGAAGATCTCGGACCGCTTTATGAAGGCGCAAAGCTTGGCTGGATCGTGCCGGATTATATTCCGGAAAGCGAAATCAGCTCCATCGCCGATCTGAAGAAGCCGGAAGTGAAAGAAAAGCTGAAAGGCGAAATCCAGGGCATCGATCCGGGTGCTGGTCTGACGCGTCTTTCGCAGGAAGCAATCAAGAAATACGGGCTTGATTACAAGCTCAATATTTCGAGTGAAGCGGCAATGCTCACGACGGTTGACCGCGCGACGCGCTCGGATGGCTGGTTCGTGGCAACCTCGTGGAGCCCGCACTGGATGTTCGGCAAGTATAAGCTGCGCTACATTGCCGATCCGGAAGGCGCGCTGGGTGGCGCTGAACATATCAACGCCATTGCACGCAAGGGCTTCAAGGAAGACAACCCGAAAGTTGCTTCGCTGCTGACCAAGTTCAGCATTCCGATCAGCGAACTCGAAGCGGCGATGTTCGATGCGCAGGAAACCTCCTACGAGAAGGCTGTCGATAAATATATCGCCGACCATCCGGACCGCATCAAGGAATGGCTTGCCGAATAATTAGGTAGCTCTGACATGAAAAAGCCCCGCTCACGCGGGGCTTTTCTAGCCCCTGCGGGCGATCAGAATACCGGCAATGACGATTGCGCCGCCCAGCCCCTGCATCATGCCGAGTGGTTCGGACAAAATGGTCCAGGCGAGAAACGCCGCCACCACCGGCTGAAGCAGCAAGGTGAGCGACGAGAAGGAAGCCGGCAGAAATGCAAGCGCATAGGCGATCATGCTTTGCCCGGCGGCATGGGTGAGCCATGCAAGGCCCGCCAGTATCAGCCAGCCGTAGAGCGTGGTGGGCACGATCTGCCCTTCGGCAAAATAGGCGACTGGCAGCGAAACGATCGCCGCAATGGCGCTGCTCCAGAGCATGATGCGCATGGTCGAAAACCGGTTGCGCAGGCGTCCGACCGCCAGAATGTAACCGGCATAGAACACGGCAGCCAGCAGTGCGAGCGCATCGCCCGATGATTGCGAATGCAGGAGTTCGCCCGGCCCGCCTTTCAGCACGACCACACCCAGAATGGCCACAACCAACCCGATGATGAAGGACTGGCTGACACGCGCCTTGTAGAGCAGCCATGCGGCGAGCGTGACGAAGATCGGCGCCATATTGGCCAGAAGCGTCGCATTGGCGACCGACGTATAATGCAGCGACAAATGCCACGCGCCGAGATCGGCGGCGATGAACAGGCCGGGCACGGCCAGCAGCAGGCAATCCGTGAGGGTGAGGCGCTTGTTGTCTTTTATGTCGCTGCGTTCGCGTCCGCTCATCAGCATGAGCGGGATGACCGCCAACGCCACGCGCCAGAAGCCGGTGGCAAGGGGGGCCGACTTCCGACAGGCGGACAAAGATCGGCGAACTCGCAATGGCAAAGCCACCGGCCACCAGAATGGGCATGGCCCAACGCTGGCCAAAGGTCTGGGCGCTTGAAGGGGACGGGCCCGTTACGGGGCTTTCTGGAGCGGTCGTCTGCGACATTATCAAACTCGGGTCAAACTCGGGCGAAACCGGCGTTGCAGAGCGAATTCAGCATATTTGTTCTGCAACACATGTTCTGAAACCGTCTGTCATGTCGCAAAGCAGTCGAATTATAGAAATTCTTGACTGTTGGCATGCAGACGCCGAGATGCTTATTCCTGTTTGATGACAGCGTCCAGAAGAAAGAATGCGGGCATGACTGCTTTGCAGCCGTTGCTGCCACAACGCTTTCAGGAGGACGGCGAGAACAAAAAAGCGCCCCGCAGGGCGCTTTCCGATTGTCGATCTATGGCGCGTTACCGATAGGGCGAGACACATTGTCTGCGCGGGCCGCTGTTCGGCTGGAAGGTGTTATCCGATACGCGATAGGTGCGATAACGGCTCTGACACCAACGAACGTGGTTGTTGCTGTGAACAACGCGGGGCTGGTTCAGCGCGCCGCCGACGATTGCGCCTGCCGTGAAGGCTGCCAGCGGATACCACCAGCCATCACTGTGGCGGCGATAGCCGTTGCGGTAGTAGCGCGAGCCGTGATGGCCATGCCAGTAACCGGGACGGTTCGACGGACGGTGGCTGCTATGGGGCGGGCGACCGGGGCGATGGGCATTGCTTGGAGGGCGGCCCGGCCTGTGGGCGTTGCTCGGCGGACGTTTGTGGCGCTGGGCATGACCGCGCGGTGGACGGCGATCATCGCGAACCTGTTCGACGTTCTGATTGAGAGCAGGACGCTCAAGGTTCATCGGCGCAGCCATGGTTGGTACGATGGATGTAAATCCAAAGACCAGCGCCAAGGTCCCCGCGCACGCCTTTTTCAGAATTTTCATATGCAACCCTCCGTATGGAATGACGCAACTAAACGCCTGAAAACACAATTGGTTCCGTTTCCAGGCGATGATTGGCCCACAATTTTGACCGGAGGATTGTGAATCTATTCCGTGCCGATGCGCACGATCTTGTCGACCAGAGCGGACGCCAGATGGAGCGCGCTGCCGGTAGCAGCCACGATCTGGGGCAGGATCATCCATTCCAGCATCCATGCCGCGCCCGAACGTTCCTGCTCATGCACCATGGATTGATGCAGGCCGGAAACTTGCACCGCGTTGAAACGGGCAAGGCTGACCAGCACTTCCGCACCGACCGGATTTTGCTTGTGCGGCATGGCCGATGATCCGCCGCCGCCCGAAAGCGAAAGCTCTGCGCCAAGTTCGGCCATCAGCGCAATGTCCTGCCCGAATTTGCCGAGCGTTCCCGTGATCAGCGACAGGAGGCTGCCGAATTCTGCGATGAAAGCGCGCTGGCTTTGCCATTGCGGGCGGTCGTGCAGACCAAGTTTCTCTGCCAGAAGCGCGCGCAGGGCTGGGCCGCTCTCGCCGAACTTTTTCAAGCGTTCCCGCCGCGCCGCCAAATTGCAGCGGAAAGGCGAGGGTGCTGAGCTTCTGGTCGTAACCGCCGAGCGGCGTCTGCCAGCTCGCAATCCGGTCGGAAACCGTGACGGGAATGGCGGCCTGCATCCGGGTATAGGCGGTGAGGCTGTTTTTGCCGAAGGTCGCGTCAAGCCAGTTGAAGCGGTCGGAAAGCTGATGCAGCCGACCGCGCAGAATACCATTCACCGCCTGCAGCCGCAGCATCAGGCTTGTGTCGATGACATCCTGACTGGTGGCTCCGAAATGCAGCTGTGCGGCGAATTCCAGGCCTGTCGCCTTGCGCAGTTCCTTCACGAGTGCCGGAATGATCACGCCATCCCGTGCCGTCCCGCTTTCAAGAACGGACAGGTCCGGTTCGAAAGTCTCAGCCGCCAGCCTGATCGCATTGGCGGTTTCGACCGGGATTATGCCGAGCGAAGCCTGGGCATCCGACAATGCCACCTCGAAGCGGACCATTCCGGCGATGTCAGCCGCAGCCGTGAAGAGACTTAATATCTCTTCGTCATCGCCGAAAAGCCCGGCCAGAAACGGATGTTCGAATACCGAAATGCTCATGCGTCAAATATCGAAAAAGACGGTTTCTTTTTCGCCCTGCAAATAAATGTCGAAGTGATAGATGTCACCTTCGCGCTGGCCGATCAAGGTCTCAACGCGCGCACGATGCTCGACGCGCGCCAGAACCGGATCTTCCGCATTGGCGTCTGCCTCATCGGAGAAATACATACGCGTCTGCAAGCCGAGATTGATGCCGCGTGCAACGATCCAGAACGTGATATGCGGCGCCATCAGGCGTCCATCCCGGAAGGGAACGCGACCGGGCTTGATCGTCTCGAACACGAACTCGCCAGTTTCCATATGGCTGGGGCAGCGGCCCCATCCACGGAAATTGGGGTCGGCCTTGCCGCCGGTTTCCGAAGGGCTGTTGTAAAGCCCCTTGGCGTCGGCCTGCCAGATTTCCACCAGCGCATCGCGCAGCGGTGCGCCCATGCCATCGATAACGCGACCCTTGATGGTCACACGCTCGCCGGACGTCGTGTCGTTGGTGAGCGGGCCGGACCCGAGATCTTCCGCGAAAACGCCATTAATGCCGACGAAATTCGGCGTCAACCCGATATGGACGTAAGGGCCCGCAGTTTGCGATGCGCTTTCCTTGAGATAACCCAGTGGCTGTACCATATCAGTTGCCCTCCGGCCGGTTTTCAAAGAAGGTCGAGCGGCGTCCGCGCAACACTATGTCGAACTTGTAGGCCAGCATGTCCATCGGCAGGCTCGCATTCATGTCGAGCGGTGCGATAAGGCGCTCAACCGCGCTTCTGTCGGGAACAGTCTTGACGATCGGGCAACGCCAGATCAGCGGATCACCTTCGAAATACATTTGGGTGATCAGACGCTGCGAGAAGCCATGACCGAAGATCGAGAAATGGATATGCGCCGGGCGCCAGTCATTGACGCCATTTGGCCACGGATAAGCGCCGGGCTGGATCGTCTTGAACCAGTAATAGCCATTCTCGTCGGTGATCGTGCGGCCCACGCCGCCGAAATTCGGATCGATGGCCGCGAGATAGGTTTCCTTCTTGTGCCGGTAGCGACCGCCAGCATTGGCCTGCCAGAATTCGACAAGCGCACCAGGGATCGGGCGATTGCTTTCGTCCAGCACACGACCATGCACCAGAATGCGCGGGCCGACCGGCATTTCGCCGGGGCGCGCATAGTTGCGGATCAGGTCGTTATCGAGTTCGTTCAACATGCCATGGCCGAAAACCGGGCCGGTAATCTCGCTCTTGGTGCCTTCCAGCGAAAGCAGCGCGCGGGTGGGCGAGCGCAGAACGGATGTTTTGTACCACGGCGTATAGGCCGGTGGATGCATGGTGAGATCACGAGCGAAAAAAGGGCTCGCTTCCGGCGGTGTGTTTTTCATTTCTCGGCTTCCTCCGCTTCCATCTGTGCGTAGGTCTGTTTGGCGATCTTGAACGCGTGGTTCGATGCAGGCACGCCCGCATAAATCGCAACATGCAGCAGAGCTTCGCAGATGTCTTCCTTGGTTGCGCCCGTATTTTTCGTGGCGCGGATATGCATTGCAACTTCATCGTCCTGGCCAAGAGCGGCCAGAAGCGCAATCGTCACCATGGAGCGCTCGCGCTTTGTCCATTGCGGACGCGACCAGACCGTTCCCCATGCCGTTTCGGTAATAAGCTCCTGAAAGGGCTCATCAAGTCCCGTGGCGGCCTTCGATGCCCGGTCCACATGCGCATCGCCCAGAACCGAGCGACGGACGCTCATTCCAAGCTTGTAACGCTCGGAGCGCTCGACAGTGTCACCCATGGCTATTCTCCCTGTGGAAGCTTAATTTGAAAGTCGGGTTGAAAGAAAATCGCGCAATAGCGAGACATAGGCGTCTGGCTGTTCAACGCAGGGTATGTGGCCGCTATGCGCAATTTCAGCGAAATGCGCGCCGGGCACGAGGCTTGCCAGTTCCTTGACGAGCGCTGGCGGTGTTGCGCCATCCTGATCGCCGACGACACAAAGCACGGGCACGGCAATCGCCTTGGCCGCTTGCGTGAAATCCGCATCGCGCAGGGCTGCGCAGGTTGCCGCATAGCCATCGAGTGGCTGGCGCACGAACATGTTGCAATAGGCGCGGAAGGCGTCATTGTCGGGCTTGCGGAAATCGTCTGTGAACCAGCGCGGCATCGTGCCGTCGAGAATGCTGGCAAGACCGTTTTGCATAATGGCGTCGATGCGGGCGTTCCACATCTCCGCGGTGCCAATCTTGTGGGCGGTGTTGGACAGGACCAGACCGGCGACGAGATCGGGACGGGCGGCATAAGCGCCCTGCGCAATCAGTCCGCCGACCGAAAGGCCGCACAGAACCACGCGGCGGATGGACAGTTTTTCGAGAAGCGCGATCAGATCCTGCGCCAGAAGTTCGATGCTGTAGGGCGTATTGCCAATATCGGAAAGGCCGTGCCCGCGCTTGTCGTAAACCAGCGTCGGGATATCGTTGCCGAGCTTCGCCCTCACGTCATCCCAGATGCGCAGGTCGGTTCCCAGTGAATTGATGAAAACCAGAACGGGCTTTTCATCACCACTCCACTGCAAATCATAGTGAAGGACGATATCGTTGACGTTTGCGAACTGCACGGCTTTCTCCTCTTGATCAGCACTGTTGCGCTTTCCAATTGGTTAAGTAAAATGATATTATCAGTCAAAAACATAACTCATAGGTTATCCAATAAGTGATCGGAAACAGGATCAAGTTTCGCCATCTGCACACCTTTGTTGAAGTGGCGCGGCAGAAGAGCGTGGTCAAGGCGTCGGAAATTTTGAATATCAGCCAGCCCGCCGTCACCAAAACTATCCGTGAGCTGGAGGAGGTGCTGGGCGTTCCGGTTCTGGAGCGCGACGGTCGCGGCATTCGTATCACGCGGTTTGGCGAGGTATTCCTGCGCCATGCGGGCACGGCGCTGACGGCCTTGCGGCAGGGGCTGGATTCGGTCTCGCAGGAGCTCGACGGTTCCGGCCCGCCCATTCGTGTCGGCGCCTTGCCGACAGTTTCCACACGCATCATGCCCAAGGCCATGAGCCTGTTTCTGGCGGAAAAGGCGGGCAGCCGCGTGAAGATCGTCACGGGCGAGAATGCGGTTTTGCTGGAGCAGTTGCGCGTCGGCGATCTCGATTTGGTTGTCGGGCGTCTGGCCGCGCCGGAAAAGATGACCGGCTTTTCCTTCGAACACCTCTATTCCGAGCAGGTGCGGTTTCTGGTCCGGGCAGGGCATCCGCTGACCGACGGGCGACCCGTCTTCGACCATCTGGCGGATTATCCGGTGCTGATGCCGACTCAAAATTCGATCATCCGTCCTTTTGTGGAGCGGTTGCTGATTGCCAACGGCATTGGCGCGCTGCCCATTCAGGTTGAAACCGTGTCGGATGCTTTCGGGCGCGCTTTCGTTCGCGAGAGCGATGCAATCTGGATCATTTCCGAAGGTGTCGTGGCGCGCGATGTGGCGGAAGGCAAACTGGTCATGTTACCGATCGATACCAGCGAGACTGTCGGGCCGGTTGGTCTGACAATGCGGACGGATACGGTCAGCTCCGGGGCGCTGCAAATGCTTATCCAGATATTGCGCGACGTGTCCGGCGCGTCTCTGTCCCGCTCGTCCACAAGCAGACTGCGATGAGGCTAGTGGATTGAATTTGACGTTTGAATCCCGGCTGACATAGATGCTGTTTCAAACGTCAAATTCGAAAAATCCACTAGATACATATACTTGCTAGTGATCTTTTTGATTCCAACATTTGCTCAGCGCGTGAACCGAGGGATGCAAATGTTGGAATCAGACCACTAGTGGTGCAATAGTTCGCCCAGAAATTTGCGCGTGCGTTCCTGCTTCGGATTGGCGAAGAATTCGTCCGGGGGCGCCTGTTCAATAATCGCGCCTTCGGCCATGAAGATCACGCGGTCGGCCACCTGACGGGCAAAACCCATTTCATGGGTGACGCAGATCATCGTCATGCCTTCTTCGGCAAGGCTGACCATGGTGTCGAGCACTTCCTTGACCATTTCCGGATCAAGGGCCGAGGTCGGTTCATCGAAGAGCATGACCTTCGGCTTCATGCAGAGCGCTCGCGCAATCGCAACGCGCTGTTGCTGGCCGCCCGAAAGCTGCGACGGATATTTATCGGCCTGCTCGAGAATTTTCACCCGGTCCAGAAGCGCCCTGGCGCTTTTTTCCGCATCGGCCTTGCTGGCTCCAAGCGAGCGCATGGGCGCCAGCATGCAGTTTTGCAGCACAGTGAGATGCGGGAACAGGTTGAACTGCTGAAACACCATGCCGACCTCACGGCGCACCGCATCGATGGTTTTGCCCGCATGGCCGAGCAACATGCCGCCAACGTGGATTTCACCCTTCTGGTAGGTTTCGAGATGATTGATGCAGCGGATGAGCGTGGATTTTCCACTGCCGGAGGGACCGCAGAGAACGATCTTTTCTCCCTTGCGCACCGCCAGATTGACATCGTGCAAGGCTTGAAAATGGCCATACCATTTCTCGACATTCTGCAAGCGGATCATCGCTTCGGAGGGCTCGGCGGATGGCTGGTGGATCATCGGGTCACTCCGGGCATGGGTCAGGCTCAGCGGCTCGACGCGGCAAATTTACGTTCAAGATGCGCGCCGAAGATCGTCAGCGGGCAGCACATCAGGAAGTAGAGAATGCCCACAATGCCGAAGACGGTGAGCGGCTCGAAAATCTGGTTCGAAATGATGTTGCCAGCCCGCGTCAGCTCGGTGAAGCCGACGATGGAGGCAAGCGATGTTCCCTTGATAAGCTGCACCAGAAAGCCGATGGTTGCGGGCAGCGAAATGCGGATCGCCTGCGGCAGGATTACATCCTTCATGCGCCAGAAATAGCGAAGGCTCAGCGCTTTCGCGGCCTCCATCTGTCCCTTGGGAACCGCCTCAATCGAGCCGCGCCAGATTTCGCCAAGATAGGCGCTGGCATGCAGGGTCAGGCCGATGGCGACGGCCAGCCATGCATCGAGTTTCAGCCCGATCAGTGCAAGGCCATAATAGACGACGAAGAGCTGCATCAGGAGCGGCGTGCCCTGAAAGACCGCGATATAGCCAGCGGTCAATCGTTCCAGCACAGGAAAGCCCGATGTGCGAAGCAAGGCAATGCCAAGACCGGCCGTGCAGCCGCAGACGAAGCCCACGGCGGAGAGCGCGACCGTCCACTTCAATCCGATCAGCAGGAAGACGAATTCATCGTGACCCATGGGAATGCTCCTACTTGACCGGATAGGCGAAATAGCGCGCCGAAATGAAGGAGAAGAGGCGCATCATGACCCAGGAAATCACCAGATAGAACGCCGTGACGGTAAAATAGACCTCGAAGCTGCGGAAGCTGTCGGATTCGATGCGCTGGGCAACTGAGGTCAGTTCATAGGCCGAGATTGCCGAGGCGATGCTGGTCGTCAGCGTCAACAGGATGAACTGGCTGGTCAGCGATGGGAAAATTGCCCGCAAGGCCGGTTTCAGCACGATCAATCGGAAGACCTGCGCCTTATGCAGACCAAGCGCGATGCCCGCCTCGATCTGGCCTTTCGGAATGGATTGAACACCGCCACGAATGATTTCGATGGCATAGGCGCCGCCATTGATGCCGAGCGCAATGATGGCGGTCGGCGTCGGGTCGAGCCGGACACCGGCCAGCGGCAGAGCGAAATAGATGAAGAATATCTGGACGAGAAAGGGCGTGTTGCGGATGAGTTCGACAAAGCCGATGACCAGCCATCGCAAAAACCAGTAGCGCGAACCGCGCAGCAGAACACCGCCAATGCCGATGACGATTGCCAGCAACATGCCGAATATGGCCAGGGTAAAGGTGCCCAGACAGGCAAGCAGCAGGCTGGGGAGGCCATCGATGACCGGCGTGAAATCCAGAGTATAATTCATCGTTCGCTCTGTCTGTTTTTATCAAGGCGCGGCGAGATCGCCGTTGCTCTCTTGCTCCAATTGACCGGCGCGGCTGGCCAGATGTCTGTCGGTCAGTCCTTGTCGACCATTTTCGCCATGGCTTGCACGGCCAGTTCATACCCATTCGCGCCGAACCCGATCAGGATACCGGTTGCGACACGCGAAATGAGCGAATTGTGGTAGATGCTCTCGCGGGCATGGACGTTTGAGATATGCAGCTCGATCTTCGGGCCGTCGAACATTTTCAACGCATCGAGCAGGGCGACCGACGTGAAAGTATAGCCCGCGGGATTGACGATGATGCCGCAGGCTCCTTTGCGCGCCTGATGCACGCTTTCCACCAGTTCGCCCTCGAAATTGGTCTGGCGAAAATCGACCGCAAATCCCAGCGTCTCGGCCACCTGTGTCGCGCGGTCGCGAATATCGGCAAGCGTCGTGGTGCCATAGACTGTCGGCTCCCGCTCGCCGAGCAGATTGAGATTGGGGCCGTTCAAGATAAAGATTGTTCTGGACATGGTGCTTCCCGAAACGGCGGGTAAGCCGTTTTTACGACATGAGGAAACGGTTGCAGACGCTGGCGTTTTTAGGATCGGATTGGCGCCCCCCGGTGCCAATCCAAATCTTGTTTTTATGCATTTGAACGCAGAGCGGCTTCGCGCTTTTGCCGGGAATGCTTTTTTAGCCAGCGTCTGCAATCGGGATCGCTGAATTATCAGTTCGCCGTGAAGGAAACGCCTTCAAGCTTTTCCGGGAATTCCGGAACCGGCACCTTCATCCACTTGTCGTAGATTTTCTTCAGCTCGCCATTGTCCTTGATCTTGTCGATGAAGCTGTTGATGGCGGCGTTGAGTTCCTTTTCGCCCAGACGCGTGCAGGCGCCGTTATAGAGCTTCTGGAATTCCAGCTTGTTTTCGAATTCGCCCGGACGGGCCTTCTCGACGCGGTCCATGTAGAAGATGTTTCCGCCCAATGCCTGCACCTGACCCGAAGCCAGAGCCTGAACGCTTGGCGCATCGCCGTCATAGCGGCGGATGGTGGCGCTGGATGGTGCGTTCTTGGTCACCTGCGTGTCCTGCGCAGCGCCCTTCGCAACCGCGATGGTGAGATTGGCCATATCTTCATTGGTCTTGATCGACATGGATTTCGGGCCGATCAGCACAATGGCATTGGCCACATAGGGCTTGCTGAACTGTACCGCCTTGGCGCGTTCCGGCAGCATCGCCATGGTTGCGAACAGCACGTCGACGCGACCGGTGGTCAGCGCGGGAATGCGGTTGTTGACTTCGAGCGGTACGAATTCGACCGGCACGCCCAGTTCCTTGCCGAACAGATTGGCAATATCGGCGTCAAGACCGTCCTGCTGGCCAGCGCTCGTCACGAAACCCCATGGCGGATTGTCGCCCTGAATACCAACGATCAGCTTGCCGCGCGCCTTGATTTCCTCCGGCGTGATGGCGGATGCGGGCTTGGTCATCCCGGCGGCGGCAACCAGCGCCGCCGCACCCAGCATCATGTTGCGACGTGTCAGCATCGATTTAAACATTCGTTCCTCCTCCCAAAAACTGGCGCTCTGTCGATCCTCTCCCGTGGATCAGATGGCCGTATGAGTATATTTTTGTCAGATGATGCTTGGCAAATCAACCGAGTTTATAAAAATCATATGAGATTTTGTATTTTGCACAAAACGCATTTTTCCGACAGACAACCGACGGATATGTACGAGCGAATGCGGTTCAGACGATGCGCCCGCTTTTGAGAATATGATCCATGCCGCTCAGGATATGGCGGCGCACAACGGCTTGCGCGCCTTCGACATCGCGCGCCACGGCCAGTTCGAATAGCAATTTGTGGTCATCCACGACGGGCCGTCCGCGAAAGGTCTGCGCCAGCATGTGATAGCGCAAAAAGCGGTCGAACACCGAGGACAGCGCCGTCAGCAGTGTTTGCGAATCGCATGCCGAGACGATGGCCTGATGAAACTCCCAGTCGTAACGCACCCAGTCCATGGTGCGCGATGCATCGCCCGCAAGCAGCACTCTTTCCGCAGCGGCGAGCTTGTGGTGGGCCGCAACGATACGCCCTTCCCATTCCAGATCGCCGACCGCGAAGGAAAGCCCGATGGCGTGGGTTTCGAGAACCGAGCGCAGATCGGCCAGTTCCTCAAGCTCCTTGCGGGAAGCCGGGCTCACTTCAAAACCGCGCTGCCCTTCAGCGACGACCAGATTTTCCGTGGTCAGCCGGTTGAGGATCTCGCGCAGCGACGAGACGCTGATCGAATAGCGCTCCTTTGCCTGTTCCAGCTTGATCTTGGCCCGTGGCGGTAATGTCCCGGAGATGATGTCCTTGCGGATCTGCCGGAAAACTACATCGCTGACGGTTTCGGTGGGTGCGCTTTCTTCCCGCAGCATGGTGTTTCCTTTTCCGTGGCGGTCACGATCAACGGCAGTGGCAAATCAGGGCAAGGTGCCCCCGGCCAGCGCATGTTGGACGCCGCCATCTATGTGCTTGATAAGAATAGCTTTTGCTTCGGTCGCATTGCGCGCTAGCGCAGCGTCGAGCAATTGCTTGTGTTCCTTTTCGGCGACATCGCCGCGATAGGACAACGCAACCATCTGATAGCGCAGATATTTGTCGAAGACGGTGGCGTGGGTTTCCATCAGCAATCTTGAACCGCAGGCGGAAATTAGCGCCTGATGAAACTCCCAGTCATAGCGTTTCCATTCTTCCGCCCGGCTGGCGTCGCCTGACGCCATGATCTGCTCCATCCGCGAAAGCTTGTAGTGCGCGGAGACCAGTTGCGCCTCCCAATCCATCCCGCCGAAAGCGAAGGATTGCTCCAGCGCGTGGGTTTCGAGCAACAGGCGCAATGCAGCGATTTCCTTGAGATCGGCATCCGACATGGGCGCGACTTCGAAGCCGCGCTGGCCTTCGGCAACGACAAAACCTTCCGATGACAGCCGGTTGAGGATTTCGCGCAACGTACTCACGCTGGTGTCGTAGGAATCCTTCAGGCTTTCCAGCCGCAACCGCTGCGCAGGCGCCAGCCGCCCGAAAATAATATCGGTCCGAATGCGGCGATAGCAGCTTTCAGCAATGGACTCATTGGAAGATTCGTAACGCATTTGGAGATATCTCAGATATTCGACACTTTATCATACATGTCTCGCGCTGCGGTTACAATGTGATATCCTGTCTTGCGGCAAGGTCCGACATTTTCTCGGATGATTTTTGGATCGTCCCTGAATACGGAGGCTGACCGGCCTCCACGGAATATCGCGGCAGCAGCACGATACGGACAGATCATTTGATATATTGCTGTTGGTGGATCGTGCTTACGGTTGGCGCTGTTGCAAGCTGATGGCTCCGCCTCGTCTTCGACTTGGATGTGGTTGCGGGATAGGCGCTGTTAGTGAAATCCGTAAAGAAGTCGGCGAAGCGAAGCTGATAGTACGAGCGGCTTGGCTCTTCCTTCTTGGGGTGTAAACTCTCAATAGTTGCATCTTTAGGTGGCAAAATGTGGGAAGAAGAATTAATAGAGGAAGTCGGCGTTACCGGCGAGGTGATTGCCGCCAGAGAATCGCGTGCTGCGGCAAAAGGAATGCGCGGCAACTCATCGTCGCCGCTTCGGCGAACCCAAAGCTTATCGAGCGGCAGTCGCGATGTTATTGGGAGCTTTAGCGTTGAACCAGTAAGTTATGGAAAAAACTCTAAGGTTCTTGGGCGTGTCCCGACCAATGTGACGCATCGCGCAAGCAACGGTTTCTTTTCAGAATTGCAGGCTCGCTCGTCGGAATTTGGAAAAGCGGCCAAAGACATAAACGACCGATATTTGAATCATATTGAGGCGGCATGGTCCAAATCAGAAGAGATATTAATAAGCAGATTAACATATCCTATTCCTGTGAATATTTTGGCAGATTTTGCAAAGTTAAATTATGAGGAAGCGTTGTCAAAAAAATTTGGGTTGTTCTCTAAATCGAATCATATCTTCGCAATAACGATTCTATAAATTGGCACGGTGAAGGTATTACTCTACCAGAATTAAATTTAAGATGGAAAAAGTTTATTAAATGGAAAGATAGAGTAACTAGGGCTGAAGAAGGTATAAGGCCAATAATTGATGAGCTTTCTGAATTCAATCGAATAATTGCAAATCATAAATAATAACTTAAAATATGTTTTTTTTGGATAGTGATATTTTATGATTTTACATTCGGATCTTTGGATCTATATTATTTCTACGAGACGAAGGTTATTTGACTTCGCCCGACGTGGAGTTATCGTGCTACGAAAGCTTCAATAGCAACCGGCAGAAACCGGTGCTACGACTTCTGCCGATCTTCATTTCGTTCCCGGTAGAAATAGCATGACCTCACAAACACCTATCCGTAAACCGCGTGGCCGCGATCTTGGCATCCCTTTCACCGGGCGCACTGGTCCGCATAATGCGATCACCGATGTTGATGGCGTCGGTGTCGGCTTTCAAACGATCATCGAGAACGAGCCGCGCCCGGGCCGCAAGCGTCCTGTCCGCAGTGGCGTGACGGCCATTCTGCCGCACATGCAGTCGGAAACGCCTGTTCCAGTCTATGCTGGTGTGCATCGTTTCAACGGCAATGGCGAAATGACCGGCACGCACTGGATCGCGGATGGCGGTTATTTTCTGGGACCCGTCGTCATCACCAATACGCATGGCATTGGCATGGCGCATCACGCCACCACCCGCTGGATGGTTGACCGCTATGCCTCGACCTACAAGACCGACGATTTTCTCTGGATCATGCCCGTTATTGCCGAGACCTATGACGGCGTGTTGAACGACATCAACTGCTTTCCGGTTACCGAAGCCGATGTGCGCAAGTCGCTCGACAGCGTTGCCTCCGGCCCGGTGCAGGAAGGCAATTGCGGCGGCGGCACGGGCATGATCACCTATGGTTTCAAGGGCGGCACGGGCACGGCATCGCGCGTCGTGGAATTCGGTGGTCGCAGCTTCACCATTGGCGCGCTGGTGCAGGCCAATCACGGCCAGCGCGACTGGCTGACCATTGCCGGTGTTCCGGTTGGCCAGCATATGCGCGACGGCACGCCGCAAAGCCAGTTGCAGGAGCGCGGTTCCATCATCGTGGTGCTGGCAACGGACCTGCCCTTGATGCCACATCAGTTGCAGCGGCTGGCACGTCGCGCCGCGATCGGCATCGGTCGCAATGGCACGCCGGGCGGCAACAATTCGGGCGATATTTTCCTGGCCTTCTCGACGGCCAATCAGCGCCCGATGCAACACCGTTCCGCGCCGTTCCTCCAGATGGAAGTGGTGAATGACGAGCCGCTCGATCCATTCTATCTCGCTGCGGTCGATAGCGTGGAGGAAGCAGTGGTCAATGCGATGCTGGCAGCTGAAGATATGGGCGGCACGCCTTACGACCGTCTGCGCGTTCAGGCTATCGATCACGACAGGCTGCGCGAAGTGCTGGCCCGTTACGGACGGCTGTCTGCATAAAGACGGCTGATTGCAAATATAGAAAGCAGCGACAGATGCGGGTTCTGTCGCTGCTCCCCCTTTTGTGATGCCCTTTTGACTGGAGGTCAGATCATCACAAACTGGTAGTGTTGGTGGGGCCCATTTTTGCCACTAGAACGACCGCTGGAAGCGCACCGTGCCGCCCCAGGCATCGTTGACCTTGTTGTCGCGAAAATCGGCTTCGTAACGCCTCCAGTTCCCACCGAATTTGGTGTAGTTGACTTCCGGCGTGATGGTGAAGCCGGGGACAATTTGGTAGGCAATATTGGCGGCAGCAGCCGTCTTGCCCCAATCGTCATGCGCACCTTGGAGATTGAACGCGACCTTGTCGGTTGCCAGGAATTTCAGGCCGCCCCAAACAGCCCAGTCGCCGCCCCATTGGCCGTACATCTGGTCCGGGTCTTCTTCCGAAGCATAGCCGCCCTGTAACCAGAGCGAGAAACGGTCGGTCAGATTGACGTCGCCGCGAAGCTTGGCCGCCCATTCTTCGATAACGGAATCATACGCAACGACGCCCGCAATAGAGCCCCAGCCGCCTGCATATTTCAGGCCGCCGACGACATGCGGCACATAACCGTCGATCGTGTAATGATGGCCTGTCGGATTTCTGTAACCGTTATCGTTGTCGCCGCCCTCTTCGAGAGCGATCACTGCGGAGAAGCCGCTGCTGCTTGCGAATGTGTAAGAGATCTTGCCTGTGCGATAGGCGCCGGGAGAAACCACGTCGTCGTTAATGACGTCGCCGAGATAGCCGGTGAAAGTGTGGAATTCTGACTCGTCGATGCCGACTTTGAGACCACCCAGTTCGATATAGGCGAATTGGAGAACGACTTCCGAGCCGCTCCAGCCATAAACGTCGGTTCTGCGCGAATTATTTGCCCAATAGTTGAATCGGGTCTCGGTGAAAGTCTTCAACGTGCCCAGTTCGGTTTCGGAAGCAGTCGAGGTGCGCAACGCAAAACGGGCGCCCTTGTCCCAGCCTTCTCGATCTATGCCCGAAAAGACATTATCAGCGCCATTCATGTCGTAACGCACATAGCCATGAATGCGCAGGCAGGTCTCGGTGCCGGGGATGTAAAAATAGCCCGCGCCATAGGTGTCGCAAACACGCACATATTCAACGGCTTCCGGCTCCGGTGCGATGATTGCGTCGGCAGCGTAAGATGAAAAAGACATCATCGTCGCTGCCGAAGAGATCAGAACGGTCTTCATTTTCATAAGAGTTGCCTCGATTCAGCGTGAACTTTGAGAGAGTTCATGTATATCGCGGCAAAGCTTCGGTCTCAATGGAACTTAAAGTAATTAAATCCAATAGAGTTGTTATGTTGCATAAGAGATACCAATTTATATAATAAATATCGATTTGTATTTTTACTTTTACATGATTAGATATGGATTACCAATAAATCAAACTATGAAATAGTTATATAACTAATTATAAAATTCTCATTATTTTTCAAAAAAGTTGCGATTTTGCGAATTTGATTGATAGTATAATCATGCATTTCAAAATGAGAGGATTTAATCGTTCCTTTGGAGCGGCTAATTGGAAAAGAAGTTTATCGATGACGATTGACGCAGAAAAAATGATTTTATTGCGCGACTTGATGGCGAATATACTTGTCTCCGCGAAAATATGGCGATCACTGGCCAATGAGGCGCTGCTGGACCTTGGACTTGATTCCGGGGTTGCGGCCTGCCTGTTCTGGATCGCCTATGTGGGCGATGGCGCCAAGCAAATCGATATCGCGACGGAAATGGGGCTGACGGCTGCATCGCTGGTGCGGATGATCGATTCACTCGAAGCGCTGCAGCTGGCGCGCCGCGAGGTGGATGAGAACAACCGGCGGGCCAACCGGATCAGGCTGACCGACGAGGGGCGTCGTGTCGTTTCCATCATGCAGACGATCCTGGATAGTGTGCACCAGAATCTGTTCCGGGAATTTGAGAGTTCCGATATCAACACGGCCAATACTCTTTTGCGGCGCGTCATCAGTGAAAGGGCGTGATCCCTGTTCGATCACGGCCGAGCCGGCACGGTGTTGAAGAAACTGCGCCTGGTCCGGTTGTTGCCGGACAGGCGATTCAAGGCTCATTTGTTGCGGAATGTTTCTGGCTTCGACGCGGAAATATTCGGTTACAAAAAAATGAAAACCGCCCGCCGTGAAGTGGCTATAGTGTTTTTCAACAACACCTGATTGATAACGTCACGAGCCCGAATGAGCGTTCCGCCCCATATACTGATCGTCGATGACGACCCGGAAATCCGCTCGTTGTTGTCGCGCTATATCAGCGAGCAGGGTTTTCGCGTTTCGGTGGCGGGCGATCGCCGCGAATGCGAAAAGCGTCTCACGGAGACCAACCCCAATCTGATTGTTCTGGATGTCATGTTGCCGGATGGTTCGGGCCTCGACATTTGCAGGCGGCTGCGTGACCGGGAGCCTAGCATTCCGGTCATCCTGCTGACTGCATTGAAAGAGGATGTGGATCGCATCATCGGTCTGGAAATCGGCGCGGATGACTATCTGGGCAAGCCGTTCAATCCGCGCGAACTGACGGCTCGCATCAAGGCTGTGCTGCGCCGCAGCCAGCATGTTCCATTATCCACTAATGATGATGTTACGCTTTTCCATTTCGGCGCCTTCGTCCTCGACCCGCAGCTGCGCAAGGTTGCGAGGGATGATGGCGCGCAGGTCGATCTGACGGCGGCTGAATTCGATCTGCTCAAAGTATTCGTGGAGCGTCCTGGTCGGCTATTGTCGCGTGACCAGCTGCTCGATTTCACACAGGGGCGGGGACGCGGCCCGCTTGATCGCTCGATTGACGTTCTTATGAGCCGGTTGCGCCGCAAGCTTGATGACAGTCAGGCTGGCGATGTATTCAAGACCGTGCGCAATGGCGGCTATCAGCTGACGATACCGGTCAAAACATCGGTTGTGACGCGATGAACACATTGCGCAATCGCATCGCTCTGTTGTTGATCTGCGCCATCGTCTCCGTTGTGGGACTGGCGACATTTGCGGCGGACCGCGTACTCAGTCCGCCGCCGCGCGAACTGACGTCTGATCCGCTGGCGCGCCAGATCATGCTGCAGGTGTCGCTGTTCACTCAGAACCCGGCAGCAGCGCAAGCCTATGGCCTTGTCGTTCAGGACAAACCCATTGATACGAATGTCGATGAGAGGGGAACCCGCTTCATCTCGCGCGCGCTGGCTGCAAACGGTAAGGACTGGCCGCTGATCGTCAGCCATGCGGACACGCCGAGGACGGACAATGTCTCGGTCAAACTTGGCGAGGATCGGTGGATCATTTTGCAAATTCCGCAAATGGGGCCGCCGGAAGGCGCCGCTCGCGTGCTGGCTTTGTGGGTCTGCCTGATTGTGCTGGGCAGTGCTGTCATTTCATTGTTCGCCGCTGCCAAGATCACGAAGCCGCTGCGCCTGCTCGAAGGGGCGGTGACGCGCATCGGGCCGGATGGCGTCCTGCCGCTGATCCCCGAAACCGGATCGGGCGAAGTGCGCGCAACTGCAAAGGCCATCAACCGCCTGTCAACGAGGCTCAAGACGGCAATGGAAAGCCGCATGCGGCTGGTTGCCGCCGCCGGTCATGATCTGCGCACACCGATGACGCGGATGCGGCTGCGCGCCGAATTCGTCGCAGATGAGGCGGAGCGTGCGAAATGGCTGGCAGATCTCGAAGAGCTCGATTCCATCGCCGACAGCGCCATTCGTCTCGTGCGCGAGGAAGTGGACAGCAACGGCGCGACGGAGATTTTGCAGCTCGACCGCCTCGTGACCGAACTGGTCGCGGAACTGCGGGCGATTGGCTATTCGGCAGAGTTGCAGCCGGTGAAAACCGCGCAGCCCCTCGTCGTGCAGGCCAACCCGATTGCGCTGACGCGCGCCTTGCGCAACCTGATGATCAACGCGGCAACCCATGGCCATCACGCTGTTGTGTCGAGTGTTGAGAAGAACGGCGAAGCAGTCGTTCTTATAGAAGATAACGGTCCGGGCATTCCTGAAGAATTGATAGGGCGCATTTTCGAGCCCTTCTTCCGGGTCGATGCGGGACGCCGGAAAATGCATCCCGGTGCGGGGCTTGGGCTGGCCATCGCCAAGGAAATTATCGAGCGCATGGGAGGGCGCATCGATATCGCCAACAAAACGCCGAACGGCATCGCGCAAACCGTGACGCTGCCGGTCGCAACCAAATCGCTCAGTAAACAAGGTTTATAGTATGGTTCAGCCGCTGATTTCCCGTAGCAAACCGTGTCGCTTCCTCCCAGATGCGCGGTCTTTCGGAATGGCGCTGGCCGCCGTGTCGCTTCTGCTGGTTTCTGCCTGTTCGCAGGAGCAATCCCAGAAGGCGGGCACCAATGCCGCGGCGCTGCCGAAACCGGAGGTTGGCGTTGTGACCTTGCAGCCGCAATCGGTCTCGATCAATGCCGAAATGCCGGGGCGCACCACCGCGTCGCTAGTGGCGGAAGTCAGACCACAGGTTGGCGGTATCATCGAGCAGAGGCTGTTTACGGAAGGCAGCGAGGTCAAAGAGGGCGATGCGCTCTATCAGATCGAACCTGCCAGCTATAAGGCTGCCTATGAGAGTGCAGCTGCCGATCTCCAGCGGGCGGAAGCGACTGTACCCAGCGCGCAATCCATGGTGACGCGCTATCAGGGGCTGATCAAGCAGAACGCCGTCAGCAAGCAGGACCTCGACAATGCGGTTGCATCGCTGGCGCAGGCCAAGGCCGATGTTGCGGCAGCGAAAGCCGCGCTGGAAACGGCGCGTATCAACCTTGATTATACGTCGATCAAGGCGCCGATCAGCGGACGCATCGACCGCTCGACCCTGACGCCCGGCGCGCTGGTGACAGCCAGCCAGGACACGGCGCTGACCACCATCCGCACGCTTGACCCCATCAATGTCGATGTGACGCAATCGAGCACCAATCTGCTCAATCTTCGTCAGGCCATCCAGGATGGGCGCATCAAGATCAGTGGTGAAAATGTCAGCGTGCGGCTCAAGTTGGAAAACGGCGCGATCTATCCGCTGCCGGGCAAGCTGGAATTTGCAGAATCCGCAGTCAGCGAGACGACGGGCACCTTTACGCTCCGCGCCACATTCCCCAATCCGGATCGACTGCTTCTGCCGGGCATGTACGTGCGCGCGCTGGTGGAAGAGGGCGTTGCGCCCAACAGCTTCCTCCTGCCGCAGCGCGGCGTTTCGCGCAATGCCAAGGGCGAGCCGACCGGCCTTTTCGTCAATGCCGAGAACAAGGTAGAGGAGCGCGTCCTCGAAGTCCGCCAGAGCGTCGGCAATAATTGGCTGGTCAACGGCGGCGTTGCGGCTGGCGACCGGGTCATCGTGGAAGGATCGCAGCTCGTCCGCGCCGGTCAGGAAGTGCAGGCGGTCGATGTCATTGTTGATGATACGACCGGCGAGGTGCGCGAGCGCAAACAGGCGCAGACGACCGATGGCGCTGGCAGTCAGTTGACCCAGAACCAGACCGGCAACGCGGCGGTGAAGGAATAGTCCATGTCGAATTTCTTCATCAACAGGCCCAATTTTGCCTGGGTCATTGCGATTGTCATCATGCTTGGCGGTTTGCTGGCGCTGAGTTCCCTGTCGATCTCGCAATATCCGCAGATCGCGCCGACCACGGTGCGCATCAGCGCCACTTACGCGGGCGCAGATGCCGAAACGGTCGAAAACTCGGTTACCAAGGTGATCGAGCAGGGCATGACCGGCATCGACAATCTGGATTACATGACGGCCAACTCGACCTCGACCGGCTCGGCAACGATTACGTTGACCTTCACCAGCGCCGCCGATCCCGACGTGGCGCAAATGCAGGTGCAAAACAAGCTGCAGCTCGTCCAGTCGCAGCTGCCGGAGAGCGTACAGAGCACGGGTCTGACAGTCAGCAAGTCGTCCGAAAGCTTTCTGATGGTCATCGGCTTTGTCTCGACCGATAGCAAGCTGACAGCCAACGATCTGGCTGACTATATCGACAGCTCGCTCAACGATACGCTGAAGCGCGTCGAAGGCGTGGGCGATACGCGCATTTTCGGTTCCGGCTATGCAATGCGCATCTGGCTGGACCCCGACCAGCTTGCGAAATATGCGCTGATGCCGGGCGATGTCGCTTCGGCGATTGAGGCGCAGAACACGCAGGTTTCGGCTGGTCAGCTGGGCGCAATGCCAGCCAATAAGGGTCAACAGCTCAATGCGACGGTGACGGCGCAAAGCCGTCTTCAAACGCCGGAACAGTTCCGCAACATTATTTTGAAAAGTACGACCGATGGCGCGCTGGTGCGGTTGAACGATGTGGCCCGCGTGGAACTGGGTTCGGAAAGCTATACGAGTGAATCCAGTTATAACGGTCTGCCTTCGGGCGCCATCGGCATTTATCTCGCCACCGGCGCAAATGCGATCAGCACGGCGGAAGGGGTGCAGGAAGCAATCGGGAACCTGAAGGAAACGCTGCCAGCGGGGGTGGAGGTCGTTTATCCTTATGACACGACGCCCTTCGTGCGCTTGTCTATCGAGGAAGTGATCAAGACACTGATCGAGGCGATCATTCTGGTTTTCGTCGTGATGCTGGTGTTCCTGCAAAACATCCGCGCCACGCTTATTCCAACGCTGGCCGTTCCGGTGGTTCTGTTGGGCACGTTCGGGGTGCTGGCGATCTTCGGCTATTCCGTCAATACGCTCACCATGTTCGCCATGGTGCTGGCCATCGGCCTTCTGGTGGATGACGCGATTGTCGTCGTGGAAAATGTCGAGCGCGTGATGGAGGAGGAAGGACTTCCGCCAAGGGAGGCCACGATCAAATCCATGGGCGAGATCACCGGCGCACTGGTTGGCATCGCGACGGTGCTTTCGGCGGTGTTTATTCCGATGGCCTTTTTCGGCGGATCGGTCGGCGTCATCTATCGCCAGTTCTCGGTCACCATCGTATCGGCGATGATCCTGTCGGTGGTGGTCGCGCTGATCCTGACGCCCGCTTTGTGCGCCACGCTTTTGAAGCCGGTCCAAGGCCATGCGAAGCAGCGCGGCATTTCCGGTTGGTTCAATCGCGGTTTCGACCGGACAACGAATGCCTATCGCCGTGGCGTGAATGGAATCCTCACGCGGTCATTCCGTTACCTTCTGGTCTTCGCGCTGATCGTGGTTGCCATGGGCTGGATGTTCAACCGTCTGCCAAGCTCGTTCCTGCCGCAGGAAGATCAGGGCACGCTGATGACCAGCGTTCAGCTTCCCGTGGGCGCTACGCAGGACCGTACCGAACGGGTCATGAAGCAGGTGACGGATTTCTATCTCAATCAGGAGAAGGATGCGGTCGAAGGCGTGATGAGCGTAATCGGCTTTGGTTATGGCGGGCAGGGACAGAATGTCGGTCTGGCCTTCGTGCGTCTGAAAGATTTCGAAGCGCGCCAATCTGCTGATCTGTCGGCAAGCGCGGTCGCCGGACGCGCCATGAAATTCTTCTCGACAATTCGCGACGGCAAGGTTTTTGCGCTGGCGCCGCCTGCCATTCAGGGCATGGGCAATTCGAGCGGCTTCGATTTCTTTCTGCAAGATGTCAATGGCGCCGGTCACGCCAAGCTGATCGAGGCACGCAACCAGTTGCTGGCGCTGGCGGGCAAAAGCAACCTTCTGGCCAATACGCGCCCGAACGGGCAGGAAGATACGCCTGAATTCGCGATCAATATCGATCAGGAAAAGGCGAGTGCTTTGGGCGTTTCGCTGGCCGATATCAACAGCACGCTGTCGACAGCCTGGGGCAGCGCCTATGTCAATGATTTCATCGACAGGGGTCGCATCAAACCGGTCTATGTTCAGGGCGACAGCAATTTCCGCATGCAGCCGGAAGATCTGGAGAAATGGCAGGTCCGCAACGCCGATGGCATCATGGTGCCGTTTTCAGCCTTTGCAACCGGCTACTGGAAATATGGCTCGCCGCGACTGGAACGCTATAACGGCTCGTCCGCCGTGGAAATTCAGGGCGAAGCGGCACCCGGCGTCAGTTCCGGTGTCGCTATGGATGAAATAGACAATCTGATGACGCAATTGCCGTCCGGATTTGCCCATGAATGGACCGGACTTTCCTATCAGGAACAGCTTTCCGGCAATCAGGCAGCCTCACTCTATGCGATTTCGGTTCTGGTGGTGTTCCTATGTCTCGTCGCGCTTTATGAAAGCTGGTCCATCCCGTTTGCAGTCATGCTTTCCGTGCCGATCGGCATTTTCGGCGCACTTTTGGGCGCAACGATTTTCGGGCAGAGTAACGACGTTTATTTCAAGGTCGGTCTTCTCACCACCATCGGTCTTGCCGCAAAGAATGCTATTCTGATCGTCGAATTTGCGATAGAGCGGCAAGCGGCAGGCATGGGGCTGGTCGAGGCGACGCTGGAGGCCGCTCGACAGCGCCTGCGACCGATCCTGATGACATCATTCGCCTTCATTCTGGGCGTCACTCCGCTGGCCATTGCAAGCGGTGCCGGTTCGGGTGCGCAGAACGCAATCGGTATCGGCGTCATGGGCGGGATGATCGCCGCAACCGTGATAGGTGTCTTTCTTGTTCCGCTGCTCTTCGTTGCCGTTCGGCGCATCTTCAAGGGCAAATCCAGTCAAACTCAATCGGTGTCGCCGCAGACGCAGACGGAATCAAACCATGTCGACAAATGATCTCACCCGCCTTGCAGCGACTTTTGACCACAACCCCTGCACCAGACAGGATCAGCGCGTCCGCCGCACGATGAAAGTGCTGGCCACGTTGTGTCTTGTTGCGACCGTCAGCGGTTGTGTGGTCGGGCCGGACTATCAGTCGCCCCTGATCAACATGCCTTCCAACTGGGGCAACAAGAAGCAGCAAAAACCGGCAAAGCCCGCGGAACTGGCCGAATGGTGGAAGCGGCTCAACGATCCATTGCTCAATGCTTTCGTAGAGGAAGCGGTTGCGGGCAATCTGGATGTTGCAACCGCCAAGGCCCGCGTGCGCGAGGCGCGCGCTACCTATCGTCAGTCGGTCGGCACGCTGCTGCCGTCACTGGACGGTTCCGCTTCGGCGACCCGCAGCCGCACAGGCTCTTCGGTCAGTGGCACGGCGAGCACCAGCAGCCAGTTCCAGAGCGGACTGGATGCAAGCTGGGAAATCGATCTGTTCGGCGCCAACCGCCGGTCGGTGGAAGCCGCCAAATACGGCATGGATGCCTCGGAAGAAGACCTGCGCAATACGCTCGTGACGCTGATTGGCGATGTAACCACGAATTATGTCGAAGCGCGCGGTTATCAGGCGCGTGCCGCGCTGGCCCGGCGGACCGCCGCTTCACAGCGCGAAACGGCTACCCTGACGCGCAACAAATTCGAGGCGGGCGCATCGTCGGCGGTCGATCTTTCCAACGCATCCGGTCAGGCGGCTTCGACAGAGGCCAATATACCGGACCTTGAAGCGGCCTATGCCGCTTCCGTGCATCGGCTTTCCGTGTTGACGGGTCGTGCGCCTGCCGCACTTGCAGAGCGCATGAAGAAGGTCAAGGCGATCCCCAAGCCGAAACTGCCGATGCCCACGGGCATTCCGGCAGACATTCTTCTCTCCCGCCCGGATGTGCGGCTGGCTGAACGTCAATATGCGCAATACACGGCCAAGGTCGGTCAGGCGGAAGCCGCCCGCTATCCGGGTCTCAGCCTGACGGGCGATATTGCGACCTCGGCCACCAAGATCGGCGATCTCGGCAAAAGTTCGTCGATCAGCTGGTCGTTCGGCCCAACCCTCACGGTTCCGATCTTCAATGGCGGCCAGCTGAAGGCAGTCGTCGAGATGGCGCAGGCGCAGCGCGACCAGTATTTCATCGCCTACCGCTCTTCGATCCTGACCGGGCTTGAAGAAGTCGAAAACGCTATCGTTTCGCTGGCGCAGGAGCGCATCAAATCGTCCAAGCTTGCAACATCGGCTCGCCATTATCGCGAGGCGGCGTCGCTTGGACGTTCGCTCTATCAGTCGGGTACGCAGAGCTTCCTCGATCTTCTGGAGGCCCAGCGTTCGCTCTATTCGGCGGAGGATTCACTGATCGCCAGCCAGGTTCTGATCACTACCGACTATATCGCGCTCAACAAGGCGCTTGGCGGTGGCTGGAGTGGCGCCATTGAAGTTTCCAAACCGGAAGTCGTGGACGTGAATACGGGTCCGCGTCTTCCGAAGAGAAATGCGGTGGCCACTGCCGCCGCCAACTAAGTTAAATCCCCCTCATACGGATTTGGTGGTCGCATTCCGGCATGTGCTGCCAATGTCACACATTGGCCAAGGCAGATGCCGGAATTGAAAAGATTGCTGGCAATTATAGATTTCTACTGGATTTTTCGAATTCGACCCTTGATCATGCGGCCCTGTGAGGCCGATTTCCGAGGTCACGTTCAATCCACGAGCATATGCAAGGTTCCCTGAATGCGCTTTAAACGTCTCGTCGTCACGACCGCAGTCCTCATCGCTGTGGCCGTGTGCGGATATTTTTACTGGCGCAGCCAATCGTCGTCCCAGACACCATCGATGATGACCGCCACTGCGACCCGCAGCGACATCGAAGTCACGGTGCTTGCCACGGGAACCATCAAGCCGGTTCGTCTGGTTGCGGTCGGCGCGCAGGCATCGGGCCGCATCACATCGGTCAAGGTGAAGCTTGGGCAGGTCGTGAAGGCGAATGACCTTATCGCCGAGATCGACTCCACCACCCAGAAAAACGACCTGCGAACATCAGAGGCGTCACTTGCCAACATGCAAGCGCAGTTGAAGGAAAAGCAGGCGACGCTGGCGCTGAACCAGCAGACGCTGAACCGCCAGAAAGCTATGCTTGCCAAACATGCTGTTTCGCAGGCCGATTACGACACGGCTGCTGCCGATCTGAATGTGACGCAGGCGCAGATTGAATCGCTCAGGGCCCAGATCAAGGCAGCCGAAGTTGCCGTCGAGACCGCCAGAGCCAATCTCGGCTATACGCAGATCACCGCGCCGATTGAGGGAACCGTTCTTTCCATCGTCAGCCAGGAAGGCCAGACGGTCAACGCAACGCAATCCGCACCGACGATTGTTATTCTCGGCCAGCTTGACCGGATGACGGTTTATACGGAAATTTCCGAAGCTGATATCGTCCGGGTGAAGCCCGGCCTGCCGCTTTATTTCACGGTGCTCGGCGATCAGGACCGCCGCTATGAAGCAAGCCTTGAATCGGTGGAACCGGCGCCGGAATCGATCAAAAGCGACAGCAGCTTCAGTTCCTCAAGCTCGTCCTCGTCGTCCTCTTCGAGCAGTGCGTCGTCGGAGGCGATCTATTATAATGGCCTTTTCACCATCCCGAATGAAGACGGGCATCTGCGCACCTATATGACGGCGGAAGTGCACATCGTTCTCGGGCAGGAGAACAATGTCCTGACCATTCCGTCCTCTGCCTTGGGTGCGCGCGATGCGGATGGCCGCTATACGGTGCGCGTGGTCGATGACAAGGGGCAGATCTCAAGCAAGAAGATTGAAATCGGCCTGAACAACAAGGTGATGGTTCAGGTGAAATCGGGCCTCGATGAAGGCGAACGCGTCGTCACCGGCCAATTGGCGGCAGGTGCTGCGGCAAGCCCCAGCCCGGGTGGCCGTCGCGGCCCGCCGATGGGCTTCTGATCATGACGGAACCGTTGATCCGCCTCAGAAAAGTCCGGCGGGAGTACCCGTCGGGGGACAGTTCCATCGCGGTCCTTAAAGACATCGACCTCACCATCAATTCTGGCGAGATGGTGGCGATTGTCGGTGCGTCGGGGTCGGGTAAATCCACGCTGATGAATATTCTCGGTTGTCTGGACCGTCCAACGTCCGGCAGCTACGAAATCGGCGGTCGCGAAACCGCCTCCATGGATGTGGATGAACTGGCCGCGCTGCGGCGTGAGCATTTCGGCTTCATCTTCCAGCGTTATCATCTGCTGCCAGAGCTGACGGCCATCGGCAATGTCGAGATACCGGCGATCTATGCTGGTATCGACCCGTCGGCGCGTGCCAAGCGCGCCGGGTCCTTGCTGACGCGTCTTGGCATGGGTGACCGGCTGCATCACCGGCCCGGCCAGCTTTCCGGCGGCCAGCAGCAGCGAGTATCCATTGCGCGTGCGCTGATGAACGACGCCAGCCTAATTCTGGCCGACGAGCCGACCGGCGCGCTCGACAAGCATAGCGGCGAAGAGGTGCTGCGCATTCTGGGTGAGCTGCATGCCGAAGGGCGCACGGTCATCATCGTCACCCACGATATGTCGATTGCCAGCAAGGCAGAACGCATCATCGAAATCAGCGATGGCGAGATCATCGCCGACCGTCCGGTGGAAAAGACCGAAATCGTGGAAAGCGCCGTCAGCCCGGAAGATGCGGCCTCGAAGCGCAAGCGCGCGCTGTCGCTCTATGGATTGATGGGTTCGATCCGCGAGGCCTTTCTGATGGCATTGCTCTCGATGCGGGCGCATAAGCTGCGCACCTTCCTGACCATGCTGGGCATTATCATCGGCATCGCTTCGGTCGTCAGCGTCGTGGCGCTAGGGCGCGGTTCGCAGGAGCGGGTGCTGGCCAATATTTCCAGCCTCGGCACCAATACGCTGGAAATTTTCGCAGGCAAGGATTTCGGCGATGTGCGATCCGGGAAAATCACCACGCTGGTGGTTTCGGACGCTTTGGAACTGTCCAAACAGCCCTATGTCGCGGCTGCCACGCCAACAGTCTCGACAAACAGCACGGTGCGTTTCGGCTCGCAGGAGTCCAATGCGCTGGTAAATGGCGTCAGCGAGCAATATTTTGTCGCCAAGGGCAGCAAGATTGCCGATGGACAGTTTTTCGACCGCGAAAGCGTGCGAACCACGGCGCAGGATGTGGTCATCGACCAGAACACCAAAAACGCGCTGTTTGCCGATATCAATCCGGTGGGACAGGTGCTGCTGATCGGCAATGTTCCCGCGCGCATTGTCGGCGTGATGGAGCCGCAGCAGGGCGGTTTCGGCTCCAATCAAAACCTGTCGCTTTATCTGCCATACACCACCGTTCAGGCACGGTTTCTGGGAAGCAATTCGCTGCGCAGCATTACCTTGCAGGTCAAGGACGGGATCGATACGGCGCTGGCCCAGCAGTCGGTCACCGAATTTCTGTTGCAGCGCCACGGCACCAAGGATTTCTACATCCTGAACACCGACGATATTCGCAAGACGATCACCAGCACGACCCAGACGCTGACGCTTCTGGTGGCGGCAATCGCCATTATTTCGTTGATCGTCGGCGGCATCGGGGTGATGAACATCATGCTCGTCACGGTGTCCGAACGTGTTTCGGAAATCGGGGTACGCATGGCGGTCGGCGGGCGACAGAGCGATATCTTGCAGCAATTTCTGATCGAGGCGGTGCTTGTCTGCCTGATCGGCGGCGTTCTGGGCATTCTGACGGCGCTCGGCTTCGGCTTGCTCTTCAGCTTGTTCAGCTCGAATTTCAGCCTTGTCTATTCAACCACGTCGATTATCGCAGCTTTCCTGTGTTCGACGCTGATCGGTGTCGTGTTCGGCTATCTGCCAGCGCGAAACGCTTCGCAACTGGACCCGGTCATCGCGCTTTCCAAGGGGTAAGTGCGACGACTAGCGCCAAACGCAGGTTTGCAGCGGCACTCTTAAAAAAAAATCAGCGGCAATAAAAGAAAATGCGTGTGTCTGTAGGGATTTTTGCTAAATCCCTACAAAATAATAAAAACTTATAAGCTGAACTCTGCCCCCGATCCTTTAAAAATACGGATAAAGGTTGCAGTGCTCACTGTTCGTCATCTGATTGTAACAGAAATGGGCGAAGCATCCGGACATTCGCAGTTCGTTGGGGGACAACGGCTGCGGGGATGTATTGAAGAGGGGTGAAATATGGCGGGTTTGGCTACCATCGAAAATGTTGAGGCGATGTCTTGCACGCTGCCAAGGCGGTGCATGATGTCGCTCGCTTGCACAATAGCTGCCCGCGGCATGTAGCGTTTCCACCATCTGCACGGGTTCCACCGGGAAGCTGCAGAAATCCTCAAAACAGCGCTCCGGGCATCCGGGGGATCGAAAATCCAGATCCCGCAAAAGTGGGAGAGCGGCGGGCCATGGCTAATTATGACTGTTGCAGAATTTCAACGGTCGCTAATGAAGTAACGGTCTGTATCTTATTGGGAAAAAACGCCATTGACTAACGAAACCATCAATGAAAATCGTATTATGCAATCGTAAAAAACGACTCGTAAAAAAATCGAAACTTCTATCAACTTGATCCTGGAGGTCAGAAATGAACATCAAGAGCCTTCTTCTCGGCTCCGCTGCAGCGCTCGTTGCAGTTTCCGGCGCACAGGCTGCCGATGCAATCGTTGCACCGGAACCTGAAGCAGTTGAATATGTCCGCGTTTGCGATGCTTACGGCGCTGGCTACTTCTACATTCCGGGCACCGAAACCTGCCTGCGCATCAGCGGCTACGTCCGTTACGACGTAAAGGGCGGCGATGACGTCTACACCGGCGTAGACCGTGAAGGCTGGGACAAGGGCGCACGCTTCACGCTTCGTACCCACACGGCTTCGGAAACCGAACTCGGCACCCTGAAGACCTACACCGAAACCCGCTTTAACTACGGCGCCAACAATAGCCGTGAAGATGGTGATTACGGTTATACGACGCAGGGCGTTGATTTCCGTATCGGTTACATCCAGCTCGGCGGCTTCAAGGTTGGTATCGACGAATCCGCATTCCACACCTTCACCGGTTACCTCGGCGGCGTCATCAACGATGACGTGGTCGGCGCAGGCAGCTACACCACCGGTCAGATTTCGTACACCTACAAGGGCGGCAACGGCTTCTCGGCTATCCTGGCTGTTGAAGAAGGCGGCTCGGGCTACGTCATCGACGGCTACACCCCGCACATCCTCGGCGGTCTGAAGTACGAAGGCGGCTGGGGTTCGATCGCAGCTGTTGCAGCTTACGACTCGGTCATCGAAGAATGGGCCGCCAAGGTTCGCGGTGACGTGAACATCACCGACCGCTTCTCGGTTTGGTTGCAGGGTGGTTACGCTTCGGAAGAATCTCCGGTGCAGAACTACGGCCAGTGGGGCGGCGATTGGGCTGTCTGGGGTGGCGCGAAGTTCAAGGCAACCGACAAGGCTACCTTCAACCTTCAGGGCGCACACGACGACTGGGGCAAGACTGCAGTTACGGCTAACGTAGCTTACCAGCTCGTTCCTGGCTTCACGATCACCCCGGAAATTTCGTACACCAAGTTCGGTGGCGAATGGCGTGATCTCGCTGTCGAGAAGGACGCTTGGGGCGGTATCGTTCGCTTCCAGCGCTCGTTCTAATAACACATATCAAGATTGGATATCGGGGCATCGTCCCGATATCCGGACAGGTTTCGTCTAGGTTTATGTTCGCAGTAATGTGTCGGGTTATCTGACGAAGCTTGAAAATATGAACTGATAATAATGTGACCTCCAGTCCATTGTTATAGACAGGCGATAGGTCTCCGATCTGTCGCCTGCTTTTTATCGGGGCGGCGGTATTGCCATTTGGGTTGCCCTTTGAAGCGCACCAGTTCGGGTCGAGCAAAGCGGCTCCCCGGCCGTAACTCCCGCTATTTTTCAGAAAACTGCTTTCCGTTTCGCCTCATCACGCGCCGATCACATTGGCGTGCCCTCAAGCGAATGGAACTCCCGCGCGTGCAGATTTTTGTTATAAATTTGTCACGGAGGATTTACCGCGCGTGAACATCATCGTAACAGCACCCCGGACGGACGGAACAGTGACGCAAACCGGTTTGAGCAATCTTCAGGTGGAAGTTGCGCATAAGATGCTGGCGCTTATCACCAAGGAGCGCTGGCAGATCGGTGATCGCATTTCCGATGCCGCGATTGCGCGCGAATTGCATGTCTCACGCTCGCCGGTCCGGCAGGTTTTGCATCTTCTGGTGGAGCGGGGGATCGTCGCGCAGGCACCGAACCGTGGTTATCTGTTGCAGCGTTTTCCGAAACAGGACGAGCTGTCGAACGAGATTTTGCCGCCGTCCGATTTCGAAGACCTCTATCACAGGCTGATGAGCGCGCGTGCTTCCGGTTCGATCGGCCTGGAAGTTTCTGAAGCAGCCCTCGCGGAACAGTTCGAAGTGACCCGTGGAACGGTGCGCCGCACATTGATGCGCTTTGCCGCCGAAGGACTGGCCGAGCGGCTTCCAGGCTACGGCTGGCGCTTTGCCGAAGCGCTCGACAATGAACATGCCGTCAATGAAAGCTATTCTTTCCGGGTGGTCATCGAATGCGGCGCGCTGACACAAGCTGATTACAGCCCGGTTCTCTCCGAGTTGCAGGAACTGCACCGCGAACAGCTTGAAATACTCGAACGCCCGATATCCGATTTTCCGGATGGGTTTTGGTTCGACGTCAATGCGAATTTCCATGAAACGCTGGTGTCATGGGCCAATAACCGGTTTCTCACCCAGGCTCTGCGCTGGCAGAACCATTTGCGGAGACTGACGGAATCCTGTGAGTTTGAGCGTATGGGAGAAGCGCGAATTCGTCAGGCCTGCGCGGACCATCTGGAAATTTTGCAGGCTATCGAGGCTGGGGATTTCGAATTTGCAGCCGCATTGCTGAAGCGGCATATCGCGCGTCCAGCTCACGATAGCGTTTGATTCCGCGCGGCATTTTTCAACGAATGAAATGGAAAAGGCCGGGATCCGAAGCGATCCCGGCCTTGTTCTTGGTTAGATTTTGGCGGCCTGCACAAAGCGCGGATCGAAAGTCTGCGCAAATGAAATATCCGCGCTGGAAAGCTCCGGATCGAGCGCCTTCAACATTTCATAGAGGCTCTTGAAGCCTTCTTCGGCAATCAGGCCCTTTTCGGAATACATGGCGCGGGATTTCTCAAAGCCGGTTTTGTAGAGTTCGCGGTCGCCAAGCAGATATTCCTCCGGCACGGCGTCGGCAACGTCGTCGGCGGATGCCTTGTGAATCCAGTCCAGCGACTTGACGAAGGCATTGACGACGCGCTGCGTGGTGATCGGGTTTGCGTCGATAAAGCTCTGCTGCACATAAACTGTCGCGGCCGGATTGGTGCCGCCGAACAGCTGTCGCGTGCCTTCTTCTGTGCGGGTGTCGATCAGCAGAGTGATATCGCCATCGACTTCGAGGCGGGTGATTACCGGATCGAGATGGACGAGAGCGGCGATTTCGCCTTTCTTGATGGCTGCAACCGCGCTTGCGCCGCCGCCAACGCCGATAATCGACGCGGCATCTTCCGACAGACCGTTCTTCATGAGTGCATATTGCAGGAACAGCGACGTGGAGGAGCCGGGCGCCGTAACGCCGACATTCTGGCCCTTCAGGTCGGCAATGGTCTTGATTTCGCCTGCGAGGTCCTTGCGCACGCCGATGCAGATGCCCGGGAAACGTCCAAGTTCGCAGACTGCCTTGATGTCCTGGCCCTTGTTCTGCATGCGGATCGTGTGTTCGTAAGCGCCCGTCACGACATCGACCGAACCACCGATCAGAGCCTGCAACGACTTCGCGCCGCCGCCAAAATCGTTGACCGTTGCCTTCAGGCCCTGTTCTTCAAAGAAGCCTTTGCGCTCGGCAATCGTTAGCGGCAGGTAGTAGAAAAGCGGCTTGCCGCCGACGCCGAACATCAGTTCGGGTTTTTCTGGCGTTGCCGATGCGTCCTGCGCATAGGCGGGCAGGCGGGAAGCAATGCCGGCCAGTCCAAGAGCTGCGGCGCCCAGCAGGGCGTCTCTGCGATTAATCTTCATGATTTTCCTCCTAGAGCATTTCCAGCAAAAGTGCGTAGCGGTTTTGCGTGGGATAATGCGTGAAAACAAATAGATAGAGCGGTTCCATGATTCCATTTTGACCGGAACCGCTCTCGTAAGCGCGACGCGCCGTTATGCGTTGTGGCTTGCGGCTTTGGGGCGCCAGACAAGCAGGCGCTCCTCGATGATGGTGACGCCCCAGTCGATGATCAGCACAAAGACGGTCAGCACGAGCATACCGGCGACAACGCCGGTCACGTCGAACACGCCTTCCGCCTGATGAATGAGGTAGCCAAGCCCCGCCGAAGAACCGAGATATTCGCCCACGACCGCACCCACGACGGCGAAGCCGACAGCGGTATGCAGGCTCGAAAACATCCATGACAAAGCCGAGGGCAGGTAGACGTTGCGCAACAATTGCCGCTCGTTCATGCCGAGCATGCGGGCATTGGACAGCACGGTCTGGTTCACTTCCTTCACGCCCTGATAGACGTTGAAGAAGACAATGAAGAACACCAGTGAAACGCCAAGCGCTACCTTGGACCAGATGCCGAGGCCAAGCCACAGCGCAAAAATCGGTGCCAGAACAACACGCGGCAGGGAGTTGGCGGCTTTCACATAGGGATCGAAAACAGCTGCCAATATGGGCTTGCGCGCAAACCAGAAGCCGATCAGGACACCCGCAATCGAGCCGATGGCAAAGGCGAGCATGGCTTCGAGCAGCGTGATGCCGAGGTGATACCAGATCGTGCCTTCGGCAAACCATTTATAGGTGCGCAAGGCGACATCGCCCGGTGTGGCGAAGAAGAATTTCGCCTTGGCGGGGTTGCCGAAAAGATGCGTGGCGGAGAAGACGTGCCACACGAGAATAACGGCAACAGCAATACTGAGCTGCGCCAGAAACAGCAATGGCTTTTTCATGAACGTCCTCCGGCGCGTTCTCCACTCGTCTGCTGGTAGCCCTTGAGGACTTCTTCCTTGAGCGCGCTCCAGATTTCCCGGTGGATTTCGTGAAACTGGTTGTCGAGGCGGATTTCGGAAATCTCGCGAGGGCGTTCGAGCGGAATGCGATATTCCGCCATGATACGCGCCCGCGGACCGGCAGACATGATGACAACGCGGTCGGCAAGCGCGATGGCTTCTTCGAGATCATGCGTGACGAACATGACCGCCTTCTTGTCCTGCGACCAAAGATCGAGCAGCAAATCGCCCATGATGACGCGGGTTTGCGCGTCCAGCGGGCCGAATGGCTCATCCATCAGCAGATATTTCGGATTGCGGATCAGCACCTGCGCCAGACCCACACGTTTGCGCTGGCCCCCGGAAAGCATATGCGGATAGCGGTCGCCGAAGCTTGCAAGCCCGACGCGGGCCAGCCATTCCTGCGCATGTCTGCGGGCTTCGGCCTTTGTTGAGCCCGCGATTTCAAGGCCGATGGCGACATTGTCGAGCACCGTCTTCCAGGGCATCAGCGCGTCCTGCTGGAAGAGATAACCCGCCTTGCGATTTAGCCCTTGCAGGCGCTGGCCGTTGATCTCGACAATACCCTGCGCAGGCGTCAGAAGACCGGCCACAGCATTCAGCAAGGTGGATTTACCGCATCCGGTTGGGCCGACAATGGCGACGAATTCGTTTTCCGCGACCTTGAGATTGCTTTCGGCAACCGCATCGAACCGACCGCCATCGGCCAGTTTGAACGAAATCTCTACATTCTTCAGCTCGATGGCCGTCTTGTCGGTTCCACCCGCCTGCGCGTGTTTTACTTCGGCGTTCATCGTCTTCTCTCCTTGGGAAGTCGACGAGGCGCCTTGCCGCAATATTGCATATAATCACTCCTCCGAAGGCGCACTTCAACGATGGGGGTTGGGCAAGACGGCCAGAATTCAGGGTCCTGCACGTCGCGAATGAAGCGCGCGAACGTTTAATTTCAGCCTTCCTATACCGCTCTTGCAACAAGGCGCAATGGAAAGCTGACCGCGCTTTGCATTATATCTACATAAATAAGTCTATACGAAATAATATTGCCGTCTGGCAATGTGCCGCAAATTGGCAGCGCATATCGCCTCTTTCGTCCGTCGAAGCGGGGCTTTAAAGTCCCAATTTAAAAAGCCGTCCGGCGATGTTGGGAGGAGCTAGGCGTGACGCTTCGATATCAGATTCTGGCTCTGGCCATTGTGCCGTTGATCGTCGCGATCCTGACGGTCACGGCCTTCATCACGTGGCAATCGGCCAATCTCGTGCAGAGCAGCATCGCGACTTTTGAGAAGAACATGCTGAAGGCGAAGGAGACCGAGCTTCTGAACCTCACCAATCTGGCTCTGTCAGCAATCCAGAAAATCTATGACGAGGCCGGTCCCGACGATACAGCGGCCATGCAGAAGGTGACGAGCATTCTCACCTCGCTCGATTACGGGCGGGACGGTTATTTCTTCGTTTATGACTATGACGGCAACAATGTCGTGCATCCGCGCCAGACCTTTCGTCCCGGTCAGAACTGGCTCAATCTGGTCGATCCTGATGGCGATCATGTCATTGCCAATCTGATCGACAAGGCAAAGCAGGGGGCGGGCTGCACCAATATAAATGGGAAAAGCCGTCGAGCGGCGAAATGGCCGACAAGCTGTCCTTTGCGGTTGGGCTGGATAAGTGGAAATGGATGCTGGGAACCGGCGTTTATCTGGATGATGTTTATGCGCAGACGGCGGCGGCCAATGCCGATTTTCGCGCCAATATCCGCAACACGTTTCTGGTGGTCAGTCTCATCGCCGTGCCTGCCGTCATGCTGGTTTTCGCGACATGCATGTTGTTGAACATTCGCGAGCGGCGCATGGCGGACAGCAAGCTCAAGGAGCTTGCCCAGCGCATCATCGATACGCAGGAGGAGGAACGCGCCCGTCTGGCCCGCGAACTTCACGACGGCATTTCGCAGAATCTGGTGGGCGTGCGCTATGCCATCGATCTGGCCAGCCGTCAGGTGCATACGGGCAGCGACGGTGCGCCGAGGGCTATCGAGAAGGCATCGGATGTGCTGAACGGCGCGATCAAGGAGGTGCGGCGGCTTTCGCATGATCTGCGACCGCGTATTCTGGACGATCTGGGCATGACGGTGGCGCTGAAAGCGCTCTTCGAGCATTTCGCGGAGCGGACTGGTATCGAGACCCGCTTTGAGGCCGATACGCTGCGCGTCAATCTGAAACCGGAGCCCAGCACGGCGCTCTACCGGGTGGCGCAGGAAGCGCTGACCAACATCGAGCGCCATTCGGGCGCGAGCGCGGTCTCTGTGCGCCTTTGGGATTCGAACGGGCGCGTGACGATGACGGTGAGCGACAATGGCGATGGATTTGCCGGTCAGGATCTGAAAGGGGCGACATCGGGACTTGGCCTCAGAAATATGCAGGAACGCATGGCACATTTCGGCGGTGTGCTCTTGGTGGAAACCGGCAGCGATGGTACGCAGTTGACCGCGCGCCTGCCGCTTTCGGCAGTCGAAAGACCTATGACGAAGCCGTCCCTGATGAAACCGGAAGTCGCATGACGAAAGAATGCAAGATTCGCGTATTGCTGGTCGATAATCATCCGCTGGTTCTCGACGGCTTGCGCGCCGTGCTTGAAACCTATGACGACATTGAAATCGCGGGCGCGGCATCCAATGCGCGGCTGGCGCTGGATATGGCGCAGACCGCCAAGCCCGATGTCGTGCTGATGGATATCAATATGCCGCTTCTCAACGGTATCGATGCCATCGAGCTTTTCAAGCGGCAACTGCCGGGTACGCGCATTCTGATGCTCTCCATGCATGACAGTCGCGAATATATCTCGACCTCGATCATGCGCGGTGCTTCGGGCTATGTGCTGAAGGATGTTTCGACGAGTGAAATCGTCGCCGCCATCCATGCAGTCGCATCGGGCGGAACCTATTTTTCCTCCGGCGTTTCGGAAGCACTTCTCGACAATGCCGAGAAGAAGGCGGAAGGCCTGTCGTCGCGTGAAAACGATGTGCTGGTTCTGGTTGCCGAAGGTAGCAGCAATCGCGAGATTGCTTCCGCGCTCGGCATATCGGAAGCAACAGTCGAGACTCACCGCAAGAACATCAAGAAGAAACTCGGCATCGCCAGCACCGCCGGATTGACCCGTTATGCCATTGAAAACCGGCTTGGCTTTTCAGAAAGTTAGCCGCCGGAAGACGGGAAAGCTCTGCTTATTACCCACTAGTGGGTAATTGTGCTTTTGTTGCGACTATCGTCTGCTTGCGGGTGGATTCCCGCGCACTTATTCTCTTTTGCAAAACGGCTTGAGGAGGCCGAAACAAAAGGGGAGGAGCAATGTCAGTTTTGCTGGCGTTGTCGCGCGCTATTGACGCGGCCAATAATTTCATCGGAAAAGCAGTATCCTGGCTGATACTCGTGGCGGTGCTGATCAGCGCCATCAATGCGGTTTCGCGCAAGCTTTTCAATCTCAGTTCCAACGCATGGCTGGAAGCGCAGTGGTATCTGTTTTCAGCAGTTTTCCTGATCGCCGCCGGTTACACGCTGCTACACAGCGAGCATGTGAAGGTCGATCTGCTCTACAGCCGTTATTCGCGCCGCACCCAGCTGCTGGTCGAGATTTTCGGCACTATCGTCTTCCTGCTGCCCTTCTGCCTCATCACGATCTATCTTTCATGGCCCATTGTGGAAGCGAAGTTCGCCAGCGGTGAAACCTCCAACAATACAGGCGGGCTGGTTCTCTGGCCTGTCTGGACGCTGATCCCCATCGGTTTCGGACTCTTGGCGCTGCAAGGCCTGTCCGAACTCATCAAACGCATTGCCATTCTGCAAGGGCGTCTACCGGACACGGTGGCGGCTGAAGACGCAGAAGCCCAAGCGCTCTGAGGGGGACGGATATATGGTTGCTTTCTTCGCGGAAAATCTCGCGCCGCTGATGTTCCTCTCGCTGATCGTCGTGCTTTTGCTCGGCTATCCGGTGGCTTTTGCGCTTGCCTTTGTCGGGTTTGCCTTCGGTTTCGTCGGCATCGAAATGGGGCTTTTGCCGGTCAATCTGTTCGGGGCCATACCCGACCGCATCTTTGGCCAGATGTCGAACGAAACCCTGCTCGCCATTCCTTTCTTCACCTTCATGGGGTTGATATTGGAGCGAAGCGGCATGGCCGAAGACCTGCTCGACACGATCGGGCAGTTGTTCGGCCCCGTGCGCGGTGGCCTGGCCTTTGCGGTGATTATTGTCGGCGCACTTCTGGCGGCGACCACCGGCGTCGTTGCCGCTTCGGTGATTTCGATGGGCCTGATATCGCTGCCGATCATGCTGCGCTACGGCTATGATCGAAAAGTGGCCAGCGGCACTATTGCCGCTTCCGGCACATTGGCGCAGATCATTCCGCCGAGCCTCGTTCTGATCGTTCTCGCCGACCAGCTCGGTCGGTCGGTTGGGGATATGTATAAGGGCGCGCTCGTGCCGGGCCTGATGCTGGTCGGCTTTTATTGCGCCTACATCATCGGCATGTCGATCCTACGGCCTCAGACTGTTCCAGCCTTGCCGTTGCAGGCCCGCACCTTGAAGGGGTGGAAACTGGCGCAGCGCGTGGTGGTCTCGCTCGTGCCGCCGCTGGTGCTGATCTTCCTCGTTCTGGGCACGATCTTCATCGGTGTCGCTACGCCGACGGAGGGCGGCGCAATGGGCGCGGTCGGTGCGCTTCTGCTTGCGATCATCAATCGCCGCCTGAACATGAAGATGCTGACCTCGGCGCTTTACGCCACGGCGAAGCTTTCGTCTTTCGTCATTTTCATTCTGCTTGGCGCACGTGTGTTTTCGCTCACCTTCTACGGTGTCAACGGTCACGTCTGGGTTGAGCATCTGATGACGTCGATTCCCGGCGGCGAAGTCGGCTTCCTGATCGTCGCCAATATTCTCGTCTTCTTTCTGGCCTTCTTCCTCGATTATTTCGAGCTGGCCTTCATCATCATCCCGCTTCTGGCGCCGGTTGCCGACGCGCTCGGCATCGATCTCGTCTGGTTCGGCGTCATGCTGGCGGTAAACATGCAGACATCGTTCATGCATCCACCGTTCGGCTTCTCCCTGTTCTATCTGCGTTCGGTGGCGCCGTCGCGCGCCTATAAGGACAAGGTAACGGGAGCCACGATCCAACCGGTCACGTCGGGCCAGATCTATATGGGGTCAATCCCGTTCCTGCTGATCCAGCTGGTGATGGTCGCGATCATCATCGCGTTTCCCGGTATCGTTACCCATTACAAATCCGGCCATCCGGTCGCCGATCCGTCGACGATCCAGATCAACGTGCCGATGCCGGGTGCGGATGGCGGCAATCCGTTCGGCACTGCGCCCGCCCCATTCGGTGCGCCTTCGCCGTCCACGGACCCGCTGCCCGCCCCATCGTTCGGATCGCCGCAGCCAAGCTTCGGACAACCGGAAAAGCCAGCGCAGTAACCGAGGGGAGACCAGTTACCGCGCCGGTGATAAGTGAAACAGTTTTGGAGGAGGAAAACATGAAACAGGATTTGAACCGCCGTACATTTCTAACCAAGGGGGCGGCCATCGGAGCCGCCGCCGCCACAAGCGGTGCGGCGCTGGCCACACCGGCAATCGCAGATGAATTGCCGAACATACGCTGGCGTCTGACATCGGGCTTCCCAAACAATCTCGACACGATCTATGGCGGCGCGGTCTTTATGGCCAATGCTCTGTCGAAGATGACGGACGGCAAGTTCCAGATACAGGTGTTTCAGGCGGGCGAACTGGTGCCCGGTCCGCAGGCTATTGACGCGGTGCAGGCCAATACCGTCGAAATCGCCCATACCTGCGGCTATTATTTCACCGGCAAAAACCCGGCTTTCGCCATCGGCACCGCTATTCCCTTCGGCATGAACACGCGCCTGCAAAATGCATGGCTCTATCATGGCGGCGGCAATGAGCTTTATAACGAATTCCTTTCCGATTACGGCGTTGTCGGTATCGTCGGCGGCAACACCGCTGCACAGATGGGCGGCTGGTATCGCAAGGAAATCAAGAGCCTCGAAGACCTGAAAGGTTTGAAGATGCGCATTGCCGGTGTGGCTGGTGAAGTCATGTCGCGCCTTGGCGTCGTGCCGCAGCAACTGCCCGGCGGCGACATCTATCCGTCGCTGGAACGCGGAACCATCGATGCCGCCGAATGGGTCGGCCCGTATGACGATGAGAAGCTCGGCTTCTACCAGATCGCGCCTTACTACTACTATCCGGCGTTCTGGGAAGGTGGCGCTTCGGTGCATTTCTTCGTCAACAAGCAGCAATATGAAAGCCTGCCGGAAGCCTACAAGGTGGCGCTGAACACCGCCGCTCAGGCTGCAACGCAGAACATGATTTCGCTCTATGACGTGAAGAACACCGGTGCAATCCGCTCGCTGGTGTCGAAGGGCGTAAACTTGCGGCCTCTCCCGCGCGACGTGCTGGATGCCGCTTACAAGGTCACCTTCGATCTCTACGCTGAATATACCGAAAAGAACCCGGCCTGGGCGAAGATCTATCCGAGCTGGAAGAAATTCCGCGACGAGGGTTTCGAGTGGTTCCGCGTCGCTGAATATACCTATGACAGCTATGTCTATGCCGCGCAGGCGGCGGGCAAATAGCGTAGCGTCAAGCCTGTTGAACTTAGAGAAGGGGTCGGTTTACCGTCCCCTTTTCCATTTGCGCATGTATGACAGTGCCCCGTGCTTGCCCCTCGCTGAACTATGCGCCTATATAACCCACCAGTTGGTACATTTTAAAAGGCGGCCAGACGATCACGATGGACAGCGCAGTCGAGCTTGCACAGGCCCGCGCGGGACGGAAAAACGATCCCGACAGCACCAGGGAAAACATCCTTGAGGTCGCGACCGAAGAATTCGTTCGGGCAGGTTTTTCCGGTGCGCGTGTTGATACGATTGCCGAGAAGACTAAGACGTCGAAGCGGATGCTCTATTATTATTTCGACAACAAGGAAGGGCTTTATCTGGCTGTGCTGGAGCGCGCCTATGCCAAGATAAGGGCGCTGGAAAACCGCCTTCAGCTTCAGGATTTCGAGCCGGAAGAAGCGATGCGGCGGTTGATCGAGGCCACATTCGATCATGACGACGCCAATCCCGATTTCGTGCAACTGGTCAGCATCGAGAACATCCATCGCGCCGAGCATCTGAAGAATTCCAGCGTTTTCCAGCGCACCAATTCCGGTGTGATCGGGATCATTGCCGAGATTCTGGCACGCGGGGAAACAAGCGGTGTATTCACCCGCAAGGTCGATCCGGTCGATCTGCATCAGATGATCAGCGCCGCCTGTTTTTTCCGGGTCGCCAACCGGCACACATTTGGCGCGCTTTTCGACCGGGACCTCATGGCCGATGAGTACCGAACGCGGCATCGTCAGCTTATCGCGGATATGATCCTGGCTTACCTGAAATCGTGAGGCTCAATAGCGGTTCCGGTTGAAACGGAATCGTTGGACCGTTCTAGATAGTTGTTTTCACGTATTATCCGACGCCAAACCGCTACGCACTTTTGCTGGAAATGCTCAAAGCACATTCAATTCGGTGTGCATTGCAAAAATAGTCGCCATGTCCGATTGACGTTACTAACCAGTTCGTACATTTTCAAAAACAAGAAACCTGCCGTGCGAAAATGGCGGGACGATAGGGGTGGAGTTTAAATTCCGTGACGGAAACAGTGACGCGGTCGGTTCGCGTGGGCTTGATTGGCAGCGGCATCGGTGCCTCTCGCACTCCAGCCATGCATATGCATGAAGGGCGCATGAACGGCATCGATTACCGCTATGACCGATTCGATCTTTCGGTGCTGGGCGTGGGCGTTGAGGCTTTGCCGCAGCTGATGGATCAGGCGGAGAAAGACGGGTTTGCAGGGCTCAACATCACCTATCCCTGCAAACAGGCGGCGATTCAGTTTGTCGATGAATTGTCGCCCGATGCGGCGGCACTCGGCTCGATTAATACGGTGACATTCAAAAACGGTCGCAGAACCGGCTATAACACCGACTGGTGGGGCTTTTCGCAGGGCTTCCGGCGCGCTTTGCCCGATGCCCCGGTCGACAATGCAGTATTGATCGGTGCCGGTGGTGCGGGTGTTGCGGTTGCGCATGCATTGGCGACAATGGGCGCGCGAAACGTGCAGGTTTTCGATTTGGATGCCGCCCGAACCGAAGCGCTGATTGCGCAACTGGCGCCGAGGCATGAGGCTTGCCGGTTTGTATCAGGCGGGGATATCGCCGCCGCGCTGGAAGTTACCGATGGGCTGGCCCATGCCACGCCGACCGGAATGGCCAAGCACCCCGGCGTGCCTTTGGATACGGGTCTGCTGACGCCACGGCATTGGGTGGCGGATATTGTTTATTTCCCGCTTCAGACGCAGCTTCTGGTCGAAGCGGCAAAGCGCGGATGCAGCATCGTCAACGGCGGCGGCATGGCCGTTTTTCAGGCGGTCGGCGCGTTTGAATTGTTCACGGGTCTGACACCCAATGTCGATCGCATGATCGAGCATTTCGGCACTCTCGGCGAGGGCGGCGGTATCTAACGAAACGGCCCGCATGAAGCGGGCCGTTTTTGTTTGCGTAGCGCTTACTCCGCTGGCTCCAGCTGCGGCATCGCATCGGTGATGGCGGGGGTGCCAGCCAATGCGGCGGCAAGCTTGTCCTGATCCAGCTCGTTTTCCCAGCGCGCAACAACGATGGTGGCGACTGCATTGCCAACGAGATTGGTCAGGGCGCGGCATTCCGACATGAAACGGTCGATGCCGAGGATGAGCGCCATACCGGCCACAGGCACAGCCGGGACGACCGACAAGGTCGCGGCCAGCGTGATGAAGCCCGCGCCGGTTATGCCAGCGGCACCCTTGGAGCTGAGCATGGCCACCAGCAGGAGCAGAATCTGGTCGCTCAACGACAGCGGAATATCTGTCGCCTGCGCGATGAAGAGGGCAGCAAGCGTCATATAGATATTGGTGCCATCGAGATTGAACGAATAGCCGGTGGGAATGACGAGGCCGACAACCGAGCGTTTGCAACCTGCCTTTTCCATCTTGTTCATCAGGGCAGGCAGAGCCGCTTCCGATGAGGAGGTGCCCAGCACGAGCAGCAACTCTTCCTTGATGTAACGGATCAGAGCGAGAATGGAGAAGCCGTTATAGCGCGCCACCGCACCCAGAACGACGAGCACAAAAAGCAGCGAGGTGAGGTAGAAGGTGCCGATCAGCATGGCGAGATTGGCGATGGAACCAATGCCATATTTGCCGATGGTGAAGGCCATCGCGCCGAAAGCGCCGATGGGTGCGGCTTTCATTAGGATCGACACCAGCTTGAAAACCGGTGCGGTCAGCACATGCAGGAAGTCGGTGACCGGCTTGCCGCGGTCGCCCACAAGCGCAAGCGAAATACCGAACAGGACCGAGAAGAACAGCACCTGCAGAATGTCACCTTCCGCAAAAGCGCCGACAATCGTCGTCGGGATGATGTTGCTGAGGAAGCCAGTAATGCTCTGCTCATGCGCCTTGGTGGCGTAGTCGGCCACGGCCTTTGGGTCGAGAGAGGCTGGGTCGATATGCATGCCAGCGCCCGGCTGCACGACATTGGCCACGACGAGACCGATAATCAGCGCCAGCGTGGAGAAGGTGAGGAAGTAGATCATCGCCTTGCCAGCAACGCGCCCCACCTTCTTCATGTCGGTCATGCCAGCAATGCCGGTCGCGACCGTCAGGAAGATGACGGGCGCGATGATCATCTTCACCAGCTTGATGAAGGCGTCGCCCAGCGGCTTCAGCTGCGTGCCAAGTTCGGGATAGAAATGGCCGAGCGTGATACCGGCGGCAATCGCCACCAGTACCTGAAAATAGAGATGCTTATAAAGCGGGATGCGGCCGCGCGGCTCATCCGCCGTGCCAGTCGGAACTGCAATCATTGTGTCCTCCATTTGGCTCAGTCTGGATCGCGTCCAGCCTCCCGAGCCTTTCAGTCCTGGATTTCAGCGGCGCTCAACCGCTGTTGGAGGTTCTAATTGCAATGTCCGTGCCAAGTTTGTGAGCGCGTACTTATCCGATTGAAAACTATGGATATTATACCATGGGCAGGGGTAGCGTTACTCAGTATTGTGCGAATTTTTACACATTCTTCTTTTCAATTTGTGCGAAATATCGCACATTGATTTGATGAACAAGTTGGTGTCCCCAATCATTGATGAAGCGGATCTGCGAGCCGCCAATCGCCGGGCCTGGGCTCTGTTTGCGCTCATCTGCGCCGTGTTCTTCGCGCTGGCATTCTGGCTGGTTGGCAACACGGCGCATGAGCGCGCCGTCGAGGACTTGAGCGAGCAGACGCGCATTGATGCCAATCTGAATACAGCGCTGCTGCGCGCTGTTCTCGACAAGCAACGCGCCTTGTCGCTTGTGCTTTCAAAGGATCGGGAGCTGGCGTCGGCACTTCTGGACAAGACGGTGGCGACGATAGACCCCGCAAACCGAAAGCTGGAGACGCTCGCGGATGGCACGCAGGCGGCGGTGATCTATCTGGTGGGGATGGACGGGATCGCGATTGCGGCCAGCAACTGGCGCGAGCGGGACAGCTTTGTCGGCAATGATTACAAGTTCCGGCCCTATTTTCGGGATGCCCTGACCAATGGCGGCGACGAATATTTTGCGCTCGGCAATGTGAGTTTCCGCCCCGGCCTTTATATCTCGCGGCGCGTCGATGGGTCTTCGGGCCCGCTCGGCGTCATCGTCGTCAAACTGGAATTCGACGATCTGGAGCAGGACTGGCGCAATGCGGGCCGTCCGACTTTCGTGACCGACGAACGCAACATCGCGCTGATAACCAGCCTTCCGTCCTGGCGCTTCATGACCATAGGCCGCATCGGTTTGGAACAGTCTCAATCTATTCGTGACAGTCTGCAATTCGGCGATGTGCCGCTGCAACCCTTGCCGCTGTCTATGAAGGCGGTGGGCGAGGGCGATGTGCTTTTGATGAATGCGCAAATGCCCGGCGAGGGGCGCAGCACGCAGTTTCTGGCTATTCATTCCACGGTGCCGTCCACGCCCTGGCAGATGTACAGCATGGCGCCGACAAAGCCGCAGATTCCAGGCGCGGTGCGCGAGGCGCGGCTGATTGCCTTCATCATTCTGGCGGCCATTGCGACCATCGCCGGGATGTTGTTGCGCAGGCGGCAGAAGGTGGTGGCGCGCATCGCAGCGGCAGCGCGCACGCAACAGGAACTGGAGCAACGCGTAGAAGAACGCACCCGCGATCTCAGTCTTGCGCGAGACCGGCTGGAAGCTGAAATCAGCGACCACCATCGCACGGAATCCATGTTGCAGGGCGTGCAGCAGGATCTCGTCCACGCTAACCGTCTCGCCATTATGGGGCAAGTGGCGGCGGGTGTTGCGCATGAGATCAATCAGCCGGTCGCGACGATAAGGGCCTATGCGGACAATGCGAAGACGTTCATCGAACGAAAGCGGCTGGAGGCCGCAACCGAGAATCTCGATGAAATCGCCGCGCTGACCGATCGTATCGGCACTATCACCGGCGACCTGAAGGCCCTTGCCCGCAAGGGACGTTCACCTTCGGAGCCGACACCGCTCAGTCAGGTCATATCGGGCGCGCTTGTGCTGCTGCGCAGCCGTTTTTCCGGTCGGATGGATCAACTGGATATCGAACTGCCGCCGCCCGATCTGCGCGTTGTCGGACATTCGCTTCGGCTGGAACAGGTGCTCATCAATCTGTTCCAGAACGCGCTGGAGGCGGTGGAACTCAAAGGCAATGACGGACGCATCGAAGTGCGCGCAACAGAACAGCGCGAGACGGTGCTGGTCACCGTGTCCGATAACGGACCGGGCATGCCGCAGCATATTCGCGACAACCTGTTTTCGCCCTTCAATACATCGAAGGAAAAGGGCCTCGGCCTTGGTCTGGTGATCGTCAAGGAAATCGTCACCGATTATGGCGGAACCATATCTGCGGAAAGCAGTGCCGACGGCACAGTCTTCCGCGTCGAATTGAGAAAAGCATGATGAACCCTCCTCACTCCGTTATCCTGGTCGATGATGACAGGGCATTGCGCCGCGCCACCCGGCAGACACTGGAGCTTGCCGGTTTTTCCGTCGCCGATTATGGCAGTGCCGTGGACGCGCTGGCCGATGTGACGGCGGATTTTGACGGCGTGATCGTATCCGACGTGCGGATGCCGCAGATTGATGGGCTGCAATTTTTTACGCGGATCAAGGGCATCGATCCCGATCTGCCGGTGATCCTCATCACCGGTCATGGTGATATTCCGATGGCGGTTCAGGCCATTCAGGATGGCGCCTATGATTTTATAGCCAAGCCTTTTGCTGCGGACCGGCTGGTGCACAGCATTCGACGCGCCGGTGAAAAGCGCCAGCTTGTGCTTGAAAACCGCGCCTTGCGCGCCGCTGCAATCGACGCCGAAGGCGATCTGCCGCTGATCGGCCAGACGTCCGTGATGGAAAACCTGCGCCGCACACTGCGCGATATTGCGGATACAGACGTGGATGTGCTGGTGGCGGGCGAAACCGGCAGCGGCAAGGAGGTCGTGGCACAACTGCTGCACAATTGGAGCCGCCGTCGCAAAGGCAATTTCGTTGCGCTCAATTGCGGCGCGCTGCCGGAAACTGTGATTGAAAGCGAATTGTTCGGCCATGAGGCGGGTGCCTTCACCGGCGCGCAGAAAAAGCGGCTGGGACGCATCGAACATGCAAGCGGCGGCACGCTGTTTCTCGACGAGATTGAAAGCATGCCAGCCGCAACGCAGGTAAAACTGCTGCGCGTGCTGGAAATGCGGGAGATTACCCCGCTCGGTACCAATGAAATCCGCCCGGTCGATTTGCGCGTGGTGGCTGCCGCGAAGATCGATCTCGGCGATCCGGCGCAGCGCGGCGATTTTCGTGAAGACCTTTACTATCGGCTCAATGTTGTGACGCTATCGATACCGCCGCTGCGGGAGCGCCGCGAGGACATTCCGCTGCTTTTTGCGCATTTTTTGACGCGCGCGGCAAAGCGCTTCAATCGCGATGTACCGGTGGTTGACGCCGCCACGCATCGCCATCTGATGAGCCATGTCTGGCCGGGCAATGTGCGTGAACTGGCGCATTTTGCTGACCGGGTGGCGCTTGGCGTCTCATCTTCCAATGGCGTGGGCCGTTCCGTGGCGGATGATCAGGAACCTTTGCCGAAACGTCTGGAGCGTTATGAAGAAACGCTGATCCGCGAAACGCTTGCCGCTCATAGCGGCAATGTGCAGGAAACGATCAAGGCGCTCGGCATTCCGCGCAAGACCTTTTACGACAAGATGCAACGTCACGGCATTACCCGCGCTGATTATCGAGCCAATGACTGACGTCAGAGCGCGTTTCGATCCGATTGTATCAGATCGGCACTCTAACTGTTTGTTTTAACACACATCTTATCCGAAAACCGTTTCACACTTTTCGGGATGTGCTCTAAAATGAAGGAGAGCGGGTTCCTCCCCAAGAACCCGCTCTCCAGATGCATCGCCCCCCGCTTCGGTGCGATGCTTGTTTTGTCGGCCTAACTATTAGCTGTCTATATTTTTCTTGCAAGCAAAACGTTACACAGTTTTGCGGGAATTGCCGCCGGTCAATTCTTGCCGGACAAGGCGCTTTCCAGAAGCTTCAGCGCGCCTTCCTTGGTAAGCTCAATCGGGTTGCCGCCAGCCGTCGGATCAACGATTGCCATCTCTGCAATCAGGTCCTTGCGAGCGCTGTCCATCTCCAGCCCTTTGATGAATTCCGGCAATGTGTCCGGCACGCCGAGGTCCTTGCGCAGTTTCATGATGGCAGCGACGAAGCCGTCGAAACCGCCCTTGATACCGAGATAATCCGCAAGGCGTTCAATCCGCTTTTCGATAGCGGCGCGGTTATGATGCAGCACATAGGGCATGAAAACGGCGTTGGTCATGCCGTGATGGGTGTCGTAGAGCGCGCCAATCGGGTGCGACAGCGAATGGATCGCGCCGAGCCCTTTCTGAAAAGCGGTTGCGCCCATCGCGGCTGCGGCCATCATATTGGCGCGGGCTTCAATGTCGTTGCCGTTGGCATAGGCCCGGGGCAGATTTTCGAACACAAGGCGGATACCTTCGAGAGCGATGCCATCCGCCATCGGGTGAAAGCCCGGCGCGCAATAAGCTTCAAGACAATGTGCCAGTGCATCCATGCCGGTGCCGGCAGTGATGAAAGGCGGCATGCCGGTGGAAAGTTCGGGATCAGCAATGACCGTGACCGGGAGCATTTTCGGGTGGAAAATGACCTTTTTCGTGTGCGTCGCTTCATTAGTCAACACGCCCGCGCGGCCCACTTCCGAGCCGGTTCCAGCGGTGGTTGGCACGGCAATCACCGGCGCGATGGCGTTGCTGTCGGCGCGGGTCCACCAGTCGCCAATATCCTCAAAATCCCAGACCGGGCGCGTCTGGCCCGCCTGAAAGGCGATCAGCTTGCCAAGGTCGAGCGCAGAACCGCCACCAAAGGCGATGACGCCATCATGTTTGCCGTCCTGAAAAACCTTGACGCCCGCATAGAGATTGCTTTCGACCGGGTTAGGCTTCACATCGGAAAAGACGCCATATTGCACACCTGCCGCATCGAGAACGGCCAGCGTGGAAGCAACCACGGGAAGTTTCGCGAGACCCGGATCTGTGACGAAAAGCGGGCGCGCGATACCTGCCGCCTTCAGAACAGCAGGCAGTTCCTTGATGCGCCCCGGCCCGAAAAGAACGGTGGTCGGGAAGTTCCATTTAGCGGTCAGTGTCGTCATATCGATTGCTTTCAAAGTAGGGCAGAACAGGGATCAGATCAGATTTTTTCACGTAGGTGGAAGGATTTAGGCCGGGTCAGATTGCCGTATCCGATGGGCGAAAGGGAAGCGCCTTTGCCGGTATCCTTAACGCCGGTCCAGACAAGGCCCGGATCGAGATAGTCGCAGCGATTCATGAAAACAGTGCCGGTTTCGATGCGGTCGCCGAGCGTTGCCGCGCGGTCAGTGTCCGTCGTCCATAGCGAAGCGGTGAGGCCATAAATGCTGTCATTCATCAAAGCGAGCGCTTCCTGATCGTTGCGTACCTTCATGATGCCGACGATGGGGCCGAAACTTTCCTCGCGCATGACGCTCATCTGGTGATCGACATGGGTGAGTACTTCCGGCGCGATATAGGGTGAGCCGGCGACGTCATTTTCAACTTTCATGTTCACATGCGCCTTGGCACCCTTGCGCAGCGCTTCGGCCTTCTGCTCGCGGATAAGATCGGCAAAACGCGCCTGCGCCATGGGGCCGAGCGTTGTACCAGCGTCCAGCGGGTTGCCGACGACATATTGGCGGGTCAGATCGATGAAACCGTCCACGAAACGATCATAGACATCTTCATGCACATAGATGCGCTCGATGCCGCAGCAGCACTGGCCCGAATTGAAGAAGGCACCGTCCACCAGATTGGCGACCGCATGATCGAGATTGACGTCCGGCAGGACATAGGCCGGGTCTTTGCCGCCAAGCTCCAGCCCCATGGTCATGAAGGTGCCTGCGGCAGCGCTTTTCAATCGCCCGTCCGCCGCCGACCGACCCCGTGAAATTCACATGATCGACCGTGCCGGAAGCCAGCAGTTTTTCGGTGGAGGCATGATCCAGAACCACATTCTGGAAAACACCCTTGGGAAGCCCCGCCTTCTCAAAGGCTTGGGCGAAGCGCTCGCCCGCCAGAAGCGTCTGCGTCGCATGTTTCAGGATGACGCTATTGCCCGCCATCAGGGCTGGGATGATGGTGTTGACGGCAGTAAGATACGGATAGTTCCACGGCGCGATCACCAGCACGACGCCAAGCGGCACATGTTTGACATAGCGGCGGAAACCGTCCTTTGGCGCGGGGAGATAAGGTTCCAGCGCTTCCGCGGCAATATCGATCATATACTGACCGCGCTCCTGCACGCCGCCATTTTCGCCGCCATAGCGAGTCGGGCGACCCATCTGCCAGGCAATCTCCGGCACGATTTCGTCCTGCATGGCGGCAAGCGCTGCAAGCGCGGCACGGCAATAGCGCGCCCGCTCCGCAATGCTCAGTTCAGCCCAGGCGGCTTGTGCCGTTCGCGCCGCCGCAACGGTGGACTGAATGGCGGCTTCGCTCAAAAAAGGGCGCTCGGCATAGACCGAACCGTCGATAGGCGAGATGATTTTCGCAGTGCCGCTCATTGGGCAGGTCCTTCATAGCTCATTCTGGATATCCATGGACGGTCAGTAGCGCTCGAAACCGCGATGCAATTCCCAATCGGTGACGCGGCGGTCATATTCGATCTGCTCCCAATGGGCGGTGTGGACATAATGGCTGACCACCTCCTCACCGAGTGCTTCCTTCAGGAAAGACGAATTCTTAAGCGCAAGCGCTGCTTCGCGCAGCGTGTAGGGAATTTCCTTCAGCTTCACCGCGCCATAGGCATCGCCGACAAAAGGTTCTTCCAGTTCAAGCTTCTCATCGATCCCTTGAAGACCAGCAGCGATCAATGCCGCAAAGGCGAGATAAGGATTGAGATCGGCCCCGCCGATGCGGCACTCGATGCGAATGCCCTTGGTGCCTGCACCACAAAGCCGGAAACCTGCGGTGCGGTTGTCCTCGCTCCACATGATCTTGGTGGGCGCGAATGTGCCCGCCTGAAAGCGCTTATAGGAATTGATGTAGGGCGCGAGGAAATAGGTGTAGTCGGTTGCATATTTCAGCTGTCCGGCCACCCATGACCGCATCAGCGGAGTCATCGTATGTGGCGCCTTCGGGTCAAAGAACAGCGATTCCTTGCCGTCAGCGCTCCAGATCGAATTGTGCACATGGCTGGAACTGCCAGCCTTGCTGTAATCATACTTCGCCATGAAGGTGATGCATTTGCCATGCTGCTCGGCAATGTCCTTCATCGCCGTTTTCATGATCACATGCCGGTCAGCCATTTCCAGCGCTTCGGCATAGCGCACATTCAGCTCTTCCTGACCCGGACCCCATTCGCCTTTCGAATTCTCAACCGGAATTCCGGCTGCGGCCAGTTGATTGCGCATGGCGCGCAGGACCGGTTCTTCCTTGGTGGTGAGGTGGATCACATAGTCCTGCACATAGGGCGAGGCCGTTTCCATGGCCTGCCAGTGCTTGTTGCGGGCGGTCTTGTAGGTCTCGTCGAAGAGATAGAATTCCAGCTCGGAGGCAAAATAAGCGCGATAGCCGCGCTCTTGCAGGCGGGTGAGCTGCTTCTTCAAAATAGCGCGCGGCGAATGGGCGAGATCGTCATGGTGATGGTCCTGCACGTCGCAAAGAACGAGGGCGGTCTTTTCCAGCCATGGCGCAAGCCGGATGGTGGAAAGATCGGGTTTCATGACGAAGTCGCCATAACCCTTGTCCCAACCGGCGGCTTCATAGCCGGGCACCGGTTCCATGTCGATATCGTCGGCGAGGAGATAGTTGCAGCCATGCGTTTCGTCATAGGCGGATTCCACGAAGAACGGCGCATAGAAACGCTTGCCGATCAGGCGTCCCTGCATATCCACGATGCAGGCCAGAATGGTGTCGATCTCTCCGGCGGAAACGGCTGTTTTCAGCGCGTCGAAAGTCAATTGTCCGGCCATTTATATGCCTGCTCCTCAAAGCATGAAAGGATAGACCGGGATCGGAGACTTTCCCGTAAGCCTCCGATCCCTCGCTGGTTCGTTATGTTCACCGTCAGCTGTAGCGATACGGCGCTCCGGCATTGCGCATGGTTTCCTGATATTTCTTCAGAATGGCCACGACCTTGGCGTTGCGCTCGCTCTGCTTGGAAATGTCGTCCCAGAACTCCTGTGCCGCATCTTCGATCTGCTTCCATTCCGATTCCGGAATGGTGGTCAGTTCCAGCTTGCCGCCGGTAGTGCGGTAATGCGCTTCGCCCCACCAGTACCAATGCTGACGGTAGTAGTGCGAGGAATCCATCGCCAGCTTGAAGAGCGCTTTCAGGTGTTCCGGTACGGCATCCCACTTTTCGGTGTTGGCGAAATAGGAACCGGCCCATGCGCCGTTGATATTGTTGGTGAGGTAGTACTTGTTGATATCCGCCCAGCCAACGGTATAGGCCTCGGTCGCGCCGCACCAGGCCACGCCGTCGAGTTCGCCGGTCTGGATGGCGACTTCAATATCTTCCCAGGGCAGCGTGACAGGCACCACGCCGAACTTGGTCAGGAAACGACCGCCTGTCGGGAAGGTGAAGACGCGAAGGCCCTGCAAATCGGCAACGCTGCGGATCGGTTTTGTGGTGACGAAGTTGCACGGGTCCCACGAACCGGCGCTGAGCCAGGTGACGCCGGGAATTTCCTTATAGGCTTCCTCCCAGATTTCGTTCAGCCCGTACCAGTTGAAGAGTGTCGGCACGTCGAGGCTATAGCGCGAAGCGAAGGGGAAATAAGCGCCGAACACCGCGACATCGACGGGCGATGCCATGGAATCGTCATCGCTTTGCGCGGCATCGATGGTGCCCGACTGCACGGCGCGGAAGAGTTCGCCCTGCGGCACCAGCTGGTCAGCGGTGTAAAGTTCAATTGTCATTTCGCCGTTCGCCGCCTTGTTGAAGGCGTCAATCGACGGCTTAATGACATGTTCGGCCAGTGCCGGGCCTGCATAGGTCTGCAATCGCCACTTGATCGGGCTTTGTGCTTTGACATAGGGCGTCGCAAGTGTGCTGGCACCCAATGCTCCAACCGTCGTCAGCCCGGCCTTCTTGAGAAAGTCACGTTTATTAAGCTTGTTATTCTCGCTCATGCCCATTCTCCCGTTTGTTTGAAGTTCACCCTTTCACATGAGCCGGGCCGGTCCATTCGGACTCTTGTCACCGGATTATTCGTATTTCCTCCATCGTTTCTCATCGCCCGGTATACCAGTTCGGCAGCCACAGCGCGATTTGCGGGAAAATCATCAAGATGATGATCGTCAGCACCATAAGGAAGAAGAACGGCACGATGGATTTGTAGATGTCGATCAGCGTGATTTCCTTGGGTGCCAGCGCTCGCATCATGAAGAGATTGTACCCGAAAGGCGGCGTGATATACGCAATCTGGCAGGTGATCGTGTACAGAATGCCAAACCAGATCGCATTGAAGCCGAGGCTCTTGACCAGCGGAATATAGAGCGGCGCCACGATCACCAGCATGGCCGTATCATCCAGAAACATGCCGAGCAGAATGAACGACAGCAGCATCAGGATGAGAATGGTCCACGGCGACAGATCGAATGTGCCAAGAAGGATCTTCTCGATTGCCTTGACGGCGCCCAAACCGTCATAAACCGACGAAAAGCACAGCGCGCCGAGAATGATCCAGAGGAACATGCAGGTGACGGTCAGGCTGTTGCGGGACGTCGTTTCCCACACCTGCTTGTTAAGACGCCCGGTGAACAGCGCCGCCAATGTGGCGAGCAAAGCGCCGACCGCCGCACTTTCCACCAGGCTGGTAATGCCCGTCAGGAACAGGCCCATCATCGCGCCGAAGACGACGAGTGGCAGCAGACCGGCGCGCAACACGGAAAAGCGTTCGCTCCAGCTGAATTTCTCCAGCTCTTCTTTTGGCAGGGCTGGTCCAAGTTCCGGGTTCAGGCGGCAGCGTATATAGATATAGATCGCGAAAAGTGCCGCCATCAACAGGCCGGGGCCGATGCCAGCCAGCCAGAGTTGCAGCACCGGCTGGCGAGCGATCATCGCATAAAGCACCAGCACGACGCTCGGCGGAATGAGAATGCCGAGCGAACTGCCCGCCTGTATGACGCCGGTGACCATGACCTTGTTGTAGCCACGCTTGAGAAGCTCCGGCAGCGCCACGGTCGCCCCAATGGCCATGCCTGCAACGCTGAGGCCGTTCATGCAGGAGATGATGACCATCAATCCGATGGTGCCGAGCGCCAGACCGCCGCGTATGCCGCCGAACCAGACATGGAACATGCGATAAAGATTGCTGGCAATGCCGGATTCCGACAGCATATAGCCCATGAACACGAAGAACGGCACGGTGATCAGCGGATACCAGTTCAGGACCGCGAAGGTCGCGTTGAACGGCATTTCAAACGAGCCTTTGCCCCAAAGGAGCAGGGCCGCCAGCGATCCGACAAAGCCGATGACGCCGAAAACCCGCTGACCGGTCATCAGCAGCGCCATCATTGTGGCGAACATGAAAAGTGTTATGAGTTCAGAGCTCATATATGATGGCCCTCCTCAATGGCCGGACCGGCAAGCGTGTCGATGGGCTGGCCGCGCAGCGATGCCCAGTCCTTGAAAAAGTTGGAAAGGCATTGCAGCAGCAGGAGCAAAATGCCGGTCGTCATGATGAGCTTGATCGGCCAGAGCGGAGGCGCCCAGGCGGTATAATTCTTCTGCCCATAGACGATGGCGTAATTCGTGGAAGAAATGCCGCCCATCACCATGACGCCGAGATAAAACACGATGAACAGAATGGTGATCAGGTCGGTCAGCGTCTTTTTGCGCGGGGGCAGACGGTCGAAAAAGAGGTCCATGCGGACATGCGCGCCCTGTTGCATCGCATAGGCGCCGCCGAGCAGATAATAGGCCGACAGCAGAAACTGCGACATTTCAAGGACCCAGTTGACGGGCACGCCGAAAGCAACCCGCGAGAAGGTGGAATAGAGAAGGCAAGCCGCCAGCACGAAAAGCAGATACATCGAAAAGCGCCCGACACGATAATTCAGCGCATCCACATATTTGACGAAAAGCCTGATCGGCTTGGGCATTTCCCTCTCCTTCAGTTCTTCGTTCCGTTCGGTTGCGCTGCGGGGCAAAGCGTCTCGCCAATCCGGCTAAATATCGGCGCCAGCCGCTCGGCCCATGCTCTTTGAGCCTTTGCATCGGCGATTTCGTTATTGCGGATTTCGATCATGGCGCAGGGCGCATTGCGCGGGCGCGCATGGCGCTCCAGCGTGTAATAGACGCGGTCGGACGGCGCATAAGGCTCGTTGACGCCGACATTGAGCGTTTGGTCCTGCTTGAGTGCGGCAATCAGCGGCGCTGCAACCCGGTCATCCGCATCGTGGATGATGCCGACATGCCATGGGCGCGATATGGCGCGATAGACCGGCGTGAACGAATGGATCGTGACCATCCATGACGGAAAGCCGCGTGCGGCGCGCGCCGCAATAAGCTGTTCGATCCGGGCATGAAACGGGCGATGCGACAGGTCGATGCGCGCGGTGCGCTCCAGCGAGTTCAGCTCGTGATTGCCGGGAATGACCGTCATTTCGCTGATTTCGGGGATCAGGTCCGGCGCATCAAGCGGGCGATTGCAATCGATCAGCAGGCGCGACAGACACGACTCTACGAGCGGCGCATCAAGCGCGGCGCTGAGATGTCGGGCAACCTCCACCGCTCCGGGATCCCAGGCGATGTGGGCACGAAGGGCATCCTCCCCCAGCCCCAGGCCGTCGAAACCGTCCGGCACATGGTTGGAGGCGTGTTCGCAAACGAAAAGCCAGGGACTTGACCCTGTTTCGTTGACGACAAAAACCGGCTCATGCGAAGCCGGGCGTTTCTTTCGCTCGTCCGCCATTTGGTTTGTTCCCCGCGCTGTAACTTATGTTACGTTTTTTAAAAATTATGCGCTATTGCGGATTATTTGATACGTCGTATGATAATTTGTCAAACACAATTTTGCCCGAATTGAATTGGGCATCGGGATGGAAAATATCGTGCCGGAAAGCGCCCCGGAAAACACCAGCGTTGCCGAACGCATCAATGAACGGATCGATACGATGCCTGCCGGCGAACGGGCCGCAGCGCAGACTTTGATCGCCAATTATCCGATACTCGGATTGAAGACGGTGGCGGAATTTTCAGCGCAGGCGGGCGTCAGCTCGCCGACGATCCTGCGCTTTGTAAATCGGCTCGGTTTCCAGAATTATCCCGAGTTTCAGGCGCATCTGCAAAACGAACTTGCGGCGCAATTACAATCGCCGCACCACCGCAATGAAAATCCGGACAAAGCCCCCGATACGGCCTATCCGGCGGTAGAGCACACACAGGAAAATATCCGCGAGACATTCCGGCATCTTGGCGCCAGACAGTTGCAGCAGGCGGTGGCCGCACTGTCGAATGCCAAGGGCAATATTTATCTGATCGGGGGCCGGTTCACCGATCCCATCGCGCAATATATGACGGCGCATATGACGATCATCCGCCCGCAAGTGTTTCATCTCGGCGGTCAGGAAAGTGTCTGGCGCGACCGGTTGCTGGATATGGGAAAACGCGATGTGCTCGTCGTTTTCGACATTCGCCGCTATCAGGACAGCCTGTTGGGGCTGGCGGAAAAAGCACGGGCGCGGGGTGTCGAGGTTATTCTTGTCACCGACCAGTGGTTGTCGCCGATTGCCCGCGTTGCGCGCCATGTTCTGGCGGGTCGCACGGCGGTGCCCTCTGCCTGGGATTCGTCGGCGGCCCTGTTTGTACTGGCCGAAACGCTTATCCGCGAAATGACGCGCATGCTGGAAAAGGATAGCGCCGCGCGCATCGCAGAACTCGAAGGGCTGCGATAATTACTCCAGCCCGCATGCCCGCAGAAACAGCGCCGAGACTTCCTTTTCGATGCGCTCGAAATCCAGCGGAACGTCCTCGCCCACTTCCATCATGCTGCGCACCTGCGTTTCAAAATCGGCATAATGCTGCGTCACGGCCCAGATATGCATCTGGAACAACAGCGGATCGACCGGTTTGATGCGCCCGTCATCCACCCATGACTGGATCAGTTTGACCGCGCTGTGGGTGGCTGCGACATGCTTGTTCCAGTGGCGGCTGAGATAGGGCGCACCATTGGCGATTTCGGTGGTGAAAAGCCTCGATGCCTTGGGGTTCTTCTGGCTATAAGCGAGCTTGGCCCGGATATATTGGCGGATCACCTTGGCCGGGTCATCCTCGGCGCTGGCATCGAGGAAAATATCTTCCCACTGGTCGAGGATGAAGACGATGATGTCTTCGTAGAGCTCTTCCTTGCTGGAAATATAATAATGCAGCTGAGGCTTGGTCAGTCCGGCACGGTGCGCAATGCCTTGGGTCGATGCGCCGACCAGACCCTTTTCCGCGAATTCGTCAATCGCGGCAGTGCGGATCGCGCCGAGAATGCGCCGCCGGCGGTCGAGAACCTTGTCTCGCCCGGTCGGCTCGATATCGTCATTCTCGTCGTCGATAGTCATGTCTCTAACCGTGGTCGGGAGGGAAAGCCGCCGGGCATTCAAACAGGCGGGCGACTTTCCGTTTTCGTCGGGGGCTTACTGGCCCAGCTGCTTCTTGATGTCGAGGCCTGCGCCCTTGTTGACGAAGGCGTCGGTTGCAACCTTGCTCATGTCGAGTTCTTCGCCGCTGACGATGCCGGACTTGCGCGCCAGCTCGTAGAACGACTTGACGCGGTTCATGTCGATGGCGCCAATGCCCTTGGTCAGCGTGTCGCCGCTGTCGATGAGCTGCAGTTCCTTGAGATTGGCCAGTTCTGCGTCGAGCGTTTCCTTGCTCATATCCGCATTGTCCTTGAGGATCATCTCATAGGCCTTGCTGTGGTCGCCATACATGAAGTTGACCCAGCCTTCGATCGAAGCCGTCACAAAACGCTGCACGAGGTCGGGGTTCTTGTCGACCAGTTCCTGACGCGTCTCAATGGTGTTTGCGTAGGTATTGTAGCCCTGATCAGCGAGCAGGAACGTCTTGACCTTTGCGCCTTCCTTGGCCGCGTAAAGCGGTTCGGCGGTCGCATAGGCCTGCTGCACGGTCTTCTTGTCGCCGAGGAACTGGGCGAGGCTATAGCCATAGGGACGCAGCTGTTCGTCCTTGAAACCAAATTCCTTCACCAGCCAGGGCCAGAACGAGAACTGGCCGTCCTTGGAGATAAGGATCGTCGGTGCGTTCACCAGATCCTTGAAATCCTTGTATTCGCCGTCATGCGCCATCAGGGCCTGCGGGTCCTTCTGATAGAAGGCAGCCACAACCGTGGTCGGCACGCCATTGGCGACATTGTTGAAGGACAAAAGCAGATTGCCGGTGAGCAGGAAGTCGAGGCGGCCTGCGGCCAGCATCGGGCGGTTGTTGACCTGCGGCCCGCCCATCTCGATCTTCACGTCGAGGCCGTATTTTTCATAGGTGCCATCGGCGAGCGCCTGATAGAAGCCGCCATGACCGGCCTGCGCCAGCCAGTTGGTGCCAAGCGTCACCTTGTCGAGCGCAAAGGCCATCTGCGCCGAAAGGCCAAGCGAGAAAGCGGCGACTGCCACAAAGAGTGCTTTTTTCATTGGTTTCGTTCCCCTATTATCAGTTCGAAAGTGCCATGTCGGCGGTCCAGCCGCGTGTTTTACCGGGATTGAGCAGACCATAAGGGTCGGCCAGTTTCTTGAATTCGATCTGCACACTGTCGATCTCCTTCATGCCGCCATCCTCGATGGTATAGGCATGGGGATCGTAGATGTCGCAGCCGTCAACCTGTTCCAGCTCGCCGATGAGCTTATACATCGCGTCGCGGTCCTCGAAGCGCACCAGTGGCAGGCCGAAAATCTGCACTTCGCCTTCAAGGCGCGCCATTTCATGGTGCATATATTGCGTGTCGCCATAACGCTCGATCTGGCGATTGACCAATGCCGGGTCGAAGGGGCGCGGATAGGCGACCTGAAGATAGGTCCAGCCCGGTTCCGCCTTCAGCGCCTGAAGCGTGGTGTGGTTCCAGCCGCATTCATAGGCAGGCTGAAGGCCGGCCTTGTGCAGCTCGTCCAGCGTCATGGAGAACGACACCTGACCGTTGAACTCTGTGGCGAGCTCTGCGAACCGCTCGCGTTCTTCCGGCGCGATCATGGCGAAAACGGCATCCTTGTCGGATGGGAAAAGGTTGCCGAACTTGGTGTAGAAGCGCGCGAAGCGGCGATCCACGGTGGTCAGGAGATAGCAATCCAGGTTTTCTTCCAGCGCCTTGAGGCAGAAGTTCAGCGTTGCTTCATAGCTGTCGAAGAGCGCTGCGGTATGGATCCAGTCGGTCGCCTTGGTCAGCCCGATTTCCAGCTCCAGAATTATGCCGTTGGTGCCATAGGCATGCTGGACCTTGTGGATGTCGCGGCCCGTCAGCTCGATGATTTTCGGCTCCGGCTCGACGGTCAGAACCTTGACCGAATAGACATTGCCGTCATCGCGCAACATGCCATGTCGCAGTGATCCGATACCGCCCGAACCGCCTGAGAAGAAGCCGCCAATGGTGGCGATGCGACGGGTGGAAGGATACATCAACAGTTCTTGTCCGGTTTCGCGCACGGCGTCGTCAAGACGCGAAATGCGCGCGCCGCCTTCGACGCGCACCTTGCCCGGCTCGACGGCTATGATGCGGTCGATCTTGGTCATGTCGAGGATGATGCCGCCTTCAAGCGGAACGCACTGGCCGTAATTGCCCGTACCGCCGCCGCGAACCGTGATTGGTATGCGCAGTTTCGCGGCTGCCGCCGCCACACGGCGCACTTCGTCCTGATCCTTCGGAATGACGACGAGGTCGCCGACATAATGGCCGATATCTTCGGTCAGGATCGGGCTGTACCAGAAGTAATCGCGGGAACGCAGTTCGACCTGCTTGGGGTCGTCATAGATGCGGATGCCGTCGATTTCGGCGCGGAATGCGGCCCAGTCATAGATGCGCTGCGGGGCGACAGAATTCATGGGTTTCTCCCGTAAACATGGTCCGAGGCAACGCCGTCGCGCCAGACACGGCGGAGGGCTTGCGGACGGCTGATGAGATCATTGAGGTCTTCGGCATCGTGCCAGATGAAATTGGCGGCACCGCCTGCGGACAGCGCCTGCACGCGCTCGCTCCTGATCAGGCGCGCGGGCAGGGTGGTGATGCTGTCGAGCCATTCTTCCGGCTCCAGATGGCAGACAGGTGCCGCAAGGCGCAGGATCGCGAGCGGATCATAGTCGCCATAGGGGTAAAAGGCATCGCGTACATTGTCGGAGCCAAGCATGGTTTCCACACCGGCCAGACGCGCTTCTTTCAGCGGGGCCACACCACGAAGACGCGGCGATTTTCCGCCGATCCGGTCTTGCAGATAGAGATTGGTGGTGGGTAGCGAGACAAGCGCGACACCTGCTTGCGCGGCGGCATCCAGAATACGCGTGAGTTCATCCACTGTTCGCAGCGAAAGCGAGCAGGCATGGCCGCACAAAACGCGGCCCGCCATATGATGCCGTGCGCTCGCATTGACAATCAGCGAAAATCCGTCCGCTTCAACATCCAGACCTTCATCAACATGAAAGTCGAGATCGAGATCGTTTTCGACAGCGAGACGGAACATTTCCTCTATTTCGGCTGCAAGATCGGCATTGCGATAGAAAAACGCGCCAAACACACCGCCATCGGCCTTCACGTGGGTCGCAATGTCACTGCCTGCTTCCAGAACCAGATCGCCGTGAACAAGGGCCGCAAGTTGAAGATCAATGCGGTCTTTCCATTCCTGTCGCAATTCGTTGAGAACAGGCCAGGCGGTCGGAACTTCCGGGCTGGTCCAATCCACATGGCTGCGAATAGCGCCGACGCCCTGCGCAAAAGCCGCCTCAAGGCCGCGCGTGGCGCGGGTGCGGATGTCTTCGGCGTTCCAGTTCTGGCGGTCGGTGTTCATCAGGTCGATGGCATCGAACAGGCACTCGACCTTCGTGTCGCCATTCTGCGCGATGCGCTGGATGGTGAACGTCTTGTCGAGATGCACATGCACATCGGCCAAAAGCGGCGTGACGCACCCGCCGCCTGTCGCTTGCGACGACGTGATCGCGGCAATGCGTCCATGCTCGACGGTGATGTCGTGGCGGCCCGGACGGCCCGCGATGGCGACGCCATTCAACATATCAGCGGTCCCGGCGAATTTCGCTTTCGTGCCAGCGTCCTAGGACAAGGCGCGACAGCCAGCTGGTGATCAGGAAGATCACGATACCCAGCAGCGAAACGAGGAAAAGCGCCGCAAACATGCGCGGGATTTCATTACGGAAGCTCGATTCCAGAATACGCGAGGCAAGGCCGGTGCTCTGGCCTGCGGTGCCTGCGACGAATTCAGCCACCACGGCGCCGATCAGCGACAGGCCACCGGCGATTTTCAGGGCCGCCATGAAATAGGGCAGCGCGCTCGGGGCCAGCAGATAGCGCAGGCGCTGCCACGGCGAGGCGCGATAAAGCTTGAACAGATCGCGCAGATTGTGGTCGGCGCTGCGCAGTCCGATCACCGTATTGGACAGAATCGGGAAGAAAGCGACAATCCACGCGCAGATAAGCAGGGCCGAGAAAGTATCGCGCACATAGATCAGGATCAGCGGCGCGATGGCGATGACCGGCGTCACCTGAAGGATGACGGCGAAGGGGAAGAACGCCATTTCGATCGGACGCGAAAGCGCAAACACCATGCCGAGCAAAACGCCGCCAATGATGGCGCAGGCCAGCGAGATGAGCGTCAGCTTGACGGTGAACCACATGGAGGCCATCAGCGACGGGCCGTCCTTGAACAGCGTTTCGGCAATCAGTGACGGGGCCGGGATCAGGTAATGTGGCACTTCATAGAAGCGCACCAGACCTTCCCAGATGCCGAGCGCGATAATGATCGCCAGCGTCGGCATGAGAATGCGCAGCGTGCGTTCGCGTCGTGCGAGACGATCCTGTTCGGAATTGAGGACTGGCAGTTCGTTTTGCATCTGGTTCATTTGCATGTCCTCAGTGATCGATATCTTCAGAGGAAAGCGTCGCGGTCAGCGTATCGGAAACCTTGGCGCAATATTTCGCGTAAGAATCCGTGGTGCGGTAGTTTTCGGCCCGCGGATAAGTGCCGATGATGGGAATGTCCGCGACGACACGACCCGGACGCGCCGCCATCACGATCACGCGGTTGGAGAGATAGACCGACTCATAGACGCTGTGGGTGACGAAGATCACGGTCAGTCCGTGTTCCTGCCACAGCCGCAACACGTCATTATTGAGCTTGAAGCGCGTCATCTCGTCGAGCGCTGCAAAAGGCTCGTCCATCAAAAGCAGGCGCGGGCGAGTCACCAATGCGCGCGCAATGGAAACGCGCATTTTCATGCCTCCCGAAAGCTCCCGCGGAAAGGCATTGGCAAAACGCGACAGGCCAACCTGCGTCAGCACTTCTTCAATGCGGGGCTTGGCTTCCTTGCGCGAAACGCCGGAAAGCCGCAGCGGCAGATAGACATTGTCATAGACGCTGGCCCAGGGCATCAGCGTCGGCTCCTGAAACACAAAGCCGATATCCTGTGCGCCGGAAGGACCCTTGCCGGGCGCATGACCATTGACGCGAATTTCGCCAGCCGAGACCGATTCCAGTCCGGCGATCATGCGCAGCGCCGTGCTCTTGCCGCAGCCCGAAGGCCCAAGAAAGCTGACGAACTGGCCTTGCTCGATCTTGAGCGACATGTCGTTCACGGCCATGACGCCGGTGCCGTACTGCTTGTAGACGCCGTTGATGTCGATCAGTGGTGACTGGTTCTGCGAGTTGGGGGCCACGCTCATCGTCCTTACCAAGCGGGATTTTTGTCGAGCCAGGAGAGCGGCGCGCGCTCAATCTCGCCCAGCGCTTCAATCAGCCGGTCGGCAGCAAAATCGATGGTCTTGCGACCCTTTTCAGCGGTGGCAATCGATGCGTTGCCGGCTGCGCCATAGGCATTGATATCCTGCATCTGCCATGCGGGCTTGGCGCCGCCGCCAAGGCTGATGTGCTTGTATTCGTCGGCGAAAACTTCGGTCAGCGTGCGGAAATCCTGCGCCTTTTCCATCACCACCAGATCGGGATGCATTTCCAGCATCACCGATGTTTCCATGTCGCCAGCATGAATGCCATGCTTCAGGTCATGCTCGCTGTAAACGCCATCGGGCATGCCCAGGCCGAACCAGTTGAGGCAGAAGACCATCATATTGTGCTGCACGCGCAATTCGCGGGCGACAATGTCCATCACCGGAATATTGCCGCCATGGCTGTTGAACAGCACCATCTTGCGCACGCCGCTTGCCGCCACGCAGGTGCCTATCTCGCACCACATGCGGATGACAGTTTCGACTGAAAAGGTCAGCGTGCCGGGATAGCGCTTGTGTTCATTGCTCTTGGCAATGGCCTGTGTCGGCAGGAACAGAACCTTACTCGTGTCCGGCAAGCGTTTGATCAGTTCCGCCACCATGCCATCCGCGACGGCGGCATCCACGCACATCGGTAGATGCGGTCCGTGCTGCTCGATTGCGCCAACAGGCAACACCGCCACGAGCTTGTCGCGCTCAAGGCGCGAAAACGCCTCGCTCGTGTAATCGGACCAATATCGTTTCAAGGTGGCGCTCCAAATTTTGTCTTGAAGCAGCAACCTTACTAAACAATCTGACCGATTGGTCAAACTAAATGTTTAAAAATTGCGAGCCGCGTGCAATTAAGATGTGAATCCGTGGTAGATGCGCCACGCGACAGACCAGCACATGACTATGATGCGCGGAAATTTCCGGAGGTCCTATGGACGAGAGATGCATTATTATTGGCGCGGGCCATGCGGGCTCGCAGGCCGCAATCAGCCTTCGTCAGGAAGGCTATGCCGGAGACATCGTGCTCATCAACGATGAGACGGATATTCCCTATCATAAGCCGCCGCTTTCCAAATCCTATCTCAAGGCACCGGAGCATGGCGGCCTGGTGCTGCGTCCGGAAAGCGCCTATCGCGACAATAATATCGAGATGTTGTTCGGGCATCGGGTCGAAGGCGTATCGCTGACCGACCGCACGGTGACCCTTGATGACGGTCGCGTGCTGCACTGGTCTGATCTGGTCTTTGCAACCGGTGCCCGCGCGCGCGTTCCCGACATGCCGGGCGTCGATCTTGACGGTGTCGTCACGCTGCGCCGGATGGAAGATGCGCGCCGCATTGCTGGCCTCATGCCCACCATCAGCAATGTCGTGATCATCGGCGGCGGCTTCATCGGGCTTGAAATGGCACATAGCGCGATGGCGCTCGGCAAGAATACCGTGCTGATCGAGGCCGCGCCGCGTGTTCTTGGCCGCTCGGTCGCGACACAAATCTCTGCACATGTCGAAACGCGCAGCCGCGCCGCGGGAATTACGCTGCACACCGGGCTTGGTGTGATGGCAATCGAAGGCGAAAACGGTCGCGTGACCGGTGTAAAGGCAGCAGATGGGGCCGTGTTCCCGGCGGATATGGTTGTTATCGGCACCGGCGCGCTGCCCAATGTCGAACTCGCTGCCGCAGCCGGACTCGTCACCGACAATGGCATTGTCGTGGATGAAAAGATGCGCACATCAGCGGATCATGTCTACGCCATCGGCGATTGCGTGAGCTACGACCATTTTCATGCCGGTCGCCGCGTGCGGCTGGAATCGGTGCAGAACGCGACCGATCAGGCCAAGCATGTGGCCCGCAGCATTGTCGGGCGCGCCACGCCGTTCCGCGAAGTGGCGTGGTTCTGGTCTGATCAGGGCGACATGAAGCTCCAGACGGCAGGCCTGTCATTTGAAGCAGATCGTCATATTCTGTCAGGCAATCCCGATGATAATGCCTTTTCGATCTTCCATTTTGCCGGTGACAGGCTGGTGGCGGTTGATTCCATCAATCGCCCGGCCGACCACATGATCGCCCGCCGCCTGCTGGCGGCCGGGATCACCCCCACGGAAGCCGACATTGCCGCGGGTGCGCCGCGCCTGAAGGAACTTCTGGCCAGCGCCCCCAAATCATAAGGATCGTTCGATGAGCACTTTGCAACATTTGCTGCCTGCCGACATGGCGGCACCCTTCGCCGCCTATAGTCATGGCGTGAAGGTGCAAGCCGGTGCCGAACTGGTGTTCTGCTCCGGCCAGCTCGGTATCGCGCCGGATGGAAGCGTGCCCGAAGATGCGGCCGCGCAAGCCGAGCTTTGCTTCGAGAATATCCGTCGCATTTTGCGCGATGGCGGCATGGATCTTTCCAATGTCGTGCGCATCAACGCCTATGTGACGGATCGCGCCTATATGCGCCCCTATATGGACGTGCGCGACAGGCTGTTTCCGCAGCCAGCGCCCGCCTCGACGCTGATGATCGTTTCCGGCTTTACCCGCGAGGAATTCAAGGTCGAAATCGAAGTCGTCGCCGCAAGTTGATCTCTCGCGCGCATCTTATCCGAAAACCGCTTCGCGCTTTTCGGGATGCGCTTTCGAACTTTACGCGTGACAAGAAGGCGTATCGCCTTTGCATGAAATGGGTGGTAGGTGTGCGAGACTCCTACACTCCCTTCAGGCCTATTCATGTCACAATTTCAGTCTTCCGCTGCGATGCGGAAATCTTCGCCACGCTCGTCCCAACGCATGGCGGAAATCGCGCTTGCCATTGGTGGCTTCGGCATCGGCACCGGCGAGTTCGCCATCATGGCACTGCTCCCGGATATTGCCCGCGACCTCAACGTCACGATCCCGCAGGGCGGACATCTCATCAGTTCTTATGCACTGGGCGTGCTGATCGGCGCGCCGGTGCTGGCCGTCATCGGCGCGAAGCTCGACCGCCGCAAGCTCCTGTTCCTGCTGATGGGCCTGTTTGCCTTTGGCAATCTCGCCAGCGCTTTCATGCAGGATTATTCCAGCCTTTATATAATGCGTTTTATCGCAGGCTTCCCACATGGCGCTTATTTCGGCGTCGCATCGCTGGTTGCCGCATCGCTGGCCGAGCCGGGCAAGCGCGCGCAGGCGGTTGGGCGTGTCATGATGGGCCTGACGATTGCCACGCTGTGCGGCACGCCGCTGGCCACATGGCTGGGGCAGGTGGCGGGTTGGCGCGCCATGTTCGGCGCGGTCGGCCTGATCGCCATTCTGACCATGGTGATGGTGACGCTTTATGTGCCAAAGCTGCCCGCCGCAGAAGGCGCATCGCCGCTGCGTGAGCTGGGTGCGCTGCGCCGCAAACAGGTGCTGCTAACGCTTGCCATTGGCGCCATCGGCACGGGCGGGCTGTTTTCCGTCTTTTCCTATGTCGCCGCCACCGTGACGGAAGTTTCACATATCGATATGAAATGGATGCCGCTGGTCTTTGTCATGTTCGGTCTCGGCATGGTGCTGGGCAACATCGTCGGCTCCCGGCTGACTGACCGTTCCGTCATGGGAACCGTTGGGATCGTGCTGCTTTATGACATGGCGGTGATGCTGGCATTCCCGCTGCTGATGCAGCATCCGCTCACCGCTTTCCTCAATGTGCTTCTGGTCGGCGGCGGTTTTGCGCTGGTGCCTGCACTGCAAACCCGCCTGATGGATGTCGCAGCCGATGCCCAGACGCTCGCTGCGGCGCTCAACCATTCAGCGCTCAATCTCGCCAATGCACTCGGTGCATGGCTCGGCGGACTGGCAATTGCATGGGGCTATGGCTGGACATCGACCGGTACGGTCGGCGCGCTTTTGGCTCTGGCCGGTCTGGTTGTGTTCGGAATTTCGATGCTGCTGGATCGGGGAACTGCGACGACGCCTGCCTCACAGGAAAGCTGAACAGGTCGGCGCAAACGAAAACACCCGTCGCGGGAGGAGCGACGGGTGCTTATGGGGAAGACCGGACAATGGGGGGAGGAGGATGTCCGGTCTTTGGATCGCCAGGGAAAAATGGGAGGAGGAAACCCCGGCGATAACTCGTTTGAGCCATTGAATGCTCTGGAAACTATAAGGACCGCGCGGTTTGGAGGACGCGATCCTGAAAGAAGGCTGATGCCTTCGGATGGCGCTTTTCCCGCTGATTAGCGAGCAGCAGCCTTGCGTGCGACGAACGGAATTTCCGAAGGCAGGATGCCGAGGTCGTTCAGTTCACGTGGGCTCAGGCGGCTCAGTTCGTTTACGGTTGTACGGTAACGGCGCCAGTTGTTGTACGAGCGGATCAGGTTCATTTCTCTCACCTAGTAAAATCTATCTCTCTGTGTTGCAGACAGCATATAGGCTGGTGCGATCTGAAAAAGGAGAGCCAGATTTGCATAGCTGATGTGCAATTAAGCTTGGAGATTGCATGTTTTTTACGCAGATCGGTCATTATGTTATCACAATTGCCGTTCTCCATGGCCAAATCACCAAATTTGAGGCCGTAAAGAGCCTCCATCGCTATCATTTTCCGCATAGCTAGTGAAAATCTCCGATTTATACATGCATGTCGGCTGATCCTTGGGCGGCGGGCGCAATGGCTCAAGTTTTGTCGCAAAACTTCTGGAAATTGTCGGTTGAAGACTACAATTCTACATGACTCCCAAAGCGGATTAAGCTAAGGGATTTGTGTCGGGTGCCGAAGCATGCGTTTTACAAATGCTTTTTCACTGTCTGTCTGCGGGAGAGCGCCAATTGGCCGCCGAAGGGGAAATCGCCCGAAATCTCTCAGGTACAAGGAACCGCAGACGGGTAAGACAACTCTGGAAAGTCGGGGGAAACTCCGCGCCGAAGGTGTAAGTATAGCGCTTTGCTATGCGAGTCTCTCAGGCCTGAGACAGAGGGGCACGAAGCTACCGCATTTTGCGGAAGGCACACGTGCGACTCTGGAGTTGTTATGGGCGATACCGCACATTTGAATATCCTGCCTTTGCAGGACTTGCATGAACAGGCTGGCGCGCGCTTTGGCGGCTTTGCCGGCTGGAACATGCCGATCACCTATCCGCTGGGCGTCATGAAGGAACATCTCCATACGCGTGACCATGCGGGCCTTTTCGACATTTCTCATATGAAGCTGGTCGAAGTTTCCGGCAGCGATGCCGCAGCGCTTCTGGCGGAAACCTGCCCGCTCGACCCGACCGTGCTGAAGCCTGGCCAGTCGAAATACACTTTCTTCCTTAATGACAAGGGCGGCATTCTGGACGATCTCATCGTCACGCGTCTTGGCGACGACCGCTTCATGGTCGTCGCCAATGCGGGTAATGCCGAGGCCGATATCGAGCATTTGAACGAAGCCGCTTCCGGCAAACAGGTTACGGTCAATCCGCTCGACCGCGTATTCCTCGCCATTCAAGGGCCGGAAGCCGAAAGCGTTATTAACGATGCCGGTCTTACCGGTGCTGCCGATCTCGCCTTCATGAGCGGCTTTGAGCCGAAGCCGGGCTGGTTCATGACCCGCTCGGGCTATACCGGCGAAGACGGTTTTGAAATCGGCCTGCCTGCCGATGAGGCGCGCGCGCTGGCGACCAAGCTTCTCGCCGACGAACGCGTTGCGTGGATCGGCCTTGCCGCTCGCGACAGCCTGCGCCTCGAAGCCGGGCTTTGCCTGCACGGACAGGACATCACGCCGGAAACCGATCCGGTCTCCGCCGGTCTCACCTGGGCGATCACCAAGGCCGTGCGCGAGAAAGCCGCCTTCAACGGTGCCAAGCCAGTGCTCGACACTATTGCCAAGGGCGCTGCCGCCAAGCGCGTCGGCCTCAAGCCGGAAGGCCGGCAGCCGGTACGCGGCGGCGCAGACCTGTTCGATGAAAGCGGCCGCCAGATCGGCACGGTCACATCGGGCGGCTTTGGTCCCTCCGCCGGTTTCCCGGTCGCCATGGGCTATGTCGAGGCCAGCCTCGCCACGCCCGGCACACGTATTTTCGCTGAAGTTCGCGGCAACAAGGTTCCCGTTGACGTTTCGGCGCTTCCCTTCACACCGCATCGCTATCGCAAAGGATAATTTCCATGGCCAAAATCCTGTTCACCGAAGATCACGAGTGGATCAGCGTCGAAAACGGCGTCGCCACTGTCGGCATAACGATCCACGCACAGGAACAGCTGGGCGACCTCGTTTTCGTCGAGCTGCCGGAAGTCGGTCGCACCGTTTCCAAGGGCGAGGGCGTCGTGGTTGTGGAATCGGTCAAGGCCGCTTCCGACGTTTATGCGCCGGTTGACGGCGAAGTGGTGGAAGTCAACGAAGCCGTGTCGTCCGATCCGGCTCTGATCAATCAGGCTGCCGAAGGCGATGGCTGGCTGTTCAAGCTGAAGCTTTCGGATGAAGGCCAGCTTTCCGGTCTGCTCGACAAGGCCGGTTACGACGCTCTGGTAGGATAAAGCGATGACCCAGCAGGTTCTTCCCTTTGTTGCCCGTCATATCGGGCCGAGAATTGAAGACGAGCGCGCCATGCTGGCCGCGCTCGGCCTTCCTTCCATGGAAACCCTCATCACGCAGGCCGTTCCGGCGTCCATCCGTCTCAACCGCGCTCTGGATTTGCCAGCGCCGTTGAGCGAACATGCGGCGCTGGCCGAATTGAATGAAATCATGGGCCGCAACGTGGTGAAGAAGAGCTTCATCGGTGCGGGCTATCATGGCGTGCATACGCCGCCGGTGATCCAGCGCAATCTGTTTGAAAATCCAGCCTGGTACACGGCTTATACGCCTTACCAGTCGGAAATCAGCCAGGGCCGTCTGGAGCTGCTGTTCCACTTCCAGACGCTGGTTGCCGAGCTGACCGGCCTGCCGGTTGCCTGCGCCTCGCTGCTCGATGAAGCAACCGCCGTTGCGGAAGCTGTCGGCGTTGCCTGCCGTCATCATCGCGACAAGCGCAGCCGCGTGCTTCTGGCGGGCGATCTGCATCCGCAGACCGTCGATGTCGTCAACACGCGCGCCGAGCCGCTCGGCTGGCTGGTTGAAGCTGGCAGCACTGTCGATGACAACACCGCTGCGGTCATCGTGCCGTGGCCGGATACCAAGGGCGTTTATGGCAACTTCACCGGCGTTATCGCCGATGCAAAAGCCAAGGGTGCGCTGGTTATCGCCGTTGCCGATCCGCTGGCGCTGACCATCATGGAAGCTCCTGTCAAATGGGGTGCCGACATGGCTGTCGGTTCCATGCAGCGTTACGGCGTGCCGATGGGCTTTGGCGGCCCGCATGCCGCTTATCTCGCCGTGTCCGAGCCGCTCACCCGCATCATTCCGGGCCGCATTGTCGGCCAGTCGGTCGATGCGCATGGCCGCGCGGCCTATCGGCTGGCGCTCCAGACCCGCGAACAGCACATCCGTCGCGATAAGGCGACCTCGAACATCTGCACTGCGCAGGCGCTGCTCGCCAATATGGCTGCATCCTATGCCATCTGGCACGGTCCGGCTGGTTTGCAGGCGATTGCCACACGCATTGCCGCTCTTGCTGCCCGTTTTGCTGCCGGTCTCAAGGCCGCTGGTGTCGAAATCGCAGGCGAAAGCCTGTTCGATACGGTTTCGGTCAAGGTCGCCGGCAAGGCTGCGAAAATCGCTGACGAGGCCGACAAGGGCGGTCGTCTGCTGCGCATCATCGATGCCGACACGGTTGGCGTGACCTTCGACGAAACCTCGACCGAAGACGATCTTGCGGCACTCGCCGTTCTGTTCGGCGCGAAGGTAGTCGAAGGCGACGCGGTTCTCGTTCCGGGCAAGGGACGCGGTGAGGGCTTCCTGACGCAGGATGTGTTCCATTCGCACCGTTCGGAAACCGAGATGATGCGCTTCCTGCGTCGTCTGGCCGACAAGGATCTGGCGCTTGACCGCGCGATGATCCCGCTTGGTTCCTGCACCATGAAGCTCAATGCGGCGGCAGAAATGATGCCGGTGAGCTGGAACACGGTTGCGAACCTGCATCCCTTCGCACCTGCGGCACAGACCGAAGGCTATGCGAAGATGACGGCTGACGTCGAAGCATGGCTTTGCGAAATCACCGGCTTTGCAGGTGTTTCGCTGCAGCCGAATGCGGGCAGCCAGGGCGAATATGCCGGTCTCTTGGCCATCCGCCACTATCACCAGTCGCGTGGTGAAGGTCATCGCAACATTTGCCTGATCCCGTCGTCTGCGCATGGCACCAATCCGGCCAGCGCCTCGATGGCAGGCATGAGCGTTGTCGTGGTCAATTGCCGCCCGGATGGCGACATCGATATCGATGACCTCAAGGCCAAGGCCGAGAAGCATCGCGATAATCTTGCCGCCTTCATGATCACCTATCCGTCGACCTATGGCGTGTTCGAAGAAGGCATCAAGGCTTTCTGCGAAATCGTCCATGACAATGGCGGTCAGGTCTATTTCGACGGCGCAAACCTCAATGCACTCGTTGGCCTTGCGCGTCCATGCGATATCGGCGCCGATGTCTGCCATATGAACCTGCACAAGACCTTCTGCATTCCGCATGGCGGCGGCGGTCCGGGTGTCGGTCCGATCGGCGTTGCCAAACATCTGGTGCCTTATCTGCCAGGCCACGTTGATCTTGGTTCCAAGCACGCCGTTTCGGCAGCTCCCTTCGGCAGCGCGTCTATTCTGGTCATTACGTGGATGTATATCCGCATGATGGGCGGTGCAGGTCTTAAAAAGGCGACCGAAGCTGCGATCCTCAATGCCAACTACATCGCGCATCGCTTGAAGGACGCTTATCCGATCCTTTATACGGGCGCGCATGACCGCGTGGCGCATGAGTGCATCGTGGATACGCGTGTTCTCAAGGATAGCGCGGGCGTAACCGTGGAAGATGTGGCCAAGCGCCTCATCGACTATGGTTTCCATGCGCCGACCATGTCGTGGCCGGTTGCGGGTACGCTGATGATCGAGCCGACAGAATCCGAGCCGAAGTCGGAAATCGACCGTCTCTGCGACGCTATGATTGCCATTGCTGGTGAGGCGAAGAAGATCGCCGAGGGTGTCTGGCCGCAGGATGACAATCCTCTTGCCAACGCACCGCACACGGCAGGCGATACGCTGGCCAGCGAATGGACGCATCCTTACACCCGTGAGGAAGCGGTGTTCCCGGCCATTGCCTTGGGCGGCGAATTCGACGCCACGGCAAAATACTGGCCGCCGGTCAGCCGCGTGGACAATGTCGGCGGCGACAGAAACCTCATCTGCTCGTGCCCGCCGGTTGCAGCCTACGGTTGATTGCCAGTTGGATGACTGAAAACACGAAGGCGCCGCAGAAATGCGGCGCTTTTTTCTGTCCGGTTTGTTGGGGTTTTCAGAAAACGCCGCTTTTGCAATTATCTGCTGATCGCAAATAGAAGAAAACATATCGGACGGATTTATCATGAAGATAATAGTTTTAGTCTTGTCTCTCTTTCCGATCTTTATCGGCTTTTCTTCCAGAGCGGCGTTCGCGAAGGATAATGCTGCCAGATTAGAATCCACATTACAGTGCTGGCGCTACGGCGAGAAATTGTGTTGTTTTGATCATTACGGTGAGAATGTATGCTTCCCGAGAATGTGAAGCATTTATTATAATTCAAATATTGAAGCTCTACTGCGGTGGAGCTTCTTTTATTTGGCGCTACAGGAATTCAGGCAAAAAAAGAGCCGGACTAGGAAGTCCGGCTTAGTTATGAAGGTGCCACTTGGGCAAACCTCCAGAGGGGAACACTTACCGCGCGCAATGGGAGGAGGCACAGCGGTAAGTAACCCCGATATGGATCAGTCAGCAGCATTGTTCAACCCCTTAGTCGACTTTTTTTTGTCGATTTCGGAAGATTATGAACTTTTTCACGGGTTTATGATCGCGCTACCGCAATGCAAACGGGGGTTGTGTTTCATTTCGGTTCAGGTTGCGGCACAGAAAAATTCAAAATCTTTTCCGTGGGATAGGGCGTGAGTCGCCCCGGCCTGTCTGCCGCGGTTCGTCAGCCGTGCCTTAATTGCTCCCATAAACGCATGAAATCGTTAGAATAATTCTAAAACATTCCTAGCGTGGTCATGTTCATTTGTCTTGCAGTGGGTGTAAGCTAATTATAAAAGGTGACCAATTGACGAAGGCTTAGGCTGATCGAGAACTGGTCAAAAGGGGCGGGCCGGTTTCTCTGTCTGTTTGGATAGAACGAAATGCTCGTACCGTTTCTCATCATGTTCCGCGAAGGCGTGGAGGCAGCGCTGATCGTTGGTATCATCGCGAGCTATCTGCATCAGACGGGACGCAGCGCCTGGATGCCCGTTGTCTGGATCGGCATTCTTCTGGCGCTTGCCATGTCGCTGACCGTTGGCGCGATCCTGCAAATTCTGAGCGCAGAGTTTCCGCAAAAGGCGCAGGAACTGTTCGAAGCCATCATTGGATTGATCGCCGTTTTCGTGCTGACTTCCATGGTGTTCTGGATGCGCAAGGCAGCGCGCTCGATCAAGGCCGAGCTGCATCATTCCATCGACGCTGCTTTTGAAACGCCGACGCATAAGGGCGTCGGCCTTATCCTGATGGTGTTTTTCGCTGTTGCCCGCGAGGGGCTGGAGTCGGTCTTCTTCCTGCTGGCCGCATTCCAGCAAAGCGAAGGCGCTGCCGCCCCGCTCGGTGCGCTTCTGGGTGTGCTGCTTGCCGCTGTCGTCGGCTATGCCATCTTCAAGGGTGGTTTGAAGCTCAATCTGCGCCGTTTCTTCCGCTGGACTGGCGTTTTCATCCTGATTATCGCCGCCGGTATTCTGGCCAATTCGGTGATGGCGTTGCACGAAGCCGGTCTCTGGAACCATTTCCAGACGGTGGTTTTCGACGCAAGCGACATTCTACCGCTGGACAGCACGCTCGGTTCGGTTCTGGCCGGTATCTTCGGCTATATCGCAACGCCGACGGTTAGCGAAGTCGTGGCCTATGTCGCCTTCCTTGTTCCAGCACTCGTTCTTTTCCTGATGCCATCCTCCGCGCCTGTTCAGGGCGCTGAGGCCAAGCATAGCGCTTAGTCGAAGAGATTTTTCATGACGAACCCTAAAGCCACCGAACCTTTCTCCCGCAATCTGGTTCGCATCGGGCTGGTGCTGGCCGTGCTGCTGCTCGTGGCGGCGGGGGCGGCCTTCTATTACGCCTCTCGCGTTTCGGACAAGGCGCGCCATGCCGATGCAGAAGGCAAAATTCAGGTGGCGATCAATGCCAAAAGCTGCGAGCCGAACGAGTTGTCCGTTCCGGCGGGCCGCTCGGTGTTCGAGATCGTCAACAAGTCCGACCGCACCGTCGAGTGGGAAATTCTGGATGGCGTCATGGTGCTGGAAGAGCGCGAAAATATCGCGCCCGGTTTCAAGCAGACAATCACGGCAAAGCTTGCGCCCGGCGAATATCAGATCACCTGCGGCCTGCTGTCCAACCCGCGTGGCAAGCTGACGGTGACGCCGTCCGCTGCCAGCGATGCCGAGAAGGGCAAGAAGCTGCCACTGACCGCCTTCATCGGCGCGCTGGCGGAATACCAGATTTATCTTGCAGCAGAAGTGGCTGAATTCCAGAAGGAGACAGGCGATCTGTCGGCTGCTGTCACCAGCGGCAATCTGGAAGCAGCGCAGGCAGCCTATGGTCCGGCCCGCGCCGCCTATGCCCGCATTGCGCCGGTTTCCGAAGCCTTCTCCGATCTCGATACGGCCATCAATGCGCGCGCTGATTATTTTGAAAAGCGTGAGCAGGATGCTGCTTTTGGCGGCCTGCATCGTATCGAATACGGGCTGTTCGAGCAGAAATCGGCAGACGGTCTGGCTCCGGTCGCGACTAAGCTGGCGCAGGATGCCGGTGCCTTGAAGGAGCGTATTCGCGCCCTGCGCATTTCGCCGGATCGCATGCTGGCAGGCACTGCATCGGCGCTTAATCGCTTTGCTTCGACGGCGGGCGATACGGGTGAAGACCGCTATGCCCACACCGATCTGCACGCATTCGCCGGTCTCGTTGAAGGCGCGGCCAAGACGGTGGATGTGTTGCGTCCCATCGTGGACAAGGTCGATGCGAAGGCATTTGAAGGCATCGACAAGGAACTGGCTGCGGTGAACGCTCTTTTGAGCGCCAATGCCGAAGGCAATGGTTTCAAGACCTATGACAATCTTTCGTCTGATGAAAAGGCGAAGATCAAGGACGGTGCCGCTTCGCTCGCCGCCCAATTCTCTAAACTCCGCGATCAATTGGGAGTGGATTAATGACCAAGAAATTTTTGAAAACCGATAATCCTGTTTCACCTTCACGCCGCGCATTGCTGCTGGGCGCTGGGGCAACCGGCGTTGCCGGCGCGGTGGCGGGCGTGTTGAACCCGCAACCGGCCCATGCACTGTCTTCCGACAGCGTGACCAACGCGCCGGAAAGCGACAAAATTCACGAAAGCCAGCCGTTCCATGGCGTTCACCAGCCGGGCATTGTCAATGCGCGTCCGGCGGCTGGCCTGGTTGCCGCCTTCGATGTTCTGGCGCGGGATCGCGGTGAACTTGAGCGCATGTTCAAACTCCTGACCGAGCGCGCTGCCTTTCTCATGAAGGGCGGCGAGCCGCCGGTGCTCGACACAAAATTTCCGCCGTCTGATTCAGGCATTCTCGGCCCGACGGTGACGCCGGACAATTTGACGATAACGGTCGCGCTCGGCAATTCGCTGTTCGATGACCGTTTCGGCCTGAAGCCGATGAGACCGAAGCGCCTTCAGCGCATGACCGGCTTCCCCAACGATGCCTTGCAGAAGGACATCTGCCATGGCGATCTGATGATCCAGTTCTGCTCCAACACGCCGGACACCAATATTCACGCGCTTCGCGATATTATGAAGAATATGCCGGACTTGCTGATGGTGCGCTGGAAGCAGGAAGGCACTGTGCCGGTGCAGCCGCCGCATTCGCCGAAAGCCAAGGAAAGCGCGCGTAACTTCCTCGGTTTCCGCGATGGGTCGGCCAATCCGGATGCATCCGACAAGAAACTGATGCAGCAGGTTGTCTGGGTGCAGAAGGAAAGCGACGAGCCGGATTGGGCCGCCAATGGCAGCTATGTCGCGGTGCGCATCATCCGCAATATGGTGGAGCGCTGGGACCGCACGCCATTGCAGGAGCAGGAGACGATTTTCGGTCGTCGCAAGGATAGCGGTGCGCCGTTCGACGGTAAGACAGAAGCCGATGTGCCGGATTTTGCCAAGGATCACGATGGCAAGGTCACGCCGATGGATCCGCATATCCGTTTGGCCAATCCGCGTGATGCCAAGGCGCATGAGAACCTGATCCTGCGCCGTCCGTTCAACTATTCGAACGGTGTCACCAAGTCGGGCCAGCTCGATATGGGGCTGCTGTTCATTGCCTATCAGGCCAACCTCGAAAAAGGTTTCATCACGGTCCAGAACCGCCTCAATGGCGAGCCGCTGGAAGAATATATCAAGCCCATCGGCGGCGGATATTTCTTCGCGCTGCCGGGCGTGACGGACGATCAGGACTATTACGCGCGTGGATTGCTTGCGGCGAGCGGGCCGCAAAACGCCCGCGGGTGAGGTGGAGGCATTTCCCCCACAACTGCCCAAGCTGTTTGGAGAAATGCACAAACAAGATGACAGAGCGTTTTGACGGTTGAGGCCGGAGCGCTCTGTCCATCATCATGGAGAGGCTAAACATGAAGTATCGTCTGCCCCTGTATGTTTCTGGGCTTGCTTCGGCTTGCGCCGTCGCGCTCTCGCTCAGCTTCGGCGCTGCCAAGGCCGAGGTTTCGCCGCTGGATCTCGTCCAGCCGATTGCCGACTACAAGGTCTATGTGCAGGAGCACCTCGACATTCTGGTGAAGGACACCAAGGCTTTCACGGATGCGATCAAGGCTGGCGATCTGGCGAAGGCCAAAGAACTCTATCCGTCCTCGCGCGTCTCCTATGAAAAGATCGAGCCGATTGCCGAACTTTTCGCGGATCTCGATGCATCCATCGATAGCCGCGCCGACGATCATGAGAATGGCGAGAAGTCGGAAGATTTCACCGGCTTCCACCGCCTCGAATATGGCCTGTTCGCACAGAACACGACCGATGGCCTGACGCCTTTTGCGGACAAGCTCTATGCCGATGTTCTGGAACTCCAGAAGCGTGTAAAAGACCTGACTGTTCCGCCCGAAAAGGTCGTGGGCGGTGCAGCCGCACTCATGGAGGAAGTGGCTGCTGGCAAGATTTCCGGCGAAGAAGACCGTTACAGCCACACCGACCTTTGGGATTTCAAGGCCAATGTCGATGGCGCGCAGAAGATTGTCGAGTTGTTCAAGCCGCTGATCGAGAAGGAAAATCCTGACCTGATCAAGAAGGTCGAAGCCAACTTCAAGACCGTTGACGATATTCTTGCCAAGTACAAGAAGGGCGACGGCTACGAAACCTATGACAAGCTGTCGGAAGACGACCGCAAGGCGCTTGCCGGTCCGGTGACGACGCTGGCCGAAGACCTGTCCACGCTGCGCGGCACGCTTGGCCTGAACTAATCCGTTCCAGTAATGGAAAATGAAAATGGCGGGCAATGCCCGCCATTTTCTTTTGGTCAGATCGCGCCCGGATAGACTCTGACGGGGCGATTGTCCTTGACGGATTCCATCACCACGAAGGTCGATGTGCTTGCCACATTGGGCAGGCTGGAAATCTTCTCGCCCAGCACTTCGCGATAGCGACGGATATTTGGTGTACGCACTTTCAAAAGATAATCGAACGAGCTCGCGATCATGTGGCACTCTTCCACCTCGCGTATCTTGCGCACCGCCGTGTTGAAGGCGTTGAGCGCCGCCTCGCGTGTGTCGGACAGTTTGACCGTCGTGAAGGCGATGTGATCGATGCCAAGTTTCTCCGGATCGATAGCCGCGCGAAAGCCCAGAATATAGCCTTCATCGACCAGCCTTTTCAGTCGCGCCTGACATGGCGTCTTGGAAAGACCGACCTTTTTAGACAGCTCGGTTACCGGAATTCTGCCGTCTTCGCTGAGAACTTCCAGAATGCGCCGGTCGAACTGATCCAGATCGTCTATAGACTCTATCTTTCGCATTCATTTTGCCTTTATAGATCGCGATAATAAGATCGTTTTTCCTTTATATGGTTCAAATCAAGGCAGAATGCAATTTGCGCCGATGATAGTGTGCACCCAAATAAAACAGAGGTAAACTGGGCGTTACGCCCGGGCCTGTTCTCTTTTGCGAGCCTTGCACCATGACCGATAAAATTCCAGCTCCCACAAATCCGGTTTTCCAGAATTTTGCGCCGCCGATCCGCGAGCAGAGCGCTCTGCGTCAGATCATCACGAGCGCCTATCGTCGTTCGGAAGCGGAATGCGTGACGGCTCTGGTTGAGCAGGCGACACTGCCGGATGAAACCCGCAAGGCGGTGCGCGCAACGGCGCGCAAGCTGATCGAGGCGCTGCGCGCCAAGCACAAGGGCACCGGCGTTGAAGGTCTGGTGCATGAATATTCGCTGTCGAGCCAGGAAGGCGTGGCGCTGATGTGCCTTGCCGAAGCGCTGCTGCGTATTCCAGACATGGCGACCCGCGACGCGCTTATTCGCGACAAGATTTCCAACGGCGACTGGAAGTCCCATATCGGCGGCGGTCGCTCGCTGTTCGTCAATGCTGCCACCTGGGGCCTCGTCGTCACCGGTAAGCTGACCAACACCGTCAATGATCGCGGCCTTTCGGCTGCGTTGACGCGCCTGATCGCCCGCTGCGGCGAGCCGGTTATCCGCCGTGGCGTCGATATGGCCATGCGCATGATGGGCGAGCAGTTCGTCACCGGCGAAACCATTGATGAAGCGCTGAAGCGCGCCAAGCCGCTCGAAGAACGCGGCTTCCGTTACTCCTACGATATGCTGGGCGAGGCCGCGACCACCGCTGCCGACGCCGAGCGCTACTACAAGGATTACGAAACCGCCATTCATGCCATTGGCCGCGCTTCCGCTGGTCGCGGCATCTATGACGGCCCCGGCATTTCCATCAAGCTTTCGGCGCTGCATCCGCGTTATGTCCGCTCGCAGAGCGAACGCGTCATGGGTGAATTGCTGCCGAAGGTGAAGGCACTCGCGGCCATCGCCAAGTCCTACAATATCGGTCTGAACATTGACGCCGAAGAAGCTGACCGTCTGGAACTGTCTCTCGATCTGTTGCAGAGCCTGATCGAAGATCCGGATCTGGCCGATTGGGAAGGCATCGGCTTCGTGGTGCAGGCCTATGGCAAGCGCTGCCCGTTCGTGCTCGATTTCATCATCGATCTGGCCCGCCAGAACAAGCGCCGTGTCATGGTGCGTCTGGTGAAGGGCGCTTATTGGGACGCCGAAATCAAGCGCGCGCAGGTGGACGGTCTGGAAGACTTCCCGGTCTATACCCGCAAGGTGCACACCGACGTTTCCTACATTGCCTGCGCTCGCAAGCTGCTGGCGGCAACCGATGCCGTCTTCCCGCAGTTCGCGACCCACAATGCGCAGACGCTGGCGACGATCTATCACATCGCCGGCCAGGATTTCAAAACCGGCAAGTTCGAATTCCAGTGCCTGCACGGCATGGGTGAGCCGCTTTATGACGAAGTTGTCGGCCCGTCCAAGCTTGGCCGTCCGGCCCGCATTTATGCGCCGGTTGGCACGCATGAAACACTGCTGGCCTATCTGGTGCGCCGCCTGCTCGAAAACGGCGCGAACTCATCCTTCGTCAATCGCATTGGCGATGAAAATGTGTCCGTTGATGAGCTGGTCGCCGATCCGGTCGAGGTCGTGCGCTCCATGGCCGTCGTCGGTGCGCGCCATGACCAGATTGCGCTGCCGGAAGGTCTCTATGGCGCTCGCCAGAATTCCGCCGGTTTCGACCTGTCCAACGAAGTGACGCTCGATGCGCTGAGCAAGAAGCTTGAAGCGACGGCAGATCGCAGCTGGACGTCCGAGCCGCAGGTTGCAGGCGTCAAGGTAAAGGGCGCAAGCCGCCCGGTTCTCAACCCCGGCGACCACGAAGACGTTGTCGGCACGGTCACGGAAATCGACGCCGCTGATGTTGCCAAGGCGATGGCCATTGCAAAGACGGCGACTGCAAGCTGGTCCGCCGTTGCGCCCACCGAACGCGCCGCTTGCCTTGATCGCGCTGCCGACATCATGCAGCGCGACATGCCGGAACTGCTCGGCCTCGTGATGCGTGAAGCGGGCAAGTCCATGCCGAACGCCATTGCCGAAGTGCGCGAAGCCATCGACTTCCTGCGCTATTATGCCGAACAGACCCGCCGCACATTTGGCGTTGCGCATAAGGCGCTCGGTCCAATCATCTGCATCAGCCCGTGGAACTTCCCGCTCGCTATCTTCACCGGCCAGATTGCAGCCGCGCTTGTCGCTGGCAATCCGGTTCTGGCGAAGCCTGCTGAGGAAACGCCGCTGATCGCAGCGCAGGGCGTGCGTATCCTGCACGAAGCCGGTATTCCCGCTGACGCGCTTCAGCTCCTGCCGGGCGATGGTCGCATCGGTGCGGCACTGGTTGCAGCGTCGGAAACCTGCGGCGTGATGTTCACTGGCTCGACGGAAGTTGCGCGACTCATTCAGGCGCAGCTTGCTTCGCGCCTGCTGCCAAACGGCAAACCGATCCCGCTGATCGCCGAAACCGGCGGCCAGAACGCCATGATCGTCGATTCTTCGGCTCTGGCCGAACAGGTTGTCTTCGACGTGATCGCTTCTGCCTTCGACAGTGCCGGTCAGCGCTGCTCGGCGCTGCGTGTGCTTTGCCTGCAGGAAGATGTGGCCGACCGCATTCTGGTCATGCTCAAGGGCGCGCTGCGCGAATTGTCCATAGGGCGCACCGACAAGCTGAAGGTTGATATCGGCCCGGTCATCACCGATGAAGCCAAGAGCATCATCGAAAAGCACATTCAGGGCATGCGTGAGCTTGGCCGCAAGGTCGAGCAGCTTCCGCTGGGACCGGAAACGGCCAAGGGCACCTATGTTGCGCCGACCATCATCGAAATCGAAACGCTGCGCGATCTGGAAGCGTGAAGTGTTCGGCCCGGTTCTGCATGTGGTGCGCTACAAGCGCGACGACATGGAGCGCCTGATCGATGATATCAACGCCACGGGCTATGGTCTGACCTTCGGTCTGCATACGCGCCTTGATGAAACCATCGCCAATGTCGCCGACCGTATCCGCGTCGGTAACATCTATATCAACCGCAACGTCATCGGTGCGATTGTCGGCGTTCAGCCGTTCGGTGGCCGCGGCCTGTCCGGCACCGGCCCGAAGGCGGGTGGTCCGCTCTATCTCGGACGTCTGGTTGATACCGCTCCGATCCCGCCGCGCCATAGCTCGGTACACACCGATGCAGCGCTCAAGGATTTCGCGAAGTGGCTTGGCCAGCGCGGCATGAACGATCTGGCGCAGGCAGCGCGTGAGACGGGCAGCGTTTCGGCGCTCGGTCTCGATATCGAGCTGCCGGGTCCGGTTGGTGAACGCAACCTCTATGCGCTGCATCCGCGTGGTCGCATCCTGCTGGTGCCGCAGACCGAGATAGGTCTCTATCGCCAGCTGACAGCAGCGCTTGCCACCGGCAACACGGCGGCAATCGATGCGGCTTCCGGCTTGCAGGCCAGCCTGAAAGACTTGCCAGCCAGCGTTGCCGCCCGCATCGGCTGGAGCAAGGACTGGCAGGCGGATGCGCCTTTCGCCGGTGCACTTGTCGAAGGTGACAGTGCGCGCATTCTTGAGGTCAACCAGAAGATCGCGGGGCTGCCGGGACCATTGGTTCTGACGCAGGCCGCATCGACGGAAGAACTGGCCGCCAAGGACGATGCTTACTGCCTCAACTGGCTTTTGGAAGAGGTCTCGACCTCGATCAACACGACGGCTGCAGGCGGCAATGCCAGCCTGATGGCAATCGGCTAACCGGTCTCGCTCTTGAAATTGAAAAAGGCGGCTTTCGAGCCGCCATTTTCTTTTTCATAGCTCCGATGCTCAATCCACCACGCACGATATGCAATGCCGTCCCTGGCATTGGTGCAGCGGATGATCAGAAGAGAATTGCGGGACCATAAGAGAGGCTCCGGATTTCCGGGGCTTTCTTTCAGATATATTGGATTTCCCAGGGAGTTGCTACGTCAGGTGTGAAGTAAACAACCTCATCTTTTGCAGCGCTGGAAAGATACAGAGAAGCGCTTCCAGCATTCGTGATGATCGTTTTGTTGTTAGCGTTGTACTTAAGTTCCACAGGTGACGCAAAATCGGGCTTGGCAGCCCTTAGGATGGGGAATTCTTTGGGGTCACTGGAGAATGAAATCAGATGTACCCCAAGAGGCTCCATTCTTAGAATGAAGACATTTTCATCCGGGGTTACTGGAACCAAAGCCCAAGTCTCGTAAATAGTTTGACTCTGGTATCCACCAATATCCAGTGTTACGTCATACGTTCCATCTCCCACTGGCCCGCTCCCGCAGACCAAATAGCTTTCATTTTCATTATCGTATATTTTCACTTTTTTGTACATAATAACTCTATTGATTTTGTTAAATTTTGTCTCTTTATACGGATGTTTTTCATGGAATTATACTGACAGTATTGCCGGTTCTGTTTTCATCATCTGCAAGATTGGGTTATCACGCAGGAAATCGAGTTGTAGCTCGGGATGATTTTTGAAGCAGCCCCTTCGCAAGGGGCGGGGTTGCCATCTCATGGTCGCAATAACGTCTCACGCCGTAGGCAGTTAGGAAGATCGTTGAGAACCTGCTTGTAGCGGGAGACACGTTCATACGCGACCGTTCTGGAGCACTGATGATTGCCTATGTGGCTGCGGCGCGTTTGGTTTTTGTACCCGTTCCCGGTGCAGTAGATGATCCGAAGATGGCTGTTGGACTATAAGAAAATCCAAATATTAAATTTTCTTATTCCAGTCATACTGGATTTCCCAGTATTTCTGCGGTTCTATATCAAAATAAGCGAAAGATTCTTTGAGGTCGCTGGTAAGATACAGAGAGGAGCTTCCAGCATTTGTTTTGATGCTATTTTCTTTCGCGTTATATATAAGTTCTACGGGCGATTTATAGCTGGTTTTGGCGGCCCACGCGGTGTGTGCCGTTGGTATAGGATTAATCGGGCTTTGGGGATCGAACATAAACAGATTCACTTGAATGGGTGCTATCTCGAGAATGAAGACATGCTGATCTTGCCAAGCTAGGGTCCAGGTTTGGTAAAAATCTTCAATTGAGGGGTTTTTATTTAATTCTACTGGGTGAATTCCATCCCATGTTGATCTCCGGCAAACCAAGTATGCTCTATGTTCAGAGTTGTATATCTTAACATGCTGCGACATTTTATTCCCTAAAAAATGATTTTCTTTAGATTTATACCTAAAATATTTTTTTCATTATGGTACTGACAGTACTGCCGTCTTCCGCTCTCATCTTTTACGAGGTTGGATTATCGCGCTGATAAATCCAGTCGTGATCGGGGTGGTTCTTGAAGCGCCATTTGCGCAAAGGTCCGGCCATGACGTTGAGATAATACATCTCATAGCCATAGGGCGAGCCGCAGGGGTGGTGCCCCTTCGGGACCAGCACGACATCACCATCTGAAACAGCCATTGTTTCATCGAGGCTGCCATCTTCGGTGAAGACGCGCTGGATGCCATAGCCCTGCGCCGGATTGAGCCGGTGGTAATAAGTCTCCTCCAGATAGGTCATATCCGGATAATTGTCCTCGTCATGCCGGTGCGGCGGATAGGACGACCAGTTGCCCTGTGGCGTGAAGACTTCCGTCACCAGCAGGCTGTCGGCAACATCGCGGCCTTCCATCGCGATATTGTGAATGTAGCGCGTGTTGGAACCCTTGCCGCGCTGCTCCAGCGTCAGGCCTTCGGGGCCAAGTTTCTGCGCCTTGCGTCCGGGCTTGCCGGGTGCTGTGCAGACGGCGAGGACGCAATCGCTTGTCGCTATGGCGAGCCAATCGCTTTCCGCCGGAACATAGACGCAATGCGGCGGCAGCTTGTCGAACACGCTCATGCGTTCGCCCATTTCGCCAAAATCTTCGCCCGATGCGGTGATTTTGGCCTTGCCTTCCACCAGCACCAGAATGACTTCGTTGACATCGGTCCGCTCGGAGACCGTGTCGCCCGGTTTCAACCGGTAGAGACCGAAACCGACATAACCCCATTCGGCACTTTCCGGCGTGATGTCGTGGACTTTGCCATGCGTGCCTTGCGGCTTGCGTAACAGATTAGCCATGTCTCAGTCTCCCTTGTCGAGCCCTGCGTCCCTGGCGAATGCTTTCAGCGATTTCAGCCCCAGCGTCTGATATTCGAACGGGTTGCGAATATCCGGGTCCTGTTCGGCTTCGATGACGAGCCAGCCCTGATAGCCGTGTTCGGCAGCTTGCTTGAGAACAGGTACGAAATCGACCGCGCCTTCCTTGTCGCCCGGAACCGTGAACACGCCGCGACGCACCCCTTCAAGGAAGGAAAGGCTTTGGTCGCTGACTTCGGTTGCAATAGTCGGGCGAACATTCTTGGCGTGGATATGGCCGACGCGCGCCATATGCTTTTTTGCTGCGCGCTCAGGATCGCCACCGCCAAACAGGCAATGCCCGGTGTCGAGCAGGAGTTTCGTCGCCGGGCCAGTATGGTGCATCAGCAGGTCGATTTCGTCCTCGCTTTGCACGATCGTGCCCATATGGTGATGATAAACGAGCGCAATCCCCTGTTGAGCCGCATGAGCTGCGAGCGCTTCGACGCCAGCGCCGAAAGTTGGCCAGCGCGCTTCTTCCAGCACGGGGCGTTCGGAAAGCGGCTTGTCGTTATCGCCGTGAATGGCGTTGGAGGTTTCGCAGACGATGATGACCTTCGAGCCCATGGCCTTCAGAAGGTCAAGCGCGGGCTGCATCGCGGCTTTCTCGTCTTCGACCGAATTGACGAGCAGGTTGAGCGAGTGCCAGCCGGAAACATAACGCAATCCCCGCAGCTCCAGCACAGCCTTGAGCGCTTGTGGTTCCTGCGGGAATTTATGGCCCTTTTCGATGCCGTCGAAGCCGATTTTCGCCGCTTCATCCAGGCATTGATCCAGCGTGATATGCGCGCCGAGGCTGCGGTCGTCATCATTGGACCAGGCAATGGGATTGGTGCCGTACAAGATCATCGGTCAGTTTCTTTCTTTCAGCTGAGCTTCATAGGCGCGGCGGGCAGCGCGTACCTGTTCGCGCTCCGATACTTCCGGCACGGCAACATCCCACCACCAGCCGCCAGTGTCAGGCGTCGGGTAGGGATCGGTATCGATGACGATCACACTTGTGCGTGGGCTTTCGCGTGTTTCGGCAAGGGCCGCTTCCAGCTCCGTGATCGACGTAACCTTGCGTGTATCCGCACCCATGGCGCGGGCATGCGCGGCGAAGTCGATCTGCGACGGGTTCACATGGGCGGCATGGTCGAGCAGATTGTTGAATTCCGCGCCACCAGTGGCCATTTGCAGCCGGTTGATGCAGCCAAAGCCGTGATTGTCCGTCAGGACAACGGTGATTTTCTGGCCCAGCATCACGGCGGTGGCGAGTTCGGAGTTTGCCATCATGTAGGAGCCATCGCCAACCATGACGATGACGTCGCGGTCCGGCTCAGCCATCTTGATGCCAAGGCCACCCGCAATTTCATAGCCCATGCAGGAGAAGCCATACTCCATGTGATAGGACATGGCGCGCCCGGCCTTCCAGAGCTGGTGCAACTCGCCCGGCATCGTACCGGCTGCGCACATGACAACCGTATTGTCGCGTGACTGGCGTTGTACGGCACCGATGACCTGCATGTCGGTGGGCAGGGCATTGCCCTCCGTTGGTGCAGCGGTGATCCGGTCGGCATCGGCAAACCATTTGTCTTTCAATCCCATGTCAACAGGCAAGCGCTTGTAGCCTGAAAGCGCAGTGTCAAGCGCCTGCAACCCGATCCGCGCATCCGCCACCAAAGGCAGCGCATTGTGCTTCGCCCCGTCATAGGGCTGGACGTTGAGCGACAAGAGCTTGCGGCCCGGATGCTTGAACAGCGCCCATGAGCCGGTGGTGAAATCCTGAAAGCGAGTGCCAACGCCGATCACCAGATCCGCTTCGGCGGCAACAGCATTGGCGCTGTCGGCACCCGTCACACCAACCGGGCCGAAATTGAGCGGATGATCCCATGGCAGTGCGGATTTACCGGCCTGCGTTTCGATGACGGGAATGCCGTGCGTTTCGGCAAATTGCTTCAAAGCCTCATGCGCGCCGGAATAATGCACGCCGCCGCCTGCGACGATCACAGGCTTGGATGCGTTGCGGATTGCGGCGATGGCGGTTGCGAGCTCCAGTTCATCCGGCGGAGGGCGACGCCAATGCCAGACTTTCGGCGCGAAGAATTCCAGCGGCCAGTCATAGGCTTCCGCCTGAACATCCTGACAGAAGGCGAGTGTCACCGGGCCACAATCGGCTGGATCGGTCATGGTGCGGAAGGCGCGGGGCAGGGCGGTGAGAAGCTGTTCCGGTCGGGTGATGCGGTCGAAGTAGCGGCTCACCGGGCGGAAACAGTCGTTGACGGTCATGGTGCCGTCGTCGAAATCCTCGATCTGCTGCAGCACGGGATCGGGGCCGCGATTGGCGAAGACATCGCCGGGAATAAGCAGAACGGGCAGGCGGTTCACATGGGCCAGCGCTGCCGCCGTCACCATATTGGTCGCGCCGGGGCCAATGGAGGATGTGACGGCGCAGGCGCGTTTGCGGCCAAGCTGCTTGGTATAGGCGATGGCCGCATGGGCCATGGTCTGCTCGTTATGGCCGCGCCATGTCGGCAACTGCTCGCGGATGCCGTAAAGCGCCTCGCCCAGCCCCGCCACATTGCCATGACCGAAAATAGCCCATACACCCGCGATGAATGTGTCGCCTTCCGGCGTCATCTGGTTCGCGAGATAACGCACCAGCGCTTGCGCGGCAGTCAGTCGAACGGTTGTCATGTCTCCTCCCGAGATATGAATCAGTGTCTGCGCAGTTTGTCCCAGACATCGCACAGGTTTTTGTAGCGCGCGACCATTTCGGCAACGGCCTCATCATCGCTGATCTTACCATTTAGCCATTTGCGCGCTGCGTCACCGAAGATGGTTCTGCCGACCGCAAAGCCTTTCACAAGATCGAAGCCTGCCGCTATTGCGAGGCTCGATTCCAGCTCCTCGGCTGGCGCATCAAGACCCAGAACCACGATGCCACGCGTGTAAGGATCGTTGCGGGTGATGGCTTCACAGGCATTGGCCCAGGCCGCCTTGGTCTTCATCGGTTCCAGCTTCCACCAGTCAGGATAGACGCCGATATCGTAGAAGCGCTGGATGACGCGCGCGGTGGTCTCGTCATCGACCGGCCCGGCCTTGGACGGAATGATCTCCAGCAGAAACTCCAGCCGGTTGCGGCGCGCCGCCGTGAACAGCCGTTTGACGGTCGCTTCCTGTTCGGCCTTCATATCCGCCGTATCGTCCGGGTGGTAGAAACAGAGAAGCTTCACCACATGTTCCACCGGCCATTCCACGAGTCCGCCGCAATCGGCTCCGAGGTCTGGTTCCAGCTTTAGCGGACGCGAACCCGGCCATTCGGTCGGGCGTCCGATCCATAGGCCGGAGCCAGCCGCCCGGTAGAGCGCGTCACGACCCAGCCTACCATCGCACAGGATGCCATAGCCGCCGCTTCCGCCGGAAACCTGCAAGGCGGCGTCGAGGCAGAGACGTTTGAATTCGCCGATCTTGGTGTTATCCACGCCGGCCTCGGCAGCCATTTCTTCCAGCTGGATGCGATGATCGAAAGCGAAAACCCGCATATGCGGCCAGTCGCCATTGCGGTTGGTGGACCAATGCACCTGTTCCAGTTGCGCATCCTTGCGCAGCGCATGATTTCGAATGCCGTTGCGGAAGAAATATTGCATTTCTTCGAAGCTTGGATAAGCGGGCGTGCAGCCATGCCGGGAGACGGCGAAAGCACCGCAGGCATTGGCGAATTTCAGGCTGGTCGGCCAGTCCTCGCCCTTCAGCCAGCCGCGCAACAGGCCGGACATGAAGCCATCGCCCGCGCCCAGCACATTGAAAACTTCGATGGGAAAGCCTTCTCCGCTCTGCCCCTTGTCGAGATTGTCTGGAATAGCGCCTTCGAAAACCACCGCGCCCATCGGCCCGCGCTTGCAGACAAGAACGGCATCGGTGATCTTGCGCACAGCGGTGAGGGCTGCAAGCGTATCGGTCGAGCCGCCTGCAATGTGAAACTCTTCCTCCGTGCCTACGATGAGGTCAAAAAGCGGCAGGCTCGATTGCAGCTTTGCGGTGACGGCAGCAGATTCGATGAAACGGTTTTCGCCATCGCCATGCCCTGAAAGACCCCAAAGATTGGGGCGATAATCGATATCGAGCGCGGTGCGACTGCCATTCTGGCGCGCAAGGCGCAGCGCCTTGAGGACAGCGGCTTCCGTGCGCGGATGCGACAGATGGGTGCCGGTTGCGAGAACGCATCCAGCTTCAGCGATGAAATACGGGTCGATATCATCTTCGCAAAGCGCCATGTCGGCGCAGTTCTCGCGGTAGAAAATCAGCGGAAAATGCTGCTGGTCGCGGATGCCCAGAATGACCAGTGCGGTCAAACGTTGCGGATCGGTGACGATGCCGCGGGTGTCTACACCTTCCCGTTCCAACTCGCGCAGCAGGAAACGGCCCATATGCTCATCGCCGACGCGCGTGATCAGTGCGGATTTGAGGCCGAGCCGGGCGGTGCCCGTTGCGATATTCGTCGGGGAGCCGCCGACATATTTGTTGAAGGAAGCCATATCTTCGAGAAGGCCGCCGATCTGCGCGCCATAGAGGTCCACCGAAGACCGGCCAATCGTTATCAAGTCGAGCGGCTTCTCCATGAAATGCGCTTCCTCCCTCGGCACTTCTTATGATGACCGCAATGCGATTCTGTGCGCATAGCAGTTATTCCATTTCTGATTAAAATGGATTTATTATTCCATTTCAACCGAAAAATGGAATCAACCCGACTGGCGGGCGGTGCCGACGGCAACCGCAAGCGCGATAGCGAGGCAGAGTGTGGCGGAAAGCGAGCGGAAAGCGCCGAAATCCACTTCGGAGACCAGCAAGGTTTGTTGCGCAAGCTTGCTCAGCGGGCTGACGATGGTATCCGTGATGCCGACGACATTGACGCCGCGCGCGGCAGCGGATTCCGCCATCTCGACGGTTTCAGCGGAGTAGGGCGAAAAGGTGATTGCCAAAAGCACATCGCCTTTGCGGATGGCGTGCATGTTTTCCAGCTTGCCGACGGCGCTGTGCAGCATGGCCGGAACCTGCATCTTTTCCAGCGCATAAGCGAGATAGCTTGCCACAGGAAACGCGCGGCGAATGCCAACGAGGTGGATTGTCTCGGCGCGGGCGAGAATCTCGACGGCTCTTTCCAGCGCTTCCGGTTCTATAGTCTTGAGCAGGCCTTCAAGCGACGTACGCCCCGCTTCGGCAAATTCGGCCAGCAAGGCAGGCGCGCTGTTGGCTGCCGTCTCGCGCAGATGTTCCAGACGGGTCGAATAATCCGGCCAGCCGCCAGCATAGGATTCTCGGAAAAGCTTCTGCATTTCCGAAAAGCCGGAAAAGCCCAGCAATTGGCAAAACCGCATGAAGGCCGAGCTTTGCACGCCTGCGCCATCGGCCATTTCTGCGACTGTGGAAACCGCGATGCGGTCCTGATTGGCCGCGACAAAATCCGCGCATTGTTTCAGGCGCTTCGGCAGGCGGTCGGAAACTTCCAGCAGACGCGCTTCAAATTCCTTGACGGTGGTTGGGGCTGGGGATGAAGCGGAAACTGTATCCATTGCGGACTTTCCAAAAACGGTGTCTTGACAATCTTTATGCCACATTCTAGCAAAATAGAATAAATATTCCAATATGCCTTACGCGCGATCCCCAATAAACGGGACAATTAAGTGGTAAACGCATGAATGGGAATATCAATCAGTTTTGTAACCGTTTCACAGCGGCGGTTTCCTGGGAGGGATAAGGCAATGGTGACACGTCTGGCACTGCTTGGCGCAGGTCGCATCGGCAAGGTTCACGCGGGCGCGATAGCGTCCGACAGGCGCGCCAGACTGGTCGCAGTCGCCGACGCCAATGAGGCGGCGGCGCACGCGATTGCCGACGCTGCCGGTGCGGATGTGCGCACAATCGAAGAGATCGAAAAGTCCGGTGATGTGGATGCGGTGCTGATCTGCACGCCGACCAACACCCATGCCGATCTGATCGAGCGCTTTGCGCGGGCAGGTAAGGCGGTGTTCTGCGAAAAGCCGATTGATCTCGACATTGCGCGGGTGCGCGCTTGCCTGAAAGTCATCAAGGAGACCGGCGCGAAAGTGATGCTCGGTTTCAACCGCCGTTTCGATCCGCATTTTACAGCCGTGCGCAAGGCGATTGACGATGGCCAGATCGGCAAGGTCGAAATGGTGACGATCACCAGCCGCGATCCAGGCGCGCCGCCCGCCGAATATATCAAGGTTTCAGGCGGGATCTTCCGCGACATGACGATCCATGATTTTGACATGGCGCGGTTTCTTCTCGGCGAGGAAATCGACAGTGTTTCGGCCTCGGCCTCGGTGCTGGTGGACCCGAAGATTGGCGAGCTTGGCGATTTTGATAGCGCCAGCGTCATCCTCACCACTGCTTCCGGTCGTCAGTGCGTTATCTCCAATTCGCGCCGCGCCTCCTATGGCTACGATCAGCGCATTGAAGTGCATGGTTCGCTGGGCGCTGTATCGGCGGAAAACCAGCGTCCGGTATCGATAGAAATAGCTTCGAAGGATGGTTACACCCGCCCGCCGCTGCATGATTTCTTCATGACGCGTTATACGCAGGCTTATGCGGCGGAAATTGCGTCGTTCATCGATGCGCTGGATAGCGGCAAAGCGCCGTCGCCTTCCGCCGAGGATGGCTTGCAGGCCTTGGCATTGGCCGAAGCGGCTTTGCGCTCGGTCAAAGAGGGACGCCGTGTGAAAGTTGCGGACGTTCTGGCTTAGGCATTGATTTCCGTTTGCCTTTCCCGCCGCGAGGCTGCGATATGCGGATATGGCTTACAAAATCGATGACCTGCCGCTTGAGGAACTTTTCCTTGCCGTGACCAGCGCGACCGCCGCGCTGACACGACTGGACGAGCGGCTGGCGCGTTCGCCCATCTGTGATGGATTGAAACGGCGCATGCATATGCAGGACGCCGTCTCCTCCATGTGGCTGGAAGGCGAACTGGTGCATCTGGAAGACCTGGTGCTCCATGATGCGCTGATGGACAGCCGCACGCCAAGCCATGCCCTCACGGTCGCTCATGCGGTGCTACGTATGCGCCGCCAGATTGCGGGCCGTGCGGCGGGCTGGGCGTTGAGTCCTGCTGGCATGCGGCAGCTCCTGGGGCTTAATCCTGATGTTGCTGAAACACCCGAGCCAGAGCCGTCCGCCCTGTCCGACGATGACGACAGCGATCCGCTGCTTGATGATATCGACGCGCTTCTGGCACGAACGGATGCCCTGTTAAAAGGCGTGACCAGCGAACCCCGCAAGCCGAAACCTTTGCCACGCGATACGCTGATCTATGAAGACGACTGGGACGAGGCCGAGCGTCTGCAGGAATGGCGCGAAATTTTCGATTCAACCCGGCATTTGCCGCCGCTCTTGCGTGCCGCAATCATGCATGACGCCTGGTTTTCCATGCAGGTGGTGCAGCGCTCGTCCTGGATTGGCCGACTGCTGACGGCGTCTTTCCTGAACCAGTCGGGCATCGCCGCCAATCATCTGCCAGCGATCAGTATCGGTTTGCAGACGAAAAAGCCCAATGAACGCCGTTCGCCGAACCGGCTTATGCGGCTCAAGGTTTTTCTGGCGGCAATCGAAGAGGCTTCGGAAGCGGGCATGAAGGAGCATGACCGCCTGATGCTGGCGCGCGAACAGATGCAGCGCAAGCTGAAGGGGCGCCGATCCAATTCGCGTTTGCCGCAATTGATGGAACTGATCCTGAGCAATCCGCTGGTTTCCAGCCAGATGATCGAGAAGGAATTACAGGTCACGCAGCAAGGTGCGTTGAAGCTGATCGGCGAACTCAATCTGCGCGAAATGACCGGGCGAGGCCGCTTTCGCGCCTGGGGCGTTCTGTAGTTCAGGTCAGGCTGCGTCGCTCATACAGTTGTCGCGCAGATGGCTGGCGAACAGCTGGAACTCGTTGCGCCGCGCCGCATTCGCCCGCCACGCCAGCACCAGCGAACGGAAATTGTTCTTCCCCTCATAGGGCACGATGCTGAGATCGGTGCCGCGCGCCACATTGGCCTTGACAGCCAGCTCCGGCAGCAGCGTGACGCCCATGCCAAACTGCACGAGCTGAACCAGTGTCATGATGCTGGTGGCGTGCACATCGCCGCCGGTTTGGGCAGGCTTGGAGCCGATGGCCGCCATCACATGTTCGCGCAGGCAATGGCCGCTTTCGAGCAGCAGGAAAGGCTCATCCAGCAGATCGTCGGCATCGACGCGATCCCGATTGGCAAGCGCATGATCGCGGCGCACGGCCAGGAAAAACGGATCATGCCCGATTTCTGCCATTTCGAACTCATCGAGGTCATAGGGGTGGGCCACAAGCGCGACGTCCAGCGTGCCGGAGCGCAGGCTTTCCAGCAGGCTGCGGGTCAGCCCTTCACGCACGGTCAGTTGCAACTCGGGAAACGCCTTGGCCGTCGCGGGCAGGACTTTCGGCAGGAAAAACGGCGCGATGGACGGAATGACGCCAAGCCGCAGGCGCGTGGTCAACGGTCGTTCGGCCTGCCGGGCATGTTCGGGCAGTTCTTCGATCCGCGCAACGATATCACGTGCACGGGCCAGAAAATCCTCGCCAGCGGGCAAGAGTTGCATGCGCCGGCCCGTCCGGTCGATCAATGTAACGCCCAGTTCCGCTTCCAACGCCTGAATGGCAGCGCTCAATGTGGACTGGGTGACGCCCACGGCTTCAGCGGCGCGCGAAAACGAACCTGCCTGTACAAGCGATAGAAAATAGTGGAGCTGGCGAACGCTGATATTGAGCATGAAATGAAGAGCTTATCGTTATAATCGATATGAACAATCGCTTTAATCGCTTTGACCGATAGTGGTAGGTCGACTATAGATGACTCGCAAGCAGAAAGTTCAGAAAATTCTGAATTTTCTGAATAACTATAGAATTTACAGGCAGGTTTTAAGATGCTCGGTATCGGCGATAAGCTCCCCTCTTTCAAGGTCACCGGTGTAAAGCCCGGTTTCAACCATCATGAAGAAAACGGTGTTTCGGCATTCGAAGAGCTGACGGAAACGAGCTTCGAAGGCAAGTGGAAGGTCATCTTCTTCTATCCGAAGGATTTCACCTTCGTCTGCCCGACTGAAATTGCAGAATTCGCTCGTCTGGCTTCCGATTTTGAAGACCGCGACGCCGTGGTTCTCGGCGGTTCTACCGACAATGAATTCGTGAAGCTCGCATGGCGTCGCGACCACAAGGATCTCGACAAGCTGCCGATCTGGTCGTTTGCCGACACCAATGGCTCGCTGGTTGACGGCCTCGGTGTTCGTTCGCCGGATGGCGTTGCCTATCGCTACACCTTCGTTGTCGATCCAGACAACACGATCCAGCACGTCTACGCAACCAACCTCAATGTTGGCCGCGCTCCGAAGGATACGCTGCGTGTTCTCGACGCTCTGCAGACCGACGAACTGTGCCCTTGCAACCGCGAAGTCGGTGGCGAGACGTTGAAGGCAGCTTAAGCTGTCGCGCACGACCAATCAAAAGGCGGGTTCAGGCCCGCCTTTCTTTTATCCAGCAATAAGCAATAAGAGGGTTCCATGTCGATTGACGACCTGAAGTCAAAAATCCCGGATTTCGCCAAGGATGTCCGCCTCAACCTGTCGTCCATGGCCAGCGACGAAACGCTGACCCCGCAGCAGAAATACGGTCTGTTCGTGGCTTGCGGCATTGCCTCGCGCAATGCGGATGTGCGCAAGGCGCTAACCGCCGAAGCCGCAGGCAAGGTCGACGCATCGGTTGTGCAGGCTGCAAAGTCGGCTGCATCCATCATGGGTATGAACAATGTCTATTACCGCTTCGTGCATCTGGCCTCGAACAAGGACTACCGCACATTGCCAGCCAAGCTGCGCATGAATGTGATCGGCAATCCGGGTGTGGACAAGGTCGATTTCGAACTCTGGTCGCTCGCGGTTTCGGCGATCAATGGTTGCGGCATGTGCATCGACGCGCATGAAGATGTGCTGCGCAAAGCTAACGTGACGACGGAAGTCATCCAGACGGCAGCGCGTTTTGCCGCGATCATCCAGTCGGTGGCGATTGCACTCGAAGCTGCCGACGTCGAGTAGGCTTTCGGCAACGGAAACGAAAAAGCCCGCGTGGATTGCTCCACGCGGGCTTTTGTTTGGCTTTCAAACTTGGCTTTATTTGCCGCGATTGAACGAGATGAAGGCAAAGCCGACCAGCGAGATCAGGGCTGCGACCACCATGTAATAGCCGACATAGTCGAAGCTGTAATGGGTGGCGAGCCACGTCGCGATATAAGGCGCGACCGAAGCGCCGAGAATTCCGGCCAGATTGAAGGTCAGCGATGCGCCGGTGTAGCGTACCGAGGTCGGGAACGGTTCGGCCAGCGCCGCGCCGATCGGACCATAGGTCATGCCCATCAGGCCGAAACCGATGATGAGGAAGGCCAGAACGCCAGCCGTACCGCCCATGAAAAGCGGTGCCATGATCAGGCCGTACAGACCAATCAGAATCGTGACGACGATCATCACCGGGCGCATGCCGTAGCGGTCGGACAGGATAGCCGACAGTGGAATGGTCAGGCCGAAGAACACGACGCCGATCATCTGCAGGACAAGGAATTCTTCACGGCTGTAGCCCAGCGCACGCGTGCCCCAGCCGAGCGAAAACACGGTCATGAGGTAGAAAAGCACGAAGGTTGCAACGGCGGCGATGGTGCCGAGGAACAGGTTCAGCTTGTGCTGCTTGAACAGCGTGGCAACCGGCACTTCAACGCGTTCGGCCTTGTCGATGGCCTTCTGGAATTCCGGCGTTTCAGCGATCTTCAGGCGGATGAAGAGGCCGACCGCGACGAGAATTGCACTGGCGATGAACGGAACGCGCCAGCCAAAGGCGAAGAACTGTTCTTCGGTGAGAACTTCGGCCAGAAACAGGAAAATGCCCGTTGCCAGAATGAAACCGACCGGCGCGCCGAGCTGCGGGAACATGCCGTACCAGGTGCGCTTGCCTTCCGGCGCGTTTTCGGTGGCGAGCAGCACTGCGCCGCCCCATTCACCGCCGAGACCGAGACCCTGGCCGAGACGGCACAGCGCCAGCAGGAGAGCGGCCCAGACGCCGATGGATTCATAGGTCGGCAGGAAGCCGATGGCGACTGTGGAAATGCCCATGGTCATGAGCGCAGCCACGAGCGTTGCCTTGCGACCGATCCTGTCACCGAAGTGACCGAACAGCGCGCCACCAATCGGGCGGGCAAAGAACGCGATAGCAAATGTGGCAAGCGATTGAAGCAGTGCCGAATTACCATCGCTGGCAGGGAAGAACAGATGCGGGAATACAATCACCGCTGCCGTTGCATAAATGTAAAAGTCGAAGAATTCGATCGTAGTGCCGATCATGCTTGCGGCCAGAACACGGCGCGCGGAATTTTGCTGCGGAACAACCGCTTGAGCGACAGTCATTTTCTTATCCGTTTTTGTGGGCTGTTATAATTGGGAGCAGCCTCGATGCGGTTCTTTAAAACCGTGTGATACGGAATCGCAAGCAGAAAAGGGGTTTTGCGTAATTTTATGAACGCGCAACTCTTGTTTTCGAAAGAAAAGTGAAAGTGCGAGCAAAATCATGGGATGTAAGAATAGGCCTTTCAATTGTCACATCGTGTCCCTAGATTCGGGTCGGATCAATAACCGGGCATCAATTCGGATGCGGAGATGCAGTTCGTGAAACAGAACATTGGCGGCAGACGCAATATGTGGGGTCTTTCCTTCCTGCATATGCCGTCGCGCGTGTTGCTGACGGTTTTGTCAGTGCTGTTTCTCGTTTCCACACAGCTTTGTTATGCCATGGCGCATGATACGCCGACGGCAGGCGTTTCTGTCGGCTGTCGTATGAGCGAACAACAATCCGCCGCCAGCGCGATGCCCGCCTCCCACCATGGGGGACAACAGGCACCCATGGATCACGGAGCAAAGGCTCCGGTCGCCTGTGTGATGATGAGTTGCGGCTGTATTGTGCAGTTGAGCGCCGATATTGGCGCATTCGCGCCGTCACAGGATTTTGGTCCTCCGCCACTCGTTGCCGCACTGAGCAGCAATGCCCGCCATGACCTTCTGCGACCTCCAATAACACTTCCGCTTTAATCGCTCAAAACGCTGTCGATCGATCGGCGGCGACAGGATTATTGTCTGGAATTCTATTTGGAGACTTCACTATGCGTGGATTAACTCGCCGCCGCCTGCTCGCGCTTGGCGCGGGCGCGGCAAGCTTCGCCGCTGTTCGCCCTTTGACCGGCTTTGCGCAGGATGCGCATCAGAATATGGGCCACGGCGCCATGGAAATGGCCCCATCGGGCAAGGCGCAGAGCCTGCCCGTTCCGCCTTTGCTGGAACCCGATGCTTCCGGCGTCGTCCGGCTCAAGATCGGCAAGGGTCGTCATTCCTTCGCGCCGGGCAGCGATGCGGCTTCTGCCGGTATCAACGGAACCTATCTCGGCCCCGTCGTCCGGCTCAAGAATGGCGAAAACGTAACGCTTGCCGTCGAAAACGATATGGACGAGGAGACGACCCTGCATTGGCACGGGCTGTTCGTTCCGTCGAACCTTGACGGTGGGCCGCACAATCTTGTTCCAGCGGGAGGGCGTTGGGAACCGAAAGTGTCGGTCAACCAACCGGCTTCGTTCAACTGGTTTCACCCGCATCTGCACGGCGGCACCGCCCGTCAGGCGCATATGGGCATTGCCGGGTTGATGATCGTCAGCGACGGCAAGGATGCCGAGCGAGGCCTGCCGGAAACCTATGGTGTGGACGATATTCCGCTGGTACTTCAGGACCGCCGTGTCATCGAAGGCGACAAGGTCTATCAGCCTGACATCATGGATCTGATGCACGGTTTTCGCGGGAACCGGCTGATCGTCAATGGCGTCATCTCGCCGGAAGCGAAGGTGCCCGCGGCAGTGGTGCGCCTGCGCATTCTCAACGGTGCCAATGCGCGCAACTTCTATCTGCGTTTCAGCGATAATCGTCCGCTGTATGTGTTTGCTTCCGATGGCGGCTTTACCGGCAAGCCGGAAGCCGTCGAACGGCTGACGATCAGCCCCGGTGAACGCTATGAGGCGCTCGTCGATTTTTCGACGGGAGGCGAAAGCGTCGAACTTCTGACCGCAAGCGATGACAGCTGCGGCGACGGCCAGATGCTGATGCGGTTCAGCGTCGATAGCGCGCTTAAGGGAGGGGTCAAGGACATTCCGGCGAGTCTTGAAGCACCGGAAGCGCCAGACCCCGACAAATCGGTGCGCAGGCGTTCATTCTTCTTTGATGAGCGCATGGCTGAAAATATGAAGCTGATGATGCAAAAGCCTGCCGCAGACCCCCATGCTGGCCACAGGATGGGCCCGATGGATATGGGCGCCATGCAGGGCGGGGAGATGGACCACGACATGATGCATGGTAGCCGTTCATCCGCTGAGGCCGGTCCGGCGCTGGATGCGATGACGTCCGGTGTGCGCATGGCGATTGCGGGCGAACCTTTCGACATGAAGCGTATCGATGTGGAGGCCAGGCTGGGCTCATGGGAAATATGGGAACTGACCACGAAGGAAATGGCGCATCCGTTCCATATCCACGGTGCCTCTTTCCGTATTCTGACGTTGAACGGCAAGGCTCCGCCCGCCCATCAGTCGGGTTGGAAGGACACAGCGCTGATTGATGGCAAGGCAGAGCTTCTGGTGCACTTCGATCGTGAAGCGGTGCGCAGTCATTCATTCATGTTCCATTGTCATGTGCTGGAGCATGAAGATGTCGGCATGATGGGGCAGTTTGTAACTGTCTGATCGGATATTTGATTGCGCGGCGGAACACTGCCGCGCAATCTTTTGCAAACTTTATAAACCGAACAATTTGTCGATCCATACGTTAGTTTTTATCCCGAAACGAATTTGAGGATGGAGGAGACGATGCGCAGCTTGATTTTAGGTTCGTTACTGGCGCTTGCGACTGTGCCCGCCTTTGCGGACGACGTCAGCGTGAAAATGTTCGAGGCGCTACCAACAGGGCAGGGCAAGGAACTCGGCACGATTACGATTTCGCAAACCGCTGATGGCCTGCAGTTTACACCCAATTTGCAGGGCATAGCAGCGGGGGAACATGGTTTCCATGTCCATGAAAAGGGAAGCTGCGCACCGGCGGAAAAGGACGGCAAGACCGCTCCCGCAGAGGCGGCTGGCGGCCATTATGACCCCGGCCATACCAAGCATCACATGGGGCCTGAGGGCGAGGGCCATATGGGCGACCTGCCGCTGTTGAAGGCCGACGCGGACGGCAAGGTTACGGGTAGCGTGGTTTCGCCGCGTCTCAAATCGCTGGATGAAATCAAAGGTCGCGCACTGATGGTCCATGTTGGCGGCGATAATTATGCGGATAAACCGAAGCCGCTTGGCGGTGGCGGCGCGCGCTTCGCCTGCGGCGTGATTGAATAACTCGCGCCGAATTCCCCGGAGCTGTCAGCTCCGGGGAAAGCATATTGGGCTTAGCCCCAGGTTTCGATGCGCAGTTTTGACCCATCGGAAAAGCGGGAAATATGGAACGGCGATGGATCGACCACAGGCGTTTCACCGCTCACCATATCCGCAACCAGACGGCCAGCGCCGGGGCCGATGCCGAAGCCGTGGCCGGAGAAGCCGGTCGCAACGATAAGGCCCTCAACGCCCGGAATCGGGGAAATGGTCGGAATGATATCCGGCATGGTGTCGATCAAGCCCGCCCATTCCTGTGCAATCGAGACGGAAGCAAAGGCGGGGATCGCCTGTTTCAGCTTCGACAGAATTGCTGCATTGGCGGCCCGGTGCGGTTCGGGGTCGAGCGTGCGGATTCTCTCGAAGACCGAGACCTGATCGGCGGGGCGCAGCTTCCACTGGAAGGCTTCCTCGAAGAAGCGCTTTCCGAAACGGAAGCGCACATTGAACCACTCTCCACTCGATAGCGAAGGGATAAAATCTTTCAGATAGCGGAAGCTGTCGGGAACGATATCGGCAATCGAGCCACCGAGGCTCGCGACCGTATAGCCGCCGTCCATCCGCTTGCGCAGCGCGAAATCCGAATAGGCAATGGCAGGTTCCACACCGGCATCAATCGGTGTGGTGCGGAAAACCGACGAGCGAACTTTGAGCTGCGGCAGGCGGGCATTGAATTCCGAAATGATCAGGCGCGACCATGCGCCACCAGCCACAACGACCGCCTCACAACGCACGCGGCCCTTTTCCGTCAGAACGGCAGTCACGCGGCCATTGGTCGTTTCGATGCCGCGTACCGCGCAATTCTGCATGATGACGGCACCGTCTTCCTGCGCCTTGGCGGCAAAGGCTGGCACAGCCTTTTGCGGCTCTGCGCGACCGTCAAGCGGCGTGATCATGCCGCCAGCAAGGCGACGGGTCAGGCCCGGAGCCAGCGCTTCGGCCTGCTGGCTGTTCAGAATGTCGGTTTCAATGCCATGCTCGCGGGCAGCGGCAATCCATTGTTCATAGAGCGCCATCTGTTCGGCTTTTTCAGCCGCATAGGCAATGCCGGTCACACGGAAGCCGGTTTCGCGGCCCGTGCGCTCGTTCATTCCGTCCCAAAGCCGCATGCTTTCGACGATCAGCGGCATTTCACGGGTATCGCGGCCCGTGCGGCGGCACCAGCCCCAGTTGCGGCTGGACTGTTCGCCTGCGATTTCACCCTTTTCGAACAGGGCGACCGGGATGCCGCGTTCGGCCAGAAACAGGGCGGTGGAAACACCGATGACGCCGCCGCCGATAATGGCGATTTTCGTTTCTTGCGGCAGGCGTTCGGCTGTCGCGACCTTGTCCGTGACGGGCCCCATGGTCATTCTCCTAAGGTATGATAAGGCATGCGGAAAGCTTGCGGAACATGCTCCGCTTTTTGCTTGCAATCAACCAAGTTGATACCCAAAGCAATATCGAAATCCGAAAAAAGATGGGGCCGCTATCCGGTTCTTGAGGAATTCTGTCCTGTTTTGGTGGCGAAGCCGCTAAACACGCTTTATAGCGAGGGAATGGACAAGGGGATTCCGGTCAGGCATGGACGTGCGAAATCAGGTTGAGCAATTGCAGGAAGAGGCCAGTGCATCCGGTCCGGCTCTGACGCTTTCCAGCGTTACCCGCCAGTTTGGCCCTGTCCTTGCGCTCAACAATGTGTCGCTTGACGTGCAGGCCGGTGAAATCATCTGTCTCGTGGGCCATTCCGGCTGCGGCAAGACCTCCATGCTGCGCATTATCGCCGGTATCGACGCGCCCGATGGCGGCTTGCTGACCATGGGCGGCAATGTGCTCGCCTCTCCAACCACATTCGTCGAACCCGATAAGCGCAATATCGGCGTGGTCTTTCAGGATTATGCGCTGTTTCCGCATCTGAGCGTTCGCGACAATGTCATGTTCGGTCTGCGCAAGATGCGCCGCGATTTGGCTGAGGGCCGCGTGCGCGAACTGCTTGAACTTGTGGGCCTGTCGCATATGGCCGACCGCTATCCGCACATGTTGTCGGGCGGCGAGCAGCAGCGCGTGGCGCTGATCCGCGCGCTGGCGCCAAAGCCGCATCTTTTGTTGATGGACGAGCCGTTTTCCAATCTCGACCGGGGCCTGCGGGCAAAGGTGCGCCGCGAGACGGTCGGCCTGTTGCGGGCGCTTGGCACCACGGCAATTATCGTGACGCATGAGGCGGAAGAAGCGCTTTCGACCGGAGACCGCGTTGTGCTGATGCGTTCGGGCGAGATCGTTCAAAGCGGCACCGCGCGTGATCTTCATGATCGTCCTGAAAGCCGCTATGCCGCAGACTTCTTTTGCGATTTCAACGTCATTCCGGGTGTGGTGCAGAGCAATGCGGTGGAAACTGTTTACGGCAATTTCAAAGCGCCGCAAGCGCTGCAATCCGTGAAAGACGTGTCCGTCTATCTGCGTCCTGCCGATCTGCATATCGTCGCGGATGATGAGGCTGATCCCACCGATCTGCGCTGCCTGATCGAGATGCGCACCTTTCTGGGTGAAACGGAGGAACTGGTGCTCCATGCCGACGCCGCGCCGCTGCGTTTACGCCTGCGCACGCCGGTCCATGTGCCGAATACGGTCAATCACGTGTTTGTTCGTTTCGACCGCGACAAGGCCTTGATCTTCCACAGCTGATTCCAATTGGTTCGCATTTGCGTGGCAGGGCGATTGACCGGGCCAGAAACTGCTCATATAAGTTGATTGCATAACTCATCATTTTATTTGGAACCATTCCAAACGGAGGTAAAATGCCTATTTTCGCGCGTGCCAGCCTTGCTCTCGTTGCAGCGACTTTTCTATCTGGAACTGCTTCCGCCAATGAGGTGAATATCTACACGACGCGCGAACCGGGCCTCATTCAGCCTCTGCTGGACGCATTCAAGGCTTCGACGGGCATCACGGTCAACACCGTGTTCTTGAAGGATGGTCTGGCCGAGCGCGTCGCATCGGAAGGCGCAAGCTCTCCTGCCGATATTCTGATGACGGTCGATGCGGGCAATCTCGTTGATCTCGCAGAAAAGGGGCTGACCCAGCCGGTCGAATCCAAGACCCTGAACGAAGCCGTGCCGGAGCAGCTTCGTGACGCCAAGGGCAACTGGTATGCCCTGTCGCTGCGCGCCCGCGTGGTTTATACGTCGAAGGATCTGGAACTCGACGCCATCAATTATGAAGACCTGTCCGATCCGAAGTGGAAGGGCAAGATCTGCATCCGCTCCGGTCAGCATCCTTACAACACCGCGCTTTTCGCCGATTACATCGCCCATTACGGCGCTGAAAAGACCGAAGCCTGGCTGACCGGCCTGAAGGCCAATCTGGCCCGCAAGGCTGCCGGTGGTGACCGCGATGGCGCCAAGGATATTGTCGGCGGAATTTGCGATATCGCCGTTGCCAATTCCTATTATGTCGGCCTGATGCGTTCGGGTAAGGGCGGCGATGAGCAGAAGGGCTGGGGCGAGGGCATCAAGGTCATCCTCCCGACTTTCAAGGATGGCGGCACGCAGGTCAATATCAGCGGCGCAGCCGTGGCCAAGAATGCCCCGCATAAGGAAGAGGCTGTCAAGCTTCTCGAATATCTGGTTTCCGACGAAGCGCAGAAGATTTATGCCGAGGCCAATTACGAATATCCGGTGAAGCCGGGCGCTCCGGTCGATGCGATTGTAAAGTCGTTTGGCGAATTGAATATCGACAAGGTTCCGCTGACCCAAATCGTCAGCCATCGCAAGGAAGCCAGCGAACTGGTTGATAAGGTTGGTTTCGACAACTAAAACCAGAATGACAGTATGAACAAAGCGCCGGTGCTTCATGCGCCGGCGTTTCAGTATAACGAGCACAATGACACCTATGCCCGCCACAGCACGACGTTCGCTTTTCCGGCCTGCAAGGGCGGGGCGCGTCTGGCTTTGGGCTTCAGCGGTGATTGCGCTTCTTGTTTTCCTGCCGGTTCTGGCGCTCGCTCGCGAAGCTTTGCAGGGTTCGGCAGGCCTGTGGCAGCATCTGTTCGCGACATTGTTGCCGACAGCCTTTGCCGATACGATCATTCTTCTGCTTGGCGTCGGCTTCATTGCCGCGCTCGTCGGGACGTCGATGGCGTGGCTGGTGACAGCCTATGATTTTCGCGGGCGCGGTATTCTGGAATGGGCGCTGCTGCTGCCGCTGGCGGTGCCGACCTATATCGTCGCCTATACCTATCTGGACATTCTTCATCCGATAGGGCCGGTGCAGGGCGCAATTCGCTATATTTTGGGCTTTGATAGCCCGCGCCAGTTCCGCTTGCCGGATATTCGCTCGATGACCGGCTGCATTCTGCTGCTGGGCTTCGTGCTCTATCCTTATGTTTATATCCCGACCCGGGCGATGTTTCTGACGCAGTCGGCGAGCCTCATGGATGCCGCACGAACCCTTGGCGTCAGTCGCCGCGGCATTTTCTGGCGGGTGGCGTTGCCGCTGGCGCGTCCCGCTGTTGCCGTTGGTGTCAGCCTCGCCTTGATGGAAACGCTGAACGATGTGGGCGCGGCTGAGTTTCTCGGCGTTCGCACGCTGACCGTATCGATCTACACGACATGGATCACGCGATCCGATCTGCCGGGCGCGGCACAGCTGGCGCTGGCTTTGCTGCTGATCGTGGTGGCGCTGGTGTCGCTGGAGCGTTGGGCGCGGCGCAAACAGCGCTTTGCTTCCAACATCCGCCATTCGCGCGGTTTTGAACCATCGAAGGTTTCAGCAGCCAGAGGGCTGGGGCTGTTTGCTATCGGGTCTTTGCCGGTGGTCATCGGCTTTGTCGGACCGGCGCTCTATCTGCTTATCGAAGCAATCAAGCGCGCCCGCTTCGCAGGCATATCGCCGCGTCTTGCCGGGGAGGCGGTCAACACGCTGCTGCTGGCCTCGATTGCGACAGCGATTGTGCTGGTCTGTGGCATGGCGGTTGCTTATGCGGTGCGTCTGTTTCCAGGCGCTTCCTCCCGCTGGTTCTATCGCCTGTCGACCATGGGCTATGCCGCCCCCGGTACGGTGATTGCCATTGGTATTCTCGTCGTTTCGGGCAGCTTCGATCATGTGTTCAACCAACTGGCCGGGTATCTTCTCGGCGTTCCCGCCGGTCTGATCCTGATCGGTTCGGGTGCCGCTGTGGTTTATGCCTATGGGGTGCGGTTTATGGCCATCGCCGCTGGCGGCATCGATGCCGGGCTGGAGCGCATTCCGCTGTCGCTCGATCATGCATCGCGCACGCTTGGACGAAGCGTGACGGCGACATTCCGCTCCGTGCATCTGCCGCTCTCCAGAACGGCAATTGTTGCAGCCGGATTGCTGGTTTTCGTGGACTGTGTGAAGGAGCTGCCCGCGACTTTGCTTCTCCGCCCGCTCAATATGGAAACTTTCGCGACGCATCTTTACGGCGAAGCCGCCCGCGGTACATATGAAGAAGCGTCGATTGCCGCACTTGCCATTGTGGTGATCGGTATTGTGCCGGTTATCCTGCTTGCGCGGGTAGGCCGTAGGACTGTCGATTCCGCGCGTCAATATTAAAATTGTCTAATATAGTAAGTGTCTTAAGTATAGACCTTATACCCTGGTATCGCTTGGCTTTTATGCTCGAATTTATGATTGCTTAAGTAGTGTAGGCTAAAGAAAATCCTGTTATATAATAAAACTACCAATATGCTTCGGTCAGGGCCGACGCGGCCTTGCGCGAATGAGAGCGGGGGCGTGACGTGTTCAAAGTTATCGAATGCATATCCGTACAGCACGACAGATCTATCGTCATCCTGGCCGCCCTCATTTCCTTCATAGGTGTCTTTGCGTTTTTTCTTCTGCTGGCGAGAGCGGGCGAATGCGCCGATCATCGCCGTGACAGCTGGCTCGCAACCGCTGCCTTTGCAGGCGGCTTGAGCGTCTGGGCAACGCATTTCGTTGCGATGCTCGCCTATCAGGGCACGGTGGCGATCGAGTTTGACCTCATCATCACGACGCTTTCAGCTGTGATTGCCATTGCCGGTTTCTGGGTCATACTTCGCTTGCTCAATTTCGACAGCGTCAAGGCAAACCTGTTTGCAGGATTTTGTGGCGCGCTGGTGATCGCCGCAATGCATTTCACCGGCATGGCCGCAATCCGGGCTGCTGCGACAGTCCAGTTTGATGCAGTGCCTATCATCGTCGGCGCGGTTGTCTCCACCCTGTTGCTGGCTGGCGCTTTCGAGGTGATGCGTCTCTCAGGCCGTTGGATGCGCATTTCCCTTGCCACGGTTCTCGGCGTCGGCTCGATCTGCGTCCTGCATTTCACCACCATGTCGTCCAGCACTTTGATACCCGATCCAAGCCTGCCTGCGGCTGATCCGCTGGGTACGGGCCGCATGTGGATCGTCGGCGCTGTGGCGACGGTCTCTTGCTTCATCGCGTTCATGACTGTCGCTGCCGTATTCATCGACCGTTACATGACGGATTTGAAGGGCTTTGCCAATGCGACGCTGGACGGGCTTGCCGTCATCCGCGACGACCGGATCGTCGAAGTGAATGCGCGCTTTTCGCGTTTGATGAACAGCACTGAAAAGGCGCTGATCGGGCGTTCGCCAGAGGATTTGCTGCTGACGGCAGATGGTCTGCCCGCCGCCGCGCCGCGCACGGCTGCGGTCGAGGCGACTCCCCGGCAGGAAAATGACGAGCGGATTTTCGAACTCGCCGTCCACACGATTGAATATCAGGGCAAGGCCTGTGAAGTGCTCGCCGTGCGAGACCTGACGGAAAAGCACGCCGCGCAGCGTCAGATCGAGCATATGGCGAACCATGATGCGCTGACCGATCTTCCCAATCGCGCCTTTTTCGAACAGCGCCTGTCCAATGCCGTAGGCGGACGCTCGCAGCAGCGTTGCGCCGTCTTCGCGCTCGATCTCGACCGGTTCAAGGCGGTGAACGATATTTTCGGTCATGCGCAGGGCGACCGGGTGTTGAAAACCGTTGCCAATATTCTGCGGCGCACGATTAGCGGCGTCGATACGGCGGCGCGCATTGGCGGCGACGAGTTCGTGATCCTGCAGGTCGGCGTGCCGCAGCCTTCAGGCGCGCGCAAGCTTGCCGAGCGGATACTGGACGAATTTAAAAAGGAAATGAATATGATCGCCGATCAGACGGCGGTGGGCGTCAGTATCGGTGTTGCGATCTATCCGACCGATGGCCGTGATGCCGAAACGCTCCGCCACGCTGCCGACGTCGCGCTTTACCGCGCAAAGACTAGCGGCAAGGGCATGGTTGCGTTCTATTCGCCGGAAATGGATCGCGAGATTACCGAGCGGCGGCAGCTGGAAGCCGATCTGCGGCAGGCCATGTCGCGCGGTCAGATAACAATCGCCTACCAGCCGCTGATCGGAACCGCCGACGGTTCCTGCAAGGGCTACGAAGCGCTGTTGCGCTGGACGCATCCGGAGCGCGGAACCATTCCGCCGGAAGTGTTCATTCCGATTGCCGAGGAAACCGGTGTCATTATCGCCCTTGGCGAATGGGTGCTGCGGGAAGCATGCCGGACGGCAGCAAGCTGGGACCGGCACCTGACGGTCGCCGTCAATGTGTCTCCGATCCAGTTTCGCCTGACCAATCTGCCTGAGACAGTCGCCGCCATTCTGGATGAAACCGGACTTGAGGCCTATCGGCTGGAACTTGAAGTTACGGAAGCGGCACTCATCAAGGACAGGCCCACCACGCTGGAACTGCTGCGCCGGATCAAGAAACTGGGCGTGCGCATCGTGATGGACGATTTCGGCACCGGCTATTCCTCGCTGAACAACCTCCAGAGCTTCCCATTCGACAAGATCAAGATCGACCGCAGCTTCATCAATACGATGGAAACCGATGTCAGTTCCCACGCGATTGTGCGGGCAATTGTCGGGCTTGGGCGCAGTCTCGATCTGCCCGTCGTAGCGGAAGGTATCGAAAATTTTCATCAGCACCGCATGGTGATCGAAGAGGGCTGCGCACAGGTGCAGGGTTTCCTGTTCGGGCGCCCCGCACAGGCGCCAGGCATGGCCGACCCGTCAGAAATTGTTCCCTACAAGAAATTTGTGGACAAATAAAACGTTCCGCCTTGCTTGCTGCGGCGAATAAAGTGGAGCTTCGGAAGCGGCTCCCGGGCTCTCTATACTCTGCCAAATTGTTACAAGGCTGTTACATGACAGTCGCGCGATGTGCTTTCAGGGCGCGTCCGGCGGCCTGCGCGTCGGTAGCGCCAAGACAAATAATCCAAGACTATCAAAGGGGTTGCCACAGCACCCGTATCGGAGGGGAGCGGGGATAGTATAATGTTTTCAACACGATATTTCGCGTGATCGCAATAATATGTGAATTTATTACAAGGAGCTTTCCGTGCTTCTAACACGTTGAAGCCACAAATTGACAGCTCAATGGGGCTGAAGCATCGGGCAAGAAACGACATCGTTTTGGAAAGCACGGTGTAAAGGAAAGTAAACAATACCTTCGATCCGGAAGGAAAAGCCATGTGGCGGCTTTTGACCTGACGTATCGCGGCTTAAGTTGGATGATAGATACAATGCTTACTTCGCAGCAATGGCTCCCGGTCGAATTGCTCAACATCGGGCTGGCCGCGGCTCTTTTCTTCGCCTGCCTTGTCCACTCTCTGTGGAAGGCGGTCTTCGATGAACTCAATCCGGTTTTCTGGCGCCGCACGGCTGCCCTTTTGTGGGCTGGTGTCGTGGTCGTCGCGCTGAGCGGCGGGCTGGACAGCTTCAACTGGGTACAGGCAATCGGCTGGATGCTCGTCGCCGGTGGCGTTGCCGCAACGGTGGTTCGCGCCGGTCTTTCCTATTATCGCCAGTATTGCGCGCAGAACCCGCAGGGTGTCTTCGGTCGTCGCACGCGGCTTTCGGGACGGTGAGCCTTATGTTTGCAAGAACCGAAACAATGCCCTTGCGGCAACACCGCCCTTATAGCCTGCGCTCGTTCTTTATCCGCGCTTTTGGCTCTGCACGATCCCGTAAATATTCGTAGAACGGGCGCCGGAGCGGCAATAGGCGAAGAACGGCCCTTCTGCCTCGTCAAGCGCCGCCGCCATGGCATGGACATCATCCTGCGTCAGCTGGCCGCCAACCACCGGAATGTAATAGGTGGCGAGGCCAGCTTTCTCTGCAACACGCGCAATTTCTGCAAAATCCGGCTGTTCCGGGCCGCCTTCGCCATCGGGACGGTTGCAGATGATCGTCTGAAAGCCTTCTGCCGCAATGTCGCGTACGTCATCGGGCGAAATCTGGCCCGAGACTGAGTAATTATCGTCGATCTGGCGAATATCCATTTTATCCTCGCTATCGGCGCTGCCTTTCATACACAATATATTCGGGCGATGGCCGAAATACTTGTGCTGCATGCCTGTTCGCTGGCACCATACATAAAACCCGATATGATGCTACAGCAAACTGTAGCAATGTGTCGGGATGCGCAAACAGCAGGCAAGAGAAATGACAATACCCAAGATCAGTCAGGATGTGGTGCGCCTCGCACATCGCGTTTCGGGCTTCCAGGAAGGGCACCGCGCCGTGCCCGAGGAAGTGCCGGTCGCGATGAGCTACAACGGCTCCACACAGGCTGTCATGATGGCGACCCCATCCGATCTGGAGGATTTCGCGGTCGGGTTCAGTCTGACCGAAGGTATTATCGACGATGCCGGCCAGATTGAAAGCATCGAGCTTGTCGCATTCGCGGAAGGCGTGGATGTGCAGATGCGCCTTGCTGAATTGCCGGAACAGCGGCTGGCGGCGCGTCGCCGTTTCATGGCTGGCCCGGTTGGCTGCGGACTATGCGGCATCGATTCCATCGAACAGGCCTTGCGCCCGGTGAAGCCGCTCGCGGTGGACGGCTACCGTTTTTCGGCGAGCACCATTGCCATCGCGATGGCGGCACTCGGGCGTGAACAACAATTGAATGCGATCACCCATTCGGTTCACGCAGCTGGTTTCTACACACCGCAGCAGGGATTGATTGCTGCGCGTGAGGATGTTGGCCGGCATAATGCGCTGGACAAGCTCGTTGGCGCTCTGGCGCGTAGCGAGTTCGCAACCGGATGCGGCATAACCGTGATCACGAGCCGGGTATCCGTTGAAATGGTGCAAAAGGCAGTGAAGCTTGGCGCGCCGGTTCTTGCGGCTATTTCAGCGCCCACGGCACTCGCCATTCGCACGGCACAGGAGGCCAATCTCACTCTGGTCGCCATCGTGCGCGGCGAAGAATTCGATATCTACACCCATGGCGAGCGTATTGTGGTCGACTGAGATACGGCCCCGCATGGCGGGGCCGTTCCTGTGAGCGATCAAACCAATGCGGCGATACGGCTGTGTTCGCCGACGATCTGCAAGGCCGCGTGAGCGGCTTCGACACCCTTCACCTTGAAATGGTTGAAGAAGAAGTCGTGATGCTCCTTGCTGTCATGGAAATGATGCGGGGTCAGAACGACGCTCAGCACCGGCACTTCGGTTTCCAGCTGCACCTGCATCATGCCGTTGATGACGGCAGTGGCCACGAAATCATGGCGATAGATGCCGCCATCGATGACGAATGCGGAGCCGACGATGGCTGCATACTGGCCGGTCTTGGCAAGCGTCTTGGCATGAAGCGGAATTTCGTAAGCGCCGGGAACATCGAAGACGTCCACTTCGACATTGGTGCCGGTTTGGGCGGCGAGTTCCGCGATAAAGCTCTTGCGGGCTTCGTCGACAATGTCGGCGTGCCAGCGGGCCTGAATGAATGCAACTTTGAAGGAAGTCTTGTTCGGATAGCTCTGGTTCATAGGTTCCTCAAGAAACTAGAATCAGGGCGCACAAAGGAACGCATTGCTCGCGTCGGGAGACGCAATTCGTCACGCTCTTTTGCTCTCTTTCATCCGGACTATACCGTCGGCTCCGGCATCTCACCGGATCTGCTGACCCTGACAGAAGAAGCGAATCAGCTTCCTTCTTTCAGGCGCTCGCGGGCTTAGAAATCGCTTTCCATACCGCCGGTGGGGAATCTCACCCCGCCCCGAGAACAAGCCCACGCACTATTGCGAGAGCACCCTTAAATTAAGTGGCGGCTGCGATCTTGTCCAGTCGGTTCACAGGATTTTTATCCCATTAAAGAGCGTGCAGCGTCATTTTTGGTCTACGGAAATTCAAACGTTTAGGCGCTAGCCGCAACAGCTCCCCAAAAAAGCCTAAATGCCTCATTTCTCATGCGAAATTGCCCGCAGAAAAGGGCAGCAAATTTTAATCGATTAAATTTTTCACTATTTATCATATCTGCCGTATTGACACCCATCAGGGGTTTCAGCCTATCCTAAGCATTACATCTTGTCGGTTGGATGCGGTTCATCCATAAAAGACAACGTTGTCAATTGGGGTGAGGCGGCGTAAAGATGGTATGGAGGACATCGCAGCACGTCGTGTCGTTTGGCCGGGGTATCCGGCGGGGATCATCTCCCTGTGTCGGGTTGCGGCAGTGAATGAGGAGGAGCCGGTTGTATGGAGCGACCGGTTTCAGTTTGCGCCTGAAGGCGCGGACAGGACGAAGGAAATATAAGTTTCGTTTGTTTCTACGGGAGGTAGACATGCATAAACTTCTGAAACTCGCCGCTATGGGCACCGCTGCCTGCGCTTTGCTCGCCGGAATGGCGCCTGTCGCAAATGCACAGGATGCCAAGCAGAATGTTGAGGTTCTGCACTGGTGGACCGCTGGCGGTGAAGCTGCCGCGCTCGATGTTCTCAAGAAGGACCTCGAAAAGAAGGGCATCAGCTGGACTGACATGCCGGTTGCAGGCGGTGGCGGCACCGAAGCCATGACCGTTCTGCGCGCCCGCGTTACCGCTGGCAACGCACCGACCGCCGTGCAGATGCTCGGTTTCGACATTCGCGACTGGGCCGAGCAGGGCGCTCTTGGCAATCTCGATGAAGTTGCCAACAAGGAAGGCTGGGACAAGGTCATTCCGGCTCCGTTGCAGGCATTCGCCAAGTATGAAGATCACTGGATCGCCGCGCCTGTGAATGTCCACACCACCAACTGGATGTGGATCAACAAGGCCGCGCTCGACAAGGCAGGCGGCAAGGAACCGGCAAACTGGGATGAGTTGATTGCGCTTCTCGACAAGTTCAAGGAGCAGGGCATCACGCCAATCGCCCACGGTGGCCAGCCTTGGCAGGATGCGACGATCTTCGACGCTGTCGTGCTTTCGTTCGGCACCGATTTCTACAAGAAGGCCTTCATCGATCTCGACCCGGAAACGCTGGGCAGTGATACGATGAAGCAGGCTTTTGACCGTATGACCAAGCTGCGCAGCTATGTCGATGACAACTTCTCCGGTCGCGACTGGAACCTGGCTTCGGCCATGGTCATCGAAGGCAAGGCCGGTCTGCAGTTCATGGGCGACTGGGCCAAGGGCGAATTCGTGAAGGCCGGCAAGAAGCCGGGCACGGATTTCGTCTGCATGCGCTATCCGGGCACGCAGGGCGCGGTGACCTTCAACTCCGACATGTTCGCGATGTTCAAGGTTTCCGACGACAAGATCCCGGCGCAGATGGAAATGGCATCGGCTGTTGAAAGCCCGACCTTCCAGTCGGCCTTCAACGTGGTCAAGGGCTCGGCGCCTGCACGCACCGACGTGCCGAACACCGACTTCGATGCTTGCGGCCAGAAGGCTATCGCCGACCTGAAGGAAGCCGATGGCAAGGGCACGATGCTGGGTTCCATGGCGCATGGCTATGCCAATCCGGCAGCCGTCAAGAACGCGATCTACGACGTGGTGACCCGCGAGTTCAACGGACAGCTCTCTTCGGAAGATGCTGTCAAGGAACTCGTCTCGGCTGTCGCTGCAGCGAAGTGATGCGCTGAATAGGCGTCCGGGAAGTTTAAACCTCCCGGACGTTTTTTATCCGGCCCGGATTCTCCGACCGGCGCAGCAATATCGTAACTAATCAAGCATTGCATGATGTTGTCTTGCATGGTTCCATCTGAACCGGTGAAGGCATCTCGGACCAACGCATTTTGCAGCCGGGTCGCGATCCGGTCTTGCATAAATGCCGCTGAAACGATCGTCTCCAATACGCCTTCATGGGGCATCAGGAGCGGCGCAAACTGGGTGGCGCAAATATGCAGCGTAACAGCCGATTGCAGGAAATCATCCCCAAGCTGGTCTTGGCTCCGAGTTTCCTGATCGTCCTCGTCTTCGTCTACGGGTTTATCATCTATACCGGCGTGCTTTCGCTGACCAACAGCCGCATGCTGCCATCCTACGGCTTCGTGGGATTGTCCAATTATGAGAAACTCTGGGCGCTGCCGCATTGGTGGCGGGCGATCACCAATCTGGCGATTTTCGCGTCGCTCTATATCATCATCTGCTCGGTGATCGGCCTGTTTCTGGCCATTCTGCTCGACCAGAAGATCCGCGGCGAAGGCTTTTTGCGTCCGATCTATCTCTACCCGATGGCCCTTTCCTTCATCGTGACCGGCACGGCATGGAAGTGGTTTCTCGATCCGGGCATCGGGCTTGAAAACACCATGCATCTGTGGGGTTGGGAAAGTTTTTCCTTCGGCTGGATCAAGAGCAACACCATGGCGATCTACTGTCTGGTGATCGCCGCCGTGTGGCAATCGTCGGGTTTCGTGATGGCGATGTTTCTTGCCGGCCTACGCGGCGTTGATAATGAAATCATCAAAGCGGCCCAGATCGACGGCGCTTCGACCGCCACGATCTATCGCCGCATCATTATTCCGCTGATGCGCCCGGTATTTCTGTCGGCCTTTGTCGTGCTGGCGCATCTGGCGATCAAGGCCTACGATCTGGTGATCGCGCTGACCGGCGGCGGGCCGGGGCAGGCGACCGAACTTCCGGCGACATTCATGTATTCCTATACGTTCACCCGTAACCAGATGGGCATTGGTGCTTCGTCAGCGATTATCATGCTGGCGATGATCTTCTCTATCATCATTCCCTATCTCTATTCGGAAATTCGCGGAGGGTCGCGGTCATGAACGCCCAGTCGCAAGATAACGCCATCAACAGCGGAAAGCTGACGCGAGCGCTGATCTACACCGCGCTGCTGCTCTTCGCCTTTTATTATCTGTTGCCGCTCTATGTGATGCTGGTCAACTCGTTCAAGCCGCTGGAAGAAATCCGTCAGGGCGGCATGTTGAACTTGCCGCAGCAATGGACCATCGAGCCCTGGCTTTCGGCCTGGTCCACGGCGCAGATCGGTGTGCAGCCTACCGGACTGAAGCCGTTCTTCATCAATTCCATTTTGATGGTCGTGCCTGCCGTGGCAATCTCCACGATCATCGGCGCGTTGAATGGTTACGTGCTGACTAAATGGCGCTTTCGCGGCTCGAACATCTTCTTCGGACTGCTGCTTTTGTCATGCTTCATTCCGTTCCAGATCGTGCTCATCCCCATGGCGCGTGTGCTCGGGCTTTTCGGCATTGCCGGAACGATATGGGGCCTCATCATGGTGCACGTCATCTATGGTCTCGGCTTCACGACCCTCTATTTCCGCAACTATTACGAAGCGTTCCCGACCGAGCTGGTGCGTGCCGCGCAGATTGATGGCGCAAGCTTTTTCCAGATTTTCTGGCGCATTTTGCTGCCGTCGTCGGGGCCGATCATCGTGGTGTCGGTGATCTGGCAGTTCACCAATATCTGGAACGACTTCCTGTTCGGCGCGTCCTTCTCCGGCGCGCACTCCACGCCGATGACGGTTGCGCTCAACAACCTCGTTTCGTCTTCCACAGGCGTCAAGGAATATAACGTCCATTTCGCGGGCGCCATTCTGGCGGCTCTGCCGACGCTGATCGTCTATATCGTATCTGGCCGCTACTTCGTGCGCGGTCTGATGTCCGGTGCCGTCAAGGGATAAGTTCAATATGTCATTTCTGAAAATTACCGATCTCTACAAATCCTATGGCACCGTCTCGATCCTGAAAAACATCAATATCGAGATTGAAGAAGGCGGCTTTCTGGTTCTCGTTGGCCCGTCGGGTTGCGGCAAGTCCACACTGCTCAACACGATTGCCGGTCTTGAGCCGATCACCTCCGGCGACATTGCCATCAACGGCAAATCGGTTGCCGGCCTGCATCCATCTCAGCGCGATATCGCCATGGTCTTCCAGTCCTATGCGCTTTATCCGAACATGACGGTTGCCGGAAACATCGCTTTCGGCATGGAAATCCGCAAAGTTCCGAAGCCCGAGCGCGACAAGGCCATTCAGGAAGTGGCCGACATGTTGCAGATCGGGCATCTGCTCGACCGCAAGCCGAGCCAGCTTTCCGGTGGTCAGCGCCAGCGCGTCGCCATGGGCCGCGCATTGGTGCGCAATCCGCAGGTCTTCCTGTTCGATGAACCGCTGTCGAACCTCGATGCGAAGCTGCGTGTGGATATGCGCACCGAAATCAAGCGGCTGCACAACCGCATGAAAACCACCATTGTCTATGTCACGCATGACCAGATCGAAGCCATGACGCTGGCAACCAAAATCGCGGTGCTGAAAGACGGCGTCTTGCAGCAGTTCGGCACGCCTGCGGAGATTTATAACAATCCGTCCAACATGTTCGTGGCGGATTTCATGGGTTCACCGGCGATGAACCTGCTGTCCGTTGCAGTGGAGAAGAACGGCACGGATTATGCAATCTCGCTTGATCGCGGGGATGGGCAGGCTTTGACGCTGCCGCTGAAGAACGCGCCGCAAGCGCTTGGCGATTACGTGGGCAAACAGGTTGTCTTCGGCATTCGTCCGGAAGCCTTGACTGATCCCGACGGCGCGGATCGCAATGCGGGCGCTGTCGTGGAAGGCGACTGCCTGATTGACGTGGTCGAACCGGCAGGGTCGGACACGTTCGCGGTAACCCGTCTTGGCGGCAAGCATGTGGTCGCCCGGCTGCGCGCCGATGCGCGCATCGTTGCCGGGCAAGCATCGCGGCTCGCCTTCAATCTCGACAAGTCGGTGTTCTTCGATCCGACGAGCCAGGCACGGATTCTGTAGAACAACATTCGCCAGATACGGGAAATCGGTATCTAAACCGCTTCCCCATTCTGGCTCGCCGTTCAAAGCCAAAACGAAAAGAGCGCTTCCGACCAATCGGAAGCGCTCTTTTTTCATAATTTGCCTGGAGGGCAAAATCAAATTCGATCTATGAACATCGCAAGCACTGGACCAGCCTCATCGGGCGGTCAACTCAGCGCAGAAAATCCAGTCCCAGAAGACCGACCGCAAGCGCCGTGTTCAGCGAAATGATCATCATGCCATAAACAAGTGCAGTTCTCGTAATATCGTTCATTTCCTACCTCCTTGAGCCGGGACCACCCCTTCCAGACTCGAAGCCTCGTGAAACTGTTACCGAATGTAACAGTCCGTTACGGAGAGCGCAACCCCGCTTTACACAATTGTGAACGATTGAAATCTGCCGTGAGAAAATTGGCTGCCGGCAGCCCGCGCTCGCGGTCCGGTCGCAAAAATCGCCACCAAGTCACCACAATGTGAGAAAAAATTGGCTAGCAATCTATCTATAAGCTCGACATAGCTTCGGCAGGCTTTATGTAAAAAGCACGGCTTATTCGGATATTCATCGTGAACCGCATCATTCCACTTGTGCTGGCTATTGCTCTTTTCATGGAGCAGATGGATTCGAATGTCATCTCGACATCTTTGCCAGCAATTGCCGCAGATATCGGCACCAGCCCGATTGCGCTCAAGCTGGCGCTGACGGCCTATCTCGTCGCGCTCGCGGTGTTCATCCCAGTCAGCGGCTGGATGGCCGATCGGTTTGGCGCCAAAAATGTCTTTCGCGCGGCCATTGCCGTCTTCGTCGTCGGTTCGATTGCCTGTGCAGCAGCAAACTCGCTGACCGCCTTCGTGGTTGCGCGCTTCTTGCAGGGCATGGGCGGCGCGATGATGACGCCGGTGGGGCGTCTTGTGCTTATTCGCTCCACACCGCGCAGTGAGCTTGTCTCCGCCATGGCGTGGCTGACGATCCCGGCCATGGTCGGCCCGTTGGTTGGTCCGCCGGTTGGCGGCTTCATCACGACCTTTCTCACCTGGCACTGGATATTCCTGATCAATGTACCCATCGGCGCTGTCGGTATCTGGTTTGCAACGCGCTTCCTGCCCGATAATGACGAGCGCATCGTCAAGCGTCTCGACTGGCCGGGTTTCGTTCTTTCCGGCATCGCCATGTCTGGTGTGGTCTTCGGCCTCTCAGTGGTCAGCCTTCCGGCGTTGCCGCCCGCCGTTGGCTTGGTCACTCTGGCTGTCGGTCTGATCTGCTCGGTGCTTTACATCGGCCATGCGCGGCGCAGCGCCGATCCGCTGCTCGATCTGCGGCTGTTCGACAATCAGGTTTTCCGTTCGGCAGTGTTCGGCGGCAGTATTTTCCGCTTTGGCATTGGCGCAATTCCGTTTCTGCTGCCGCTGATGTTCCAGCTCGGCTTCGGGTTCTCTCCGTTCCAGTCGGGCATGATAACCTTCGTGTCAGCCATCGGCGCTATCAGCATGAAGTTCGGTGCAAAACGGATTTTCGCTCGGATCGGTTTCCGGCGCGCCTTGATGGCGGGCTCGATCATTTCGGCGGGCTTCATCGCGGTAAACAGCCTGTTCACGCCTGCAACGCCGATCTGGTTCATTCTCGGCTTCCTGCTGGTCGGCGGCTTTGCGCGCTCCCTGTTCTTTACCGGCGTCAATGCGCTGGCCTATGCGGAAATTCCGGATGAGAAGACCAGTCAGGCCACGCCGATGACCGCTGTTGCACAGCAGGTTTCGCTAGCGATTGGCGTTGCGCTTGCCGGCGGCGTTCTGGAAATCAGCAGTGGCTTGCGCGGTGCGCCGCTTGCTTTGGTCGATTTCCACGTCGGCTTTATCGTGGTGGCTTTGGTCTCCGCAGTGGCATTCTTCTGGTTCGCGCGGCTTTCGCCCGATGCCGGTCACGAATTGGCCGGGCCGACTGTCGTTAAACCGAAGAGCACTGAGCGTGCTGTAGTCGAAGCGGCAAACTCGTCGGCGGGTAAATAAAAGGGGCCGTGGGGCCCCTGTCGTGACTTTGCGATTTCGTTTGAAAATCAGCCTTTAAAATCCCGTGCGAGCAGATAAAGCTCCACCGATTCCGCGCGCGATGCGGGCGGTTTGACGTGATGCACGGAGCGGAATTTCTGCTTCAGCATGGCCAGGAGCTCGTTTTCCGTGCCGCCCTGAAATGTCTTGGTCAGGAAGTGGCCGCCGGGCTTGAGCACCGAGACCGCAAAATCAGCCGCCACTTCACACAGATGCACCGTGCGCAGATGGTCGGTGCGACGGTGACCGGTGGTAGGTGCCGCCATATCGGAAATGACGAGATCTGGCTTGTCGCCAAGCGCTTCCATCAGCTTCTGGGGTGCTTCATCGTCGAGAAAGTCCATTTCCAGAAGGATAACGCCCGGCAGCGGATCGACATGCAGATAGTCGATGCCGACAACATGCGGGTCTTCATCGGTGGAGCCGACGATCTTGGCCGCAATCTGCGACCAGCCGCCCGGTGCTGCGCCAAGATCGATGATCTTCTGCCCCTTCTTGAGCAGGTCATAGCGGTCGTTGATTTCGATCAGCTTATAGGCCGCGCGCGAACGATAGCCATCCTGCTTGGACTTGTGCACATAGGGGTCGTTCAGGTGACGCAGCAGCCAGCGACGCGAGGATTCCTTGATCGTGCCTGCCTTTTTCTTCACGCGCACGTGCAGATTGCTGGTGCCCGCACCACCACGCCCACCAGTTTTGGCGCCCGTCTTCGTGCCGCCCTTGTTTCCGCCTGCTTTGCTCATTTTCAGTTGCCTGTTCTAGCGCCAACAGCGCATTTATTGGCGCAATTGCGCACGATTGTGCCGCCATGCGCCGTCGCGCGACATCAGTTCGGTCAGGATGCCTTCACGCAAACCGCGATCCGCCACCAGAAGTTTTTCACTCGGCCAAACCTTGCGGATGGCATCGAGAATGGCGCAGCCTGCAAGAACCAGATCGGCCCTGTCCGCACCGATGCATGGATTTGCCACCCGCGCCTCGAAATCCCAGGAGAGGAGGCGGCTCGTCATCTGCGTCACATCTTCCGAGCCCATCCACATGCCATCGACGCGGCGACGATCATAGCGTTCGAGACCGAGATGAATACCCGCCAGTGTGGTCACCGTACCGGATGTGCCGAGCAAATGGAAACGCGGGCTTGAAGCCAGTTGGCCCAAGCAGTGCCGTTCGGCAAAGCTGGACAGAAGCTCGGTCACATGACCGACCATCGCCTCGAAACTTTCCTGCGTGACATTGCGCCCACCGAAACGCTCGGCAAGGGTCACGACCCCAACGGGCAGCGACGTCCATGCCATGATGTGTTCGGCAAGACGCGGCGAACGGCGTTGTGAAACGTCGATCAGCGCGATTTCGGATGAACCGCCGCCAATATCGAACAGCACCACGGCTTCCGTTTCGCGCGCCACCAGCGTTCCGCAGCCCGAAACGGCCAGACGCGCCTCGGTCTGGCGATCGACGATTTCCAGTTCAAGTCCGGTTTCCTCGCGGACACGCTCCAGAAACTCTTCGCCGTTGGAAGCCGCGCGGCAAGCCTCCGTCGCAATCAGACGCGAACGGCGAATTTTCTTGCCCGCCAGCTTGTCGCGGCAAATCTTGAGCGCTTCAATGGCGCGCAGCATGGCGTTGTCGCTCAGTCTGCCAGTCGCGCTCAAGCCTTCGCCGAGGCGCACGATCCGCGAAAAAGCATCCACAACGCGAAACTGTCCCGGCCGGGTCGGCGATGCAACCAGCAGGCGGCAATTGTTGGTGCCAAGGTCGAGCGCGGCATAAAGCGGCGCTTCGGCGTGGTAGTGCCGTGGAGGCTGTGCCGTGCCGTTCTTGCGCTTGGCTTGAGACGATGCCTGCGCATGGTTGTCACGGCGCGGGGTTTCGTGGCCTTGCTTGGCGGTGTGTTCAGCGGCCCGCGGCGCGGCATTCGTCTGCTGCTGCGCCTGCTTCTTCTTGCGGGCGCGTCGGCGACGATCTGAAATTTTGCCGGGAGACTTGGCTTCCTGATGCGCGGCTTCTTCCGCAGCTTTCTGTGCAACAGCTGCTTCCGATCGCCGTCCCGCTTTGCCACGGTGACGACGGCGCGCACGCTTCCGCTGGCTGCCGGAACCCTTGTCGTCCGCTTCACTTTGCGGCTTTGGGCATCCTGAATCGGGTGCGCTACGCGCATTGCCCGCTTCTGCAACGGCTTCTTCCTTGCGCGCTTTGCGCTTGCCGTTGTGGGACGGACTCCGGGCTTGAGCATTTCCCGATTGTCCGCCGGACGCCCCTTGATGCGCCTTTTCTACGGGGCGCTCCTCGGGGTTTTTCAAGGTACTGATCCTTATAAGCGCCGCGCGAACCGTCAGGACGCAAGCTGGACACTTCAATTATTACGTTGCCCTTAATGTAACAGCGGTTTCCTCTTTTACCAAGGGGCAGGCCGGTGAGACTCGGCGGAAAATTTTGAAAAGAACGAATGAATTGCGCCAAGGCGAAAAATGAGAGGGCCTTCGCAAACACGAAAGCCCTCTTTTGAAAGCAAAATGTCCGGTCAGATGTCGTAAGTGTGCGCGGCGTTGATGGTTGCGACAAACTGCTTGGTACGCTCGCGGGATGGGCGCGTGAAAACTTCATGCGCAGAGCCGGTCTCGACAATATTGCCCGATTCCAGAAACACCACATTCTGCGAAATCTTCGAGGCGAGGCGCAGATCGTGGGTGGCAATCATCATCGTCGTGCCTTCCTTGGCAAGTTTGCTCAGCACATCCACCACTTCCGAGGCAAGTTCAGGATCGAGCGCCGAAGTGGGTTCGTCGCATAGCAGCACGCGTGGCGAAGGCGCCAGCGCACGGGCAATCGCGATGCGCTGCTGCTGCCCACCGGACAAGGTCGATGGCCAGGCGTCGGCCTTATGGGCCATGCCCACTTTCTGCAACAGTTCCATCGCGCGTTCGCGGGCCCTGGCTTTCGGCCATTTCAGCACGGTGACGAGGCTTTCCATGACATTCTGGATCGCGGTCTGATGCGGAAACAGCTGGAAATTCTGAAACACCATGCCGGTCTGGCGGCGAATGGACTGAATGGCCTGCCAGCTTGGCTTGCGCCCCGGCTCGAAAGTCAGCGTCTGTCCGCCGAGCGACAACGTGCCGGATGTCGGTACTTCCAGCAGGTTGATGCAGCGCAGAAGCGTACTCTTGCCGCCACCTGATGGGCCGACAAGGGCCGTCACCGAGCCTTCAGAGATCGTGACATTGATGTCGTTGAGGATAACAGCGTCGTCGAAACGCTTGACGATGTGTTTCAGCTCGATCATGCGTTTGTCTCCAGCGTGCCGCCATAGCGCCCGAAGCGTCGTTCAAGCCGTACCTGAAGGGCAGACAGAACCGAACTCAGCGCCAGATAGATCAGCGCGGCCTCGATATAGAGGATCAGCGGTTCGTAGGTTGTAGCGACGATGCGCTGTGCCGACTGGAAAAGCTCCGGCACGGTGATGGCGGCGGCGAGCGAGGTATCTTTCACAAGCGAAATGAACGTGTTGGAAAGCGGCGGCACAGCGATTCTCGTCGCCTGCGGCAACACGGTGCGGGTCAGCGCCTGACGCCAGCTCATGCCAATGGAATAGGCGGCTTCCCATTGGCCCTTGGGCACGGACGAGATGACCGCGCGGATAATTTCCGAACTATAGGCACCGACATTCAACGTGAAGCCAATGAGGGCTGCCGGGAACGCATCGAGATAAATGCCAATGCTCGGTAAGCCATAGAAGATCACGAAAAGCTGCACCAGTAGCGGCGTGCCACGGAATATCCAGACATAGAAGCGAGCAATTGATGAGAGCCAGACCGGCGCGAAAAGCCGGACGAGGGCCGTCAGAAGCGCCAGCGCCAAACCAAAAACGAAGGACAGCAATGTCAGTGGAATTGTGAAGATCAGCCCCGCCCAGAGAAGGGTCGGGAGCGACTCGATCATGAGTTGTAGCCAATCAGGCACTTAGGTCTGCTCCTTCGCACGCAAAGCAGTGTCGGTTCAAATCGAGATGATCAGGCACCGGCAAGGCACTCTCATTCATCTTATACTGTTTGTGGAAAACGATCTCTGAAATTCAGTGGGAATAATTTTCTACTACACAATAAAAGAAGCCGGAAATGAATTCCGGCTTCATCGTTTATGTATCCGGAAGCTTACTTGGAAACGTCCTGACCGAAATATTTCTGCGCAATCTTGTCGTAGGTGCCATCGGCCTTGATATCGTCCAGCGCCTTGTTGATGGCTGCGACGAGGTCGTCGTCGCCCTTGCGAACGATGATGCCCGAAGCGTCAGCATTTTCCTTCTCTGCGGCGATCTTGACCGGAGCCTTCGGCTGCTGCTTCTTGAAGTCAAGGAAGGATAGGCTGTCATTGAGCGTCGCATCGGCGCGGCCCGTCAGCACGAGCTGGATCGACTGGTCGAAACCATCGGTCGCCACAAGTTCCGCGCCGGCTTCCTTGGCGAGCTTGCCGTAGTTGCTGGTCAGCGACTGTGCCGACTTCTTGCCCTTCAGATCGGCAAAGTCCTTGATCGTGTCGTTCTTGTCGTTGACGATCAGAACAACCTTGGAAACGATGTAAGGGTTGGAGAAGTTGAACTTCTTCTTGCGCTCTTCGGTGATGCCAACCTGATTGATGACGGCATCATAACGATTGACGTCGAGACCGGCGATAAGGCCGTCCCACTTGCCTTCGATGAATTCCGGCTTCACGCCGAGCTTGGCAGCCACGGCTTCACCGATTTCCACGTCGAAGCCGACGAGCTTGTTTTCCTTGTCGTGATAGGTGAAAGGCGCATAGGTGCCTTCCGTGCCGATCTTCAGAACGCCCGCCGACTTGATGGCGTCGAGATTTTCTCCGGCCATTGCGCCGGTGAAGAGAGCTGCCTGAATGATGCCTGCGGTAGCGATGATCTGAGCGAATTTCATTTTCGGTATCCGTGAACTGGTTGATGTTCTATTGATCGCAGAAATTTAATTCTAAAGATGCGTCCAAAACGACGGTAAAGACGCAATTATTAGGATTGAATCCTAATTATAGATCGAATTTTGGTGAATAATTCTAACATTTTTCGGGGTGGACCGAAAGGGTGGAAAAACCGTTCGCAAATGCGTCGGCACGCATTGATTTTGCCCGGTTTTATCCCGGTTGAATGCACAACGCCGCCAGACATGAGCTGGCGGCGTTGTGCTTTGTTAATATTCATCTCGGTTATTCAGGCTTGCCGTATCCGCCACCAGTCGGCGTGATGACGGTGAAGGCTTCACCTGCTTCCAGAACAGTCTGGTCGCAATTTCCTAATACGTCGATGGACCCGTCCTTGCGACGCACTTCATTACGGCCGGTCTGGCCAGCTTCGCCGCCTTCCAGACCGAAAGGCGCCACCCGGCGATGACCGGAAAGAATGGCAAATTCCAGCGTTTTCAGCGCGCGGATCGTGCGCCTGGTGCCGTCGCCCGCGTGCCATTTGCCCCTGCCGCCGGAGTCCTTTCGAATATGGAAGTCTTCCAGCAAGACGGGGAAGCGGGTTTCCAGAATTTCCGGGTCGGTCAGGCGCGAATTGGTCATGTGGGTGTGCACAGCATTGGCACCGTTGAAACCGGGACCGGCGGGCGCGCCGGAACAGATGGTTTCGTAATACTGATATTCATCATTGCCGAAAGTTAGATTGTTCATCGTGCCCTGCGCTGCGGCCATCGCCTTGGTCGCGCCGAACAGGCAGTTGGTGACAGCCTGACTGACTTCGACATTGCCCGCCACGACCGCCGCTGGATATTGCGGAGAGAGCATCGAGCCTTCCGGCACAATGATCCTGATCGGTCGCAGGCAGCCCGCATTCATCGGAATGTCGCCCTCAACCAGCACGCGGAAGACATAAAGCACAGCCGCGCGGGTGACGGGCTCTGGCGCATTGAAATTGTCGGAACGCTGTTCCGACGTGCCGGTGAAATCGACCGTCGCTTCGCGCTTTTCCTTGTCGATGGTGACGCGCACCTCGATTTGGCAGCCCTGGTCCATCTCATAGGTGAAATGGCCGTCCGGCAGCTTGTCGAGTACGCGGCGCACGCTTTCGGCGGCATTGTCCTGAACGTGGCCCATATAGGCTTTCACGACATGCTCGCCGAATAGGCCGATCATCTTTTTCAGCTCGGTCACGCCCTTTTCGTTGGCCGCGATCTGCGCCTTCAGGTCGTTGACGTTCTGCGTCAGGTTACGGACAGGGTAGGTCGCGCCAGTCAGCAGAGCGGCAAGCGCCTCTTCGCGGAAGGTGCCGCGATCGACCAGCTTGAAATTGTCGATATAGACGCCTTCCTGCTCGATATTGACCGCAAGCGGCGACATGGAACCCGGCGCAATGCCGCCAATATCCGCATGGTGCCCACGGCTTGCCACCCAGAAGCGGATTTCACGATTGTCGTCGTCGAAAACCGGCGTGCAGACGGTGAGGTCGGGCAGATGGGTGCCGCCATTATAAGGTGCGTTGATGAGGAACACATCGCCCGGCTTGATGTCGCTGTTTTCGCGGATGGCGGTGGCGACCGACGCATCCATGGAACCGAGATGCACCGGCATATGCGGCGCATTGGCGACAAGATTGCCTGCCGCGTCGAAAACCGCACAGGAAAAGTCGAGACGCTCCTTGATATTGACCGAATAGGCAGTGTTTTGAAGCGTAACGCCCATCTGCTCAGCAATGGACATGAAGAGATTGTTGAAAATCTCCAGCATGACCGGGTCGGCTTCGGTGCCGATGGCCGTGCGCGCAGGCAGCGCCTTGATGCGCGTCAGCACGACGTGGTCATGCGCAGTCAGGCGGGCCTGCCAGCCATCTTCGATAACGATAGTCTGGTTTTTCTCGATGATGATCGCCGGGCCGGTGACAGTCTGGCCGCGTTGCATCTGCTCGCGCAAGACAACGCCCGCGTCGTGCAACTCGCCCTGCGAGAAGAAGCGGGTCCGCTTGGCGGTTGCAGCTTCCAGATCGCTGTCGAGCGATTGGGCGCTTTCGGTTTCGCCTGCGCCACCACCCACGGCTTCGACTTCCACCGCGTCGATAACGAGAGCCTTGTTCTCCGCAATGAAGCCGAAACGGCGCTTATGGGCCGCCTCGAACTCGGCGCGAAGGCGGTCGGCATTGTCCTTAGCAGGGAAGGTGGCTTCAACGGAGAGCACGGTGTCGGTGCCCGCATAGCGGATGTGGGCGCGCAGATGACGCTGCACGGCTGCGGCTTCTATGCCTTGAGCCAGAAGTTCGGCCACGCATTCCTGCGCCAGTTCTTCACCCAGTTCTTTCAGGGCTGAAGGCGCTGCCGGATCGAGCGCGACGCCGAGCGCCTTTTGACGGGTGGCGCGAATATCGGCCAGACCCATGCCATAGGCGGACAGCAGACCGGACATTGGATGGAGGAGAATATTCTTCATGCCAAGCGCATCGGCAACGAGACAGGCGTGCTGGCCACCCGCACCGCCAAAGCAGTTGAGCGCATAGCGCGTCACGTCATAGCCGCGCTGGACGGAAATTTTCTTGATGGCCTCGACCATATTGGCCACTGCAATGCGGATGAATCCATCGGCAACGGCTTCCGGCGAGCGACCATCGCCAATTTCGGCTGCGAGCGCGGAGAAAAGTTCCCGCACCCGCTCCACATCGAGCGTCTGGTTCTGGTCCGGGCCAAAGATTGCCGGGAAAAATTCCGGCAGAAGCTTGCCCAGCATGACATTGGCATCGGTGACGGCGAGCGGTCCACCGTTGCGATAGCAGGCCGGACCGGGATTGGCGCCCGCCGAATCCGGGCCGACGCGGAAACGTCCGGCGTCATAATGCAGGATCGAGCCGCCGCCTGCGGCAACGGTGTGGATCAGCATCATCGGTGCCCGCACGCGCACGCCAGCCACTTCCGTTTCGAAAGCGCGTTCATATTCGCCATCGAAATGCGCGACGTCCGTGGAGGTGCCGCCCATGTCAAAGCCGATGACTTTCGGAAAGCCTGCCGTTTCGCCGGTTCGGGCGAGGCCGACAACGCCACCAGCCGGGCCGGACAGGATTGCATCCTTGCCCTGAAACAGATCAGCGGCCGTGAGACCACCCGACGACATCATGAACATGACGCGCGCGCCGGTGCGCTCGACATCCAGCTCATTGGAAACCTGCGCAACGTAACGGCGAAGAACCGGCGACAGATAGGCATCGACGACTGTAGTGTCGCCACGACCGACCAGCTTGATCAGCGGCGAAACCTCGTGGCTAACGGAGACCTGCTCGAAGTCGAGACCGCGCGCAATGCGAGCAATTTCAGCCTCATGTGAGGGAAACTTAAAAGCATGCATGAGCGCGATGGCGACGGATTTGTAGCCCTGTTCCTTCAGCGCAACCAGTACGGCTTCGGCCTCGGAGGGATCGAGAGCCGTTTCAACCGTGCCATCCGCCTGAACGCGCTCATTCAGTTCCACGACCTTTTCATAAAGCGCTTCCGGCTTGATGATTTCGGTCGCGAAGATGTTCTTGCGTTCCTGATAGCCAATGCGCAGCGCATCACGGAAACCCCTTGTGGTAACAAGGGCCAGCCGCTCGCCCTTGCGCTCCAGAAGCGCATTGGTGGCGACCGTCGTGCCCATGCGAACTTCGCCGATGGCACCGGCGGGAATCGTTTCACCGGAGTTCAGGCCCAGATGCAGGCGAATGCCGTGAACGGCGGCATCCTTATAGGCAGACGGGTTTTCGGAGAGAACCTTGCGTGCATGGAGCTGGCCCTGCGGATCCCGCCCGATGACGTCCGTAAACGTACCGCCGCGGTCGATCCAGAAATCCCATACTCCGCGTCCCGTTCCGCTCATCGCTGGCTCCCTCACACAAGTTATAAAGCGGGTCGCATTTATCCTATTAGGGTGACGCGCTCTCAGTATTTGTTTATACGCACATCCCGAAAACCGTTTCACCCTTTTCGGGGTATATTCCAAAATCTTCTTGGCGACTGGCTGCGCGACAGCCTTGACCCCGCTTTGATCCCATTGGCAGGACTTCCCGATGAGCGTGCTTTTTGAGAAAACCTATCCGCGTACCGTTCATGCGCTTGTCGATCATTTTCTGAAACCGGAAATGCGCGACGCGAAGGTGGAAGCCTGGCTGTTCGATGACCAGCCGAGCCGCTTTGCAGCGGAAACGAAGCTGCGCGAAGCAGGCGTCGAGGCGCGCCTGCGCTCGGCTTACAAGCCGCTCCTGCATTTCTTTCTGGAAGAAGTCGATGGCGCGGCGCTGAAGTCGGCTGCGATCCGCTATCCACGCCACGAAGCCTGCGTGCAGAACCGTTTCCTGCTCGAAACCTATCCTTTGTCAGTGCTGCTGCCGGAGGCGGAGGTGGCTTTTGCAGCTTCGGACAAAGACGATTTTCATTATGAAGTCGATCTGACCTTTACCGATGGTCATAGCGAGAAGCACCGGGTTTTTGCCCCGAACCGCGTGCATGTGGATTTCATCGGCGAAACGCTGGTCTCGCCAACCGGCTGGCTGACGGTCACGCAAGGCGGCAAGACTGAAAGCGCGCGCTATGAAACATCCTATGAAAAGCTCTTTCATGACACGGTTTCGACCATCGCGGCCCATGACTGGAAGCGTGGCGAACCTTATTTCGATGAACTGAACATTACGGTCAGCTTGCCCATCACCGACCGTCGCCTGCCTTACGATGAGGAAACGCTGAGCCTCACCGAAGCCATGCACGAGGATATCTATTTCTCGCTGCTTGAAGTATTTCAAAAAAAGTCCAGTCGTCCAGTGGGTGATCGTGGGTTGCAACCGGGCCAGATTGTGCCAGAAGTCTGCTTTCGCGATGCCGAGCCGTCGGTCAGAGTGGAAACGAGACCGCTTTCCACCGATGACGCGCTGACGGCAGAACAGGTGCTGGAGACGGCGCAAGCGCCGCTTTCCGCCGATCAGATCCGCCGTGAACTCGCCCGTCTGGGCGGTGAGCCGTTCGAGGCAAAAACCCGTTCGGGCAGAGCGGTGCGCGCGACCTATCGCAAGGGCAGCGATGCCGCGATGATGATCAGCGCCGGTCAGCATGCCAATGAAACGACGGGCGTTGTCGGCGCGTTGCGTGCGGCCAATCGGCTTGTCACGCGCGAAGGCGCGCATTTCACGATCTCCCCGCAGGAAAACCCGGATGGATACGAGATACACAAGCGGCTTTGCGCACTGCAGCCGCACCACATACATCATGCGGCGCGCTATACGGCGCTGGGTGATGATCTGGAATATCGCAGCGGCGAGGGGCTCTACGAAAAGGCCATTCGTGTCGAGGCTGAAAGGCTGACGGATGCGAAACTGCACGTCAACCTGCATGGTTATCCGTCGCATGAATGGACGCGCCCGCTCTCAGGCTATGTGCCGCGTTCCTTTGCCATGTGGACGCTGCCGAAAGGCTTTTTCCTGATCATCCGCCACCATGCCTCATGGGAGAGGCACGCAGAGGAACTGATCGACCGCGTAACGAAACATCTGGCCGCGATTGACGGGCTGGTCGCTTATAACAACGCCCAGATCAGGCTTTTCGAGCAGCATGCAGGCGAAACGGGTTTCCGCATCATCAACGGATTTCCGTGCCTTGTCGGCGTCGATGACCGACATACGGTGCCAATGACGCTCATCACCGAATATCCGGACGAAACGGTCTATGGTGATGCTTTCGTCAAGGGCCATACCGCGCAGATGGAAACCGTGCTGGCATCCTACGATGCCTTGCAGGCGCTGTTCCCATCCACGCCGGTTGCCTGAACGGTCTCGATTTCGAGAGTGAACTTTTATAAAGGAAAAAAAGCGCCGTTTAGCGGCGCTTTTTCATGTTTAACATCTGCTGGTTGAGATCAACCGCTGATCAGCTTCACTTCCATGAAGTCTTCGAGGCCCCATTTGCCGCCTTCGCGACCGTTGCCCGACTGCTTGTATCCGCCGAACGGGCTGCCCGGAGCGCGGGACGTGCCGTTGATCTGGATCATGCCTGCGCGAAGCTTGCGCGCAACGCGCTTGGCGCGTTCCGGGCTGCCGGTCTGGATATAGGCGGCCAGACCGTAAGGCGTATCGTTGGCGATGGCGATAGCTTCTTCTTCCGTTTCAAACGGGATCATGGCCAGCACTGGTCCGAAGATTTCTTCGCGGGCGATGGTCATGTCGTTGTTCACATCGGCGAAGACGGTCGGCTTGACGAAGTCGCCTTCGGTGAAGCCATCCGGGCGGCCAGTGCCGCCGGCAACGAGGCGTGCGCCTTCATCGATGCCTTTCTGGATCAGCTTTTGGACCTTTTCGAACTGAATCGACGAGGAAAGTGGCCCGATATGATCGCCTTCTTCCGCAGGATCGCCAACCTTAGTGCCTTCGGTGACCTTCTTCGCGAGTTCGACGGCCTTGTCATAGACCGAGCGCTCAACCAGCATGCGCGTCGGCGCATTGCAGGACTGGCCGGTATTCTCGAAGCAATGGGCAAGGCTGCGCTCGATGGTCTTTTCCAGATCGCTATCGGCAAAGACGATGTTCGGCGACTTGCCGCCGAGTTCCAGCGAAACGCGCTTGACGGTTGCCGCTGCGGCGCGGGAAACCGCCGTGCCTGCGCGCGTCGAGCCGGTGAAGGACATCATGTCCACATCCGGGTGCTGCGACAGCGCTTCGCCGACCACCGGACCTTCGCCATTGACGAGGTTGAACACGCCCTTCGGCAGACCGGCTGCATCGACGAATTCCGCAAACAGCATCGCCGACATCGGTGCGATTTCGGACGGCTTGAGCACGACCGTGCAGCCAACCGCAATCGCGGGAATGACCTTCAGCGCAATCTGGTTCATCGGCCAGTTCCACGGGGTGATCAGCCCGCAAACGCCGATCGGTTCGTGCACGATGGTCTGGTTTGGAAATTTCGGAGAAAGAATTTCTTCGAACTCGAAACTCTCGAAGGCAGCGACAAAAGCCTTGATATGCGACACGCCAACGGCAGCCTGCGATTCACGCGCAAGCGTGATCGGCGCCCCCATTTCGTGCGAAATGGCCTTGGCCATTTCATCCATGCGGGAATCGTAGATTTCAGCAATACGGCGGATATAGGCGATACGCTCCTTCGCGGGCGTTTCGGCCCATGCAGGGAAGGCTTTGCGCGCTGCCGCAACCGCGAGATCGATATCGGCAGCCGAACCGCCAGAGATCACCGCATAGGGCTTTTCATTGGCCGGATTGACGACTTCGATGCTCTTGGCGTCGATTGGAGCCCGCCAGGCGCCGTCGATATAAAAATCCGTTTTCTGAACCAGGTTCTTCTGAAGCATGGCGCTTTCCTCCGTCGTTTTTGAATTCCCATATGTTGTTCTGCAAGCGGATCCAGATCGAACCGGTTACATTTGCGGGCAACTCTAATGCCCGGATATGGCAGCGTCAAAACAGAAGGACGGATGGAACCATCAATTTTTCTTATTCATTATCGTAGGCTTCGACATCGATGCCGAGCGACACAAGGCCTTCCTCGATATAATCGCCCAGAAGCGGTGTTCCGATCAGGTATTTTGCCTCGCGCCCATTATGGCGTTCGCTTGCGGTGGATAGCGCGTCGTCCCATTCCTCTGCCGAGAAATCGCCGCGCCCCACCCACATCAAGGCGAGCAATTCGATACGCTGATCTTCGTTCAGCGAGCGGATGGCGGCGAAAAGCTCTTTCCGGGTTGGGTTGTCAATTGACGCATCGAGAATATCGACATCCCTGTCGTCGCCGGGATTGGAGCCGGAATCCTCGTCCACCGCAGGCACTTGCACGTCATATTCGCGCGCCTTTGATATAATGAATTCCAGATTCTCCAGATTGTTCGTCAGCTCGACCATCGAATACCTCCGTTACCGGTTTTCTCAGCGTCTTTCTGATTATAGGGCGTCCGCTTCACGCAGGCGATAGCCAACACCGGTTTCGGTGAGAATATATTGCGGCTGGTCGGGCAGGGCTTCGATCTTGTGACGAAGCTGGCGCACATAGATGCGCAAATATTGCACGTCTGCCGCCGGACCCCAGACGTAATTCAGAATAAATTGATGCGTCAAAACCTTGCCCGCATGCTGCACCAGAAGGCGCAGAATATCGTATTCTTTGGGCGAAAGCTTGATGTCGTTGCCATCGACCCTGACGATGCGCCGCACCAGATCGACCGAAAGACCACCGCTCTGGAAAATCGGCTTTTCGCCTTGCTGTTGCAGCTTGTGGCGGAGCGCAACGCGCATGCGTGCCGCAAGTTCGCGCATACCGAAGGGCTTGGTCACATAATCGTCGGCGCCGAGTTCGAGAGCTTTCACAATGCCCACTTCGTCGGTGCGGCTCGAAAGAATGAGGATGGGCAGGCTGCGCCCTTCCTGTCGCCATTGCAGCAGGAGCCGGTGCCCGTCCATATCCGGCAGGCCGAGGTCGAGCAGTACCAGGTCTGGACTTTCTGCCTCAATCTTTTCGATCGCTTCGGTAGCATTGGCGGCTTCAACGGTCGTGTAACCCTCGGTGGTCAGCCCGACGCGCAGAAGTTTGCGGATCGGCGGTTCGTCATCGACGATCAGCACTTTGACGCTTTGCATATTCATTGCGTTGTTTCCGTTTCAGCGTCGCCGGATGGAAGCGGCAGGGATATGACGAAGACCGCGCCCGCACTGCTGTGGCCGCGATTGCGGGCGGATAAGGTGCCGCCCATCGCTTCGACAAAACCGCGCGCGATAGAAAGGCCAAGGCCTGTACCCGCTTGTACGTGATCACCCTTGCGAACGCGATAGAAGCTGTCGAAAATCCGTTCCGTGTCGTCGGCGGGGATGCCCGGCCCCTGATCGGCAATTTCCAGAATAAGCCGCGTGCCGCTGATATGGGCTTCGATGGTAATTTCAGAGGCGTCCGGCGCATATTTCGCGGCATTGTCGAGAAGATTGAACAGAACCTGTTCAAACAGCACCGCATCCAGCCGGAGCATCGGCAGATCGGCGGGTACTGATACGCGCACCGCATGGCGCACAAGAATTTTGGCGGCGCGGTGCAGGGCAGCGCCGACAATATCGCCGATATAATGCGGGGAAAGGTTCGGCTCCATCGCGCCTGCTTCAATCCGGGTCATGTCCAGAAGATTGGCGATGAAGCGGTTGAGACGTTCCGACTGATCCACGATGGTCTGATAAAGATCGGCCTGATCTTCAGCGGGCAAAGAGCCGTGATATTCACGCAATGTGGTGGCCGCACCCATGATGGCCGCGAGCGGGGTCTTGAGGTCGTGCGAAATCGAAGTGAGAAGTGCGGAGCGCAACTTGTCGGTTTCCGCAGCAAGCTTCGCCCGCTCGACATCCTCCACCAGTTGCACGCGCTCGATGGCGATGGCGGCCTGATCGGCCAGCGCTTCGAACAGTCTCTGCTGCTCTGGCGTGAGTATCGGTCCCTGCCGGTCATTGTCGAGACCGATAACGCCGACCGAGGTTCGCGCCGTGCGCAGTGGCAAGTAAAGGCGGCGCGCGCCGGGCAGCGTATCCGCACCACGTCCTGCGGGCAGATTGTGCTCCCATGCCCAATGGGCAGCGGCGATATCGGCATCGTCGAGCGTGTCGTCCGGCGGATATCCGGCGCGCACCGCGATGCTTTCGCGTTCCGGCAGCAGGATGACGGCTCGCACCTTCAGCATGGACGCGATCTGGAACGCCGTTGCCCAAAGGACATCGTCCAGCGAACCGGTGCCCGCGAGCTTTTTGCTGAAAAGATAGAGATCCTCCGTCATGCGCGCGCGCTGGCGCGCCGATGCCGCCTGACGCTGCACGCGGCTTGCCAGATTGCTGGCCACGAAACTGACGAGCAGGAAGAAGACGAGGGCGACCACGCTTTCCGGGTCCGCAATGGACAGGGTGTAAAGCGGCAGGAGAAAGAAGAAATTATAGGCGAAAGCGCTGATGACGGACACAAACAGCGCTGGCCACAGGCCAAGCGTTACTGCAACGCCGAGAACGCCGACCACGAAGACCAGCGCTATGCTGCGCACGTCGAGAAACTGGTCGAGCAGCAGCCCGACGGCGAGCGCCGCCGTGATGACCGCCATGCCAATCACATAGGGCAGGAGTTGCAGGCTCGCGGTTGGCGCGGCGGTCTTGACCTTGCGGGCAGCATTTGCCGCCTCCTGATCAATGCCAGCGGTGATGTGAACATCGATGGCGCCTGCCCGGCGGATCAGATCGTGCCCGACCGAACCTTCGATGATTTCACGCCAGCGCGGCTTGGCCGATTTGCCGACGACAACCTGCGTGAAATTATGCGTGCTGGCATAGCGGATAATGTCTTCGGCCACCGACTGGCCGGGAATGATGATCGGTTCGCCGCCCAACTGTTCGGCAAGGCGCATGGTTGCCGACAGCCGGTCTTTTTCATCCTCCGACATGGTGGCCGAGCGGGGTGTTTCAATGTAAATGACCGCCCATGGCGCGCGCAGCCGGTCGGCAAGACGGCGCGCATAGCGCACGAGAGACGCGCTACGCGGTCTTTCATCCACGGCAACAAGAATACGGTCGCCGGCAGCCCACGGACCCTCAATAGCATGGGCGCGCATATGGGTGAGAAGCTGTTCGTCCACCCGCTGCGCAGTGCGCCGCAGTGCCAGCTCGCGGAGCGCCGTCAGATTGCCGGGCGAGAAATAGTTGCGGAATTGCGCGCTTCGCGGTCTTTGGAAGATAGACCTTGCCTTCATTGAGCCGTTTGATGAGGTCGCCCGGCGTCAGGTCGATCAGCTCTATATCGTCGGCGCGGTCGATAATGCTGTCCGGCACGGTCTCACGAACGCGAATGCGCGTGATCTGCGCCACCACATCATTCAGGCTTTCGACGTGTTGAATGTTGAGCGTGGTATAGACGTCTATCCCTTGCGCGAGGATTTCCTCCACATCCTGATAGCGCTTGGGGTGTCGGCTTCCGGGCGCATTGCTGTGGGCGAGTTCATCCACCAGAACCAGCTGCGGACGGCGCGCCAGCACGGCGTCAATGTCCATCTCTTCCAGTTCATGGCCATGATAGGCGACGCGGGCGCGCGGAATGATTTCCAGCCCATCGACCAGTGCTTCGGTGTCGCGGCGGCCATGGGTTTCGACAACGCCGATAACGATATCAACGCCATCGGCCTTGCGCGCCCTGCCGGACATCAGCATTTCATAGGTTTTGCCGACACCGGGTGCTGCGCCCAGAAATATCTTCAGGCGGCCACGCGTTTCGCGCTCCGCCTGTTCGAGCAGGGCATCGGGAGAGGGCCGTGTGTTGTCAGCGCGAATGTCGTCCGACATCAATGATAATGCTCCTGCGAAGCGGGCGGCGACATGAGCGCCACCCGCAATCTACCTCATTTTGCTGCGGTTCTGTCCAGAACTAGATTGAGTTTCAGGACATTGACCACAGCTTCGCCGAGAAAGCCGAGTTTTCGGTCTTCCACCTGCTGCTCCACAATGCCGCGCAGCGTGGCTTCGCTGATACCCCGCGCCTTGGCGACACGCGGTATCTGATAAAAGGCTGCTTCCGGCGAAATATGCGGGTCGAGACCGCTGGCCGAAGTGGTCACGAGATCGATAGGGATCGAGGCGGCAGGCGCTGACTGTTTTAACGATTCCGCCTCGCTCTTGATCCGCTCGACCAAGGCGGGATTGGTCGGGCCGAGATTGGAGCCGCCGGAACTGGATGCATCGTAGCCATCCTTGCCTGCGGCAGATGGGCGACCGTGGAAATAACGGTCACTGGCAAAATTCTGGCCGATCAGTTCAGAGCCGATGACCGTTCCATCCTTCTCGATCAGGCTGCCATTGGCCTGTTGCGGAAAGATTGCCTGCGCAAGGCCTGTCATGCCGAGCGGATAGATAAACCCGGTAATCACGGTGAGTGCGACGATCATGACCAGTGCAGGGCGAAGTTGCTTCAACATGGGTGAAAATCCTTATGCAAGGCCAAGGGCAATGAGGGCCATGTCGATGGCCTTGATGCCGATGAACGGAACGATGACTCCGCCGAGACCGTAGATGAGCAGGTTGCGGGAGAGCAGGGCGCCTGCGCCAACGGCCTTATACTTCACGCCTTTCAACGACAGCGGGATCAGCGCCACGATGATGAGGGCGTTGAAGATGATGGCCGAGAGAATAGCGCTTTGCGGCGTGGCGAGGTTCATGATGTTCAGCGCGCCAAGCTGCGGATAAAAAGCCAGAAACATGGCCGGAATGATCGCGAAATATTTCGCGATATCGTTGGCGATGGAGAAAGTCGTGAGCGCGCCGCGCGTCATCAGAAGCTGCTTGCCGATTTCAACAATCTCGATGAGCTTGGTCGGATCGCTGTCGAGATCGACCATATTGCCCGCTTCGCGGGCGGCAACCGTACCAGTGTTCATGGCGACACCCACATCGGCCTGCGCAAGCGCTGGCGCATCGTTGGTGCCATCACCACACATGGCGACCAGTTTGCCCTTGGCCTGTTCCTCGCGGATAAGCGCCAGCTTGTTCTCCGGCGTTGCCTGCGCCAGAAAATCATCCACGCCCGCTTCCGCAGCAATTGCTGCTGCCGTCATGGGATTGTCACCGGTGATCATCACCGTGCGGATGCCCATGCGCCGCAATTCGGAAAAACGCTCACGAATGCCGCCCTTGACGATATCCTTCAGATGGATAACGCCGAGCAGCTTGTCATCCTTGATCACGGCAAGCGGCGTGCCGCCACCCTTGGCAATGGTGTCGGCGATGGCTTGCAGTTCGTGAACGGTTTTTGCATCCGAAGTCGCGTTTTTCAGCACGGCATCCACGGCACCCTTGCGAATGGACGAACCGTCAATATCAACGCCGCTCATGCGGCTCTGCGCCGTAAAGGGCACAAAAGTCGCATGCAGGCTTTGCATATTGCGACCGCGAATGGCGTATTTTTCCTTGGCCAGAACCACGATGGAACGACCTTCCGGCGTTTCATCGGCAAGGGAGGCGAGTTGTGCTGCGTCGGCCAGTTCCTGTTCGCTTACGTCGGTGATGGGCATGAAGGCTGTTGCCTGACGATTGCCAAGCGTGATCGTGCCGGTCTTGTCCAGAAGCAATGTGTCTACATCGCCTGCCGCCTCCACCGCACGGCCCGACATGGCCAGCACATTGAAGCGCACCAGACGGTCCATGCCTGCAATGCCGATAGCTGACAGCAGCGCACCGATGGTGGTCGGGATCAGCGTAACGAACAGGGCAACCAGCACGATGACGGGGATATAGCCGCCCGCATAGGTCGCGAAGCTTGGAATTGTCACCACGGCCAGAACGAAGATCAGCGTCATGCCTGCAAGCAGGATGTTGAGCGCGATTTCGTTCGGCGTTTTCTGGCGTTCAGCACCTTCCACAAGGCTGATCATTTTGTCGATGAAGGTCGAGCCCTGCGCTGCCGTGATGCGCACCCTGATCCAGTCGGAGAGGACCTGCGTACCGCCGGTGACGGCGGAACGGTCGCCGCCGGATTCGCGGATGACCGGTGCGGATTCGCCGGTGATGGCGGCTTCGTTAACCGAGGCGACACCCTCGATCACTTCGCCATCGGAGGGGATGATGTCACCTGCTTCAACGAGAACGATATCGCCGACCTTGAGGCTTGTTCCGGCCACGGTCTTGTAATCGGTCTTGCTGTCGCCGCTCAGAAGCTTGGCCTGGGTTTCAGTGCGGGTGCGGCGCAATGATTCCGCCTGCGCCTTGCCGCGCCCTTCGGCAACGGCTTCGGCAAAATTGGCGAACAGCACTGTAAACCAGAGCCACAGCACGATCTGGGCAGAAAAGCCGACATTGCCGCCGCCTGTGGCAATGTCCTTTGCAAGCAGTACCGTGGTGAGCGCCGAAACGACGGCCACGACGAACATGACCGGGTTTCGGGCGAGGCTTTTCGGGTTCAGTTTGCGGAAGGCATCGCCGACCGCCGGGATAAGAATACGGGCATCGAGAATGCTCGCAGATTTGGACTGGCTCATAACGAGGCTCCAGTGGATGTTTTGCGAAGCGGACGCTCAGATCAGCCGGATGGCGAGAAACAGGATGAGCATCACGGCAAGGATCGACAGAATGCAGTTCGATGGTTTCAGCATCACAAGGTCTTTCCCTGGATCAGAGCGAGGTGTTCGGCGACGGGGCCGAGCGCCAGCGCGGGGAAGAAGATCAGCCCGCCGACAACCAGAATGACGCCGATCAGCAAGCCCACGAACAATGGACCATGGGTCGGGAAGGTGCCGGCCGATTGCGGAGCGATTTTCTTGGCGACCAGCGATCCGGCAATGGCCATGGCGGGAACAATGACGAGAAAGCGCCCCATCAGCATCGCAAGCCCGATGGTGATATTGTACCAGGGCGTATTGCCGGAAAGCCCGCCGAAAGCCGAGCCGTTATTGGCCGTGCCGGACGTATAGGCATAGAGGATTTCCGAAAAGCCGTGCGGTCCCGGATTGGCGATGGAGCCAAGGCCAGCCGGAATGACGGCAGCGATTGCGGTAAAGCCGAGGATCGACAGCGGCAGGCACAGCACGGCCAGCATCGCCATTTTGACTTCCCTGGCCTCGATCTTCTTGCCCAGATATTCCGGCGTGCGACCGACCATCAGGCCAGCCACGAAAATCGCCACCACAACGAACAGGATAATGCCGTAAAAACCTGCGCCGACACCGCCGATGATGATTTCGCCGAGCATCATATTGATCATCGGGATCATGCCGCCGAGCGCCATCATGCTGTCATGCATGGCGATCACCGCGCCACAGGATGCGGCAGTCGTGACCACGGCGAAAAGGGCGGTCATGGCGATACCGAAACGGGTTTCTTTGCCTTCCATATTGGCACCGTCGATGCCGAGTGCGTGGATCAGCGGGTTGCCGGCAGCTTCTGCCCAGTAACAAATGGCAACGCCTGCAACGAACAACACGCCCATGGCCGCGAAAATGGCCCAGCCCTGCTTTTCATTGCCGACCATGCGGCCAAAGACATTGGTCAGCGATGCGCCGATGGCGAAGATCGCAACCATCTGGATCATGTTCGAAATGGCGTCCGGATTTTCAAACGGATGCGCGGAATTGGCGTTGAAGAAACCACCGCCATTGGTGCCCAGCATCTTGATCGCCAGCTGCGATGCAACCGGCCCAAGCGCGATGACCTGCCGCGCGCCTTCAAGCGTCGTGGCCTGCGCATAGGCGCCAAGCGTTTGCGGAACGCCCAATGCGACGAAGGCAAGCGTCATCACGATGCAAATTGGCAGCAGGATATAAAGCGTGCAGCGCGTGAGATCGACCCAGAAGTTACCAAGCGTTTTCATGGATTTGCGAGAGAAAGCGCGGATAAGCGCTATCGCGATCGCCACACCCGTTGCAGCCGAGACGAAGTTCTGCACCGTCAATCCGGCCATCTGCGTCAGATAGGACATGGTGCTTTCGCCGCCATAGTTCTGCCAGTTGGTGTTTGTCACGAAACTGGCGGCGGTGTTGAAGGCGAGGTCAGCGGGCACATTGCTCATGCCCATGGGGTTGAAGGGCAATGCACCCTGAAACCGCTGCATGGCATAAAGCAGAACGAACCCGGTCAAGTTGAACAGCAGCATGGCGGCGGTATAGCTCGTCCAGTGCTGTTCCTCGCGTTCGCCAGTGCCTGCAAGGCGGTAGAGCCCGCGTTCGACCGGAACGAGAATTGGCGAAAGGAACGTTCGTTCGCCGTTGAAGACGCGCGTTAAATAGAAGCCAAGCGGCTTTACGAGCAGAATGATGATCCCGCAAAAAACGAGGATCTGTATCCATCCATTGATTGTCATGGTTTTTCCCAAGCCCCATTGGGCTGCAGCTCAGAACCGCTCCTCAGAACCGCTCTGGGCGAATGAGCGCATAAAGAAGGTAGATCGCGATGAAGATGGCGACCAAAGCGCCAGCGATATATTCGATCAGCATGTCACGCCCTCAAAGCTTTTCGCAGACGCGCAGATAACCAAAGAGCAGACCGAAAAAGCCGATGCCGATTGCCAGGACGGCGATGTCCATAATGTCGTCCCCTTGCGGGGCTCCCTGTTGGTGAAGGCTTTCGCCAGGCAGGGATTATGTGACGTTACGGCATAGGGTTTCGAGACAGGGAAACGGGCCGCGATATAAAAATCTCATATAGAAAATGGAATAGTGGACGGCAGCTGTCCGGCTGACGATCCAGAAAAAATCACGTAAAATCGAATTGTTACGGAATGGTGCTCACGCTTCAGATCGAAGCGACTGCCCGGCCTGCCGCCCGCCCGGAGAATATACAGCCGCCCAAGAATGTGCCTTCCAGCGCGTTATAGCCGTGATAGCCGCCACCGCCAAAACCGGCGGCTTCGCCTGCTGCATAAAGGCCGGGAACCGGTTCGCCGTCCTCGCCCAGAACTGCCGATTGTAGGTTGGTGTGCAGGCCACCCAGCGTCTTGCGGGTCAGGATATGCAGTTTGACGGCAATCAGCGGGCCGTTGGCAGGGTCGAGCAATGCATGCAACGGCACGGCCCGCGTCAGCCGGTCGCCGATATAGGCGCGGGCATTATGGATCGCCATGATTTGCGCATCTTTCGTGTAGCGGTTGACCACTTCAAGATCCCGCGCTTCGATCTGGTCGCGAATGCGCCGCACATCGAGCAGTTTATCGCCGCTCAAAGTGTTCATGGCCGCGACCAGTTCTTCAATCGTCTTGGCGGTGATGAAATCCGCACCTTTGTCGATAAAGGCCTTCACGGGCGGCGGTGGCGCTTTGCCGAGGCGACTTTTCAGCAGCAGCTTCCAGCTTTTGCCGGTCAGGTCCGGGTTCTGTTCGGAGCCGGATAGTGAAAACTCCTTGCGGATGATCTTCTCAGTCAGAATGAACCAGGAATAATCATATCCGGTGGAGAGAATATGTTTGAGCGTGCCGAGCGTATCGAAGCCGGGCAGATAGGGAGCCGGTAGCCGGTTGCCGCGCGCGTCGAACCACATGGAGGAAGGACCGGGCAGAATGCGGATGCCATGATTGGGCCAGATCGGGTTCCAGTTGCGGAGACCTTCGGTGTAATGCCACATGCGGTCGGCATTGATGACGTGCCCGCCTGCATTGACAGCCATATCGATGCCGCGTCCGTCCACATGGGCTGGAACACCAAGCACCATTTCCTTCGGCGGATTGCCGAGCCTTTCGCGCGGCCATGCCCGGCGCACGCGTTCTGGATCGCCGCCAATGCCACCGGATGTTACGATAACGCTGTCAGCGCCAAAGGCGAATTCCCCAATGATCTCGCGGGATGATGGTTGCCCGCGCTCAACGGTGGAAGGGGCCAGCACTTCTCCGAAAACGCCGGTGACGCGTCCGTTTTCGGTGGTGATTTCATTGACGCGGTGACGGCATTTCAGAGTCACCAGTCCTTTCGCCATTGCCGTCCGCAGCCGCTGTTCGAAAGGGGGCCACCACACCCGGCCCGGTTCCCCAAGTGACGTGAAAACGCGGCACGGAATTGCCATGCCCATGGGCCTCAGCGCCGCCACGTTCGGCCCAGCCGACAACGGGAAACCAGCGCATGCCAAGGCTATGTAGCCATGGGCGCATTTCTCCGGTTGCAAATTGCAGATAGGCTTCGGCCCACTTCCGGGGCCATAGGTCTTCCGGCCTGTCAAACTGCGCCGAGCCGAACCAGTCCTGCGCGGCAAGATCGAAACTGTCCTTGATGCCGAGACGGCGTTGTTCCGGCGTGTCGATCATGAACAGGCCGCCCAGCGACCAGAAAGCCTGACCGCCGATGGAATTCTCGCCTTCCTGTTCGAGCAGGATGACTTTTTTGCCCGCGCTGGTCAGCTCGCTCGCTGCGGTAAGGCCCGCCAGCCCCGCACCGATAATGATCGCATCCGCATCAGCCATTCCCACATCCTCCCCGCATTTTGTGCGCATGGTGGCGGAAGCGGAAGCATCTGGCAAGAACCGGCGAAAGCCTCTCAACCAAAGAAATACGGCATGACCCAATCGGCGATCAGCTTGATGGAAAGGCCGAACAGCGTCAGTTGTACCAGCAGGAAGAAGGGACCGTCAGGAAGAAGCCGCGTCAGTTTGGCGCCGGCAAAAGTGCCGATGACTGCCGACGGTATCAGCCAGAGGCCCATCGACAGGTCGAGATTGGAAAACTGCTGCAACTGCCAGTATGGCACCAGCTTCACGGCGTTGACGATGGCGAAGAGGATCGTCGATGTGCCCGCGAAAACAAGCTTTTCCAGATGCTGCGGCAGCACATACATCTGAAAGGGCGGCGCGCCGGAATGCGACACGAAACTGGTGAGGCCGGTGAGAATGCCCCAGAAGACGCCGCCCGGAACATCGGCCTTGCGGGCTTTTCTGCGATAGCGGGCGCCGATCCAGGCATTGAGGCAAAACAGGATGCCGACCAGCCCGACCAGCATGCCAATGAAAGTGGCGGAGAGGTGCGAGCTGAACACCCAGCCCACACCGACACCAACGATGGCCGCTGGCGTAAGGATGGCGAGATTGCGCGCTGAATAGTGATGTCGGTAGAGATAAAGCCCGAACATGTCGCTGATGACATAGATCGGCAGCAGCAAGGCGGCGGCTGTCACAGGCGAGATGACAAGCGCCATCAGCGGAACGGCAAGCGTACCGACCGAGGGCAGGCCGCCTTTCGACATGCCGACCAGAAAGGCCGCAGTGACAGCGATTGCCAGATAAAGGGGGGTATGTTCGATCATGCGGCCGCCGCTGTCGGGGATAGGCTCCGGGCAGGATGGCCCGAAGGGTCAGGAGAATGGAATTTCGTGACGGAAAATCAGGCGTGCGCCCATTCCCAATAGAGGCTGCGGGCGCGCTTGGTCACGGCACCGTAATCGAGCTTGCAGTCGTCAAAGCCGATGATCGGCACAACCTTGCTCATATTGCCGGTTGAGAAAATTTCATCCGCCTGACGGAAATCTTCGATCTTCAGCGTGGTTTCATGCACCGTCACGCCTGCGGCGCGCAACAGCTTGATGACGCGCTGGCGCGTGATGCCGTTGAGGAAGGTGCCGTTTGGCACCGGGGTGAAGACTTCACCGCCGCGAACCAGGAAGATATTGGAGGTCGCCGTCTCTGCGACGTTACCCAACACATCGGTCACGATTGCGTTATGAAAGCCCTTGGCCTTGGCTTCGAGCAGCATACGGCCATTGTTCGGATAGAGGCAGGCCGCCTTGGCATTGACCGGCATTACTTCCAGAAAAGGACGACGAAACGAGGTCGTGGTGATGGTGAAGCCCTTCGGCTCAACCATCGGAATGGCTTCAAGGCACAAGGCGAAATCGGTGGAAGAGGCAAGTGGCGCAACCGTGCTGCTGTCACCCTCCTCGGCCCAATACATGGGGCGGATATAGACATCCGTGCCGGGGGCGAATTTCTTCAGGCCTTCCAGCGCCAATGCTTCGATGTCATTGGCCGAAAGCGTCGGCGACAGACCGAGCGCGCGCGCGGAATCATTGGCGCGTGCGGAATGCAGGTCGAGGTCCGGCGTAACACCTTCGAACAGGCGCGCCCCGTCGAATACAGCAGAACCGAGCCAGGTCGCGTGCGAGGCCGCACCCAGAATGCGCACGTCGCCTTCGCGCCATTCGCCCTTGTAATAGGTCCACATTGCCTTCGAGGCCTGCTTGTCGGTCATTTCTCTCGTCCTTAATTCGTTTGTCTTGCGACGGTAACCCATGGCACCGGCGAGCGTGGATACGCTGTTGTCTGCTGCTGATCTGTCGGGGAAAGGTGCAGTCGGCCGGTGAGTTTTGGGTATCGTAGGATCGCTTGTCGGTGGAAACAAGCGGGAAGCGGGCAACGAGAACAGTTTTTATCGGGCAATGCCGTAAAAACGAAGAAGCCAGCCGGGTGGGCTGGCTTCCGGTAAAATTCTGAGTGAATGGCTCAGAACATCGTATTGTTATTCTTGGACGTTTCCGGCACCGCCTGGATTACGTCCCAATGTTCGACGATCTTGCCGTTATCGACGCGAAAAATATCCACGATGGCGCGACCGCGATCCTCTTCATTCATTTTCGACTGGAGATGCAGGAAGACAAGATCGCCATCCGTGGCGCTGCGCACAATGCGTGCGGTGGCCTTGGGATTGTCCTTGAAGCGCTGCGTGAAAAATTTCACGAAAGGCGCTTTACCGTCGGGTACGCCCGGATTGTGCTGGATATAGTTTTCAGCAAGTACTTCGGAGTATTTTTCCACTTCATGCTTATTGAAGACACCATCGTAAAATTCAAGAACGAGTTTGCGATTGGCTTCTTCTTTGGCAATGTCCCGCGTTTGCTGGGCAAATACTGGTGTGGAAACCGATGCAACACTGATCAGCAAGGCACTGCAAACGGCAAGAATGGATATTTTCATGGGAGAGGCCTCTTTGTTAGGCTGGGAGGAAGCCTCTATTCTAGGGCATTCTGGCGATTGGAAAAGGCCTTATTCAGCATTTCGCCAGATTCTCAGAAAGCTGGCGATCGATGCGTCGATCAGTTTTTGATTGACCTGTTCGTCGGGATCAACCGTGCCAAGCAGCAGACGGGGAAACAGAAACCCGCTGATACTGCCCAGAAAAAGCATAACCTGCGTTTCCGGGTCCTTTACATGAAACTCGCCGGTCCTGGTTTTTGCCTCCAGATATTCGATCATTTTTTTCAGGACCTGGCCGGTTTGATCCGATCGCAGACTGACGCTGATCTCAGGAATGTCCTCGACGGCCTGAATCATTGCGCGCAGCAACTTGGCCATTGCCAGATCCAGAAAACTATCCGCTACAATACGCGCGATCACCGGGAGCAGAACTTCGGGTTCAGCGTCCCATGGAGCATTGTCAAGACGAGCATGAATCTGCTGGCGCAGATCGTCGAAAGCAGCGCGGAGAAGGGTTTGCTTACTGCCAAACCGGTTATAAAGGGTCTGGCGCGTCAGTCCGGCCTCGGCGGCCACGAGTTCCAGACTGACGGCAGAACCGTGTTGGGACAGCATCTTTCTCGTGGCGTTGAGAACCGTTTCGGTACTCACATTCAATTTTCTATCCATGTTTCTCAGACCCTCCCACGCCCCGTGCGTTCGTCAAGAGACTGATATCAAAGAAGATATTTTCACTTTACTGTAAAGTCAAATATGTTGAAGGCTAACAATTAACTGCCATTCGACCTGACGCGTGGGAGAGAACGCGGTGTGGAATCAAGCGCGATAGACTGCTGCGCCGCCCATCATTCCGGCACCTGCGGCGGTTAGCAGGATGGTTTCGCCTTCTGCAAAAGCTTTGCTTTCATTGGCAATCGACAGCGATAGCGGAACTGTCGCAGCGGAGGAATTGCCAAAGGTTGCGATTGTCCGGACCGCTTTAGCCGGATCGATTCCCAGATTATGTGCCACAGCATCGAACATGCGCGCATTGGCCTGATGCGGGATGAAGCGATCAATGTGTGCCGATTCGATTCCGGCTTTCGCAAGCGCATTTTTGGAGGCGACGGTCATAAGATCGACCGCGCGGGAAAACACCTCGCGACCATCGCTCATCGTCATCAGAAATTGCTCTGGCGGCAAATCGGGAGAAAATGGCTGGTTGCTGCCGCCGGACGGGATCGAAATCAGGTCATAACCGCTTCCGTCGGAAGTCAGATCAGCCGAGAGGATGCCGCGTTGCGGGTCTTCATCCGGCACCAGTACAACGGCTCCGGCCGCATCGGCGAAGAGGACGGCGCTTGCGCGTTCAGCGGGATTGATGCGGCGGCTCAGAATATTGGCGGCGACCACAAGGACAGGGCGTTTATGGCTGCGCACAAAGCCATCGGCCAGCGTCAGCGCATAGAGAAAGCCCGCACACGCCCCCGCCAGATCGATGGCGCCGGATCGTGCAAGGCCGAGCTTTTGCGCCAGCAGCGGCGCTGACGGCGGCAGCAGATGATCCGGCGTGGAGGTGGCCAGCAAAGTCAGCGCGACGTCTTCGCGGGCGATGGCGGCATTGTTGAGCGCCATGTCTCCAGCCATGGCTGCAAGCCCGCTCAATGTCTCGCCATCGCCTGCCCAATAGCGCGTGCGGATACCCGTGCGGCGTTCGATCCAGCCCAGTTCCAGACCGAGTTGCTGTTCGATCTCACCGTTTTCCACGCGGCGTTTTGGCACCGCATGACCGAACCCTGCCATGCGGGAGGAGCGGCACGAGCTCATAGTGCCCGCCCCGTCACGATGGATGCCACATCGTCAATCGCGTTGTAGAGGGCGGTCAACTCCTCGCTGGTCACACAATAGGGCGGCATCAGATAAATCACATTACCAAGCGGGCGGATCAGCAAGTTCCGCTCGCGAAACAATTTGCGCATCTGTTGGCCGATTTCTGCAAGATAGCCGCCGGAAGGTACGGCAATATCAAGCGCGGCAATCGTTCCCGCCTGCCGGATGCTGGCAAAGCGCCGGTCGCCTGCAAATCGCGTCAGATTGTGTTCATGAAACTCCTCGATGGAGCGAATGCGGCTCAAGACCGGCTCCTGCTGCCAGACTTCGAGATTGGCGACAGCGGCGGCGCAGGCAATCGGATTGGCGGTATAGGAGCTTGAGTGAAAAAAGGTCTTGCGTCGGTCGGTCGACAGATGCACATCGAAGATCGCCGGGGTGCAAAGCGTTGCCGCCAGCGGCAAGGCACCGCCGGTCAGTCCTTTGGAAACGCATAGGATATCCGGCGTGATGCGCGCCTGTTCACAGGCAAAGACGGTTCCGGTTCGTCCCCAGCCGGTCATGACCTCGTCGGCGATCAGCAGGCATTCGAAACGTTTGGCGATCTGTTTCAGTTCTGTCAGGAGCGCTGGGCGATAGGTTTTCATGCCGCCCGCACCGAGAACAAGTGGCTCGATCAGCAAGGCCGCTACGTGACCTGCCCTGCAATACTCCTCGAACATATCGAGTGTGCGCTGTTCATTGCCTTTTTCGGGAAAGGGCAGCCGGTCAACGCCAAACAGCAAAGGTTCATAGGCGGCATTGAACACGCCGCGCTCTCCAGTGGACATGGTGCCGATGGTATCGCCGTGATAGCTGTGTTCCATCACGACGATACGGTCGCGCTTTTGCCCGGTATTGTGAAAATAGCCGAGCGCCATTTTCAGCGCCACTTCCACCGCGGTCGAACCGCTGTCCGAATAAAAGACGTGCTGCAGGCCGGGCGGTGCGATTTCAATCAGCCCTTCCGCCAGCTGTTCGGAAGGCGCATGGGAATATTCGGCAAAGATGATCTGGTCGAAGCTTTCCGTGGCGGCGCGGATTGCCTGCATGATTAAAGGGTGTCGGTGACCATGGGTGATGACCCACCAGGAGGAGATTGCATCAAGAATGCGCTTGCCGCTCTCGTCGATCAGATAAGCGCCCTCCGTCGAAACGATGCGCTGCATCTCCGTTTCCAGCGCGTGCTGGGTGAAGGGGTGCCAGACGGTCTGCCGCTTCATGCCCACACCTCCACGAAGCTGCCGAGATCGAAATTTTCTTCGAAGGCATGCATCAATACGCCTTCGGAAAGTGACGGCAATAATGGCAGGCGACCGAGAATGCGCACACCGCTCATTTTGGCGATGATGCGCTGGGTTTCGGGATTCTCATCGCCGATAAAGGCAATGCCGCATATTGGCGTCCGGCGATGCTTCAGCGCTTCGACCGACAAGAGCGTGTGATTGATCGTGCCAAGATTGGTGCGGGCGCAGACAATGACAGGAATTTTCCACTGCGCGAATATATCGGCAAAAACCAGATCGTCCGAAAGCGGCACCAGCAAGCCGCCAGCGCCTTCGATGACCAGCGGTCCGTCGGTTGCGGGGACAGTGAGTGCGTCGGCGGAGATTGCCGCGCTGTCCAGCGCTGCCGATTGATGGGGGGAAAGCGGTGCCGAGAGCCGGTAAGCTTCCGGTAAAATGCGGCTTTGGGGCAGGCCGACGAGCTTTGCTACCGCTTCACTGTCGGTCTCCGCATCAAGGCCGGATTGCACCGGCTTCCAGTAATAGCCGTCAAGGGCGGCGGTGAGTGCGGCTGAAAAGACCGTTTTCCCGATGCCGGTATCCGTGCCGGAGACGACGAGGCGCGTTGTCATGGTCTGTCTTTCCTGATTGCGATGGAAAGCCGTTCAAACATCTCGGTGATCTGGCTTTCATTGGCATTGAGCGTGATGGATAGTCTGAGCCGGGCGGTCCCTTCCGGCACGGTCGGAGGGCGGATAGCCCTGATATCGAAACCATCGGCGCGCATGGCCTCGGCAATGCGCATGGCGCGGAAATTATCGCCGATCAGGATCGGCATGATGTGCGAACCACTGGGTTTGAGACCCAGAAGCGAAACGACCAGCGATCCAGCATGGCCGGTCAGCGTCTGCAATTGCTGACGACGCTCTGGCTCGTCTGCGATCATCCGCAGGGCCTCGCGCACGCCCGCTGCCATCAAGGGCGATGGCGCGGTCGAATAGATGAAGTTGCGGGCGCGGTTGACCAGATAATCGCGGAGTATGGCGGGCAATTGCAGCAATGCGCCGGACAGGCCCAAAGCCTTGCCACACGTATGCAACACCAGCACATTGTCGCGATTTTCGAGGTCTGCCGCCAGTCCACGTCCTTGCGAGCCATAAATGCCAGTGGCGTGGGCTTCATCGATGACCAGAAATCCGTCATGGCGGGTCGCCAGTGCGGCCAGTTCTGCGATGGGAGCCATATCGCCGTCCATGGAATAAAGGCTTTCAACGGCAATCCACGGACGGCCCTTGCCGCCCTTGCGCCGCCAGCCACTGATTGCCGTGTCGAAAGCATCGACATCATTATGTTGCACGAAGACCGCGTCTGCCTTGCTGGATGAAATTCCTTCATGGACGCTGGCATGGATCAGCGCGTCGCAAACGATCAGATCCCCACGTTGCGGCAGGGCCGCGAAAAGCGCCGTATTGGCAGCAAAACCAGTACCGAAATAGAGCACTTTTTCTGCGCCGACAAAGGCGGCTGCTTCACTTTCGAGCGCTTCATGCTCGACGTGATTGCCGCGCAACAGCCGCGATCCGCCAGCACCCGCCGGGACGCCCCGGTCGAGAGCCGCAGCGATTGCGGCCCTGAGGCGTGGTGAATTGGCGAGGCCCAGATAATCGTTCGAGGTGAAATCGACGCCCTTTTGCGGGGAAAGGGTGCGCAGGCGCGATTTCCGCTCAAGACCCTCAAGCGTTGCCTGATAACGGGCGAGTGCGGGAATGCTCAACGCATCTGCTCCAGTGTCATCGGCTTGAGACCGAGCCGCCGGAAGAGCGCACTGTCGTGATCCTCGCCGGGATTGTCGGCGGTCAGCAGCGTGTCGCCGACAAAGATCGAATTGGCCCCGGCTAAGAAGCATAGTGCTTGCGTTTCATCGCTCATATCGGTGCGCCCGGCGGAAAGCCGCACATAGGAGGTTGGCATCAGAATGCGGGCCAGCGCGATGGTGCGGATGAAATCGAACGGGTCGATGGGCGCGGCATTGGCAAGCCGCGATCCGGGGATCGGGATCAGCATGTTGATCGGCACGCTTTCGGGCGGTGTCGGAAGGCTGGCCAGTGTGACCAGCATCGAAATGCGGTCATCGACGGTTTCGCCCATGCCGAGAATGCCGCCCGCACACACCTTGATGCCAGCATCGCGGACATTCGCCAGCGTTTCCAGCCGGTCTTCGAAAGTCCGGGTAGTGATAATTTCGGGGTAAAACCGCTCCGACGTGTCGATATTGTGGTTGTAGTAATCGAGCCCGGCGTCGGAAAGGCGTGCCGATTGTTCCGGCGTCAGCATGCCAAGCGTCATGCAGGTTTCCATGCCCATCGCCTTGACGCCTTCGACCATGGCGACAAGCATGTCCATGTCGCGCTCCTTGGGACTGCGCCATGCCGCACCCATGCAATAGCGTGTCGCGCCGCCTTCCTGTGCCTTGCGCGCTTCCGCCAGTACGCGCTCGACTTCCATCAGCTTGGAGGCTTTCAGCCCGGTCGGATAATGCGCCGACTGGCTGCAATAGCCGCAATCCTCCGCACAGCCGCCCGTCTTGATGGAAAGCAGCCTGCTCATCTGAATGGCATCGGGGTCAAAATGCTGTCGATGGATTTCCTGCGCGCGGAAGATCAGCTGGATGAAGGGTAAATTATAGATAATTCTAGCAAGATTGAGCGACTCATTTTGTTCAATTGGTGAATCAACGCCAAGTTTTTGGCTAATTATCTCATTAATCTCAGTCATATAGCGGCTCTTCCCATCTTTAATAGATTTGATTCTTGATTTATCTATATTTTAGATGGGTGCATTCATGCAAGCGGCTAAAGATTGCCAGATGTCGACAGTGGTGAGCTTCTAGGGAGGGCTGGCATCGGGCCGGAAGCTGGGTTCCACACATCGCAAGGCTGCGGACACGAAACTGGCGAGGGAAGAATAGCGCTTCAGAGGAACCAGCCAGAACAGCTGAAGCCGCATATCCCCGCGCTCTGAAGCGCGGGGAGGGAGGGGAATTCATTTCACCCAGATGACGCGGCGCGTCTGCGGCTCAACGAGTGCCGGGCGCTGATCGATATAGACGTAGGAATAATTCGGCTGATCCGGGACGGCCACCAGTGGCACATCTTCCGGTATCACCATGCCTTCCGTCAACTCGCCTTCGATGGTGATGGGCTCAATTGGATGGCTTTCAATGAAGGTCACGACATCATCCGGCACAACGGGCACGGGAGGGCCTGCATTGGGTCCTTCGTCATAATAAACCACCTGCCGGTTCTGCATCGAAACGATCACCGGTTCGCCATTCACATAGATATAGCCGAAGTCGGGATTGTCCGGGATGGGGCGCACGACAACAGCTTCCGGCACCACATAGCCCTGAGCGATATCGTCCTGAATAACGACCGGATCGACGGGATGGGCGATGACATAATCGCGTGCGGACTGGGGCACTTCGATGATGACAGCATCCTGCGCGGCGGCCAGACCGGTTGTCGCAAGAAATGCTGCCGCTGTAAGAATAAGAGCCTTTTTCATTGCATCGTCTCACTTTCTGTCTTGCCCCGCAGCGGTGGATAAACCTGCACGCGGACAATCTGTTCCCCCTGCGGCGCGCACATCGTGCAACAGGCTGCAATATTCGACCCGTCGCTAGCGATCAGGGCCATGCAAAAAGCGAGCAAAGAGGAAGGGTAAGCGTAGGACGCTCCCTCAACCATAAACTGCGTGAAATCGAGTTTCCGTTGCGACTGGCAAAAAATAGTTGGCTTTGTTGTGGTAATCCGCCGTCGTTCGGATTACTCAGACTTATCCCCTCAAGACAGACCGTCACCCGTTTCGGGCGGCTTAGAGTATGGCGTATGACCCCCAAGAGCCAAGGCTACTTCTTCACGATCCTCGCGGTGACCATTTTTGCGGCGCAGGACGGCATATCGAAATATCTTGGCACGCATTACTCGCCGATTTTCATCACGATGATCCGCTACTGGGTGTTCGCAATTTTCGTCATTCTGCTGGCCATGCGGTCTGGCGGAATCGTCAAGGTCGCTTCCACGAAGCGCCCCTTTCTGCAGATTACTCGTGGTGTGTTATTGGCGGCGGAAATCGTCACCTTCATTTTCGGCCTCAGCCGGGCCGGAATGGCCATGGCGCAGTCGGTCTTTCAGGGCGCGCCACTGCTGGTCACCATGCTTTCCGTGCCGTTTCTGGGCGAAAAGGTCGGCTGGCGTCGCTGGACGGCGATCATTATCGGCCTGTGCGGCGTGCTTTTGATCATCAACCCGGTCAATGCGCATTTCGATGCCAATATCCTGTTTTCCGTGGCTGCGACCTTCATGTTCGCGATCTATGCCGTGGCAACGCGTGCGGTGAGCAAGGATGACGACGCCATGACCAGCTTCTTCTATACGGGGGTCGGGGGTGTCGTGGTGCTGACGGCGGCGGGCGTTTTTTATCTCGTACCCATCGCGCCGCATGACTGGTTCTGGATGGCCGCGCTCTGTGTTTGCGGCATTTCGAGCCATTATTGCCTTATCCGCGCTTATGACATTCTCGAAGCGGGCGAAGTGCAGCCGCTAACCTATCTCCAGCTGGTCATCGGCGCTTTTATCGCCACGCTTGTTTTCCACGAAACGCTGACATGGAACGTCATCGCTGGCGCTTTCATCGTTGTTGGCGCTGGTCTGTTCTCCATGTTCCGCGAGCGTAGCCTGTCGCTGAAACGCACCACAAGCGCGACGACGCCCTGAACCAAAAATGAATTTAAAATTCCTCTGCTGCCGACGACAAAAAATAACGGGTTTCGTTGTAGCAATCTGTGATGGCGGAGATTACTCAAAACTATTCCTTTAAGCAGATTTTCACCTGTTGCGGGCGGTTTTGAGTATTGCATATGACCCCCAAGAGCCGAGGCTACCTGTTCAAAATTGCCTCCGTATCCATCTTTGCGGTGCAGAATGGCCTGTCGAAATATCTTGGCACGGCCTATTCGCCAATCTTCATTGCGATGGTCCGTTACTGGGTGTTCGCGGCCTTTGTCATTCTGCTGGCCATGCGGTCCGGGGGCATCGTGAAGGCTGCGTCCACGAAGCATCCCTTTCTCCAGATTGCCCGGGGTGTCATATTGGCTGTTGGTGTTGTCGCAGCGATTTTTGCCTTGAGCCGGGCAGGCCTTGCCGTAGCGCAAACGATCTTTCAAAGTTCGCCTTTGCTGGTCACCATGCTTTCCGTACCGTTTCTGGGCGAAAAGGTCAGGTGGCCGCGTTGGATGGCGGTCACCCTTGGTCTGGGCGGTGTGCTTTTGATCATCAACCCGGTCAATGCGCATTTTGATGCCAATGTTCTGTTCGCCGTGGCGGCTTCCTGTCTCTTGGCGATTTATGTCGTGGCAATGCGTGCGGTCAGCAGGGATGACGACACTATGACAAGCTTCTTCTATACGGCGATCGGCGGCGCTGTGGTGCTGACAGCCGTGGGTGTCTTTTATATCGTACCTATCGCGCCGGAGGATTGGCTGTGGCTGGAAGCGTGCTGCGTGTGCGGCATTGCGAGCCATTGCTGCCTCATCCGGGCTTACGAAATCCTTGAAGCGGGGGAATTGCAGCCGCTGACCTATCTCCAGCTGCTCATAACCGCTTTTATCGCCACGCTGGTTTTCCACGAAATGCTGACATGGAACGTCATTGCTGGCGCTTTCATCGTTGTTGGCGCTGGTCTGTTCTCCATGATCCGCGAGCGGAACCTGTCGCTGAAACGCACCACAAGCGCGACGTCGCTCTGATCCATAAATGAATCCGAGGTCAAATTCTCTTGAGCGGCTATGTTTCGCCGTGATCTGTGATATATGCCGTCAACGGTGGAGGACTGAGTTTACTGCTCGCAGTTTTGTGTGAGTCGTCCATTGTTTACTCGCTGATCGGCATTGTCTCGGCGAGCGAGACCGCAGCGCTGGAATAGCCATGAGTGTCAGCCTCGAGAGCCAGAATTCAACCGCCGAAGCCGCAGCTTCGGAGGGCAAAAGCAATTTTCGCATCATCGCACTGATCGTCGCCAGCGCCATGCTGATGGAACAGCTCGATGCGACCATTCTGGCCACGGCACTGCCGACCATGGCGCGCGATTTCAATGTCGGGGCGCCTTCCATGAGCGTGGCACTGACTTCCTATCTGCTGAGCCTTGCGATTTTCATCCCGGCCAGTGGCAAGATCGCCGACCGCTTCGGCACGCGCACGGTTTTCCGCTTCGCGATTGCAATCTTCATTCTGGGTTCCGTGCTCTGCGCGCAGGCGCCGAACCTGCCCTGTCTGGTCGCGGCCCGGCTGTTGCAGGGCGCAGGCGGCGCGATGATGCTGCCGGTCGGTCGTCTGGTGCTGATCCGCTCCGTGGAACGCAAAGACCTCATCGCCGCCATGTCGTGGATGCTGGTGCCAGCCCTTATGGGCCCCATTCTCGGGCCGCCGCTTGGCGGTCTGTTTGTGACATATCTGGACTGGCGCTGGATTTTCTACATCAATGTTCCCATCGGCATTCTGGGCATGATTTTCGTGTCGCTTTATATCGGCGAATATAAAAGCGAAACGCGTGAACCGTTCGATTTCATGGGCTTGATCCTGTCCGGTATTGCGCTCGGTGCCCTGCTGTTCAGTCTGGAAACGGCGAGCAATCACGAAGGCGGGAACCTGGCGCTGAAACTCTTTGTGGTCGGCATTGTCTTCGGGGTTGCCACAATCGTCCATTCGCGCCGTCATCCGGCGCCGATGCTCGATTTTTCTCTGCTGCGGATTGAAAGCTTCGGAACCTCGATGATTGCGGGGTCGATCACTCGTATCACGCAGGGCGCGCATCCGTTTCTGCTGCCGCTGATGCTTCAGATCGGCTTTGGCCTGTCTGCCGTGGCGGCGGGCAATATGGTGCTTGCGACTGCGCTTGGTGCGCTGGCCATGAAGGCCTTCGCGCCGCGCATTATCCGGCAGTTCGGCTTCCGGATGTCGCTGGTCGTCAATGGCATATTCTCTGCATGCAGCTATGCGATCTGCGCCTTTTTCACGCCGGACTGGCCGCACTGGCTGATCTTCATCGTGCTGGCCATGTCGGGCTTTTCCATGTCGTTCCAGTTCACTGCCTATAACACCGTGGCGTATGACCGGGTGGACGCAAAGCGGATGAGTTCCGCCAACAGCTTCTATTCAACGTTCCAGCAGCTCATGCTGTCGGTCGGCGTTTGTGTGGCGGCACTGATACTGCATGCATCCATGAACCTGCATGCCCGTGACGTGCCCGTCATCTCCGATTTCTCGACGGCGTTTCTCGTCGTCACCGGCATTTCGCTGACGGCAACCTTCTGGAACCTGCGTTTTGCCAAAAATGCAGGCGAACAGATGCGGGGCAAGTAAGCGACAACGAAAAAAGCCTCCTTGCCGAGCGTTCCCGACAAGGAGGCTTTTGTTCAGATACGCTTCTTGTGTTCGGTCGATTATTCCTCGAACCAGATTTTTTCCGCCAGACGATAGCCGCTCATATCGCCGCCGGATGGCGTCGGGGTAAAGCCCTTGATCTTGTCCGTTGCTGCGGCAAGGTTGTCGGCAAAGAGCGGGATAAGCTCGCCGCCTTCATCCACCATGATTACCTGAATGTCATGGTAGATTTTCTTGCGCTTTCCCTCGTCCAGTTCGACGCGGGCTTCAGCAAGCAGCTTGTCGAAGGCTTCGTTCTTCCAGGCGGTTTCGTTCCACGGCGCATCCGATTGCAGGATCATCGACAGCATGGCGTCGGCGGTCGGGCGAACGGCCCAGTTGGAGGCGACGAACGGGCGCTTCAGCCAGATTTCGTCCCAATAGCCGTCGGACGGCACGCGTTCCACGTCGATGGTGATACCGGCCTTGGCGGCTGCTGCCTGATAGACCTGCGCCGCATCAACCGCGCCGGGGAAACCGTTTTCGGAAACGACCAGCGGAATATTTCCGCTATAGCCTGACTTCTTGAAGTGGAAGGCCGCCTTTTCCGGGTCGTAGGCGCGCTGCGGAATGTCCTTGGAATAATACGGGTTTGACGACGAAATCGGATTGTCGTTGCCAATTGAGCCGGTGCCGCCGAGAATGCTCTTCTGCAGTTCTTCGCGGTCGATGGCGTATTTCAGCGCCAGACGCACATCGTTATTGTCGAAAGGCGCCGTGTCGACCCGCATTGGCAGGCAATACATGGTGTTTTCCGGCGTTTTCAGGATCTGCACGCCGGGACGCGACGAAACGAGACCTACCGAGCGGGCGTCTACGCGATTGACGACATGCACCTGCCCGCTCAGCAATGCGGCCATGCGGGCGGTCGCATCGCTCATGGCGATGGTTTCGACGGATTCCACATTGGCGCGATCCGGCGCCCAATAGTTCGGGTTGCGGCGAGTCAGCGCCCGGACGCCCGGCTGGAAATCTTCCAGAATGAAAGCGCCGGTGCCGATACCCTTGTCGAAATCCGCATCGAGCGGCGTGATACCAAGATGCACGTCGGTCAGAGCTGCCGGGAAGTCGGCATTGCCCTTGTCGAGCGTGATCGTCACTTCGTAAGGATCGGTAGCCTTCAATTCCGTCACGGCGAGCAGGAAGCCTTTGCCACCGGAATTGCTGTTTTCGCCGCGATGATGGTTCAGCGAATAGATGACGTCCTCGGCCTTCAGCTCTTTGCCGTTATGGAACTGGATGCCCTTCTTGAGCTTGAAAACCCACTGCGATGCATCGGGCTTGGTCGCTTCCCAGCTTTCGACAAGCGCACCGTAGAGGCGACCGTCCGGGGTCGGTTCAAGCAGGGTGTTGAAGAGCTGGAAACCCACCGAATACATATAGGCTTCCGGATAATAGGCCGGATCGAGGCGGTCTGAACTCGACGCCGTGTCGAGACCCATGATCAGGTGGCCGCCCTTGCGTGGCGCGGCATCCTGCGCGCGCGCCTGACCGGGCATCCAGAAGCTGCCGGTCGCGCCAAGCGCCAGCGCGCTGCCTGCTCCAAGCAAAAACTGACGGCGATTTGGGGAAAGAGAGTTGGGGTTGTGATCCGACATGGCGGGTACTCGCATTGTATGAATTGGGCCTGGGTTGCAGGCGTACTCCTGGGTTCCGTTCTATCGGGACCGCTGGTTGCATTCGTGGTAATTTTTTCTAATTTCTACGCAATTTCTGTAATAATTTTCAATAGCTATTATCATGATCCTGCGTGTACGGAGCGTTTCGCGTAACTTATGATTGCCTGCTTCCATTTGGGATTTGACTGCGCGGTATCACACTGTCAAACGTCTGCGTGAAATCCTGCTGGTGTTTTCCTGATCGTGCCTTTCAGTGAACCGCGGCATATATGAAATGATGCGATTGAACAGTCGAATGCGCAGATTGCCGGATCAGAACATTGTTATCGTCGGAGCAGGGCTGGTGGGCTCGGCCATTGCCTGGGGGCTACTCCGCTCTGGCATACGCCCGCTGCTTCTTGATGGTGAAGACCTTTCGTTGCGCGCATCACGTGCCAATTTCGCGCTCATCTGGGTGCAGGGAAAGGGTGTCGGCGCTCCACATTATGCGCGTTGGACGATGCAATCGGCGCGGCTGTGGCCGACATTGGCAGATGATCTGCGTGAAGTAACCGGCATCGATGTCGCCTTGAAACAGAAGGGCGCCTTCATTTTCTGCTACGACGAGCGAGAGCTTGAAATGTACACGGGCGATGTAGAGGCCGTTGCACGTGAACTGGGCCATGACGCGCCGGAGCATGTCGTGCTCGACCACAGCGGAACGGCAAAAATGCTGCCGTCAATTGGTCGTGATGTTATCGGCTCGATCTATTCCCCCATGGATGGCGACGTGAATTCACTGCGTCTGTTTCATGCTTTGCATGAAGGCATGTTGAAGCTCGGCGCTTCCTATCAGCCGCACAGCGAAGTGACCTCGGTTACTCCGCAAGACGGCGGGTTTCTGCTGCGTGGCACTTGGGGCGAAGTTTTCACCGAGCGCGTTGTCCTTGCGGCTGGCAATGGCAACCCCGTCCTGGCTCAAGGTGTCGGCTTGCATACGCCGGTGGTGCGCAGCAAAGGGCAGATTCTGGTGACGGAAAAATGTGCGCCATTCTTTCCCTATACGGCGGCGACGCTGCGCCAGACCGATGAGGGCGGTGTCATGATCGGCGATAGTCAGGAGACGCATACGGACCGGATTGCCACCAATCAGGATATCAGCGCGGTTCTCGCCAACCGGGCTGTGCGGGCCTTTCCGCATCTGGCGGAGGTCAATGTCGTGCGAAGCTGGGCCGGGTTTCGCGTCAAGACACCGGATGGCTTGCCGATCTATGAGCAGTCCGCGAGCCATCCCGGCGCTTACGTGGTCATGTGCCATTCCGGCGTAACGCTGGCAGCCAATCACGCCATTACGATTGCGCAGCAAATCGCAACCGATGCAAAGCATCTGGCGGATGATGCATTCTCCGGGCGGAGGTTCCATGTTTCGTAAAACCGACATTCCGAACGAAACCGTGTCGATTACCTTCGATGCGCGCCCGCTGACCGTGTCTGCACATGTAACGGTCGCCGCCGCCTTGCTTGGCGAGGGCATAACCAAGCTTAGAAACAGTGTCGTGGGCGATCAACCACGCGCCGCCTATTGCCTGATGGGCGTCTGTTTCGAGTGCCTTGTTACCATCGATGGCGTGCAGAACCGGCAGGCCTGCATGACACAAGTGTCTGACGGAATGGTCATTTCATCCCAAAGTGGCGCTCGCGCTGTGGAGGGGAGTGATAATGTTTAGGACAATTTCCGACATTCACGCGCTCGATATGTTGTACGACCTCGCCATCATTGGTGCAGGCGCGGCAGGCATGGCTGCTGCTGCCGAAGCGAGCGCAATCGGCGCAAAGGTGGTGCTGTTCGACGAAAATCCGGCAGCGGGCGGGCAGATTTATCGTGGCATTGAGCAGAATAGACCTGAGCGCCGACCCTTTCTCGGCAAAGACTATTGGCACGGCAAGGATGTTCTGAAAGCTTTTCTGGCAAGCGAAACAACCTATGTGCCGCAGGCGCTTGTCTGGAGCGTCGAACAGCGGGAAGAACCGAACGGAACCGGCGTTGAACTGCGGGTGTCGGCAGGCGGCAAAAGCGGGATCGTTCATGCGCGCCGCGTTGTCTTTGCGACCGGAGCGATGGAACGCCCGATGCCCGTCAAAGGCTGGACATTGCCGGGCGTGATGACCGTTGGTGCGGCGCAGATTGCATTGAAGGCTGCCGGGCTCATTCCAGAAGGGCGCGTCGTGCTGGCGGGAACAGGGCCGCTGCTCTACCTGTTCGCAGAGCAGCTTTTGAAAGCTGGTGGCAAGATCGCTGCCTTGCTCGATACGACACCGGCGGAAAACTGCCGAAAAGCCATGCCGCATTTTCTGTCGTTCCTCACCTCGCCTTATGGATTGAAGGGGCTTTCGCTGCTCTTGAAAGTGCGAAAATCGGTGCCTGTCTTTTCCGGGGTTACGAGCATCGCCATTTCTGGAGAGGAGAGGGCCGAGGCCATCGTTTTTACGGCAAATGGCAAGGAACACAGGCTTGCCGTCGATAGTGTGTTTCTGCATCAGGGTGTTATTCCGAACAATAATCTCGCCAATGCGTCCGGTTGCGCGCTTGTCTGGAACGATGGGCAGAAGTGCTTCCAACCGAAACTGAGCGAGAACGGTCGAAGCTCGGTCGAGGCGATCTATGTTGCGGGCGATGGCGGCGGTATCGGCGGTGCCCTGCTTGCTGAGGTGAGCGGGCGCATTGCGGCACTGGCCGCCTGTCAGGATATTTTTCCGGAACGAGCAGCAGGCTTGCAACCGAAGATCGATGTTCTGCGCAAGCAGGGCCGACGGTTGGGGCGGGGGCGGGGTTTCATTGATGCGCTTTATCAGCCGGGGCAGGCCTTTCGCGCCCCAGCGGATCGCGGTGTGATCGTCTGTCGCTGTGAAGAAGTGACCGTGGGAACAATCCGCGATGCCGCGCCGCATGTCGTTGGTCCCAACCAGCTCAAGACCATGGTGCGCTGCGGCATGGGGCCATGTCAGGGACGTCTTTGCAGTTCCACGGTGACTGAAATTCTGGCCGAAGTGCGCAATTGCACGCCGGAACAGATCGGTTTTTATCGTCTGCGCGCGCCGGTAAAGCCGGTGCCGTTGGGCGAGATTGCCGCTTTGCCGCAAACACCAGATGCGATTTGCGCTGTGGCGGGGGAGTATTCGGAAACAGTCGAAACCCCTTGAAAAGATTGAAGATAAAACATCGGGGGATGCTTGATTTTTATTGGCTCGGTTCGGGTCAAGAAGTAAAAAATTTCTGCCCGCCGCGCGGTGGCAGTAAGAATTTGATCTTAACTTAAATAAGTAAGTATCGATTCTTTGGCATTCTGTCGCTAAACTCCCGCTTCAATATGGGCGAGAGCACGCGCCGAAAACCGCGAAAGACGGGTCTCGGGCAGAATGTGCGCGACAATAAATAGTTAGAGCGCCGATCCGGCACTGTCGGATCGCAAGCGCTTTACAGGGGTGCGGAGTTAATCTTGGAGCTAGACCAGAACACGCTATTCTTCGCAGCGGGCTTGTGTTCGCTTGCGGTGGCGCTGACGATTTTGAGTGTCTGGTATCAGAACCGGATGGACAGGTTCCTGCTCTGGGGTTGCCTGGGCATGATCCTGCTCGGCGCGGGCGCCGTGCTCAACTATTCCGGCCTCCTGGCGCTGGTTCCGTCGCTGGTCATTGCTTTCAGCGTCATGACGGTGGGCTTCGTTTTGCTGTTTGTCGGCGCAAGGCAGATATCCAGCAATCCGGTCAACAGGAAGCAACTCGTCGCATTTTCGATCATAGCGATTGCCGCTGTTCTGGGGCCGATTGTCTTGGGCGTTGCCGGTATCGGCATTGCGCTCTTCAACTTCATTGCCGCATTTCTGCTGTTCATCACCGCCAGGGAATATGTCTCGGTCTATGAGGAGGCTCCGGTTCCCGTTGTTGGCATGATGGTGCTTTATCTGCTGACGGCCATATCGTTTTTGCTCTGCGGTTCCGTCATTGTCTTTGACCGGCAATGGACGCTGACCAGTATGCCGAGCAATCTGGCGGAAGATTTCAATGCCATCATGGCGATCATCGGCATTACGGGGATCGGGGCGCTATCACTGACCTTCACGCAGTCGCGTGTGGCGCGTCGCCATGCGAACGAAGCGCGCACGGACAGCCTGACAGGGTTGCTCAACCGGCGGGCGCTTTACGACAGTCTGGCCATCGATGTGATGCGCATCGGCGATTCCGTTATCGTGTTCGATCTGGATGCCTTCAAGTCGATCAATGACAGTCACGGCCATACGGTCGGGGATCGCGTATTGCTGGAATTCGCAGGCATCATTCGTGCCTATGCCGGGCAGGATGCGCTGATTGCGCGCATAGGCGGCGAGGAATTCGTGCTCATCCTGCGCCAAACGTCCAATGTGAATGTTCTGGCGATCGCGGACAAAATCCGCAAGGCTTTTGCTTCGGCGTCTTTCGATACGACGCATGCTCCTTTCAGCACCACCACCAGCGCCGGTATCGCTTTTCTGACCGCGGCGGATACCGGGTTTGAGACGGTTTTCCGTCGCGCGGATGCCGCGCTTTATCGCGCCAAGGATCTGGGACGTAACCGTATCTGTACGGAATTGCAGATTGTAGCCTGATTATTTCTTCCAAAATGGAAGGAATTAGCTTCGTTTCACCCGGCTAATCAGCGGGTGTTTTCTCTGACAATATCCGGTTCAATAATCAATGGTTTGAAACGAGGCATCTATCCGGCGTCTCGTACTTCATGCGAACATCAAGGACAGACGCCATGCTGGTAGACGGAAAATGGACTGAAGACTGGCAGCCGGTTCAGGCCAAGGATGAGAAGGGCGGCTTCGTGCGCCAGATTTCCGGTTTCCGCAACTGGGTCACACCGGATGGCAGCGCGGGACCGACCGGCGAGGCGGGTTTCAAGGCGGAAGCCGACCGCTATCATCTCTATGTCGCCTATATCTGCCCATGGGCCTCGCGCACGCTGATCGCGCGCAAGCTAAAAGGGCTGGACAAGCTCATTTCGATCTCGGTGGTAGAGCCTGCGCTGACGGATCAGGGCTGGCGTTTCGGTGACTATCCGGGGTCCAACCGCGACAGCCTCAATGGCGCAACCTATATGCATGAGCTCTATACCAAAGCCGATCCCCACTATACGGGACGCGCCACCGTGCCGGTACTTTGGGACAAAAAGACCAAAACCATCGTCAACAACGAATCCGCCGACATCGTGCGTATGTTCAACACCGGTTTTGGCGATCTCGCCAATAACGATATCGACCTTTATCCCGAGCCGTTGCGCGGCGAAATCGATGCGCTCAACGAACACATCTATCCGAGCCTGAACAACGGCGTCTATCGGGCGGGCTTCGCCACCACGCAGATCGCCTATGACGAAGCCTTCCGCGACGTGTTCCGCACGCTTGATGAACTGGAGGCAAGGCTTTCGGCCAAGGGGCCGTTCCTGTTCGGGGAACAGTTCACCGAAACGGATATCCGCCTCTTCGTTACTCTGGTGCGCTTCGATGCGGCCTATCATGGCCTGTTCAAGTGCAATCTGCGTCGGCTGGTTGATTATGCGGCGCTCAGCGCCTGGCTGACGCGCATTTTGGATATTCGCGGCATTCGGGAAACGGCCAACATCGACCATATCAAGCGCGGTTATTATTCCATCAAGGCGCTGAACCCCACCGGCATCGTGCCGCTTGGCCCTGATCTTCCGGGACTGGCTCCCGTCCAAATTTGAAAGCGAATGACAGACAAATGCGTTCTTTGGTAATTTTCCTTCACGGTGTCGGCAGTCGCGGCGCGGACCTCGCTTCGCTTGGCACGTTCTGGGCCGATAGCTTGCCCGGCACCGTATTTGCAGCGCCTGATGCGCCTTTTGCCTTCGATCAGGGGGGCTCGGGCCATCAGTGGTTCAGCGTCAGCGGCGTCACCCCGGCCAACCGTCCGCAGCGGATTGTTGAGGCGCGTGCGCCTTTTGATGAAACACTGACAAGGATCATTTCCGAACACGGCTTCGCCGACAAACTCGACCGCGTGGCACTGGTCGGTTTTTCGCAAGGAGCGATCATGTCGCTTGACGCTCTGGTTTCGGGTCGCTGGCCCATTGCCGCTGTGGTTGCCTTTTCTGGCAGGCTGGCTTCGCCAGAACCGTTTACGCCGACGCTTGCGACGCAGGCCATGCTTGTGCACGGCAGCGCCGATCCGGTTATTCCGGCAAGCGAATCCGAAAGCGCGAATGCGCGCCTTGGCGAGATTGGCGTGAATTCCACCTGCCACATCTTTCCCGGTGTCAGCCATACGATATCAGCCGACGGAGCCGTCATGGCTGCAGCCTTTCTGCGGTCTGCTTTGAAGCTTGGATAATTTCCATATTCAGCTATTTTCCTGTTCTTAAGCGGAAGAAAATAGCTGAAATGGAAGCAATCGATGGATCGGCTTGACTGCGAACGGATGTTCGTTGCGGTGCTGGATACGGGCAGTTTTTCTGCGGCGGCGCAACGGCTTGGAACGAGCAGCGGTCAGGCGTCCAAACTCGTGTCACGGCTGGAAGCCGATCTGGGTGTCCAGCTTATCAAGCGCACCACGCGCGCCTTGTCGCCGACCGAGGTGGGGTACGCCTATTATGAGCGCATGAAAGGCCTGTTGCAGGACTTTGACGCGCTGGAAGCCGCGGTGCGCAATGCATCGGGCGCTCCGACTGGACGCATCCGGCTGACGGCTCCCTTGTCATTCGGCACCTTGCGGCTGACGCCCGTATTGCTGCAATTCGCGCAATCTTTTCCAGATATCCAGATTGATGTGAGCTTTTCTGATCGGGTTGTCAGTCTGGTCGATGAAGGTTTCGATATCGGGGTTCGGATCGGAAAGCCGCTCGACAGCAGCCTGATTGCCCGCAAACTGTGCGATGCGCGGGTGGTTCTGGTGGCCGCACCCTCCTACCTTGCCGAACATGGAACGCCGGTTCATCCACAGGAACTGACGCAGCATAGATGCATCATTGATACGAATTTCCGCGATCCTTATGTCTGGCGTTTCGCTTCCTCACAAGGCGGCGAGGGTGAGGCGGTCAATGTTGCAGGCCGGTTGCATTTTTCCAATGGCGAAGCCTGTCTCGATGCGGCCCTTGCCGGATTGGGCATAGCCCACGTCCCAACATTCATTGCCGGGCCGTCCATCCGTGAGGGCGGGTGCAGCGGCTCCTTGGCGAGTTTGAAAGCGCGCCGCTTGGCATCCATGCAGTCTATCCGCCTGCGCGCCATCTGGCGATCAAGGTACGCACCCTCGTCGACTATCTAGCGGAGAGTTTTCGCGGTGAGCCTGACTGGGATCGCGGTTGGAACTAAACAGGTTGCGGCCGCCGGAAGGCGGGCGTCGGCTCGCAGGTTTTAGCCTGCGGTGTCTTGTTCAAGCCGGCGCCAGTTGACGACAAGCTCTTCACGGAAAGCAAAGCGCACCAGATGCCGCACGACCACATCCTGCAACTGTGTCAGCGAAGGCTGATCGGGCGAGGTGAGGGCGATATGCAGAAATGCATCATCGGCCCGTAACCGGCAGTCGCCGATGGAGAAGCTGATCTGCCCCGCTGCCGGATCGAAAGTGACCGGCAGCTTATGCGCAAAATGCTTGGCCAATTGCTGCAAATAGCGGCTGGCATGGGCGGTCGCGATGGACGCTTCAGAATCCACAACCGTATTCGACGTGTCCATCAGCTTTCCTCCACAATGCGGGCAGCTTCGTTGAGTGCGGTGACGATGGCTTCAGCGCTTGCGGCATCCATCGGTCCACGATGCAGCCTTTGGCGAACCGTCATCTTCAGACTTTTCAGCGCGTGAATGACGGTGTGCGGCATCTCGCCGTTGTTTTCGGCAAAACTGCTTATTCTGCTCAAAAGCGCATCGGCTGCGGCACGGTTTGCGACCAGAAAGGCCTCACCCTCTGCCGTGATGCGATTGAGCTTCTTGCCTGAAACGCCGGGTTCGGTGACGGTGTAGCCCATGTCGTCCAGCCATGAGAGCGTCGGATAGATCACGCCTGGGCTTGGCGTGTAAACGCCTTGCAGCCGTTCGGAAATATCCTTGATCAGCTCATATCCATGACGGGGACGTTCGGCGATCATGGTAAGGACCAGCAGGCGCAGGTCGCCATAATCGAAAATCCGCTCACGACGGTGACCGCCTCGGCCACCACGTCGTTCGCCCCGATGGTCGTCATGTTCGCCATAGGAATGTTCCCCGCGATGACGGCCATGCCCACCGAAGGGACCACCCCGGTGACCGCCGCGATGATCGCCATGGCGACCGTGACGATGGCGGGTTTCTTCTTGTTCCGGATGATTTGGGCGATCCGGATCGCCATTGCTTGTGTTTGTCATGACCACAAGATAAATCCCGATATATCGAAAAACAAGATATATCGGGATTAATTTTTCGTAATGCGTTTCGGTCTGTCACTTGAACAGAAGGTCGACCTGCGCTTCGAACATGGTTGCGCTGTCGATCAGGCTATCCTGTCCGAGAAGGCCGTTATGGACGATGCTCATCCACACGGGCGCGGTCAGCAGATGCGGATAGGTTTTCAGGATGGTGCCCTTCAGCTCTCCGCGTTCTTCAGCCACGTCGATCAGCCAGCGTATCCGATCCAGAAAAGGCTCGTAGACCTCGGTGCGATAAACTTCCGTGAGATAGGGAAAGGCATGTCCTTCGGCGAGCACAAGCCGCGCCACAGTCGCGCGCCCCTTGTCCTCGATGGTCCGCATCACCGGGATCATGGTGCGTTTGCAATAATCGGAAACCCGCTCGTCCGCCCTGATCGGGAAGTTTTCAATCTCACCGAGCGGGTTGGTCACGATATCGCGGACGATGCCAGCAAAGAGATCTTCCTTGGTGTCGAAATAGCGGTAGGCCGTGCCTTTGGCGAGGCTGGCGCGTTCGGCGATACCGGCCATGGTCGCATTGGCATAGCCCTTGTCCAGAAACTCACGCATCGCAGAGCGAATGATCTGCCTGCGGGTGCGCGCCGTCTTCTCTGGGCTGGGACCGCGCGTTCTGGGCACCCTTGTTGCCGTGCGAGGCTCGGTCTTCTGCGCTTCAGCACGATTGGTCGTCGGATTGTTGACCATGGCTGTATTCCCTTCCTCATGGCATCGTCGTGTCAAAGCAGCTTGCAGAACGATTCCAGTTGAATTGGTGTTTTTGCGTGCTCCATCTTAGTGTTGTCGCGCATTATGCCACACAGAACTATTGCAGTTTTTTGCCGGGAATACTTTACGTGCACTATTGGCGATTAATTTTTGAAACCGCACCTACAGCGCGATTACATAAAACTTGGAGTCCACCGCCATGACAGGAAAACTCTCTGGCAGGGCAGACCGTTCCACCACGGTAAAACCATTCTTTTCATAAAAACGGTGTGCGCCGAGAAACTTATCCGTTGTTCCAAGATAAATGCGGCGAATGCCTTTTTCCCGGGCATGAGCGAGCAGGGCAGACAACAACTTGCTGGCAGTCCCAATCCCGGAACCCCGATAGGCAGCGGCGACGAACATTTTCCGCAGAGCGGCTTCGTTGTTGCCGATATCCTTGAGCGCGATTGTTCCTACGACATGCCCATCGTGTTCCGCAACCCAGAACTCCCCGCTGCCTAACCGATAAAAGCTGTCGATGGAATTGAGGTCGGGCTGGTCCTCGGCGGTTATGGCGATGCCATATTCGTCCCGCTGGATCGGCAGGATAACGGAAAATACGCCTTCCAGATCAGTTGGTTGAAAAGGGCGAACGGAGACGAAAACGGGTGTGGTGGTGTCGGCCATAAGGGGAGCATTTCATCAAAGGAAAGGATGACGGATTGTTAGCGCAAAATCAGCTGAGATCAATCGGTTCTGACGAGCGTGGGTGTGTCGCTCCGCAGTCAGAACTTGCGATAGATAAAGCTATCCGGGATGGGAGCAGCGGCGTTTTCCTGCGCCATGGCCGTCACCGTATCGCGCAGCGGTGAGCGTACACAGACCGGATCGGTCGCGCTTGCATCACCAGCCAGCGCCATCGCCTGACAGCGGCAGCCGCCGAAGTCTATCTCCTTGCGCTCGCAACTGCGGCAGAGGTCGGGCATCCAGTCATCGCCGCGATAGGCATTAAAGGCCTCGCCATCAAACCAGATATCGGCCAGTCCCTTATCGCGAACATTGTCGAAGCGAAGCGACGGGATTGTTTCTGCGGCATGGCACGGCAGCACGCGCCCGTCGGGCGTAACATTGAGGCCAACCCGGCCCCAACCGCCCATGCAGGCTTTCGGATAGGACGAATAATAATCAGCCGGAACATAGTCGATCACAAGTCGGCCTTCGAGACGCTTGCGCGCTTCAGCGACGGTCTGGTTGGCTTTGGCGACCTGATCGCGTGTCGGCAAAAGCGCCGCCTTGTTTTTCTCCGCCCAGCCGTGAAATTGCACGGTTGCAATTTCGATGCGGCGCGCGCCAAGCGTTAGCGCAAGCTCCAGCATCGCGTCGAGCTGGTCCATGTTCTGCTTGTGGCAGACGGCATTGACGGTCAGCGGAATGCCCGCCGTCGTGACCCAGTTCGCGACGGCCATCTTGCGTTCGAACCCGCCTTTATATCCGCCGATACGGTCAGCCGATGCGGCGTCGGTGCCTTGTATGGAAAGTTGCACATGGTCGAGACCAGCTTGCCCGAGTGCGTCCACACGCGCTTGCGTGAGACCGATGCCCGAGGTGATGAGGTTCGTGTAAAGCCCAAGCTTGACTGCGGCCCCAGTCAACTCAAGAAGATCGCGCCGCGTAGCCGGTTCTCCACCGGAAAGGTGCAGGTGCAAAACGCCCATTTTGGCGGCCTGACGAAAGACCTCTATCCACTCTTCAGTCGAAAGCTCCTGCTTTACGCCAATCAGTTCCAGCGGGTTGGAACAATAGGGGCAGGCAAGGGGGCAGCGATGCGTCAATTCGGCAAGCAAAGCTATCGGCGGCGGTGCCAGCCGTTTCAGCTTTGCTTCCTGAATTGCCAGATTCATGTCTGAACCTCGATCATGCGGCGGTTGGCCAGTTCCTGAACGAAGGCCAGCACATCGCTGCCGACCTGTTCGCGTGGCGCATTGAATTCCAATGCAAAAGCATCGCAAATCGCATCGATGCTGCGCACACCATCAAGCGCATTGACGATCAGGATCGCAATATCGTCGAGGGCCATGGCGCGCTCTGGCGCCAGAAGCACGGTTTGTCCGCGCACCTCATCGACGCGCAGTCTCACACCACGCGCAAGCGTTACGATATCGGCCGGTTTGATGGCGACGCTGCCTGTCTCGCTCATGCGGAAACCCTCTTTTCTGCCAGAGCCTTGTCCCATGCGGCATTCACGCCTTGCCTGCCATCCCACGCGCCAGGCGGGATCATGCCGGGGGCCACATAGGCCGCATAAAGCGCATCAAGCTGCGCCCACAGCACATCCGTTTTGAAGGTCAGGGCAGCGGCCACAGCATCCTGCTTTTCCAAAGTGTCGGCATGTTCCAGCACATAGGCAAGACCATATTCGACATCGACCGGCGCTTCGTTGAGCCGCTGGCGGAAATAGGACAGCGCGTCTTCATCGGCAAAGGCATAATGCTTCAACAGACCCGCAATGCGGTCTTTATGGATCTTCGGTGCGAAGAGTTCTGTCAGCGACGATGCGACCGCATCCAGCAGCGGCTTGTCACGGACATAGTGGACATAAGCACCCACCGCAAAGCGGGTTGCCGCCAGAATGCCCTTGCCGGACGCCACATAGTTGGGATCAAGGCCAACGGCTTCGGCCAGCTTGAGCCAGCGCCGGATGCCGCCGCCTTCATGGATGCCGCCGTCGTGGTCTTCGATCCGCGAGCGCCAGGCGCGGCGCATATCGACATCCTCGCAGCGTGAAAGGAACGCTGCATCCTTCATGGGAATGCTGCTTTGATAGCAATAGCGATTGATTACCCAGGCGCGCACTTCCGTGATGGTGCATTCGCCGCCATGCAGCCGGATGTGGAACGGATGCTTGTCGTGATAACGCTCGTGACCGATGGCCAGAAGTCGGGCGTGGAATGTGTCCTTGTCGGCAGCGTCTTTCATAAAGCGATCTCCTTGCCGTCAAAGGCGATTTCGAACCCGTTATCCTCGACCAGCTTCCGTTCGGGGCCATCACGCCAGACCGGGTTCGTATTATTGATATGGACATATATCTTGCGTCGCACGGCCACCTTGGCGAGCGCTTTCAGGCTGCCCTCGTTGCCCGAGATGGACATATGCCCCATGCGTTGACCGGTCTTGATGCCGGTGCCGGATTTGATCATCTCGTCATCGGTGAAAAGCGTGCCGTCGAAATAAAGAATTTCGGCGCCGCTGATCCGAGCCTTGAGATCGTCGCGCAGCAGCGCACAACCCGGAATGTAATAAATCCGGTGCCTGACCGTGATGAGTTCGACCCCAACCGTCTGCTCGCCCTCAAGTGCCGTGTCCGGGTTTTCGCTTTCCATGAAGAGCGGCACTTTTCCGGGCACGGAAAACAATCGCGCCTCGATGCCGGGCACCAGCATGAAGGGCTCATTCAGCGCCACGATTTCCTGCGTTACGAAAGCCGGATCGAGCGCATTGAAAATCGGATTTGCAGCGAGAATATCGCGAATGGCAGCAGTCATCACCAGCCGGAACGGCTGCTTTTCCCGCAGCGTCAAAAGACCGGCGATGTGATCTATATCGCCATTGGTCAGGAGCACGGTCTTGATCGGACTGTCACGCAACGCTCGCGGATGCAAGGCGGGTGTGTTGATCAGTTGCTGTCGCAGGTCGGGCGATGCGTTGAGCAGCGCCCAGCTGTCGCCATCCGATGTGACGGCCAGCGAGGACTGGGTTTGCGGCATAATTCCATCCGGCAGGCCCAATCGCGCCAGACGGCAGTTTTCACAACCACAATTCCACTGAGGGAGACCGCCGCCAGCGGCGGCCCCAATCACGATTGCGCGGAACTCCGTCATGAAACTGTTCCCGCGTCTGGGGAGACAGTTCAGAACAGGATTGGTTCGTCACCGTCTGCCGGTGCATAGCGATTGATTTCCATGCCGCAGCTAACTTCGATGAACTTCGGTGCATGCCAGGACAGAGATTTCGTCATGCGGCTTCTCCTTGGTTGGACGAATGATAACATTGTACCACCTATAAACTAGGAAGAGCCGCGCCGTTTGGTAGGCCAGATCAACCCAATTTTACCACAGGCTCAGCTATGTCGATAAACGCCTTGTCCTATCTTGCGCTATCCGTTCCGCCCTTCTTGTCCTTGATCGGCGCGTTGCCGTGGATGAGATCGCGCCCGGCATAAATGCCTTCGGTCAATTCGATTGTGAGGCGATCACTGTCGCGGCGGCGAACATCTTCCATGACACGCGCGCGCTCCTCTTCATCGACGTCCAGCATTTCCAGCGCTTTTTCGCCAAGAGCCAGCGCCGATTCAAAGGTCTCGCGGATTTGATATTCGACACCCGCATTGATGAGTTCGATGGCATGTTCGCGGTCGAGGGATCTTGCCAATACCGGAACAAGCGGAAATTCCGCCTTCACCAGTTCCGCGATTTTCAGGCTGGCTTCGCGGTCGTCAACGCTGATGACGATCAGTCGCGCATGATGTGCGCCCGCAGCATGCAGTATGTCGAGGCGCGAGCCGTCGCCGAAATAGACCTTGAAGCCGAAGTCCTTCGCGTTGCGGATGGCATCGGTGTTGGTTTCAATAATGGAAATCGAACAGCTGTTTCCAAGGAGCGGCTGGCTGACGATCTGCCCGAAACGGCCAAAGCCGATCAGGAGGACGCTGGCGGACAGATTGTCCGCCGTCTCGACATCTTCCATGGAAGGCACGGGTTTTGGCATCAGCCGGTCATGCAGGATGATCATGATCGGCGTGAGCGCCATGGAGACAATGATCGTCGCCGTCAGAATCGCATTGGCCTCGGCATCGATGATGTTGACCGCCGTGGCGGCAGCATAAAGGACGAAGGCGAACTCACCGCCCTGCGCCATCAGAACGGCCCGTTCGACGGCTTCACGGTTGCTGGCGCGAAACAAGCGGGCAACCGCATAGATACCGAACATTTTCAAGAGCATATAGGCGATGACCGCAACGATGATCAACTGCCAGCTGGCCGCAATCACCGCAAGGTCGAGCGACATGCCAACGCCGAGAAAGAACAGGCCGAGCAGCACACCGCGAAATGGTTCGACATCGGCTTCAAGCTGGTGGCGGAAGGTGGATTCCGACAGCAGTACGCCAGCAAGAAATGCGCCCATCGCCATCGATAGCCCGCCGAGTTGCATGGCAAGCGCTGCACCCAGCACGACGAAAAGTGCTGCCGCCGTCATCACCTCGCGGGCTTTGGCTTTGCCGAGAATGCGGAATAACGGGTCGAGCAGATAGCGCCCGGCCAGGATCAGGCCGACGATGGAGGCAAGCCCGATGGCAATGCCGGTCAGACGGTCGGCGAGCGTCGTTTCTTCGCCGCCCGGTGCCAGAAAGGCCACGAGCGCCAGAAGCGGCACGATGGCTAGGTCTTCGAGCAGCAGAATTGCAACGATGCGGCGACCTTTCGGCAGACCCATGGCCCGCCGTTCTTCCAGCATTTGCATCACGATGGCAGTCGACGTCAGCACGAAACCGGTGCCTGCGACGAAGCTTTGCGCAACCGGATAGCCAAGCGTAAGGCCGACGATAGTGAGAAGACCGATACAGAGTGCCACCTGTGCCAGACCGAGACCGAAGATTTCACCGCGCATAGACCACAGGCGCGAGGGCTGCATCTCCAGACCGATGATGAACAGGAACATCACCACGCCGAGTTCGGCAACATGCAGGATCGCCTGCGGATCGGAAAATAGTCCAAGACCGAACGGCCCGATGATCAGCCCGGCTGCGAGATAACCGAGAACCGAGCCGAGACCGAGCCGTTTGAACAAAGGCACTGCAATGACGGCTGCGCCCAAAAGCACGACGATGGGGATAAGATCGAAACCGCCATGATGGGCGGCTTCGGCGGCGTGGGTTGCGGTTTCAGCAGCGGCCATCGGCTATTTCCTTGCCAGTGCCAGCATTTGGCTGGCAAAAATGTGGGGGAGAGCAAAGATTGCAAAAAGAATCGGGTGTTCCGAAGTCAATGTATCGCTACGGTTGAGGAGGAGCGAGTCTCGGCATGTTCTGCACAAAGCAAATATTGCGGGGCTATGGTCTATTGCAATTATTTTTTGTAGTCTCCATGTAGTTTGTGCCCGCTAGAGGAAGCGGGCTATGGGGAGGTCCGCCGCAAGGCGGCTTTGCGTCTGATTTGGGAGGACATATGCGTAGGTTTATTCTGGCCGTAACGTCGGTCGCTGCTTTGGCAATGATGGGAGCCGGTTCGGCGTCGGCGGAAGATTACAAGCTGCTCGCGCCGGCTGCCCCGGGCGGCGGCTGGGACCAGACGGCACGCACGATGCAGAGTGTGCTTCAGGACGAAAAGATCTCCAGCAGCGTACAGGTTATCAACGTACCGGGTGCCGGTGGCACTATCGGTCTGGCGCAGTTCGTCAATCAGAACAAGGGCGACGCCAGCCAGCTGATTGTTGGCGGTTATGTGATGGTCGGCGCAATCCTGACCAACAAATCGCCGGTAACGCTGGATCAGGTCACGCCGATTGCGCGCCTGACAGGCGAATATGAAGCCATTGTTGTTCCCGCCGCATCCGATATTCAAAATCTCGGCGATCTCGTCGCCAAGCTGAAGGCCGATCCTGGTTCCGTATCCTGGGGTGGCGGTTCGGCAGGCGGCACCGATCACATCACGGCTGGCCTTTTTGCAAAGGCGGCTGGCGTCGATCCGACCAAGGTGAACTACATCGCGTTTTCAGGTGGCGGTGAAGCATTGGCCGCTATTCTCGGCAATCAGGTGACGGTCGGCATTTCCGGTTACGGCGAATTCGACTCGCAGATCAAGGCCGGTACGCTGCGCATCATCGGCATTTCCAGCGATGAGCGAGTGGAAGGCATCGATGCGCCCACCTTTAAGGAAGGCGGCGTGGACGTCTCCATCCAGAACTGGCGCATGGTTGCTGCCGCTCCGGGCATCACGGCTGAACAGGAAGCCGCGATCAACGCCGATGTCGAAAAGCTCGTGAAATCGGAATCCTGGCAGAAGGCGCTGAAGGATAAGGGTTGGGCCGATACCTATCTCGCCGGTCCGGCATTCAAGGAACAGCTCGCCAAGGATGTCGCGGCGACTGAGACAATCCTCAAGGAAATCGGCCTCGTCAAATGACAGGGTCTCAACAGCACGATGAGCGTCGCCCTGACAGGGCGGCGCCGGATATCGCCGCTCTTGTCATCGCTTTCATTCTGGCTGCCGTTTCGATCGCCATTGCCTGGTCCACGGCCTATGGCAACGAGGTGACGAGTTACTCGCCGGTCGGCCCGAAAACCGTTCCGTATGTCGTTGCCGCAGGATTGTTCGGCCTTGCCATATGGACAGTTATCGAAGCGCTACGCGGTGATTTTCCCGAAAGAGAGCATCAGGAAATTGCCCCCATGGCGTGGATCATCGGCGGTCTGGCTATCCAGATGCTGACGATGAAGACAGCCGGGTTTTCGCTGGCCACCGGATTGCTGTTCGCGGCAACCGCACGCGGCTTTGGCTATCGCAAGTTCTGGATCAGCGTTCCGGCAGGCATCATCTTTGCCTTCGTGATCTGGTTCATATTCGCGCGTGGTCTTCAGCTGTCGCTGCCATCCGGCTGGCTTGAACGTTTCGTCTAACGGCGAGGGCACATTATGGATACTGTAGCACTTCTCGCCAACGGACTGCTGGTGGCGTTGGAGCCATCGAACCTCCTCTATGCTCTGATCGGCGTGACGCTCGGCACGGCAGTCGGCGTTTTGCCGGGCATCGGCCCGGCGCTGACGGTCGCGCTTCTGCTGCCAGTTACCTACAAGCTGGACCCGTCCGGCTCGCTCATCATGTTTGCCGGTATTTATTATGGCGGCATGTATGGCGGCTCGACCACTTCGATCCTTCTCAATACGCCGGGTGAAAGCGCCTCCATCGTCACCGCGCTGGAAGGCAACAAAATGGCAAGGGCCGGGCGCGGCGGGCCAGCACTGGCCACGGCTGCCATCGGCTCATTCATTGCGGGTCTTATCGCCACGCTTGCGCTCGCCTTCGTCGCGCCGTTCGTGGTGAAATTCGCGCTATCCTTCGGCCCGTCAGAATATTTCGCCCTGATGTTGCTCGCTTTCATGACAGTCTCGGCGGCTTTCGGCGATTCCACCCTTCGCGGCCTCACATCGCTATTCATCGGACTTGCGCTTGGCCTGATCGGTATCGATCAGCTGACCGGACAGGCGCGCCTTGTGATGGGCACGCCGAACCTGCTCGACGGCATCAATGTCACGACGCTTGCCGTGGCGCTGTTTGCTATCGGTGAAACGCTGGCGGTGGTGTCGAAGAAGCTCGGCCCGGACGATGAAGTCATTGCCGTCAAAGGCTCGGTCTGGATGACCAAAAACGACTGGAAGCGCTCGTGGATGCCATGGCTGCGCGGCACGGCCATCGGCTTCCCGATTGGGGCCATGCCTGCGGGCGGTGCCGACGTATCAAGCTTCCTGTCCTATTCGGCGGAACGCCAGTTCTCCAAACATCCGGAAGAATTCGGCAAGGGCGCAATCGAAGGTGTTGCCGGGCCAGAAGCTGCCAACAACGCTTCGGCTGCCGGAACGCTCGTGCCACTTCTGACGCTTGGTCTGCCGACCACTGCTACAGCCGCGATCATGCTGGCTGGTTTCCAGCAGTTCGGCTTGCAGCCGGGACCGCTTCTTTTCGTGACCAATGCTTCGCTGGTCTGGGGACTGGTTGCGAGCTTGCTCGTCGCCAATCTGATGCTGCTGGTTTTGAACCTGCCGCTGATCGGCCTGTGGGTGAAGATGCTCACCATCCCGCGCCATTGGCTTTATGCAGGCATTCTGGTGTTTGCGACACTCGGCACAATTGGCGCCAATGCGTCCACGTCGATGCTGTTTGGACTGCCGGTTTCCTTCGAACTTGGCCTGCTCCTGGCATTCGGCCTGCTCGGCTATGTGCTGCGGCGCTTTTCCTATCCGATTGCGCCAGTGGTCGTTGGTCTGATCCTTGGGCCGATGGCGGAAAAGAGCTTGCGTCAGGCGTTGCAGATCAGTCAGGGCAACCCGATGGCGCTCGTCCATTCCTGGGTGTCGGTCGCGCTGATCGCGCTCGCAATTGCCGCTGTCGTCGTGCCGATGATCATGCGCCAGCGCGGCAAGGGCGATCTTTTGAAGCAGATGGCCACCGACGAAGATTGATCAAAAAAGAGGCTCCGGCAGCACCGGGGCCTCTTGATAGCTCCGATTTGGTGACACGGAGTTGGACATGTAGTCATCGGGACAAGAAGCTAAAATTGATCTCATTGAAAGGGAGATCATTATGCATAAGTATTTTTTATTTATCGTATTCGGCGCTGCTTTTTTTCCGAACACCGGTGCTTACGCCAACATCCGGACCAGCCTTCATAACCCGCCTGCAATGACACATATTCACCTGGCTCGCGATGCGAGGCAAGTAAATAAGCGGTATATAGGTGGTTTTGATACGGAAGATGAATGTAAGAAAGTTTGCCGTATCACTCCAGGAGATAACTACTGGTACTGCACGCGCTATTATACTATTTGGGATTGTCGTATATGGAGCAACTAGGGAAAGTATAGGTTGATTTTGATTGCTAGTAAAGATAAAAAGCCCCGGTGTTTGGCCGGGGCTGTTCAAAACGCGGATACTTGATACTCTTTACGCGAAAATTATCCGTGAATTTCGCGGAACTGCTTTGCATTGATGCCGAGCGTCTCGAGGTCTTTCGCGGCAGGCTGATGACCAACCCGCACCGCAGCCGAAGCGCGGACAGCGCTACCAAATTGCGCGAATGCACGACCGAAACGATTGTTAAAACGGGCAAACATTTTTCATCTCCAGTCCGGACAGTTTCTTCGTCCGTGACTTTTAAATGGCGATGAAGCCGGGCGTTTTGAAGAGAGTTCCGTGCATGCCTGCCATGCAGCACGTGCATGTGGTGGCCACCGCCATCAGGCGGTGGCTTTTCCCGCTGAATATCGTTCATCGCGAAATGAGACGTTATTGCGTGGGGTTTTCTTCCACGAGCGCAGGCGTCGGGTCGGATGTAGCGACGGCGGGCGGTCCTTCGACGCCGCGCTGGCGTTCGCGGATGAATGTGAACATGCCGGAAATGACGATCAGCACAATGCCGATCAGCATCGCCATATCGATATGATCGTGGAAGACGAAATAGCCGAACAGGATCGCCCAGATCATCTGGCTATATTGCGGCGATGCAATCGCACTGGCAGGCGCGTGATGTGCCGCCAGCATGAGCAGAATATTGGCGAGTGCTGCCAGCAGGCCATATCCAGCCAGATAGACCCATTGCATCGTATCGGGTGCCTGATAGGTCGGCAGCATCAGCGCGCCGCAGATGACGATGGGGCCGATGAGCCCGCTTGTATAAAGCGAGATGCGCTTTTCCTGTTTACCCATCACGCGGAAAATGATGATGCCGACTGCGCCACCCATGCCGCCGGCGAGCGCACCGAGATGGCCAATGGACAATTCGCGGAAGCCGGGCCGCAGAACCACCAGAACACCCGCAAAGCCGATGGCGACTGCCAGCCAGCGCCGCCAGCCGACCTGTTCCTTGAGGAACACGACGGACAATATAGTGACGAATGCAGGCAACAGGAAAATCAGGGCGAAAGCTTCCGCCATTGAAAGATGTGTAAATGCGGTGACGCTGCCGACAGTCCCCATCGTGGTCGTGACCATGCGCAGAAACCACATCTTCACATTGGTGGTTCGAAACATATCGAGCCAGCTGTCGGTGGCTTTCTTGGTGAAAGGGACGGCAAGCAAACCGAGCACTGCGCCGAAAAAGGCGGTTTCGTAGGGAGACAGCGAGCCGTCAATGAATTTGACGCAGGCATCACTGATAGCGAATGCAGCATAGGAAGCAAACGCGAGGAAAATTCCGTAAAGCATGACTATGTCCGTAAAGACGGGTCCGAAACCGCGGAGGCCGAAAAGAGGGGAGGAGGCTCTTGTCGATCCTCTAATCGATTGGAGACACATTGGCAAAAGACATTTTAGTAAAACTGCTGCTGAGCCAGTATAAATCGAGAGGTGCGATTTCGCCTTTTTCAAGGCTTGGAGCTCTCGCGAAAACGCATGCCTCATTTGCAATCATATCCGTGGTGGAAATTTAGACAAACGCCTATTTCATGCTCATCCAAACGAGGAGAGAGCAAATGAACATTCGTCAGAAATTCCAGCAGTATGTATCCCGTCGCCGTGCAGTTCGTGAACTCGGTGCAATGGACGACCATCTTCTTGCCGACATCGGCGTTTCGCGTTCGCAGATTCAGAGCGCCGTATTCGGTCGATAAGTGCTTATGGAGCGTCTTTCGAAGGATCGCCCCGCAAGTACAATTGAAATAAAGTGACAAAGCGTCGGTCTCCAGTCCCGGCGCTTTTGCTTTTTCTGCCTTGCCATAGAGTATTTTAGCAATTTCTTTTGTGATCAGCGCATTCCAGCTGGCAATTCTATTCCTCCGATTCTTTAAAAATTCGAGCTTGCAGACGGGTGATATAACTGTCGCATGGCTGTTGTTTTGCCGTGGGATCCACTCTCTTTTCGCCGGTTTTTTCGAAATCCAATCGCATTTGGGACATTTCTGATCCCGTTTTGAGACAACTTTGAATTGTTTCTTGCATGGTCTCTCATATACTCAATCTCGCGGGGGCTGATGATGAAGAGCATTTCAAGGTTGAGATGTTCAGGCTTTGAGTGCTTCTTCATCGTCGCTCTCTTTTCAGAGCAATGACTATTCAAACGATTGTTACAGCGGCTTGGCCGTAATATTGTGTGAAAACATCTATACTGAGACTGGCATCCTTGCGCATCGGGCGATCAGATTGCTAACTGATCGCCCGATGACATAAAAGCTCACAAGGCGATGGGGCTCGCAAGATGATGGACCTCCTATGGCGCGGTATCCTGATTGGGATCGGCGCAACAGTGGTGATGGATATTTGGGCAATCGTACTGGCAGCTATGCCGGGACAGGCTGCTCCAAACTGGGGGCGGGTTGGTCGCTGGTTTTGGCACCTTCGCAAAGGCCAGATATTCCATGACGATATAGGCCAGGCTGCGCCCTACAAGCACGAGGTCGCGCTTGGCTGGATCGGCCATTATGGTGTCGGCATTCTCTATGGCGTGATTTTCGCTTTCTATGGCGGGGCGGCGTGGTTCGAGGACCCTGTCTTTCTGCCCGTCTGGATCTTCGGCATATTAACGGTCGCTGCCGGTTGGTTTCTGCTGCAGCCGGGGCTGGGAATCGGCTGGGCGGCATCCCGTTTGCCGAATGCGCGTCATGTCCGTATTATGAACCTCGTCGCGCATACATTTTTTGCGCTTGGCATGTATGCGACCGCGCTTTTGCTGAAAAGCGCTTTCTAATCAGCATGTTGAAGATCGCATTCGTCGCCAAGACGGGTGCTTTTTTTGAAGCACTTTCAAATATTTCCCCGCAAATGGGGAACTGGTGTTCGGGGACAAGTCAGTCCACACTTCATCAAGTCAATAAATAGGCATTCTCAAGGCAGAATTGTGTGCAGATCGTGTAGAGAACTGTGCATTGCCTGCAATGAGGTGTATGGGGAACCAGTCCGTCCGTGCAAAATGCGGCGGCGTCTAACATTTTGGCAATCCCAAAGGGTTGCTCCATTCTGCATTCCGTGGCGGCGCAGCAAATCTGTCCGTGGCGGAATTGGCGTGGGCACCCAAGAAATGGGCCTACTTGCCTCGGAGGAACGATGCTCGAAAAGCTGTTCAAATTACGGGAACATGGCACCAACGCGCGGACGGAAATCATCGCCGGCGTAACGACCTTCCTGACCATGTCCTACATCATCTTCGTCAACCCGGATATCCTGTCCACCACGGGCATGGATAAGAGCGCGGTGTTCGTGGCGACCTGTCTTGCGGCAGCGCTCGGCTCGATCATCATGGCTCTCGTTGCCAACTGGCCGATCGGCATGGCGCCCGGCATGGGCCTCAACGCGTTCTTCGCGTTCACGGTCGTTGGAGCCATGGGCTTCAGCTGGCAGCAGGCGCTTGGTGCGGTTTTCATTTCCGGCATCATCTTCCTCCTTCTGACAGTAACGGGTATCCGCCGCTGGCTGGTTGAAGGCATCCCGCATTCGCTGCGCAGCGCCATCGCCGCCGGTATCGGCATGTTCCTGGCGTTGATCGGCCTCAAAACCGCAGGCGTCGTGGTTGGCAATGAAGCAACGCTCGTCGGACTCGGCGATCTGACCAAAGCTGGCACCCTGCTCGCTATTGCCGGTTTCTTCATCATCGCGGTTCTGGATGCGCTCAAGGTTCGTGGTTCGATCCTGATCGGCATTCTGGTGATTACGATTGCATCGATTGCGCTCGGCATCAGCCAGTTCAATGGCGTGTTCTCTGCACCGCCAAGCCTTGCGCCGACCTTCCTGCAGCTTGATGTCATGGGCGCGCTCCACACCGGCATTCTGCACGTGATCCTCGTCTTTGTTCTGGTCGAAGTTTTCGACGCCACGGGCACGCTGATCGGCGTTGCCAAGCGTGGCGGCCTGATCGAACCGGGCAAGCCGAACCGTCTCGGCCGCGCACTTTTTGCCGATAGCACGGCCATTCTCGGCGGCTCGCTGCTCGGTACCTCGTCCACGACGGCTTATGTCGAAAGCGCCTCCGGCGTGCAGGCAGGCGGTCGCACCGGTCTCACGGCGCTCGTCGTGGCGCTGCTGTTTCTTGCAGCGCTGTTCATTTCGCCGCTCGCCGGTTCGGTGCCTGCTTATGCAACCGCACCCGCGCTGATCTATGTGGCTTGCCTCATGATGCGCGAACTGACCGAGATTGAATGGAGCGACATTACGGAAGCAACGCCTGCCGCGTTGACGGCTCTGGCCATTCCGCTCACCTATTCGATCGCCAACGGTCTTGCCTTTGGCTTCATCAGCTATGTCGTGCTCAAGGCCTTCACAGGCAAGGCACGTGAGGTTCACCTCGCAACCTGGCTGGTGGCGGCACTGTTCGTGATCCGCTTCGCGTTCTTCGCAGAATAGTCTTGCAGCGCTGGGCGTCCGCGCCCGGCGCACTTCCTGACCAGAGATGAGGAGAGAGCCTTTGCAGTCGAACGATTTGAAGCTTCTGGAACGACTGATTGAAGTTCTCGAGAATGATATCATCCCGCTGACGGAAAAAGGCGTTGCCGCTGGCAACAAGATTTTCGGTGCAGCCCTGCTGCAAAAGTCCGATCTTTCGCTCGTTTTGGCAGAAACCAACAACGAGACGGAAAACCCGCTTTGGCATGGTGAAGTGCACACGCTGAAGCGCTTTTATGAAATGCCGGAAAAGGGCAGGCCGAACACCAAGGATATGGTGTTCTTTTCCACCCATGAGCCATGCTCAATGTGCCTTTCGGCCATCACCTGGAGCGGCTTCGACAATTTCTATTATCTGTTCAGCCATGAAGATTCGCGCGATGCGTTTTCAATTCCGCACGATCTGAAAATTCTCAAAGAAGTTTTCACGCTGGAACCGGGCGGCTATAATCGTGACAATGCCTTCTGGCATAGCCATTCCCTGCCGAAGCTCGTTGCAAGTTTGCCGGAGCCGGATCGTTCGCGGCTAGAAAAGCGTCTTGATGCCATTCGCGCGAAATATGATGCGATGTCCGGCGCTTATCAGGCCCACAAGGATGGTAACGCAATCCCGCTGAACTAAAAACTTTAGCGCGCGAAGGCCGATTATTTTTTACCGAAGCTTGACAGGCCGACGGGTTACGCCGCACATCGCTCGTGTTGCGTGATCCGGTTTTGTTTCAGCGAAGACTTTTTGACTTCGCATGCCGGTGCCAGCGTGTCGGCGAGCCTGTGAGGATATTGATGCTGCGTATGATTGTTATGGGCGTTTCGGGTTCCGGAAAGTCCACTGTCGGTGAGAAGATCGCTGCCGAATTGCAGCTGCCCTTTCTGGAAGGGGATTCCCTCCACCCCAAGGCCAATGTCGATAAAATGTCGGCGGGCATTCCGCTTCAGGATGAAGACCGCTGGCCGTGGCTGGACAAGATCGGCGAACAGCTTGCCGCTGCAAATGATGGCATCGTCGTTTCCTGTTCCGCTTTGAAAAAGACCTATCGCGACCGCTTACGCGCTGCTGCCGGTGCACCGGTTCTGATTATCTTCCTCGATGGAACATTCGAAGTTCTCCACGAGCATATGGGACACCGCACTGGCCATTTCATGCCGGTCGCCATGCTCGAAAGCCAGATCGCGACGTTGGAAAACCCGGTGGGCGAGCCGCTTGTTTTCCGGGCAGACGTTGCCGGCCCGGTGGGGAAAATCGTGGCGGAGAGCCTTGCCTGGGTTCGCGCGCAGAAGCTCTGAGCGGTCCTATTTCAGCGGCCAGAAGAACATCAATGTCGGCACGGTTACGATCGCGATGATGATGGAAAGCGGCAGCCCAAGGCGGGAATAATCACTGAATTTGTAACCGCCCGGTCCCATGACCAGCGTGTTGCATTGATGGCCGATGGGCGTGAGGAAATCGCATCCCGCGCCGATCGCCACCGCCATCAGGAAAGCTTCAGGCCTGAAGCCAAGACCAGCGGCAAAGCTGGTTGCAATGGGTGCCATGACCAGAACCGTGGCGGCATTGTTGAGAAACGGCGTCACCATCATTGCGGCGACCAAGATCAGCGCCAGTGCACCGGCGGGTGGCAGCTGATGACCAATGGTGGCGAGGGATTCGGCGATCAGATCAGTGCCGCCTGTGGTCCTGAGTGCGTCCGATACGGGTATGAGCGCCGCGAGCATCACCAGAATAGGTCCGTCGATCTCGTCATAAACTTCGTTGAGCGGGATCACCTTAAAAAGCAGCATCGCAACCGCAGCTGCGAAAAACGCAATGGCAACCGGTACGATGCTGAAAGCGGTCGCGCCAATGGCGACAATCAGAATTGCCAGTGGTATCAGGCTCTTGCGGACATTTCCAAGCATCAGCTTGCGCCGCGCCAGAGGCAAAAGCTCGAATTCCGGCAGGAAGGTCGAAAGACTGGCCTGTCTGCCTTGCAGCACCAGCACGTCACCAAAGCGCAGGCGCACTTCGCTCAATCGTTCCGTGATGCGCTCGCCGGGACGACTGACGGCGAGGAGATTGACGTCATAGCGCGCATAAAGCTCGAGCCGTTGCGCCGAAAGATCGACAAGATGGGAATTCTTGCCGATGACGGCTTCAACCACCTCAATGTCGGTCGAGCCGCTCGTGTCTTTCGGGTCGCGATTTTCGGACAGGGTCAGCTTTCCGGCGCTGACAACCGTATCGAGCGCTTTCGGATCGCCTTCCAGCATGACGATATCGTCTTCGGCAAGGACTGTGTCGGGCAGGGGCGTGATGCGCCCTTCCTTGCGGATGATGGCTGTGACCATCGCCTCACCTTCGGCGGGACGGATCAGTTCGGATATCTGCTTGCCTACCAGTGGCGAGGATTTTGAAACACGGGCTTCGGAAGCGTAGTTCTTGATCTTGATCGCTTCGTTGAGCGAAACGTTCTCGCGGGTGCGCTGCGGCACCAGCCAGTAAAAGCACACGAGATAGACGAGGCCGACAGCGGCAAGCACAGCGCCGACCGGCGTGAAATCGAACATGGTGAAAGGCTCGCCGACCATTTCGCCGCGAATACGCGAAACGACGATATTGGGCGAGGTGCCAACTTGCGTCATCAGCCCGCCGAGCAGCGCGCCGAAGGCCATCGGCATCAGGAATGTCGAGGGCGAGACATTGGAGCGGCGGGCAAACTGAAAGGCGACAGGGATCATGATCGCCAGCGCGCCGACATTCTTCACGAAGGCGGAAAGAACCGTCACGATGGCGACCAGCACGGCCAGCTGCAATCGAACGCTGTTCATTTCGGGCAGGAACCGCTGAACGGCAAGCTGCATCAGGCCAGAGCGTGCGACGCCCGCGCTAACCACCAGCGCACTGCCGACAATGATGACGATATCGTCGCTAAACCCACTGAACGCCTGGTCATAGGGGACGACACCGACCGCGATGGCAAGCAGAAGCGCGCAAAGCGCCACGATGTCGTATCGAAACTTGCCCCAGATAAAAGCCCCCATCATGAGTACGATCACAGCGAAGGACAGTATCTGTTGATGAGTCATTCAGTACGCATTCCCAGAAATGAGAAAATTATTCCCTTTCTGTGTAACGCATAAAATTTCAAACGGAAATTGATTATTCAAGGTGATGTAAACATTGCGCATATAAGAAAAGGCGGCGTCTTGCGCTCTGGTTGCAGAGCGCAAGACTGTTTCAATCAGTCGCCGATACGGCGGCCATTCGCATCAAAAAGATGCACGTTCTGCGCTGAAGCGCCGACCTTCACGACTTCATCGATTGCATGGCCCGAGCGTCCGGCCACGCGGAAGACCAGCGGCTTGCCATCGGAAAGCGAGCCATGGATGAAGCTTTCCGCGCCAACCAGTTCAATAGCGTCAATGCGCACATCGGCGTTGAAGCCATCTGCCGGCGGTTCTCCGGCTTCGATGATCTCGAATATCTTCCGGGCGCACGCCGAGCGTGAAACTGCCTGACGGGATAGTGATGGCACTGCCCGGCTGCCACAGCGTGCTTGCGCCGCCTTCCATTAGGTTCATCGACGGGGAACCAATGAAGGTTGCCACAAAGGTCGAAGCAGGCTTTTCGTAAAGCTCGATGGGCGTGCCGACCTGCTCGATATTCCCGGCATTGAGCACGACGAGGCGGTCAGCCATGGTCATGGCTTCCATCTGGTCGTGGGTCACATAAACACTGGTGGTGCCGAGCGAACGTTGCAGGCGCTTGATCTCGACGCGCATCTGAACGCGCAGTTTAGCATCGAGGTTGGAAAGCGGCTCGTCGAACAGGAATGCCGCCGGTTCGCGCACGATGGCGCGGCCCATGGCAACGCGCTGGCGCTGGCCGCCCGAAAGCTGGCGCGGCTTGCGGTCAAGAAACTGCTCGATCTCCAGCGCCTTGGCGGCCTTAGCGATCCGGCGTTCGATCTCGTCTTTCGGCGTTTTGCGGTTTCTAAGGCCATAAGCGAGGTTATCGCGCACCGACATATGCGGATAAAGCGCATAGTTCTGGAACACCATGGCGATGTCGCGTTCGGCTGGCTCGACATCGTTGACCACACGGTCGCCAATGGCAATCGTGCCGCCAGTGATGCCTTCAAGCCCTGCGATCATGCGCAATAATGTGGACTTGCCGCAGCCTGATGGGCCGACGAGAACGACGAATTCGCCATCCTGAATATCCAGTGAAACGCCTTTGATGACTTCAATGCCGGCACCATAGCTCTTGCGGACATTATCAAGAACGATTTTGCTCATTATTTTTCCGTTTCCACGAGACCTTTGACGAACCAACGCTGCATCAGCACGACAACGAGGATCGGCGGGATGATGGCCAGAATTGCCGTTACCATGACATAGTTCCATGGGGTGGATGCGTCGGCCCAATCGACCATGCGGCGCAGGCCGATGATGATCGTGTTCATTTTCGCATCATTGGTAACGAGCAGGGGCCACAGATACTGGGTCCATCCGTAAATGAAGAGAATGACGAAAAGCGCTGCGATATTCGTCTTCGACAGCGGCAGGAGAATGTCGCGCATGAAGCGGAACGGTCCTGCATTGTCGATGCGCGCGGCTTCGACCAGTTCTCCCGGAATGGTCAGGAAGAACTGCCGGAACAGGAAGGTCGCCGTCGCCGATGCCATCAGGGGCAGTGTAAGCCCTGCATAGGTATCGATCAGGCCAAGATCGACGATGACCTTGTAGGTGGGCAGGATGCGCACTTCGACCGGCAGCATCAGCGTCACAAAAATCATCCAGAAAAAGAACATGCGCAGCGGAAAGCGGAAGAAGACAATCGCAAAGGCCGACATGAACGAGATGATGATCTTGCCGATGGCAATCGCCATCGCCACGACGAACGAGTTCCACAAGAGCCGTTCAAGGCTGACACCGACAACGCGCTCCACGCCGCCGAATATGGCTTCGTTATAGTTCTCGATGAGATTATCGCCGGGCAGGAGCGAGATAGGCGGGCGGATGATTTCCGACGAGCTCATCGTCGAGGCGATGAAGGTGTAATAAATCGGAAAGGCGACGATGATGATCCCGATGATCAGGATCAGGTGGCCGATCAGATTGGAGATTGGGCGTTTTTCGATCATGGCCGCCTCGCTCACGAATAATGCACGCGCTTCTCAACGAAGCGGAACTGGAAGGCAGTCAGGGCGATGACGATGGCCATCAGGATGACCGATTGGGCCGACGACGAGCCGAGGTTCAGATTGACGAAGCCATCATTGTAAACCTTGTAGACTAGCGTTTCCGTGGCCTTGGCAGGACCGCCGCCGGTGACGGCATGGATGATGCCGAATGTATCGAAGAAGGCATAGGTCGTGTTGACTACCAGCAGGAAGAACGAAGTCGGTGCCAGCAGTGGAAACACGATGGTCCAGAAGCGCCGCGCGCCGCGCGCGCCATCGATTGCCGCTGCTTCGATTAAGGACTTAGGAATTGCCTGCAAGCCTGCAACAAAGAACAGGAAATTGTAGGAAATCTGTTTCCACGCCGCCGCGAAAACAACGAGGCCCATAGCCTGATTGCCATCCAGAAGCGGGTCCCATGCGATGCCGTTGCGGCGCAGTATATAGGCGAGTGTACCCATCGCCGGGTTGAACATGAACAGCCACAGCATGCCAGCGACCGCAGGTGCCACGGCATAGGGCCAGATCAGCAATGTGCGATAAAAGGTCTTGCCGCGTATGACGCGGTCGGCTGCGGTCGCCAGCAACAAGGCTGCGCCCATGGCCACAAAAGCCGTCAGGACGTTGAAGACAATCGTGACCCTGAAGGAATGCAGATAGTTCGGGTCCGAGAGAACCGCGCTGAAATTTGCCAGCCCTACGAAGGTGGATTTCAGGCCGAACGCGTCTTCACGCATGAAGGACTGATAAATGGCCTGACTGGCGGGCCAGAAGAAGAACACCAGCGTCAGCGCGATTTGCGGCGCCAGCAGGAAATAGGGCAAGATCTTATTGGGGAATGTGACTTTCTGCACGGCGATTTCCTTGCAGGAAACAAAGCCGCCCACTCGATTAAGAGCAGGCGGCATTGCTTGATTTAAAACTTATTGTGCGGCTGCGATCGCATCGTTTCCACGCTTGACAGCGTTTTCTAGCGCGGTCTTCGCGTCCTGCTTGCCGCCGAGCATGGCTTCGAACTCTTCGTTCAGGATATCGCGCACCTGCGGCAGATTGACGAGGCGCACGCCCTTGGAGTTCTCGGTCGGGGCCTTGCCCATCATCTGCAGGATCGGCGTTTCGCGCCCCGGATTCTTTTCATAGAAATCCGACTTCTTGGTTTCTTCGTAAGCCGCCAGCGTCACCGGCAGATAGCCGGACTTCTCGTGCAGCTTGACCTGAATCTTGGTCTGCGACAGGAAGTTGAAGAACTGCGCAATGCCCTTGTACTGGTCGTCGCTGAGGCCAGCGAAAACCCAGAGAGCCGCACCGCCGGGAATGGTGTTCTGAGGCCCATGACCTTCATAATAGGGCAGCTGGCCGATACCGTAATTGGTGCCGGATTTGACCACATCGCCGAGACCACCGGACGATTCCGTCAGCATGGCGCATTCGCCCGAGGTGAAGAGCTGCTTTGCTTCCGAGGTGCGACCGCCATAGCGGAAAGTGCCATCCTTGGCGAGATCGGCAATCGACTGGAAATGCTGGATGTAAAGCGGGGAATTGATTTCCAGCTTCACATCGGTGCCGCCGAGGCCGTTTTCGTTGGTGCCATAGGGCACGTTGTTCCAGGCTGCGAAGTTTTCGGTCTGGATCCAGGTCAGCCAGGTCGAGGTGAAACCGCAAGCCGCAGCGCCGCTCGTCTTGATCTTTTTGGCGGCTTCAAACACTTCCGGCCAGGTCTTTGGCGGGTTGTTCTCATCCAGACCAGCCTTCTTGAAGGCATCCTTGTTGTAATAGAGGATTGGCGACGAGGAATTATACGGGAAGGACAGCATGGTGCCGTCCGGCTTGGAGTAATAAGCGACGATACCCGGCAGATATTGCGACTTGTCGAACTTGAAGCCGCCCTTTTCCAGCACTTCCGCTGCCGGAACCACGGCACCCTCTGCACCCATCATCACGCCACTGCCAGCGTCGAAGACCTGAAGAATTGCCGGCGGCTGCTTGGAACGGAACGCGGCAATGCCAGCGTTCAACGTTTCCGGATAGCTGCCTTTATAGACCGGAACAACCTTGTAATCGCTCTGGCTTTCGTTGAACTCCTTGGTGAGTTCGTTGATCATTTCGTTGTTGGCGCCGGTCATGCCGTGCCACCAGGACAACTCGGTCTGGGCAAATGCCTGCGAACCGATGCAAAGAGCAAGCGCGCCTGTAAGCGCAGAGGTCGAGATCAGACGGGTAAGCATGTTTCCTCCTCGGAGTTGAGGTTGCGTGAATATCAGGAACAGCGAAGCCTGCTCGCGATAACTCCGGAACCTGCATTATCGTTATTACGCTTATATGAATGCAATTTTTAGGGAAGGATCAACCTTCGATTTCACCTATGTCAGAGTAAACCCGAAAATAGTAGCTATCGAAAAGAAAAAAATCGAAAGCCCCGCGAAAAATTGTGAGTGGCTGTGGATTAACTGCGGAGGTTTTATGACGTTACAGGAGACGGGTGTTGCTGTCTTGAGCAAAAAATATAGGAGGCCCGGAATGCCTCCTCGATACTTTGTCTGGATTCGCAGAATTGTTTCGGTCTTATTGGCCCCAGCTGCGCTCCAGCACGTCAATCCAGTTTCCATGGGCCAGTTTGACGAGGGATGCATCGTCATAACCATGTGCCCGGAAGGTTTGGATCACACGCTGAAGGTCGGCGACGCTATGCAGGCTGTTCGAGATCGTCGTGCCGTCGAAGTCCGAACCAAGCGCGATGTGATCGATGCCGATGCGGTTGACGATATAGTCGGCATGGCGCACCAGCTCGTTCAGATCGGTATTCGGGTCGCGTTTGCCATCTTCGCGCAGAAAGCCGACGCCGAAATTCAGGCCGACAAGACCACCGGTATCGCGAATGGCGTCAAGCTGCCGGTCGGTGAGATTGCGGCTTTGCTGGCAAAGCGCATGGGCATTGGAGTGCGACGCAACCAGCGGTGCATCGGATAGAGCGGCAATATCCCAGAAGCCTTTTTCATTCATATGGGAAAGATCGACCATGACCTTCAGTTCATTGCAGGCGCGGATCAGCGCCTTGCCGTGATCGGTCAGGCCCGCCCCGATATCGGGCGATGATGGAAAACGGAAGGGAATGCCATGGGCAAAAATATTGGGGCGGCTCCAGACAGGGCCGAGCGTTCGGAGGCCGGCTGCGTGCAGCACATAAAGCGCATCGAGGCTTTCATCGAAAGCTTCCACCCCTTCAATGTGAAAAACGGAAGCAAAGATGCCCTTGGCAAAAGCGTCGCGAATGTCCGCAGCCGTCCGGCAGATGCGGACCTGCCCTTCCGACTTGCGTTCGATGTTCTGCAGAATGGACGCCATGCCCAGCGTCGCCTTCATGGCATCGGGCTGGCTTGGCGTTGGCAGATTGCCGTCGGCGTCAAGCTCACGGGCAGGAGACGGAACATAGACCGCGCATAGTCCACCGCCGAGGCCCCCCTTGCGGGCGCGGGGCAGGTCGATATGCCCGACATCTTCGCCTTCCAGGAAGCGCTTTTCAGGCGTAGGCTTGTTGGAAGACCACAGGCGCAGCAGAACATCATTGTGCCCATCGAATACCGGAATCAATTGTTCTGTCGCCATGTTGGGAGTTTTCCTTCACGCTGATCATTCAGTTCAATGGCGTAGTGGACCCGCTGAGGGCAAATTGCAAACGAGTTTTCTGCGCCATGTGTCTCACACCGTACAGTGAGGCGGTCTTGCGTGGACAAGAGAATCCCATTTATCTGCGGTCGGCTACGATCCCATGCTATGGTGCTGCGATGTTTCTTGAGACAGTGAACATTCGGCATCCGGGATTGTGGAACAGCTCGGCGGCGGGGGAATTGCGCATGCAGGGAGCGTTGAAATGCAAGAGCTGTCTGACGGAGATTTTATGCCAATGCATGCGGACTGGAACGCTGCCTCACAGGCTGCGAAGGTCTATTCGAGAAGCTGGGCGAAGGATGAGCCCGGCGGTGTGATTATCGGTTTTGATCTGGACGGGGTCAAATTCGCTTATGCGGGCGGGCTGGAAAGCCTCGCAACGGGGGTTCCCTTTACGGCCAATACGGTCGTGCGCTACGCGTCCATCACCAAGCATTTGTTCTGCGCCATGGTTCTGAGCCATAGCGATGTCATAAGCCTCGATGATCGTCTCGGTGACCATCTGCCGGAACTGCAAAGCCCGCTGGCGGATGTGAGCGTGGGCCGTGCGCTGGATATGACCGGCGGCCTGCCTGATACGCGCGAATGCCTGACACTGCTTGGTCTTTCCGTCTACACGCAGACTGAAGCAAACCAGCTTCTGGATTTTATAGCATCGCTGACGCGGCTCAATTTTGAAGCAGGCAGCGAAATTTCCTATTCCAATACCGGCTATCGGCTGGTGGAAGCCGCGCTGGAACGCAAAGGCTTAAGCTTTCGCGATTTCATAAAGGCCAAAGTTGCGGCACCGCTTGGCCTTTCAATTGATGCGCCCGATCTGTGGAACGATCCGATCAAGGGATTGGCGCCGGGTTACTTTCAGGCGGGCGACAAGTGGCAATTGAGCGCTGCTGGCTTGCATCTTTCCGCTTCGGGTTGTCTGGTCGGCAGCGGCATGGCCTTGACGATCTGGGCGCAAGCGCTTCTGGAAGGCGAGGGTGCTTACAGGGGATTGCTCGCAAAACTCTCTGCGGAACGCACCCTGTCGAACGGACGTCCGACCGGCTATGGTCTGGGCCTGCGCTGGAACGGCGTGGACGGACGGGCATTTGTCGGCCATGGCGGTTCGCATCCCGGTTACAAGAGCTATTTTCTGCTCGATCCGCTTGCGAAAAGCGGCATGGTTGTTGTGTCCAACCGGGAAGACGCCGACACTTATAGGATCGCGCGCGATTGTATGGCCGCCCTCTATAGTTTGCAGCTGCCCGATACCGATTGCACGATCCCGGACGGATTGTACGTTGCCGAAACCGGGTCGCTATGGCTCGAAATGCGCAATGGCGTCGCCAATTGCCTTGATGCCCAAGAAACGCTCTACAGCGTTGGTGATGGCTGGTTCTCGTCCCTTTCTGCGTCGTCGCCGGTCAAGCTGCGCTGGACGGGTGACGTGCTGGAAGGTGAAATCGGCTATGCCCCGTGTCGCCTGAATCCGGCATCGGTGTCGCCTGCCGGAAGAGAACTGGATGGCCACTGGCAGGCATCGGCTTATGGCGCCAGTTTCGATATCAGGGACGGGCATGTCATTTGGGGAATCGGTCCCACACGCCGCGCCATACCGCTGGAAGACATGGGCAATGGACGGGCGCTCTTCACGCTGCAAGACGGCCCGTGGACGCGGCGCGTCTGTCTGCACCAGCTCGACGGTAATCGTCTCGAACTGGTTTTGAGCCGCAGCCGCATCATGGAATATCGCCGCTGACAACGCGGTATTGTTATCGACGGCGCGGCGGAAGGGCGACCTTACCGCCGCGTCTTGCATTATGATAACCTCTTTCGAATTGATTCAGTTGTGAATGGAGTAAGCGATGCTGGAACGGATGATCGATCAAGGCGTGGGCCGCGAGCCTGCCGATATCGTGCTGAAGGGTGGCCGCTTCTTCGATCTTGTCACCGGCGAGCTGGTGGAAAGCGATATTGCAATCTGCGGGGATCGCATTGTCGGCACGTTCGGGACCTATTCCGGCAAGCAGGAAATCGACATTTCGGGGCGCATCGTCGTGCCGGGCTTTATCGATACGCATCTGCACATCGAATCCTCGCACATCACGCCGCATGAATTCGATCGCTGCGTACTGCCGCAAGGCGTGACGACGGTGATCTGCGATCCGCATGAAATCGCCAATGTTCTGGGCGCGGAGGGCATTAAGTTCTTCCTCGACAGCGCGCTGGAAACCGTGATGGATATCCGCGTTCAGCTGTCAAGCTGCGTGCCTGCCACCCATATGGAAACGGCGGGTGCGGAACTGCTGATCGGCGATCTTCTGCCCTTCGCGGATCATCCAAAGGTGATCGGTCTGGCCGAGTTCATGAATTTTCCGGGTGTTCTGGCCAAAGACCCCGAATGCATGGCCAAACTCAACGCATTTCAGGGGCGACACATCGACGGTCATGCACCACTGCTGCGCGGCAAGGACCTGAACGGCTACATTTCCGTCGGCATTCGTACCGAACATGAGGCGACAAGTGCCGAAGAAGCGCTGGAGAAGATGCGCAAGGGCATGCATGTTCTGGTCCGCGAAGGTTCGGTTTCCAAGGACCTCAAGGCGCTGATGCCGATCATCACCGAGCGCCACGCGCAGTTTCTGGCGCTTTGCACCGACGACCGCAATCCGCTCGATATCGCTGATCAGGGCCATCTCGATTATCTGATCCGCACCGCTATTGCGGGCGGCGTGTCGCCTTTGGCCATCTATCGTGCGGCCAGTGTTTCGGCGGCCCGTGCATTTGGCCTGTTTGACCGGGGGCTGGTAGCGCCGGGGCAGCGCGCCGATCTCGTGATCGTGGACAGTCTGGAAGGTTGTCATGCCGCGATCGTCCTCTCGGCAGGACGTGTGGTTTCGGAAGAGCTTTTTGCCCAGCGCAAGACAATCGCCGAAGTGGGGCGCAACAGCGTGAAGGCGCAGCGTGTCAGTGCTGCCAATTTCCGTTCGCATTCCAACAGCGGCAAGACGCGCGCCATTGGCATCATTCCCGGCAAGATCATCACCGAAAGCCTCGAATTCGAGCTGAAAGTCGGATCGAAGGGTGTTGAACCCGATCTCGAACAGGATGTTGTGAAAATCGCGGTGGTTGAGCGCCACGGCAAGAATGGCAATATCGCCACCGGTTTTGTGCATGGTTTCGGGTTGAAAGCGGGAGCCATTGCTTCAACTGTCAGCCATGACAGCCACAATATTTGTGCCGTCGGCACATCGGACGAGGATATTGCGGTCGCCGCCAACCGGCTTGGCGAGATCGAAGGCGGTTTCGTGGTGGTTCGCGATGGCAAGGTGCTGGCCGAACTACCTTTGCCCATCGCCGGACTGATGAGCGACCAGCCTTATGAGGTGGTGCGGGAGGAATTGCGCAAGCTGCGCCATGCTGCCGAAGAACTGGGCTCGGTTCTGGAAGAACCATTCCTGCAACTGGCCTTTGTCGCACTGCCGGTTATCCCACATCTGAAAATCACGGATCGCGGTCTGGTGGACGTGGACAAGTTCGAATTTGTCGGCAACTGAGCGCTAGCTCAGTTTGCTGGCAGCGCTGAATCTGTTCGAAAGGAAACCCACAAAAGCAAAAATCCCGGACGAAGCCGGGATTTTGATCGTTGCCTTGCTGGAAACTGGAGCGGGCGAAGGGATTCGAACCCTCGACCCCAACCTTGGCAAGGTTGTGCTCTACCCCTGAGCTACACCCGCTCGCGCCAGTTTCGACCTGAAAACGTTTCCGAAGGAAGTCGTTTCCATCAGGCAGGCGCTATATGGACTAAGGCATTTCGGAATGCAACAGGGAAATTACAATAAAATGTCGTTTTCCGGAGATTGTCCAAAGTTCGGTTCGGGTGGTTACAGCCGTGCATGCCATGGTCTATAAACCTGAACGGAACAATTTGAATATTGAATGGAAATGGGTGGAATCATGGCTTTGTCGCCGAAGGAGCTTCTCGACTATCTGCAAAATCTCGGTATCGAGGTGACGACCGTGGAACACCCGCCTTTGTTCACGGTTGCGGATTCTCAAGGCTTGCGTGGCGAAATTCCCGGCGGACACACCAAAAACCTGTTCCTGAAGGACAAGAAGGACAATTTCTTTCTCGTGACCGTGGAGGAAGATGCCGTGGTCGATCTGAAGTCGATCCATCAGGTGATCGGTGCGGCAAGCCGCGTTTCGTTTGGCAAACCGGAAAAGCTGCTGGAATATCTGGGTGTCATTCCGGGATCGGTGACAGTGTTCGGCGCGATCAACGACCGCGACCACAATGTTCAGGTCGTCATCGATGCGGATCTGATGAAATATGATGTCATCAACGGACACCCGCTGACCAACGAAGCCACCACCTCGATCCGGCGCGAAGACCTCATCGCCTTCCTGAAATCGACCGGTCACGAACCACGTATCCTTGCAGTATCAGAAGGTGCGAAGGCAGACGCAACGGTATAGACTACGCGTCTTGAAATCCGCCGGAACAGATACAAATTGACAAGCACGAACTGAAAAGATCGACACCGGCCTTGATGCGGGGTGCATGAACAGGGCCGGAAGATATGAGGAATATTCCATGACCAGCCAGAACAATCCTTACGCCAATACGGGCGGCCAGATGACGGCAAATGTTTCTTTCGGTTCGGCGCCGGCACCCGTGGGCGGGGCGGATCTGATCAAGGATACGACGACTGCGGCATTTCAGACCGATGTGCTGGCCGAATCGCGCCAGCAGCCGGTTCTGGTCGATTTTTGGGCTCCGTGGTGCGGGCCCTGCAAGCAGCTGACGCCGGTTATCGAAAAGGCCGTCAAGGAAGCGGGCGGCGTGGTCAAGCTCGTCAAGATGAACATCGACGATCACCCGTCCATTCCGGGCCAGCTTGGCATCCAGTCCATCCCGGCGGTTATCGCCTTCGTCAACGGCCAGCCGGTTGATGGCTTCATGGGTGCACTGCCGGAATCGAAGGTGAAGGAATTCATCGCCAAGATCGGCGGGCCAAGCGATCAGGAAAGCGCGATTGCCGAGGCGGTAACAGCCGGGCAGGAACTGCTTGAATCCGGCGATTACGTTCAGGCTGGTGAGATTTTCAGTTCCATTCTTCAAGCCGCACCCGACAATGTCGATGCGATTGTCGGTCTGGCGTCTTGCGTTCTGGAATCGGGCGATGCCGAACAGGCACGCGAAATTCTGGCCGCCATTCCTGCCGATAAGCAGAATGCCGTATCGGTGCGCGCGCTCGAAGCCAAGCTGGCGCTTGCCGATCAGGTCAAGCTGATTGGTGACCCGGTTGAATTGGAAAAGCGTCTTCAGGCTGATCCGCAGGACTATCAGGCGCGTTTCGATCTGGCGCAGGTGCGCAATGCGCAGGGCCGTCGCGACGATGCCGCCAACGAACTGCTGGCCATCATGAAGGCCGACCGCAGCTGGAACGAGGATGGCGCGCGTAAGCAACTGCTCCAGTTCTTCGAAGCATGGGGCAATACGGACCCGGCGACGCTTTCGGCCCGCCGGAAGCTGTCTTCGCTGCTGTTTTCGTAGGCGATAAAAGCGGCGGGAAATCTGACTGTCAGGATGCTGCGCGCGTGGATTGCGCGAAGCATCCCAAAGGAGGTTGCAATGCAAGTGGGTAATGCCCGCTACAGAACGGGTTCCGACATTCCGGACCTGGTTCCGATATTTCCGCTGAAAGGTGCCCTGCTTTTGCCCGGCGGCCAACTGCCGCTGAACATATTCGAGCCGCGTTATCTGGCGATGGTGGAAAACGCGCTTGCCGGAAAGCGGATCATCGGCATGATCCAGCCGCAAATCGATGACGACGACGACGAGGGCGTCAATGAACTGGACGAAAGCCTTCGTCCGCCGCTGAGCAGCATTGGGTGTCTCGGTCGCATAACGACCTATGCGGAGACCGGCGACGGACGGCTTCTGATCACGCTTCAGGGCATTTGCCGTTTCCGTATCAAGGAGGAGGTCAATTGCCGCCAGCCTTATCGCCAGTGCCGGATCATGCCGTTTCTGGCCGATCTGGAAGAGGCGCGCGACACGGCTGATATCGACCGTGAAGCGCTGCTTCGTGCCTTCCGCGACTATCTGGAAGCGCATAATCTGGAAGCCGACTGGGAAAGCATCTCCCGCGCCGGAAATGAAACGCTCGTCAATGCGCTGTCGATCATGTCGCCCTTTGGGCCTGCCGAAAAGCAGGCATTGCTGGAGGCGCCCGACCTCAAGACGCGTGCTGCGACGCTGATCGCCATTACGGAAATGGTGCTGGCGAGAGTGAAAGACGACGATTACGGATCGCGCCTGCAATGATCCGGAGGATATGAAATGGTGAATGATAAAACTGAAACCGGCAGCATCGATGTGCGCCTTCTGGAACTGCTTGTCTGTCCGCTGACCAAAGGCGCGCTGGAATATGACGCGGAGCACAGCGAACTGATTTCGCGCAAGGCAAAGCTTGCCTATCCGGTGCGCGGCGGCATACCCATCATGCTGCCATCCGAAGCGCGGACGCTTGTGGACTGAGTGTCAGCATAGGTTATTTAATTTCTGCACAAGCCTCGATCTTTTTCATAAGTTTCATGCCTGCTGATTGTTGCCTGCCACGCAACAGGGCTCTATAACCCTCCCGGAACTTTGAAAAACAATTTCGGAAGACGCCCGGTTTTTCGTAATTGTGCATTGAAAAACAGAGGCTTGGCATTATGGCAACCAGAAAACTTCTTCTCCTGCCCGGCGATGGCATCGGTCCCGAAGCCATGGCGGAAGTCCGCAAGATCATCGCTTACCTCAATTCGGACCTTAAGCTCGGCTTTGAAACCGAAGAAGGTCTGGTTGGCGGCTGCGCTTACGACGCGCACGGTCAGGCGATTTCGGATGCCGATATGGAGAAGGCGCTGGCAGCCGATGCCACGCTGTTTGGCGCTGTTGGCGGCCCGAAGTGGGATAGCGTGCCTTATGAAGTGCGCCCGGAAGCCGGTCTTCTGCGCCTGCGCAAGGACATGCAGCTTTACGCAAACTTGCGTCCGGCCATTTGCTATCCGGCGCTCGCACATTCCTCTTCGCTGAAGCCGGAAGTGATCGAAGGCCTCGACATTCTTATCCTGCGCGAATTGACCGGCGGCGTTTACTTCGGCGAGCCGAAGGAAATCATCGACCTCGGCAACGGCCAGAAGCGCGGGATCGACACGCAGGTTTATGACACCTACGAAATCGAGCGCATCACCGATGTGGCTTTTGAGCTGGCGCGCACGCGCCGCAACAAGGTCACCTCGATGGAAAAGCGCAATGTGATGAAGTCGGGCGTGCTCTGGAATCAGGTCGTCACCGCGCGTCACAAGGAAAAGCATTCCGACGTGGAACTGGAACACATGCTGGCCGACGCTGGCGGCATGCAGCTCGTCCGCTGGCCGAAGCAGTTCGACGTCATCGTGACCGACAATCTGTTCGGTGACATGCTGTCGGACGTCGCTGCCATGCTGACCGGTTCGCTCGGCATGTTGCCGTCGGCTTCGCTTGGCGCAGTCGATGCCAAGACCGGCAAGCGCAAGGCGCTTTACGAGCCGGTCCATGGCTCCGCACCGGATATCGCTGGCAAGGGCATTGCAAACCCGATCGCCATGATCGCGTCGCTGGCCATGTGCCTGCGTTATTCGTTCAATCTGGTTGCCGAAGCCGACCGTCTGGAAGCAGCGATTGCCGGTGTTCTGGACGATGGCATCCGCACGGCGGACATCTGGTCGGAAGGCACAACCAAGGTTGGCACCACCGAAATGGGTGATGCGATCCTCGCCAAATTCAAGGCGCTTTCGGCTTAATCACCCGCTGAAGAATTGCGAAATTGGAAAGCCCGCCGGATAGTTCCGGCGGGCTTTTTCTTATTGAAATAAACGCCCGATTTGAGGCTGTAATTTCTGCATAGACGGATAAGAATGCGTGTCATGTTGTTCACGCTTCCAAACCAAGACAAACTTTACGACGCGCTGTTGGCCCGCGATGCCTCTTATGAGGGCAGGGCCTACGTCGGTGTCGTTTCCACCGGCATTTTTTGCCGCCTGACTTGCCCGGCGCGCAAGCCGCGCCGGGAAAACTGCCGTTTTTTCGCTTCGGTTGCCGAATGCATGGCGGATGGTTTTCGCGCCTGCAAAAGGTGCCATCCGTTGCAGCCTGCAGCCGAAGCGGAGCCTTCCATCAAGAGATTGCTCGATGCTCTGGAAGCCGATCCCGAACGGCGATGGAGCGAAGATGATGTCGCGCGCATGGGGCTTGATCTCTCCACCGTGCGGCGCAGCTTCCGGCGACATTTCGGCATGACATTTCTGGAAATGGCGCGGCAGGAACGTTTGCGTCACGGCTTTCAGGCATTGGCTGACGGAGGCCGGGTCATCGACGCGCAGATCGATGCGGGCTTTGAATCGCCGGAGGCGTTCCGCAGCGCCTTTGGCCGTATTCTTGGTCTTCCTCCCGCAAAACTGCGCGGCGACGGTCTGTTGCGCGCCGATTGGATCAAGTCGCCGCTCGGAACGATGATTGCCATTTGCGATGCGAAAAACCTGCATCTGCTGGAATTTGCCGACCGCAAGGCGCTCTCTTCCGAGTTGAAGAAACTCTATGCGACTTCTCGTGGAGATATCGGTATTGGTCGCTTCAACACGCATGATCTGGTCGAGCGGCAGCTGAATGCTTTCTTTGCAGGCAAGTCGCCGACCTTCGATCTGCCCATGGTCTTGCATGGCAGCGCGTTCATGCAGTCCGTGTGGCGGGAACTTCAGACGATTGGGGCAGGGGAAACACGCAGCTATAGCGAGTTGGCGCAAGCAATCGACAAGCCGCTTGCGGTGAGGGCTGTTGCGCGGGCCAATGGTGCCAATCAGATTGCCATCATCATACCGTGTCATCGCGTGATCGGCGCCGACGGATCATTGACCGGCTATGGCGGCGGTCTCTGGCGCAAGCAGAAACTGATTGAGATCGAAGCGCAATATCGCTGAAAATTCGTTGGGTGTACGCAAAAACGCCGCCCTTTCGGGGCGGCGTTTCGCATTGTCGTTATTGCCGGATTAGTCGAGCTTGTGCAGATCGACGCCCTTGGTTTCCTTCACGAAGATCATGCCGATCACGAAGGTGATGGAGGCGATGACGATCGGATACCAGAGGCCATAGTAGATGTCGCCCTTGGCCGCGCTGAGTGCGAACACGCCAGCCGGAAGCAGACCACCGAACCAGCCATTGCCGATATGGTAAGGCAGCGACATGCCGGTGTAGCGGATGCGGGTCGGGAACATTTCCACCAGGATTGCAGCGATTGGGCCATAAACCATCGTCACATAGATGACGAGGATGGTCAGGATCGCAATCGTCATGACCCAGTTCACCTTGGCAGGGTCTGCCACCATCTTGAATGCGCCTGCATTCGGAATGGTGTAGACGGCCTGATCGGTGCTGACGCCGAGACCTTCGGCTTCAGTCTGGGTCAGGAGCTTCTGCTTGACCAGATCGGCAGCAGGAACCATCGCCTTATCGCCACCGCGGACAGCATCAGCACTCAGCTGGAGTTCCGGATTGGCGGCCAGGAAGGCGTCAAGCTTGCTGTCCGGCACCTTGGCAGGATCGCGGACCAGTGGGAAGCCTGCCTTCTGGAGAGCCAGGTTCACGCCATGAGCGAGTTCAGCCTGCTTGCCGGCAGCACCTGCACCAGCCTGAACGGCATCAAAGGACGTAATCGTCGCGTCGCCGATGGTGACGGTTGCAGGCGTTCCAGCCGCAGCGGTCTGCACGACTTCGTAAGGCACCGAGCTCTTGGCGAGGAAGCTGGTCGCAACATCGCAGGAGCTGGTAAACTTGGACGTGCCGGTGGCGTTGAACTGGAAGTTACAATCGCCAGGGGCCGCGGTGACGGTTGCCTTGATGGTCTGCTCAGCCTGCGCCAGCGCCGGATTTGCGGCATTGGTCAGCGCCTTGAACAGCGGGAAGTAGGTTACAGCCGCCAGAAGCAGGCCCGCCATGATGATCGGCTTACGGCCGATCTTGTCCGACAGCCAGCCGAAGAAGACGAAGCCGCCGGTGCCGAGCAGCAGGGCGATAGCAACCATGATATTGGCCGACTGATTTTCCACCTTCAAAACGTTCTGAAGGAAGAACAATGCGTAGAACTGGCCGCAATACCAGACCACGGCCTGACCGGCGGTGAGGCCGAACAATGCGATAAGCGCGATCTTGGCATTTTTCCACTGGCCGAAAGCTTCGGATAGCGGAGCCTTCGAGGTCTTGCCTTCTTCCTTCATGCGCTTGAACGCAGGCGACTCGCTCATCTGCATGCGGATCCAGACGGAAATACCGAGCAGGAGAACCGAGACGAGGAACGGAATACGCCAGCCCCAGGCGGCAAAGGCTTCCTTGCTCATCATAGTCTGGATGCCGAGGATCACCAGCAACGACAGGAACAGGCCAAGCGTTGCAGTGGTCTGAATCCACGAGGTGAAGAAACCGCGACGGTTATTCGGCGCATGTTCTGCGACATAGGTTGCCGCGCCACCATATTCGCCACCGAGTGCGAGACCCTGAAGCATGCGCAGCACGATCAGGATGATGGGCGCCAGAATGCCGAGCGTTGCCGAACCAGGCAGAAGACCGACCAAAAAGGTCGATGCGCCCATGATGACGATGGTGACGAGAAAGGTGTATTTGCGTCCGACGAGATCGCCAAGGCGACCGAAGACGAGCGCACCGAACGGACGCACCAGAAAGCCCGCCGCAAAAGCCAGCAGGACGAAGATGTTGCGCGTTGCTTCGGGATATTCGTTGAAGAAGGCTGCGCCGATAAAGGAAGCGAGCGTTCCGTAAAGGTAAAAGTCGTACCATTCGAAGACGGTACCAAGCGACGATGCAAAGATGACTTTGCGTTCTTCGCCCGTCATTTTCTGCGTGCCGACATCGGCACTTGACGAGACTGCCATTAATCTGTCCTCCCAAACAGAGCCCTTAAAGGGCAATGCAAGACTGGGGTTCATTCGACGTACAAATGTAACCAGTCCGATGCGCCGCCTTGTATCCCAACAAGTGAGGCGCACTCCTCACCAAATTATGATGAACCTAAAAAAGGAGATTCGGGCAGTAGTCTTTAGTATGAGACAAAATCGACAGCTTGACGCCCGCCGGTTTTGCTTGCGGTGCAAAAAAATACAGGGCGGAAGCGGTGGAGAATTGACTCCATTCATAAAGCGCGTAAAAGCAATGCCGAACGAAGGAGAACTCGCGTGCAACGCGTTAACGTAGCGTCAGTTTCGTCTGGAACTGCCGGCATGAATGCCGGAGCAGTACGCATGCCTTCGATTACCAAAAAACTCACGGCCATCACTAAAACGACCACGAAAACGGTCTGATTCCCTTGGCCTGCTCGCCCTCTCCCCGGGTCTGGCCCGGGGACGGAAAACCCGCGTGGCCTGCGGGGTTCCGGATCTGGAAGCGGAGAGGGACAGGAGACGAAAAATGGGTTTCAAGGTAGCAGTAGTCGGCGCCACCGGTAATGTCGGGCGCGAAATGCTCAATATTCTAGAAGAACGCGGTTTTCCAGCCGATGAAGTTGTGGCGCTCGCATCGCGTCGCAGCCAGGGCACGGAAGTATCTTACGGCGACAAGACGCTGAAGGTTCGCGCGCTCGACACTTACGATTTTTCCGACACGGACATTTGCCTGATGTCTGCTGGCGGCAATATTTCGAAGGAATGGTCGCCGAAGATCGGCAAGCAGGGCTGCGTCGTCATCGATAATTCGTCGGCCTGGCGTTACGACATGGACGTGCCGCTGATCGTGCCGGAAGTAAACCCGGATGCCATCACGGGCTTCACCAAGAAGAACATTATTGCCAACCCGAACTGCTCGACTGCGCAGCTCGTTGTTGCGCTGAAGCCGCTGCATGACGCTGCCAAGATCAAGCGCGTCGTCGTTTCGACCTACCAGTCGGTTTCCGGCGCGGGCAAGGAAGGTATGGACGAGCTGTTCGAACAGTCGCGCGCTGTGTTCGTTGCTGACCCGGTCACGGCGAAGAAGTTCACCAAGCGCATTGCGTTCAACGTGATCCCGCACATCGATGTCTTCATGGAAGACGGTTACACCAAGGAAGAATGGAAGATGGTGGCCGAAACCAAGAAGATGCTCGATCCGAAGATCAAGCTGACGGCAACCGCAGTGCGCGTTCCTGTCTTCATCGGTCATTCGGAAGCGGTGAATATCGAGTTCGAAAACCCGCTTTCGCCGGAAGAAGCCCGCGAAATCCTGCGCGAAGCGCCGGGTTGCCAGGTTATCGACAAGCGCGAAGACGGCGGCTACATCACGCCATATGAATCTGCTGGTGAAGACGCGACTTATATCAGCCGTATCCGTGAAGACATTACTGTCGAAAACGGTCTGGCCATGTGGGTCGTCTCGGACAATCTGCGCAAGGGCGCAGCGCTCAATACGATCCAGATTGCAGAACTGTTGGTCGCTCGCGGCCTGATCAAGCCAAAGGCGCTTGCTGCCTGATAGAGCTTGTTATGTAGTGAAATGCAAAAGCGCCGGGAAACCGGCGCTTTTATTTTGCGGCGAATATCTAGCGTTCCACGCTGTCGGCAAGATTGCCGCGAATGTCGAGCAGGCGGGAGCGCAAATCCTTCAGCTCATCGACGGGCTGACCGAGCGCACAGAGAATTTGATCCGGTACAGATTCAGCCGCTTCCCGTAACATAAGTCCTTCGTCCGTAAGTGTGATGCGCACTTGCCGTTCGTCCTGTGGATCGCGGCGGCGCGTGATGCGTCCTGCCGTTTCAAGCCGTTTCAGGAGTGGCGTCAGCGTCCCTGAATCGAGATGGAGCTTCGCGCCGATTTCGGAAACGGTCTGGTCGTCCTTTTCCCACAGCACCAGCATCACCAGGAACTGCGGATAGGTCAGGTCCAGTTTGCTCAAGATCGGCTGGTATGCGCGCGTCAGCGCATTTGCGGTCGAATAAATCGCAAAGCAGAGCATGTTTGAAAGTTTGAGAAAAGAGTCCTGTGTCATGCGCCAATTCCTTCGAGCGCTGTTCCAGCGCATATCCTTCATACCATAAATCATGCGCAATTGCATTGTGCATCACTTAATTGTGAGAAATGATTTTGCAAAATTAGATTGCGCACAATTTAATTTTCGATAGCTTGTCTTCGGAGACAAATTATCACCGAAGGAGAAATCGAATGGCTATTCTCTACACCACCCAGTCCACAGCAACCGGCGGACGCACGGGCAGCGCCAAGACCGCAGATGGTCGTCTTAGCGTCGTTCTCGACACGCCGAAGGAACTCGGTGGTCAGGGCGGCGAGGGCACCAATCCCGAGCAGCTTTTTGCGTCCGGCTATGCGGCCTGCTTCCTTGGCGCGCTGAAGTTTGTTGCTTCGAAGGAAAAGGTTGCCATTGCTGCCGACAGCACTGTGACAGCAACCGTTGGCATCGGCCCGCGCGAAGACGGCACCGGCTTCGGTCTCGATGTTGCGCTTGAAGTGGCGCTTCCGGGTGTCGAGAAGGCAAAGGCGCAGGAGCTGGTCAATGCGGCTCACATTGTTTGCCCTTATTCGCATGCCACGCGCGGTAATATCGACGTGCGCTTGAGCGTCGCCTGACCCAAACAAAAAGGCGCCCGATCAGGGCGCCTTTTTGAATTGATATTCGGCAGAAATTATTCTGCCTGGGCTTCGATGGCTTCCATGTCGTCATCCGACAGGCCAAAGTGATGGCCGATCTCATGGATAAGCACATGGGTGACGATATCGCCCAGCGTCTCCTGATTTTCAGACCAGTAATCCAGAATGGCGCGACGATAGAGCGTGATGCGGTTGGGACCATCGCCGGTCTGCAGGCTGAAACGCTCGCCAATGCCGCGACCTTCAAAAAGGCCGAGCAGGTCGAATGGCGTGTCCAGCCCCATATCCTCGATGATCTGGTCTTCAGGAAAATCGGCGATCTGGATGATGATGTCGCCGCACAACGCACGAAACTCCTGCGGCAGATGCGCAAGAGCTTCAATCGCGATGGATTCAACTTCGTCCAGCGAGGGCGAGAAACGTCCCGCCCAGTCGCCGCTTTGATCTTCTCGGGCCATTCCAGCCAATCGTGTCCTGTTCAATTGCTCAGGCCACAGGGCTTAAAGGCCGCGTAAATTGCATTGTGTGTCATCAGGCCCAGGGACGCAGTTCGGCGCGCTTGGCTTCGAACGTGTCGATGCTCTTTGCCTTTTCCATGGTCAGGCCGATATCGTCCAGACCGTTGAGCAGGCAGTGGCGCTTGAAGTCGTCGAGATCGAAGGAAATCGTGCCGCCGTCAGGGCCATGAATTTCCTTTGCTTCGAGATCGACGGTGAGGGTGGCATTGGCACCGCGCGAGGCGTCGTCCATCAGCTTGTCGAGATCTTCCTGGCTGACCTTGATCGGCAGAATGCCGTTCTTGAAGCAGTTATTATAGAAGATGTCGGCAAACGAGGTCGAAATCACGCAACGGATACCAAAATCGAGCAGAGCCCAAGGGGCGTGCTCGCGCGAGGAGCCGCAGCCGAAATTATCGCCTGCAACCAGGATCTGGGCATTGCGATAGCCGGGCTTGTTCAGCACGAAATCAGGGTTTTCGGAACCGTCTTCATTAAAGCGCATTTCCGCAAACAGTCCCTTGCTCAGGCCCGTGCGCTTGATCGTCTTCAGGTAATCCTTCGGAATGATCATATCCGTGTCGATGTTGACGATCGGCAGGGAGCGGCGACGCCGGTGAGCTTGGTGAACTTATCCATGTCCTGAACCTGTCGGTTGGGTATTTGCTATATTGCGAACTGGTTTACATCAGCATTGCCGAGAGTCAACGTTTCAGGCCCAAACTGCCCAATAGGTCGCAACCTGCGGCGAATTTATCGAACCATCCAGACCGTTTTGAGGCGATCCGGACGGTTCGATAGTTGATTACTGCGCATAATCCTGTCGGGAAATCCCGTCAACCTTTCTGAATCATGCGCTGTAAATGCCGCATCCGCAATTATTGGACGTTCAACGCCACACCGCCGCTCTCGCTGCCGGTCAGGCGGCGGGATTTTCCGTCACTGCCGACAACAATGGTAAAGCGCCGGCGCCGCATCGACATATTTGGCGAAACGGCGACATCGATCGCCGGGTCGAATTGCAATGTGATCCGCCACAGGTCGGGCTTGATTGTTTCCTCGACGGCTATAATACGAGCGTCGAAGGGCGTGGTGTGAAACATGCCGGAGATGCGCTGGCCGACACGGTAGGGGGCGGTGTCGTCCTGCGCGGCAACCGGTGTTGCTTCCACCTTGCCGCCCGTGGCGGCAAGCGTGTTCCAGTCACGCGTGCCTGACTGGCGGGCCACGAGATCAAGCGCCTTACCGTGGCTGATGGTGATGCCTTCCTCGCTCAAAGCCTGCCGCAAACGGCGAGCCTGATGCTTGAAGTCAATAGTGGTGTGCCCAGCGGTCAAAGCTGTGGTCATGGTTTTCGCTCCTGATTGTGAGCGGCGTTTTCATGAACGGGTGCCCGCATTGCCGTTTCTGCCGTCACGGGACAGGAACGTGTATTTCGAATGCTTTACCGTGGCTTGAAACCTGCGGGCGGCTGGCGCATTCAACCGAAGGCTGGAAAATAGGCGGGCAGGGCACGGATTTCAAGCCCCCGCTTTGAAGGGAGCTTTAACCCGCTCCCAAGGCTTGCACCGTGTCGCAGTTCCGTGCACAAATCGGCCATGAAAACAATCGCTCGTCCACGCCGTTCCGTTCTGTTCGTTCCTGCCGCCAATCCGCGCGCGCTGGAAAAATCGCTCACGCTTGCAGCCGATTGCGTGATCTACGATCTGGAAGATTCCGTTGCGCCCGAAGCAAAGCAATCAGCGCGCGAGGCGTTGGTTGCGCATTTTGCAGCGCATCCGAAACCGGCCTTTGAGCGGATCATTCGCGTCAATTCTGGCGAGACGCCATGGGGCAAGGATGATGTGGCCGCAGCGGCTGATATGGGTGCCGACGCCATTCTCCTGCCGAAGGTCGAGCGACCGCAGGACATTATCGATGCGGCCAATCGGCTTGATCGCAAGGATGCTGATCCGTCTGTCGGCGTTTGGGCGATGATTGAAACTCCGCGCGGCATTTTGAACGCGGATGAAATAGCCATGCTCGGCCATCGCTCGGCAGTGCGGCTCGCCTGTTTCGTTGTTGGTCCGAACGATATTGCACGGGAAACTGGTGTTCGCCCGCAAGCCGGGCGGCCTTATCTCGTGCCGTGGCTGATGCAGATCATTCTCGCGGCGCGAGCAGGCGGGTTTACTGTTCTCGATGGCGTGTTCAACGATTTTCGCGATTCTGTCGGCTTTGAAGCCGAGTGTTTGCAAGGGGCCGCGATGGGCTTCGACGGCAAGACGCTTATTCATCCGGGTCAGATCGAGGCCGCCAATCGCGCCTTCTCACCGACGGATGAGGAAGTGGCGCATGCACGGGCCGTTGTCGATCTGTTTGCTCAACCAGAAAATGCGGATAAGGGCGTTGTGTCACTGGATGGCCAGATGATCGAACGGCTGCATCTGGCAATGGCCGAAAAGCTGCTCGCGAAAGCATTTCCAGCAAAAGTGTGAAACGGTTTTGCGTTTGGAAATGCGTAATAAATAGAACCAACGCGGGCCTGAAATTTAACAAAGGAAGACAGACTATGAAGCTCTATCGTTTCATCACCGGACCGGATGATTCCGCATTTTGCCACCGCGTTACGGCGGCGCTCAACAAGGGCTGGCAGCTCCATGGCTCGCCGACCTATGCCTTCAATGCGGCAACCGGCGTGATGCAGTGCGGCCAGCCGGTTGTGAAGGAAGTTGATGGCGTTGACTATACGCCGGATATAAAGCTCGGCGAATATTGATGGCCGTCCGTCGCATCGTCGCCAATATAGCTGCCAGCGACCCTGCGGCGGCAAAACGCTTCTATGGCGAATTGTTGGGCCTCGACGTGGCGATGGATTTCGGCTGGATCGTGACCTATGCCACCGATGCGCAGGCGCGCGTGCAGGTGAGCATCATGCGTGAAGGTGGTTCGGGCACGCCGGTGCCCGATCTTTCCATCGAGGTGGACGACGTAGACGCCACGCTGGAGCAGGCAATCGCGATGGGGTTTCCTATCGAATACGGTCCGGCGGATGAGGATTGGGGCGTGCGCCGCTTTTTCGTACGCGATCCTTTTGGGCGGTTGGTCAATATCCTGACCCATAAGAACTGAAAAGGCCGGTTTCCCGGCCTTTTGCTTGATTAGTTCAACCCGCGCTTTTCGATCATCGCATCCGGTGTCGGCATCTTGCCGCGGAATGCTTTGTACAGATCTTCCGGGTCGCGACTGCCGCCAGCGGCATAGATGTGCTGCTCCAGCTTGGCGGCGAGTTCCGGGTTGAAAGCGTCGCCGGTTTCCTCGAAAGCCGAGAACGCATCCGCATCCAGCACTTCCGACCACATGTAGGAATAGTAACCGGCGGAGTAGCCATCGCCGGAGAACACATGGGTGAAATGCGGTGTGCGGTGGCGCATGATGATCGCATCAGGCATGGAAAGCTTTTCGAGCGTTTTTGCCTCGAAGGACAGCGGATCGGCGATCTTCTCATTACCGGTATGGAAAGCCATATCCACCAGCGCGGACGCGGTAAATTCAACCGTGTTGAAACCGGCATTGAACGAACGCGCCGCCAAAACCTTATCGAGCAGGGCTTTCGGCATTGCTTCGCCGGTGCGGTAATGCACGGCGTATTTTTCCAGAACGGCGGGTACGGTCAGCCAATGTTCGTAAAGCTGCGACGGCAGTTCCACGAAATCGCGCGATACGGCAGTGCCGGAAACGGCAGGCCACGTCACATCCGATAGAAGTCCGTGCAGCGCATGGCCGAACTCGTGGAACAGCGTGCGGGCATCATCGAGCGACAGCAGGGCGGGTTCACCGGCCTTCGGCTTGGCGAAATTCATCACATTGTAGATGATCGGCTTCTGGCCGCCGTCGAGCTTGTGGCTGGATTGCAGCGCACTCATCCAAGCGCCGGAACGCTTCGATGTCCGGGCGAAATAATCGCCGAGGAAAAGACCGCGTTCGCTGCCATCCGGGTTGAAAACCTGAAACACGCGCACGTCCGGGTGCCAGGCGGCAATGCCCTTCTTCTCTTCGAAGCGAACGCCGAACAGGCGCGTGGCCACATCGAAGCTCGCTTCGATGATCTTTTCCAGTTGCAGATAAGGCTTTAACTCGGCCTCGTCGAAGGCAAAGCGTTCGGCCCGCAACTTTTCTGCATAGAAACGCCAGTCCCATGGCGCGACTTTGTGATTGCTGCCATCGGCGGCGATCAGGCGCTCAAGCTCTGCCTGTTCTTCACCAGCCTTTGCGCGTGCCTTGTCCCAAACGGGTTCCAGCAGGTCCATGACGGCCTTTGGCGTCTTGGCCATGGTGTCGTCCAGCTTATAGGCTGCAAAATTGGCATAGCCGAGCAGATGGGCCTTGCGCTCGCGCAGTTCGACCATCTCACGCACAATCTCGCGATTGTCGGAGTCGTTGCCATTCTCGCCGCGCTTGGCCCAGGCATTGAAAGCCTGCTCGCGTAAGGCGCGGTTTTCTGAGAAGGTGAGGAATGGCTCGACGATGGAACGCGACAGCGTAACTGCATAAGCATCCGGTTTGCCGCGTTCGCTTGCTGCGCTCTGCATGGCGTTTTTCAGAAAATCCGGCAGCCCGGCGAGATCGGCTTCATCGGTGATGAACAGTGCCCAGCTCGACTCGTCTTTCAGCACATTCTGGCCGAAGCGTGCACCGAGACCGGCAAGCTTCTCGTTGATGCCAGCGAGTTCCGCCTTGCCAGCTTCATCGAGTTTCGCGCCGGACCGGACAAAACCCTTCCAGGTCTTTTCCAGAACGCGTTTGGTTTCCGTGTCGAGATCAAGCAGATCGCGATTGTCATAGAGCGCGTCGATCCGGGCGAACAAAGCCGGGTCCATCATGATGCGCGAATAATGACGCGACATTTTCGGCGCAATTTCCCGCTCCAGTGCTTGAATGGTGTCGTTGCTATGGGCGCCTGCGCGCATCCAGAAAATGGCCGACACATGGTCAAGCGCCTTGCCTGTCAGTTGCAAGGCCTTCAGCGTGTTTTCGATGGTTGCTTCGCCAGTTGCGCTGGCAATGGCTTCCACCTCGGCGAGATCGGATGCGAGCGCTGCCTCAAAGGCTGGCGCGAAATCGTCGTCTTTGAATGCGGTGAAATCCGGCAGGCCCAGCGGTCCGGTCCATTCTGTGAGCGCATGATTATAGGTGGGCTTGTCGGACATGATGAAACTCCGGATCAAATGAATTCGATGGTCAAGACTTAAGGTTTCGGTGTCGGGTGAGCAAGGGCGTTCAACCGGCTTTTACGGTTAAGGCGCCAGACGACAGCATTCGACGCCTTGCTCGCAAAAACCTCTTCAGATTACTGTGTGGGGCTTGACTTTAAGGGCGACCAAGCGCACATCACGCTGGCTGTCCGAAGTCTCTTTGCGACAGCAATCTTCAACCGGAGTTTTATTCTCTTATGCCCAGCGACAGTCACAGTCGATTGTGTCAGCCGTCAAGGTAGCCGTGTACTGATCGCTTGAGGTCAGCTTGCACGATCTGCCTTTGACGGCGGATCGACGGAAAGGCAAGCTTAATGACCGACAACAACTTCTCTCCGGAAGTGCTTGATGTTGCCGACCTCCCGGCGGCTGCGATTGCTGCACGTATCGCCGAAATGCATACGGGCGATGCCGTTGAGCTATTGAACGAGCTCGAAGATGATGACGCAATCTCCGTCTTCGGACAGCTCACCCATGAAGATGCCATCCGCCTGCTTGACCAGCCGGAACTGCATCGTACCGCCGAAATCGTAGCGGCGCTTGCGCCGGGGCTTGCGAGCCTTCTTTTGGACGGTATGTCAGCTGACCGTTCGACGGACGTGTTTCAGGAACTCGACGAGGGTGACCGTGCGCGGCTGTTCGCCATTCTGGCCCCGGAAACCAAGGCCAATCTGAAAAAACTTATGGGCTATCCGCCGAATACGGCCGGTTCGCTCATGACGACCGAATTCATCGCCGTGCCGTCGAACTGGAATGTGGCCGAGACGCTCGATCATATTCGCAAGGTAGAGCGCACGCGCGAAACCGTCTACGCGATTTACGTGGTTGATCCGAAGTCCCGCGCCCTTGAAGGCGTGGTCAGCCTGCGCCGCCTGATCATCCGCGAGCCGGAAGAACCGATTCTGTCGATTGTCCGTGACGAAGAACCGATCACCATTGCGCCACTCACCAGCCGCGAAGACGTTGCGCGCCTGTTCCGCAAGCACGATCTTCTGGCCGTCCCCGTTGTGGATGAAAGCCGCCATATCATCGGCATTGTGACGGTGGACGACGTGCTTGACGCCATCACCGAAGATGCCAGCGAAGACGCCTATCGCTTCGGCGGCATGGAGGCGCTGGACAAGCCTTATATGCGCATTGGCTTCGGCGAAATGTTGAAGAAGCGCGCTGGCTGGCTGGGCGTTCTGTTTCTTGGCGAGATGCTAACGGCGAGCGCCATGCAGCATTTCGAGATGGAGCTGGAAAAGGCGCTCGTGCTGACGCTGTTCATTCCGCTCATCATGTCGTCGGGCGGTAATTCCGGTTCGCAGGCCACCTCGCTGATTATCCGTGCGCTGGCCTTGCAGGAAGTGAAGCTCAAGGATTGGTGGCGTGTCGCGTTGCGCGAACTGCCGACCGGGCTTGCTCTCGGCAGTTTCCTCGGCCTGATCGGCATTGTCCGCATTGCCGTGTGGCAGACGATTGGCATCTATGACTATGGAGAACACTGGATTCTGGTCGCTCTGACCGTCGGCATGGCGCTCGTCTGTATCGTGATGTTCGGCTCGCTGACTGGCTCAATGCTGCCTTTTGCGTTGAAACGGCTTGGATTCGATCCGGCCAGTGCGTCAGCGCCTTTCGTGGCGACATTGGTCGATGTGACGGGTCTTGTCATTTATTTCAGCGTCGCCATTGTCATACTTTCTGGCACTTTGTTGTAGCGCTTGGTGCCGACTCCGCACGCCGACTGACAAAAAACTGACAGAATGACGGTGTAAAAGCGCCGATAAACAAGGGTTTTTCGCGAGAAATAAGGGGCAGTGTCGCGCTGCCCCTTTCTAAAACGCAAAAAAACCTGTAAGAGCGCCGCATTGTTTTTCCGCGCGGGTCTGTTGGCGCGGCTCCCAACTCATATAGAAGTGATCTCCATATGGAATTGCGTAATATCGCTATTATCGCACACGTCGATCATGGCAAAACCACACTGGTCGATGAACTGCTGAAGCAGTCTGGCTCGTTCCGCGACAACCAGCGCGTTGCAGAACGCATGATGGATTCCAACGACATCGAAAAGGAACGCGGGATCACCATTCTCGCCAAGGCGACCTCGGTTGTCTGGAAGAATACCCGCATCAACATCGTCGACACACCCGGCCACGCCGACTTCGGCGGTGAAGTTGAGCGTATCCTTTCGATGGTGGACGGCGCTATCGTTCTCGTTGACGCCGCCGAAGGCCCGATGCCGCAGACGAAGTTCGTCGTTGGCAAGGCGCTGAAGGTTGGTCTGCGTCCGATCGTTGCGATCAACAAGATCGACCGTCCGGATGGCCGTCATGAAGAAGTCATCAACGAAGTGTTCGACCTCTTCGCCAATCTCGACGCTACCGACGAACAGCTGGACTTCCCGATCCTGTACGGTTCTGGCCGTAACGGCTGGATGGCGCTGAACCCGGAAGGTCCGCAGGACGAAGGTCTGGCCCCGCTGTTTGACCTCGTGCTCAAGCACGTTCCGGCACCGAAGGTTGCTGAAGGCCCGTTCCGCATGATCGGCACGATCCTTGAAGCCGATCCGTTCCTTGGCCGCATCATCACCGGACGCATCCATTCCGGCTCGATCAAGTCGAACCAGGCCGTCAAGGTTCTCGGTCAGGACGGTTCGCTGCTCGAAACCGGTCGTATCTCGAAGATTCTCGCATTCCGCGGCATCGAACGTCAGGCCATCGACGAAGCACAGGCAGGCGACATTGTTGCCATTGCCGGTCTTTCGAAGGGCACCGTTGCAGACACGTTCTGCGATCCTTCGGTCAGCGAGCCTCTGGCAGCGCAGCCAATCGATCCGCCGACCGTGACCATGTCCTTCATCGTCAACGACAGCCCTTATGCGGGCACTGAAGGCGACAAGGTAACGAGCCGCGTTATTCGTGACCGTCTGCTCAAGGAAGCAGAAGGCAACGTTGCGCTCAAGATCGAAGAATCGAACGAAAAAGATTCGTTCTTCGTGTCGGGTCGTGGTGAATTGCAGCTCGCAGTTTTGATCGAAAACATGCGCCGCGAAGGCTTCGAACTTGGCGTTTCGCGTCCGCGCGTCGTCATGAAGGACGGCGAAAACGGCGAGAAGCTTGAGCCGATCGAAGAAGTCGTCATCGACGTCGATGAAGAATATTCGGGCACCGTTGTTCAGAAGATGTCGGAACGCAAGGCCGAAATGGTCGAGCTGCGTCCTTCGGGCGGCAACCGCGTTCGTATGGTGTTCTACGCACCGACCCGTGGTCTGATCGGCTATCAGTCGGAACTTCTGACCGATACGCGCGGCACGGCGATCATGAACCGTCTGTTCCACGATTATCAGCCATATAAGGGTGAAATCTCGGGCCGTAACAACGGCGTTCTGATTTCCAACGATCAGGGCGAAGCTGTTGCTTACGCGCTGTTCAACCTTGAAGATCGCGGCCCGATGATCATCGACGCTGGCGTCAAGGTCTATCAGGGCATGCTGATCGGCATTCATAGCCGCGACAACGATCTGGAAGTCAACGTTCTGAAGGGCAAGAAGCTCACCAACATCCGCGCCGCTGGCAAGGATGAAGCCGTGAAGCTCACCCCGCCGATCAAGATGACGCTGGAACGCGCCCTGTCATGGATTCAGGACGACGAACTGGTTGAAGTGACGCCGAAGTCGATCCGCCTTCGCAAGCTCTATCTCGATCCGAATGAGCGCAAGCGCTTTGAAAAGAGCAAGTCGAGCGCTGCATAAGTTCGACAACACAAAAGAAAACGGCGCCTTCGGGCGCCGTTTTTGTTTGCAGTTTTGTGGTGAAAAACGCCGTTAGCGCTCTCCGCGACGATAGGGCTGCATCAGCGCTTGCGGAACGCGCGCGCGCCTTGCCATGACGATCAGCGCGATAATCGACATGATGTAGGGGATCATCAGGAAAAGCTGGTAAGGAACCGCCTTCCCATAGACCGTTTGCAGGCGAAGCTGAAAAGCATCGAACAGCGCGAACAGCAATGCGCCCAGCAATGCACGGGCGGGCTTCCACGATGCGAAAACGACGAGCGCGATACACACCCAGCCGCGTCCCTGCATCATGGTCGGGAAGAACGAGTTGAACGCCGAAAGCGTCAGGAACGCGCCACCAACCGCCATCAATGCACTGCCGAACATGATCGTGAAAATGCGCACACGGATCGGGTTGATGCCTTGCGCCTCGGCGGCATGAGGACTTTCTCCGGTCATGCGAATGGCAAGGCCGAGCGGTGTGCGGAAAAGCACATAGCCAAGCAAAAGTGCCAGCGGAATGGCGATCCATGTCAACGCTGTCTGTGTGCCCAATACCTGCCCGATAAAAGGCACATCAGCGAGGAACGACGGGTTCACGGGCTGAAACGGCGTGATTGTCGGCGGCGTCGAGGAGAGCGGCACCAGCAGTCGGAACAGGAAATAGCTGAGACTTGAAGCAAACAGCGTAATGCCAAGACCGACCACATGCTGCGACAGCCCGAGCGGGACAGTCAACGCCGCGTGCAGCAGGCCGAACAGCGCGCCCGAAGCGGCAGCGGCCAGCACACCCACCCACAGATCCGCCCCGTTATAGACAGTCAGCCAGCCGATCATCGCGCCAAAGGTCATGATGCCTTCGATGCCGAGATTGAGCACGCCTGCGCGTTCGCAATAAAGCGCGCCGAGCGTGCCGAAGATCAGCGGCGTTGCGATGCGCAGGACCGAGACCCAGAGGCCAGCAGAAAGCAGGATATCCATCAACTCGTTCATCGGGCGATCCTGTATTGGGTGAAGAACAATGCGACGAGCATGGTCAGGAGCGACAGCGCCACGGTGACGTCGGCAATGAAGCTCGGAATGCCGATGGCGCGGCTCATGCCGTCTGCGCCAACGAACATGGCGGCGGCAAAGAGCGCCGAGAAGATCGCGCCGATCGGGTTTAAGTTGGCGAGCATCGCGACGATAATGCCGGCATAACCGAAGCCCGGCGAAAGGTCGGTCGTGACATAGCCCTTCACACCCATGACCTGAATGGCGCCCGCCAGACCTGCCAGACCGCCGGAGATACAGGCGACCTTGATCAGTGTGCGACCGAGGGGAACACCTGCAAAACGCGCCGCACCCGGATTGATACCGGCGGCCTTGGTTTCAAGGCCGAACACGGTGCGCTTCTGCACATAGGCAATGATCAGCGCAAGCGCGATGGCGATCAGGATGCCGATATGCAGTCGCATACCCGCCATGATTTTCGGCAGCACGGCGGCATCCGGCACCGGTTCAGACTGTGGCCAGCCAAAGGCCAGCGGGTCTTTCATCGGCCCTTCGATCATCATGGAAACGAACAGCACGGCAACGAAGTTCAAAAGCAGTGTCGTCACCACTTCATCGACGCCGAAGCGCAAGCGAAGGCCGAGCGGGATCAGTAGAAAAATCATGCCAGCAATCGCGCCGACAATCAGCAGCAGCGGAATTAGGAGCGGCGCGGGCAACTGCAATTGCGTGCCCATGGCCACCACGGCCAGCGCGCCCATATAGAACTGTCCCTCAGCACCGATATTCCAAAGCTTGGAGCGGAAGGCGACAGCGGCGGCAAGGCCGGTCAGCATCAGCGGCGTGGCGCGTGTCAGCGTCTCGCTGATCGACAGCTTGTTGCCAAATGCGCCGATGGCGATCTGGCGGAAGGATTCGACCACCGGCGCACCGGCGGCGGCTATCAGCAGGCCCGCCAGCACGAAAGCGGCCAGGACCGCAATGATCGGTGCCGTAGTCACCAACGCCATGGGCCGCGTTTCGCGTCGTTCAATACGCATCAATTCAGCCCCTTCTTGGTATTTGCCTGCCATTCGCCAGCCATCATGAGGCCCAGTCTCTGCGCATTGGCTTCTTCTGCATCGATAGGCGGGGAGAGGCGGCCCTTAACAATCGCTTGAACACGATCCGCCAAGCCAATGATTTCATCAAGATCTTCGGAAATCAGCAGAACGGCTGCGCCCTTGGCGCGCGCTTCGAGAATGCGGGTGTGGATGGCCGCGACCGCGCCTTCATCCAGTCCGCGTGTCGGCTGCGCCGCGATGAGAATGCGCGGCGCGGTCTCCAGATTGCGACCCAAAATGAGCTTTTGCATATTGCCGCCGGAAAGCAGGCGGATACGACTATCCGGTGTGCCGCCGCGCACATCGAAATCCGTGATAATACGGTCGGTGAATTCGCGTGCCGCAGTGCGATTGACCAGAATACCGTTCGAGAATTTCGGATCGCGCACGCGCTCCAGAATGGCATTTTCCCACAAGGTCAGATCGCCAATGGCGCCTTCAGCATTCCGGTCTTCGGGAATACGCCCGACACCTTCTGCCACAAAGCGGCGCGGATCGAATTTGGTCACGGTCTGCCCCAACATGATAAGCGCGCCGCTTGCCGGCTGGCTAAGGCCCGAAACCAACCGTCCGAGCGCTGCTTGCCCATTGCCGGACACACCGATAATGCCGAGCGTTTCACCGGCACGAACCTGAAAATTCAGTTCCGAAAGGCGAGCAATTCCGTCCTCCACAACCGTGACATTGCTGGCTTCCAGCAACGTTTCGCCGGGGGTTGCAGCGGCGCGGGCAGGGCGCGAAACACGTCGTCCCACCATCAGTTCGGCCAGTTCTTCCTTGGAAGTCTCAGAAGCCTTGCGCTCGGCGACAAGCTTGCCGCCGCGCAGCACGATAACCCGGTCGGCGGCGGACATGACTTCATGCAGTTTGTGCGAGATGAAGATCAGCGACAGGCCTTGGCGGGCCATTTCTTTGAGCGTCGCGAACAGGCCTTCCGCTTCCTGCGTCGTCAGAACGGCGGTCGGTTCATCGAGGATCAGCACATCCGCGTCGTTATAAAGCGCTTTCAGAATTTCGACGCGCTGCTGCTCACCGACCGAAAGATCGCCAAGCCGCGCATCAGGATCGACCTTGAGGCCAAAACGCTCTGCAATCTGCGCGATCTTGGCGCGCGCTGCACCATGCGCGGATTTGAGCTTCCAGAGGCTTTCTGTGCCGGTAATGATGTTTTCCAGAACCGTGAGGTTGGGTGCGAGGGTGAAATGCTGGTGCACCATGCCTACGCCCGCATCGATGGCTGCGCGCGGCTTGCCCTGCGGGATTTCAACGCCCTTGACGAAGACACGTCCTTCATCCGGCACATAATGGCCGAACAGGATGTTCATCAACGTGGTTTTACCCGCGCCGTTTTCGCCGAGAAAAGCGAGGATTTCGCCACGCTCCAGCTTCAGCGAAATATCGTCATTGGCTGTAAGTGCACCGAAGCGCTTGGTGATGTTTTGCAGTTCAAGAACTGTTGTCGTCATTGGTTCAACCCCGCAACGGGAAATTTATGCTGCCAGCGGCGATCCGCTTCCAGCCGCTGACCGGCATTCAGAAGTAGCCTGTCCGCGCCCATGGGCGCGATAAGCTGCACGGCTAACGGCATCCCGTTGGCATCTTCTCCGAATGGTAGAGAAAGCGCCGGGAAACCGGAAATATTGGCAAGCGCCGCATAGGGCGCAAATTCGTTCATCTTCCGCCAGTGATTGTCCACATCGCCATGGTTCATCGGAAACGAGCCCAATGGCAAGGGCGCTCTGGAAAGCATCGGGGTTATCAGCACATCAATATCGCGGAAAATCTGCCAGAGCATATGCGAAGCGCTGACAGCGCCGTTCATGGCACGATAGAGCGCGGTTGCATCAAACCCGCGTCCACGCTCTGCAACCGCGCGGGTGAGCGGTTCCAGTTTCTCCTGATCGATTGCTAGAAAGTCGATTGCGGCTGCAAGATTGACGGAAATGATGCGATCGAATGCGCGTGCGCTGGAAGCGACAAGAGGACTTAGATCCTGCGCGGGGATTTCGCGGATGGCATGGCCTTGCGCTTCCAGAAAACGGGCGGCATCGGTCACAACCTGCATACGCTCTGCTGTGACAGGATAAGCGGCAAGGTCTTCCGCGACAAAGCCGACGCGCAGACGTTCCGGCAGCTCGCCCGCGCTCATGGCCGGATCAGGCAGAAAGCCCTCGGTGTTGCCCTCGACGAGCGGAAGCAGTGTCTTCGCATCGCGGATCGAGCGACACAGCGCAAACTCGCTGGCGATACCGGCGAGATAATTGCCGAAATGCGGTCCGGCGGGCATCGCGCCACGGCTCGGCTTCAGGCCGATCAGACCGCAGGTAGCGGCAGGTACGCGAATGGAGCCGCCTGCATCCGTTGCGTGGGCGATGCTGACAATCCCGGCTGCGACGGCTGCCGCCGCGCCACCGGATGAGCCAGCGGGAGAAAGTGTTCCATCGAATGGATGGCGAGCCAGTGGGCCGCTTTCCGGTTCGCTGGCGAGTGCAAGGCCGAATTCCGGCACGGTGGTCGTGCCGAAGAAATTGAGGCCCGCTTTGCGCAGGCGACTACCAAGCTCGGAATCCATTTGCGGCGAAGCGTTTTCGAAGGCACGCGAGCCAAGCCGGATCGGCAGACCGGCGCAAGGGCCGCCCAAATCCTTGAACAGCGATGGGATGCCCGCAAACGGAGCTTTGTCGGCGTGCGCGTCAAAGGCTGCGGCATTGGTACGGCCCAGTTCAGGATCGAGATATGCAATGGCGCCCAGAGGGCGCCATTTTTCTGCGGCTTCGAGGGCGGCATCCATGGCCTCTCGCGCATTTAAAACGCCTCCGGCAATCGCTTGCGCGAGTGCTGTTGCGTCCTGATGCTTGCTGTCGAATGCCACTTCTGCCGCCCTGTTTGCTGCTGTCTTACTTGGGCTCAGCCGCGTTCGGCTTGTACTCGAACTTGCCAGCCTTGATCTCGGCGCGTCGCGCTTCCATCTTGGCTTCGGCTTCTGCCGGTGCGACGCCCTTGACGTAGACGATGTCGTTGCCGCCTTCCTTCATGAGGCTGAATGGCGTGTAATCCTTACCGGTCGGCTGGGCGGCTTTCACATCTGCAATCGCTGCATTAAGGATTGGGCGGAAGTACCACATTGCATTGGCAAAAACCGTATCCGGATAGCGCGGTGTATAGTCGATCAGCGAACCGATTGCCTTGATGCCGCGTTCCTTGGCGGCGTCGGCGGTGCCGATGCGTTCGCCGAACAGAATGTCTGCGCCGGAATCGATCTGGGCAAGACCGGCTTCACGCGCCTTCGGCGGATCGAAGAAGGTGCCGATGAAGGATGCAATGAATTTCGCATCTGGACGGGTTTCCTTCACGCCATCCTGGAAGGCGTTCATCAGCATGTTGACTTCCGGGATCGGCACAGCGCCGACCGAACCGAAAGTGCCCGACTTGCTCATCGCGCCTGCCAGCATGCCTGCAAGATAGGCTGCTTCGAAATTCCAGGTGCCGAACACGCCGAAATTGTCGCCCTGCGGCTTACCGGAGGAACCCATGACAAAAGTGGTCTGCGGATAATCGCCAGCAACCTGACGCGCTTCGCGTTCGACGGCATAGGATTCGCCGACGATCAGCTTGATGCCCTGTTCGGCATATTCGCGCATGGCGCGGGGATAGTCGCTCGCCGAAACGCCTTCGGAGAAGACATATTCGATGACGCCTTCGTCATTGGCCTGCTTCAGTGCTTCGTGCAGGCGGGAGTTCCAGGCGTTTTCAACCGGCGAGGCGTGAATGCCTGCAACCTTCAGCTTTTCATCCGCTGCGAAAACACGCGTGGAAATCGCAGTTGCGCCGAGTGCCGCAGACATCGCAAGAATGTCGCGGCGGGTAAAGTTCGATAATTTGGCCATTTGGACCCCTCTTAAGGTGGTGTTTGTGCGTGCTTTCCATGCGCGACGGATTGCCCTGCACCCTGATCAGGAGGAGCATAAGCAATGTCTCGTATTTCCGACTAATCTGCCTTTAATTCAAGCGCTTTTATCGGTCGCTTGAAAAACAGGCACTGGTTTGTTGCTGCGTCGTGTTTGTTCAGCCGATGGGTGCGTAATCGGCGCCATCAACCGAAGACGGACGGCCTTCGAGATTGAGCGCACTGACACGCTGCGGCGTTTCAGCAATGATCTTGCCTCGCTTCACGACCGTCAGGCGGTTGGCCTTGAGGCGCAGCGCTTCCAGCGGGTCACGCGCCTGCAACACGACGAAGTCTGCATTGCAGCCCTTTTCAAGACCATAACCTTCCAGACCGAGCGCCTTGGCCGAATTGACGGTCAACGCATTGAAGACCTGTTTTTTGCCTTCGATGGACGTCATCTGCGCCACATGAACCGCCATATGACCCACTTCCAGCATGTCGCCGGAGCCCATCGAGTACCATGGGTCCATAACACAATCATGACCGAAGGCGACATTAACGCCAGCAGCCATCAGTTCCGGCACGCGGGTCATGCCGCGACGCTTTGGATAGGTGTCGGCGCGTCCCTGCAATGTGATATTGATGAGCGGGTTCGGAATAGCGTTCATCTGCGCTTCCGCAATCAGCGGAATGAGCTTGGAAACATAGTAATTGTCCATGGAATGCATGGATGTGAGGTGCGAGCCCGATACGCGACCCTGAAGCCCGAAACGCACGGTCTGGGCGGCCAGCGTTTCCACATGACGCGACATTGGATCATCGGTTTCGTCGCAATGAATATCGACCGGCAGGCCGCGCTCGGCGGCAATCCGGCAGAGTTCTTCCAGCGATGCAGCGCCATCGGCCATGGTGCGCTCGAAATGCGGAATGCCGCCGACCACATCGAGGCCCATATCGAGCGAGCGGTTGACGAGATCAACCGCGCCCGGCGAACGATAGTAACCGTCCTGTGGGAAGGCGACGAGTTGCAGATCGATATACGGCTTTACCTTTTCGCGCACCTCGATCATCGCTTCCGCCGTCAGGAGACGCGGATCGCTGACATCGACATGGCTGCGAATGGCCAGCAGGCCTTGGCAGACGGCCAGATCGCAATAGCGCAAGGCGCGCTCGACCATGGCTTCAACGGTCAGCATGGGCTTGAGTTCGCCCCAGAGCGCGATCCCTTCCAGAAGCGTACCGGAACGGTTGAGGCGCGGCAGGCCGAGCGACAGCGTTGCGTCCATATGGAAATGCGGATCGACGAAAGGCGGCGTGACGAGGCGGTTGGAAGCGTCGATTTCCCTGGCAGCCTGATGCTCGCCCTTGGACGGTACGATATCGGCAATCTTGCCGTCCTTGACCAGAATGTCCTGCTTCTCACGACCGTCAGGGAGATTAGCGTTTCTCACAATCAAATCGAACATCGGCAGGCCTCTTAAGTCATTGCAGGAAGATCAAGGCTGTTAAAAAACAGCACATTTCTAAAATGCCTTATACCCTCCGCGCCGTGGGCGCAATGGCGGGCAATGCGTAAGGGGTCGTCATCTACACAGGAACATGATAGGCCGCAAAATCATAGTTGCAGGATTGCCATGTTCACGATCAGTCGCATCGAAACCTATAGTCAGGAAATCAAGAAAAGTCGGTTTCTGGCAATTGCCGCGCCTGTTGCGAGCGAGCAGGCGGCGAAGGATTTCCTGAGCGAACATTCGGACCTTGCGGCCAATCACAATTGCTGGGCCTGGCGTATGGGGCAGAACTATCGTTTCAGCGACGACGGCGAGCCAAGCGGCACGGCGGGCAAGCCGATCCTGCAAGCCATCGACGGTCAGCAGCTCGACAATATTGCGGTGGTGGTGATCCGTTGGTTCGGCGGCATTCTGCTCGGTAGCGGCGGCTTGATGCGCGCCTATGGCGGCACGGCGGCGACCTGCCTGCGACAGGCGGAGAAGACCGCGGTGATCCCGATGATCGGTTTTGCCTTTGCCTGCGATTTTTCCGACCACGCGCTGTTGAAAGCGCGGCTGACCGCTGTGGATCATGTCGCGATTGCGCAGGAGAGTTTTACCGCCAATGGCGTGGAAATAACCGGCGCAATGCCTATTGCCGCGCAGGATGACCTGTCGCGGCTCGTGACGGACCTGACACGCGGCAAATCCGTCATCAAATTTGACGATTAGATATTGCCGCCCTTGGATGAATATTGCTGGCGCTTGTTTTCATACATCAGAAGATCGGCGCGTTTGGCGACGGCTTCCAGCGTTTCTCCCGGCGTGGTGGTTGCCGTGCCGATGGACAGGTTGAGCTGCAATTGGGAATAGTACTGATTGTTGATTTCAACCAGCCGCTTGATGTCTTCCACCATGGCTTCCGCGCCGCGCTCATCCACATAAGGCAGCACAATTGCAAATTCGTCGCCGCCGATCCGCGCGGCATGGCCGGGCAGCTTGACGGCTTCGTTCAGAACTTCGCCGATACGGCGCAGCAATCCGTCGCCTGACGCATGTCCCCAAAGATCATTGGCAGACTTGAGGCCATTTAGATCGATGATGATGATGGAAACAGGCAGGTGGCCCTTCCGCTCCAGCCGGTTGAGCTCATCCACATAAAAGGCGCGGTTGTGCAGCTTGGTCAGCACGTCGTGCTTGCCGAGATATTCCAGATAGGCTTCGGCCTTTTTGCGTGCGGTGATGTCCGTCAGCGCCACCTGCACCAGCGACCAGTCATTTTCATGGCCGGGCAGGACCGAGAACTGCAACAGAACGTGGCGTTCAGTGCCATCGAGTGCGTAGTTGATCACTTCGCGACGCTGGAACAGAATGCCATTCCACAGGTCGATCAGCTGTTCGCGGAAATGCGCTTCCATTTCTCCGCGCAGAATCTGCGGCAGGGATTGCAGCAATGTCTGCTTGTCGGGCGCGAGGAAAAGCTCCAGCGTCTCGTTGTTGATTTCCAGCACGCGGATTTCGCTCATGCACTGGCGCACGAATTCCGGGTGCACATCGGTGAACACGCGGAAATCGATAATGCCGCGCTCTCGCACATCGTCCATCAGTTCCTTGATGCGGCTGAAATCCTCAACCCACAGCGAAACCGGCGAATGCTCGAACAGGCCTTGCGCATGACGCTTGTGGCGATCCTGCTCGCGCATCGCGTTTTCGCGTGCGGTTACGTCTTCAATCGACAGGAGGACACGATCCCAGCTTTGTTCGTGACCGGGCAGGATACGGCCCTTCAGCTGAATATCGATGCGCCGGCCTTCCAGCGAATAGTTGATCGTGTTGCTGTAGAACGTGTCGGAGCCGTTCCAGAGCTGCACCATCTCGTCGATATGCGGTTCCAGCATATCGTCGCGGAAAACGCGCTCCAGATTGGTGACGAGGTGATCGATATCCTTCGCCTCGAACAGCGAAAGCGTCTTGCGGTTAACCGCGAGAACCCGGATGTGACTCGTGCAGATGCGAAGACGGCTCGTGTCTTCCATCAGAAAAGTCTTAAGGTCAGTGATGCCTTCCGACCGCCATGTATCGAACTGCTTGCGAAGACCGCTATAGTCTTCAAGCCAAAGAGAAATAGGAGCCAGATCGAAGATGCTGGCTTTGTCGTTCACGGCCGTCTCGATGTTCATTAGGTTCCCGCTTTTAACACCACCCTATTGCGAGGCGGCAATAAAATATCAGGGGCGCCTTATATTATGAAAGTGTTGAATAGACCAGCGGCTTTGAAGTCACAGCGATGCAATATTTATAACACTAAATAAGAAAATGCTGTTTCTTTGTGAGCCGGACGGCTTTGCCTTTTAGCTATCTGCACGAAAGACATAGGCTTTGTGTGCAGCGCTTATTGAAATTCGCCATTGCCATCACCATTCTGGCTTTTGCACATTATTCCACGCCAAATGTGGTTCATTTTCCTTGCGAACGAAGCAAAATTTTACGAGGTGTCTGGTATGAAAACCTGGAAGTGGTTGCATGAAACGAATTGAGTTGATGATTGAGAACATCATTCTGGCCTCGCGTTGGCTGTTGGTGGTTTTCTATCTGGGTTTGGCCATTGCCTTGGCCATTTATGCCGTATCTTTTGCGGGTAAGCTTTTCGACTTCGCCAGCAAGGCCACGTCGCTGAACGACACCGATACGATCCTGAAAATATTGGGGCTGATCGATGCGGCGCTGATTGCCAGCCTCGTGGTAATGGTGATCATTTCCGGCTATGAAAATTTTGTCAGCCGCTTCGATCAGGCGGGCGACGAGGTGCACTGGTTGGGCACGATTGATGCCGGTTCGCTCAAGATCAAGGTCGCGTCGACGATTGTAGCCATCTCGTCGATCCATCTTTTGCAGATATTCCTGAATGCCACGACCTATACGTCGAACCAGCTTATGTGGTTCACGATCATACATCTGGCCTTCGTCGTGTCTGCGCTGTTCCTTGCCTATATCGACAAGCTCACAGCCAAGGATAAGGGCAAGGCCAAAGGCAAGATCGAACCGAATATCTGATCGGCCTTCGCAGGCGTCAACACAGATCAAAAACGCCCGGCACTGCCGGGCTTTTTTATTTTTCTGGATGCTAATAAAGGAATTTGATCGCAATCAATGAAATCAAGCCGCTGGCGTGGGTTGATAGCGCCGGGACGTGTTCCATATCGCCTATGGGATGCGTTGCATTGCCATTCATCAAATCACTCAGGAAAGGATGAATCATGTCGGCTAACACGAAAGTTGCGCTCGTCACCGGTGCGGCACAGGGCATCGGTCGGGGCATCGCCCTTCGGCTGGCCAAGGACGGTTTTGATGTCGCACTGGTCGATCTCAAGGCGGACAAACTCAATGCTGTCAAAAAAAGAGGTGGAAGCCCTGGGCCGCAAGGCGTCCACATTCTCAGCCGATGTCAGCAAACGCGACGATGTCTATGCCGCTATCGACCATGCGGAAAAGGAACTGAGCGGTTTCGACGTGATCGTCAACAATGCCGGTATCGCGCAGGTTCAGCCGATTGCGGATGTGAAGCCGGAAGAGGTCGAGCGTATTTTCCGCATCAATGTCGATGGTGTGCTCTGGGGCATTCAGGCGGCTGCCGCCAAGTTCAAGGTGCGCAACCAGAAGGGCAAGATCATCAATGCTTCGTCCATTGCCGGTCATGATGGTTTTGCAATGCTCGGTGTTTACTCCGCCACGAAATTCGCCGTGCGTGCGCTGACGCAGGCCGCAGCCAAGGAATATGCAAGCGCGGGCATTACCGTGAACGCCTATTGCCCCGGCATCGTGGGCACCGACATGTGGGTGGAAATCGACGAGCGTTTCGCCGAGATTACCGGCGCGCCGAAAGGTGAAACCTACAAGAAATATGTCGACGGCATTGCGCTTGGTCGCGCCCAGACGCCGGACGATGTGGCATCTCTCGTCTCTTTCCTGGCGAGCCCGGATTCCGACTACATCACCGGTCAGGCCATCCTGACCGATGGCGGTATCGTCTACCGTTGATCCTACGTAAAGCGGGAAGATACCCCGCGCTTTCGCACGTGGGGTATCTGTCATTTATCCGGAAGCACCCTGTGTTAAACTGACCTCCTTGAAAGAGGAGAGAGCTGCCCATGGCACGTTTAACGGCAAAAGACTTCCCGCAGGAACTGCTCGAGCTTTACGACTTTTACGCGCATGGCAAGATCACCAAACGCCAGTTTCTCGACCGGGCCGCAAAGTTCGCCGTCGGCACGATGACGGCAACCGCTATATTGGCATCGCTCAGCCCGGATTACGCCATGGCGCAGCAGGTTGAGTTTACCGATCCTGATATTCTGGCCGAATACATCACCTATCCATCACCGGAGGGCACCGGTCAGGTACGCGCCTATCTTGTCCGTCCTGCGAAGGTGCAGGGCAAGGTTCCGGCGGTCGTGGTGGTGCACGAGAACCGCGGCCTCAACCCTTATATCGAGGATGTCGCGCGCCGTGTGGCCAAGGCCGGTTTCATCGCATTGGCACCGGATGGTCTTACGTCGGTCGGCGGCTATCCCGGCAATGACGAAAAGGGCCGCGAATTGCAGCAGCAGGTCGACCCGACCAAGCTGATGAACGACTTCTTCGCTGCCGTCGATTTCATGATGAAAAGCGATCTGACCACCGGCAAGGTCGGGATCACCGGCTTCTGCTATGGTGGTGGCGTTGCCAATGCGGCAGCAGTCGCCTTTCCCGAACTGGCCGCTGCCGTGCCGTTTTATGGTCGGCAGGCACCCAAAGACGAGGTTTCGCGCATCAAGGCGCCAATCTTGCTTCATTATGCCGAGTTGGACACGCGTATCAACGAAGGCTGGCCGGCCTATGAAGAAGCGCTGAAAAAGAACGGCAAGACCTACGAGGCCTATATCTATCCGGGCGTCAATCACGGCTTCCACAATGATTCCACCCCACGCTATGACGAGGCCGCCGCCAAGCTCGCCTGGGACAGAACAATCGCCTGGTTTAGGCGCTATCTGGCGTGATCAGGCCTTGGATTTAACCGCCTTGACGACATGTACGATGCCGACAATGACGGCCCCGATCAGGATGGCGAGCACTGCTTGCAGGAAAGACGTTGCGATCCACTCCAGAACGCCGCCGAAGCTGCTGCCTTCGGTCGGCAGATGGGCGACGATGTTGTGAATGAATTCCTCGACGCTGTGAACGCCGATCGATGCCAGACCGTGAACGATGATGCTGCCGCCAACCCAGAGCATGGCGACGGTGCCTACGGTGCTGAGCACCTTGAGCACGATGGGCATACCCGCAACCAGACCCTTGCCGAACCGCTTACCAAAACCGGTATGGGCATTGCGGGCAAGCGCGACACCCATGTCATCGAGCTTGACGATAAAGCCGACAACGCCATAAACGGCGAAGGTGATCAGGACGGCGACACAAACAAGGATCGCCGCCTGCGTATAGACATTCGAAGGCGGCAGACCGGCAAGCGTGAGTGCCATGATCTCCGCTGACAGGATGAAGTCGGTTCGGATGGCCCCGCTCACAGTTGTCGCTTCAATTTCCTTCGCGGTGGTGGCCTTTGTTTCCGCTTGTTCCTCATCCTTATGCGGCACGAAAAACTCGACCAGCTTTTCCGTGCCCTCAAATGCGAGATAGGCGCCGCCGATCATCAGAAGCGGCATGATGAGACCGGGCGCGAAATAGCTGAAGATCAGCGCCAGCGGCAGCAGAAAGATCAGCTTGTTGCGCAGCGATCCCTTGGTGATTTTCCAGATGACCGGCAATTCCCGTTCCGGCTTCAGACCAACGACATATTTCGGCGTCACCGCCGTATCATCAATCACAATGCCTGCCGCCTTGGCGCTGGCCTTTGCGGTTTGTCCAGCCACGTCATCCAAAGAGGCCGCCGCCATTTTTGCGATTGCTGCCACGTCATCGAGAAGTGCAAACAAGCCGGACGCCATGGGAGGCCTTTCTTTGTCATTGCGATAAAGGTTAGCTAAACTTGTAGGGGGCCTCAGTCCAGCACCTATTGGCAGGGAAAGCCAATTGTATTCGATCTGGAGACAATCTGTGTATGATTGTCAATATATCCAGATGCATTCCGATCATTATATCTTGCTGCAACACAACAGGAGAGATCGCCATGCTTAATCAGATCAAAGGCCTTCACCACGTTACGTCGCTGGCAGCAGATGCCCGTTCGAACAACAAGTTCTTCACGGATGTGCTGGGATTGCGCCGCGTCAAGAAGACCGTGAACTTCGATGATCCGAGCGTTTATCACCTCTATTACGGCGATGAAGTCGGCACGCCGGGCACCGTCATGACCTATTTCCCCTTTCCCGGCATTCAGCGCGGTCGCGATGGTACGGGCGAGGTGGGAACAACCGTTTTTGCAGTCCCGCAAGGCTCGCTCGGTTTCTGGAAGGATCGCTTCGCGCAATCCGCCGTCACGGTCGAATCGGAAGATGCAGCTTTTGGCGAAAAGCGCGTCTTCTTCCGTGGCCCGGATGGCGACAGCTTCGCTCTGGTGGAAGTGAAGGACGATCCGCGCGAGCCTTGGGCGCATGAAGGCATCGATGCCGATCACGCCATTCGCGGCTTTCATTCGGTTTCGATGCGCTTGCGTGACGAGGGCGCGACTTCGGAACTGCTCAACTATATGGGCTATCAGAAACTGGACGCGAAGGATGGCATTACCCGTCTCATCATGCCGGAAGGCAACGGAGCCGGTGTGATCGATCTTCAGACCTTGCCTTCTGTCGGTCGTAACCAGCAGGGAGCAGGTTCGGTGCACCACGTCGCCTTCGCGGTCGAAAACCGCGAAAAGCAGCTGGAAGTTCGCAAGGCCCTGATGGATACCGGCTATAATGTCACTCCAGTGATCGACCGCGATTATTTCTGGGCGATCTACTTCCGGACACCGGGTGGTGTTCTGTTCGAAGTCGCAACAAACGAACCCGGCTTTGATCGCGACGAAGACACCGCGCATTTGGGCGAAGCTCTGAAGCTGCCGTCGCAGCACCAGCATCTTCGTGCTTATCTCGAAGAACATCTCGACAAGATTTAAGCGCGAGCAGGAGACAGATTATGACCATTCAGACCTACGTGCACCGGCTGAAGGCCGGTGCGGTCGGCGCGCCGCTGTTCATTGTCTTTCACGGCACCGGCGGCGATGAAAATCAGTTCTTCGGTTTGGCCGAACAGCTTTTGCCGGAGGCGACCATTGTTTCCCCGCGCGGCGACGTGTCGGAATTTGGTGCCGCCCGCTTCTTCCGTCGGACGGGCGAGGGCGTCTATGACATGCCAGACCTTGCCCGCGCCACGGACAAAATGGCTGCGTTTATCGCCGCTCTGGTCGAAGAGTATCAGCCGTCGGAAGTGATCGCTTTGGGTTATTCAAACGGGGCCAATATCATGGCCAATCTGCTGATCGAGAAAGGCAGGATATTTGACAAGGCAGTGCTTCTACATCCGCTTATCCCGTTCAAACCAGCGAATAATCCGGGGTTGGAAGGCGTGAAAATCCTGATGACGGCTGGCCGAATGGACCCGATCTGCCCGCCGGATTTCACGGAGGCGCTCGCGCACTACTTTGAAAGCCAGCAGGCCTACGTCGATCTTGTCTGGCATCCGGGCGGTCATGAACTGCGCCAGACCGAACTGACAGCTGTGCAGGAATTCCTCGGCTGACAAAGTCGATCACCGCCATTCGTAAGGATGGCGGTGATTTTTATCTCTGTGGAACTCCAGATACCGCACTTGATTTTATCAATATATATTATATGTAAGCGTATATTGAATTTGGAGTTGCCTCATGGATAGTGTTACGGGCACCCTTGCCGTCATGTCGCGCCAGCAGATGGAAAATCGTGCGGGCGAAGTGGCCGAATTGCTGCGCACCCTGTCGCATCCGGCCCGTCTGATGCTGGCCTGTGCGCTGGCGGAAAAAGAATATTCGGTTGGTGAATTGGAACATGGGCTTGGCATTCGTCAGCCGACCCTGTCGCAGCAACTCGGTGTACTGCGGGAATCCGGCATCGTCGAAACCCGGCGCGAAGCCAAGCAAATATTCTATCGCCTGACGGAAACCAAGGCGGCGCAGCTTATCGAGGCGCTGTATGGCATCTTCTGTCATGACGCGCCTAAGGGAGATTTGTCATGATGACCTATCTCCAGTCGCTGGCAGGCGGCATGCTTCTCGGTGCAGCGGCGATTTTTCTTCTGATTTTCAATGGTCGCATTGCCGGTATCAGCGGTATCGTCGGCAGATTGCTGAACGGAAGTCAGGCCGCGCTCAATGCAGCTTTCGTTCTTGGCCTCATTCTCGGTCCGTTGGTCTATGCTGCGCTTTTCGGGAGCTTTCCTGCTACAACCATTTCGGCTTCCTGGCCGATTATCGTCGTCGCCGGTCTTCTGGTCGGCATTGGAACGCGCATGGGCTCGGGCTGCACATCTGGCCACGGTATCCTCGGCATGGCCCGTTTTTCCAAACGTTCCATCGCTGCAACAATCACCTTTCTGATAACTGGTGTTGCAGCAGCAACTCTCGCGGGAGTTCTGTTATGAAAAGTTTCGCTTATTACCGGCTCGCGGCAGCTCTTTTCACAGGCGCGTTATTCGGGTTCGGATTGTCGCTTTCAGGCATGATCGACCCGTCACGGGTGCAGGGCTTTTTGAATATCGCAAGCGGTCACTGGGACCCCAGCCTTGCATTCGTGCTCGGCGGCGCTCTTCTGGTCGCCATCCCGGGCGTAATGCTACAGCGTAAGCTGGCAAAGCCGGTGCTGGATGACAGCTTTCACCTCCCCGAAAAGACCCAGATCGACCGGCCTCTGCTGTTTGGCTCGGCGTTGTTCGGTCTCGGCTGGGGACTGGCCGGCTTCTGCCCGGGACCTGCGGTCGCAGCCTTGTCTATCGGCTTGCCGCAGGTCTGGTTATTCGTGGCTGCCATGGCGGCAGGCATGATCATTCACGACCGTTTTTGGAAGGCTTAAAGCCCGCGCGCAATCACGAGTCGCTGAACTTCGCTCGTGCCTTCATAAATCTGGCAGACGCGCACATCGCGATAGATGCGCTCAACCGGATAATCGGCAAGGTAGCCATAGCCGCCGTGAATCTGGATGGCGGCGGAACAGACTTCCTCTGCCATTTCCGACGCCACAAGCTTGGCCATCGAGGCTTCCGTCAGGCAGGGTTTGCCCGCCTCGCGCAAGGCTGCGGCATGCAGGACCATCTGGCGGGCCGTTTCGATCTTCGTCGCCATATCGGCAAGACGGAAGGCTACGGCCTGATGTTCGGCAATCGGCTTGCCGAAGGTGATGCGCTCTTTGGCATAGTCGCGGGCTGCTTCGAAAGCGGCGCGCGCCATGCCCACGGCCTGCGCGGCAATGCCGATGCGTCCGCCTTCAAGATTGGCAAGCGCAATTTTATAGCCTTCACCTTCCGCCCCCAGCCGGTTTTCCAGTGGCACGCGCATATTGGTGAAAGCCAGCGCGCAGGTATCGGATGAATGCTGGCCGAGCTTGTGTTCGACCGTCATGACCTCGTAGCCTGGTGTGTCGGTCGGCACGATAAAGGCCGAAATGCCCTTCTTGCCCGCAGCGGGATCGGTGACCGCAAAGACAATCACCACACTGCCATTCTTGCCGGACGTGATGAATTGCTTGGAGCCGTCGATCACATAATGATCGCCATCAAGCCGGGCGCGGGTTTTCAGCGCCGACGCATCGGATCCGGCCTGCGGTTCAGTCAAAGCAAAGCCGCCGATCCATTCGCCCGAAGCCATTTTCGGCAAAAAGCGGCGTTTCTGGTCCTCCGTCCCGAAGCGCAGGATGGGTACGCAGCCCACCGAGGAATGCACCGAAACGATGGTGGAGCAGGCGCCGTCGCCTGCCGCGATTTCTTCCAGAGCCAGCGCATAGGCCACCATGCCGAGGTCGGAGCCGCCCCATTCTTCCGGCACAAGCATGCCGAGAAAGCCAAGTTCGCCCATCTCGGTCAGTTCCGCACGCGGAAAGGCATGTTCGCGGTCACGTTGGGCGGCACCCGGTGCCAGACGCTCCTGCGCGTAATCGCGGACAGCCTCGCGGATCTGCTCCTGCGTATCGGTCAGAAGCATCACACGATCCTTTCAATGCCGATTGAGGTGGCTTCGCCGCCGCCGAGGCAGATACCAGCCACGCCGCGTTTCAGGCCATGCGTTTCAAGTGCGGCGAGCAGCGTCACCAGAATGCGCGCGCCGGAAGCGCCGATCGGGTGGCCGAGCGCGCAAGCGCCGCCATGAATATTGACCTTGTCGTGCGCCAGATCGAGATCGCGCATGGCCGCCATCGTGACGACAGCGAAAGCTTCATTGATCTCGAACAGATCGACATCCTTGAGGTTCCAGCCGATCTTTTCCGAGAGCTTGCTGATTGCGCCGATAGGCGCGGTCGCAAAAAGGTTCGGCTTGTCGGCATAGGTCGCATGACCAACCAGCACCGCGCGCGGGGTCAAGCCACGCTTCTCCGCTTCAGATGCGCGCATCAGGACGAGCGCCGCAGCGCCATCGGAAATCGACGAGGAATTGGCCGCCGTTACTGTGCCGCCATCGCGGAATGCAGGGCGCAGCGAGGGGATCTTGTCGAGCTTCGCCTTGCCGGGCTGTTCGTCAATCGAAACCTGCACCTCGGCGCGACCGGATTTCACCGTGACGGGTGTGATCTCTGCCGCAAACAGACCGTCCTTGATGGCCTTTTGCGCGCGGGTCAGCGAGGCAATGGCGAACTCGTCCTGCGCTTCACGGGTGAACTGGTAGGCTTCCGCGCAATCTTCCGCAAAAGTGCCCATCAGGCGGCCCTTGTCATAGGCATCCTCAAGACCGTCGAGGAACATATGATCCAGAATCTGGCCGTGGCCCATGCGATAGCCGCCACGCGCCTTGGACAGCAGGTGGGGCGCGTTGGTCATGCTTTCCATACCGCCGGAAACGATCACATCCGCCGAACCGGCCAGCAACAGATCATGCGCCAGCATGGTGGCTTTCATGCCCGAACCGCACATTTTGTTGACGGTCGTAGCCCCGGTCGAAACGGGCAGTCCAGCCTTGATCGAAGCCTGCCGCGCCGGGGCCTGTCCCTGACCCGCAGGCAGGACACAGCCCATCAAAACTTCTTCGACAGCTTCTGGTGCCAGACCCGCACCGGCCAGTGCGCCGCTGATTGCTGCCGCGCCGAGATCGGTCGCCTGCGCGCCGGAAAAGTCGCCCTGAAAGCCGCCCATGGGGGTGCGGGTTGCGCCGACAATGACAATAGGATCGCTGTGGGACATGATTATTCCTCGCTTCCTGATGGTGAATTTATTTCGCAGCCATGCGCAGCGCACCGTCGAGACGGATGACTTCGCCGTTGAGCATCTGGTTTTCCGCAATGTGGCGCACGAGCGCTGCATATTCCGCCGGGCGTCCAAGCCGCGACGGGAACGGCACCGATGCGCCGAGCGCGTCCTGCACGTCCTGCGGCATGCCTGCCATCATCGGTGTCTCGAAAATGCCGGGGGCAATTGTCATGACGCGAATGCCGTGGCGCGCCAGTTCACGCGCGACAGGCAAGGTCATGGCCGCAACGCCGCCCTTCGAGGCGGAGTAGGCGGCCTGTCCGATCTGGCCGTCAAAGGCGGCAACCGAGGCGGTGTTGATGATCAATCCGCGTTCGCCGCCATCGCCCGGTTCATTATTTGCCATGGCTTCGGCTACCAGCCGCAGCATGTTGAAGGTTCCGATCAGATTGATCGAAATGGTGCGCGCAAAACTGTCGAATTTGTGTGGACCTTCGCGGCCTAGCACCTTTTCGCCCGGCGCAATGCCTGCGCAATTGACGAGCGCATCGATACGGCCAAAAGCCTTGAGCGCGGCAGCAATGGCAGCTTGTCCATCTGCCTCGCTGGTCACGTCGGTGCGCTGGAACATAGCGGCTGCACCAAGCGCTTTCGCCGCCGCTTCACCCGCTTCCGTGTTGACATCCAGAAGGGCTACCTTGCCGCCAGCTTCGACAACCATCCTGGCCACAGCCGCGCCGAGACCTGAGCCCGCGCCGGTGATCAGAAATACCCGATCTTGAATCTGCATAATTGTACCTCAGGCTGTTGTCTGTTGCTGTTTGTCGATTTCTGCCTTGCGCAGCAGAAAGCGCTGGATTTTTCCGCTTGGCGTTTTCGGCAGCTCGCTGACGAAATCGATCTCGCGCGGATAGGCATGGGCGGAAAGCCGTTTCTTCACATGTTGCGCCAGTTCTTCGGCAAGCGCGGGCGTGCCTTCCTGTCCGGGTGCCAGAATGACGAATGCCTTGACGATTTCGGTGCGTTGCGGATCAGGAACGCCGACGACCGCCGCCTCATTGACCGCCGGATGCTCCAGCAGGGCGCTTTCCACGTCGAACGGTCCGATGCGATAGCCGGATGAGGTGATGACATCATCGGCACGACCAATGAAGCTGACGGAACCGTCGTCTTCGAATTCCACCGTATCGCCGGTGCGGTAATAGCCGCCTGCAATGGCTGGTGTTTCCTGCTTGTAATAACCGAAAAACCAGAGCAGTGGCGATTTTGCGATATCGATGGCGAGAACACCCGGCTGGTTCGGGCCGAGTTCATTTCCGGCCTCATCCAGAACCGCGACGCGATAGCCCGGCATGGCATAGCCCGCCGAACCCTGACGCACGGCATGTTCAAGACCGTGGTGATTGTTGACCACCATGCCGAGTTCCGTCTGTCCGTAATGGTCGTGGATCGGCGCGCCGAGATTGGCGTCGAACCAGCGGATCACTTCCGGATTGAGTGGCTCGCCCGCACTGGAAACCACGCGCAGACGTCCCTTGATCCGGGCTGCCGCCTCCGGGCCTGCCGCCATCAACAGGCGAAAGGCGGTTGGCGAACCGGCCAGACTGGTAACGCCCAGACGTTCGATAATGTCGTAGGTGCTTTCGGCGTTGAAACCGCCTTCGTAAAGCGTGGTGGCGATGCCCAGTTGCAGTGGGCCCGTCACGGCATAGTAAAGCCCATAGGCCCAGCCGGGATCGGCAATATTCCAGAAAATGTCGTCGGATCGCAGGCCCACGGCTTCGCGCATATAGGCGCCAAAGGCGAGCAGTGCGAAAAGCGGAACCGGCACGCCTTTTGGCAGGCCAGCCGTGCCGGAGGTGGACATCATCATGAAAAGATCATCACCCTTGCGCATGACAGGCGGACAATCGGTGGAGGCAGCGGCGAGCGCTGCGCGGAAATCGATATCAGCGGCAGGTGCGGTTTCGTCGGGCGCAAGTATCGTTGCGACCTGCGGGCAATTTTCGACTTCGTCAAGCTTGCTGCGATTGGCAAGATTGGTCACGACCAGTTTTGCATCGCTTGTCTTGAGACGGTGTTCGATGGCCTTTGGACCGAAAGCGGTGAAGAGCGGCTGATATATAGCGCCGATACGCCAGGCACCGAGAATGGTTGCAACAAGTTCGGGTGTGCGTGGCAGGAGACCGGCAACGACATCGCCCGCACTGACGCCTGCATTCTTCAGCACGTTGCCGACTTTTGCGGAAAGATCGCGCAATTTTTCAAAGGTGAGTTCTGTCACCTGGCCGTCGGCGGAAATCGCGCGCAGCGCTATCCGGTTCTCGCCGACATAACGGTCGCAGCATTCCACGCAGGCATTGAGGCCGGTGTCGGGATGGCCCGCAAGCTGTGTGATGGCATGATCGAGTTCAAACTTTGCCACGGCGTCATCATAACGCACACGCTGCGTGAAAGCAGACGCTTCAGTCATTCCGGTATTCCTCCCAGACTAGTCACGGCAGCGCCAAGCTCCTCTAGTAACGCTGCGAGGAAGAGGTTAATCCCTCAATCATTGCAAACAATGACATTAGAGGTCTTAATTGGTGACCGTTTTTGCAATAAAGTTCAGTCCATGGAACGCCATAATATCACACCCGGCTTCGTTGAAGATGCTTTGGAAAGCGTGCGCCAGCGTGGCATCGATACCGCGCCATTGATGGCGGCAGTCGGTTTGCCGGATAGACTGACCGAGCCGGTCACGAATATCCAATACGGTCGCCTGTGGTGGCTGATTGCCGAAACCATCGATGATGAGTTCTTCGGTTTGGCCGCACGCCCGATGCGGCCCGGCAGCTTCAACCTGCTTTGTCATGCCGTTTTACATGCGGGCACTCTGGAGCGTGCCTTGCGCCGTGCCTTGCAGTTTCTCAATGTCGTGCTGGACGATCCGCGTGGCGAATTGCGCATTCGCGACGGCATGGCGCATATCGTGCTGACGGATGCAGGTTCGCCGCGCCCAGCCTTCGCCTATCGCGCCTACTGGCTAATCCTGATGGGCGTGGCGTGCTGGCTGGTGGGGCGGCGCATTCCGTTGCGAACACTCGATTTCGCCTGTCCGGCACCCGTGGACCGGCAGGATTATCGAAAATTCTTCGGCGCGCCGGTGCTGTTCGATCAGTCCGCAACGCGACTGGTTTTCGATTCATCCTATCTGGCCTTGCCGATCATTCGCAGCGACGTAGCGCTCGAAAATTTTCTGCGTGAGGCTCCGGCCAATATCCTGATCCGCTATCGCCACGATCACGACATTTCCTCACGGGTTCGCGGGCATCTGAGTCAGATGCCTGCGCAGGAATGGCCTTCATTCGAAGATATAGCCGTACAGTTGAAAATGTCCGCCCCGACGCTGCGGCGCAGGCTGAAAGCCGAAGGGCAGAGTTTTGGAACGATCAAGGACGAGTTGCGCTTCGTAACAGCACAGCAACTGTTGCAGGAGGACAGGCTGACCGTTGCGGAAGTTGCGGCGGAACTCGGCTATAGCGAGCCCAGCGCATTCTATCGCGCCTTTCAAAAATGGATCGGGCAAAGCCCCGGGACATTCAGAAAAATCGAGCCTTCCCAATAAAGGCCAGCGGGTGCAAGCGCATCTGCTCCAACTTTTTTGCGAATGAAAGCGTTAATATCTGTACCCGGCGGTTCTCCGGTGTTAAAGCACCCGCGCAACAAGAACTGGCGGCCTCCCACCGCGCAAGCAGCTGACATATCCGAAAATATCGTATTGACGACAGATTTGGCTTCATTCATGTCGTAATCCGACCGTTTGCTGTTCCAGCCTGGAAACCCTGACAATGACCGAACGTCTTTCTTTCGCCCGTGATCGCATCAATGTTCTTCTTCTCGAAGGCATCAATCCGACTGCCGTTGAATACTTCAAATCCTCCGGCTACACGAATGTCACGCATCTTCCCAAGGCGCTGGACAAAGCCGATCTGATTGAAGCGATTTCGCATGCGCATATCATCGGTATCCGCTCGCGCACGCAGCTGACCGAAGAAATCTTCGCCGCAGCGAACCGTCTGGTTGCAGTCGGCTGCTTTTCCGTCGGCACCAATCAGGTCGATCTGAAAGCGGCCCGCAAGCGCGGCATTCCGGTTTTCAACGCGCCGTTTTCCAATACGCGCTCGGTTGCAGAATTGGTGATCGGCGAGATCATCATGCTGATGCGTCGCATTTTCCCGCGGTCGGTATCGGCTCATGCCGGCGGCTGGGATAAGACTGCGACCGGCAGCCGCGAAGTGCGCGGCAAGACGCTCGGCATTATCGGATACGGCAATATTGGCTCGCAGGTCGGCAATCTGGCCGAAAGCCTCGGCATGACCGTTCGCTACTACGACACATCCGACAAGCTGCAATACGGCAATGTGAAGCCAACGGCGACACTCGACGAATTGCTGAAGATTTCCGATGTCGTCAGCCTGCATGTACCGTCGAACAAGTCCACGTCGAAGCTCATCACCGAAGCACGACTGCGCAAGATGAAGAAGGGCGCCTTCCTCATCAACAATGCGCGGGGCACGGTTGTCGATCTGGATGCGCTGGCAAAAGTTCTTCAGGAAGGCCATCTTGCCGGTGCGGCAATCGACGTTTTCCCGGTCGAGCCTGCTTCCAACAACGACAAGTTCGTTTCACCGATTCAGGGCATCGAGAATGTCATTCTGACGCCGCATATTGGCGGTTCGACGGAAGAAGCGCAGGAGCGCATCGGCATCGAAGTGACGCGCAAGCTGATCGAATATTCCGATGTTGGCTCGACGCTGGGCGCCGTGAACTTCCCGCAGGTTCAGCTTCCGCCGCGCCCGACCGGCACGCGCTTCATGCATGTGCATGAAAACCGTCCCGGCATCCTCAACAGCCTGATGAACATTTTCTCCACGCATGGCATCAACATCGCCAGCCAGTTTCTGCAGACGGATGGCGAAGTGGGCTATCTCGTGATGGAAGCTGACGGCGTCGGCGAGGCCAGCGACGACATTCTGAACGCCATGCGCGAAATTCCCGGCACCATTCGCGCGCGCCTTCTGTACTAACAGTCAAAACAGCTGTTTTAATTCTATGACGGCGTACCCCGGTGCGCCGTCATATTCGTTTCAAGAAACTGTATTATATGCCCGGCAAATAAGGACTTTTTGCCATGCAGTTTTTAAAGACATTTGATCTCTTTCCTTTTCTGGATACGGTCGTCAGCCTGACCGCAGCATTCATTTTCGGCACGCTGATCGGCGCGGAACGCCAGTATCGGCAGCGGACCGCAGGACTGCGCACCAATGCTCTGGTGGCGCTCGGCGCTGCCGCTTTCGTCGACCTTGCGGTACGTATTGCCGGGGCGCCGGAATCCACGCGTGTAATTGCCTATGTCATTTCGGGTATCGGCTTTCTGGGCGCAGGCGTCATCATGAAAGAGGGCATGAATGTGCGCGGCCTCAACACTGCCGCGACGCTCTGGTGCTCGGCAGCAGTGGGCGCATTTGCGGGAACCGACATGGTTGCCGAAGCTGCGTTGCTCACGGTTTTTATCCTGTTCGGCAACACGCTTCTGCGTCACCTCGTCAATCTCATCAGCCGCATCCCGATCCATGAACGCGCTTTGGAGCAAACTTACGAAGTGCGCGTCATCGCTTCTCATGACGGGATGGAGGAACTGCGCGAATTGCTGGTCGAACGGCTGGAAGACGCGAAGTATCCGGTCAGCGACGTGGAGATCACTGATCGCAACCCGAAAACCGTGGAGATACTGGCAACCCTGGTCAGCACATCCATCGAGCCGGATGAAATCGAGGCAGTCACTGCTTTCATGGAAAAGCAGAACGGCGTTTTCTATGCGGGCTGGGAAGGCAGTTCGAAGGACTGACGCTCGAAGGCTATGCGCTTATCGGTCGATGCGCGTGGAAAGCACAATGGACGACATGGTGCGTTCCACGCCTTCAAGCGCGCCGATCCTGTCGAGAACTGCGTCCAGTTCCTGAATAGAGGGCGCTTCAACCACGACAATCATATCGAAATGACCGCTGACGGAATGGAGCGTTCTGACCGTCATCATGCCGCGCAGCGCGGTTTCAACCTTTGGCGCTAGTTTGGGCAGTGCTGTCACTAGCACATGGGCGCGCACCAGATCGCGCTCGAATTCCGGTGCGATTCGAACGGTATAGCCCTCGATGACGCCCTGCTTTTCCAGCTTTTCGATGCGGCTTTGCACAGTTGTTCGCGAGACGCCCAGGCGTCGGGCGAGCTCGGCTGTGGAAGCGCGCGCGTTTTCACGAAGGAGGGCGATGAGGTTCAGGTCTGCATTTGTCGGCATAATGCATAATTATTACGGCATAATGTGCAAAGAAACAACGTCAGATCGTCGGTTCATACGCTTCTTTTTGCATAAGACTATGCGATTCTTGCATATCGAATTGCATTCCAGTGGGACCAGAAAGGCCAAGGGGAAAACAAAATGAAACAGATCGTTGTCGTCGGCGCAGGTAAAATCGGTGCAACCATTGCCGATCTTCTGGCTTCCACAGGTGAGTATGACGTCACCGTCGTCGATCGTTCGCAGGCACAGCTCGACGCGCTGGAATCCGGTGCCGCAGTCAAGACGCAGGCGCTCGACATTGAAGACGCCAAGGCGCTTGAAGCTGCCCTTACCGGCAAGTTTGCCGTGCTGAGCGCCGCTCCGTTCCACCTGACCACCCGCATCGCCGAAGCCGCTGCCAAGGCAGGCGTTCACTATCTCGATCTGACCGAAGACGTTGCCAGCACGCGCCGCGTGAAGGAACTGGCCCAGGACGCCAAGACGGCTTTCATCCCGCAGTGTGGCCTTGCCCCGGGCTTCATCTCCATCGTCGCTTATGATCTGGCCAAGCGTTTCGACAAGCTCGATAGCGTTCGCATGCGCGTCGGCGCTCTGCCGCAATATCCGTCCAATGCGCTCAACTACAACCTGACCTGGAGCACCGACGGCGTCATCAACGAATATATCGAGCCTTGCGAAGCCATCGTGGACGGCGAACTGTCGGAAGTTCCAGCGCTGGAAGAACGTGAAGAATTCTCGCTCGACGGCGTGACCTATGAAGCGTTCAACACCTCGGGCGGACTCGGCACGCTGTGCGAAACACTGGAAGGCAAGGTGCGCACCCTCAACTACCGCACCATTCGCTATCCGGGCCACGTTGCGCTTATGAAGGCGCTTCTGAACGATCTCGGCCTGCGTCATCGCCGCGAAGTTCTGAAGGACATCTTCGAAAACGCGCTACCGACTACGCTTCAGGACGTTGTCGTGATCTTCGTGACCGTTTCCGGCACCAAGAATGGCCGTCTGGTTCAAGAAACCTACGCAAACAAGGTTTATGCTGCGCAGGTTGGCAAGATCGTCCGTTCCGGCATCCAGATCACCACGGCTTCGGCCATTTGCGCGGTGCTCGACATGCTGGCCAAGGGCGACCTGCCGCAGAAAGGCTTCATTCGTCAGGAAGACATCACGCTGGAAGCATTCCTCGCGAACCGCTTCGGCAAGGCCTATGCACAGGACGACCATTCCACGCGTCTGGTTGCCTGATTTTTCTGGGCTGATGAACTTGGGCTCACTGCGTGTCAGCGCAGTGAGCCCTTTCGTGCTTTTGGCCAAGGGGGCTTGCCACCGGGGCTTTGAGAAACGGGCGAACTCTCGCCTCATGCAACGGCACTCCGGTCAACAGCCGGAATTGCACAGGACTATGAAACAGGGAAATCATGTTGAAATCAGTTTTGCTGGCCGGTCTGGCCACTGTCGTCCTCGCCTTGCCCGTTCAGGCCAAGGAATGGAAGGAAATCCGTATCGCCAGCGAGGGCGCATATCCTCCGTTCAATTACATGTCGCCAGAAGGCAAGCTCGTTGGCTTCGATCTCGATATCGCCAATGCTCTGTGCGAAGCCATGGAAGCCAAGTGCACGGTCGTCGCCAATGATTGGGATGGCATGATCCCCGGCCTGCAGGCCAACAAGTTCGACGCAGTGATCGCATCGATGGCCATCACGCCGGAACGCGAACAGCAGGTTGCCTTTACCGAGCGCTATTACACGACGCCGCTTGCGGTCGTCGTGCCCAAGGATACGGACCTCACTTCGCTTGAACCGTCGGCATTTGATGGCAAGACCATCGGCGCACAGGCTGGCACCACGCAGGGCAATTATGCCGATGACGTTTATGGCAAGGCTGGCGCTGACGTGAAGCTCTATCCGACCGCCGACGAAGCCAATGCCGATCTGGAAAGCGGTCGCGTCGATGCGATTGCAGCCGACAAGTTCCTCGCTGCCGACTGGCTGAAGAAGCAGGGCGCGGATTGCTGCAAGTTCCTCGGCGACATTCCGGGTTCCGAAACCAAAATCGCCGTGGCGCTGCGCAAGGGCGATGACGATCTGCGCGAGCAGTTCAATGCCGCGATCAAGAAGATCCGCGAAAACGGCACCTACGACACGATCCGCAAGAAGTACTTCGATTTCGACATCTATTGATCTTAAAATATCATCGGATGCCGCCAAAAGGCTACTTGATGTTGGCGGCATCCGGTGCTTCAGTCAAACTGAAGCCGATGAGGTTCGCGCGCTGCACTAAACAGCGAATTTCTGTCGGACGAACTAAAAAGCAGTCAACAAAATAAGCATTTAAGGGGAAACCATCATGCTGAAATCTATCCTTGCCGCGGGCCTTTTTGCTGGCCTTTCCACTGTGGCCGCCGTTATTCCGGCGCAGGCAAAGGAATGGAAGGAAATTCGCATCGCGACGGAAGGCGCTTATCCGCCCTTCAACTTCGTTGCTGCTGACGGCTCCCTTCAGGGGATGGACGTTGAAATTGGAAAAGCGCTCTGCGCTGCCATGCAAGCCAAGTGCACGATTGTCGCCAATGACTGGGACGGCATGATCCCCGGCCTGAAGTCGAATAAGTTCGACGCTGTTCTCGCTTCCATGAGCATCACCGAAGAGCGCAAGAAGCAGGTCGCATTCACGGACAAATATTATTCCACGCCGCTCGCAGTCGCCGTTCCGAAGGACAGCGCGATCACTTCGGTTGACGTTGAAGCGTTGAAGGGCAAGACCATCGGCGCGCAGGCTTCCACGACGCAGGCAACCTATGCCGAAGACGTTTATGCAAAGGGTGGTGCCGAAGCCAAACTTTACCCGACCGCCGACGAAGCCAATGCCGATCTCAAGAGCGGTCGTCTGGATGCCGTCGTGTCGGACAAGTTCCCGCTCGTGGATTGGCTTAAGGCTGATGGCGCTGATTGCTGCAAGCTGCTCGGAGACGTGCCGGGAACGCAGACCGCAGCCGGTATTGCCGTCCGGCAGGAAGACAACGATCTGCGCGAACAGCTGAATGCCGCGATCAAGAAAATCCGCGATGACGGCACCTATGCCACCATCGTGAAGAAATATTTCGACTTCGACATTTATTGATCCCGACCAGCAGCAGACTTTGCTGCAAGCAGAAACGCGCCAGCTAAACGCTGGCGCGTATTGTAATGAGAATGCCGGAAATACCGATGCAAAATCAGGATATTATCGTTCTAGGCGCTGGCATTGTCGGCGTTTCGGCTGCGCTTCATTTGCAGGCGCGCGGACGTTCCGTCTGTCTGATCGACAAGGCAGAGCCGGGGCAGGGAACGAGTTTCGGCAATGCCGGCCTGATCGAACGCTCCAGCGTCATTCCCTATTCCTTTCCGCAGGGTTTTGGGAAGCTTCTGCGCTACGCCACCAATCGCCGTACCGATGTGCGCTATTCTCCGCTTTATGTTCCGCGGATGGCGCGCTGGCTTTACCGTTACTGGCGGGAATCGTCGCCGGAACGTCTGGAGATTGCCGCGCAGGCCATGCTGCCGCTGATCGAAGCAAGCGTGCATGAGCATGATGCTCTGATTGCAGAGGCGGGCTGCGAAAAGCTCATTCGCAAACAGGGCTGGATGCAGGTTTACCGCAACCAATCCGCTTTTGATGCCGCGGTGCGTCGTCTACCCAATTTACAGCGTTTTAATCTGGCCTATGACATTCTGGATGCCGGAGCCTTGCGCGCACGCGAAACCGCTCTGGGCGAGGTTGCGGGTGCCATTCACTGGCTCGATCCCAAATCGGTGGTCAATCCGGCTGGACTTGTGCGGGCCTACGCCGATCTATTCATCAATCGCGGCGGCAGATTTGTACATGGCGACGCGTCAACGCTGGCGCAGAATGGCGACAACTGGCAGGTGACGACGCGGGAAGGGCCGGTTAAGGCGCGTGAGGTTGTCGTGGCGCTTGGGCCTCAGTCGGGGCTCATTTTCCGCCGCTTCGGCTATCCCATTCCGCTGGGCATCAAACGCGGCCATCACCTGCATTTCGCAATGCGCAACAATACGCGACTGGGCCATACAGTGGTGGATGAGGAAGCCGGTTACGTTTTGGCGCCGATGGTGCAGGGTGTACGGCTGACCACCGGCATCGAATTCGCTTCGCCCTCGGCTGCGGCCAATCGTATCCAGCTTGGAAAGACGGAGAAGATTGCGCGGCGTCTGGTGCCGCAGCTTGGAGAGCCGGTGGACAGCACGCCATGGCTTGGTCTGCGCCCATGCCTACCAGACATGCGACCGGTGATTGGTCCGGCACCGCGCCACAAGGGATTGTGGTTCGATTTCGGCCACGCCCATCATGGCCTGACGCTGGGCCCTGCAAGCGGACGCCTCATCGCTGAAATGATGACAGGCGAGAAAACCTATATCGATCCGACGCCTTATTCGGCAGAACGCTTCCTGTAATCGTTGAATATTTTGTGACAGGCTTGTCAGAGGCGACGAAGCGGGGCTATCAATTCACCCCTCACATTATTCCGCAGTTCTGCGGACCAATTGATCCGGAAAATCCTCGTGAAAAAGAATTCCCTGGGCCGCACCGGCCTCTCTGTCACTGAAATTTGCCTCGGAACCATGACCTGGGGTGTGCAGAACACCGAAGCCGACGCCCACGAACAGCTGGATATTGCTGTCGATGCAGGCATCAACTTCATCGACACGGCGGAAGGCTATGCCATTCCGATGAGCGCTGAAAGCTACGGCAAGACCGAGACCTATATCGGCAACTGGTTCAAGAAATCGGGCAAGCGCGACAAGGTCATTCTCGCCAGCAAAATTGCGGGCGGCGGTCGTCAGGAGTGGATTCGCGGCGGCGCCCGCCCAAGCCGCGCCAGTGTGCGCGAGGCGGTTGAGAACAGCCTGAAGCGCCTTCAGACCGATCACATCGATCTTTACCAGATCCATTGGCCGATGCGCTCGCATTATCATTTCGGACAGGGGTGGAATTTTGATTTCACCAAGAACGATGCGAAGTCGGAATTGCAGCATATGCATGACACTTTGCTCGGCTTCGACGATATGGTTCGCGAAGGCAAGATCCGTCATGTCGGTCTTTCCAACGAAACCGCATGGGGAACGATGCGCTGGCTGCGTCTGGCTGAGGAACACGGTCTGCCGCGCATGGCGTCGATCCAGAACGAATATGGTCTGTTGCAGCGCCACTATGATTACGACATGGCTGAAGTGTCTTTGGCGGAAGATATCGGACTGCTGGCCTATTCGACACTCGCCGCAGGCGTGCTGACGGGCAAATATCTTGGCGGCAATGTGCCAGCCGGTTCACGCGCGGCGGTCACCGATGGCGGCCTGTGGCGTGACAATTCCCATTCGGAACCGGTGGTGCGTGCTTATATCGATGTTGCCAGGAAGCATGGCCTCGATATCGCCCAGATGGGCATTGCCTTCTCGTTGACCCGCCCGTTCATGACCTCGGTCATCATCGGGGCCACGACTGTTGAGCAGCTAAAGACGGATATCGCGGCCCATGAGCTGAAACTGTCGGACGAAGTGCTGGCTGATATTGCGGAAGTTTACCGCAACAATCCGCGCCCGCTCTGATCGCGCTCAATAGAGCGCGGTTCGATGTGATTGGATCAGATCGGCGCTCTAATTCTTTGTTTTAACGCGCATCTTTTCCGAAAACCGTTTCACACTTTTCGGGATGCGCTCTAATGCTGACTATGAAAAGCCCGGTTTTGACCGGGCTTTCTGTTATCCGGCCAGATAAATCTCATTCTTGACGATCCACTGGTCGATTGGGGTCATGCTGGACGAACTGACAATGACCATGCGATCAAAACGAAGACTACGACCGGACAGTGCATCTGAAAGACGTTTCATTTCGACGCGTTTCTCCGGCGTCTCATGAACGCCATAGGCAAGAGACACATGCGGGACGAAACTTGCGAGATCGTCCATGCCCGAAATGCCGATTGTATCTCGCTTCAAATTCATCAGCGGCGGCGTTTTCTCCAATTCGGCATAGAACGAACGGAAATACGCTTCCGTTGTAGTTATACCGTCGATCTTGATATCGAGCGGCTTGCGCCCTATCGCAAGGCTGAGAATCAGCGGTTGAAGCTCTTCAGCCGAACGTTCCATATCGGGGATCAAGGTCGCATGCGGTTCGAAAACTGGTGTATCAAAGCGAAGCGCCAGATCGCGAACTATCGTTTCGAGAAACTGGAGGTCGCCACGCGACGGGCGCAGCCAGACGGAATGAAATGTCATGGGTCAGGCACCCTTTGCGCCCTTGGTCGCATGGTCGGTTTTCAGTGGCCGCACACTACCGCGCAGAATGAGCGGCATGTCCAGGATAATCGTCTGCGGCGGCTCATTGGGTGCGCTTTGTCGTTCATCGAGCAGGCGAACGATTTCCGCCGAAAGGCGCTCCGCATTCTGATCGAATGTCGTCAGACGATATGCGCCCCAGCGCGCCTCGGCCACATTATCGAAACCGATGATCGAAAGGTCCTCCGGAATGCTGAGATTATAGACATCGCGCGCGCAGTCCATCAGGCCAAACGCCATCAGATCATTGACGCAAAGCACGGCTTCAACCCGATCCTTATCGCCAAGAAGCAGCGAACCGGCGGCGAACCCGCTGTCATAGTCCGTCAGTTCACCGCGCTGCACGACCACCGGCAGGCCCATACTGGCCGCCTTGGCTACAAATGCTTGCTCTCGTTCCACAAGGCTCGGACTGCCGACGCTTGATGTAATCAGGCCAAGCTTTTTTAAACCCCGCGCAGTAAAAACATCGACCGCCGTTTCTGCTGCGAGTTTGTTGTTGGCGTGGACGCGGTCTGCCCCGGCCTCGGTCCGGCCCACGAGAATGAGCGGTTGGCCATTTCGCTGCGCCAGTTCGACGAAGGACGAGGAAGGCATGCCCGACAAAACCACCGTCGCTTCCGCACGATAGCGCAACAGCGCCTCGTGGGCGGCAGAAAGGTTCTCGCCATGCTGACCGGTGGGGATCAAAACCGGCACATTGCCGCGCGCCGCAAGACGTCGGGAAAGGGTGGCGATCTGGCGGGCACGAAAAGGGCTGTCGGGATCGGCGGCGATCATGCCGACGATACGGCTGCGGTGGGCGAGAAGACCGCGAGCAAGATCATTGACCTGATAGCCAAGCTTGTCGGCGGCTTTCAGCACTTTCTCGCGGGTTGCAGCCGAGACGCTCGCGCCGGGCGTGAAGGTGCGCGAGACGGCGGAGCGCGAAACGCCTGCTTCCTGCGCCACTTCATGCGCGCTGATGAAGCGCGGGCCACCACTGGCGTCCTGATCCTGCTGAGCCATTTCTAGCGCCCCACTTTCGAAAGAACATCGGCGCGAAGAAAGCGCTCCACAACGAACATGAATGCAATCGACGGCACAAGCAGTATCAAAGCGCTGATTGATGCAATCTGATAGTTGCCGCCAGAGCTTGCCGTATAGAGCAAGAGCGGCAGGGTGGAAATGTCCGGTGCGCCCACGAAATAGGTCCCGGTAAATTCATCCAGCGATTCGAGGAAAACGAAGATTGCGCTTGCCAGCAGCCCCGGTGCGGCGATTGGCAATGTGATGTCGAAGAAGGTTTTCATCGCGGAAGCGCCCATGGAACGCGCGGCTTCTTCAAGCTCGCTGTCGATGGCCGAGAAGGCAGCGGTTGCAATCCAGACCGCATAGACCAGACCATGCGTGACATGCACCAACACCACGCCGATGATCGTGCCGTTGAGGCCGAACGAATAGAACATTTGCGCGATGTTCACATAGACCGGGAGGTTGGGAAAGGCTTGCGGGATCAGGAGCGTCAGCAGGATCAGGCCACGAAACGGCAGTTTCAGCCTTGCCAGCGCATAGCCCGCTGGAATGGCCAGACCAAGCGAGACGATCACGGTCAGGATCGCGATGAGAACACTGGTTCCAAGCGACGACAAGGCATTGCCGCGCGGCGAAAACACATTCGCCCAGAAGGAGAAACCGTATTGCAGCGGCAGTGTGTGTGGAAAATACCAACGTTCCGCCACAGCCCACAGGAGGAGGTTGGCCAGCGGGCCGAAAATCGCGAAGGCCAGAAGGCCGAGTATGATGCCGCGCGGTATCCAGCGCCAGTCGAAGGTGGTGCTCATTTGCCGTGCTCCTTCATGGTCTGGCGCAGATAGATCCACGCCACCAGACTGGTCATCAGCAGCGAAATCGTGCCAAGCGCATTGGCGACACCGTAATCGCCATAGGCATTGATGCGGAAGGCCATATTGGCGGTAATCATGGTGGGTGATTGCGCGTTGATCATCAGCGGTACGGACAGGACCGACATCATGGTCACGAAGCTTAAGATAAGCCCCACAAGAAGCGTCTGGCGCACCTGTGGCAGAACAATCTCGATCAGGATACGCAGGCGTCCTGCGCCCAGATTGCGGGCGGATTCAATGGTGCTTCTGTCGAGCGAAGCCATAGCGCCTGCCAGCAGCAGGGTGACGAACGGGGTCTGTTTCCAGACGAAAGCGATGGTAATGCCGCGCCAGTCAAGAAAGCTCATCGCCTGCAACGGCGTCAATATGCCGGTTTCGATCAGCAGGCTGTTCATCAGACCGTTCTTGGCGAGAAAGGTCCGCAAAATCTGTCCGACGACGATAAAGGGAATGAACAAGGGCCAGCGATAGAGCCACCGCAGGACCGCGACAGCGCGCGGATTGGAGCCGAGCGTCAGGTAACCGCTGATCACGATGGAAAGCAGCGCTATCAGCGCCGACGACAGCACGACGATCAGCAATGTGAACAGAATGTCGCTTGAATAAAGCTCGAATGTCTTGGTAAAATTGCCGAAACCCCATTGCCCGGACACATAAAATGCTCCGGTGAGGGCGCCGAACAGCGGCACGATGAACAATACCACGACGATTGCCAATGCAGGCGCGACCAGCAGTAAACCCGTCAGTCTTGGCGACATTCGAGACCTCATGAAAACGATGGAATGCCGGATGCGCCTGCGGCGGCGCATCCGGCAACGCGGTTATCAGTTGCCAACTTGACGTTCGTAGGCTTCGAGAATGGCGGTGTTGTACGGCGCAATCGGGAAGGACTTGCCGAACTTGCCCAGATCATCTGACGAGATATCGGTGAAAAGCTTGTTCCAGGTGTCGGCATCGAGTTCCGATTTGACGTTATCGGCGTCAATGCCCGGATACCAGTTGAAGCGCTTCACAATGCCTTCGGCCTGAACCTTCGGGCTGGTTGCCAGCGCGACGAACTTTTCGGCCAGTTCTTTATTCGCACTCTTTTCCGGGATCACATAATGCATCGGCTGGCCCGGCATGCCCGGCTCAGGCAGAACAAGCTTCATTTCCGGCGGCAACTGGCCATTGGCCTTCCATGAATAGAACATATCCACCCAGACCGGACCCATGGCGATTTCGCCACGGCTTAGCATGTCGAGCGTTCCGGCATTGCCCGGCGTCAGGGTCGCGTTCTTGGTGAACTCCTTCAGCGATGCAAAAGCCTTGTCCCAATTCTTGGCTTCGCCTTCTTCAAACGGTCCCTGCTGAAGCTTGTTCGCATCGCCGCCATAGGCATAAATCCAGCCCATGACGAAGCTGACGCCCGAAGCACCGCCCTTGATGCCGTTATAGCCGAACTGCTTCGGATTTTCCTTGGCCCAGGCGACAAGCTCATCATAGCTCTTGGGCGGTGTGGCGACGAGTGCGGGATTATAGGCAAGCGCGGTCTGGCTGTTGAACATCGGCATGACATAGCCGTCGACATTGGTGCCGAGCGCCATCTTGGCATTGCCGCGGGTTACCAGCTTGCCGGTTTCGATCTTGCCGCGATAATTCTCAAGGAATTTGCCGGTGACCATCGGCCCGGCGAATTTTTCATGGATGACGGCAACGTCCGTATCCCATTTTTCGACATCCGCCTTGGACTGGGCTTCGAAACGCTCGAGAATCTTCTGCGAACCGGCATCGCCCGGGCCGGTGCCGACAACGCGCACGGTCGTGCCCGGATTTTCCTTCTCGAACAATGGTCCGAGATACTGGTTGACGTAATCGACCATGTTCTGGTCACCGGCGGTAAGCACCGTCAGTTCGTCGGCGGATGCAGGGGCCACGGTAAGACCGAGTACCATTGCTGCTTTCAGGACCGTTCTCATGAAAAACTCCTGTTAAATCCGGATCATCCGGTTTGTGGATTGCGATTGGGATGCAAGGCATCCTGTTGCTTCATCGGGAATTTTTAAGCTGCTGCGGACTGGTTGATGCCCGCAGTTACTGACATTGGCCGAGCCGAAACGCCGCCCGGCAAAACTGGTGCGGGACTACTTGTCGAACAGAAACAGCGCCTGTTCGGGTATCTGGATTTCGACATCCGTACCGGGTTGGTGGCTTTCCTGCGCATCGACCATGATATGGCGGTCGCCGATGCTGACCATGTGTCGCCAAAGGCCGCCGGGATAGCTGGTCTGCTCCACCCTGCCTGTGAGGACGAGGGCAGGTGCATTGTCGCGCTGTGTGCCCGGCTTTACGAGATGCGCAGCTTCGCTGCGGAAGCGCGCGGAAGCGATCCCGTCGGAAAGAGTGCGCCTTCCGGCTGGAATAGTGCTTGCCTTGTTATGCGCGCCTGCCGCGATTTCGATCCTGTCAGCTTTGATCGCAACAGGCAGTTCAATCAGATTTTCCGCGCCCATGAAGGCGGCCACAAAATCGGACGCCGGATGGTTGTAGACTTCCTCGGGTGCGCCAGCCTGGGCGATCTCGCCATTGTTGAGAATCACGATCCGATCCGCCATGACCATCGCCTCTTCGCGATCATGGGTCACGTGAACCGCCGTAATACCCAGACGGCGCTGCAAGGCGTTGATTTCATGACGCACCGACAGACGAATACGCGCGTCAAGATTGGAGAGGGGCTCGTCAAGAAGCAGAATGTCGGGCTGGATGGCCAGTGCACGACCCAGCGCGACGCGCTGGCGCTGACCTCCGGACAAAGCTGCGGGCTTCCTTTCCAGCAGTGCGTCGAGGCCAAGCAGGCGGGCAACTTCCTGCACCTTCTGCTTGATCGTGTCTTTGGCAATACCGCGAATGCGCAGACCATAGCCGATGTTCTGCGCAACCGTCATGTGCGGCCACAACGCATAGGACTGGAATACCAGCGCCATGCCGCGCTTGTCCGGGGGCAGGCGAGTCACATCAGCACCATTGACCCTGATCGCGCCGCTGCTGGGCGTGTTGAAACCAGCGATTGCACGCAGCAGGGTTGTTTTTCCACAACCTGACGATCCGAGCAGGGCAACGAATTCGCCTTTGCGGACCGACAGATCTACCCCTTTGAGAACCTCATTATTGCCATAACGAACGCGCGCGCTCGCCACCTCCAGAAAAGCTGGCATAGGCGTCTCCTCCCCAGGATCGCCGGCTGCTTCTGTTTTTTCTGCACAGCCGTGCAATTCAGATTGAAACATCTTTATGAGACCTCGACAAGCGGCAAAAACAGTTCCAATGCAGAAACAGCGCGAATGCACCCCCACATCGTGGCCCCCTGTTTAGCGGGCCTTTATTACAGCGGTGTGACGCAGCGCGACCGAGGTGGACAGCTTTGCATTCAATTCGGACAGGCCCTGTGCATTATTCAAGGTCGATGAAGAAGCCGTCAAGGAAGCCCAAACCGCGCTGCATTTCGGTTTTCAATGGATGCAAAAATGCAATGGCGTGCAACAGCCCCAATATCCGCCTGATTTACATGAGAAGCTGCTAATGAGAGCAAAGGAAGGATACAACAACGGAGCCTTATTCCGTGCCGCAACACGTTTTGTCCGGCTTCAATAATTCGGTTGCATAATCTTTCAATTGCAACTAAAGATTGATTTGCGGCATTCACACGGTTTTTGAGGGAAGGCCGTTTTGATTTTCTAAAATCCAGGGGGAATACAGGTTTCGAGTCCGTTCCATTAAACCCGTGGCGCTCCCAATATTTATTCTTTTTTTCGGTTTGATGATTGAGGATAATATGAGCATCTTCATGAAGAATAACTCAATGAATTTTTCTACTTATGATCCATCGCCAGTAATCAACGCAATGCAGCTGGCATCGCTGGATGGCGGTGGCAAACCCGATATTGATTACGGTTTTTCAGACATTGGCGAGAGGACGTATCACTCGCTCGAAACCATAGCCATCATCGTGCTCGAAATGGTGCGCGGGTTGAGATGGAAGCCCTTTGAGGGGCCTGAGGAGACCATCAATTGCCCGGCAGGTATGACGTTCATCATTCCCGCTCACATGAGCTGCGCAATTGTGTGGCCCCAAAATACCGCGCATCTGACGGTGACGCTCGACACGTCGTTCTTCTCGGCGGAAGAATGCGAAGAAGCTACCCATAGCTGGACGCCAATTCATTTTTCCAACAGACAGTGCCTGCAACTGGCGCAGATCCTTTGGGGCGAGCTACAAGTATCACCTCATGTAAGCAGCACCTATATGGATGCGTTCCGCACGGTGCTGACAGGCGTGCTGGTGCGCAATGCGTCTATCGCCCGCGGTAGCAACAAACAACAGTTTGGGCTCAGCAATTATGCCTGCCGGCAGATTGAGAATTATCTCAGGGAAAATTATCGCCAGCAGGTATCTGTGCCGGACATGGCATCCCTGATCGGGATTTCAGCGGGCCATTTTGCAACCTGTTTTCGCGCAAGCTTCGGTCTCACACCACATCAATATCTGATGCGACTGCGGCTGGACGAAGCCGAGCGATGCCTGCGCGAGACCGATATATCCTTGAGTGAGCTTGCCGCCACGTTGGGTTTCTCCAGCCAGAGCCACATGACGACTGCGCTTCGGAAATATCGCCATCTGACGCCGGGAGAAGTCCGGCGGCGCAGTTACGCGCAGCGGCGGAAGAATCTGTCCTGAACCATCAACTGATACGCGGACTCGGATTGGCCCGGCTTCATGCCGGGCCATGTCGTTTCTATCGCGTTGGTTCTGTTGAGCGCTCAGGCCTGCAACGGCGCGAGATATCAGTTTCCCGTGCCACCATTGGCATTTGAGGACGCGTTGCGGCGCACCCATTTGCGCCAGATGTAGATTTCGCTGCGCCGGCGGATACGACGAACCCGGTGAGAATCGTGAGAAAGCACGATCAGGCCAAGCGGAAGCATCCAAAAACCCAGCACAGGAAGAAAACCCAGTGCACCACCGGCCACCAGAGTGCCGCCCAACATGCGGCGCATCATCACCGATTGGGGAATCGGGATTCGCCGACCAAGAATCAAAATGACCTTGCGGGGCGCTTTGGGGTTCGTTTCTTCGTTCACTGGACCAGGTCTCTCCACAGCTGCTGCATATTTTTTACGTCTGAATGTCCCAGAGAATATAGGGTTTCGTGAGGCAGATGCAAAAAGTTGGAAAAAATACGATTTTGCCCTTTGCAAACCCGAAATCCTTTTGCTATACGCCACATCGCTGACGCAACGAGCACCTGTTCCCCGGTAGCTCAGTGGTAGAGCAACCGGCTGTTAACCGGTTGGTCGCTGGTTCGAATCCGGCCCGGGGAGCCACTTCAATTGCTGAAGTTGCTTAATATCTCAATCACTTGCACAAAACTAGTCAAGCATTGCATTAGCAATGGACTGTGACTGAACGGCGTTTTACCCGTTTCAGTTCAGGCAAATTTCTCCATCTTTAAATCGTCACGTGCAGAGCGCGAATCACTTCGCCGCAGTGGCACATTGGGCCGCAGAACCGTCATTGAATGCTGATGGCTTCAGGCAGGCGCAGGAGAGCGTTCAGTCGATTTTTCCGCAATCCCCAGTCCAGAGATGAATCACGAGCCAGCGGGCTGCGCTGGAGCCGCAGGGTGCCGTTGTGCGGAGAAGAGCAGGTCCGGTTTGAGATCCCCCATCCCGACATAGGGATTTGCGTGGTTTGCCAATATCCAAAGACTGATCGTGGCTGTGAGCACGTAGAGGATCAGGGCACGCCGCCCGGCAAGCGGTCGGTCGGCATGGACCGAAGCAATCGTGATGGCTGTCAGCAGGGTCAGGAAAAGGACGAGATACCACTTGGATTCGTCGATCGACGCGCTCGCCACCGCCAATCGCTCATTACGGGCATCCTGAAGTTCGTCAAAATCATTGACGAGTTGCGAGACAATCGGACCGGGCAGGCCCGAAAGCGCAATCTTTTGGACCATGGCGCGAATCTCCAGAATCGCGTGATCCACTTCCAATGTCGAAGCCGTGTTGTTCCGTCGTCCCCATTCATCGTCGACCACGATGGTGCGATAGTTGAGCACCGCAGTCTTTAGTTCCTCATCGTTGAGAACCAAGGGGTTAGCTGTATCCAGCAATCGGTGGATGGCAGAGCGCTCCTTGCTCACCGAAAAATCGGCGCGAGAATTGAGCGACCATGCGTCGGCAGCGACAAAGCCAATGGAAAGCGCCCATGCGGTTGCAATCGTTCCGAGAAAGGCTGGTGCAGGTATGGAAAAAATATCGTGTTTGGCGTGCACATTGAGATATCGTAGCGCGCAATAGCCTATAGCGAATAGTATAAGAGCAAAAGCTATGAAAAACAAAAAAGACGGCATAGGTGGGAAATTCTAGAAACGTCGCGAGCATTGTTTATGTCTCCACCTAACCCCTGAATAGTGGGGGGCAATAATAACTGCTCGTCCGGCTCTGGCAATCGAGAGCGCAAACAATAAACAGAAAGGTCGGCCCGTAAACAACGCCGACGCGGAACCTCCGGGGAGGGAGTTTTGATGATTTATCCTGTGCATGACAGTCATGGTAATCGCATCGGCACCATCATGCCTGAAGACAGCGAAAACCCCGAGGAACGCTGGATCGCCTACGCGCTGCACAATCAGCGAATGGCCTTCGGCAGCTGGCAGGCAGCACGGGACTGGATTGAAAGAAAAGCCGCAGATGAGGGCGCGCGATAAGCCACTTCCGAAAGATGTTCCGCGTGCTTCTTTTCGGTTAACCTAATTTAGCGGTTTCATGTGCATTTAAAACTGACATAGCTATACTTTTTTTGAAAAGGAACTGTCACGCTTGGGAGAATATTGATGCTACGGATTGCAGCTGTTGGTCTTGCTTCGCTTTTTCTTTGTCTGCCTGCGACGGCGGCCTCTAAAAAATGCGCCAATGCGCAAGATCAGGCCACGATGACCCAATGCGCTGGCGATGATTTTTCTGCTGCCGAAAAGAAGCTCGCCGGCAACTTCAGGGAAATCCAGAAGCGTCTTGCCGATGACGCAGATGGAAAGGCGCGGTTTGTCAAAGCCCAGCGCGCATGGATTGCATTCAGAGATGCCGAATGCGGTTTCAATGCGGGCAATTCTTCCGGTGGCAGCATCTATCCGATGCTTGTTGCCAGCTGCAAAACCGACCTGACCGAGCAGCGCAATAAGCAACTGCGGACTTATCTAAGCTGCGAAGAGGGTGATCTCAGTTGTCCGGTTCCGGCTAATTGATTCTTTGCTTCCGAATCGCTGCGCCATATTTCGGGCTGCAACGGGGCGCAAACTCCCGATCGGAAGAACAGGCGGAACTATAAACGATCATATGCCTGTCTTCCGAACCAAGGAGGATATGCCGTGAAAACGATGCTTCTAGCGATCGGATTGGTCGCGCTATCGACGGCTGGCGCGTTTGCAGCCGAACCTGCCAAGATGATGGATAGCCAGTCCGGCAAAATACTGACCACGCCGAAGGGCATGACGCTCTATACGTTTGACAAGGACGAAGGCGGTAAATCGTCCTGCGATGCCAAATGCCTGAAGATGTGGCCTGCATTTCATGCCGACAAAGGCGCAAAATCGGACGGCGACTTTTCTGTCGTCAAAGCCACGGACGGCAAGGATATGTGGGCTTACAAGGGAATGCCGCTTTATCGTTACCACGACGACATGAAGATGGGTGACGTTAAAGGCGACGGCAAGGGCGGCGTCTGGCACGTCGTCAAATGAAAGAGGGCGCTACGGCGCCCTTTTCGCTTCTAATCGTCATGAAATCATCCGCGTATGGTGACGGCGTAAAGCAAAGCCAGAAAATTGACGAGCATGAAGCCTGTTCCCATATAGGGCAAGGCCTTTGCAAAAAAAGAACTGCAGCTTGGCCATAAATCATCTCCGCAATTGAACGATTGCGGCACTCTACGAGCCATTTCAATCCAGGATTCGGCAGCGAGGTTTCCAGCTGTTGCAATTTGTAACGTCAGATTGCCGACGAGGGATCAATTTCCGGTCGGCGCTGTCGCGCCGGAAACACCCTTGTCGGGAACCGGCGGTTTGTTACCGTCCGGATTGGTCACCATGGTCAAAGCCGCTAATGCCAGCAGAATGGGGGCGGCCAGCATGGCCACGCGCAAAACGAAGCAAGCCGCGTGCTTCACTCGTCTCCATGTCGGCGCTTGTCTCATGGCCTTATTGTTGCACAGCCTGTCCTTTCCAATGCGTTAACAGATCGTAATGTTCTAAAATTCCCCAATCACACTGGCCGCAGGCGTTCATTCGTAGGCCAAGAGAAAACACCAAGGATTTTTTACACAAAGGGCTCGAATCGCTTGACGAAGTGGGCAGGGATCAATATTGGAACTGCGCAGAGCCGAACCAATTGATTTGGAAACGCTCTCAGGAAGGCCTCGTGGCGGAGTGGTTACGCAGAGGACTGCAAATCCTTGCACCCCGGTTCGATTCCGGGCGAGGCCTCCATCTCTTTCTCAAAATCACTGTAAGCGGTTGATATCCAAGGTTTTATTTTCTTGGGTGTGGCAATCTATTCACACGGTGTTCTGCCGCACTTTGATCGGGTGTGGCAAACCATGCCGTCTTTTGGCTCTCAGCCTCCGCAATATGTTCGCCCCGGCTTAGTAACTGACTGAAATTTCAATACTGTGGAGGGCGTCTAGATGCCGAAATACGGCATGTGCCGTATATCATCGAGGCCAAATCTGGCGTTTTCTAAACGCCGGATTGTGCGTCAACGCCCGCATGATCTCATCGTATATCGGCGTCAGCTGGCGGGGCCAGCAAAGGAGGAACGATGAAGACCATAGCTTTGTTAGCCGTTGGTGCATTCATGATGGCAGGAACTGCATTTGCGACCGCGCCAACGAACGGAAACCTGGATACCCAGACGGTAAAGTCCGATAAATCTACCGGGGTCATTGTCGCGGGCGGCAAGAACAGGAGCGGATTTACGACCAGTTCGGGATCGGGTTTCAGCGGTGGACGGACCATTTTCGGCGGTTGAATGATTTGCCCCGTTTAGGCGGGGCAGACGCTCACATGTGCTCTCCCGCAAGAGAGTTCTGCCTTAATGCTTATGCCTGCAGATAGTGTATCAAAACGAAATCCGGCGTTCGCAGTACAAACGGCTCTTTGAACGGCCACGGCACCAATGTGTCAGGTGACGTCATCCTGGGCTATGATGCCGCCTTCGCCTTCGAGGATCGCTATGCGTTTGGCTTCGGAGGCGGTGAATTTCAAGCGAACGCCAACTCCGCGCGTTCATCTTCCGGGATAAAAACTGCGCCGAGATCTTCCAACGCGCTTTGTAGCTGATTGATCGTTTCAGCGGACGGCTTGTCGATCTTCCGCTCAAAATCTTCGATAACCGATGCATCCACCTTGGATAGTTTGGCGAGGTTATCGCGTGAAATCTCAACGAGCGCGCGGCCTGCTCGACACAATGGGCCTGTCAGCATTTTTAACCTCCATGTTTTAGCTGCGGGAATTGAACCGTGAGTCTAAAGCGGAAACAAGTCGGATAACGCGGTGAATTCCCGTCAGGCCGCCAATCACTCAGTCGTGGTCGTCATGATCGCGGTCGGATGGTGTCTGCGTGCGGGCGAGATTACCTTTTGAGAAAGTATAGCCGGTCTCAACTGCATTCAGCCCGAACTTGTTGCGCAGGCGATCAATCGCGGTTTCGGCGACAGCACGCTTTGTGGCCTGCGTATCGACCAGATCTGGCGGGTCAGCCCGGTCGCTTGAGGATAGCTCGCCGACACCGATTCCAAGCAGCCGGAATTTGGTGCCATCCAGCTCCTTTTCCAGAAGCTGCAATCCATGCCGGAAAATGCGGTCAGCCAGCTGGGTCGGGTCCGAAAGCTGGCGATTGCGGGTGCGTAGCTTGAAGTCCTGCGTCTTGAGCTTGAGGACGACAGTGCGCCCGGCAATTTCGCCTGCTTTGAGCCGTCGCGATACTTTTTCTGCAAGCGCACGCAAAACAGGAACCAGATCGGCCGCAGTGGAAAGATCGGTGCTGAAGGTCGTTTCCGCCGAAACGCTTTTCATATCATGTTCCGGCTCTACCCGTCGGCTGTCCTGCCCCCGCGACAGGCGATAGAGACGCTGGCCCATGGTGCCATAGGCCTTCATCAGCCCGCCTTCATCCATCGTCTGGAGCTGGCCTATGCTGCGGATGCCGTCGCTTTGCAGCTTGGCCGCAAATGCTTTGCCGACGCCCCAGATCATGCTCACCGGCTTATCGCGCAGAAAATCGAGCGCCTCGGCTTCTCCAATAACGGAAAACCCGCGCGGCTTTTCCAGATCGGAGGCCACCTTGGCGAGATATTTGCAATAGGACAGGCCGATGGATGCGCTGATTCCAATCTCGCTTTCCACGCGCTTGGAAAAGCGTGCGAGAACCACGGCGGGCGGCGCCTTGTGCAGCCGTTCTGTACCGCTGAGATCGAGAAACGCTTCGTCAATGGAAAGCGGCTCAACCAATGGGGTGAGATCACGCATCAGCTGGCGCACTTCGCGCCCCACGCGGGCATATTTCTCCATATTAGGCTTGATAACGACCGCCTCGGGACAGGCTTCCAGCGCCTTGAACATCGGCATCGCCGAACGCACACCATGAATACGGGCGAGGTAACACGCTGTCGAAACGACGCCGCGCTTGCCGCCGCCGATGATGAGCGGCTTGTCGCGCAATTCAGGATTATCGCGCTTTTCAACAGAAGCGTAGAAGGCGTCGCAATCGATATGCGCCAGCGTCAGCTTGTACAATTCCGGATGTCGCACCAGGCGCGGGCTGCCGCAGGAATAACACCGGCGCACCGAAGCACTCTTCTGTAGCGACAGGCAGTCGCGACATAAGCCTTGCTCCGAACTGTTTCCGGCGAAATTCTCAACCATCGTCCACATGCGCAGCTTCGTCGTCTGGCCCAGCTTCGACTCGATGAAGCCTGCTCAAACGAACATAAAAGGAACATGCTTTGTATATCACCAATCCCGCGCCACGCCACTGGCAGAGGCGCGCGCAACCGTCATGCTCTTGACATTGGCAGCGATATCACCAAGTTTAGTGTTATGAACAACCGTTTCGCCGCCATACTCCATCGGGTTCAACCGATCGCGGGATAAAGGCCCTCGAGTCCTGCCTAGCGCAGAAGGACTCCGGGGATGGTTCGTCGCTTGCCTCAAGCGAATTCGACAAGCGCTTTCATGAAAACATCCCAATAATCCGCTTCGAGCCATCATGCTCGGAGATATTTATCTTTTATAACAGTGAGCTATCGCCATGAGCGTCAAGAATCGCAAGAAGCCCAATATTGTCGTCAGCGACGTCGATTACGAGCGCCTGATGGGGCTGGCCAACAGCGTCGCCGAGCAGCACGAGGAAATCGCCGACGAGCTGATGGCCGAACTTGACCGCGCCAAGGTCGTGCCTGCCAAGCGGCTGCCGCAAAATGTGGTGCATATGGGTTCGGTGGTCGAATTCCGTTCCAATGACGGACATGAGCGCCGCGTGACGCTGGTTTATCCGGGCGAGGCGGACATTGCACAGGGCAAGGTTTCGATTCTGACCCCGATTGGCACGGCATTGATCGGGCTTGCACCCGGCCAGTCGATTTCATGGACTGCACGCGACGGGCGGGCGCATGAGCTGAACGTTCTCAATGTGTCCGCGGCGGAAGAGGTCGTCACCGGGCCGAGCGCAGCCTGATTTCAGCGCAAAAACAGGGCGGTGTCGGTCGAATCAGTCGGCGCCGCTTTGCAAATGCTGGCCCGCACCGCCGGGCAAGAAAGACGCCGCTTTCTGGATGATAGCCGGGTCACGCCCGGTTTCTTCGCAAAAGCGCATCAGCGTTGGCTCGTGGCTTAAGAAAAACTGCAGCACACCGGCCAGAAAGCCCGGCTCACGCGCTGCCTGACGGATGGACGAGGCTTCGATGCCCGTCAGCGCTAGAAAGCGCGGGAGTAAATCCTTGTCCTGCGCAAGCCAGGCCAAAGCTTCAATGGCGAGACCCTGCGCTTCTGTTTCGTTCATAAGCGTTTTCATCGTCACCTCCATTTCAGCCGATCCATGCAGCCGCCACGCGGGCCTGCAATTGTTTTCATATAAGATGCAGGTCCTTGTAGCGACAACGGAATTATTTGCCTTTCGTCAATGAAATGAGGTTAAATCATAGAGTGGACCGAGGGGAATGTCGGTGCACACACTGTTTGGTGTCAGCCAATGCCAGTAGATGAATGAATAATCGGGCCGGGCAGTTGCCCCAGGGAAGTTTCGATGACGAAAAGCGTAATGATCGTCGAAGACAACGAATTGAATATGAAGTTGTTTCGCGATCTTATCGAAGCCAGCGGATACGAAACGATCCGGACACGAAACGGTCTAGAGGCGCTTGATCTCGCACGCGAACACCGGCCAGATCTCATTCTCATGGATATTCAGCTTCCGGAAGTCTCAGGTCTGGAAGTGACCAAGTGGCTGAAAGACGATGAAGAACTGCGCCATATTCCGGTGATCGCGGTCACGGCTTTCGCCATGAAAGGCGACGAGGAACGCATCCGGCAGGGCGGATGCGAGGCCTATATATCCAAGCCAATTTCTGTTCCAAGATTTATAGAAACGATAAAGTCTTATCTGGGCGACGCTTAGGCTCGACCAGGCGAGGGGGATCATGACTGCCAGAATTCTCGTCGTCGATGATGTGGCTTCCAATGTGAAGCTTCTGGAGGCAAGGCTGCTTGCTGAGTATTACGAAGTTGTCAGCGCTTATAACGGATCAGATGCTTTCGAAATCTGCTTAGGCGGGCAGATTGACGTTGTCCTGCTGGATGTTCTCATGCCGGGCATGGATGGCTTCGAAGTTTGCCGCAAGCTGAAGGACGACCCGCGCACCTCCAATATTCCTGTGGTCATGGTGACGTCGCTTGACCGCCCGGAAGACAAGATTCGTGGGTTGGAGGCGGGTGCAGATGATTTTCTCTCCAAGCCGGTCAATGATCTCCATCTGATGTCGCGCGTGAAAAGCCTCGCCCGCCTGAAGCTGGTCTCGGACGAACTGTTCCAGCGCAGCAACAGCGTGGCCGATGCCGAGGTGGAGGCGCTGCTTTCAGCCAAGGTTTCTGGTTCCGGTCCGAACTTGCAGGATGCCGCCCGCATCCTCGTTGTGGACGAGGATGAAACGGCGGCAGCACGGCTGCGCGTTATTTTGGGCGAAACCTATCGGGTCGATATCGCCACAGACGCCAATGCTGCTCTCATCAAGGCCATCGAGGCGGATTATGACAGCATCGTCGTTTCGGCGGCTTTCACCTATTACGACCCGCTGCGCCTCTGCTCCCAATTGCGCACCATCGAGCGTACCCGACTGGTGCCGATCATCCTGATTGTGCGGGAAGACGAAGGCGCGCTTGTTGTTCGCGCGCTGGAGCTTGGCGTTAACGATTATCTGATGCGCCCGCTGGAAAAGCTGGAACTTTTTGCGCGGCTGCGCACGCAGATCAAGCGCAAGTGCTACAATGATCTGCTGCGGCAGAGCCTGAACCGCTCGATCACCATGGCGGTAACGGACGATCTCACGGGGCTGCACAACCGCCGCTATCTCGATACGCATATGCCGGTGCTCTATAGCCGCGCCACGGGCCGGGAGCGCCCGCTGACGGTCATCATGATCGACTTCGACTATTTCAAGCGCGTCAACGACCAGTACGGGCATGATGCTGGCGACGATGTCCTGCGCGAATTCGCATCGCGCCTGCGCAAGAATATCCGCGGTATGGACCTGATGTGTCGCTATGGTGGCGAGGAGTTCATCGTCGTGCTGCCGGATACGGATTTGCAGGCTGGTGCAGCCGTTGCAGAGCGTATCCGCACCTCTGTGGAGGCAGTGCCTTTCTCGGTCGCTAGCGGGCGCCACAAGGTCAATATGACGATCAGTGTCGGTCTGGCTGGCTTGCGCCTGATCGGCGACAGCGTGGAAGCGCTGTTCGACAGAACTGATGCTGCGCTTTATCTTGCCAAGAAGAATGGTCGGAATCGCGTTGTCGCTTCGGCTGCCTGAATGTTTTGATAAACAGCAGATCAAAAACAAAAAGCCGTCTCGTGAGAGACGGCTTTTTTGATTCCGGTCACCGCATGGGCAACGCGGGAAACGAATTACTTGATCTTCGTTTCCTTGAACTCGACGTGCTTGCGCGCAATCGGGTCGTACTTGGTCTTTGTCATCTTTTCCGTCATCGTGCGGCTGTTCTTCTTCGTAACGTAGAAGAAGCCGGTGTCAGCGGTCGACAAAAGCTTGATCTTGATCGTCGTAGCCTTGGCCATATCGAAATACCTGCTCTTTAACTTTGCCGGAGCATCACCTTTTCGGAAACCGGACCCGCTTATCGGGCTCCCATTCTCCGGGGTCATACTCTATGGATGGTAACCGCCAGCGATTCCGGCAATTCACCCGGCAGCGGAAATTCGCCGCATAACTACGGATTGGGGCCGAAAAGTCAAGTCCGCTTCTTTCTGAAAAGCAGTCTTCCTGCTGCAAAGATCGCATATGCGGCAAAAAATACCCCAAGCGTCCACGAAAAACCTGCCGGGCCGAAAGCATCCATGCCGACACCCACGGCCTGCGGGCCTGCCAGCATGCCAATTGCATAGCAGAACACGAAGGCGGCATTGGCCGACGCCAGTTCGCGGCCTGTGAGTTCGGAACCAAGATGCGCAAGACCGACCGTGTAGAGACCAGCCACCACGCCACCCCACAGGAACAGCACGCCCGCCATCAGATACCAGTGTTGCATCAGATAGGGCAGCGCGATCATGCCGATGAGGCCTGTGACTGCGCAGAACAGCAGAAGCTTGCGGCGGTCGGGAATCTTGTCGCTGATGATGCCAAGCGGAATTTGCAGCAGCACATTGCCGAGACCGATCATCGTCAGCAACAACGCAGCATCCGCTTCCGGATAGCCAATGCGCGCGCCAAAGACCGGGAAAAGCGCGAAGCCGCCTGTTTCCACGGCACCAAAGACGAAGACCGCCATGGTCGCGGTTGGCACGGCGAAGATAAACGGCAGGAAGGGAACATGTTCACCTTCCTCGAAATCCGGGCTGTCGCGCCAGGCAATTGTCACCGGGATGAGCGCAATCATGATGATTGCGAATCCAACGAAGAATGGTAGGCCACCGGCGCTGCCGATCTTTGAGAAAAGCCATGGTCCGAGCGCGAAACCGAGCGAGAGCGACGTGGAATAGATCCCAAGCACCAGTCCGCGTTTTTCAGGTGGTGCTGATGCATTGATCCAATATTCTGACAGGACGAACAGCACCGTCAGCGCGAAATGCAGCACGATGCGCAACGCGAACCATGCCCAGAGCGGCTGGAAAAAATGAAAGCCGAGGAAGGCAATACCGCCGATGACGAGCATCAGAAAGATGGCTCTGACCACGCCGAGCTTCGCCGCAATCGGAGCGGCGAGGGGGCGGCGGCAATCGAGGCAAGCCCGGCAACAGCGGTATTGGCGCCGATAAGGCTTGCCGAATGACCGCGGGCTTCCAGCAGCACGCTCAAAAGCGGAATGCCCAGCCCGATAGCTGCACCCACTGCGCTGATGGTCGCAATGGCCGCAGCAAGCGAACGCCAGTGCATCTGGCCTTCCTGCGGAAGAGCGCCGTTCACGCCTTCCGTGCTTGTTTTGGCAGAATCACGGTCGGTTGCTGGAATTTCTGTATTCATCAGGTCAGATCACTTCACGGACAAAGCGGCCGTGCCGCACACGGTATTGCACCACCGGAAGGGCCGCAGGCAAATCAAGGCGTGTTTCAGCCAGTAGATTTTGTGCTTCCTCCAGGATGATCTGGGTAATGCGAGCGAGATCGAGTTTGCCCACATCATCGATCGATACCCAGTCGAGATTTTCCAGTTCACCGCTTGGTGCGAGCTTTTGCTTGCCGAATTCCGGCAGGCTGTCGCAAAATGCGATGAAGAAGCGTGTATCGAATCGACGGACATGTTCCGGCGGGGTCACGGCACGCGCAAAATAGCGCAGGCTGGACAAAGCGGGCAGGGCGCCCTGGCCGAGAAAGGCCCGCCAGTCCTGATGATTGGCCGCGGGGCCAAACGGCGGTTCAGCCGAAGAATCGCTGTTGACCGGATGCGCCACACGGAGACCGGTTTCCTCGAATGTTTCGCGGATGGCGCAGAGGCCAAGCGCGCGGGCGCGACGCATCGAGGGGCGGGAACCCATGCCATTCAGAAGTTTCAATGTGTCGTCGTGGCTGAGTTCGCTCGAAGCTGAAATCGCGCCGTCAATTGAATCGGCACGGCCGCCAGGAAACACGAATTTTCCCGGCATGAAGGCAAGGCTGTGATGGCGCTTGCCCATCAGCACGCAAGGCTTGCCGGATGAACGGTCGATCAGAAGCAGCGAGGCTGCGTCGCGCGGGCGCAGCACCTTCTTCTTCTGTTCAGCCAAGGGCGTGGAAACTGTCACGGTCATGATAGCCGGATCAGGTCACGTCGCCGTAGTCGCCTTCGCCCTTGCCCCCGAAACCATGCATGTAAAGCGCCCATTGCAGGCCGATGGTTGCCCCTTTGAGCGGCTGGAGCAGCATGAGCGACAAAATGACCGTCAGCGGCCCCCAGATCGCCATATGTGCCCACAGCGACAGGTTGGTCGTGGCTTCCACGCCCATGAAAGCGCCGACCACGATGTGACCGACAACCAGAATCGTCAAATAGGCCGGAAGGTCATCAGCACGCTGTTCGGTATAATCCTCGTTACAGACGGAACATTTGGCGACCGGCTTGACGAAAGCGCGGAAAAGCTTGCCTTCGCCGCAATGCGGACAGCGGCAGCGGAAACCGCGCCACATGGCCTCGCCAAGCGGGCGCTTGGGATGGGCTTTTCTGCTGGTTTCGCCACCGAAAACCTGAATGTTCTGCGCGGAATTGGCCTCAAGCGTGCTCATTACCGACCTCTCTTCTTGTGACGCGGGATGCCCGAAGGCTTGCCCTTTCGTCCGCGCATCGTCCGGGTTGCCTTGTGATGCGAGCGCGTCGACATCGGCAGGGGATGCGGTTCCGATACCATCTCAAAACGAAGCGCGCCCGCAACGGGGAGCGCCTCAACCAGCCTGACCGTGACAGTATCACCGAGGCGGAAGCCTTTTCCGCTTCTTTCTCCGGCAATCGCATGGTTGGCTTCGTCATATAAATAGTATTCATGACCCAAAGTTGAAATGGGCACCAGTCCATCCGCGCCATATGTCGCAAGGTTCACGAAAAGACCGGCCCGGGTAACACCCGTCACGCGACCTTCATACTCGTCACCGAGATGTGAAGCGAGGAAATGCGCGATCAAACGATCCACGGTTTCACGCTCTGCCAGCATGGCGCGGCGCTCGGTTGAGGAAATCAGCGCGGAGATTTCCTCAAGGCGCGCTTCCTCATCGGTCGTTATTCCGTCCTTGCCAAGCCTCAGCGCCTTGATCAGCGCGCGATGCACGATCAGATCGGCATAACGGCGGATTGGTGAGGTGAAATGCGCATAGCGGCGCAGATGCAGCCCGAAATGCCCGATATTGTCAGGGCTGTATATGGCTTGGCTCTGCGTGCGCAGCACGACCTGATTGACCAGTTCCTGATGATCGGTGTCCTCGACAGCCACCAGAATACGGTTGAACTGCGATGGTTGCAGCGGCCCGCCCTTGGCGAGATTGAGGTCGAGCGTGCGCAGAAATTCGCGCAGGCTTTCCTGCTTGGCAAGCGCCGGCTCGTCGTGGATGCGGAAGATCAATGGCTGACGATGATCTTCCAGTGTTTCAGCTGCCGCGACATTGGCCTGAATCATGAACTCTTCGATGAGTTTGTGCGCATCGAGACGTTCCGGCACGATCACCTTGTCCACCTTGCCATCCGGCGTCAGCAGGATTTTCTTTTCAGGGAGATCGAGTTCCAGCGGCTCGCGGGCGTCCCGCCCGCGCTTCAACACCGCATAAGCTGCCCAAAGCGGCTTCAGCACACTATCGAGGATCGGTGCCGTCTTGTCATCTGTCGCGCCGTCAATGGCGGCTTGAGCCTGACCATAGGCAAGCTTGGCGGCAGAGCGCATCATGATGCGGTGAAACTTGTGCGATTTCTTTCTGCCGTCAGCGGCAAAGACCATCCGCACAGCCAAGGCCGGGCGGTCTTCCAGCTCGCGCAGCGAACAGAGATTGTTCGATATGCGCTCTGGCAGCATCGGCACAACCCGGTCCGGGAAATAGACGGAATTGCCGCGCTTCAAAGCTTCCCGGTCCAGCGCCGAACCGGGGCGTATATAGGCCGCCACATCGGCAATCGCCACGATAACGATCTGGCCACCGGGGTTTTCCGGGTCGGTATCCGGCTCCGCATAGACGGCGTCGTCATGGTCCTTGGCGTCGGCCGGGTCGATGGTGAGAAGCGGAACCGCGCGCCAGTCTTCGCGGCCATCGAGCGTCGCGGGCTTGGCATCTTCGGATTCGCGGATCACTTCATCCGGGAACACATGCGGAATTTCATGTTCGTGGATGGCGATCATCGACAGCGCCTTTTCGCTATCGATAGAACCAACCACCTGTCGGACCTTGCCACGCGGCAGCCCCTGACGGCGCGACGAGATCAGTTCGACTTCCACCAAATCGCCGCTTTCGGCATTTTCCAGTTGGGCAGGGTCAAGCTGCACTTCCGCCTGCTTGCGATCCACAGGCTCCAGCCGCCACTCGCCATTGCCAAGCTTGCGTACAACGCCCAGCACCGCATCGGTGCGGTGTTCGAGCCGCTTCATCACGCGCGCGGTATAGTCCGGTCCGTCGCGGTCCTCATTGCGGAAAATCTTCGCGAGAACGCGGTCACCGACACCGACCGCCGGACCGCCTTCGGACGCCTTGTTAAGCCGCGTGCGGCGCACCAGCACCACGGGCGGCTTGCCATAGGCGGCCTCGTCCCATTCGGCTGGACGGGCCAGCAACCCGCCATCCTCGTCGCGTCCCGTGACATCCAGTACGGTGACGCTTGGCAATGAGCCGGGACGTGAAAGCTTGCGTGCACGCTTTTCGACAAGACCGTCATCGGCCAGTTCGCGCAACAGGTCTTTCAGATAGACCCGTGCATCGCCCTTGATATTGAACGCCTTGGCAAGTTCACGCTTTCCAGCGCGATCAGGATTTTCCTCAATATATTTGAGGACTTCCTCACGCGTCGGCAGAAAGGCATGCGGATCACCCGCATGCGCCTCTGATTTCGCCTGTGCTGCACGCCGTTCGGTCCGTGCGGATCGACCGGAATCGGGTTTGGGAAAACGACGTGCCAATTGTTACTCCTCTGCCGCTGCGGCCTTCTTAGCCTTCGGAGCGGCTTTTGCCTTTGCGGGCGCTTTCCTTGCTGTCGGCTTTTTGGCTGCGGCTTTCTTTTCCGTACTGGCGGCAGATTTGCGGGCAGGGGCTTTCTTGCCCTTGGTCGAGCCAGCCTTTTCGGTGATCAGCGCCAGCGCTTCTTCCAGCGTGACACTTGCCGGGTCCTTGCCCTTTGGCAAAGTCGCATTGACCTTGCCCCAGTTCACATAAGGACCATAGCGTCCGTCGCGCACCGTGATCGACCCGCCATCCGGGTGGTCGCCAAGCGTTGCCAGCGCCGCAGGTGTCGAACGCCCGCGACCGCCCTTCGACTGCTTGTCTGCCAGCACCGAAACGGCGCGGTTGAGACCGACCGAGAACACTTCTTCGGCATTTTCCAGATTGGCGAATGTGCCGTCATGGCTGACATAAGGCCCATAACGCCCGATGCCCGCTGAAATCATCTTGCCGGTTTCCGGATGCTGGCCCACATCGCGCGGTAGCGACAGCAGGGCCACAGCCTTTTCATGGTCGACCGTATCCAGCGTCCAGCCTTTCGGCAGGCTGGCGCGCTTGGCTTCCTTGCCTTCGCCGCGCTGGATATAGGGACCGAAACGGCCAGTCCGCGCAGTGATTTCCTCACCCGTAAACGGATCCTTGCCGAGTGACTTCGGCTCATCAGCTGCTGCTGCCTCGCCATTGGCTTCGCCGCCGAGCTGACGGGTAAATTTGCACTCGGGATAGTTGGAGCAGCCGACAAACGCGCCATACTTGCCAAGTTTCAGTGACAGCACGCCGGTGCCGCAGGTCGGGCACGAACGCGGATCGCTGCCGTCTTCGCGAGCGGGGAAAGCCAGCGGCGCCAGTTCCTCGTTCAGCGCATCAAGAACATTGGTAACGCGCAGTTCCTTGATGTCATCGACCGAGCCGGAGAAATCGCGCCAGAAATCACGCAGCACGTCTTTCCAGGAAAGCTTGCCATCGGAAATGAGATCGAGCTTCTCTTCAAGGCTCGCCGTGAAATCATATTCGACATAGCGGTCGAAGAAGCTTTCAAGGAAAGCCGTGACCAGACGGCCCTTCGGTTCCGGGATCAGCTTGCGCTTGTCCATGCTGATATATTCGCGGTCGCGCAGCGTGGCGAGCGTGGCGGCATAGGTCGAAGGACGACCGATGCCCAGCTCTTCCATCTTCTTGATCAGCGAGGCTTCCGAATAGCGCGGCGGCGGTTCGGTCGAATGCTGGGTGGCATCGATCTTTTCGCGCGCCAGCGCTTCGCCACTACGAATCTCCGGCAGCTTTGCGCTGTCCTCGTCGTCGTCCTCTTCCTCGCGATGATCCATATAGGCTGCAAGGAAGCCGTCAAACTTTGTCACCGAGCCATTGGCGCGCAGCATGGCCGAGCGCGAACCATTGACGGCTTCAATGTCGGCCGTGGTGCGCTCGATATCGGCGGCCTGCATCTGGCTGGCGATAGCGCGCTTCCAGATCAGCTCATAAAGCCGCGCCTGATCTTCATCGAGATAACGGCGCACTTCCTTCGGATGACGCGAAAAATCGGTCGGACGAATGGCTTCGTGCGCTTCCTGCGCGTTCTTGGCCTTGCTGGAATAATAGCGCGGCTTTTCGGGCACATATTTCGCGCCGAACGTCTCGCCAATGGCCTGACGTGCGGCAGTGATCGCTTCCGGCGCCATCTGCACGCCGTCGGTACGCATATAGGTGATGAGACCGGCGGTCTCGCCACCGATATCCACGCCTTCATAAAGGCGCTGCGCCACCTGCATGGTACGCGACGCCGAGAAACCGAGCTGGCCGGAAGCGGCCTGCTGCAAGGTCGAAGTGGTGAAAGGTGGTCCGGGATTGCGCTTGGTCGGCTTGGCTTCGACCGAAATAGCCTTAAAGCTTGCGCCTTCCAGCATGGTGCGGATGCCGGTTGCCTGTTCACCATTCTTGATGTCGAGCTTGCCGAGCTTTTTGCCGTCCACGGCGGTCAGCCGCGCTGTGAAGCTGTCACTGCGCGGCGTCTTCAAAAGAGCGGCAATGTTCCAGTATTCTTCGCGAATGAAACGCTCGATTTCCGACTCGCGGTCGGCGACGAGGCGCAGGGCGACGGACTGCACGCGGCCAGCCGAACGTGCGCCCGGCAGTTTACGCCACAGAACCGGCGACAGCGTGAAACCGAAGAGATAGTCGAGCGCACGGCGCGCAAGATAGGCATCGACCAGCGGCTCGTCGATATCGCGCGGATTGGCGATGGCGTCGAGAACGGCCTTCTTGGTAATGGCGTTGAACGCGACGCGCTTGACCGTCTTGCCCTTCAGCGCCTTTTTCTGATTGAGCACTTCCAGCACGTGCCAGGAAATGGCTTCACCTTCGCGATCCGGATCGGTTGCGAGAATGAGGCCATCGCTGTCTTTCAGCGCCTTGACGATATCTGACAGTCGCTTGGAGGAATTGCCGTCCACTTCCCACGACATGGCAAAATCTTCGTCCGGACGCACCGAACCATCCTTGGCTGGCAAGTCTCGCACGTGACCAAACGATGCCAGAACCTTATAGTTCGAGCCCAGATACTTATTGATAGTTTTCGCCTTGGCAGGCGATTCGACAACAACGACGTTCATTTAAAACAGCCCAGATTCGCGCCCCGCAGAGGCGTTTTGCCTCCCAACCGCGTCATATTTGTTGCCTTCCACATGAACAGAGGGCGGCGTTTGGTCAAGAGTGCGAGACAAAAAATCGCGAAATACAACTATAAATAGTGATTGCTAGATATGTAACTTTTGGTAGATTTGGAGCCAAATATGGTCGGAGCGTTCATAATTTGCATAGTGATTTTCTAATAAAGCTACTTGCTTATTTGTTGGGGGCAGCATGAAGCAACGTCGTGAAGATAATCCTGAGACCCTCGTATATATAGAACAGATGCTGGGCGAACTTGGGAAACTGGCAAAGAAGACAGACAATCCCTTATTGGCTTACATGATTCAAATGGCTTCGGAAGAGGCGAAGGATCTGATTGAGGGGAAGCGAAATCATTAAAGGAACGGGCGGGGCACAGATTACCCCTCGGGGAGGAGGGCGATCTGATTACCGGGATAGCGCACAAGGCGACCGGCCAGATCGAATTCCAGCAGAATAAGCTGGACCTGACTGGCACCAATGCCGGTATGGCGGACAAGACTATCGATATCGACCGGGCTCGGACCAAGGACATCCATAATGCGGTAACGTTCCTCATCCGTCATGAGCGCGGGCAGTTCATCCAGCGGTTCTTCCAGTTGATGGTTACCGTCAGCCTGTGGAACTTCAGCGCTAAAAGGTCTTGCGGTCGCAAGATCGGATTGAGTGCCTCGATCACATCTTCCACGCCGGTGACCAGTGTTGCGCCTTGTTTCAGGAGCGCGTTGGTGCCACGGGCGCGTGGGTCCAGCGGTGAGCCGGGCACGGCAAAAACCGTGCGGCCCATTTCGCCCGCCATCCGCGCGCTGATCAGCGAACCGGAGCGTTCCGCCGCTTCCACAACGATCAGGCCGAGCGAAAGCCCGGCAATGATGCGGTTACGGCGCGGAAAATCGCGGGATCGCGGTTCTGCGCCCATCGGCATTTCGGTGATCAAAGCGCCGTCATGTTCGGGGATTGCGCGGTATAGCGGCAGGTTTTCAGGCGGGTAGGGGCGATCCAGCCCTCCGGCCAGCACGGCGACCGTGCCGCTTGCCAAGCTGGCCTTGTGTGCGGCGGCATCAATGCCACGCGCGAGCCCGGAAATCACGGCAAAGCCCGCATCGCCGAGATCACGCGCCAGTTTCTCCGTGAAGCGCGCACCCACAACAGAAGCATTGCGCGAGCCGACGATGGCAACGGGTGGCTTGCGGAACACGTTCTCACCGCCCTTGATGATCACCAAAGGCGGCGGCGCTTCGCAGTTCTTCAGTTGCGCGGGATAATCCGGTTCGCCCATGCCGACGAGGCGAGCGCCATGGCGCTCAATTGCCTCCAGCTCACGCTCGGCATCTTCCATCGGCGTAATGCGAAGTGGTCTGGTGCTGCCGCCCCGGATATTGAGATCGGGTAGCCGCTCCAACGCATTGGCGGCGGAACCGCAAAAAAGGATAAGGTCGCGAAAGGTAACCGCACCGATATTGTCGGTGCGAATAAGGCGCAGCCAGTTCAATCTCTGGCGATCTGAGAGGCGAATTCCGGCTTTTGAATTCGCGCCCTCCATCACCCCTTGGCTCCGATCCGGCTTTCTGTGCCGTTCAGAAGCCGCTTAATATTGGCGTGGTGCTTGAAGAAGATGATCACTGTCAGCACTGCAAACAGGCCCGCAATCGCGTGGTCGCCTTTGAAATAAAGGCCAATCGGCACGATGACACTGGCCAGAAGCGCGGATAGCGACGAATAACGCGTGACAATTGCGGTTACGATCCAGACAGCGGCGAAGATCAAGGCGCCGGGCCATGCCAGGCCGATCAGAATGCCGAGATAGGTGGCAACGCCTTTGCCGCCCTTGAAGCCGATCCATACCGGAAAGAGATGGCCGATAAAGGCACCAAAGCCCGCAGCAATCGCGGCACCTTCGCCATAGCGCCATGCGACCAGCACCGCAAAGGTGCCCTTCAGCGCATCGAGAATGAGCGTCGCAGCGGCGAGCTTCTTGTTGCCGGTGCGCAGCACATTGGTTGCGCCGATATTGCCCGAGCCGATGGACCGCACATCGCCCAAGCCCGCCAGTCGGGTCAGGATCAGCCCGAAGGGGATGGAACCGAGGAGATAGCCGAAAATAAGTGTCGCGATGTGCACGAGATTAAAGAAACCGGTTTCGGCCATATAGATTCCCTCTGGCTTTTATTGTTATCCAAGGTCCCGAAAAGAGTTCTCCTGTCGGGACTATGGATTCTTATGCCGAATAAACGGTCTTGCCGGCGACTATAGTGCGGACAACGCGACCCTGAAAGCGGGCGCTTTCAAAACAGCTGTTCTTCGAAAGCGAATGCAGCTCTTCCTCCCGCACAATCCACGGCTCGTCGAGATCGACAATGGCAAGGTCTGCCGACGCGCCGGGCTTCAGCGTACCGGCATCGAGGCCGAAAATCTTCGCCGGGGCGGTAGACAGCACTTCAACCAGACGCAACAGCGGGATGCTGTCATTGTGATAAAGACGAAGGGCTGCGCCCAGAAGCGTTTCCAGGCCGATGGCTCCGGCTTCTGCATCCGCAAAGGGCAGGCGCTTGGTGTCGACGTCCTGCGGATCATGCGCGGAGACCACAATATCGATCGTGCCGTTCTTGACCGCCTCGACCATGGCAAGCCGGTCCTGTTCACTGCGCAGCGGCGGCGACAGGCGGAAGAAGGTGCGGAACTCGCCAATGTCGTTCTCATTGAGCGACAAGTGGTTGATCGACACACCTGCCGTCACCTTGGCGCCAAGGTCCTTGGCACGGCACATGGCTTCTGCCGACATGGCGCAGGAAAGCTGTGCCGCGTGATAATTGCTGTTGGTCAGCGCGGCGAGGCGCAGATCGCGCTCCAGCGGGATGACCTCGGCTTCACGCGGGCTCCCGGACAAGCCGAGCCAGCTTGCGAACAGGCCTTCATTCATCACGCCGTTGGCACCGAGATAGGGGTCACGGGTTTCGCAGGCGATGACCGCGTTGAAATCGCGGGCATAGGTCAGTGCGCGGCGCATCAGCTGCGTATTGGCTATTGTCTGACGGCCTTCGGTGAAGGCGACCGCACCGGCATCGCGCAACAGACCAATCTCAGTCATTTCTTCGCCATGCAGCCCTTTGGTGATAGCAGCCGCCGGGTGCACATTGACGATGGCCGTATCCCGCGCGGTGCGCTTGACGAATTCGACCAGCGCCACATCATCAATGACCGGATCGGTATCCGGCATCATGATGATAGAAGTCACACCACCCGCGGCAGCAGCGCGGCTGGCTGAAGCGATGGTTTCGCGGTGTTCTGCGCCTGGCTCGCCGATAAACACCCGCGAATCGACCAGACCGGGCAGAACTGCCTTACCGTCCAGATCGATGATTTCCGCACCTTCCGGTGCGCCCTGATTACGGGCATCCGCTCCGGCGGCAACGATCTTGCCGTCGCGGATCAGCACACTGCCGGTTTCATCGAGACCGCGTGACGGATCGACGATGCGCGCATTTTCAAACAGAACGGCGCTCATGCTGCTTCTCCGTTGCTTGGATTTCGGCGCGGATCGAGTAGGGCTTCCATCACGGCCATGCGCACCGCAACGCCCATTTCCACCTGCTGCTGGATGACGCTCTGCGGGCCATCGGCGACATCCGAGGCGATTTCGACGCCACGGTTCATCGGACCGGGATGCATGACGAGCGCGTCAGGCTTGGCGTGTTTCAGTTTTTCCTTATCGAGGCCGTAGAAGCGGAAATATTCACGCACCGACGGCACGAAGGCACCTGCCATGCGCTCGCGTTGCAAGCGCAACATCATGACCACATCGGCGTCTTTCAGACCTTCCTCCATCGAGTTGAAGACTTCGACACTCATATCCGCCATGCCGGAAGGCAGAAGCGTGGATGGCGCGACGACACGCACGCGCGCACCGAGGGCGTTGAGAAGCAGAATGTTGGAGCGCGCCACACGTGAGTGGAGCACATCGCCGCAAATGGCGACAATCAGGTTTTCGATCTGGCCTTTGGCGCGACGGATCGTCAGCGCATCGAGCAGGGCCTGTGTGGGATGTTCATGCGCGCCGTCGCCCGCATTGACGACCGAGCAGCCGACCTTTTGCGCGAGCAGGGCGGCAGCTCCGGCGGACGCATGGCGTATGACCAGAATATCCGGTTGCATCGCGTTCAGCGTCATCGCCGTATCGATGAGCGTTTCGCCCTTCTTGACCGACGAATTGCCGACCGACATGTTCATCACGTCGGCACCGAGCCGTTTACCGGCCAGTTCGAACGACGATTGCGTTCGCGTCGATGCTTCGAAGAAAAGATTGATTTGCGTGCGACCGCGCAGCACGGACTTTTTCTTCTCTGGCTGCCGGGATACGGCGATTTCCTGATCGGCAAGATCAAGGAGGCAGAGAATGTCCAGGGGCGATAGCCCCTTGATACCAAGCAGGTGGCGGTGAGGGAAAAGCGGAGAGACCGGTTCTTTTATCATGGCAAGTCACCCGTATAGGACCATAGCACTAAGCCCGCAACCGTCCTTATAACGGCATCTGCCGATTCCCCAAGAAAAACCTGTGTCGTTTGAGCGACAAATTCGGGAATGGATGGCAAATTTTTAGCAAATGCGGTGCAAGACGGTTAAGTTGAACAAAACGAACAGCACGGAATGAGCCTTTGAAAACGCACGAAGTCACCAACCAGACGCCGCCCATGACAGGCACCAATGCATATCTGGGCGATCCGCTTCTGATGCAGATTGCGGCTCGTTTTCCAAAAGAGCTCCACAATGAGCTGGAACAGACAGGGCGTTTCGTGCTGTCGGCGGAAGCGCAGGATCTGGCGCGACTGGCTAATACGGAACTGCCAAAGCTGCGCACCCATGACCGGCAGGGCAACCGTATCGATCTGGTCGAATATCACCCGGCCTATCACGCACTCATGCGCCGCTCCATCGCCCAGGGCCTGCATTGCTCGATCTGGGAAGACAATCCGGCTGAAACCGGTCGCCGTCATCAGGCGCGCGCCGCACGCTTTTATCTGACCGCACAGCTTGAGGCCGGGCACCTTTGCCCACTCACCATGACAAGCGCCTCGCTTGCGGCATTGATGGGCGCGCCGGACATCTACAAAGAGTGGTCTCCGGCGGTCCTGTCGCGCAAATACGACTTTTCTCAAAAGCCCGCGCTCGGCAAAAACGGCGTCACGCTCGGCATGGGCATGACGGAAAAGCAGGGCGGCACGGATGTGCGCACCAACACGACCCGCGCGACAGTCAATGAGGACGGCACCTATACGATCACCGGGCATAAATGGTTCATGTCTGCGCCGATGTCGGATGCGTTTTTGGTTCTGGCGCAGGTCGATGAGCAGCTTTCCTGCTTTCTGGTTCCGCGCCTCACTTCGGAAGGTAAAGGCAACGGCTTTGCCTTCCAGCGTCTCAAGGACAAGCTCGGCAACAAGTCCAACGCCTCTTCGGAAGTCGAGTTCGACGGCGCGATCGGCCAGCTGATCGGCAATCCGGGCGAGGGCGTGAAAACCATCATGGACATGGTAACGCTGACACGGCTTGATTGTGCCGTCGCATCGGCAGGCCTGATGCGCTCCGGTCTGGCCGAGGCCGTGCACCACTGCCGTCACCGCGAGGTCTTCGGTAAGTCTCTGATCGAGCAGCCTTTGATGAGCCGTGTTCTGGCCGATATGGCGCTGGATGTTGCTGGTGCGACAGCGCTTTCCATGCGCCTTGCCCGCGCCTTTGACATGGCGGCTGGTGATCGCGCCGAAGCTGCCTTCGCCCGCTGCATGACGCCGGTGGTGAAATATTGGGTGTGCAAGATTGCGCCTGCCTTGCTTTACGAAGCCATGGAGTGTCTTGGCGGCAACGGCTATATCGAAGACGGCAATCTAGCCCGCGCCTATCGCGAAGCGCCGGTCAACGCCATATGGGAAGGTTCTGGCAATGTCATGGCGCTGGACGTGGCGCGGGTGCTTTCGCGTGCGCCCGGTCTGTTTGACGAAGTGCTGGAATGGATCGGCGGACAACTTGGCCAGCGCGGGCAGGGCACCATCGACGTTCTGCGCGCTGCTTTGCAACTGACGGAAAGCGATCAGGGGGTTGCCCGTCTTCTGACGGAACAGCTTGCCTATGCGGCTGCGGCGGCGGAATTGCGCCAGCTCGGCGCTGACGACATTGCCGATGCCTTCATCGAAACCCGGCTCGGCGGCCAGTGGCGCAGCACCTATGGCATGCTCGATGCGCGCCATGATGCGATGCGCATTCTCGACCAGCTTTATCCGGCGTCGTAATCGTCATCGGCTTCCGACCGCCTGATCAGATGCAGGCGGTCGAGCGCGCCTTGCAGGATGAAGGCAGCAGCAGCCGGATCGATGCGTTCGGCGCGCTTGCCGCGTGATACATCCATGCCGATCAGCGCGCGTTCAGCGGCAACGGTGGACAGCCGTTCATCCCAGAACACGAAGGGCAGATCGGTCAGCGGCTGCATGGTGCGCACGAAAGCGCGGGTTGCCTGAACACGGGGACCGGAAGTGCCGTCCATATTCATAGGCAAGCCGATCACGATCACGCCGACCCTATCCGCCTCCAGCGCCTTCAAAAGCGTTTGCGCATCGAGCGTGAATTTCACGCGTTTGATGACTGGACGCGGATTGGCAAAGGAGAAACCGAGGTCCGAAACGGCGACGCCTATGGTTTTGGTGCCAAGGTCCAATCCGGCAATCGTCTGACCGGGCTTCAGCAGCGCCGGGATTTCCTCGATTTCAACGATAGCCATAAGTCCTCATCGGAATTTGAAGTGGTCTTCATATTGCTTTCAACTTTATGGGCGTCATATCTGTTCTCAACCCGGAAATCGAGATCGAAGGAGAATCTTCATGAAACTGACCTGGCTTGGCCATGCCGCCTTCCGCATTGAAACCGCAAAGGCGGTCATCCTCATCGATCCGTTCCTGAACGGTAATCCCGGGGCGAAAGGCATCGACTTCAAGGAAGCGACCAAAGGCGTCACCCATATTGCACTGACCCACGGCCACGGCGATCACATCGGCGACACGGTTGCCATTGCCAAGGAGCATGGCGCGACGGTTATCGCCAATGCCGATCTGGCAAGCTGGCTCGGCACACAGGGCGTTGAAAAGCTCGAGATGGGCAACACCGGCGGCACGCAGTCGCATGACGGCTTCACCGTCACCTTTGTCAATGCGCTGCATTCCTCGGCTTTTCTGACGGAAAACGGCGTCTCACAGGCGCTCGGCAACCCGAACGGTCTGGTGTTCCACTTTGAAGAAGACCCAACGCTTTATCACATGGGCGATACGGATATTTTCTCCGACATGGCGCTTATCAACGAGTTGCACCAACCGGAAATCGGCATTGTGCCGGTTGGCGACCGCTTCACCATGGGCGGTGCGGTGGCGGCTTTGGCCTGCCAGCGTTACTTCAACTTCAAGACCGTGTTGCCGTGCCATTACGGTTCGTTCCCGATCATCGACCAGACCGCGGAAAAGTTTGTGGCCGGTATGGCCGATCATCCCGGCACGAAGGTTCTGGCAGATCCTGCCGGCACCGTTCACAGCTTCTAATCCCCGTTGAAGCGCCAAGAAATGTTGCGCTTCAACAATCGCGCCGTTATAGCCGTAGCAAAGAACCTTCAGGGTGGCGGGTCGCCGCCCTGATACAGCATTTGCGGAGAACAGAATGTCCGTCGATATTTCCACCGTCAAACGCGTTGCGCATCTCGCGCGCATCGCCGTCAGCGAAGACGATGCCGAGCGCATGACCGGTGAACTCAATGCAATTCTGGGCTTTGTCGAGCAATTGAACGAAGTCAATGTTGACGGCGTCGAGCCGATGACCTCGGTGACGCCGATGAATATGCGCCTGCGCGACGACAAGGTGACCGATGGCGGCATCGCCGATGCCGTGGTTGCCAATGCGCCAGTCACGGAAGACAATTTCTTCGTCGTTCCGAAAGTCGTGGAGTAGGCCATGGCCGTTCGGGTTTCCGTCGAGACCCCATTGCAGGACGATGTGCGCGAGCTGGTCGAGCACCTGAACGCGCATATGCTGCCGCTGTCACCACTGGAATTCCAGTTCAAGATGACAGTTGAGCAGATGGCGGAGCCGGATACCACGGTTTTCGTGGCCCGCGACGAGACGGGCAGGGCTGTCGGTTGCGGCGCTTTGAAGCTGCATGAAGACGGCATCGGCGAGTTGAAACGAATGTTCACCCGCCCGGAAGTGCGCGGCAAACGTGTGGGGTCTGCTCTCGTGGATGCGATTGTCGATGCGGCAAACGCCAAAAACGTTTCCCGCCTTGTGCTCGAAACCGGGACGGGCCCCGGCTTTGCCGGTGCCTGGCGGCTTTATGAGAATTCGGGTTTTACGCGCTGCGGTGTGGTTCTGGACTATCCGGACTCCGAATACAGCGCCTTTTTTGAAAAGCGTCTCTCTGAGGCGCACTGACAGGATTTGACGATGAGCGAACTGACCGCACTGACCATTGCCGAAGCGCGCGACAAGCTGAAGGCCAAGGCCATCACCGCGACCGAGCTGACCGATGCCTATCTGGCCGCTATCGACACCGCCAATGAAGCCATCAATGCCTATGTGACCGTTACGCACGATCAGGCGCGTTCCATGGCCAAGGCCTCGGATGAGCGCATCGCCAAGGGCGAAGCGGGCACGCTGGAAGGCATCCCGCTCGGCGTGAAAGACCTGTTCGCAACCAAGGGTGTGCATACGCAGGCTTGCTCGCATATTCTCGACGGCTTCAAGCCGGAATATGAATCGACCGTCACCGCCAATCTCTGGGCTGACGGCGCGGTCATGCTGGGCAAGCTCAACATGGACGAATTCGCCATGGGCTCGTCCAACGAAACCTCCTATTATGGCTCGGTCAAGAACCCGTGGCGCGCCAAGGGTTCCAATGCCGATCTGGTGCCGGGCGGTTCGTCCGGCGGTTCGGCTGCTGCCGTCGCCGCACAGCTTTGCGCCGGCGCCACCGCGACCGATACGGGCGGCTCGATCCGCCAGCCTGCAGCCTTCACCGGCACGGTCGGCATCAAGCCGACCTATGGACGCGTGTCGCGCTGGGGCACGGTTGCCTTCGCTTCGTCGCTCGATCAGGCTGGTCCGATTGCCCGCGACGTACGCGATGCCGCTATTCTGCTCAAGTCCATGGCATCGCTCGACCTGAAGGACACCACCTCGGTCGATCTGCCGGTGCCGGATTATGAAGCCGCCATCGGCAAGTCGCTGAAGGGCATCAAGATCGGCATTCCGCGGGAATATCGCGTCGATGGCATGCCGGGCGAGATCGAAGAACTGTGGCAGAAGGGCATCCAGTATCTGAAGGATGCCGGTGCCGAGATCGTCGATATTTCGCTGCCGCACACGAAATATGCGCTGCCTGCTTATTACATCGTCGCACCGGCGGAAGCTTCGTCCAACCTCGCGCGCTATGACGGCGTGCGCTATGGCCTGCGTGTGCCCGGCAAGGATATTGCCGACATGTACGAGCAGACCCGCGCGGCCGGTTTCGGCAAGGAAGTGAAGCGCCGTATCGTGATCGGCACCTATGTGTTGTCAGCTGGTTATTACGACGCCTATTATCTGCGCGCCCAGAAAGTTCGCACGCTGATCAAGAAAGACTTCGAGGACGTTTTCGCCAAGGGCGTGCACGCAATCCTCACGCCTGCGACGCCGTCGGCTGCATTCGGCCTTGCCGATGAAGACCTCGCCAACGATCCGGTCAAGATGTACCTCAACGACATCTTCACCGTGACTGTGAACATGGCCGGTCTTCCGGGCATTGCAGTGCCTGCTGGCATCAACGGGCAGGGGCTGCCGCTCGGTCTTCAGCTGATTGGCCGCCCGTTCGAGGAAGAAACACTGTTCCAGACAGCCCACGCTATCGAGCAGGCTGCCGGACGCTTCACTCCGGCCAAATGGTGGTAAAAGTCGAAACTGCAATTCGCCGGGGATTGCATCGGCCCGAAAATCGAAGTCGATTTTCGGAAAGCACGATGCAACACTCAGAAGATATCGAGCGTCCTTTGTGCGTCCTTTCGGACACACGGCGCTCGATGGCCGGCGAATTTGTTTTCATGGCCGCTCTTGCGGTCAGGGCGTGGGAAATCCCTGCCAAGACAGGTCCCTTAAGCGATCAACGTCGTGCAGAGCTGGAAGCGAATTTCCTTGGTTATCTGCATGAAAATGCCGACGGCGTTTTGGTTGCGGAGCTCGACGGAAAAATCCTCGGCTGGGGTGCGCGCGTTCCCGGCAGCAATTATATCGCCGATCTCTGGATCGATCCGCCCTATCACGGACAGGGCATCGGCAGACGCATTCTCGACGCGCTGATGGCGCAAATTCTGCTGGATGGCTTCGATTCAGTAACGATTGGCACACATGCCGATAATCTCCCGGCCATCGGCCTTTACGAGAAAATGGGCTTTCGCATCGAGTGGCGCGGCGAAGAAGCTTCTGTCAGCATGGGCCGTGTTGTTGAAAAAGTGCGTATGCGTGCAACGCTTTGAAACCCCTTGGAGTGCACCCCTTCTGTTGCCGAACAGTCCGGCGCGCCTATCCTTCTCTTGAGAGTTCCAGTTTTTCTTAGGAGGAGGGCTATCATGTGGATCATGCTGACGGATGTGAGTGGCGAAAAGCTCGCGATCAATTTCAACCACGTTCTATCCTATAATGCCTACGGTACTGGCACACGCATTCTGACGATGAGTGCGGACCAGACTTTCTTCGTTAAGGAATCGCTGGAAGATATCGAGTCGCGCCTCGGTATCAACGTGAAAGCGTAAAAATCTTTCTTTTCAGTCAGTTGAAATATCTGGCTCAGATATAAATAAAGCGGCGGTTGGCCAAAACCAACGCGCCGCTCTCTGTTCATGATAAGCTTAATTTAAATGTCGAGTTCTTCCACGAAAGCAGCGCGATCCGTGATGAAGCGGAAACGGGCTTCCGGCTTGGTTCCCATCAGTTCATCGACGGTGTTGCGGGTTTCATCGATATAGTCTTCGTCCACCTGCACCCGCAGCAGCGTGCGCTTCTTCGGGTCCATGGTGGTTTCCTTCAACTGCTCGGCGCGCATTTCGCCGAGACCTTTGAAGCGACCGATTTCCACCTTGCCGCGTCCGGTAAACATGGTACGCAGCAATTCGTCCTTATGGGCGTCATCGCGGGCATAGGCTGTCTTGCCGCCTTGGCTCAGACGGTAAAGCGGCGGTACGGCCAGATAAAGGTGGCCGTTACGGATCAGTTCCGGCATTTCCTGATAGAAGAAAGTGATCAGCAGCGATGCGATATGCGCGCCGTCCACGTCGGCATCGGTCATGATGATCACGCGGTCATAACGCAGGTCGTCTTCGCGATAATTCTTCCGCGTGCCACTACCCAGCGCCTGAATGAGATCGGCAATCTGCTGGTTTGCTGTCAGCTTTTCGCGGCCAGCGCTGGCGACGTTCAGAATCTTGCCGCGCAGCGGCAGGATCGCCTGCGTGGCGCGATTGCGCGCCTGCTTCGCCGAACCGCCTGCCGAGTCACCTTCGACGATGAACAATTCCGCACCCGCTGCCGCATTCTGTGTGCAGTCGGCCAGTTTGCCGGGCAGGCGCAGCTTGCGCGTTGCGCTCTTGCGCACCGTTTCCTTTTCCTGACGACGGCGCAGACGTTCTTCCGCTCGGTCCACCACCCAGTCGAGCAGGCGCGAGGCTTCCTGCGGTGAGGCCGCGAGCCAGTGGTCGAACGGATCGCGGATTGCATTTTCCACAATGCGCTGCGCTTCCACCGTCGCCAGCTTATCCTTGGTCTGACCGACGAATTCCGGTTCGCGGATGAAGACCGACAACATGCCCGCAGCCGAAACCATGACGTCATCCGTCGTGATGATCGAAGCGCGCTTGTTATTGGTCAGTTCCGCATAGGCCTTGAGACCACGCGTCAGCGCAATGCGCAGGCCAGCCTCATGCGTGCCGCCATCGGCAGTCGGAATCGTATTACAATAGGAATGGACGAAGCCGTCGCCGCCATACCACGTGACCGCCCATTCGACGGCGCCGTGCCCGCCCTGCTTCTCGGTCTTGCCGGCAAAAAGCTCGCGGGTAACCTGATGTTCCTTGCCAAGGGAGGCCTGAAGATAGTCCTTCAGACCACCGGGGAAGTGGAACACGGCCTTTTCAGGTGTTTCCTTTTTCGGGTCGAGCAGCGAAGGATCGCAGTTCCAGCGGATTTCGACGCCGCCGAACAGGTAAGCCTTCGACCGCGCCATGCGATAAAGCCGGTGCGGGTCGAAATGCGCCGTCTTGCCGAAAATATCCGGATCCGGGTGAAAGCGAACACGTGTGCCGCGACGATTATGCACTTCGCCTGCATCTTCCAACCCGCCCTGCGGAATACCGCGCGAAAAGCGCTGGCGATAAAGACGACGGTTGCGCGCGACTTCCACTTCCAGCACGTCGGACAGCGCATTGACCACCGAAACGCCGACGCCGTGCAGGCCGCCCGATGTTTCATAGGCCTTGCCGTCGAACTTGCCGCCCGCATGCAGCTTGGTCATGATGACTTCAAGCGTGGACTTGCCCGGCACCTGCGGGTGTTCGTCAACCGGAATGCCGCGGCCATTATCGGAAACGGTGATGAAACCTTCTGCATCGAGGCTGACTTCGATGAAATTTGCATGGCCTGCCACCGCTTCATCCATCGAGTTATCGATGACTTCCGCAAATAGGTGGTGCAATGCCTTTTCGTCGGTGCCACCGATATACATGCCGGGGCGCAAACGCACCGGCTCCAGCCCTTCGAGAACGCGGATGGACGAGGCGTTGTAATCATCGCCACCTGATGAAACCGGCGGGGCCTTGGTCGCAACCGGCTTTGCAGCCTGTTGAACAGGTGCAGACGGCAATGGCGTTGCCGCAGGTGGTGCGACGGGTTGAGGCGCGGCGCTCTGTTCCGTGCGTCGTTCCACCTGCCGCTCCCGGGCATTATTCACCACTCTCGAAAAGAGATCGTTGCTGTCGTCCATCTTTACCCGATAAGCTCTCTGTCAGAATTTCAGGAAGGACCATGCGGCTTGCTGCCCCGGCATGGACCGAAAATATACTGTCTGCGAATCATCCGAATGATGCCATGCGCAGCCGTGAAAGGCGAATGAAGTTCGCCTTACGTTCCACTTTCGCACGGCTTTATCAAAGGATTTCGCGTGATGTCGTGTCGGTTTGCACCAGAAACAAGGCGAAAGTCAAACAAGCGGCTGTTCATTCGATGAATATGATGGAAACGGGGCCGTTGTTGGCCTACAGCGAACAAACGAGCATTTAGAAGAAATCGTGAGCGGGAAATGCAGGGCAGCGCGGCAGGCGGCGTAGAAGCGCATGTAAAAGGCATGGCCATTATGGTCGTCTCGGTGCTGATGCTGCCGCTGATGGACGCCATCGGCAAATGGCTGGCCATGATGGATAATATGCCTCCGGCAACCGTCACGTTCATGCGCTTTTTCGTGCAATGCTGGTTGATGTTCTTCATTCTGCTTGTGGCAGGTGGTGGGGTGGCGGCACTTCGCACGCAGCATCTGGCGGGCAACCTCATACGCGGGGTTCTGATGGGCTTTGGCGGCCTCTGCTTTTTCACAGCTGTCAAATATATGCCACTTGCCGACGCCATGGCCGTATTCTTCGCAGAGCCGCTTATTTTGACGCTGCTTTCGGCGATCTTCCTCAAGGAGAAAGTTGGCTGGCGGCGCTTTAGCGCGGTCGGCATCGGCCTTATCGGTACGATGATCGTCATCCAGCCAAGCTTCGAGATTTTCGGCGCGGTGTCGTTGCTGCCGCTGGCGACGGCGGTTACATTCGCGATCTATCTGATCCTGAACCGCAAATTCGGCGCGAAGGAGAGCCCGCTCGTCATGCAGTTTTACGCAGGCGTTGGCGGCTGGGTGTTTGCGGGGCTCGCCATGCTCGTCGGGCCAACCATGGGCCTCGAAGATTTGAGCTTCGGCGTGCCCAACGGCATCCAGCCCTGGCTGCTGTTGCTGCTTCTGGGCACTATCGGCACGGTCAGCCATTTGATGGTCGTGCACGCCTTCAAACTGGCGCCAGCTTCCATGCTGGCACCGTTTCAATATCTGGAAATCGTGAATGCGGTTCTGGTCGGGCTGATCGTCTTCGGCGATTTTCCAACGCCATCCAAATGGTTTGGCATCGTGATCATCATCGGCTCGGGCTTCTATGTCTTCATGCGCGAGCGCAAACTAAAGGTCGAAGCCTGACGCTTACTTCACCGCGCGACGACCGAATACGTTTTCGAACGCCTTGCCGAGCGCCACATCCATATCGCCCAAGGTCACGGGCAGGCCGAGATCGACGAGGCTCGTGACGCCGTGTTCTGAAATGCCGCACGGCACGATGCCGCCGTAATGGCCGAGATTCGGCTCCACATTGATGGCGATGCCATGAAAGCTGACCCAGCGGCGCAGACGAATGCCGATAGCGGCAATCTTGTCCTCGCACATATCACCATTGGCAAGCCGAGGCTTTTCAGGGCGCATCACCCAAACACCGACGCGATCTTCGCGGCGCTCGCCCTTCACGTTGAATTCGGCGAGGCTTTCAATGATCCATTGTTCCAGTGCGGCCACGAAAGCGCGCACGTCTTCCCGCCGGCGCTTCAAATCCAGCATCACATAGGCCACACGCTGGCCCGGACCGTGATAGGTATATTCGCCGCCGCGCCCGGTGTTGAACACCGGTAAACTGTCCGGCGTCAGCAGGTCTTCTGCCCGCGCGCTCGTGCCCGCCGTATAAAGGGGAGGGTGTTCCACCAGCCAGACGAGTTCACTCGCCGTGCCTTCGCGGATGGCCTGCACCCGCGCTTCCATGAAGGCGAGCGCTTCCTCGTAATCGGTAAGCCCATCCGCGACGAGCCATTCCACCGGCGGCGCATCGGCGTCCACAGGCAAGAACTGCACGTTGAGCGCGTCGCGTTGCGGCTTGGAGGAACTATCCATAAGTGATGCAGAATTGGTCATGATGGCAGCATATGGCGGTTTTCAGCGCCCGTTTCCAGATGTCAAAATGCCTCTGCTCTTCACTGAACCGCGAGCGGCACTTCCGTTTCGCAGCGATTGCGGCCAGCCTGCTTGGCCCGATAGAGCGCCTGATCGGCGGCGTCGACCAGATGCGTATAGTCCGGATGGCCATTGAATGTGGCGATGCCGATGGAAAGCGTCACGGTGTCCACCGTGCCATTGGTCAGATTGAATGTCTGTTGCTCGACCAGCTTACGCAGCTCTTCGCCAATACCAAAGGCCCTGTGTTCGTCGGTTTCGACGAGCGCGACCAGAAACTCTTCCCCGCCATAGCGGAAGACAAAATCTCCCGGACGGCAATGGGCCAGAATCGTTTCTGCGACCTGCTGCAATACGGCGTCGCCACCGCCATGCCCATGGGTGTCGTTGATCTTCTTGAAATGATCGATATCGACCATCAAAATGCTGAGATCGAGTCCTTTCTGCGAGGCCATGCGGATTTCGCGGGTCAGAATAGGCGGCAGAAAACGGCGGTTCAGGGCGCGTGTCAGCGGATCACGGCCTGTCTCCATCGTTGCTGCGGCCTGAAACAATTCCGCCAGCAGAAACTTCGCTTCGCCAATCCTCGTCTGAAACTCGGCCATCGCAGCTGGAAGCGCTGCCGGGTCACTTTTGCGGGCCGTATTCAAAGTTGGCAACAACTCATAGTCGATGAGACTGACGGTCTGACGCAGACGTTCAAGCGTTGCCGAACCGGAAAACAGCATATCAGCCTTGTGCTGCAGCCACAGGCCGAAATCCGAGCTGCCGAGCAAGAGCAGTGGGCTGTCGCCGTTGCCATAAAGGTTGAACAACAGGGACTGGCTCCATTCCATCAGGGCGGCGCGCTGCGATTCCCGTTCGAGTGGAATGTCGTGGCTTAGCGTGAAGGCGCGATAGGCTTCGTCCGTTTGGGCGCTTTTGCGCGCGTCTTTGACGAAGGCCTGACTCATGATTTCAATGGCAATATCGACCGCATTGCTGACATGCACGATCAGCCGAGCCAGCGCATCGGGCTCCGGCACAGTCTTCTTCAACTGGCGGATGATTTCGTTTTTCAGCAGCCGTGCGCCCTGCATGACGATATGGATCGGCACCTGAATACGCGCATGAACCTCGCCAATCTTGCGCTGTTCCTGCACGAAAGCGGCGACATCCGTGGGACGGCTCACCAGGAGATGAACCAGCCAGTCGCTGAGCGAATGTTGCAGACGATCATGCACGACAGTTTGCGACAGGAAGACCGCCGCCTCGCGATTTTGCATCAGGCGACTATAAAAGATGTCCACGAAGCTCTGTTTGTGCTGCTCGACCAGATCCGACAAAAGCCGCGACTGGTCTTCAGACAGGTGCGAGACCAGCTCTACCCATTCCTCTTCGGTCGCCCCAAGGCCTGTTTGAGATCCCCACCGCGTTGCATCGTTCAACAAGGCCGCACCACCCATATCCAAAATCCCGCCAAGCGCTGCCAGTTCCAGCAACCATCGTTACCGGCCAAGACCGATTGAAATGGGGAACAGGATTCTGCAGCTTTCTTCAGGTTCTATAAGGTGTGCTCGGCGGAACTCAATGCCTTATGTCGTTGATGCGCGAATTTGCCTGCGAACGGCGTTGCTCGGGGAAATTCGGGGTCGAAAAAGCCCTCGAAGTCGCTGTGGCGCCGTTTTTATGCCTTCAGCCGGTTAATTTCGCCGTTTCATACTTCATAGTAAATTACTGAAATATAGGAGGTAAATTGCGTTCGGCTTGAAATTTGATATGATTGCTAATCATATTCAGGGTGCATTCATGTGGGAGACTTCATGATGCATGCACCTGAAAAGGAGAAGCATAATGAAGAGCAACCTTACAAGTTTTTGGTCTGGCAAGGCATTGCTGGCCGGAACGATTGGCGCGACACTTCTGATCGGCGCCATCGCACCCGCAGCTGCGGCGCCGGTCATGCCTTCGGCTCCAGCTGTCGCCAACGAAAACATCCAGCAGGTTCGCGACCACTGGAGAGGCCGCGGCGGACATTGGAACGGTTACCGCCATGGACCACGTCCGGGCTGGCATGGCGGCGGTTATCGCCCGGGGCCGGGCTATTGGAACGGCCATCGCGGCTATAACTACTACCGACATGGCTATCGCCGCCACAGCGACGGCTGGTGGTATCCGCTTGCGGCCTTCGGTGCGGGCGCAATCATTGGCGGAGCCATCGCGGCCCCCCGCCTCCGCCGGTCTACCGCGCTCCAGCCTATAACAGAAGTTCACATGTCGAATGGTGCTATGACCGTTACCGGTCCTACCGCAGCTCGGACAATACGTTCCAGCCTTACAATGGTCCGCGCCAGCAGTGCTATTCGCCGTATCGCTGATAGATTCGGCCTCAATGAATAGGAAGTCGCCCTTCGGGGCGGCTTTTCTTTTGCAAAAAGCAGCTAAAAACCATCAGCTTGCGCTGATTGAAGCCAGTCTCGTTTCGCGATGGCGCGGGATTACGTGCAGTTGACAGGATTTTTTGAATTTATGTTGGAGAAACGTGATTTTATGGTGTTGACCATTCTAAAACTCGCCCTTATGTTCCGCCGCACTTCCAGGGACGATTTGTTCCTCAGGGAGCGCGTAGCTCAGCCGGTAGAGCAACTGACTTTTAATCAGTAGGTCCAGGGTTCGAATCCCTGCGCGCTCACCACTTTTCCAAGACCTTATTTGATCGATTCTCCGGTCTTTGGATCGATTTTGATTTCGACTTTCGCGCCGTTCTTCATGAAATACTCGATCTCATAATAGCCACGATCATTCCAATCGACTTCATCGACATATGACACGTCCGAGGTTTGCTCGATCTTCGAAATGATTTCAGAAAGTTTTTGACCTTCAGGGGCGGCGGCTGACGCCAGACCACAGGTCGTTGCAAATGCCAGAACGGTAAGCATCAAACGCATTGGTTCTCTCCATTTTCCATTGTTACATGGGGAGATATAGGCCCGCATTCATCAATGTTAAGAAACTAAATCCTCGGCACCTCGAATCTGGTCGCCTACGACCCTTCTTCCTCGACGGCAGTTTGTGCGATCTGTTGGGAACCGCTGTTGATCTGTTGCGCGGCAAGGAAGCCAAGCCAGACCGCAATGAGGCAAAGGATAACCGAAATGCCGATATTGAGCAGAGCTTTGCCGGCCTGGCCTGCTCGCAGGAGATCCAGTGTCTGCAGGCTGAATGAAGAAAATGTGGTGAAGCCGCCGCACACGCCGACCATGAAGGCGATACGCCAGATTTCCGGCACCGCAAAGCGCCCCTGTTCGAGTGTCAGCGCACCGAAAAAGGAAATAGCAAACGATCCGGCTATGTTGATGACGATTGTGCCCCAGGGAAGGTCGCGACTGACCGGCAACATCAAAAGCGCGAGCCAGTAACGCGCTACACTTCCGATTGCGCCGCCGAGAGCCACCATGATGGTTGCTTGCATAATTCACCTGTCAAAATTGCGGAACGAAATGCCTGCTGGAGAAAGTCGGGCAGGGGATAACCCACAGCCCCGACAGCTTCCCGCTATCGACGCATTGCGTTCCTGTTGTCAATTCGAGCAGGAGTCATCAGCCAGAAGCGGCGGTTTCGGGAGACCCCCATTCCCATCATGCGCATTATTTATATAGAATAGCCGCACGCCCCGTCAACGCGGCTGGAGCTTCACAATCGCGCAACCCGATTCCGCAACGCATCGCTGATGCGATAAATAGTGGAGGTCGGTGCGGGAAGGGTACGTCGCATGAATGCAACTTTCTTCAGGTAGCGGTCGATCTTCCAGGTGGCCCATGTTCCACCGCGGAAATAGCCCACATCACCGGCTTTCAGCGTTCGATGTTTTCCGTCGGCATCGGTGACATGCACCTCGCCTTCGAGAATATAAACCGTTTCATCCCAGCCGAAATACCAGCGAAATTCGCCCGCGGTGCAATCCCAGATCGCAGTGAAAGCCGCGCGGTCGCCGCTGGCGGATTGCTCGCATGAACGTGCCTTTGGCGATCCAGCCAGTATCCATTCAGGATTAATCGGCGCGGATTTCAGCTCCATGTCGAATGCATTATCGGCAATGAGCGCAGGCTTCGCCGGTGTGTTAAAAATATTAGGCTTAAAGACATTTGGCATAGTACGCGCAACCGCCATAACGGCTGTCGCCAGCATAAATTTCCAGGCCATGGTATCCCCCCGATCCACAATGGCCTGTTCTTAGTTGTAAATCGTCGGAAAAGTATTAATTCGCGAATAAAATTTGGCGCGGCGAAACCAGAAATACTGTTCCCAACGGCGCATTCCATGCTTCAATTTTATTGAACTTATGGGGCGTTTTAGCCAATGAAAATGAAAATAAGCTTGTGATAAGTGTGATGACGAACCCTCTGTCAGAGGGCATTGTCAGATCGATTTCAATAAGAGGCGCGCGAGCTAATGAGCCAGACGAAGCTATTTTCTCCTTTGGACGTGGGCGGTTTGCATCTGAAAAACCGCATTGTCATTGCCCCGATGTGCCAATATTCGGCTGAAGACGGCAAAACTACCGATTGGCATCTGATGCATCTGGGTAGTCTCGCTCAATCCGGAGCAGGGCTGTTGACGATTGAGGCAACGGCAGTCAGCCCTGAAGGCCGGATCAGTTATGCGGATGTCGGGCTTTATTCCGATGAAACCGAAGCCGCGCTGGAACGGACGCTCGACGGTATTCGTCGCTGGTCATCCATGCCCATCGCCATACAGCTTGCGCATGCAGGCCGCAAAGCATCTACTGATTTGCCGTGGCAAGGTGGACGCCAGATTGCGCCGCAGCACGAGAACGGCTGGCAGACCATTGCGCCATCTGCAGTGGCGTTTAACCCCGCCGACAATGCTCCGACAGCGATGGATAAAGACGAGTTGAAGCGCATCCGCGATGCATTTGTAAGCGCTGCCAAACGCTCGGCGCGGCTCGGTCTCGATGCAATCCAGGTGCACGGAGCCCATGGTTACCTTTTGCACGAATTCCTGTCGCCGCTCTCGAACAAGCGCGACGATGAATATGGCGGCTCGCTGGAAAACCGTCTGCGTTTTCCGCTCGAAGTGTTCGACGCTGTTCGCGCCGCTTTCCCAGCGGATCGTCCGGTCACGATGCGCGTTTCCGGAACGGATTGGGTCGAAGGCGGTTGGGATATCGAACAGACCGTAGCGTTCTCGCAAGCTTTGGCCGCAAGAGGTTGCGCAGCAATTCACGTTTCGAGCGGCGGCCTTGATGCGGCACAGAAAATTCCAGTCGGCCCGAGCTATCAGGTACCGCTGGCGCGCGCTGTAAAAGCGGCTGTCAATATTCCCGTCGTTGCTGTCGGTCTGATTACCGATTTCGAGCAGGCTGAAGCCATTCTGGCCACTGGTGATGCTGATATGATCGGACTCGCACGCACGGTTCTCTATGATCCGCGCTGGCCGTGGCATGCGGCGGCGCATTTCGGCGAAACGATTGAGGCGGCTCCCCAGTTTCTGCGTTCACAGCCGCGCCAGTTCCGCAATCTCTTCACACAGGCAAAGTAACGAACACCCGCCAAGCAGGATTCAACGGGGCAGCCTAAAGCATGTCGCTGTTAACCGGATTCGGGATTCCCGTTTGGCTTGATCTGTGATTCACTTGTCTCATGGAAGGAGATGCACCATGGGCAAGCCGCATCCGATTGAGTTGCGTGAGCGTGTCGTTGCGTTTGTGAATGAGGGCAATAGTCACCGGGAAGCCGCTCGGCATTTCCGTGTTTCGCCTCGGTTCGTCAACAACATGATGATCCTGTATCGGTCATCCGGCTGTCTGGCCGCCGCCAGGCAGGGCCACCCGCCTGGTAGTGTGAAGCTTTTGGCTCATGGTGATTGGGTCCGCGAGCAGATGTCCGCCCGTGGCGAAACGACTTTGGACGAACTGTGCGTTGCGCTCGCGGAGCGCGGTATTGAAGTCCACCGCGCCACGGTCGGGCGATTTCTACACCGACTTGGGCTGAGTAATAAAAAAAAGCCTCAAGGCAAGCGAGCAGCGTAGACCAGAGATCGCCAAGGCGCGTGATCTTTGGATCAATCGCCGAAAGCGGTTCTTCAACAAGGCCTTGTCGCGTCTCATCTTTATCGATGAGACTTCCACGAATACGCGCCTGACAAAACGCACCGGATGGTCTGCCAAAGGCAGGCGCTTTGCCGCCTATGCGCCCTTCGGAAAATGGAAGACACAGACCTTCATTGCCGGACTGCGCTGCCATGGCCTGACCGCGCCATGGATCGTCGATGCACCGATGAACAGCCGCATCTTCGAAACCTGGATCGAGACACAGCTTGTGCCGACACTGTCAGCCGGTGATATAGTCATCCTCGACAATGTCGGCTTCCACAAAAGCCGGAAGGCTGAGCAACTGGTCAAGGCAAAGGGCGCTTGGTTTCTCTTCCTGCCGCCCTATTCGCCGGACCTGAACCCAATCGAAATGGCTTTCTCAAAACTCAAGGCACTTCTGAGAAAGCGAGCAGCACGCAGCTTCGACGCCATCTCAAAAGCACTTGGCGATATCATCAGTCTCTTCTCCATCAATGAATGCCAGAACTTCTTTAAGGCTGCTGGGTATGAGGCCGAATAAATGCGACACGCTTTAGGCTGCCCCCAACTGCCACGCTTAATTGCATAAGCTATGTTATGGAACATAAGTATCCATAAGTTTGCGACACAACAGCAAAACCCGACCGTGCATTATTTTTGGTGTTGGGGGCGGTAATTTTCGAAATGCAAACATTCTGGCTTGTCGTCCGGCCTATAGATTCACCCAGATAATCAAGTTGCAGCCTTGCGGTTGAACGTTATCCCCAGCCAACCCCCGAGTGAAAATTCATCCGAATCGAGTTTGAATTTCTGTCCCTTCAACTGACAAACGGAAGCCTCAAACCCTAGAAATTACGGAGATTTTTGCCAGAATCTGATGTAAAATAGAGTGGCAAAATTGTACGGAAATTCGTTTTTCCGTACCCGTTTTCGCCCACAAAAATCGCTCCCAATTTTTTGATTATTTGTATTGATTCAATGTGTTGCTAAGTTCGCTTGCATGTGGTCCGCTTATCCATAAGATGCAGGACATTTCATAAATTTCAAAAGAGGGGTTCTTAAATGTATCGGAAATTTCTACTGACAGGCGTATGTCTTCTGGCACTGGCAGGTGCGGCATCTGCCGAAACCGTACTCAATCGCGGTAATGACACAGATCCGGCCACTCTCGACCATCACCGCACCTCCAGTGTTGCCGAGGGTAACGTGCTGCGCGATCTCTATGACGGTCTGACCATTCAGGATGCTGACGGCAAGGCAATTCCCGGCGTCGCCAAGTCCTGGGATGTTTCCGAAGACGGCACGGTCTACACCTTCCATCTGCGTGACAATGCGAAATGGTCGAATGGCGATCCGGTCACCGCAGGTGATTTTCAGTTCACGTTCCGTCGTCTGATGGACCCGAAGACAGCTGCCGGTTATGCCAGCATGCTGTTTGTCATCAAGAACGCAGAAGATATTGCAGGCGGTAAAAAGCCTGTCGACCAGCTTGGCGTTGAAGCTCTCGACGACCATACGCTGAAGATCACGTTGAACGCCCCTGCTCCGTATTTTCTCGAGCTTCTGACACACCAAACCGGCTTTCCGATGAATCAGAAAAGCGTTGAGGCCAATGGCGACAAGTTCACCACGCCCGGCAAGATGGTGACCAACGGCGCCTATATGCTTGAGAGCTTCACGCCGAACGACAAGATCGTCATGAAGAAGAACCCGTATTATTATGAAGCGGATCAGGTGAAGATCGATACGGTGAACTGGATTCCCTTTGAAGACCGCGCCAGCTGTATGCGCCGCTTCGAGGCCAAGGAAGTGCAAATCTGTTCCGACGTTCCCGCCGAGCAGATGGATTATGTGAAGAAAAATCTCGCCAAGGAATTCCGCATGGCGCCTTATCTCGGCGTCTATTATCTGCCGGTCAAAGGCAAATCGGCGGACAGCAAGCTGAAGGACGTCAAAGTGCGTCAGGCGATCTCGCTGGCCATCGACCGTGAATTTCTGGCCGATCAGGTCTGGCAGGGAACGATGCTGCCCGGCTATTCCATGGTGCCGCCCGGTATCGCCAATTACCTGAAAGACGCGCCGAAGCTCGATTATTCCGACGACATGCTGGAGCGTGAGGACAAGGCCAAGGAGCTTCTGAAAGAAGCCGGCGTAGAGCCAAATACGCTCTCCATCGAGTTGCTTTACAACACGTCCGAGAACAACAAGAACACCATGGCGGCCATTGCCGACATGCTGGGCAATATTGGCGTGAAGGCCTCGCTCAACGAGACCGAAGGCGCAACTTATTTCAATTTCATGCGCGATGACGGCCCGTTTGATATCGCGCGTGCTGGCTGGATCGGCGATTACAACGACCCGCAGAACTTCCTGTTCATCAGCCAGGGCAATGTCAGCTTCAACTATTCCAAGTGGAAGAACGCCGACTATGACGCGCTGATGGCCAAGGCGGAAAAGACCACCGATCTCGGTGAACGCGCCAAGGTGCTGGGCGAAGCCGAAAAAATCCAGCTTGATGAAGTGGGCAATATTCCGATCCTCTATTACTCCTCGCGCGCGCTCGTTTCGGACAAGGTCGCCGGATGGAACGACAATCTTATGGATAGCCACAAGACCCGCTGGCTTTCCCTCAAACAGTAATTTCAGACAGGGCTGCGCTTGGTGGCGCGGCCCTATTTTTTGACGGAAAAGGGACGAGATACCCCTCTCCCGCCAGCGTTTCCGTTTTCGCCTTACGATGGGCGAAAGCAGACAAAATACCAGAACAACAATAATCTAAAGCCCTTAGTGGGATTTGCCGGACAGGTTTTTGACCATCCGGCAAAGAAGGGACAACGACATGCTGGGCTATACGCTCCGACGATTGGGTAGTGCGATACCCACGGTCTTCATTATCGTCACGCTGACATTTTTTCTGATTCGGCTCGCGCCGGGCGGCCCATTCGACCTTGAGCGCCCGATTGATCCGCTGATCCTCGAAAACCTCAAGCGCGCCTATAATATGGACGCGCCGCTCTGGCAGCAGTATCTGATTTATCTTGGTAATCTCTTGCAGGGCGATCTCGGCCCGAGCTTTACGCGGCGCGATTTTTCCGTGAATGACCTGTTCGCGTCAGGTTTGCCGGTGTCGATCATGCTTGGCACTTTGGGCCTGACGCTGGCGGCGATCATCGGCACTTTTCTCGGCACGCTTGCCGCGCTGAAGCAGAATTCCGCCGTCGATTATTTCGTGGTGGCTCTGGCGACCTTCGGCATCACAACGCCCAATTTTGTTGTAGCCCCCCTTCTCAGCCTGCTCTTCGGCGTCATTCTGGGCTGGGTTCCGGCAGGCGGTTGGTCATCGGCCAATGTCACCTACTGGATATTGCCGGTGCTGACGCTTGCTCTGCCGCAAGTGGGGGTTATTGCCCGTCTGGTGCGTGGCGCAACCATTGAAGCGTTGCGCGCCAATCATGTGCGCACCGCCCGCGCCTATGGCTTGCCGACCCGTGTTGTGGTTGGCGTTCATGCTTTGCGTGCTGCTATGCTGCCCGCCGTTTCCTATCTTGGGCCGACTGCCGCCGCCCTCCTCACAGGTTCGGTTGTGGTCGAGACGATTTTCGGCATTCCGGGCATCGGACGCTATTTCGTGCAGGGCGCGCTCAGCCGTGATTACACGCTCGTCATGGGCACGGTTGTGGTGATCTCGATCTTCGTCGTGGTGTTCAATCTGATTGTCGATCTTCTCTATGCATGGCTTGATCCGAGGGTTCGCTATGACTGATCTGACCGTACCAACGGAAACCGCCGAATTGAGCATGCCAAGCCGCTCGCTCTGGCAGGATGCATGGCTGCGCCTGCGCAGGAACAAGGCCGCCGTCGCCAGCGCTATCGTGCTTGCCGTCTTGGCTCTTGCGGGCATTTTCGGGCCGATGCTGAGCCCGCATCCTTATGACAAGATTTATCCGCAGTTCGTGCGTGTTGCGCCAAGCCTCGAAGCCTATCCGCGCGCGGATACGATCCTGCCCGGCCTTGAACGCGAACTCGCCCGCGCGCGATTGAAGGCCTCCGCCGAACCGGAACTGACCGGCAACAACATCATTGTCGACTTTACGGCGCAACGCCCAACCGACGACCGTGTTCTGCGTTATTTCCAGCGCTCCGATCTGTTCAGCAATCCGAAGGTGGAACTGGCCGCCGACGGCCTGAGCGGCAAGCTGACGCTCAACGTAAGCCGAAATTATTTCCTGCTTGGCACGGATAATCTCGGTCGCGATCTGATGACGCGCATCTTCATCGGCGTGCGCATGTCGCTGGCCATCGGCCTGCTAGCCTCGGCCATGTCGCTGGTGCTGGGCGTCTCCTTCGGTGCGATTTCCGGCTATCTCGGCGGGCGCATCGACAATGTCATGATGCGTGTTGTCGATATCCTTTATTCGCTGCCGTTTATCTTCTTTGTGATCCTGATGCTCGTCTTCTTCGGGCGGTCAATATTCATCATCTTCATTGCCATCGGCGCGACAGAATGGCTGGATATGGCACGCATCGTGCGCGGCCAGACATTAAGCCTCAAGCGGCAGGAATTTGTACAGGCGGCGGAAGCGCTCGGCGCTACACGGCGCGGGGTCATCACGCGGCATATCATTCCCAACGCGCTGGGCCCGGTGATCGTCTTCGTCACATTGCTTGTGCCGAAAGCCATTCTGCTGGAAAGCCTGCTCTCCTTCCTCGGCCTTGGTGTGCAAGACCCCCTCACCTCGCTCGGCTTGCTGATCTCGGAAGGTGCCCAAAACATGCGCGGTGCAAGCTGGCAATTGATCTGGCCCGCAGCAACATTGACCATCATTCTGTTTGCGCTGAACTTTTTGGGCGACGGCCTGCGTGACAGTCTTGACCCGAAGGACCGCTGAGATGACGAAGGAAACCATTCTGAGCGTTCGCGATCTGCGCGTGACCTTCGACACCCATGATGGCCCGGTTCCGGCAGTGCGTGGTATCGACCTCGACGTCAAGGCCGGGGAAACGGTGGCTATTGTGGGGGAATCGGGTTCCGGCAAAAGCCAGACAACAATGGCGCTGATGGGGCTGTTGGCGCGCAACGGCAAGGCAACAGGACAGGCGCTCTATCGCGGTCAAGACCTGATCGGCATGTCCGACAAGGCGCTGAACAACATTCGCGGCGCCAAGATCACCATGATCTTTCAGGAGCCGATGACTTCGCTCGATCCGCTCTATCGCATCGGCGACCAGCTTGCCGAACCGTTGCGCTATCACCGCGGCATGAGCAAGAAACAGGCGCGCCCGCGCATTCTGGAACTGCTGAAACTCGTTGGCATTCCGGAGCCGGAACGCCGCTTCGACAGCTATCCTTACGAACTGTCGGGCGGCCAGCGTCAGCGCGTGATGATCGCCATGGCGCTCGCCAACGAGCCCGATATTCTGATTGCCGATGAGCCGACCACGGCGCTCGATGTCACCATTCAGGCGCAGATACTCGATCTCCTGGCCGATCTGCAACAGCGCCTTGGCATGGCGGTTGTGTTCATCACCCATGACCTCGGCATCGTACGCCGCTTTGCCGACCGGGTTTATGTGATGCGCTCCGGCGAGGTGGTCGAGACCAACCAAACGGAGGCGCTTTTTACCGGGCCGCAGCACGCGTACACCCGGATGTTGCTTGATGCCGAACCGGAAGGCGAAAAGCTGCCACCGCCGGATGAAGCGCCTGTCTTGGTCCGCGCCGATAATGTCAAGGTCAACTTCCTGATCCACAAACCTTGGCTCGGCGCTGCCAATTACATGACCGCCGTTAACAATGTCTCGCTCACGCTCAAGGAAGGTCAGACCATTGGCATCGTTGGCGAGTCCGGTTCGGGCAAATCCACGCTCGGCCGTGCTATCCTGCGGCTTCTCGATTCCGAGGGCCGCATCGCCTATCTCGGCAAGGAATTGCCGCGCGACCCGCAAGCCATGCGCCCGAAACGCCGGGAACTGCAACTGGTCTTTCAGGACCCGTTTGGTTCGCTCAGCCCGCGCATGACGGTGGGGCGCATCATCACCGAAGGGCTGCTGATCCACGAGCCACAGCTTTCAGCCAGGGAGCGTGACCGTCGGGCGCAGGAAGCGCTGAAAGAAGTCGGGCTGGACCCCGCCATGCGCAATCGCTACCCGCATGAATTTTCAGGCGGACAGCGCCAGCGTATCGCGATTGCCCGCACGATGATCTTGAAACCACGCGTCATCGTTCTGGACGAGCCCACAAGCGCGCTCGACCGCTCGGTGCAGAAGCAGATCGTGGCACTGCTGCGTGATCTGCAAAAGGACCACGGCCTTTCCTATCTATTCATCAGCCATGATATGGCCGTGGTTCGCGCCGTGTCGGATTATGTGATCGTGATGCGCAATGGCAGGATCGTTGAACAAGGCGACACCGAACAAATCTTCGATCATCCTCGTGAAGACTATACCAAGACGCTGATGGCGGCAGCGCTCAGCGAGGAACGTTTCGGTTCGGCAAGCTAACGCAACCGATATTTTGCAATACAGACGATGAAAACGGGGCTTCGGCCCCGTTTTTTATTGCCCGGTTTAGAACTGCGAAGAAACGATGTGTCCGGCTGTAATTTCAAAATAGGTATCAATAAAACAAAGGCAACTAATAGGCGTTGTAAAATAAATATTAAAATGAACAAACTGTCATATTCCTTATATTATTGCAGAAATATTGCAAGCCTAAGTATTTGGAATGAAATTATTCTCAATAAAATAAGGAATGAAATCTGAAATAATTTCACCTAAACCGGGAGAGATATATGCGAAGTTCTCGTCGAATTGTTCGATTATTAGCTGCGACTATTTATCTGTTTCCTTCTTATTCCAACGCGCAACAGGCCGAACCATCTCGAGCATTCACGTCCGACGCGGAATATCTGGCAAGCTGGGGCCTCCCCATGATCAACCCCATCCCCGCATACCGACGCGGTTTTACAGGAAAAGGCATCACGGTCGCCGTGCTCGACACTGGCATTGATATCTACCATCCGGAATTTGCCGGGAAAGTGCATCCCTGGTCGAGAAACTTCGGCACTTTCATGCACGAGCGGGATGTTCGGGACCTTCAGCGAAACGGGACGCCCATCGGGCACGGAACCCATGTCAGCGGCACCATCGCCGCAGCCCGCAATGGAACCGGCATGCATGGCGTTGCCTATGATGCACAAATCCTCGCCTTGCGGGCCATCGTGCCGGACCGGCAATATGACGCGATCAACAGGGCACTGCGCTATGCATCAACGACAGGGGTGAAGGTGCTGAACGGCAGCTATGGCCCCTATGCGTTTCCTACCCCTTACAACAATCGCAATTATCAACGGTTGAGCTATCAGCCGATTCTGTATGGCAACTATCTTCGTAATGATTACGAGGCACTGAAAGTCGCCGCCAAAGCCGATATCGTCATGGTCTTCGCTGCCGGCAATAATTACAAGGTTCAGCCATATTCGTCAGCGCAGCCGAGCGGCAGCGCCCTGTTTCCTGCAATCACACCCCAGAATACCGCGCTCGGCAAATATAAATTTGTCGATGGTCGCCGCCGCGATCTCGACATGAACAATCCCAACACATTCCGCCTTTTGGCACCGAATGATCCTGCCGTCGCCAATCTCGACTTTTCGGATTTGAGAGGCTCGATCATTGCCGTTGTTTCCGTTGGTCCAAACCGGCAAATTGCGAGCTACAGCAATCGCTGCGGTATTGCGGCAGAATGGTGCATGGCGGCCCCAGGCGGTGATACGGGCGGCGCTGTTTACTCGACCTATCCCGGTGGCGGTTATTCCTACATGCAGGGCACATCCATGGCGACGCCGCATGTGGCCGGTGCCGCCGCCGTTGTGCGTCAAGCCTTTCCCTATATGAATGCGCGGCAGACCATTGAAACCCTGCTGACCACCGCCACCAATATCGGCCCGACCGAAATCTACGGCCAAGGCCTCCTGAACCTTGGCGCTGCGATCAACGGGCCGATGAAATTCCGCCATGCCGAAGGTTTCGACGTCGATACGCAGGGCTATTCTTCAACGTGGTCCAATCCCATCTCCGGCATCGGCGGTCTGACAAAACGTGGCGCAGGCATTCTGCGGCTCACCGGTGATAATAGCTTTACCGGCGATTCCGCAGTCGTCGGCGGAACGCTGATCTTCGACGGCGACAACTACACATCCGTCCGGGTTGCAAGAGCCGGGCGACTAAGCGGCATCGGCAGCGTCCAATCCGTGACCAACGAAACCGGCGGTGTTGTCGCTCCCGGTGATAATGGTGTCGGCACACTGACCGTCAAAGGCGATTACATCGGCAAAGGCGGCACGGTCGAGATTGCCACCGGTATCGGTGCCGATAATAGAGAGACCAGCCGTCTGGTCATAGCTGGCGACAGTTCCGGCAACAGCCAGCTTCGCCTTGTTTCCTATGGCCAGTCCAGCCAGCAGATTGCCGATGATACCAAGATCATCGAGGTTGCAGGCAATCCGGCGGGTACATTCGCGCTCGCAGGCGATTATACGACGGAAGACGGCGAAGCGGCGGTTGTCAGCGGCGTCTATGCCTACGAAATCACCGCAACACCTGACCAGCCGACCGAAGCCCCCTCGCCTGCGGCGTCAGAACCCGCTGCTTCTGCGGCAACCGCGAACAGCGTGGCGCTGACTGGTGACGGCGGATTTTATCTCCGCAATACATCCGCCAATGGCGAAAAGCGCTACAATCCGTCCATGCCGATCTATGAAGGCTATGCCCGCAATATGCAGGCGTTGAACCAGATGCCAAGTTTGCAGCAGCGCGTCGGCAATCGATACTGGACCGGTGATATATTGCCGAGTGAGGATATCAAGGACGGCCATGCGACGGCAGGTCCGGATATCGCCATCGACAAATATGGCGTCTGGGGCCGTATCGAAGGAACCCACAGCAAATTTGCGGCGGGCGGCTCCACCGCCGATGTGACGCAGGATATCGGCGTATTCGTCATGCAGGCCGGTATCGACGCGATGTTTCACGAGAGCGAATCCGGTCGCCTGATCGGCAGTCTGACGGCGCAATATGGCAAAGCCAGCAGTGATATCTCGTCGTTTAGTGGCGATGGCACCATCGACACCGACGGCTGGGGATTAGGCGGCGCACTCACCTGGTATGGCAATAATGGCTATTATCTCGATGGACAGCTCCAGTTGACCTGGTATGACAGCAAGCTCGTGTCCGATACACTTAAAAAGTCATTGGCCGATGGCAATAAGGGCTTTGGCTATGGTCTCAGCCTTGAAGGTGGACGACGTATCGAAGTCAACGAACATTGGTCGATCACACCGCAGGCGCAGCTTGTCTGGTCTTCGGTGGATTTCGACAGTTTCCACGATGTCGCGGGCGTACCTCTCGATCTGCGTAACGGCGACAGCCTCAATGCCCGCATTGGGCTGGCGGCGGAATACCATAATGCATGGCATGACGAAAATAACAGGCTGACCCAGACCAAACTCTATGTCGCCGCCAATCTCTATCAGGAGTTCATGAACGACTATAAGATCAGAGCGGGTGGTGTTGATTTCAAAAGCGAAAACGACAAAACCTGGGGCGGTATCGGCGCCGGTGGAACCTATGCCTGGGCCGATGGCAAATATGCGCTGTTCGGCGAAGGCATGGTCAAGACCAGCTTCGAGGATTTCGGCGATAATTATAGCCTCAAGGGAACGCTCGGTTTCAAGGTAAACTGGTAATCTCACTTCATAACAACCAGAGGACCCCGACAGGGGTCTTCAATTAGAAAGCAGATTTCGGGACGTTTCAGCAGCGGCCTATGCTAAAAAGCCTTATGAGAGATTTGTTTGATCAGCTTGAACCCGTGGAGATTCTTGCGCCCGGCGCAGTACTTCTGCACGGCTTCGCATTGCCGGAGGAAGAAGCGATTTTGAAATCAGTCGCGGATGTCAGCGCCGCCGCGCCATTTCGGCATATGGTGACGCCCGGTGGCTATCGCATGTCGGTCGCCATGACCAATTGCGGGCAAGCGGGCTGGGTAACCGACAAAACTGGCTATGGATATAGCGCCAATGACCCTGAAACCGGGAAGCCATGGCCAGCCATGCCGGACGCCCTTCGGTCTCTCGCTGAAAATGCCGCCCGACAGGCCGGATATCCCGATTTTTCGCCCGATGCCTGCCTGATCAACCGTTACGAGCCCGGCGCAAAGCTGTCCTTGCATCAGGACAAGGACGAGCGTGATTTCGCCAATCCGATTGTATCGGTTTCGCTTGGTCTTCCCGCTACCTTCCAGTTTGGCGGTCTTAAACGCAACGACCCGATCACCAAATACCCCTTGCACCATGGCGATGTGGTTGTCTGGGGTGGCCCGTCACGCCTTTATCACCATGGCATATTGGCGCTGAAAGATGGCGAACACGACAAGGTTGGTCGTGTTCGCCTCAATCTGACTTTCCGAAAAGCGTTTTAAACGCCTAGTTCAAAGCCTGCTGGCGCGTTTCGACATTGATCAGGAACGCAATCACACCTGCGAGCGCCAGAAGGCCAGCAAACATTGCGACAGCCACGTTGAAGCTCTGGCTGATGACGATGGCCAAAGCCGACGGCGCCAAAAGGCCACCAAGACGCGCCATGGCACCTGCCGCGCCCATGCCGCTGGCGCGCAGGGCTGTCGGATAAAGCTCCGGCGTGAAGGCATAGAGCGCGCCCCATGTGCCGAGCAGCGCGAAGCTCATGATCAGGATCGATGCGCCGACTACAGCCGAACTATCGGCAATCGTGAACAAGGCACAGGCCGCAGCGCTGATGAACAGGAAGCTGATCAGCGTCTTGCGACGGCCCCATGTTTCGACGCCGTAAGCGGCGAGTGCATAGCCCGGCAATTGCGCCAGCGCCACCACGACCAGAAAGCCGTAACCGCGCACGAAGCCGAAGCCGTCACCGGCGAGCTTGGCCGGTATCCAGGTGAAAATGCCGTAATAGGACACGGAAACGAGAAACCAGATCGCGAGCGTTGCGAGCGTGCGCTGGCGAAGCTTTGGCGACAAAAGCCGTTCATCCGTCACGAGAAGCGGGGCTTCAAGCCGCGCCTTCGGCGGCAGTTCCGGCTTTCCGTTGCGGCGCAACACGCGGTTCATCACCGATTTTGCTTCATCCGCGCGACCGGATTTCAAAAGATGCATTGGTGATTCCGGCACCCAGAGGCGCAGCCAGATACCGATAAGCGCAGGCGCTGCGGTGACGACGAAAATATAGCGCCATGCATCCTCGACACCGGCAAGGCTCGCGGCCCATGCGGCTAGCGCGATCACCACGGTGCCCACGGCCCAGAAACCTTCCAGCATGACCAGCCAGCGACCACGGTTCCTGGAGGGCAAAAACTCAGCCATCATGGCATAATCGACAGGCAGCGTTCCACCGACGGCCACGCCGGTCAGGAAACGCAGTGCAAGCAGAACTTCGAAACCAGGTGCGAAGGCTGACAGCAGACCAAACACGGCATCGCACGCGACGGTGATCAGCAGCACACGGCGACGGCCATATTTATCGGCGAGTCTGCCGAACACGGCTGCACCGACCAACATGCCGAAGAAGAAAAGCGTTCCGGTTTGCAATGCCTGCGGCACGGTCAGCCCGAATGTTTTTGCAATGGACGCTGCTGTGAAGCCGACAGCCAGAACCTGCATCGCGTCCGCTGCCCAGACGAGGCCGAAAACCCCGAGCAAGCCTCGTTGGAATGCGCCCGTCCCCGCCTGATCGAGCGATTGTTCGATGGTGATCTTCATGCCGTCTACGTCCCTCTCCGGCCGAATAAAGTGCGAGCATTTACAGCGCTGCGCATGCCGTCCTGTCAATCGCTGTTTTCTGAAACTGCACCGTCTTTTGCCTGCAAAAAAGCCCACAGGCTTTCAGCACGTGTCGAAAGCGGTGCATCGTGGCGGAAGATGCGAATTTCCGTCGTCAGATCCCAATAGGGATCGACCGAAGCGGGCACCATATCGCCACGACGGATTTCTTCTAGAACCAGACTTTCCGGCAGCCATGCCATGCCCCACCCGGCCTGAACCATCGCTTTGAGACCGATAGACATGGTGTTCTCATGCACGACCTTGCGCGCAAAACTTGGACCGGACGCAAATTTCTGCGCCAGAGCCGCGCCGAAGAATGAAAAGTCGCCATAGCTGAGATAGGGCAGTGGCGCGCCGGTCTCGATAGCGCGATCCAGCACAGGCCCTTCCCCGGACGGCAACGACACCGGGATCAGCCTTTCTGTGCCCAGAATGATCGACGGAAACCGTTCCCTGTCGATCAGGATCGGCACTGACGGATGCGCATAAGTCAGAAAGAAATCGACTTCGCCTTCGGTCAGGGTCGCGATATTGTCTTCAAACCCGCCGCGATCCGGCGCCAGATGCGAATGAATATTGCCGATGGTCGCATCAATCCCCTTCAGCCATTGCGGAAAGAACGTGACGGTCAAAGTATGCAAGGCAGAAAATTTCAGCGCAGGGTTTTGTCCTTGCCGGCTTGGCTGAAGGCTTCTGCGCGTGGCGTAAAACTGCCGGACCGCATCTTCCGCGACGTGAAGAAAGGTCTTCCCTTCATGGGTCAACTGAGCCGGAAAGGTGGCGCGATTGACGAGCGTTACCCCCAGCCAGACCTCAAGCTGCTTGATCCGCCGCGAAAAGGCCGACTGCGTCACATGGCGCGCCTCTGCCGCCCGGGAGAAGCTCGACGTTGACGCAAGCGCGATGAAGTCTTCCAGCCATTTCAGTTCCATAGGCGCTCCTTAGGGGAGTAGGGGAATAAGGGAGTAAGGGAATAGGGCAGTAAGGCAGTATGTTTGCGTCTCGGACAGGCGATAACAACAGCTATCCACCTATTCCCTTACTCCCTTATTCCCCTACTCTCTTCCCCTTATGCAATTTCTGCATAGTGATTGCAAAACATAGCATTGGCCAGCCAAATTCTTTTTTCCTACCGTCCTTTCAATCGAGAAATGCAGATGCCGAGGACGTATTTTGGCCAGAGTAATTTATGTGAACGGAGCCTTCGTCGACGAAAGCGACGCAAAGGTTTCGGTTTTTGATCGCGGCTTTCTGTTTGGCGACGGAATCTACGAAGTGAGCGCTGTGATCGATGGACGTCTGGTCGATAATGATCTTCATCTCGCCCGGCTGGAACGCTCGGTCAAAGAAATCGACATCGCCCTGCCCGTCTCGCTTGACGATATTCGCAAGGCGCAGATTGAACTCATCCGCCGCAACACGCTGCGCGAAGGCGTGGTCTATATGCAGGTGACGCGTGGCGAAGCTGATCGCGATTTTGTCTATGCAGACGATATCAAGCCCAATCTGGTGATGTTCACGCAGGCCAAAAATCTGGCCAATGCACCGTCGGTGCTGCATGGGGTTCGTGTCGATGTCACACCGGATACGCGCTGGGCACGCCGCGATATCAAGACCGTCATGCTGCTGGCGCAGGTGATGGCCAAGAAACAGGCCAAGAGCAAAGGCTTTCATGAAGTCTGGCTGGTTGAAGACGGCTTTGTCACCGAAGGCGCTTCATCGACCGCCTTCATCATTTCGCATGACAATGTGCTGGTGACCCGTCCCAATTCGCATTCCATCCTGCCCGGCTGCACGCGCCGGGCCGTTCTGAAAATCGCCGAAGAACAGAACCTCACCATCGAGGAGCGGCTGTTCACGGTCGATGAAGCCAAGGCCGCCAAAGAGGCCTTTCTCACGAGCGCATCGAGCTTCGTGACGCCGATTATCGGCATTCAGGACCACACCATCGGCGATGGCAAGCCGGGTCCGCATACGCGTCGTCTGCAGGAAATCTACATGGATCTGGCCCGCACGGGTGCAGAAGCCGTTCTCTAACCCAAAAGAAAGCAAGAGGGGAATATGACAATAAAAAACCTATTTAAGTCAGCAGCTTATGGCGCATTGTTCGCAAGCGTCGCCACAGCGGCAGGAGTAAGCAGTGCGTCTGCCGCCACCGAAGGTTACGGCGATTGCCCGCTGATCGGAGATAAGGGATCGGCATCGATCACCCCGGCTGTGCCCGGTCAGTTCACCGTCATCATCAACCTGCCTGCCATCGGCCAGTTCAATGGCGATACGCCGGACACGATCAAGGACGGCTATGAATTCTGCATGGCCGTTAATATTGCGCATCGCCTTGGCCTTGAGAAAGTAAAGCTGGTCAACGCCTCGTTTGACTCCATCGTTGCAGGCCAGAACAAGGATTATGACATCGCGCTGGCGCTGATCTCCGTCACCGAACCGCGCAAGAAGGTCGTTGATTTCTCCACGCCTTACATGAACTCCGATTATGGTGTAGCGGCCCGCGCCGACAAGCCGGTGACGGAAGCTGAAATGAAGACGGTGAAGGTCGGCACGCAGGCTGGCACGACGCTGGTTCCTTTCGCGCAGGAAACGCTGAAAGTTGCAAGCCTCGATGTCTTCGACGACACCGCGTCGATGTTCACCGCGCTTGCCGCTGGCAAGGTCAATGCCGTGATGACCGATCTGTCGATCATTCTCGGTCAGGTGAAGAATTCCAACGGCAAGCTGGCAGTGGTCGGCAAGTATGAATCCAGCGGCGAAACCGCCGGTATTTATCCGAAGGGCACGGAAAACAAGAAAGTCATCGATCAGCTGATCGCCGACATGGGAAAAGACGGAACCCTGAAGAAGCTGGAAGCAGCCTATTTGCTGCCGTCATGGGGCATGTCTCCGTCCGACGTTCCACTTTGGAAGCCTTGATCTGACGGTTGGCCGGGCCGCGCCTGCGATGGCAGCCGCGGCCCGGTCTTCCGATTTTGACACCGTGGCAGCACGTTTCCAAAACGGCGCGCGACCACCTTGCCTCAGCGAGAATATCTATGTCCCATCCGGCACCGGAAGCCAGCGCAGAGCGCGCGCGGCAATGGCGCAGCCGAAACAAAGTCCGCACCCATAGCGGTCGGTCCTTGTTGGCTTTCGCCTTTTCGTTCATCACCCTTCTGGCTTCGGCGCAGACCGTCCACAGTGTGACCAGCTATACGATCTCGCAGGGCTGGCCTGCGACGCCCGTTCTGACCATCGGCTGGTTGCTGCTTTTGGCTCCGCTCGCCGTATTGTGGTTCGCCTGGCGGGCTGTACAGCTTTCAATGCAGGCCGGGAAAAGCGCCGATATCTACGCGGGCCGGGAACTGGGTGCACGTGCTTCGGATATGTCCTGGCAGGTCATCTCCTATGCCGTTGCCGTGCTGATCCTCTGCGCTGGCGCATGGTTCATGATCGTCAATGATGCTGCGGTCAGCCGCACTTTCTTCGATGTCAGCCTGATTGCCAAGTCGGCGGGTACCGTACTCAAGGCCTTCGGCACCAACATCGTCATCTTCTTCGTTTCAGCCATTCTGATCCTGGTCTGGGCGCTGGTCATTGCGATTGCCCGCACGCTTCCCGGAATGGCTGGCAGGCCGATCCGCCTGCTCGCCACCTTCTACAGCGATCTGTTTCGCGGCCTGCCCGCCATCATCACGATCTATCTCATCGGTTTCGGGCTGCCCCTGACGGGCCTGCCGATCCTGAAAGACCTGTCGTCCAATGCCTATGCGATCATCGCGCTGACGCTGACCTATGGTGCCTACACGTCCGAAGTCTATCGCGCCGGCATTGAAAGCGTGCATCCAAGCCAGATTGCAGCAGCGCGCTCGCTCGGTCTCTCTTATGTCCGCACCATGCGCTATGTCGTGGTTCCGCTGGCCGTGCGCGGCATCATTCCGCCGCTGATGAACAACTGCATCAGCTTGCAGAAAGATACGGCGCTGGTCGCGATCATCGGCACCATCGACGCCTTCAACCAGTCGAAAATCATCGCCAGCAATTATTTCAACCTGTCGGCTGTCACCACCGTCGCCATTCTGTTCATCCTGATCACCATTCCGCAGGCCCGTTTTGTCGATCGTCTGATCGAACGGGATCGCCGGAAAATGCGTTCGAGTATGTGAGGAATACGGATATGGCACTCGTTGAAATCGACAAGGCAATCAAGCGTTATGGATCGCTGGAGGTTCTGTCCGGCATCAGCCTCGACATCGAAGAGCATCAGGTCGTTTGTCTGATCGGCCCTTCGGGCTGCGGCAAGTCCACGCTTCTGCGCTGCATCAACCGGCTCGAGACCATTGATGAAGGCGAAATCCGCCTGCATGGTGACCGTGTGACCGGACCGGGCGTTGACCTCGATGTCCTGCGCCGCGAAATCGGCATCGTGTTTCAGGGCTATAACCTGTTTCCGCATATGACCGTGATGGAAAACGTCACGCTCGGCCCGACAAAGGTGCTGGGCATGCCGGTCAAACAGGCGCAGGAAAAAGGGCTTGCCCTCCTTGCCCGTATCGGCCTTGACCACAAGGCGAAGGAATATCCGGACCGGCTTTCCGGCGGACAACAGCAGCGCGTCGCCATCGTTCGGGCGCTGATGATGGACCCGACATTGCTGCTTCTGGATGAGATCACCTCGGCGCTCGATCCAGAACTGGTATCGGAAGTGCTTGATATCGTGCGCGATCTGGCGACCAAGGGCATGACCATGGTGCTGGCCACCCATGAAATGGGTTTTGCACGTGAGGTTGCAGACAAGGTCTGTTTCCTGCAAAACGGTAAGGTCTATGAAGAAGGTCCGCCGTCGCAAATCTTCGGCAATCCGCAGGGCGAGCGCACACAAGCCTTTCTCAAGCGTATTATCGAAGCCGGGCGTCTCTGACCCACAGGTCTTTTAAAAACGGAACTATGACATGACTGCAACCGCACGTGACTTCGGCATCATCTGTGGCACCATGCCAACCGGCGCAAAAAATGCCATCACTGATGTGCCGGGTGTGCGGGTCGGCCACCACACTCTGCGCTATGGCGATATCAATACCGGCGTGACGGCCATTTTGCCTCATGATGGCAATCTGTATCGGCGTAAGGTTCTGGCTGCCTGCGATATCATCAACGGGTTCGGCAAGAGTACGGGGCTGGTTCAGATTGAGGAACTCGGCACGCTGGAAACGCCGATCCTGCTGACCAACACTTTTGGCGTCGGCACCTGCGCCAACGCCCTTATCCGCGACGCAATTGCCGCCAATCCCGATATCGGACGCACCACCGCCACCGTCAATCCGGTGGTTTTGGAATGCAATGACGGTCCGCTCAGCGACATTCAGGCCATGGCCGTAACCGAGGAACACGCGCGCCTTGCCTTGCAAGCAGCAAGCGACGACGTGGCCCAGGGTAATGTCGGAGCTGGAACCGGCATGAGCTGCTTTGGCTTTAAAGGCGGTATTGGTTCATCGTCCCGGCAATTCGTGCTGGATGGCTCGACCCATCATCTTGGTATTCTAGCGCTAACCAATTTCGGACGCGCTGGGGACCTCGTGCTTCCCGATGGACGCCGCCCCTCGCCCAAGGCCGAAGCGCAACCAGAAAAAGGCTCGGTCATTCTCGTGCTCGCAACCGATGTGCCCATGGAACACCGACAGCTGAAACGCGTCACGCGTCGTTGTGGTGCGGGTCTGGCGCGGCTCGGCGCATTCTGGGGCCACGGCAGTGGTGATATTGCTGTCGGCTTTTCAACCGCCGTGACTTTCGATCACGACGAGCCGAGTGACTTCACCCGGATATCGGTCCTCAATGAAAACCGGATCGACACGCTGTTTCGCGCCGCGGCGGAGGCAACGCAGGAAGCGGTGTTGAATTCCATGTGCGCGGCGGAAGCCATGCGCGGACGTGCCGCAAACCGCCGTTCATTGGCCGACTGGCTTGCCGCAAACGCCGCATAGGCCACTGCCCCCCAATATTTCAGTCCCCGTTCCGGCAACTGAACGGGGGCACATAGTTGGCGTTGTAACCACAACGCGAATATCATATTCCTCGCGCATCCGTCACTGTAATCGGAAGTCTGATCGCAGCTCTTTCAAGCATTATAAATAGTATAGCCAATTTTATTGCTAGCAATTTAAAAATATGTTGCCTCGATGTACATACTCTCCAATCCATATTAAAAACAATGCGAATTTTTTATTGATTACTTTGAGGAAATATCAAAATTTCGAAAGTCCCCCTTTGCGCGATTTTGTTGTTTTTTCCGTTCAGCGCGGGCTGTGTTGCAGTTGGGCCGGATTATCGCGCCCCTGTCATCAATACGCCCCCCGCGTGGAACAGTAAGGCCAGCACCGTTGCTCCCAATCTCGCAGACTGGTGGAAAAACCTGCGCGATCCAATTCTGGACCAGCTCATTGCTGACGGCATTGAGGGCAGTCCTAACGTTGCGATAGCAAAAGCAAAAGTACGCCAGGCGCGCGCCAGCTACGCGTCGGCGGGTGGCACACTTTATCCGTCCGTGGATGGAAAAGGCAGTTTCACGCGTTCTGGTGGTGGTGGCAGCGCCGCCACTAGCACGTCGAGTTTCGGGTTAGATCCTGCATGGGATATCGATTTGTTCGGCGCGAACCGGCGCGGTGTCGAAGCGGCGTATTACGCAAAAGAGTCGGCGAGCGAACAGTTGCGTGCGGCGCTCGTCAGTCTGATCGGTGATATCGCAACCAATTATGTCCAGTTGCGCGGCGCGCAGGCGCAGATCGCAATCGCCGGGCGCAATGCTGCTTCACAGCGCCGAACTGTTGCCCTCACCCGCACGCAACTGGAAGCCGGCAACATATCACAGGTTGATCTGCTGAGCGCACAAACGCAGGCCGATACCACAGAGGCCGAAATTCCTTCACTGCGCATCAGCTATGCCAGTTCTCTGAACAAGCTATCCACGCTGACGGGGCGTTCGTCGCTTGCGCTGGCCGCGATATTGGACAGGCCCCGGCCCTTGCCTTCCGCACCGCGCAGAATAGCTGCCGGATTACCTGCAAATCTCTTACTAAGCCGCCCCGACATCCGCGCTGCAGAACGAGATTATGCTGCCGCAACAGCCAAGATTGGCCAGAGTCAGGCGACACTTTATCCAAGCGTCTCCCTTATTGGCAAAATCGATACCGGCGGTGCAAACTTTGGCGATCTTGCCCGTTTGTCGACCATAGGCTGGTCATTCGGTCCCAACCTCACGATACCTGTTTTCCAGGGCGGCAAGCTGCTTGCTGATGTTGATGCGGCCCGGGCAACGCGGGACGAGGCTTTCATCAAATACCGCCAAACTATTCTGGACAGTTTGAGCGAAGTGGAAAACGCCAGTGTCCAATTCAACCAGAACCGTCTGCGCATCGCTCAGCTCGAGAAGATTGTGGGTAACAACCGTAAGATCACTGCGTTGACGCTCGACCAGTTCAAGGCCGGATCCAAAAATTTCCTCGACGTCCTCAACGCCCAACGCAGTTTGCTCGATCAGGAAAACGCGTTGGCGCAAGCACGCGTGGAGATCATCACCAACTACGTCGCTTTGCAGAAGGCACTCGGCGGAGGTTGGAACGGTCGGATCGACATCGACAGATCTGAAGTCGTGGACGGCTATACTGGTCCGCATCTCATGAAACCTCCCATGGCGACCGCGCCTGATCATCCTGCGAGGCCGCAATGAATTCCGCCAACTCTGTATCGAAGCGACGTTTTCGCAAACGTTGGGGCGCGGCCCTCCTTGTCTTGATGCTGGCCGCTGGTCTGTCGTTCGAACAGTGGTCCGCTCACGAGCCGCTGCCCGAGATGACAACCGTAGAACGCGGTGACCTTGAAAGCTCTGTGGTTGCGTCGGGCACATTGCGCCCTAAAAATCTGGTTGCCATTGGCACTCAGGCCACGGGGCGGATACTTTCGCTCAAAGTGAAAACCGGACAGCATGTGAAACAGGGCGAAGTCGTCGCGCTCATCGATGCCGCGAGCCAGCAGAACGATCTGGACAAAGCCCAGGCAACACTGCGTCAGAACGAGGCCACTCGTCAGCAGAACCTCGCCGATCTGGAACTGGCGAAGCTGGATCTTGCCCGCAATCAGGCGATGATCGGAAAAAATGCTGTCGCGCGATCTGAATATGACAAAGCAGTAGCCGGATTGAAAAAGCAAAAAGCGGCCTTGGCCAATACGGAAGCCTTGATCGCGGCGTCGAAGGTTGAAGTCCGTATCGCGGAAACCAAGCTTGCCTACACTCGGATCACGGCTCCCATTGATGGCACCATACTTTCAACGGTGGCGCAGGAGGGCCAGAACGTCAACGCGCAGCAAACCGTCCCGACAATCGCGATCCTCGGTCAGCTCGACACGATGACGGTGGAAGCCGATATTTCGGAAGCGGATATTACGCAGGTGCACGATGGCCTGCCGATCTACTTCACCATTTCCGGAAGAAATTCAAAACGTTACGATGCAAAGCTCGAAACAATCGAGCCTGCGCCGGATTCCGTTGTGAGCGACAAGAGCTTCGGCACCAGCAACGGCCTGTCGGCTTCAAGCGGCGTGACGGCCTCTGCCGTTTATTACAAAGGCAAGTTCAGCATTCCCAACACCGATGGTCTGCTTCGCACCTATATGACGGCGGAGATCCATATCGTTCTGGCGAAGGTCAAAAATGTCCTGCTCGCTCCTGTGTCGGCGCTGAAACCGCTCGGTAATGACGACCCGGATAGTCCGGGTAAAGCAACCGTCCGCGTGCTGAATGCCTATGGAACGCTGGAGGAGCGCACCGTGGAAACCGGAATCACCGACAAGATCAACACGGAAATCCGCTCAGGCTTGCAGGAAGGTGACAAGATCGTCACCGACAATCAGGAAACCACTGTAACGACTGACGGTGCCTGACATGAGCGATATGCCGTTGATTTTGTTGAAGGCTGTTTCGCGCCATTACCCATCCGGCGACGGTTTCACCACGGTCCTGCGCGATATCGACCTCACCATCCAGTGCGGCGAGATGGTGGCGATTGTCGGTGCGTCCGGTTCTGGAAAATCCACGCTGATGAATATTCTGGGCTGTCTGGATCGTCCCTCGGAAGGGCAATATCTGATTTCAGGACGTTCAACGGCGAAACTGGAGCCGGATGAACTGGCTCAGCTGCGGCGGGAGCATTTTGGTTTTATCTTTCAGCGCTATCACCTGCTGAATGAGCTGGACGCAGTCGGCAATGTCGAAATACCCGCGATTTATGCGGGACAGGCGCGTGAAGCGCGGCGCGAACGCGCCCATGAAATCCTGCGGCGGCTTGGCATGAGCGGTCGGACGCACCACCGGCCCAACCAGCTTTCCGGCGGCCAGCAACAGCGTGTGTCGATAGCCCGCGCGCTCATCAACAACGCTGATGTCATACTCGCAGACGAACCGACCGGCGCGCTCGATAGCCGGAGCGGCGAAGAAGTACTCGGCATTCTTCAGGAACTGAACCGTGAAGGCCGCACGATCATCATTGTCACGCATGACAGGGCTGTCGCGGCGCGCGCAAACCGCATCATCGAAATCCACGACGGAGAAATCACAGCCGATACGCTGAAGGCTGTCGATTGCCGCAGCATTCGGACCAATGATCCCCTTGCTGCATCGGAGTCGGAAAAACATAATCTTTTCAGCGGTATGCGTGATCGCTTTAAAGAAGCCTTTGCGATGGCCTTGCGCTCCATGAACGCGCACCGCATGCGAACATTCCTCACCATGCTGGGGATCATTATCGGAACGGCCTCCGTCGTCTGCGTCACGGCACTAGGGCAAGGTTCACAACAGCGCATCCTCGAACAGATCAGCAGCCTCGGCACCAACACGCTCTATATCGGCCCCGGAACCGGCTATGGCGATCTGAAAGCGGCGCTTGTCACCACATTGAACGTTGACGACGCAAACGAACTGGCCAAGCTGCCCTATGTCGTCGCGGCAACACCTGAAAGTTCCACGATGGGAACGGTCCGCGTTGGCAACAAGGAAGTCAGCATCACGGTCAATGGTGTCAGCGAACGTTATTTTGCGACCCGTAAAAGCAAGCTGGTTGAGGGGCGTTTCTTCGACAAAAGAAGTCTCGATAATCTCGCGCAGGACGCGGTGATCGACACGAACACCAAAAAGGAATTGTTCCCCAACGAGCAGGGCACCGTGGTCGGCAGGGTCGTTTTTCTGAAACAGATTCCTGTACGGATCGTCGGAGTTACCAAAGCCGATGAACAAGGCATGTCCGGATCGAGCAAGTTGGAATTGTTTCTGCCCTATACAACTGTTCAGACGCGCATGACCGGCTCGCGCGCTTTGCAGTCGATAGCCGTTCGCATTCGCGACACTATGGACCCGGCGATCGCCGAAAAGATGGTGACGGCGTTTCTGCAAAGGCGTCATGGCAAAAAGGACTTTTTCATCTTCAACAGCGACACATTGCAGAAAACCATTCAGGCCACGACGGCAATGCTGGCCCTCCTTGTGGCGAGCATCGCGGGCATTTCGCTCTTTGTTGGGGGAATCGGCGTGATGAACATCATGCTGGTCGCAGTTTCGGAAAGAATCAACGAGATCGGCGTGCGCATGGCAGTTGGGGCGCGGCAAAGCGATATCCTGCAACAATTCCTCATCGAATCTATCTTGGTCTGTCTGATCGGCGGCATTGTCGGGGTGCTTGTCGCTGGCGGTTTCGGTCTGCTGTTCGCGCAGTTCAGCACAATGTTCAAACTGATCTACTCGCCGACATCCATTGTAGCGGCGCTGCTGTGTTCCAGCCTTATCGGAATCGGATTCGGTTTCATGCCCGCCCGCAATGCCTCCCGACTCGATCCCGTCGTAGCGCTTGCCCGTGACTGAGCCGCGCACCGGCAGCGTTTCGGGTAACGCGCTTTAAGGGAGTAATTTATATTCACAACCCATGCGGGTTTTCATATTTCTAATAAAATTCATTAACTTATAATACTTACTATTTGTTTTTGTTGACTATTCTTGTTCTTTGGAATGAATTTCCCCACAGAAAACCAGCTGTCAACCGCGGCGACCCTGTCAGAATTTTCTGGGCGACGGCGAATTTATGAAGGGGGTTGTTAACCTTCATTTTTTATTACTTGGGCTCATTCAGGCGACAGTATCTATGGTTCAGGTATCATGCGTAATTTGAGAGAAAATTTCCCCCATTCGAATGGAAATCATACAGAGAACGCCTCGGACCCGAAGCCCCAGCGTGGCCAGACGGAGGCGCGTAATCCGACAGATGACGGCGCCTGGAAAATCCATTTTTCTCTGGGCGAGAATGTCCGTTTCACCCGCACGCCGGAAGTGGAACTGATGCGTCGTCGCGGCGAGGACCTGCCGGATGTCAACGCTCGCCCGCAGGTTCAGCCTGTTGCGGAAGCGCAGGAAGCCGTTGTTGAAAAAGCAGCCGAAGTCCAACCAATGGCGGTCGCCGCATTGCAGCAGAGCGTTTCGCTCGGCATGGTGCAACCGCCCGTCGTACCCGTTCCGCCTGCCCTGCCGGTCATGCCAGCTGCCGTCGCGGCACCTGTCGTTCAGGCGATACCAGAACCTGTGGTAGCGCAGGCTCCTATCGCGCCCGCAACTGACATCACAACGTCTGCCTTCGCCTATATTTCCGACTTCGCCTTCTGGGAAGGATGCGATGTTGAGGCAAGCCTTGCGCCGACCGTGCCGCTTGTTGCTGCGGTACCCGCCGCTCCCAAAAAGCCAGCGCCGACTGTTGAATCCATTCTGGCACAGTTCCGCATTCGTGAATGGAACAGCCAGCCGGAAGAAACGCCGGTTGCGGCAGTTGTTGCTGAACCACAGCCAGTAACAGAAGTTCCGACTCCTGAACCCATTGTAGCGTCAGAACCTGTCGCCGTGGCTCCAGTCATTGCTCTGGTTGCAAAGGCAAAGGCAATCGCTCCGAAGAAGGTCGAAGCTGCACCGCAGATTGCGGAAGTTGCCGAGGTTTCAGGTGAAGCGACCGAAGACGATGTGGTGCTTGCCGTCGCAGAAGCCGAAGAGCACAGCGTTGAAGAAATCGAAGCGCCTGCACCAGTCGCAGCTACGCCTGCTCCGGCAAAGGCTGCGCCGTCGATTGCCCTCTATCAGCCGCAACCCCTCCCCCGCGCGGAAGCCCCGGTCATTCACGGCGAGTACGAATTCCCGCCACGCGAGTTGCTGCAAATGCCGCCCGCACTGGATGGCAATGTCATCACGCAGGAAATGCTGGAACGCAGCGCAGGTCTGCTGGAAAGCGTGCTGGAAGATTTCGGCGTGCGCGGCGAGATCATCCATGTCCGTCCCGGTCCGGTGGTCACGCTCTATGAATTCGAGCCTGCTCCGGGTGTGAAGTCCTCGCGTGTCATCGGCCTCGCTGACGATATCGCCCGCTCCATGTCGGCGCTCTCCGCCCGCGTGGCTGTGGTTCCGGGTCGCAACGTCATCGGCATCGAATTGCCGAATGCCAATCGCGAAACCGTCTATCTGCGCGAGATGATCGACTCCCGCACCTTCGAAGCATCGAATTACCGCCTGCCGCTTTGCCTTGGCAAAGGCATTGGTGGCGAGCCGATCATTGCTGAACTCGCCAAGATGCCTCACCTGCTGGTCGCCGGCACCACGGGCTCGGGCAAGTCGGTTGCTATCAACACCATGATCCTGTCGTTGCTCTATCGGTTCAAGCCGGAAGAATGCCGCCTGATCATGGTCGATCCGAAGATGCTGGAACTGTCGATCTATGATGGCATTCCGCACCTGCTCACCCCCGTCGTGACCGACCCGAAAAAGGCCGTTGTTGCCCTGAAATGGGCCGTGCGCGAGATGGAAGAGCGCTATCGCAAGATGGCCCGCCTCGGCGTCCGCAATATCGAGGGTTTCAACGCCCGTGCGGCTTCGGCCAAGGGCAAGGGCGAAACCGTCATGTGCACCGTGCAGGCTGGTTTCGACAAGGAAACCGGCGAGCCGACCTATATTCAGGAAGAACTCGACCTGACGCCCATGCCGTATATCGTGGTCATCATCGATGAAATGGCCGACCTGATGATGGTTGCGGGCAAGGATATCGAAGGCGCGGTGCAGCGTCTGGCGCAGATGGCCCGTGCCGCTGGTATTCACCTGATCATGGCGACCCAGCGTCCAAGCGTTGATGTCATCACTGGCACGATCAAGGCCAACTTCCCGACCCGTATTTCCTTCCAGGTTACGTCGAAAATCGACAGCCGCACCATTCTCGGTGAAATGGGCGCCGAACAGCTTCTCGGCCAGGGCGACATGCTGCATATGGCCGGTGGCGGTCGTATCGTCCGCGTCCATGGACCGTTCGTTTCGGACGAGGAAGTGGAACAGGTCGTCAATCATCTGAAGGAACAGGGTCGCCCGGATTATCTGGCAACCGTGACGGAAGATGAGGACGCCGAAGAAGAAACCGCCGATGCGGCTGTCTTCGACGCGACGTCGATGGGGTCCGAAGACGGCGACGACGTCTATGATCAGGCGGTCAAAGTGGTGCTGCGCGACAAGAAGTGCTCAACCTCCTACATCCAGCGCCGTCTCGGCATTGGCTACAACCGTGCAGCCTCGCTCGTCGAGCGCATGGAAAAGGAAGGTCTGGTCGGACCTGCGAACCATGTCGGCAAGCGCGAGATTCTCACGGGCAATCGCGACTGATTTAATCGATATAATCACTTTAAAAGGCCGGTTTGCGAAAGCGAATCGGCCTTTTCTCATCCAATCTCAAGCGCTTGCGCGATGTTGCAAGAATGCCCTTGTCAATATGTAAATTATGATTAATACTTTGGATATTCGTACATTCTTGATGACCGGCCGGGGTAGCCCGGATGCTACTCTGTGCCCAAAAAAACAGGGAGAATGGTTGATGAAAAGCATAATCATTGGGCCTACCGACAAGGATCGTACAGTTACGCAGCAGATACTGCATCGCATTCATGAGCAGATGCCAAAGCCGTCTGAAGACAAGACGCAGGTTTGCAATGTTTTGCGCCGTTCGAAGGGCGGTTATTCGCACCGGCGGCACAAGGTTCACAAGCTTGCCTGATTTTGCCCCATGAATTGAATATTATGTCGGTTCGTTATCAGCGCCACATGCCATTCTCGGCCTGCTGGCGCTGTTATTTTATCCGCTCCAAACTATCTAAATCCGCATGGCTGGTTTATGAGGGAGCATTGCTCCAGTTTCAGTAAATTCAGGAATGTGCGATGACGACCGAAGCCGATGGAAACGACGTGAAAAAGAAATCCGGTTTCTTTCTCGGTTTTATGGCCGTTTTGGCTGGCCTGTTTTTCCTGCTTTTTATGGGTCTTGGCGTCTGGCAGATCGAACGTTTGCAATGGAAACTCGATCTGATCTCGCGCGTGGATGCTCGCGTCCACGCCGAGCCCGTTGCTGCGCCGGGCAAAGATGACTGGGCCAATGTCAATCAGAAGGACGATGAATATCGTCATGTCACCATCACCGGCACTTATCTGAACGATAAGGAAGTGCTTGTGCGTGCGTTGACCGAACGCGGCGCCGGCTATTGGATACTCACGCCGTTGCGCACTGCTGATGGATCACTGACCTATATCAATCGCGGCTTTGTGCCGGGCGACAAGCGTGATCTGTCAACCCGCCCGGAAACGCAGATTGCCGGTGAAACGACCGTGACCGGACTTCTGCGCATGCCGGAGCCGGATGGGTTCTTCCTGCGGCCCAACGATCCAGAGAAGAACAGCTGGAACTCTCGCGATGTTGCGGCTTTCGCCGCGAAAGAGAAACTTGGCACCGTCGCACCCTATTTCATCGATGTGGACGCCAAGTCCAATCCGGGCAACCAGCCGATCGGCGGGTTGACGGTTGTATCCTTCCGAAACAGCCATCTGTCCTATGCAATCACCTGGTTTGCGCTCGCAGCCATGGTCGCCGGGGCTGCGGTGTTCGTCTGGCGTTACGAGCGCAAATCCAGAGCTTAAACATGCAATGCGTGGCCAAGCGCCTTCATGCTGGCCTCGGCAAAGCCTTCGCCCAAGGTCGGATGTGCATGGATTGTCCCAGCAATATCTTCAAGGCGCGCGCCCATTTCAACGGCTTGCGCAAAGGCAGACGACAGTTCAGAAATACCGACACCGACCGCCTGAATCCCCAGAATGACGTGATTGTCTGCCCGCGCCACCACGCGGATAAAACCGTCTTCCCTCTCAACCGTCATGGCGCGGCCATTTGCCTGAAACGGAAAAATACCGGTCTGCGTATTGTGGCCTGCCTTGCGCGCCTCATCGGGCAGCAGTCCCACCGTTACGATTTCCGGGTCGGTGAAGCAGACGGCGGGGATGCAGCGCTTGTCCCAGGCCTGCTTGCCGCCCGCGATGATCTCGGCAACCATTTCGCCCTGCGCCATGGCGCGATGCGCCAGCATCGGCTCTCCCGTGACATCGCCAATTGCGTAAACGCCGCGCATCGACGTGCGGCAGCGATCATCAATGCGGATGAAACGCCCATCCATATCGAGCCGGATTTCGCTCAGACCCCAGCCGTCAGTCTGCGGCTTGCGCCCGACCGTCACCAGCACCTTGTCGGCCTCGATGCGTTTCGCTGAACCGTCAGCCGCCAACACTTCCAGCGCCTTGCCGTCGGCGGTCAGTCCCTTGGCCGATGTGCTGGTCAACACCTCCACGCCAAGCGCTTTCAATCGTGCCATGACGGGACGCGTCAGTTCGGCATCATATTGCGGCAGGATGCGGTCGGTGGCTTCCACCACGGTGACTTTGGAACCCAGCTTGGCGTAAGCCGTGCCGATTTCGAGCCCGATATAACCACCGCCCACAACAGCTAACTTCTCCGGTATCGCTCCCAGAGACAGGGCTTCCGTGGACGAAATGATATTGCCACCGAAGGGCAGCGCCTCGATTTCAACCGGCACGGAGCCGGTGGCAATCACGATATTTTCCGCATGAATGGTCTGGCGGCCCGTATCGGTGTCAACCAGCACGGTCTTGCCGTCCATGAACCGCGCCTGCCCCTGAAACATGCGCACGCGCGACCGTTTCAACAGCCCTGCGACGCCGCTATTCAGCCGATTGACGATGCCGTCCTTCCATTCAAGCGTTTTGCCAAAATCGATAGCCGGATTTTGCGCGGTAATACCGAGTGCGCCTTTCGATGCGAAATGCGTCACGCGGTGGAATTCATCCGCCGCATGGATCAGCGCTTTCGACGGAATACAGCCGACATTGAGGCAGGTGCCGCCGAGGCGCTTTCGCTCGACCAGCACGGTGTCGATGCCGAGTTGCCCTGCCCGGATGCCACAGACATAGCCGCCGGGACCGCCACCGATGATCAGAAGTTTGCAGTTAATCTCACTCATAAGTTCAGCCTTCCACAAAGATCATCGCAGGCGTTTCGATGAGGCTTTTCAGCTTCTGCACAAAGACAGCCGCATCCCATCCATCGATCACCCGATGATCGAAGCTGCATGAAAGGTTCATCATCTTGCGCGGCACGAACTGGGTTCCGTCCCACATTGGACGCACGGCAATCTTGTTGACGCCGACAATCGCGACTTCCGGTCGATTGATGATCGGTGTCGTGGCAATCGCCCCGAGCGGTCCAAGCGACGTGATGGTGATGGTGGAGCCGCTCAGTTCTTCCCGCTTTGCCGTGCCGTTGCGGGCGGCGTCGGTCACACGCGATAGCTCGGAAGCTGCTGCGAAAACGGTCATGCTCTCGGCATGACGCACCACGGGGACGATCAGGCCATTTGGTGTCTGTGTGGCAATGCCCACATGCACACCGCCAAACTGGCGGATAATATCGGCTTCATCATCGAAATGCGCATTGAGACCCGGCTGTTCTTTCGCCGCCTTGACGATGGCGCGGATGACGAATGGCAACAACGTCAGGCGCGGACGCCCTTCCTTCTTCTCATTGTTGAGACTGGTGCGTAGCTCTTCAAGCTGCGTGACATCGACTTCCTCAACAATGGTAATATGGGGAATATGGCGTTTTGCATCCGCCATTCGTTCGGCGATCTTGCGCCGAAGCCCGATCACTTTGATTTCGTTAACGGATGTATCGGCGGCATAGCCGGACAAGGCCGTTGCAGCCCCGCTTTCGGCCTCAAAAAACGCGTCCAGATCTTCATGCGTGATGCGGCCCGCAGGGCCGGTTCCGCGAACACGTCGTAGATCGACACCCGCGTCGCGCGCGCGCAACCGGACCGATGGCGTGGCCAGAGGCTTTTCGCCTTCTGCCCGGACAGGGCCAGCGCCCGCAAAAGTGCGGCTCGGGGTTTCACGCTTTGGTGCTGCCGGCTTTGGCGGAACGGGCGTCTGCAACAAGACCGGCACTTCCGGATTCTGCGGCTTTGGCGTTTCAGCCTCTATCGGACTATGCGCTGGCTCTTCCGCCTTCGGTTCCGCGCTTGCACCGGAAGCACCTTCGATTTCAAGCCGCACCAGTTCAGAACCGACGGCGATCTTTTCCCCCACTTCGCCATTGATCGCGATGACTTTGCCAGCGCGTGATGACGGGATTTCCACCGTCGCCTTGTCAGTCATGACAGCGGCCAGAAGATCATCCTCACGAATGATATCGCCAACCTTCACATGCCATTCGACAAGTTCTGCCTCGGCAACGCCTTCGCCAACATCGGGGAGTTTGATTGTAAAATGAGCCATGGTCTCTCCCCTCACGCTTCCATGATAGACACAAGTGCGCGACCGACACGATCAGGACCGGGGAAATATGCCCATTCCTGCGCATGCGGATAAGGCGTGTCCCAACCGGTCACGCGAATGACAGGCGCTTCGAGGTGATAGAAGCAATCGCGTTGCACGAGTGCCGCGAGTTCGGCGCCATAGCCACAGGTCAGCGTTGCTTCATGCACGATGACGCAACGGCCCGTCTTGCGCACCGATGCCATGATCGTCTCCGTATCGAGCGGCAGAAGCGTGCGCAGATCGATGATTTCGGCATCGACGCCGGTTTCCTCGGCGGCGGCCAGCGCCACATGCACCATGGTGCCATAGGCCAGCACCGTAACCGCGCTGCCCTCGCGGCGAATGGCGGCCTTGCCGAGTGGAACCGTATAATAACCTTCCGGCACTTCGCCCAGATCGTGCTTCTTCCACGACGTCACCGGCTTGTCGTGATGGCCGTCGAAGGGGCCGTTATAAAGCCGTTTCGGCTCGAACATGATCACCGGATCGGGATCTTCAATGGCTGCAAGCAGCAGGCCTTTGGCGTCGGCTGGTGTGGACGGCATGACCGTCTTCAAGCCCGACACATGGGTGAAAAGCGCTTCCGGGCTTTGGCTGTGGGTTTGCCCGCCATAAATACCGCCACCGGATGGCATGCGGATCACGATGGGGCATGTGAACTCGCCCGCCGAGCGATAGCGCAGACGGGCGGCTTCGGAAACAATCTGGTCATAGGCCGGATAGACATAATCCGCGAACTGCACCTCGATGCATGGGCGCAAGCCGTAAGCCGCCATGCCAATTGCCGTGCCGACAATACCAAGCTCGCTGATCGGCGCATCGAAACAGCGCTCCTTGCCGTATTTCTTCTGCAAACCGGCGGTGCAGCGAAACACGCCGCCGAAATAGCCGACATCCTCACCGAACACGACCACGTTCTTGTCGCGCTCCATGGCAATGTCGTGGGCATTTTGGATCGCCTCGATCATTGTCATTCTGGGCATAGTCATCTTGGTCATTGATCAGAACCCCGCTTCCTGACGCTGGCGAACAAGATGCGGCGGCGTTTCTGCGTAAACATCCTCGAACATGTCGCGCATGGACGGTTTGCGCCCGTCATGCAGGGTGCCAATGGCTTCCGCCTCGCGCTGCGCGCTGACGACAAGGTCCATCACTTCCGCTTCCGCCTGCTTGTGGCGGTCTTCCGACCAGACGCCGCGCAAGATCAGATAGTTCTTCAGTCGCAAGATCGGATCGCCAAGCGGCCATGCATCGCTTTCCGCCTTGGGGCGATAAGCGGACGGGTCGTCCGAAGTGGAATGGCCGCCAGCGCGATAGGTCACATATTCAATGATCGTTGGGCCAAGATTGCGCCGCGCGCGCTCGACCGCCCATTTGGCAACAGCGTGAACGGCCAGATAGTCATTGCCGTCAACGCGCAGCGCCGGAATGCCGAAACCATGCCCGCGCGCCGCGAAAGTACCGGAGCCACCGCGTGCAATCCCCTGAAATGTCGAAATCGCCCACTGGTTGTTGACGATGTTCATCACCACAGGCGCCTTGTAGGTCGAGGCGAACACAAGGGCTGCGTGAAAGTCGCTTTCAGCCGTCGAGCCGTCGCCGATCCATGCGGCGGCAATTTTGGTGTCGTGGCTGATTGCCGAGGCCATCGCCCAGCCGACAGCCTGCGTATATTGCGTCGCGAGATTGCCGGAAATGGTGAAGAAGCCGTGTTCCTTGGAGGAATACATCACCGGAAGCTGGCGGCCCTTCAGCGGGTCCTGCTCGTTGGAGAAAATCTGGTTCATCATGGTGACGAGCGGATAATCATCAGCAATCAGAAGTCCGGCCTGCCGATAGGTGGGGAAATTCATGTCGCCCTTGCGCAGCGCCTTGCGAAAGGCGCAGCTGACTGCCTCCTCGCCCAGATGCTGCATGTAGAACGACGTCTTGCCCTGACGTTGCGCCATCATCATACGCGCATCATAGGCACGCAGGATCATCATGTGGCGCAGACCGTCTTTCAGCTCGTCATCGGTGAGCGTCCCGGCCCACGGACCAACCGCCTCGCCTTCGCGATTGAGCACGCGAATGATGCTGAAAGCCAGATCGCGCATCGCTTCCGGCTTTTCGTCTATTTCCGGTCTTCTGACACTGCCAGCACGAGGAATTTTGACATGGGAGAAATCCGGCGCATCGCCGGGCCGCCATTCCGGTTCGGGAACATGCAGGGATAGTACGACATCGTCGCTCATGCGGGCATACCTCGCAATGGGCCAAGAACTGGCCTCGCAAAACTGGCACTGAATGTCGAACGGGTGGAATTCTGTTTGGGTCCGGCGAACAGGCTTCTTCAAAACCCGGTTTCCGGGTGGCCTTTCAAACACAGATTGACCGCATTCCTCCCATGCGACGTGAAGCCGGTTTTCCTCCTCCGATTTCACTGTCATTCAGGGTGATACGGGTTACAAAATAAAGCAAGATTATTTTCATGGCCTCGAGAGGTGATCCTGAAGTTTAGTTCTCCTACCTGAAAATGCATCGCTTCATGAGGTCAATGAAATAAGTGTATTTCCATGTTTTATATAGGATTTGATATGGAATGTTTCGGCGGTCATGCGCGCAATTTTCTTACGCAGCATTGACGAATGCGTCAGTACCATCTGGTACTCTATCGAGCGATATCCGCTTCATCCGATAGTGCCTGAGGCACTTTGTCCACCGCGTCGCGATGATAAAACTCACAGAAAATGCGATCCGGGAACCTGATTCTCGCGGGCACAAAAAACCGCGCTTGAAACAAGCGCGGTTCAATTTCATCGAATGTCGAATGGTTTAGCGGACAGCCTTGCCGTCATCGTCAAAGCGATGCGTCTTGTCCGCTTCCGGCGACACGAAGATGATGTCATCTTCCGTATAATGGTGTTCACCAAACAGGCGAACGGTGATGAGTCCCGCCGCTTCGGTTTCCACATAAAGAATGGTATCCGCACCAAGATGTTCGGCGTGAATGACCTTGCCCTTCCATTTGCCGCTTTCGCGGCTGACGCCGAGATGTTCCGGACGGATGCCGATGGTCTTCGCGCCCGTTTCACCGATACGGCCCGCTTCGACGAAATTCATCTGCGGCGACCCGATGAAGCCTGCCACGAACAGATTGTCAGGCTTGTTATAAAGCTCCATCGGCGAGCCGATCTGTTCAATCCGACCCGCATTCAGCACCACGATGCGGTCAGCAAGCGTCATCGCCTCGACCTGATCGTGGGTGACATAGATCATCGTCGCCTTCAACTCACGATGCAGCTTGGCAATTTCGAGACGCGTTTGCACGCGCAACGCGGCATCGAGATTGGATAAAGGCTCGTCAAACAGGAACAGTTCCGGGTCACGCACGAGCGCGCGACCGATAGCGACGCGCTGGCGCTGGCCGCCCGACAGTTCCGCCGGACGTCGTGCCAGATAGGGATCAAGCGACAGCATGGATGAAGCGCGCGTAACGCGGCTTTCAATCTGCTCCTTCGGCGCGCCGGACTGTTTCAGGCCAAGGCCCATATTGTCCTTCACCGTCAGATGCGGATAAAGCGCATAAGACTGGAACACCATCGCGATGCCGCGCTTGGAAGGCGGGATGACGGTCACGTCCTTGTCGTTGATCAGCACCTGACCCGACGAAACATCTTCAAGGCCGGCAATCGAGCGCAAAAGCGTCGATTTTCCGCAGCCGGAAGGACCGACGAAAATGATGAACTCGCCGTCGCGCACTTCCAGATTGATATCTTTCAGAACAGCCTGCGCACCGTAGCTCTTATGTACCGATTTGAGGAGAAGCGATCCCACGAAGCAATTCCTTATAGTTTGACAGGCTGGCCGAGACGCACGCTTTCGTCAGCGGCGAGACAGATGCGCAGCGATTGCAGCGCGTCATCCATATGGCGGTTGAGATCGATATCCTCGCGAATGGCCTTCAGCATGTAAGCCTGCTCGCGTTCGCACAATTCCTGATGGCCCGGCTCGTCGGACATGGAAAGATCCGTATCGGGTTTGAGGAATTTGCCGTCCGCCCCGCGTTCGGCACGATGGATGCGGATGGTCGAGGTTTTTGTGTGTGCATCCACATCGTCGGACTTGGTGACGGCCTCGTTCATGACGATGGAGACGCAGCCATTCGGCGATATGACATCCTTCACGAAGAAGGCCGTTTCCGACATCATCGGCCCCCAGCCCGCCTCGTACCAGCCAATCGTGCCGTCATCGAAAAACACCTGAAGATGACCGTAATTATACATGTCCGGCTTGATTTCATCGGAAAGGCGCAGGCCCATGCCGCGCACTTCCACCGGCTTGGCATCGGTGATCTGGCACATGACATCCACATAATGCACACCGCAATCGACAATCGGCGATGTGGTGTTCATCAGGTTCTTGTGCGTTTCCCAGGTCGCGCCGCTCGACTGCTGGTTGAGGTTCATACGGAAGACATAAGGACCGCCAAGCTGGCGTGCTTCGGAGATCAGCCGCATCCAGGACGGATGATGGCGCAGAATATAACCGATGACGAGCTTGCGTCCGTTGGCCCGCGCGCAGTCGATGACGCGGCGTGCATCTTCCACCGTCGTCGCCAGCGGCTTTTCGACAAAGACATGCGCGCCCTGCTCCATCGCGGCCACAGCGTAATCCGCATGGCTTTCCGAATAGGTGGCAATGCAGGCCATGTCCGGCTTCAACTCGGCCAATGCCTCGTGAAACGACGGATGAATTTCATAACCGGCAAGTTCATCCGGAACCGCAACTTTGGTGCGATTCACAAGACCGACGATCTCGAAGCCCGGATTGCGGTGATAGGCCAGCGCATGGCTGCGGCCCATATTGCCGAGACCGGCGGACAGGACGCGGACCGGGGCCTGTTGGGTTGATGAACTCATTTAACAGCTCCGGCAGTAATGCCGCGGATCAATTGCCGCGAGAAGAGGACGTAGAGGACGAGGATCGGGAACATTGCCAGCGACAGCGCCGCCAGAACCGCGTTCCAGTTGGTGACGAACTGGCCGATGAAAAGCTGCGAGCCGAGCGTGACCGTCTTGGTGGCTTCGCCGGGCGCAAGGATCAGCGGGAACCAGAGGTCGTTCCAGATCGGAATCATGGTGAAGACGGCGACCGTCGCCATGGCAGGCCGGATCAGCGGCAGCACCAGCTTGAAGAAGATCGCATATTCCGACATGCCGTCTATTCGCCCGGCATTTTTCAGATCGTCGGACACAGTTCGCATGAATTCGGACAGGATGAAGATGGCAAGCGGCAAGCCTTGAGCCGTATAGACGAGGATCAGCGAGGTCAGGCTGTTGACAAGCCCCACCGCGACCATGCCCTGCAACAATGCAACCGTACCGAGCCGGATCGGGATCATGATGCCGATGGCCAGATAAAGCCCCATTAGCGTGTTGCCCTTGAACCGATATTCCGACAGGGCAAAGGCAGCCATGGCGCCAAACAGGATGACGAAGAAGATGCTCGCCACCGTGACAATGGTGCTGTTCTGGAAATAGGTCAGGAACGAGCCCTGTTTCAGAACCGTTTCATAGCCGATCAGGCTAAAGCTTTCCGGTGTCGGAAACTGCAGCGGCGTGCGAAAAATCGCGTTGCGGTCCTTGAAGGAATTGATCAACGTCAGCGCCACCGGAAAGACGGCGACAAGCATATAGATGATCAATGCCGCATGAACGAACGTTGTGCGAAGGGGCGAAGTGCGTGCTTTCGACATGATTTCTCGCTCCTCAGAATTGATAGCGGCGCATGCGACGCTGGATGCCGAACAGATAGAGCGACACACCGGCGAGGATGATGAGGAACATCACGGCGGCGATGGTGGCGCCCATGGACGGATTGCCAAGCTGCAACTGGAAGCCGAAGAAGGTGCGGTACAGGAAGGTGCCCAGAATGTCGGTCGCCTTGTCCGGCCCCGCGAGTGCGCCCTGCATCGAATAGACCAGGTCGAACGCGTTGAAATTCGCAACAAAAGTCATGACCGAGATCAGGCCAATCGATGGCAGAATGAGCGGCAGCTTGATCTTCCAGAACTGGCTCCAGCCGGTAATGCCATCGCATTCGGCAGCTTCGATGATTTCATCGGGAATATTGAGCAACGCCGCGTAGATCAACATCATTGGAATACCGACGAACTGCCAGACGGAAACAAGCGACACCGTGACCAGTGCTGTTTCGGCCTTGCCGAGCCATGGCCCAAAGGCCCATTTCATGCCCACCAGATCCATCATCCATGGCGCAACGCCCCAGATCGGCGACAGGATAAGCTTCCAGATAAAGCCGACAATCACGAAGGAGAGTAGCGTCGGCAGAAAGATCGCCGTGCGATAGAAGGCGGCAAAACGCAATCTCGGCAGCGACAGCATGGCTGCCAGCAAAATGCCGATCGGGTTTTGAACCAGCATATGAATACAGAAGAATATGACGTTGTTTTTCAACGCATTCCAGAAATCACGCGACCAGTTTGCATCGCCGAAAAGCGTCTGGAAATTGGCAAAGCCGACAAAGACGCGCTGCCCGTCCACGACATTGAAGAACGCTTGCCGCAATGTCTCGATCAGTGGCAGCACCATGACGAGCGTATAAACCAGCACGCAAGGCAACAGGAACACAAGAATGTGCCATCGCCTCGGGCGTTTTTGCTCAATGATTGGCAGGTCGGCAGACTGGCTCATCAACACTCGCTGTTCTTCGGCTTATGCGGTTCTTGCGAACATTCTTTTGCCGTGAGACTGACATGGATCGCGTAATGCGCGAAAGAAAAACTGCCTGTTAGGCGCCTTGCAAGTCTGTTCGGCATCGAAAATGCACACGGGCGGCCTGCCCTCAAGCAAAGCCGCCCGTGAATGATCATATTACTTCGCAGGCTTGTACCAGCTGTCGAGGCCTTCCTGCAGCTTCTTGGCGGCATCTTCCGGCGTTACAGTGCCGTTGATGACGTTAGCTGACTGAACCCAGGTTTCGTTTTCCAGGTTCGGCGTGCCGCGCGACAGGATCTGGTAGGTCGAACGGATCGTCGGCTTGCACTTTTCGCGCCAGGACACGAATTCCTGTGCCAGCGGATCGGACATCTTCACAGCCGTCGAATTCAGGCTGAAGAAGCCCGGCAGCGCGTTTGCGTAGATTTCCGCGAATTCCGGCGAAGCCACCCAGTTCAGGAACACTTTGGCCTGTTCGGCATTCTTGCTCGAAGCATTCAGGCCGAGACCGATATCGTTGTGATCCGAGATGTAGCAGCTGTCGCCTGCATTCTTAACCGGCGGCGGGAATGCGCCCATCTTGAACTGCGCCTGCGTGTTGAACAGGCCAATTTCCCACGAACCTGCCGGATAAATCGCGGCGCGACCGAGCGTGAAGAGATTCTGGCTGTCCGGATAGGTCTGTGCTTCAAAACCGTCGCCCAGATAATCCTTCCACTTGGCAAGAACCTTGAACGGCTCAACCCATGGCTCGTCGGTCAGCTTCTGCTCGCCAGCGATCAACGCCTTGCGGCCTTCCTCACCCTTCCAGTAGGTCGGACCGATATTCTGGTAGCCCATGGTCGCGGCTTCCCACATATCCTTCGTGCCCATGGCCATCGGGATATAAGTGCCGTCCGCCTTGATCTTCTCAAGCACGTCGAAGAACTCGGCTTCGGTCGCCGGAGCCTTCAGGCCGAGCTTGTCAAAGGCTTCCTGATTATAGATGAAGCCGTGAATGACCGAAGCCATCGGCACGCAGAAAGCTTTCTTGCCATCGTCGGTGGTCCATGCGGACTTGGCGACGTCGGAAAAATTCTTCATGCCTTCCAGATCGGTGAGATCGGCAAGCTTGCCTTTGTTGAACAGCTCCAACGAAGTGTCGAACGGACGGCATGAAATCAGATCGCCGCCCGAGCCAGCATCCAGCTTGGCATTGAGAGCGGCGTTATATTCTGTCGGCGCGCTTGGCGCGAAATTGATTTTGATGCCCGGATTCTTTGCTTCAAAGGCCGGAATGATCTTTTCCTGCCAGATTTGCAGATCGTCGTTACGCCAGCTTTCAACCGTCAGCGTGACGTCCTGAGCCAATGCGGCAGAACCCGACGCCAGCAGCGTCGAACCCAGCAGCATGAATTTCAAGGTATTGCGAACCATTTGACCTTCTCCCGTTTTTTTGAACGCAGACGCACAAAAGAGGCGAGATACGCCTGTCCATTGCGATACACCACGTTAATAACGATGGCCCATCACGGTACGGGATAAGTGCCGGCTCCGCCGGTCTTCGCTCCATCCCATTTCCGCGCGACCCTCGCCTGTTAACAACCTTTGGCGACCCCTGGCGGCATTGCGCTCCCCTTTGATTGAATTTAATGCCAAAAACGTACCAATTGTCCAGCGAAGTTTACGAAATTCTCGCATAAAAATTGGAGGCAAGATAATTTACCTCACTTTATCAACGCATTAATCAAATTTGCTCGTCTCCGATAAATCTGCTTGGTTAATGGTATTTTTTTGGTATCTTCAAGCTGGAGGTATCTCATGGCAGAGTTTTTCATTGGCGTGGACGGGGGCGGCACCGGATGCCGCGCTGTGGTGGCAGATGGCAACGGTGCGATTCTCGGAACGGGACGCAGCGGATCGGCCAATATTGTCACTGATCCGCAGACTTCGCTCGTCAATGTACGTGCAGCCATAGACAATGCCTTCGCCGATGCGGGGCTGGACCAAAGCCACTATGACGAAAGCCATGCGGTGCTCGGACTTGCTGGCGGCAATGTCCAAGGCGCGGGCCTGCCTATTGAACGCGGCCTCCCCTTTGCTCACGCCAATGTCGAGTTCGACGGTCTTATCGCATTGCAGGGTGCGCTTGGCGATCAGGACGGGATCGTGGCCATTTTAGGCACCGGAACGGCCTATATCGTCCGGCAGCACGAACGAATTCATTCGGTCGGTGGCTGGGGGTTTCCGCTCAGCGATCTTGGCAGCGGCGCGCGGCTTGGACAAAGCTTGTTGCAAGAATGCCTGCTGGTGCATGACGGCATTCATCCCCGCAGCCGCCTGACAACAGACGTGCTCAATGAGTTCGGCAATAATCCCGACAATCTGGTTGAATTCGCCTGGACGGCAAAGCCGGGCGATTTCGGCAAATATGCTCCGCGTATTTTCCAATATGCTGCTAATGGCGATGAGACCGCGCGCATGCTTCTGCAACGCTCGGCAGGCTATGTCAGCGAAACGCTGGACATGTTGATTGCTCAGGGCGCGGAACGGATCAGTTTGTTGGGCGGGATGGCGCCGCTTTATGTGGAGTGGCTCCCCGCAAGCCAGCAGAAGCTCATTGTTCAACCGGCAGCGGACGCTTTGACCGGAGCTTTGCAGCTCGCGCTCAAGCGCTACGGCCACAAGGATGAGGCGCGTGCATGAGCGGCAATTTCAGCGCCTTTCTCCCCAAAAACCTTCAGGGCACTGCGCCAACTTCTGGCGCGGGACCGCTTTACATGCAGCTGCGCCAGTCGCTGGAGGCAGCGATTCGTGCCGGACATCTTGCCGATGGCGAGGCGCTGCCGCCCGAACGTGACATTGCGGAATATGCTAATATCAGCCGCGTAACTGTGCGCAAGGCGGTGGACGATCTCGTCAAATCGGGACTTCTGGTGCGTCGTCACGGCTCCGGCACTTTTGTTGTGCGCCCGAGCGAGCGGGTGCAGCAGTCGCTTTCCATGCTCACATCTTTTACCGAAGACATGGCGCGGCGCGGCATCGCCACCCAATCCAAATGGCTGGAACGCGGCCTCTATTATCCGTCGCCCGAAGAAATGATGAAGCTTGGCGTTTCATCCGAAACCCGGGTTGCGCGACTTGGCCGTTTGCGCATGGCAAGCGATCTTCCGCTGGCTATCGAGCGCGCCAGCTTGTCGAGCGAAGTTTTGCCCGATCCCGATGCAGTCAAGGGATCGCTCTATGCCGAACTCGGACGTACCGGCTTTCGTCCGGTACGCGCCGTGCAGCGCATCTCCGCCTGCAACATCAAGGACCCCGATGCCCGGATACTCGGCGTCAAGACCGGCGATGCCGGTTTGTCCATCGAGCGTATTTCCTATCTCGCATCAGGCCGCGCGGTCGAGTTCACCAAATCGCTCTATCGTGGTGATGCCTATGATTTCGTAGCGGAACTCTCGATACCATCGGCCTAAGACCAATATCAGCCCATAAAGAAAACGGCCCGTTTCCGGGCCGCTCCGTTTGTTAGTGATGCTTCGTACCTTGGTGTGCCAGATCTGCAGTCGGATCGGCTGCAAGACGCTTGCGTGCCCGGTCGTCCATCAGTTCATACCACATGGCATTGAGCACAGCGAAAGCTGCGGCGAGCGGCAAGCCCAGAAGCCAGGAAAAATACCACATATTGCTTTCCTTTCTTAGATTGAAAGGCGCGGGCGGCTAAGCCGCCCGCTGCCCGATCAATAAGCGTGGTTGCTCTCGTCTTCGATCATATCCTTGTCCACCTTGCCCCACAGCACCCGGTAAACCCAGGACGTGTAGGCAACGATGATCGGCAGGAAGATGAGCGTTACGACCAGCATAATGAACAAGGTCATGTGGCTGGAAGACGAATCCCAAACCGTCAGGCTTGCCCGGGGATCGAGCGAAGACGGCAGAATGAACGGGAACATAGACACACCGACCGACGAGATGATGCCGAAGATCGTGAGCTTGCCCAGCAGAAGCGGAGCAACTTCACGTCCGCCACGCAGTGTCAGAAACACCGCAATCGCGCCCAGAATGCCAAGCGCCGGAGCAATCAGCAGGATCGGATAATTCGCATAGTTGGCAAACCATGCGCTGTGATCCAGCTCCACCGTCTTGCGCAGCGGATTGGAAGGTCCATCGGTAACGACGGCGCTTGTGATCCGGTAGCCCGACACCCAGAACCAGCTGGCAACACCGGCCAGAGCATAAAGAACGAGCGTGAGAAGTGCGGCGATGCTGCCATAACGCCGCGCTCGTTGCTGAATTTCTCCGGTAGTTTTGAGGACCAGCCACGAGGCGCCATGCATCGACAGCATGGTGACCGACAACACGCCGCACACAAGTGCAAACGGGTTGAGCAGACCGAAGAACGAACCCTCATAGAATATCTGGAGATCATCGTTGAGACGGAACGGTACGCCCTGCAACACATTGCCGACTGCGACGCCGAAGATCAGAGCCGGTACAAACCCGCCGATGAACAGGGCAATGTCCCAGCCGCGACGCCATGCCTTGCCCTCACGCTTCGAGCGGTATTTGAAACCAACCGGGCGCAGGATGAGGGCAAACAGGATAACGAACATCGCCAGATAGAAGCCCGAGAAGGACACCGCATAGAGCGGTGGCCAGGCGGCGAAGATTGCGCCGCCGCCGAGGATCAGCCAGACCTGATTGCCTTCCCAGACTGGGCCGATCGTGTTGATGATGACGCGACGCTCGACATCCGTTTTGCCGACGAGCGGCATCAGAATATCCACGCCCAAATCAAACCCGTCCATCGCGGCAAAGCCGATCAGCAGCACGCCGAGCAGTACCCACCAGATGATGCGAAGGGTTTCATAGTCCAACAATTCGCTGAGTATCATGGTCCTTACTCCGCTGGCGCAATGCTGGCAGGTGCAAGCATGGCTTCAGGTTTGCTGTCGGGTTCCGGCCCGGCTTTGATAGCGCGGATCATCAGGCCCATTTCGATGATGAACAGGACTGTGTAGATCGCGACAAAGCCGATGATGGTGAGCAGAACCGTCGACGCGCCGAGATTGGAGACGGCAACTGCTGTCGGCAGAATGCCTTCGATAATCCATGGCTGACGTCCGAATTCGGCGACGATCCAGCCCATTTCGGCAGCGATCCACGGCAGCGGAATTGCAAAGACCGCCACTTTCAAAAGGAAGCGATGCTGATCAAGCTTGCGCCGCGCCGACAGCACAAAGAACGTGCCAGTCAGCAAGATCAAGGCGAAACCGATGGCAACCATGATGCGGAATGCCCAGAACAGCGGCAGAACACCCGGAACCGTGTCGTTTGCGGCCTTGGTGATCTGTTCGTCGGTAGCCGTGCGCGGATCGTCCACATAACGCTTCAGAAGAAGCGCATAGCCCAGCCATTGGCTGTTGTCGGCGAAAACGTCCTTCACATCCTGTGGCACCGCACTGGTGTCGCCAGCGGCACGGATTTTCTGCAACGCATCATAGGCGACGATACCGTTGCGGATATGGTTCTCCGCATTCTGAACCAGTTCGTTGATGCCCTGGATCGGCGTAGTTAGCGAACGCGTGCCGATCAACCCCATGACCCACGGAATTTGCACTGCGAAATGGGTTTCGCGCGCCTGCTGGTCCGGGATGCCGAAAGCGGTAAACGGCGCGGGTGCCGGTTCCGTTTCCCACATAGCTTCGATGGCGGCGATCTTCATCTTCTGGTGTTCGTTGGCCAGATAACCGCTTTCATCGCCCAGAACGACGACGGAAAGCGAAGCGGCCAGACCGAACGATGCGGCAACCGTCATCGAACGCTTGGCGAGCTCAACCGAGCGTCCTTTCAGGAGATACCAGGCGGAAACCCCCAGAACGAACACCGATGCAGTCGCATAACCGGCTGAAACCGTATGTACGAATTTGGCCTGCGCCACCGGGTTCATCAGAACCGCGAAGAAATCGGTGATTTCCATGCGCATGGTTTCGGGATTGAAGGCCGATCCGACCGGGTTCTGCATCCAGCCATTGGCGATGAGAATCCACAAGGCGGAGAAATTCGATCCCGCCGCGACGGCATAGGTCGCGATCAGATGGCCCACCTTGGAAAGACGGTCCCAACCAAAGAAGAACAGACCCACAAAGGTCGCTTCGAGGAAGAAGGCCATCAGGCCTTCAATGGCCAGCGGGGCGCCGAAAATATCGCCCACATAATGGCTGTAATAGCTCCAGTTCATGCCGAACTGGAATTCCATCACAATGCCCGTCGCGACACCGATCGCGAAGTTGATGCCAAACAGAGTACCCCAGAATTTCGTCATCTGTCGCCAGATGAGTCGCCCCGTCATCACATAAACGGTTTCCATGATGGCCAGCAGCACGGAAAGACCCAACGTCAGAGGTACGAAGAGGAAGTGATAAAGTGCCGTGATTGCAAACTGCAATCGCGACAGGGAGACAATATCGAGTTCCATCTTTTTCAGCCGGTAATCCCCGGCCCTCCTAGAGCATTTGCGGCCGGAAAAATCCCCGGCATCGCAGAATGCGACCAAAACGAGTTCATTTTGCACGTCGCATTAATTGGCAGACGCGACGCGCTTTCGCGTAACGGGCGTGGTCATGACATTGCCCGTTTGAAACGAAGATCGGATAAAGACCGCCCGCCGTTTCCATTCTCATGTGTTGGCAAAGCCCCTGATAGATGGACCTTCGCCCGCCCGGCTTACCTCATGGTATTGAGTATCTCACCGAAACGCTGGTCACTCATGCGCACAGACTCAACTAGAGCGCCTTGATTCAAAACAATGATCCGGTCGCAAATCCGCGCTTCGCGCTGGATATGTGTGGCGACAAGCAAGGTTTGTCCGCCCGACTGCGCCCGCAACCGCGCCAGCACATCTTCGGCCGTCGCCCCGTCGAGCCCCTCGGTCGGTTCGTCGAGAAGCCATAAGGACGATTCGCTTAATAACAGGCGCGCCAGAGCAAGACGCCGCGCCTGCCCGCCGGATAATCCCAGACCGCCCTCGCCCAGCATCGTGTCGAGACCGCTCGGCAGGGTTTCGACGAATTCTCCGAGACCAGCGGTCTGCAAAGCCTGCATCAGCGCCGCATCATCGGCGTCCGGTTTGGCGAGCCGCAGATTATCGCGAAGGCTATCCTGAAAAAGCTCTGTGCGCTGGGTCAGCAAACAACTGGCCAGCACTCTAGCGCTGCCGTCCTTCACCGCGATTTCACCTGCGAGCACGTTGAACAGCGTCGATTTCCCTGCACCGCTGGTGCCAACGATGGCGACGCGCTCGCCCTCTTCGACGGTAAGATTGATGGATTTCAGGGCATCGACGGCTGCATCGTCATGGCGAACAGACAGGTTTTGAAGCTGTATTGCCAAACCATCCGGCGGCGTAGGTAGACCGGCAACCACCTTCTCATCACGCAATTGCGGGCCAACGCGCCGGGCAGCCAGAATGGTGCGGCCAAGTTCCATCGCGCCGCGCCGTAGCGCCGCGAAAGGCTCCATTGCGCCAAGAATAACCAGCATCGCCAAAGCTGCAACCGGAGCGCCGATTGTCCCCGCCTGCACCAGCCAGCCAGCGCCAATAAGGCCGCCAGCCAAAAGTGCGGCATGGGCCACCCCAAGCCCCGCGCCGGTTCTGATCTCGACGCGGTTCAGTGTGCGGTCAGACGCCGCCACATAACTGTCAGCCCGGATAAGCGCTTCATTTTGTCCCTGCATCCGCCCGGCCATCAGCAGTTCCGTCTGGCCCGCAACAAGATCGACCGTGCGGGCGCGCAATGCTTCCGTGCCCTTGGCGCGCCTGCGCATCGGCTTTTCCGAACGTCGTGCAGCCAATAACGGCAGGCTCAATCCGACGAGAAGAAGGAGAAGTGCAACAGCAAGTCCGAACAGCGGGTGCATCAGTGCAAGCGCTATGCCAGCCACAAGCGCGGTTGCGAGCGCGGCGCCAATCGGCACGACGACACGCAGATAAAGCGAATCCAGCGCATCGATATCCGCAGTCAAGCGGAACAGAAGCCGTGCCGGGCGCTTCAACAGCGCATTGGCCGCTGCCGGTTTTGCCCAGCTGCGAAACAGCGTTTCGCGCAGCGCCGCCAGAATGGCGAGTGTGGCGTCGTGGGTGACAAGGCGTTCGAGGTAACGCGCGCCTGTGCGCACGATCGCGAGAAACCTTATACCGGCAGCTGGTGCGAAAACGTCGAACACGATGGCGGTTGCAAGGCTGAGGCCCGCAATGGCGGTTGCCGTAATGAACCAACCGGAAAGACCGAGCAGCGCGATGCCAGCCAACACCGTGACCGTAGCCGCGGCAATGCCTGCATAAAGGGCGGAACCTTTGGTTCTGAAAAACAGGCGCAGGATCGGGCGGAGTGCTTGCAGACCGTTCATTCGGCTGCCCTCCTCTGCCACAACGGATCACTATCTTGATTGTCAGCCAAGCGTATGATGCGGTCCATTTTGCGCGCCAGTCCCTCATCATGGGTAGCGACAATCAGGGTCTTGCCCTTGGCCAATCGCAACAGGCTGTCCGCAATATGCTTGGCCGTCTCTTGGTCGAGATGGGCCGTCGGCTCGTCGGCAAGGATAATATCGGCCTTAGGATCGACCGCGATGCGCGCCAGTGCAAGCCGCAACGCCTCGCCGCCAGAAAGCCCGGCACCGTTCTCGCCGATAACACCATTGCCGGTGATGCCCACAACATGCGCCAGCGCCATATCTTCGATGATCGAGGCGGTGGGGCTGACAGTGGTTTCGCGTCCGAGCGTGATATTGTGGCGCGCGGAGCCCGCGAATATATGCGGCTTTTGGCCGATCCAGCTCATGCGTTGGCGCAGGGACATTGCATTTTCAGGAGCCATGGCGATTCCGCCAATTCTTATCGCGCCGGTCTCCGGCGCAGCCAGTCCGGCAATCAACGCCAGAATGGTAGACTTGCCGTAACCACTTGGCGCAAGCAGAGCGACGTGTTCGCCCGCTTCGATTGCCAGGTTGAAGCCTGTTAAAACCGCAGGCCCTGCCGGATATTGAAAACCGACATCGTGTAGTTGAACGGTCGGGTCTGTTTCCGTCAGTTCGTTCGCCGCGACACCGCTGCCGCCAACAACCGGCATGGCATGACGGCTCAGATTCTCCAATGCATCGATTGCAGCTTCACCTGACGCACGGTCGTGCCAGACGGCGGAAAGGTCGCGCAAAGGTTCGAAGAAAGCAGGAGAAAGCAACAGGATGAACAGGCCTTCGCCCAGCGTCAGCTTCTGTCCCCATGCGCCGAACTGCAAGGTGCCAAGTAGGTGAAACCCGATATAGACGGCGACCATGGCAACGCCAAGCGCTGCAAAAAGCTCCAGCACTGCGGACGACAGGAAAGCAATCCGGAGAACCTTCATTGTCTTTGTACGCAGGGTCTCGGCATTATCACGCAGCCGCGTGGCTGTCGCATCCACGGCATGAAAACTGCGGATGGTCGTCAGACCGCGCAGCCGGTCCAGCAGAAAACCATTCATGCCGCCAAGCGCCACCAGCTGCTTTTCGCTGGCAGCTTTTGCCCGCCAGCCAATGAGCGCCATGAAGATCGGAATCAGCGGTGCTGCAATCAGGAGAACAAGCGCCGCCGCCCACGAAAACCAGAAGACGGCCAGCAGGATCGCCAGCGGCACCAGCATGACCCGAATGCGCACCGGCACAAAACGCGACAGATAAGGCACGACCATTTCCGCCTGTTCGGCGAGAATACTTGCAGCTTCACCCGACGATGGCCGGGCGGTGTCGAGCGGCGACCGGCTGGAAAGCGCTGCAAAAGCGCGCTCGCGCAAGGCTGTCAGTTCAGCACGGGCAGCGTCAAACGCCTTGGCCGCACCAGCACCGTCAATCAGACTGCGCAGGCAACCCAGCACGAATATGCCAAGTGCCGCATAGTAAATCCGATTGTCGAAACCGGTATCGGCGAGCCGCCCGCTGGCATAGGCTATCAGCCCGGCCTGCGGCAGCCACAAAAGCGCTGCCAGTGCCTGAAGATTTGCCCCCGCCGAAGCATGGCCGGAACCGTCCGGCGCTGAGAACGACGCTTGGAAGACCGTGGGCGGCCTTTGCCGCTTTGCGCCTTTCCGTCGTCTGGCGTCAGATTTTCCGCCAGTTGCTCCGTTTGGGGGACATCAGATGTCAATCTCGCTTTGGCTCCTTCTTGGCCGATGTTCGTCCGCGCCCCAAAGCCACAATCCTGTCGGTGGTTTCGAGGAAGCGGGTCACCTTCGCGCCCAGCGCCAGAAGGCTTGTAAGACGGTCGGTATCGAGCTTCTTCACGTCGTCGTACCAATTGGTCAGCCGCTCGATCAGGCTGTACATGTCTTTCATGCGCTCCTGAGCGTAGCGGTCGCTGTCATCCTGCGGCGCTTCCATCAGCACTTCGCGCAGAACCGACAGTGTCGGATCGATCTCGCGCTTCTTGCGCTCTTCGGCAAGCGTACGCAGAATCTGCCAGACGTCATCCGGCGTCGTGAAGAAATCGCGACGGTCGCCGGGAATGTGCTTCAGCAGCACAAGATTCCAGCCTTGCAGTTCGCGTATGCCCATGGAGACATTCGAGCGTGACACGCCGAGTGCGTCGACGATCTCGTCGGCGCACATCGGCTGGGGCGACAGGTAGAGCAGCGCGTAAATCTGCCCCACCGTGCGATTGATGCCCCAACGGCTGCCCATCTCTCCAAAGTGGAGCACGAACGACTGAACGATTGGCGACAATTCCAAAATTCTCTCTCCCGTACTTTCTGAATTTTCAGAAATTACTGAAATCCAGATAATCTAAATGATGAAAACCTTCAATCCGTCTGACCATCGATGCGCCGCATCCGGACAATTGGCCGCAGCCAGTAAGCACTCCTCCAAATGCCACCAGCCGCTCCTTCCGAACCCAACAGGCCGCAGGCAATATGCTTCAGATTCGGGAAAGAGCGAATATCGTGACCGAACAAGAGGATATGAGTCTTTAAGCGAACCCGAAAAAGCTCAATCCGTCCGTCCGAAAAACGATGGCGGCCCTTCTGGAAAGAAGCCGCTGAATTTCCCCGTTCTGCACTGCGGAAAAGCCGAAAACGCCCTTTCCGCACCCTCAAGCATGATGTCTACCGGCCTCAATCGGGGTCGGAAGATGAAGGCAGCTCCTTGCTGTCCTGCGTCGTGTCGCGATGGATCACGGCGCGGCTGAGCAGCATGAGCGTCACCGGCGTTGTGATGACCACAAAGACGGTAATCAACACTTCATGCAGAATCGGCTTCGATTGCAAGATGGAGAAAAATATGATTGAAGCAATCAAGATTCCCCCAGCCCCAAAAGACGAGCCGATGGTCGGCGCGTGGATGCGTTCATAAAAGGTCTTGAAACGCACAAGGCCAATGCATCCGACAAGCGTCAGGAAAGCACCGGCGACGAGAAAAAACGAAATGAGGATGGCGGCCCAGAGCGGGATTTCGGCTGCATGGATCATTCGATCACCTCCCCGCGCATCAGGAATTTGGCGAGCGCGACAGTGGCGACGAAGCCGAGCAACGCGATAATCAGTGCTGCTTCGAAATAAAGAACACTGCCGGTGCGAATGCCGAAAGTAATCAGCAGCAGCAGTGCATTGAGATAAAGCGCATCGGTGGCAAGCACGCGGTCCTGCGCGCGGGGTCCGATAAGCAGACGGTAGACCGCGCAGCCAATAGCGCCGATCAACATCAATTGTGCAGCGAGCAGAGCCCAGAAGATGATAACGGCGCTCATGCGGATTTCTCCTTCTCGACGATGTCTGCTGCGCCGAAAATCGCGATCAGCGGCTTTTCGTATTTTTGCTTGATCAGATCACGCCAAACCTGCGCTTCCTCAAGGTCGAGCACGTGAATGGTCAGTTCGCGGCGCGCGCTATGATGATCCACCCACGCTGTGCCGGGGGTGGCTGTTACCACGCAGGCGAGAACCGCCAGCGCTGTACGGTTTTCCAGCTCCAGTGGGATAACCACGAAGCCGGGACGCCGCTTGCGGTTGGACAGGATAATGCGCGTGACGGTAATATTCGATTGCAGAATATCGAGGCTGAACGTGACGAAAAGCCGGAACATCGTCGGGATAGAGCGCAGATGGTTTTTCTGCGGCTGAAGCGCCGTCATGATCTGGCAGGCGAACAGCGCGATAATCGCGCCAAGGATAAGCTGCGCGCGGGTGAAACCGTTCAGCAGCAGCCAGAACAGGACAAGCGCCGCGAACATCAGCGGATATGGCAGGATCTTTTTCATTCTACCCCCGCCGCTTGCGCGTCCGTTGCCTTGGACGGCTCATATTCGACCTTGGGTGCTTTCAGGACACTGTTGATATAATCGGACGGATTGTGTAGCGAACGCGCCGTTTCATCCATGTAGCGCATGGCTGGACCGGCTGCGATTGTCAGCGCAAGGCAGAGCCCCAGAAGTCCTGCAATCGGCACGACTTCTCGCACCAGAACACGTGGCACATTGCCTTCGAGCGAGGCCCAGAAGGTGCGGATGCCGGTACGCGTCATGGCGATGAGCGCCGAAAGGCCGGACAGGAGAATCAGCGCAATCAGCGCCCAGCTTGCCGGACTGACCGGCATGGCGAGTTGCGGCGCCGCCCCGTCACCGTTGAAGACTGCAGCAAGGATGAGGAACTTGGCGATGAAACCCGAGAATGGCGGCAGGCCGATCAGCAAAATGGCGCAGATCGCGAAGAACGTGCCAAGGATGGCAAGGGTCGCGGGCAAGACCGCGCCGACCTCTTCTTCCTCTTCTTCTTCCTCGTCATCGCCATAGGCTTCCATCGTCACCGCAAGAACGTTGGCTGCGGCGTCCTGTCCGCGTTCGACCAGTTCGATCAGCAGGAAGAATGCGGCAATCGTCAGCGTGGAACTGACCATGTAAAACAGCGCCGCCCCGGCCATGGCGGTGTTGCCACTGCCGATGGCAGCCAGAAGAGTGCCCGACGAAACAAGAATGCTGTAGCTTGCGAGCCTGCCCATGGCCTGCGACGCGACCACGCCGATCAGGCCGAAGGCCAGCGTGACCATGCCGCCGAAATAGAGCCAGTCATTGCCGAAACCGTAAGACGAGCCGGCATCCAGCCCGAACATCAGCGGCGACAGGCGCAGCAGCACATAAATGCCGACCTTGCTCATGATCGCGAAGATCGCGGCAACCGGCGCTGCGGCTGCCGTATAGGTCGGCGCCAACCAGAAATTAAGCGGCCACATGCCAGCCTTGATCAGGAAAGCGACGCCCAGCACCGCCGCACCGGCTTCCAGCAGCATACGGTCCTCGGGCGCAACCTGCGTGATCCGCTGCGCAAGGTCCGCCATATTGAGCGTTCCGGTAACACCGTAGATGAGGCTCACGCCAATCAGGAACAGCGACGACGCCACCAGATTGACCGCGATATAATGCAACCCCGCCTTGACGCGGGCCGGGCCTGAGCCATGCAGCGCCAGACCGTAGGAAGCGGCCAGCATAACTTCGAAGAAAACGAACAGGTTGAACAGATCGCCGGTGAGGAACGCGCCGTTCAGCCCCATCAGCAAAAGCTGGAAAATCGTATGGAAATGTGGGCTTGCCTTGTGCCAATGCGCCAGCGCGAAGCTGAGCGCGGCCATTCCGAGCAGACTTGCCAGCAACAGCATCAACGCCGCCAGCCTGTCGAGCACCAGCACGATGCCGAACGGTGCGGGCCAATTGCCGATCAGATAGACGATGGCTTCCGGTGCTTTTTCGCTGGCCATGCCGACCAGCATGCAGGCAATGCCGATCAGGCCGAGCGTCGAGAGCGAGTTGATCGCCATCTTCAGCTTGCGGCTGCGCTCGTCGATCAACAGCAGCACAGCCGCCGTTACCAGCGGCAGAAGGATCGGAGCAACGATGAGGTGTGATTTCCAATCCATCATCAGTTCTCCTTGCCGTCGACATGGTCGGTGCGTGTCAGGCCGCGCGAGGCGAGCAACACGACAAGGAAGAGCGCCGTCATGGCGAAGCCGATAACGATTGCCGTCAGCACAAGCGCCTGCGGCACCGGATCGGTATATTGGGCCGCCTGTACGTCCACTCCGGGTCCAGCACCGGCGCAGCGTTGGAACGCAGCCGCCCCATCGAGAAGATGAACAAATTGACCGCATAGGAGATCAGCGACAGGCCAATCGCCACCTGAAACGTGCGCGGACGCAGCACCAGCCAGACGCCGGAAGCCATCAGCACCCCGATTGCGAGAGCAAGAACCAGCTCCATCAGTTCTCCTCCTTCGCAGTCGCTGCGGCGAGTTTCTCGACGCGATGTTTACGGATCGATTGGTGCGCCAGCGCGATCAAGACAATAACCGTCGCGCCCACAACAAGCGCGAAAACGCCGAAATCGAACAGCAACGCGCTTGCCACCGGCAATTTTCCAACCTGGGGTATGTCCACATACTGGAAGAACGAGGTCAGGAACGGATAGCCGAACAGCCATGCACCCGAACCGGTTGCCGCAGCGCTGAGCAGACCCACACCGATCCAGCGCAAAGGCAGAATGCGCAGCCGGTCTTCAACCCAGCGCGTTCCAGCAGCCAGATATTGCAGGATGAAGGCAATCGCCAGCGCAACACCGGCCGCAAAACCGCCGCCCGGCAGATCATGCCCACGCAGGAACAGATGCACGGCCAAAACGATGATGACCGGAAACAGCCATTGCATGATGACCGACGGCACGGCCAGATAATCGTTCAGCGTCTCGCCCGCTTTGCGGTCGGGCATGGCCTCGTCATAGGCGTCCTGAATCTTCTGCTGCGCGGTCGAGCCGGTAGAATCCGGCGCGGGACGGAAACGACGCAGCAACGCAAAGACCGTCAGGCCGACAATGCCGAGGACGGCGATCTCACCGAATGTATCGAAAGCGCGGAAATCGACCAGAATGACATTGACGACATTCTTGCCGCCGCCACCCGAATAGGCGTTTTGCAGGAAATAATCGCCGATGCTGTTAGGCGACGGGCGCGTCATCATCGCATAGGCAATGATCGAAACGCCGACCCCACTAGCAACAGCCAGCACAAGATCGCGATAGCGACGGATACGTGGGCCGATCTTCACCGGAACCGGATCGGGATCTTCCCAACGCTTCGGCAGCCAGCGCAGACCGAGCAAAAGCAGAACCGTCGTGACGATTTCCACCAGAAGCTGCGTGACGGCAAGATCGGGCGCGGAAAGCCAGACAAAGGTGATGCAGGTCATGAGCCCCGCCCCGCCAAGCAGGATCAAGGCGGCGAGACGATGGAATTTAGCCTGATAGGCAGCGCCCACGGCGCAGGCACAGCCAAGAAGCCAGAGGCCGGCGAAAATCGGATCAACCGGCTGCGGCCCCAATAGACCCGAGCGCAGACCATCCTCAATCAGCGGCCATGCAGCAACCACAACGGCCACCGCCACGATGATGCGCAATTGCGGCTGCAAGCGGCGCGTGCTGAGGAAATTTTCAGCCTTACGCGCCCAGTTCCATGACAACGTCACCAGTACGCGCTCGAAAATGCGCTGACCTTGCAGGTGCCGGAACAGCGGCGGTCCATCCTCGCTGGTTGTCAGATAGTTTTTCAAGCACCAGTGCAGAAGTACGCCACCGATCATCGCGGCGATACTCATCATCAGGGGCAGATTGAAACCATGCCAGACTGCGAGACTATATTCCGGCGTCGCATCGCCAAGCACCGAGCGCACCGCCGAATGCAAGAATGGACCAATGGACAGGCCAGGAACGATGCCGATCAGAAGGCAGAGCAGAACGAGAAGTTCTATAGGGCGGCGCATCCAGTGCGGCGGTTCATGCGGCTCTCGCGGCAGATCATGCGGCGGCGGGCCGAAGAAGGTCGAGTAAATGAAGCGGATCGAATAGGCCACTGTGAAGATGCTGGCGAGCGTCGCCACGTAAGGGGTGATCGTGTCGAGCCAGGACGCAAGATGCGTTTCAACCGCCTCGGCAAAGAACATTTCCTTGGAAATGAAACCGTTCAGCAGCGGAACGCCAGCCATAGCAGCGCTCGCCACCATGGCGAGTGTCGCCGTATAGGGCATTAATCGGAACAATCCGCTCAGGCGACGCATATCGCGCGTTCCGGTTTCATGGTCGATGATGCCTGCCGCCATGAAGAGCGACGCCTTGAAAATGGCATGGTTGACCATGTGGAAGATCGCGGCCACCGCAGCAAGCGGACTACCGAGGCTCAACAGCGCCGTAATCAGACCCAGATTGCTGATCGTAGAATAGGCGAGCAGCCCTTTGAGGTCCTGCTGGAACACAGCAAAGAAGCTAGCAAGCAAAAGCGTGATCAGGCCCGCAGAACCCAATATCCAGAACCATTCCTCGGTTCCGGCGAGCACCGGCCACAGGCGGGCCAGCAGGAACACGCCTGCCTTCACCATGGTCGCCGAATGGAGATAGGCCGAAACGGGCGTTGGCGCAGCCATGGCGTTCGGCAGCCAGAAATGGAACGGAAACTGCGCGCTTTTGGTGAAAGCCGCAAGCAAGATCAAGATGAGCGCGACGGTATATAGCGGATGGGTGCGAACCTCGTTGCCCGCTGCCAGCACGACATCGAGATCATAACTGCCGACGATATGACCGAGCAGCAGCATGCCCGCCAGCAGACAGAAGCCGCCAATGCCGGTGACCGTCAGCGCCATACGCGCGCCATCGCGCGCACTGGCATTATGATACCAGTAGCCGATGAGCAGGAACGAGAAGATACTCGTCAGTTCCCAAAAAACCGCAAGCAGGATGATATTGCCGGACAGAACGACGCCCAGCATGGATCCCATGAAGGAGAGCAGGAACGAGAAGAAACGCGGTACCGGATCGTCAGGTGACATGTAATAGCGCGCATAAATCACGACCAGAAGGCCGATGCCGGTGATCAGCATGGCAAACAGCCAAGCGAAACCGTCCATGCGCAATGTCACATTGAGACCGTAGGCGGGCAGCCAATCGACTGTGCCGCGCAAAACTTTCCCGTCCGAGACGATGGGATAAAGACTGGCTGTGACAATGAAGGCGACGAGAGCGATGGCTGCCGTGAACCAGGCGGAACCGCTTCGGTCCGCGCCCCTGAAAAGACCCGTGATGACGCTGCCAATAAAAGGAAGAAGGACAAGCAGGAAAAGCATTCTGCCGTCCATCGTCATGCGCCCAAGGCCTCCAATCCGCTCTTACTGTCTATAATCACACACATCTGGTCCGAAAGCTGTTCACACTTTTGGAGATGCGCTCCACTTTGTCGTAATTTCCGGGCGCAAAACCGTCAGGCACTTTTGCAGGAAACGCTTTACAACTGATCCGGCGCATGCGCGGCTCAGGCGAGCAGCAACTGAAATGCCCCGATCAGATGTTGTGAGGAATCATATATTCCGATGTCGTTATTATGACCGGCCAGCCAATATATTGGCAATAGCTTTCGATAGTTTATATGGGACAAATCAGAGGCTTATCGCAATTTTCTGACTTTTTGGCCGCCAATTCCACGCGAATCTCTTTCTTTCGCCGCATATCAGCCCCTGCAACCTTGCCTTTAAGGGCAACTTGCCACGAAAATCTTGTCGGTGAACGATCAGCAGCACGGCATCGCTGGTCGAAAGATTCGTTTCAGGCTTCCCCTTCAAACAAGGTCTCGACCAGCCTGGCCGCCTGAACGCGAATATCCGGAACGGCTGTCGATTCCCAGAAGACGCCCTTCGTCACCGGACCGATAGCAAAGAACGAGCCCGACGGTTCACCGCGCGCATTGATCAGCTGGAAATCCTTGGTGACATCCAGACCGAGATCAAGCGCATCGGGCTTTGCCAGCCCATGCTCCATAAGGCCAAGCAAGGCGAGATTGCGTGTCGTTGAAAACCTTGGGTTTCCGCCACGGCAATCGATGATCGTCGCGATTTTCAGCCGCTGGAACGAACCCGTATGACGCTCGCGATAGCGGATCGTCATATCCGTTTCGTTTTCCTGCACGGAAAGAAGCCGACCTGCTGCAATTTCAAGCTGCCCCGAGGCGCGCGCTGCGTCGATCCGATCAGCGACAGCGGGCGCCATACGATGACGGTGCGTGTCCCACCAGGGCCGCAGATGACGCAGAAAACTTTCACGTTGCGCCAGCGGCAACCGCGTCCAGATATGCTGCGTGTGCGGTCGCAGCGCATCCATGACAGCGCGCCAGTTCGAACCCGCAGTGTCGGCCTCCTGCATCAAAGCGCGAACGCGACGCAACAGACCGACAATACCGGACGCGACGAATAACGAATCGGTATCAACGTCAAACGGCTCCACCGCCGCATGGCGCGCAGGCACCAGTCCGCGCCGGGAGATCGCATGAATGGTTCCCTGATGCCCACGATCAAGCAGCGATAGCACGCTATCGACCATCGACAGTCCAGTCCCGAAAATCGCCACCGGCGCATCAGCCGGAATGTCGAAATAGCCGCTACTGGACCAGTATTCGGCAACATTCGCGCCAGAAACGGCAATCGCCGTTTCGTTGCCCGTCGCGACAATCACCGCATCTGCGGAAACAATCTCGCCTTTTTCAGTGACCACGGCAGGCTTGCCGCCGTCGAGTACGACATCGACAATCTCGCGCTGATCGACAACCAGTCTGGGTGCGTCGCCTGCACGGTATTGTTCGACAAGATCGTTCAGGTAATCGCGATAAAGCCTGCGAGGTGCGAATGACTGCGGTTGCCATTCATTGGCGATTTTAGCGCCTGCCGTCGTTTGCCGCGTGTGAAGCCAGTTCAGGAAATGATCGGGATTGCCGGGAAAAGCGCTCATATTGCTGGCGCGAACATTGAGAAGGTGGCCGGGATTTTCCGTCGAATAGGCGATTCCCCTGCCGATCTGGCCGGATCGCTCAAAAATGCGAACCATCGCATCACGCGAGCGCTCCAGCACTTGCGCCGCAAGAATGACGCCGCTCGCGCCGCCACCGATAATGACAAAAGACTTCAAACTATCGTGACCTATCCCATTTCGCGACGGTTTCACCCTCTGAACAGGTTCCGTCGTCCTTCCCATAATCCCACCAATTTAATAAGATTCCAACATCGTGCCCAAGATGTAAACCCCGGTTTGGCTGGGAATTTCCCCACAACGCACAGGCTCCGCCCCGTTATCGCTGATCAATATGGAAACAATGGCGGCTTCACTATCCCAATTTGTTGACAGTGTGTCTCTGAAAAGCGGGCTGGCGTTGAACGGTTTGACCCCAATATCTTGGGGCACGTCATGAATGTAACTTCTGGACATTCTGCATCGATAGATGTGTCGGGAAGTTCGCAATCTACTGCAACATCAGGATTAGAACGAATGAACAACAGCCATCTCGCATCCATCAAGAAGCGTCGCACCCAGTATGCTCTTGGCAAGAACCTCCCGCTCGCAAAGGAGCAGGTTGCGGAACTGATCCGCGAAGCCGTCAAGCACACGCCTTCATCGTTCAACTCGCAGAGCTCGCGTGCAGTCATCCTGTTTGGCGCTGAAAGCGACAAGCTGTGGAACATTGCCAAGGAAGAACTGCGCAAGATCGTTCCTGCCGATGCCTTTGCGCAGACGGAAGGCAAGCTCAACAGCTTCGCAGCCGGTGCTGGCACGGTTCTCTTCTTCGAAGACCAGAACGTCGTGAAGGGCCTGCAGGAGCAGTTCGCACTTTATGCCGACAACTTCCCGGTCTGGTCGGAACAGTCGGGCGGCATGGCGCAGCATTCGGTCTGGACTGCCCTCTCCGACGCCGGTATTGGCGCCAGCCTTCAGCACTACAACCCGCTGATCGACGCGGAAGTCGCCAAGACCTGGGATATTCCGTCGTCGTGGAAGCTGCGCGCCCAGATGCCGTTTGGTTCCAATGAACAGCCTTTCGGCGAAAAGACCTTCATGGATGACGGCGAGCGCTTCAAGGTATTCGGCTGATCCCGAATTTAAAAATACGAGACAGGGCCGGAGATTTTCTCTGGCCTTTTCTTTTTGCGGGCACAATATTGCCTTATCAACGCACTCTATATTGTGAACCTTCCCAAAATAGGAATCTAATGGCGACGCGCCAAAGCGAGTCGTGAACCGCCGCTTGCTCAAAAAATGAGGCGCATTTTCTATGCATGGTCCGGCCCAAACATTCGTCGTGACCGAAGGGGAAGTTGCATGACCACCGGAATCCTGTCCTTCAATCATCGTCGCCCGCGCGATACAGCCTCCAGAACGAGCCTCCAGTCTGGCTTTGTGCGACGCCTGTTGCGCAGCACAATTCCCGCCGCACTGGCTTTTGGCCTGCTGCTTTCAGCGGCACCAAAGGCTGTGCAGGCGGCCACGCCAGCCGATACGCTGGTCATCGCCATGGGAATTGATGACGTCATCTCGCTCGATCCTGCGGAAATCTTCGAAATCACCACCTCGGAAGTGCTCACCAGCACTTATGAGCGTCTGGTGACGACCGATACTAAAGACCCGACCAAGATCATCCCGCAGATCGCCGAAAGCTGGACGTTCTCGGAGGATGGGCGCTCGATCACCTTCAAGATTCGCAAAGGCCTGAAATTCGCCTCCGGCAATCCGTTGACGGCACAGGACGCTGCCTATTCGCTGCAACGCGCGATCAAAATGGACATGAGCCCGGCGTTCATCTTGAGCCAGTTTGGCCTGACGCGCGATAATGCCGATCAGAATATCGTGGCGACCGATGACGAAACGCTGGTTTTCACCACCGGAAAGGCGTTTGCGCCAAGCTTCGTTCTGAACTGCCTCACCTCCAGCGTTGCATCCATCGTGGACAGCAAACTGGTCAAGGAACACGAGCAGAAGACTGAAAAGACTGACGCTCACCCTTATGAAACCGACTTTGGCTATGAATGGCTGAAGGGCAATTATGCCGGTTCTGGTCCGTTCGCATTGAAACAATGGCGCGCCAATGAAGTGCTGCTTCTCGAACGCAATGAGAATTATGCCGATGCCAAGCCTGCGATGAAGCGCGTCATCTATCGTCATGTGAAGGAAGGCAGCTCGCAGCGTCTGCTTTTGCAGGCGGGCGATATCGACATTGCGCGCAATCTGGAACCGGGTGACCTTGAAACGCTGAGCAAGGACGACAAGTATCACGTTCTCGCCGCCCCCAAGGGACGCGTCTATTATCTGGTTGCAAACCAGAATGTCCCTGAACTTGCAAAGCCGGAAGTGCGCCAGGCAATCAAATATCTCATTGATTACAACACCATTGAATCCCAGCTGATCAAGGGTATCGGTCGCACCCATCAGTCCTTCCTGCCGCTTGGCATGTTTGGCGCGGTGGATGACAAGCCTTTCACTTACGACGTGGACAAGGCCAAGGAACTGCTTACTAAAGCCGGTTTGAAAGACGGCTTCAAGGTGACGCTCGATGTCCGCAATACGCAGCCAGGCGTCGGCATTGCCGAAAACATCCAGCAGACCATGCGCAATGCCGGTATCGACGTGGAAATCCTGCAAGGCGACGGCAAGCTGACGACGACCAAGGTGCGTGCGCGCAAGCATCAGCTGGCTCTCGGCATCTGGGGGCCGGATTATTGGGATCCGCACACCAATGCGGTGACCTTCACCAACAATCCTAACAATGGCGAGGATGTATCCATGCGCACCAATGCCTGGCAGGCGCATTGGGATATTCCAGACCTGACTGCTGAAACCATGGCTGCCGCCGAAGAGCGCGATACTGCCAAGCGTGAAGCGATGTATCATGATCTTCAGAAGAAGTTTCAGGAAACGAGCCCGTTCGCGATCCTTTACCAGCAGATCGAAACGGCTGTGACCGGTGCCAACGTGCACGGTTTCAACATGGTCGCCGACGCGAACTACATTCAGACCGTGACGAAAGACTAACGAAAAAAGACCGGGCATCCTCTGATGCCCGGTCTTTTTTTAGACAACTGAATTTTCCTATTTAGTCTTCAAAACAGAATGGCGGCAACTGTACGAGCGCCGATTTCAGCGCTTCGGACCAGCTTTCGGATACCGTCTGGTAATAAGGGTCCGTTGCCTCGAAGCGCCGTTGCACGCCGGTCTTGAGGCTATCAGTTTCGTAAATCTGCATATCCAGCGGAAGGCCGACAGAGAGATTGGCTTTCAGCGTGGAATCGAACGAGACGAGCAGCAGCTTCACTGCATCCTCGAAGCTCATATCCGGCTGATAAGCGCGCACCAGAATGGGCTTGCCATATTTGTTCTCGCCGATTTGGAAAAACGGAGTATCGACCGAGCTTTCGATGAAATTGCCTTCGGGATAAATATAGAACAGTCGCGGTTGGCCGCCTTTGATCTGCCCGCCCAGAATGAACGAAGCGCCGAACGCATCCGCTGCCTTCTGGCCGCCGGTAGCAGAACTCTGAATCACTTCCTTGACCGTATCACCAACCAGCCGTGCAACCTGAAACATGGACGGCGCGTCGAACACCGACGGGTGACGGTCAGCGGGCGCCTTCATCCGTTCTTCCAGCAAACTGGCGACTGATTGCGTCGTGGCAAGATTGCCAGCCGAGAGCAGGACGATGACGCGGTCACCGGGCTTCGACCAGCTCCGCATCTTAGAAAATTTCGAAATATTGTCGAGCCCCGCATTCGTCCGGGTGTCGGACATGAACACAAGGCCACGATCGATTTTCATTCCAACGCAATAGGTCATCGGCAGTATCCGGCAGGCGATATCATCGTTCTCGTCCGATCACTGCCCTACATTGATGTGAACCGCAAGGCTTTCGACCGTTCCACCAAGCCGAACGCCTGAAATTGGAGCCGCATCGCGATAATCGAGCCCGGTCGCCAGACGCACATAGCGATCATTCGGGCAAATATTATTCGCCGCATCGAAACCAACCCAACCCAATCCGTCGATATGCGCTTCCGCCCAGGCGTGACTTGCAGTCTGGTCTTCCACGCCCTCCATCATGAGATAGCCGGAGACATACCGCGCCGGAATGCCGAGCAGCCGCGCGACAGACAGGAAGATGTGGCTATGGTCCTGACAGACGCCCTTGCCCGCGCCGAGCGCCGTTTCCGCATCGGTGAAAACGCTGGTTGTGCCGGGCATATAGGCGACAGAACCATGGACGCGGTTCATCAACTCGTGAAGCAGGGCAAGCCGCTCCTGCCCGGTTGAAACTTCGCCCGCGAGCGCGCGAATGCCCTCGCCCGGCAGAGTCAGTTCGGTTTCGCGTTCGAACAGCCATAAGGGCGCATAGCCATAGACCGGACCGAGTACGCCGACACCGTCTTCCACATCGACAGTGCCGCTGGCGGTGATGATAATCTCGCTGGTATTGCGCTGGTGCTGCACCAGGTCGGTCTTGTTTCCGAAACCGTCGATATAGGAGACTTCCGGTTCGCCGCCTTCGATTGTCAGCTCCCAGTGCTTCACCATCTGTCCCGGCACGGTCGGCGGGCGCAAACGCAAACGCTGCACCGCATAGGGCACCGGATGTTCATAAACATAATGCGAAACGTGCCGGATATTGAGCTGCAAGCGAGGACCTCAATTGAAATTATAGGTTTCAGCGATCTCGTTGCCGAGCCGGTTGTTGCATTTGATGAAGTCCGTCAGGAATTCATGCAGACCAACATCGAAGATTGCACTTATGTCCTGATTTTGCAGTGTCGAAAAGATTTTCTCCCCTGTTTCATGACAGGTAGCATGGCTGTCATAGTCCTTGGACAGAAAATCCAGATGCTCGTTGATGCTGCGATAGCAATAATTAAGCGAGCGTGGCATGCGTCCGTTCAGGATCAGATAATCCGCGACATGCGCCGGACGATAATCCCCGTCATAGACCCAGCGATAGGAGCGATGCGCCGAGACCGAGCGCAGGATCGACTCCCACTGATAATTATCGAGCGTTGTCCCGACATAGGAAATGGCCGGCAGCAGCACATAATATTTCACGTCCAGGATGCGCGCGGTGTTGTCGGCGCGTTCAATGAATGTGCCCAGGCCCGCAAAATCGAAAATCTCGTTGCGCAGCATGGTCCCGTGAAAGGCTCCGCGGATCAGTGCCGTTTCGCGCTTGATCTGGTCGAGAAGCGGCGGCAGGTCGCTTTCCTTGAGCGGCTTGCTCAGCGACTTCTTCAAAAGCATCCACGCTTCATTGACGCTTTCCCACGCCTCGCGCGTCAAAGCGGTGCGCACCATGCGCGCATTGGAACGCGCCGTCTCAAAACAAGACATCACGCTTGACGGATTGCTGGTATCACGCAGCAGGAAATCGGCTACATTCGCCGCATTATACGCATCGTATCTTGCGGAAAAGGCCTGACTGGCGCCCGCCGACACCACCACGGAAGACCATTCTTCCGGCGCGTCGGACGTCTTGGTCAGAGCCATACGCAATCCGGCATCCACCAGGCGAGCCATATTTTCCGCCCGCTCAATGTAGCGGAACATCCAGAAAAGCCCGTTTGCCGTGCGGCCTAAAAGCATGAATTCATTCCCCTTATCGAGCCTTTAAGGCTCCATCTTCACGCGCCGGTCTTAATGCCGGATTTTGCGTACAAATTCGTTTCTGCTTCAGTTCTAGTCGTCCAGAACCCAGGTGTCCTTGGTGCCACCGCCCTGACTGGAATTCACCACCAGCGATCCTTCCTTCAGCGCCACGCGGGTCAAACCGCCGGGCGTGATGCGGATACGGTCGGAAACCAGCACGAACGGGCGCAGATCGACATGGCGCGGCGCGAGACCCTTTTCGGTAAAGATCGGGGTGGTGGAAAGCGCCAGTGTCGGCTGCGCGATATAATTGCGCGGACGCGCCTTCAGCTTTTTCGCAAAGGCTTCGCGTTCAGCCTTGGTGGATGCAGGCCCCACCAGCATGCCGTAACCGCCGGAACCGTGCACTTCCTTGACGACAAGATCGGCCAGATTGTCGAGCACATAGGCCAGACTGTCCGGTTCCGAGCAGCGCCATGTCGGCACGTTTTCGAGGATCGCCTTGCGGCCCGTATAGAACTCTACGATTTCCGGCATATAGGAATAGATCGCCTTGTCGTCGGCAATGCCGGTGCCCGGTGCATTGGCAATGGTGATATTGCCCGCGCGGTAGACATCCATGATACCTGCGACGCCAAGTGTCGAATCCGGACGGAACGTCAGAGGATCGAGATAGGCGTCGTCCACGCGACGGTAAAGCACGTCGATGGCGCGATAGCCCTGCGTGGTTCGCATGGCGACGCGCCCATCAACCACCCGCAGATCGCTGCCCTCCACCAGTTCGACGCCCATCTGGTCGGCCAGAAACGCGTGTTCGAAATAGGCGGAATTATAAATGCCGGGCGTCAGAACCGCGACGGTCGGCACGCCCTGCGTACCGGGAGGCGCGACGCTCGCCAGCGACTGGCGCAGCAATTGCGGATAGTTCTCAACCGGGCGAACCTTGACGTTCTGGAACAGCTCCGGGAACAGCTGCATCATCGTTTCGCGGTTTTCCAGCATATAGGAAACACCGGACGGCGTGCGGGCATTGTCTTCCAGCACGTAGAACTGGTTCTCTGCGGTGCGCACGATATCGACGCCGATAATATGCGTATAGACGTTGCCGGGCGGACGAAAGCCGATCATCTCGGGCAGAAATGCCTCGTTCCTGGTGATCAGTTCTTTCGGGATGCGCCCTGCCCTGACAATTTCCTGCCGATGATAAATATCGTCGAGAAACGCGTTAAGCGCCATGACGCGCTGTTCGATGCCTTGCGAAAGACGCCGCCATTCCTGACCGGAAATGATGCGCGGGATGATATCGAAAGGGATAAGCCGTTCGGCTGCTTCCTGATCCCCGTAAACCGCGAAAGTAATGCCCGTCTTGCGAAAGACGCTTTCTGCGTCCTGAGATTTCTGCAGAAGCTTGCCAGAATCCTGGCCGTCGAGCCATTGTTTGAGAAATTCGTAAGGTGGCCGGACATTCCCGCCATGGTTGAGCATTTCATCAAATGGCTTCACTGAGTACCCCTTTTTCCGCTATTATTCAGCGCGACTTTGGGGAAATGCAAGCATTGAAATCATATAAAAGTGCAAAGCAGGGTTGCGCAATTCGTCGTGATGACAACGGACGAATTGGAATGTAGACTCCCGGCCAAACTGGGAATCGCTTGGCCCGTTTCTATCCCGGACGATGTGCCTTGACGACCGCCGGGTCGGTTTCGATACGGCCAGCACCGATCAAATCAAGACAATATGGGATAGCCGGAAAGACCGCCTGCAAGGTCATTGCGATGGATGCAGGCTTGCCCGGCAGGTTGAGAATAAAGCTCTTGCCGCGGCTGCCCGCCGTCTGGCGCGAGAGAATAGCTGTCGGCGTTTGTTCGAGGCTGACGCGGCGCATCAACTCGCCAAAACCCGGCAATTCCTTGTGCAGAACGGCATGCATGGCTTCTGTTGTCTCGTCGCGCGGGCTTGGCCCCGTGCCGCCCGTCGTCAGGATCAGATCGCAAGCCTCATCATCGCAAAGCGCGATCAGCGTATCGCGTACCGACGCCATCCCGTCGGGAATGACGCGCTTCACCGTTTCGTAAGGCGTGACGATGGCGTTCTTCAGCCATGCTTCGATGGCCGGGCCGCTCAAATCCTCATATTCGCCACGGCTTGCGCGGTCGGAAACGGTAACAACGCCGATTTTCAAAACTGCATCCCCAAATCCTCTGAACGACGGCACTCATATCGTCCACCCGCGACAATGTGAAGACACCGTGTTCCGTTCCATGCTTGACGCGGGTGCAAAACCGCTATCAACGTCAATCGTAGCCCGCGCGTCGAAGGATGCGCAATATCACCGCCAAAAGCTTCTTCCGGTCATCATGATCATCAAGCGCAACGATCTCATTTTTGCGGTACGGACCACCGCCGCATCGCTGATCGCGCTTTATATTGCCTTCCTGATGAATATGGATGACCCGAAATGGGCCGCCATGACGGTCTGGATTGTCGCTCAAAGCAGCCGTGCAATGAGCGTTTCCAAGAGCATCTATCGCCTCATGGGCACGGCAATCGGCGTCGTGGTCGCGGTGTTGCTCACGGCAATCTTCATCCAGACACCCACTCTGTTTCTGCTGGTGCTCGCAGGCTGGATCGGCCTTTGTACTGCGCTTTCGACGGGCCTGCGCAACTTCCGCTCCTATGGCGCGGTGCTTGCCGGCTATACGGCTGCCATCGTCGCCATCGACTCTTTGTCCGACCCGGAAAATGTGTTTGAAATCGCTGTATCGCGGTTGATCTACATTGCATTGGGCATCGTGACCGAAGCCATCATCACCTGGCTGTTCAGCACCGATAATCCCTTTGAGGAAGCACGTGCGCAGCTTGGAAAATTCATGCGGCAGACGGCCAAGCTCTGCGCAGAAATGCTGGGCGGTGAAGCCGGAACCGGCGCGCTGCAAACCGCCTATCGCAATGCCATCGCCTTCGATACGGCCATTGAGTACAAGGCCGCGAGTTCCGTCACGGTCAGGCGCAGCGTTGGCTATCTCAGGCAGGCGATGGTGGTCACGCTGCAACAGGCATCGGCTGTGCGCGCCATATTGGAAATGCCATCACAAACCACGAGCGGCGATCCATTGTTGCTGGAAGCCAAAAACGCCATGGCGCAGATCGCCGATGGCGACGAAACCGTTGATCTCGAAGCTCTGCGCGAAAAGATCATGCGCACGGCGGAAGAAGAAACGAGCGGCAATACCGATCTCACTTCCGGGCGGCTGATGTTTTTGTATCGCCTAAGAAGCATGCTCGGTTTTCAGGAACAGGCACTCGCCATCGAAGCCGAACTCGACACCGCGCATCCGAAAGCGAACCGTGTACGGCTTTCCTACCATGTCGATCACACGGCAGCGTTTATCAACGGTATTCGCGCATTTGTGGCGCTGGCCGCAGCATCCGCGATCTGGATCTTCACCGCATGGCCATCCGGTCCAGGTTTCGTCATCGTGGTTGGTGTGGTCAACGCGCTTTTCGCAACCCGGCCAAACCCGGTTGCCAGCGGAACGGAATTTTTGAAAGGCTCGGCGATTGCCGCAATCGTGGCGGCCATCATGAATTTTGGCGTTTTGCCCGTCATTTGGGGGTTCCTCCCCTTCACCATCGTCATAGCGCCCGTTCTGATCTGCGCCGGGCTTGCCATGCGCAATCCGTCTACCATCGCCAAAGGATCGGCATTCGCCATTTTTTTCTGGGATTTGATTGGCCCTGACAATTTCACGCGACCCGACGCCACGTCCTTTCTGAATGGCGTGCTTGCGCTGCTTCTCGGCATCGGTATTGGCACGCTTGTCTTCTCGCTGCTTTTTCCACCGAACGACTATGCCGCGCAGCGCCGCATGAAGCGCGCCATGCGCGACAGCCTGAAGAAGATCGGTGCGGCGCCACGTTCCATCTCCATCGAGGCGTGGATCAGCCAAAGTGCTGACCGTATCTCGCGTCTGCTCATAACCGAGACCTCTGCCGCATCACCTGAGGCGCATCAGGATTTGCGCGGTATGCTGGCCGTCCTGAACCTCGGCTCTGCGGCACTGGAACTGGCACAATTCACCGACCATCCCCAGCCGGATGTCCGCCTAGCAGTCCGCAACATGCTGCGGACATTGGCGGTTTTCGAGCCTGTAATGCTGATTGAAACCACCACGGCTGGCGCAGGCCAGATTCTGGCCGCATCGGAAGCTGCCAGAGCTGCGGAAAAAGACCGGTTGTTGCACGCGGCTGCACTCATGCAAGCCATGGCCATGACGACGGAAGCGAATGCTGCATTCCTGCGTTGACGTCTATTCCATAAAAGCAGGCATCAGTAAGAGATGCATTATTGATTAAAACAATACTTATTTATGCAACAATTATTCCAAAAAAATTCAAATATTTTAGAAGACGTAAACGATTGCCGGTTACTATCTATGGTCATATGCTATAGTGAGCTTTAGCAAACTGGAAAGTTTTCGAACACAGACTTGCGGTGGCAAGCCCCCACCGGTCACATTGCGGAATGCATGGAAATGCCATTTTCGAGGGATTATTACTTCGGACGTTTCAAGGCCGACGAACTGGCAAGGTTGCAACAGGCCTATATTCAGTCCTGCGCAGCCATCGGTTGCTGCCCGATCACCTCGCCTTTGAAGGACGAGCTGGTCCGCGAAATCATCCAGATTTATGAGTGCGGCGTTTCCCAGCCTGAGAAGATCGCCGAACTCATGAAGCAGATCGAAAGCGTCAAACACCGTGCCGATCAGGCCCAGACGCTCGACCAATTTGCCGTTATACACTCCAAGACTGCATAAGCCCTGTTAGAGATCCGGGACTTATTCCGCAGCATCCGCCAGATAGCCGAATTGCAGCACATTTTGGGGCGCTTTTACGCCCGGCAACAGACGCTCATCGTCAATCGGTTCGCCCAGATGTGTCGTCACCGGAATGATGCCCGCCCAGATCGGTAGCGCATAATCCGGCTCGTCATCCTTGGGTGGACCGGAGCGGACTTTCGCTGACGCTTCATTCAGTTCCAGTTCCAGCAGCATGGTCGCCTTCAGTTCCTTGGCCATCATCGGGCGTAGCCCTTCCCAGCGATCAGGAAAAAGCCCATTCACGAAGTTGCGCAAATGTCGCTCCTTCGCCACAACATCGGTAATTTTCTTCGCCGTACCGAAAGCCATCACGGAACGATAATTGCAGGAATGGTGAAAGGCAGAACGCGCCAGCACCAACCCGTCCAATGTTGCGAAGCTGACGCAGACTTCCGCTTCCTCACAAGCTTCCAACATGCGGCTTGCCGAGGATCCGTGCCAGTAAATGAAATTGCCTTCCCGCCATACGAGCGTCGGCGACACATAGGGCGCGCCGTTGAAAACATAGGCTACATGGGCGAGCGGCTGAGCATCAATGATCGCGTGAACACTGTCCGCATCATAGCGGCCGCGATCATGCAGGCGCTTCACTCTGGTTCTTTCTGTTGGGGCATTCGTCATGCTGGTCGGTCCTGTTTGCATTTGCACTTTCGATGCATGCAAAATGCCGTCATAGTGGTATGTTGAAAATAACCACTTATAAGATACTGAACCATGCCACTTATCGCATCGATACCGGAATTCGGGATTGACCGTACGAGCGCTACGCCTCTCGCCGTTCAGCTTGCAGAACAGATAAGGCAGGCCGTTCTGACCGGAAGGCTGAAGCCTGAAAGTCGCCTTCCCTCGACCCGCGCTTTTGCGGAAGAACTGGGCGTCTCGCGCGCCACAGCGCTTGCGGCTTATGACCAGCTGATCGCGGAAGGTTATCTGGAAGGCAGGCACGGTTCAGGGACGCGCATTGCCGCTCAATTGCCGGATGTAACGTTGAAAACCGGGCCAACGGGCAGCGCCCCGACAGCGAAGACGACCACCAAGGCAACACTTACACCGCAGCCCTTTCAGCAAGGTGTATTCGACAGCGATCACTTTCCACATGCGGAATGGGGCAAATTGCTTGGGCGCATCTGGCGCAAGCCTGACACCAACCTGCTGAACGGCAACGATCCATTCGGCTATTTTCCGCTGCGTGTCGCGCTTGCCCGCCATCTGCATGAATGGCGCGGCATGGCGGTGGATGCAGGGCAAATTCTGATTACCGGCGGCAGTACCGACGCATTTTCGCTTCTCCGGGCAGCCATCTTCGAACCAGGCGACAAAATCTGGATGGAGGAGCCCGGCTATTCGCCTGCCCGTAACATTCTCGGCGGTCAGGGAATCGATGTTGTTTCCGTGCCGGTCGATGACAACGGTCTTGATGTGGCCGCCGGGCGACAAAGCGCGATGCAGGCACGTGCGGCTTTTGTAACACCGGCCCGCCATCATCCGACGGGTGTAACCATGCCGCTGGCGCGACGGCTCGATCTCATTGCCTGGGCGCGCGAAAGCGACGCATTCATCATCGAAGACGACTATGACAGCGAGCATCGCTATATCGGTCAGCCGCTTCCGGCCCTTATGTCGCTCGACCGCGACCGCATTCTTTATATCGGCAGTTTCTCGAAGGTATTTTCACCCGTCTTGCGGCTCGGCTTCCTGATCGTGCCTCTGCATTTGACGGAAAAGTATCGCACACTCCGGCGCGAACTTTTGCCGCCGCCGTCGATGCTTGCGCAACCGGCACTGGCACAATTCATCGAAACTGGCGCTTTTGCCCAGCACATCAGGCGAATGCGCCGTCTCTACGCGGCGCGTCGTAACAAGCTTATTGCGGCACTATCCCCCGGTGAACCGTCGCTTTTCAGCATTGAAGCGCCCCCCGCCGGGCTGACGCTTTTGCTGGCGCTTTCAGACGAGCAAAACGATGTGATGCTTGCAAATAAACTCGCCGACAGCGGTATAAAGGTTCAGCCTCTGTCGCCACTCTATGGCATTTTCCAACCAAGACAGGGACTTATCCTCGGTTTCTCAGGCTTTGAAGAAGCTTCTCTGGAGAAATCTGCAACAGCGCTGATAAAAATCCTCGAAAGCTCAATTTGAACATCGTGCGTTAGCACTTTCGTAAACTTTGGATTCAGTTTTTGCAGGTAATCTGACCTGAGCAATGACTCGGGAGAGCGTTGCAGCCCATTTGTTCTGAGTACGGGTGCCCATGCGTTCTTCGCCTTCGCGTTCTTTGGTCGTGTCTGCCATTGCGCTCGCTTGCGCCGCCCTGTCGGGCTGCACATCGAGTTCCGGCATCGACAGCATCATGCTCCAGCCGAAACCCTCGGCGGAGATGACCAGTTCTGTTGTGAGGCCGGTTCCGCCCGCAGCCGTAACCGAAACAGCAAGCGCGCCACGCGCGCAGCCACTCCCCCGCAAGAAGAGGTGCTTGCCTGGGCCGGACCTGTTCCAGACGGCGGACAGTTCAAGGTGCAGCCGCCTGCGCCGGTTGCGCCGCAACCGCGCGGGCCATTGCAGGAGCGCCCCGTCGCGCAGATACCTACACCCGTGCCGCAAACCGAAGCACCGCGCATGCCTGCACCGCAGGTGGCGGCCTATCCGGCAGTGCGTCTGGAACCGCAAGCGCGCACGGCACAAGATCGCTCCAGAATCTACAGCCATCGCTTCCGCGATGCGAAGCCGATCAATTTTGGCCGTGCATCGCCGCGCAAACTCGCCGTGCATGGCGTAGACGTGTCGCGCTGGCAGGGGGATATCGACTGGCCGAAGCTGCGCACGCAAGGCGCGAACTTCGCCTATATCAAGGCCACAGACGGCGGTGATCATCTCGACCCGATGTTCCGCAAGAACTGGCGCGAGGCCAAGGCCGCCGGTATCAAGCGCGGCGCTTATCACTTCTTCTATTGGTGCCGTGTCGCCAGCGAACAGGCTGACTGGTTCATCCGCAACGTGCCGAAAGACCCCGACGCACTGCCGCCGGTGATCGACGTGGAATGGAATGGCGATTCCGCCTGCCGCCGCCGCCCGTCGCCGCAACAGGTGCGTGAAAAGATGCAGGTCTTCATGGACAAGCTGGAGCGCCATTACGGCAAGCGCCCGGTCATCTATACCGCTCCGGATTTCTACGATGACAATCTGAAAGGTGCGTTCACCAACTATCCGTTCTGGTTGCGCGCTGTGGCACAACACCCATCGAAGGTCTATCCGGGCCGTCCATGGCTGTTCTGGCAATATTCTGGATCGGGCCTGTCTCAGGGCGTGAGCAACAAGATCGATCTCAATGTTTTCCATGGCTCCGAAGCAGAATGGCATCGCTGGCTGGAACGGGTCGGCAGCTGATAGTGCTTCATCCCAAACAAAACCCCGGAATTTCCATTCCGGGGTTTTGTTTATTCAGCGGCAGTCACTTCTTGCCGATATTTTCCAGATCGTACGGCGTCGACTGGTAAATTTCATTGATCCAGTTGCCGAACAGCAGATGCGCGTGGCCACGCCAGCGGTTTTGCGGCGGGCGGGTCGCGTCGTCGTCCGGGAAATAATTTGCGGGCACCTTGGTTTCAGGCTCAGCCTGAATATCGCGGAAATATTCGTCGGCCAACGACGTCGTGTCATATTCGACGTGGTTGAACATGTGCAGCGCCCGATGGCGTGGGTCTTCCAGCAGACAAAGGCCGGATTCAGCGCTATCGACGAGAACATTCAGGCCGCTATCCTGCGGAATGTCTTCCTTGCGCACTTCCGTCCAGCGCGAAACCGGAATGGTGAAATCGTCCGAAAATCCGCGCAGATAGGGCGAGGCCGGGGCAAGGTTCTGCTGGCTGTAGACACCGGAGGCCTTGGCCGGAAGTTCATACTTGCCCATACCATGGAAATGATGGACGGCGGCCTGCGCCGACCAGCAGATGTTCAAAGAACGATGCACATGGGTCTGCGTCCAGTCGAAAACGCGCTGCAATTCATCCCAATAGGTCACTTCTTCGAAGTTCAACCGTTCCACTGGCGCACCGGTGATTACGAAGCCATCGAAGCGTTCGTCACGCACATCTTCCCATGGGCGATAGAAGGAGAGCATGTGATCGGCGGAGGTGTGGCGCGCGACGTGATTGGTAATGCGCACGAGCGTCAGTTCCACCTGAAGCGGTGTCGCGCCTAAAAGGCGGGCGATCTGCGTTTCCGTGGTCGCCTTGTTGGGCATGAGATTGAGCAGGCCGATGCGCAAGGGCCGAATGTCCTGACGCACGGCATCCGCCTCGCGCATGACCATAACGCCCTCGGCCTGGAGAACACTGGTTGCTGGCAGATCGTCAGGAATTTTTATCGGCATGATCGCGTCGGTCCCTAGTTCTGTCAGGTCGACGCGAGTGGCTTTATCCGCATAGTTGCCGGTTTGGCCACATCCTCCTTTTTCAGGGAGTACCACCTTGCCCGGAGCGGCAGGTTGGCGTTGGGCGTCTCCCCAACTCTTGATGTATTCGCACTTCTACTCAAACGCAGGCATAATGGCAATAGCTTTACGCAACGACAGCCGTGGCTGGAACAAATGTCCGCTTTCCACGTTGTTCGAAGTGCCCGCATACTGTCTCAGGCTCTTGTTTCGGTTTGAGGGCAACAGGGAGGGAGAAAATGAGCAACATCATATTTTGGACCGGAATTCTGATTCTGCCGATACTGGTGGGAACAGCGTTCGCCTATCTGCGCCATTATCATCACGAAGACGACTTCTGACGTAAAACCAGAAGCCGCCTATGGATTTAGAAGTTTATGCGCTTTTGCGCACGCTCTTTATTGTGTCGCTGAAACCAGCGAGAAGGCAACGCCCTTCGGATCAAGACATTGGATGATCCACTCGCCATTCGGGACTTCCGTTGGTCCGAATGTCACCGTACCGCCCAGCGATTTCACACGTTCGGCAGCAGCGTTCGTTCCATCCACCATGAAATAAAAGCCCCAGCCACTTGGCACATTCGGCGGTGCGGTCATGATGCCGCCCGCATCTGCTCCGTTTACGCTAAAGATCTTATATTTGCCCATTGCGCCCATATCGAAGTCGCGCGCCAGCTTCCAGCCAAACACTTTCTCATAGAAACCAAAGGCTTCTTCGCCATTCTTGGCATAAAGCTCATGCCAGCTCGGATGGCCCACCTTGCGCGAACCGAAATCAGCCGGAGGCTCCGGCGGGTCTTTCGGCTCGAACAGCGCAAAGACCGAGCCTTGAGGGTCTGCCACGACAGCAAATCGCCCGACGCTTGGGATATCATGAGCCGGTTGCAGGATTTTGCCGCCTGCGGCTGTGACCTTCTCGGACATGGCGTCTACGTCGGCCACGCCGATATAGCCAAGCCAGCCGGGCTTTGTGTCACAATTTTCGCTCGGCATATCGGAAAGCGCCATCATACCGGCAACCGCACAACCCGGTGCTTCAAACAGCGTGTAGTTCACGCCGGGAACACCTGAGTCTTTCGTGTTCCAGCCGACGACCTTGCCGTAAAAATTTGCGGCCTCGGCGGCATCTTCAGTCATCAGTTCGTACCAGACGAACGGTGATGCTCTGTTATTCATTGTCATTCCTCCCAGAATTTGATTTTGGCGTTCAACTGCAGCAGCTGTGGTTTGCTGCAGGCGCGGCATATTCATCGTGGCGCCTCACGAAATGCATGGTGCTGTCTTCGTTGCGTCCTTTGGGTGCGCGGTCGAGGATCATGAGTGTGCTGATCCACTCCTCAATGCCGCGCGCATAGCTGGAATAGGTATGGTAGATCGTGCCGTCGTCGGCCTTGATGAAGGCGCTCATACCGGGCAGTTCATCATGCGCCTGTTCCGGCGGCAGCTTGTCGAAATTGTAGAAGACGCGCCCTTCTTCGATCTCGGCCTTGTCGAACGATACATGGAAATCGAAGTTGAAATCACCGCCATAGGACGACACCCATGGAAAGTGCCAGCCCATGCGGCGCTTGTAGTCTTCAAGCTTCGCAAGCGGCCCACGCGAAACGGCAATGAGCGTGACATCGTGATTGTTGAGATGGGGCAGCGCGCCGTCGAGATTGTCGGCCAGGAATGAACAGCCGACGCAGCCCTGCTCCCATTCCGGCCCGAACATGAAGTGATAGACGACCAGCTGGCTGCGTCCGTCAAAAAGCTCTGCCAGCGTTCGGCGTCCTGTCGGGGTGTCGAAGACATAGTCTTTCTCCACCTTGACCCAGGGCAGCGCCTGTCTTTCCTGATTGACGCGATCGCGAAGATGCGTCGCTTCCTTTTCTCTGGCCAAAAGCGCGCGCCGCGCCTCCAGCCAGACTTCGCGGGATACGACTTCATTCATGATGCAAGTCCTCCTCCGCCCCCGGATGGTAAAACGCCCAGTTTTTATAGGATATTAGCTTGACGATTTACATTGATATCAATATTAATGGATCATGTCAAACGCTGCCGAAGTTCCTTTTGAAACGACCCTTTTAGTCAAAGACACCTGCCTTTGTCTGCATGTTCAGCGCGCGGCCCGCGCACTTGCACGGCGATTTGACGAAGCACTTCGTCCGGCTGGCATGACGAATGGGCAATTCTCCCTGATGATGTCGCTCAATCGGCCCTCGCCGCCGCCAATGAAGCCGGTTGCCGAATTGCTGGCAATGGATCAGACCACCCTCACCGCCGCTTTAAAGCCGCTGCAAAGGCAGGGCTGGGTGGAAATACTGGTCAATCCCGCTGACCGGCGTGAGCGCCTGCTGCAACTGACACCGGAAGGCAAAGCGGCACTGGCTGCCGCTGTCCCCATCTGGACCTCCACGCATGCGGAAATCGAAAAGAACCTGTCGCAAGGCAATGGCGACCAGATCCGTAGCGATCTGATTGCGCTGTCGTTCTAAAATTTCAAAACTCGGCCTCAGATAGTCTGCAAGAATTCATGCAGCACGACGGCCTGATTGTGTTCCTCGTCCTTCGCGCCATAGAGTAAAGTCAGCGGCGCATCACCGGCCTTGGCAACCAGCGCTGAGAGATCCGGCAATTTATTTTGCAACTCGCGGTGATAGCGTTTCTGAAACTCGCCCCACTTCGACAGATCATGATTGAACCATTTGCGAAGCTCCGTGGACGGGGCAACATCTTTCGCCCAGAGATTGATGGCGGCCTTCTCCTTGGTCATGCCGCGCGGCCAGACACGATCAACCAGAACCCGGTAGCCATCATCAGGTGATGGCGCTTCGTAGATCCGTTTGAGGCGAATATCGGTCAAGTTGGAATCTCCGCATCGTCGCTACTGTCACTTATTTAACGTAGCTGCGGGGAATAGGCGACAACAGAAGCGCCACGCGGGGGCGCAGCGCTTCTGTGTTTCGCAGGATTACGCGGCTTTGCCGAGCAAACCGTGCGGATCCAAGACGAACTTTTTCGCCACACCCTGATCGAAGCTTTCATAACCGGCTGCCGCATCTTCAAGCGAAATGACTTCCGCATTGACGATTTCGGCAATATTCAAACGCCCGTGCAGGATCGCCTGCATCAGTTGTCGGTTATATTTCAACACCGGCGTCTGCCCGGTATGGAACGATTGCGCCTTGGCCCAGCCAAGCCCGAAGCGAAGCGACAGGCTTCCCTGCTTGGCCGCGCCGTCCACCGCGCCCGGATCTTCCGTCACGTAAAGTCCCGGAATACCAACGGACCCGGCAGGGCGCGTGATTTCCATCATCTGGTTCAGCACGATGGCAGGCTGCTCACCACCGCTATGGCCTCTGGCTTCGAAGCCCACCGCGTCAATGGCGCTGTCAACCTCGTTGCTGCCGGTGACTTCCGCAATCATGTCGCCCAGACGGTCGCTGGCGGAAAGGTCGATCGGCTCGAACCCGACCTTGCGGGCATGTTCCAGACGTTCCTTGTTGAAGTCTCCGACCATCACGACAGCCGCGCCAAGAATTCGCGCGGAAGCCGCCGCCGCCAGGCCGACAGGTCCGGCACCGGCCACATAGACCACCGACCCGACACCGACACCCGCCTTGACCGCGCCGTGAAAGCCCGTTGGCAAAATATCCGACAACATGGTCAGATCGCGAATTTTCTCCATCGCCCGGTCACGATCCGGGAATTTCAGCAGATTGAAATCGGCGTAAGGCACCATGACATAGCGGGCCTGCCCACCGATCCAGCCACCCATATCGACATAGCCATAGGCGCCGCCAGCGCGTGACGGATTGACGGTCAGGCAGACGCCTGTGTCCTGCTCCTTGCAGCAACGGCAACGACCACAGGCAACATTGAACGGCACGGATACGATGTCGCCGACATCAAGCATCTCGACATCTGCGCCCTTTTCGATGATCTCGCCGGTAATCTCATGACCAAGCACAAGTCCGGGCATCGCCGTCGTGCGACCGCGCACCATATGCTGGTCCGACCCGCATATATTGGTCGAGATGACTTTGAGAATGACGCCGTGACCGAGTTTCCTCCCATCAGGTGCAGACAGCACCGGGTCTTCGATATCACGGACTTCGACTTTTCCGGGTCGCATATAGACGACGCCACGGTTCCTGCTCATGTCTACCTCCTCCAGGTTGGACAACAAACGAAGATGTCAGAAGTGAAAACGTAACGGCGATGGGAGCAATGCTCAGTCTCAATCGCGACACGTCTCATTCAATTTGCACGCCGCAGAACAGCCGTCATAATTGCGGGTGATGATAATAGAACATTGTATATATTAGCGAAGCAGCTTGACTCTGGGTTGTGCGCAAGCTTCACATGACGCGGATTCTTTCCGCTCTTCCAGGGGACATTGGTCGGGCATGAAATCGCAAGGAGAGGCAGATGCTTAACGGTTTCAAACGGCAACTCGGGCGTGCGCTATCGGCACAGATTTTCCTGACGCTGGCTGCAATCACCGGTTTGACCGCAGGGCTTGCGATTGCGCCTGCGCCTTCGAACGCCGCTGAAACGCGCCGTATCGAGATAACTGAAGATAGCGATTATTTCGGCTTCGACCTGCGCACCCAGAAGAACCTCACGCTGGACCAGTGCAAGAGCACCTGCCTCGGTGACAATGCCTGCCGTGCCTTCACCTATAATCCGAAGGTGAAGTGGTGCTTCCTCAAGACGGATTTCAACAAGCTCAATCCCTCTGTCGGTTCCATTGCGGGTAAGGTTGTATCGGGCGCGGCCAAGGACACCGCCAAAGCTGACATTGGTGCCCCACCGGCCATCACCTTCTTCGCTGACAATCTTGTCGACGAAGCGCGCCGTTTCCGCACCTCTATCCTGGCTGCCGACAGCAGCGAGGGCCTCAGCACCCTGAAGGCCGATGCAGCCACGGCGCTCGCCAACAGCGACCCGCGCACGGCGATGGAAAAGTTTGCAGCCGCAGCGGGTGCTGCTCCTGACGACAGCGCGCTCTGGACCGGGCTTGCTCTCGCCACTTTGGCGACCGAGCCTTCCAACAGCGAAGAGACGGCCAAGTTCAAACGCGACGCCACATCAGCAGCCTGGAACGGCTATCAGACCTCGCGCAGCAAGGCCGCGCGCGCCGACGCGCTGAACGCGATGGCGCAGGCGCTTGACCGTCGCGAGCTGTCCCGCCCTGCGCTTCAGGCCTATGATGCGAGCCTCAATCTCGTCAATTCAGCTTCCGTTCGCGCTGCCTATGAAGACCTCAAGGCCCGCAAGGGTTTCCGCATCGTTGACCACAGCGTCGATAATGACAATGCGTCGCCGCGCATCTGCGCCCAGTTTTCCGAAGAACTGGTCAAGAGCGGTGCCGACTATTCCAGTTTCGTGACGCTGGATAGCGCTGCGCCCAAGGCGATTGAAGCCAAGGATCGCCAGATTTGTGTCGAAGGTCTGGAACACGGCCGCACCTATAGCGTGACGTTCCGCGCCGGCTTGCCTGCCGCCATTGGCGAAACGCTGCCAGCGCCGGTAACCCTGTCTGTCTATGTGCAGGACCGCGCACCCTCGGTACGCTTTACTGGCGACAGCTTTGTGCTGCCTGCCAAGGCGCGTCGTGGCATTCCGCTGGTCAGCGTGAATATGGATGCGGCCAAGGTGAAGCTCTATCGCATCGGCGACCGCTCCTTGGCGCAGCTTCTGTCTGGTTATCAGTTTCTGCGTCAGCTCGACGGCTATGATGTCAGTACGGTTTCCGACCAGATGGGCGCGCCCGTCTGGGAAGGTGAGATCGAAACGGCTGGCGGCGAGCTGAACAAGGAAGCCACCACCAGTTTCCCCATCGATGAAGCACTGCCGCAGCGCAAACCGGGCGTTTATGTGCTAACGGCAGAACCGATCAAGGCAAGCGGTGAAAGCTATGACACCAAGGCAACGCAATGGTTCGTCGTATCGGATATCGGCCTTTCGACCTATGCCGGTCAGGATGGCATCAATGTCTTCGCGCGATCACTTGAAACGGCTGAGCCCCTTTCCGGCGTCAAGCTGACGCTGCTGGCCCGCAACAATGAAGTGCTGGGTGAAGCGACAACCGATAGCGACGGTCGCGCCACCTTTACCGCCGGTCTCACCCGCGGCTCCGGCGGCATGGTTCCCGCCGTCATGATGGCCAATCAGGGCGAAGACGATTTCGTCTTCCTCGATATGGCGCGTGCTGGCTTCGATCTCTCAGATCGCGGCGTCACCGGTCGTGCAGCGCCCAAGGCGCTCGACGTCTATGCCTGGACCGAACGCGGCATCTATCGTGCAGGCGAAGTGGTTCATGCCGCTGCCCTTGCCCGGGACGATGCGTCGCTCGCCGTGGACAATCTGCCGCTGACCTTCATCTTCACGCGCCCAGACGGCGTGGAAGACCGCCGCCTCGTCTCGGACAGCAGCAAGGTTGGTGGACATTCCGTCGACCTGACACTGCCCGCCAATGCCATGCGTGGCACATGGAACCTGAATATCTACACCGACCCCAAGCAACCGGCGGTCGCATCGCAGATGTTCCTGGTTCAAGATTTCGTGCCAGACCGCATCGAGTTCGACCTGACATCGGACAAGCCGGAAATTGCGAGCGGCGAAGCTGCCAATGTGACCGTCGATGGACGTTTCCTTTATGGTGCGCCCGCAGCCGGTCTGGCGCTGGAAGGCGAAGTCACGCTTTCAACCAAGCGCGACTGGGACCGTTTCGAGGGCTATTATTTCGGTTTGGCCGATGAAGGTCAGGGCGAAGCTACCCGTCTGCCACTCGACCAACTGCCCAAGGTTGGCGACGATGGCAAGGCGACATTCCCGGTCGTGATTGACGACCTGCCATCCACCACCCGTCTGATCAATGCAGCCGTCACCGTTCGCATGCGCGAAAGCGGCGGTCGTGCTGTGGAACGCAAGCTTGACCTTGCCGTTCGTCCGCAAGGATCGATGATCGGTATCCGGCCAGATTTTTCCGGCGATGAAGTACCGCAAGGCGGCACCGCAAAATTCAGCTTCATCGCTTCCGACGCCAAGGGCAACCGCACCAACATTGACGGCGCGGTCTGGTCGCTGGTGAAAGTCGAGCGCAATTACCAATGGTATCGCAGCGGCAATAGCTGGAACTACGAGCCGGTCACATTCACCAAGTCGATCGCAACCGGCAAGATCGACCTCAAGGCCGATGTGGAAGCCAGCATCACTCAGCCGGTCGACTGGGGCCGCTATCGTCTTGAAATCGAGACGGGGGATGCTTCGGGTCCGGCTTCAAGCTACGAATTCGACGCGGGCTGGTATGTGGCCGCAACCTCGACGGAAACGCCCGACGGCCTCGAAATCGCGCTCGACAAGGATCATTATGCAGCCGGTGAAACCGCCAAGCTGAAGGTCAGCCCACGTTTTGCCGGTGAACTGCTGATCACCATCGGCGCAGAAAAGCTGCTGACGACCATCAGCGAAAGCGTTTCGGCGGATGGCGCAACCATAGACATTCCAGTCGGCGAGGACTGGGGTGCTGGCGCTTACGTCACTGCAACGCTGTTCCGTCCGGGCAGCGCGCAAGAAAGCCGCATGCCCGCCCGTGCTATTGGCCTCAAATGGCTGAAGGTTGATCCTGCCGACAAGCAACTGGCAGTCAAGCTGACGCCACCGGAGAAAGCCACTCCGCGCGGCACGCTCTCGGTTCCCGTTTCTGTGGAAAATGCAGGCGGCGAACAGGCCTATGTCATGGTCGCCGCTGTCGATGTCGGCATTTTGAACCTCACGCGCTATCAGCCGCCTAATCCGGACAACTGGTTCTTCGGCCAGCGCCAGCTCGGTCTTGAACTGCGCGATATGTACGGACGCCTTATCGATGGTTCGCTGGGCACCACCGGCAAGCTGCGCACCGGCGGCGACGGCGGCAACATGGCAGCTGAAGGCAGCCCGCCGACTGAAAAGCTGGTCGCGCTTTTCTCCGGCCCGGTCGAGCTGGATAGCGATGGCAAGGCAACCATTGATTTCGATATTCCGCAATTCAACGGCACTGTCCGCGTCATGGCCGTAGCTTGGACAGTCAAGGCCGTGGGTCACGCTTCCAGCGATGTGATCGTGCGCGATCCGGTGGTCATTACGGCTGGTCTGCCGCGCTTCATGGCGCCGGGAGATCAGGCGACACTGCGCCTCGATATCGCCAATACGGACGCGCCCGATGGAAATTACCGTCTTAGCGTCGAAACGAGCGACAATCTCGGCACGGAAATCGGCTCTTATCCCGACACGCTTGCGCTGGCCGGTGGCAAACGCCATTCCGTCGCTGTGCCGCTCAACGCGCAGAAGACCGGACAGGGCAATATTACGATACGCCTTGCCAATGATGCCGGACTGGCCATCGAACAGAAGCTTTCGCTGCCGGTGCGTCCCGTCGATCTGCCAGTCACGACACGTCAGGTGGTCAGCCTTCCGGCCAATGGCGGTAGTCTCAAGATCGATGGCGGCCTGCTTTCCGAAAGCCTGCTCGACGGTGCTTTCGTGAGCGTCGGCGTCACCCGCAGCGCGGCGTTCGACGTGCCGTCGCTTCTGATGGCGCTTGATCGCTATCCTTATGGGTGTGCTGAGCAGACCACGAGCCGCGCCCTGCCCTTGCTTTATCTGAGCGAGATGGCGGCAGGCTCCGAAGCAAGTGCTGGCCTTGGCGATCAGGATGAACTGAAAAAGCGCGTGCAGGACGCCATCTATCGCGTGCTGAGCTATCAGTCTTCGTCCGGTTCGTTCGGCCTGTGGGGACCGGGTTCCGGCGACCTGTGGCTTGACGCCTATGTCACCGACTTCCTCACCCGTGCCCGCGAGAAGGGCTATGTGGTTCCGCAGGAAGCCCTGCTCTCGTCGCTGTCGAACCTGCAAAATGCGCTCGGCTATACGACCGACGCCAAGGAAAAAGGCAACGAAATCGCCTACTCGCTCTATGTGCTGGCGCGCAACAAGAAGGCTTCGGTCGGCGATCTGCGTTATTACGCGGATACGCAGCTCGATAATTTTGCAAGCCCGATGGCGATTGCCCAACTGGCCGCCGGACTGGCGCTTTATGGCGACCAGCAGCGTTCGGACCGGGTGTTCAACGTCGCTCTCGACCGGGCAAGCACCAATACGGCATTTGACTATAATCGCTCCGATTATGGTTCGCGGCTGCGTGATGGCGCGGCCATGCTGGCGCTGGCCGCCGAAAGCAAGCCTGCGCCGAAAGTGCTGCCTTCGCTTGTCACGCTGGTCGGTTACGAACGCGACCAGGCGAAATATCTCAGCACGCAGGATCAGGCGTGGATGCTGCTCGCAGCCCGTGGTCTCAAGGAGAACAATGCAGCGATTAATCTCGATATCAACGGCACGGCCCATGATGGCGCTTTCTCCGAACGCGTCAATGGCAACGCGCTGGAAGCTGAACCACTTGTTCTGACAAACAGGGGCAGTGATGCAGTGGACGCGGTTGTAACAGCCGTTGCGCCGCCCGCGCAATCGCTGCCTGCCGGTGGCGAAGGCTTCAACATCGAGCGTGCCTATTACACGCTCGATGGACAGGAAGCCAACATCACCAGCATCAATCAGAACGAGCGTTTCGTCGTGGTGTTGAAGATCGACGATCTGCAACAATGGCAGTCGCGCCTGCTGGTCACCGATCTTCTGCCAGCCGGTCTGGAACTCGACAATCCGGGCCTCGTTTCGAGTGCCGATCTCGGCAACTTCCCATGGCTCGAAAGCACGCAGGCCGCGCATCTCGAATTCCGCGATGATCGCTTCGTCGCTGCGTTTGACCGCTCGGCAGGTGAGAAAAAGCAGATTGTTCTTGCCTATGTCGTACGTGCAGTGACGCCGGGGCTTTACACCCATCCGGCGGCGACCGTCGAGGACATGTATCGCCCGCAATATGCTGCGCGCACGGCGACTGGCATGATGGAGGTCACTGCGCCGTAGGACGGGCTTTCGGATAAGATATGAAACGGCGTTGGAAAATAGCAATTGGCGGTGCCGTAGTTCTCGGCATCGCCGCCGTTGCGACGGTCGGCCTTGACTGGCTCGACCGCGCTTTTCCTCCACCCTTGCCTGAACGCCTGACCATTTCCACGGAAGTGATGGACCGTGACGGTGAATTGTTGCGCGCCTATGCGACACCGGACGGCTATTGGCGTCTCAATACACGCATTGAAGATGTCGATCCGAAATTCGTGAAAATGCTGATCGCCTATGAGGATAAGCGCTTTTACGATCATAGCGGTATCGATCTCTGGGCCTTGGCGCGCGCAGCGGTGCAGCTTGCAGGCAACCAACGCATCGTGTCCGGCGGCTCCACCCTCTCCATGCAGTTGGCCCGGCTCATCGAACCACGCGAAAGCCGCAGCTTCGGCTCCAAATTCCGCCAGCTTGCCCGCGCCATGCAAATCGAGCGCCGTTTGAGCAAGGACCAGATATTAGAGCGTTATCTGACACTTGCCCCCTATGGCGGCAATCTGGAAGGCGTGCGCTCAGCATCGCTTGCCTATTTCGGCAAGGAGCCACTGCGGCTCACCACATCGGAAGCCGCAATGCTCGTCGCGCTGCCGCAATTGCCGGAACGTCGTCGTCCGGACCGCGCCGCCAGCACCGCACGCATGGCGCGTGATCGCGTGTTGACGCGAATGGTTCAGGCCGATGTTCTGACCAACGACGAAGCCGAACGCGGCAAGCGCGAGGCGATCTCCGCCGCCCGTCATGCTTTACCCGCCCTTGCGGCACACTTTACAGATCTGGCGCTCAAGAAAGCGCCGACAGAAGCCCGCCACACACTGACGCTGAAGAAATCCGTCCAACGGGGTCTCGAAGCATCGGCCCGCGAGGCGGCATCAAAACTTGGACCCACAGTGTCAGTGGCCATGGTGCTGGCCGATAGCCGCAACGGCAATATTCTCGGCGAAGTCGGGTCCGCGGATTATTTCGATGGCAGACGGCAAGGCTGGATCGACATGACGCGCGCCGTGCGCTCGCCTGGATCGACGCTCAAGCCATTCATCTACGGGCTGGCCTTCGAACAGGGCATGATTGCGCAGGAAACCATCATCGAAGACCGCCCGCAGGACTTTGCCGGTTATCGCCCGCGCAATTTTGACATGAGCTATCAGGGCGATGTCAGTATCCGTCAGGCGCTGCAAATGTCGCTGAACGTCCCGACCGTCAGCCTGCTGGACGCTATCGGTCCTGCCCGGTTGACCACGCGGTTTCGGCAGGCGGGTGTCAGCCTGCAACTGCCCAAGAACGAGATCACCCGGTCTCGCCATCGGGCTTGGCGGCGCCGGGATCAGCCTGCGCGATCTGGTGCAGCTTTATACCGGCCTTGCCAATGGCGGACGTGGAGCCGCCTTGCGCGACGGAACCGAAATGGCAGAGCCGACGCAACCGTCCGGCCCTATTCTCACAGAACAAGCCTCATGGCAGATCGGCGATATTCTGGCCGGTGTCGTGCCTCCTCAAGGGGCACCCCGCCGTGGCCTCGCTTACAAGACCGGCACATCCTATGGTTATCGCGATGCATGGTCGGTCGGCTATGACGGGCGTTATGTTCTCGGCGTCTGGGTCGGGCGCGCCGATGGCGGTTCCGTGCCAGGGCTTGCCGGTTATGCATCCGCCGCGCCAATTTTGTTCGATGCTTTCGTCAAGTCGGGCGTGGTTTCCGTGCCATTGCCGCGCGCGCCAGCCGGAACATTCCGCACGGCCCGTGCCGATTTGCCTGTTACGCAGACACGGTTTTCGTCGGCGAGCGATCCGCTCCCTGTGCTGAAAGCCGCAACCGAACCCGCACCGCGCATCATTTTTCCGCCCGATGGCGCGCATGTGGAGTTAAAAGCACTGACTGAAACCGCATCGCCGCTGGTGCTGAAATTGCAGGGCGGGCGCGCACCGTTTCGCTGGCTCGCCAACGGCAAGCCCGTGGCAGAGCCGGAACGCCGCCGCACCGCCACATGGCAACCGGACGGCACGGGCTACTCGACCCTGACCGTGATCGACGCCGCAGGCCGCGCGGCAAGCGTGAAGATTTTCGTGGAATAGCGCTTATTGCGCCGCTTCCGCGACGACCTCGCGAACCTCAGTCTTTTTCTCCAGCGACATGACTTTCAGATTGCCGGAAAACAATATGCCGGTGATCGGCAGAACAGGTTCGGCTGGCAGTTCATCCTGACGAACGCTATCCTTCGGCACATGCAGCTTGTGTTCGACATCGCTATCCGCACCGGAAAGCGTCAACGCGACATTGCCCCGCGCGTCGAGAAGATTGGTGCCGTAGAGAAATTCGAAGCTCAGCATGGAGACGAGAAACTTGTACGTTCCGTCGCGCACACCACCCTTCATCATCGCTGCGCGGTGCAGCTCGTCGCGGATCTTGACATCGAGCGGCGGAATGCGTGGATCGCAGACATAGCCGACCGCCAGCAACTGGCCGTTGTCCACTTCAAAGCGCATACGCTCATTGCCGAGGTTCAGGGCGGAAATGGAAAAGCGGCGGTTGCTATATTCCACCGGAACACGCCCCAGCCGCTTGCATAGCTGCTCGCCACTTAAGGCGCGTGCATTGGCAAAGTGGTCGGGATCGATTGCAAAGGGAAGCGCCTTTGGACGATGGGGCGCGGAGAGCGCCGGTTCGAGCACATCAGCAATCAGGTTGGCGACGATGGTGGTGGCGATGGGCCGCGAATAATGCCCCTGATCGAGATAGAAAGACGGGTTGGTCACGGCATCGCGACCATATTGCTGCATCAGCATGCGCGAAACATCGGCGCAGATCGTGCCATACCATTGCGAGATGTAATTGATGCCCGCATCGATAGACGGAACCGAATTGAGGAAAGACCCGTTGCGCGCACCGAAGACGAGCGTTGCGATACGCAGGTTCGGATTGCGCTCCAATGCATAGCGGATAATCCCTTCATAGAACCGCGCCCAATGGCGGAAGGGCCTGCGCTCGTCGCCATAGACGAAAGCGTCGTTGATCGCATATTCGATCAGCAGCAATTCGCAGTCTTCCAGCTGCTCGAAAATCTTCAGCTGATAAAGACCGAGCGCGCTCGTCGTACCGCCGACCGCCAGATCGGCAACGATATCCAACTCCACCCCGCGTCGCGCCATGGTTGAAAGCAGGGTCGGCAGATAGCCGGGCAGCATGACGGTGTTGGAACCGCCAATGATTACAGTCTTGAGTTTCATTTCGTCACCGTTGCGGCCTGACCTGCAGGGGTCAGAGCCCCGCAGCGCCAGACGCCGTAATTTCCCTCATCCCAATCGAAATAATAAGCAGCCGCGATCTGGCCGCTATCCATCATCTGGCGAAAGCGTTCCCGCGCTTTCTCGACCAGTTGCTGGCGGTTATTGTCATCTGCCGGGCAGGCCTTGGATTTGTTGGCAAAGCCCCATTCCGTGATCCAGCACGGCTTTCCATCGGCACCGCCGCAGAAGGAAAGCGCCTTATCGACATGCTTGGCCCGCGCCGCCCGCGTTCCACTGCTGCCGGGATAAATGTGAATCCCGTAGCCATCGGCCACCGTATCGAGGCCGTGCTTTTTCAGAAGATCGGTGAAGGCCGCCGGATCGACCGTATCGATCCCGCGTCGATCTGCGTCGGCAAAGGGGATATCCGAAAGCCCCGCTGAAACCACCTTTGCGCCCGCATTGTGTCTGGTTTTCGCCAGTTCGGTACGAACGACGCGCAGCAGTTCGACATATTTCTCCGCGCCCTTCTCCACGAGAGGCAGTTCTTCCATTTCGCTCAGCGAGCGAGCGGTCTTTGTCTTTTCCTTCGGCAGAATGGCCAGATCGCCATTATAGGCGCCCCAGTTGATTTCGTTGCCGGTCTCGACACCGATCAGCTTCACGCCAAGCGCGTCGATTTTCTGCAACGCATCACCAATCGCTGTCTGAAAGCGTTTCGGATCAATATCCGATAGCCGGTACATGTCCCAGATACGGCCTCGCCCTGAACGCGGCTTTGTGCCTTCCGGATAGAAGTCCACATTGTTCAGCGAAACTTCCAGCAGGACTGCGAGCTTCTTCTCATGCGCAAGCCGCACTGCATCAATGCTCTGGTCGATTGGCCGCGTCAGCGAAAGCCGCACGGCAACAACGCCATTCTTCACCATCTGGTCGAAGATCTGTTCGCGCTCCCCAGCGGGCAACCAGGCCATATTGACCCGGTTGACGCCGAAGCGCGTATCGGCAAGAGCACCGTTCGGCACGATGTTGAGCAGGACAGCACCCAAAAGCGCTGCAATTGCCCGTTTGCTGCCCCCGGTGCTCCTGACCGTCAGTTTCATCGGATACCGATATCCTTCAGCGCGCCGTTGAAATTGGCTTCGCATTCCGAATAACGATTGATGGCGGCGGGCACATCGATCTTCGAAAGGAAGTCGCGCAGGTAAGCCTTTTTCTGCGGTTCACGGTTCCACACGCTGGCATCAATATGCGGAAAACCGACAAAACCCAGCATTTCGCGCATTCGGTCATCGACGGCGATCATCAGCCCCGGAATGCCGGACTGCATGCCGATGATCGTGCCGTGGAAGCGGCGGCTCAAGCCGAAATCCTGACTGGAAATCCAGCTGCGCCATTTGTGCGTATCGAAGAACACCAGCAGCTCATTCTTGCGCTGCCATTTTTCCATATGCTTGTATTCGACAGGCGCCGTGATGCGGCTTGCCGCCTGATCATAGGCTTCGGAGTGGTCTTCACCCGCCATGTTCATGTTGTAGACGATCACTTCGTCCTGAAGGACATAGCTTGCGACACTGTCCTTTTCGAGCAGCGCATGCGCGTCCACAATCGTATCAGCAACGCTGCCGAGATAGCCGCCGAAAGAGATTTTCTGCGCGTCCGCAAGGCTTGGATCAGCCAGACGGCTCAGCGAGCGTTTCATCTGGTCCGGTGCATAATAAAGCGATGGACAGCCGGTCGGACGGACATATTTCATGCCCGCATCCTTCAGGAATTCCGCCGTGAAATGGCCACGGGTCAGAAAGAAGCTTTCCTTGCGGCGCAGAATTTCAAGGAAGCGGCGCGTGCCTTCCGGCAGCTCTTCCTTCAGATTTTCCTTCTTCTGAATACCGATACCCATGACGACAATCGGCATGTTCAGCTTTTCAAAGACGAAGGATTCGGTCGTTGCCGCATAGCCCGGGCGCAAGAGATTCGCCGAGGCGAACAGGCAAAGATCAAAGCTCTCATTGAGCTTTGCATAGGTGTCCGGTGAATTGAGGCTGTTGGCGAGATGCCAGAACGGAACATAGGTCACGTCGTGGCCGCGCACGGCGTTGGCTGCGCCCTCACCGATAAGATAATTACCTGTATTGGCAATCTTCTTGACCTGATCGATCACATCCTTCTTCGTGCGGATAGGTTCGAAATAGGGGCGATGCTTCACGCTCGCCCCGGAAACACTTTCGACGGTCCGCATCAAATATGACGGAATGCCGGTAATCATTATGCGCATGATGATCCATCTTCGCTGGAGTTATAAAACGGCTCGTGGATTGGGAGCTATCCAATGCCGATTTCTGAAAGGGCGCTTCGGAAGTTGCGTTCGCGGTCCGAATATTTTTCGATCACGTCGGGGATGTTCATCGCCGCAATATGATCGCTCACGAATGCGCGCCGGTCGTTGGCGGCGTTGAGATCGCGGGCGTCGATCTTCGGCAGGCCGGAGAAATTCAGCATTTCGCGCATGCGATCATCGACAGCCACCATCAGGCTCGGCACGCCAGCCTGCATGGAAATGACATTGCCGTGGAAACGGCGACCGAAGGAGAAATCCATGGTCGAGCACCAGGCACGCCACTGATTGGTGTCGAGAAAAGCGTGAACGCTGATCTTCTTCTTGAGATCGCCGGAGCCCTTATAGGTGAGCGGGCCGACCAGTTCGCCTGTGGTCGAATCGTAGGCGCGGCCATTGGCGTCTGGCTCAAGCTGCATGTCGAAATGCAAAAGCTCATCCTGCACGACATAGGCCGAACGACCATCATCGGAACTAAGTGCATTCATGTCTCCGATGGTTTCCAGTTCCGCGCCCATATAGCCGGTGAAGACGGTGCGACCCTCGCCCACTTTCACATCCGGCAAGCGGCTGATTGCCTTGCGCATATTGTCGGGACGGAAATAGAGCGACGGACAGCCAACCGGGCGAACATAGGAAAAGCCCTGATCGCGCAGATAACCGGCGGCATTCTCGCCGCGCGTGAGGAAATAATGCTCACGGGATTTCAGGACTTCGAGAAGCTTCTTCGTGCCTGCTGGCAGACCGTCTTCACCTTCAATGTCCGGACGATTCTGAATGCCGATACCGAGCATCACCACCGGCATGTCGAGCTTGGACAGGACGAGTGCTTCAGCATCCGCTGACAGGCCCTTGCGCAACAGATTGGCGCAGGTAAAGACGCAGATGTCGAATTCCTTGTTGATCTCTTCGAGACCAGTCCCGTTATTGATGCAGTTATAAAGATGCCAGAAGGGAACATGTTTTGCAGATGGCAGAAGGGCGGTCATGGCGCCCTCTCCAATCAGATAATTACCCGTGTTGCTGATGTTCTTCAGTTCCTGGATAAAGTTATCCTTGGATTCCGAATCCCGCTGCTTTTCCGAATAATAAACCTGCGCTTTGTCCGCGCGCTGGATGAGGCGGGTCAAATGGCTCGGAATGCCGGTGACGAGAATTCGTGGGTTGGCTGGGCGGCTCATAGGTCGACCTTTCTGGTATGATCAGGCAACTGCGCGGCCGGGGAGAACGGCAATCGCGCTGGCATCATCTGCAACGTCCGGCTGGGAAGACCGGGATTTCGGATAGACAGGGCTGATTTCATTGGCCCAGTCCGTGAAGTCGGAAAACGCAGCGCTCCATGTGCGGTGCGCCGCCGAGGCAAGCGCGCCTTCGGCCGTGCGCATCAAGGCGTCACTGTCCTGCGCAAGAATGGTCAGGATACGCGTCATGTCGGAGACGATCTGCGCATCATTGCCATTGCGGATCAGGATGCCGTCACGGCCATGATTAATGAGCTCGTCAACCGCACCGACCGCTGTTGCAACCGGCACACAGCCAAGCTGTTGCGCTTCCGCGATCATCAATGGCGCGCCCTCCCAACGGGAAGGCATCAGAAGCACATCGGCCCAGGCAAGATGGTTTGCGATGTCCTTGCCGTCGAAGACCGGCGGCGACACGCGAACGCCCGCCTCTTGCAGCTTCGTCATCCAGGATGCGCTCGGATCGTCGGACAGAATCTCTCCACCAATTGCCTGTGCGTCGAAGGAAATGCCCTGCTCTCGCAGCTTCATGATCGCGTCGTGCAGCCGGTCGATGCCCTTCTGGCGGTCAAGGCGGCCCATATAGAGGATGCGCAGAGGTCGGCCTTTTCGGCCTTCCTTGCGGGCTGCTGTCACCTGCGCGCGCTGCTTCGCATCGATTGAGAAGCTGGCGCCATTGGGCACCGAGAACACTTTCTCGAACGGCACGCCAAAACTGTGCAGGTAGATTTTCAGCTGATCCGAACAGGTGAGAAACGCATCATAGGCATGTTCGAAGGCGATGGCCGCATAAGGCTGTCCAGCCTGACGGCGGAAGACCGTTTCGTCCACCACATGGAGATAACAGGCCGTGCGCGTTCCCTCGGATCGAAGCTTGCCCATCAGCGGATGTGCGGCCATGACGTGGTTGTTCACGACCAGATCGAAGCCTGAAAGCTGACCACGGAGAATGCTCCAGTCGAGCGGATGATCCTCGGTGATGAAATCCTGCCCCAGAAAACGGTTCGTATCGCCCCAGGCCGGAATACCATCCTTCCAGAAATGGAGATAATCGAAGGACTGGTCGAACTCGTCCAGCACGTCCATGCGTTCATTGCCGAGGACGAAGAGATGGGTTTCAAAGCCCTGATTCTTCAATTCGCGGCCTGCGGCATAGGCCACCTTTTCCGCGCCGCCAAACGATGCGTTCGGAACCAGAACGGCAGCCGTCTTTTTCTTCGCTGGATTATGGCCGAGCGGCAGGACAGGCCCGCCGCCCAGCTCGTCACGCAGCACCTGATACATGTCCGACAAAGCGGGCAGACGGCGCGGACGCCACGTCCAGCGCATTGCCGCGCTCTGCTTGAGCGGGCTTGTGGCAATCGACGTGACCAGATTGAGCATGGATTGTTCCGGTCGCGACAAAGCGCGACGCTGGCGCACCCGCGGGAATGGAAAGCGCACTTTCATACGCGCCGATGTGGGCCACAATTGCTGCGTGCCGAGCGAGGCGAACCAGTTCAGCGCATCGTTCTCGATAATGTCCCGGATCAGTCGGGTCGAAACGAAAATCAGATCAGCATGCGGCTGTCGCGTACCGGATGGCATGATTTCCGTATCGATCCGCCGCTCGTTTTCGACATTCGTCAGTTCCACGAAAACGATATTGGCCTGCTCAGCGAGCTTCTCCAATCGCGACAGAATGTTCGGGAACAAGCGTGAGCGCGCCAGCAGTTTCAGCGTCTCGGTATTGGATGAGGCGAGGAATGGCGGGAAATGGAAATTATCGGGTTCCGACACACTGCCCCAAAAGGCCCGGATCGCATCATCGAATTTGAGATCGGTCGCACCGAGGCTCGGATCGGTGAAGAAACTGACGGTTCCCTCGCCTGCGCGAATGACGCCATAGCGCGGGCATTCCTCATGCTCGAAACCAACCAGAGTAGGACGACGGAACAGCGCCTTATGTCGCTTGCGCAGGAAATTGATCGAACCGGAACGGTCGCGATTGGCTTCCTTGAAGCGGCTTTCTGCGCGCAGACGATATTCGAAGCCGGTGTCATGGCACGGCGTACCAACAAAGCCTGCCTCAATCGCCGAAAGCCAGAATTCCCAGTCTTCAAATCCGTTCTGGCGGTCATCATCGAAGCGCACACCGCTGCGGAACACATCCGCCGATATCATCGACCCCGTATCGCAGATATTGTCCGTGATGCAGTGGATGAGCCGCGAATAGCTGTCGCCATAATGGGCACGCCAGTTGACCGAAAACGTATCGATATTCGTGTAGACCCAGCCCGCATTCGACGCGAGAAGCTTGCGGTAAAGCGTATCGATGGTGTGCGGCTGCACACGATTGTCGGCATCGACGAAATAGACCGCCTTGACGTCCGGCATCTCGTCGAGAATGTATTCAACAGCGCGATTGCGCGCGCCGCCCGGGCCGGCGTTTTCGCCGAATATCACATGGATATTCGGATGGGCTGCGGAATAAAGCGCCAGACTGTCGAATACCTCGCGGCGCGGATCGCCATCGACCGACACAACAATCTGCGTGCGGAACACGGTCTGTGACGCGAGGATCGATTCCAGTGCCTCAAGCGCCAGCGCCGCATGGCCGTAGAGCGGCATGGCGATGACGATCAAATCCTTCGATCTATCGTACATTCGCGGCCTCTTTCAGCACCTCTTGGGCGGGACTGGCTTCGATGTGCTTGACCAGCCGGAAGTTGAACACTTTCAGCCATGAGAAATCGACGGAATCGCCTGCCGCCTTGCTCAGCACGATGAGGTCCATCGTGCGGTCGATGGGTTCTTCCAGCATGAAATTGATGTCGATGGGACGATTGGGCGCCACTTCCGACCAGCCACTGAACAGCACCTGCGAACGCCGCCGGTCCATGGAAGCCAGCGCACCGATTTCTTCCTGCGCATCCGATGCCAGATTGACGAGCAGCAGACCGACAGCGCAAGCTTGGCCCTCGGGGTGATCGATCACAGCACGGGCCGAAATCCGCACGGTCCCCGGCGCGACCACGCGGCGGATGGCAGCGGCGGTGATCCCCTCTGCAAGCGGGTGGCAACCGATAGCGTCTTCGTGTTCCAGAAAACGTACCGTCGGGAAATCCGGCGTAAGCGGTGTCACCGAAACATTGGTGACATTGCGCAGCAATTCAATCGGCAGACGGTAATCATCCACCTTGCGACCGTTGATCATCGATGTCGGCACGATGGCGTTTGGCAGCGATGCCGGACGCACACCCGGCAGACCGGTGAAAATCCGCAGCGCCAGTGGGCGCATGTCGAGATCGGCATGCGGAATGCGCGCACGCGCGGCATAGCGCTCATTGGCGATCACATTGCCCAGCGAGATTTCTGGCGGCACGCCGCCCGTCGCCGCGATGCGAAGCCGCAACGTTCGATGGCTGCCGTCACAGGCTTTCGGGAGCGAGAAGAAGTTCCACTCCGAATGCAGCGTGCCATAAGGCACCAGCCATTCGGCGATACCCTCGCCGTTTTCGAGATAGTCCAGGGTGACGATCAGCTGACCGTTACGGTTGGCGGGCAGATCGCGGAAATGCAGCGCAAAGCCCGACACGGCATAGCTCGACACCGGGAAAAGCTGTTCGATTTCAGATTCGCGCAGCAGGCGCGCAAAGCCTTCGTCCTTGGGATCGACCAAAGGCGCGTGGCTGAATATCTCGGTGGAAGAATCCCAGTTGCGCGCATGAAAGGCGTCTTCGATAGCGCGATAGTTCTCGAACATCGTTTCGCGCTCACGTCGCAGCATGGCAAGTTCTGCATGCACCTTGCTGACATGCCCGACAAGGCGGTCCAGACTGCTTTCCAGCAGCTGGGTCACCAGCATGGGCACGGTTTCAGGCCCTGCCTCATCGACGCGCACAACCGGCACTTCCGGTATGGTGCGCATGCGATAAAGCTGCTGCAGTATAGCGTTCAGTTCGTGGGCGCCTTCATCGGAAGCGGCAACCGCGATGAGTGGAAATGTATTCGCCAGACGCAGACGCTTGCCGTCGCCTTCGACGAAAGCAGTCACGTCGCCCAGAGAAGTCGCCTCCAGCGCTTCACGATCACGCATCGAAGCAATGGCATAGCGGCGGTTCTTCCGCCCCGAGATCGCAGGAAGTGGTGTGCTCAACATAGTCGTCCATTGTCTGATGGCCGATTGGGAGGTTCGGCTTACAAGTACAATGAGAAAATACAGACAATGTATTGTCAACAGGGATATAGCATCAACTATATGATAATATTGCGAATAATTGGAAGCGGTTTAATTCAAAATTTGAAACAATATGCATCTATATTCATTATACGTCGTAAATACGCAGAATTGCGGGCTATTATATTATAAAACAAACCCTTGAATGCCCGATTGTCGCCACATACTGCTCATCGAACATTCAATACTGCGTCGATCAACGTTTTTTGCTGACGTAAACATTCCGACAACCGAAAGCGATTTTCGACGGTTCTGCGTGCCGCCGCGCGCATTTGAAGGCAAGCATCGGGGTGGGCTAGGATATCCAGCACTGTTTGAGCCAGCACATCCGTGTCATAAAATGGAACAAGCAGACCATTTTGACCGGCACGGATCACCTCGCGCACCGGCGGCGTGTCGGACCCGATGATGAGGGCGCCGCACGCCATGGCCTCGATCACCGACCAGGACAGCACGAACGGATAGGTCAGATAAATATGCGCTGTCGATATCTGGTAGAGCTTGCGCAAATCTGCATGGGGGATGGCCCCCAGAAACACCACCCTGTCGGGCGGCAAGTCGTGATTGCACACCAGATGTTCGCGCCATGATCCTCCACCCGGCGGCGGCGTTCCATAGCTGACCCCGTCTCCGCCGACGAAGACGAAGATGGCGTCCTTGTTCTGGCGAATGACTTTCGCCGCGGCCTCCAGCGCCTGCGGGAAGCCCCGATAGGGTTCGAGATCGCGCGACACGAAGGTGATGACGCGCGATTCTCCGGCCTTCAAAACGCGACCGTCGGTTAGCTGCAAAGATGCATGGCGGTCGGGATAGAAAACCTTGGTATCGACGCCCTCATGCACGACGGCGATGCGATTTTGCACAGCCTTCGGATATAAGCTCTTCTGCCAGTGTGTCGGGCTGAAACCGCCATCCATGCTTTCAAGCGTGACGAGCTGCGCCATATTTCTAAGCCGCAGCCGCTTCCGCATCTCCACATCAGGCTTGTCGTCGGGCGCAAAGCCGACATCCGCACCATGCGCCCGATAGAAAAATTCGCAATAGCCAAGCGCCGGCGTCGAGGGCAGCACGTCCTTGACGAACATCATGCTGCCCCAGCCGATATGACCGATGACTATGTCCGGCGGTTGACCGTGTCGCGCCATCGCTTCAAGCGTTTCGGCGACACGGTAACCGATCCGGGTATGATGATCCGGAACCTCGAGATATCTGGCCATCGCACCATCGGTGCGAGGACCAGATTCAACTCTGTGGCGAATGACGCGGACCGCAGGGAGGCGACGGTCCACCGTTTCGCAAATCAGGCTTACATCATGTCCGCTCTCGGCCAGATGTCCGGCGAAAGCAGCGAACTGACCAAATCCACGTCTGTGCACAAAAGCTATATGCATGTCACAAAACGTGTACGATTTTTGGTCGTTTTTCGTCGATCAACATCAAATGCCATACCGTGCGGCGTTGCCCCACAGCAATTCCAGCCTGTGTAAAGTCTGGTATGCGATTTCGAGATTTCTAAGATCATCGTCATCGCGAGCAAGGATATGATGATAGTCCCTGCTGGCGTTTCTCAGGTTCATGCAAAGGCGTTCGCCCTTGTCTGTCAGACGAATGCGCGCCGACCTTTTGTCTCGCTGGGAGGCGACACGATCGACATAACCACCATCGGTAAGCTGCTTTAAATAATAGGAAATGTTGGACCCGACATAATGCCCGCGATCCAGTAGTTCACCCACAGTGAGTTCAACATCGCCGATCGCCATCAGAACAAGCGTCTGTGCCGGGCCAATGTCCTCTACCCCCAGCTTGGTAAGCTCCGTCTTCAGAAGGCTCACAAAGCGGCGGTTCACTCTTTCAATCATCCGGGCCAGTTCGAAATGTGTAATAACGACTGTATGCACCGGATTTCTGCGTTCCTGTTTCTCGGCGGTTACTTCAGGAAAATCGACGGCTGAGTATCCGTCAATTGATGTTTCGACTTCCACTCCCTCGTGCAGAAGTTTTTGCATCTCTTACTCTCCATTTTCAATTTTACTTCAAATTTTGAAGAAATTTTCAATTAGATTTTCTTGTCTCCTTTCGCATTTCCCCGCCGTAATAACTTTTTTCCGTCACATTCTGAGCGGTATTACTTGAATAATACTGATAGAAGGGTGACTCTCTTTAGGGATATCCACGACCTGTGACCATACCAAGGCAGACCGCGTATGAACGATACTGGCCAAAAGAACCCAAATGGCAAGAGCTCCGTCGGCAAAAAAGCCACCGATGAAGTGGGGATTTCGCCGAAAAGCCTAATTTACCGGGCCCGGCGCGTGTTCCTGTCAGGGCTGCTTTATGCGGTGCTTTTAAGTGCCTGTATCAATTTGCTACAACTCACCGTACCGCTCTACATGTTGCAGGTTCATGACCGCGTCCTGAACAGCCGCAGTCTCGATACACTGACCATGCTGACGATTCTCGCGGTCGGCGCGATGATCGTATTCGGCGTTCTGGAGTTTATCCGGGCGTTGTCGTTTCAGGCCATGGGCACCGCGCTTGTGCGCCGTCTCAACCTGGCCGTGTTGACCGCCGCCGTTCAGGCCTCGGTCGATCAGGGGCTGCCGAAAGCGACGCAGACCCTGCGCGACCTGACCGAATTGCGTGGCTTCCTGACCTCGCCCGCCATCAATGCCCCGCTCGACGCGGCATGGTCGCCGATCTTCCTCGGCGTCCTGTTTCTGCTCCATCCGATGCTCGGCGTGATCGGCGTGATAGCGGTCGTCATTCTGGTTGCCTGCGGTCTGTTGACCGATCTCCTGACGCGTAATCTCATTCAGGAGGCCAATCAGGCCAATATCGAAGCCGTGACGAAAATCGGTAGCAGCCTGCGCCACGCGGAAGTCATCGAGGCTATGGGCATGCTGCCTGCTCTCGCCCGTCGCTGGCGCACTGTGCAGATGCAGGCGCTCGAAGTGCTCGACCTCGGCGGCACCCGCGTGAAAGCCCTGTCGTCTATTGCACGTACAGCGCGCTTCATCATCCAGATTGCTTCGCTCGGCATCGGTACGCTGCTTGCCATGCAGCAGGAAATCACCCCCGGCGCGATGATCGCGACCAGCATCATCATCGGTCGCCTGCTGATGCCTTTCGACCGCATCGTTGAGAACTGGCGTCAGTGGGTCAGCGCCATAGCAAGCTGGAAGCGCGTTCAGTCGCTCCTGTCTGAAAACCTCGCCGTGCGCCAGACCATGCCGACGCCGCGCCCCAATGGCGATCTGGTGATCGACAAGCTGATTTATGCCGCGCCCGGCGTTGAAGTTCCGATCATCAAGGGCATCTCCTTTTCAATTTCGCCCGGTGAAGTGCTGGGCGTCGTCGGCCCCTCGGCTGCAGGTAAATCCACACTTGCGCGCCTGCTGATCGGCATCGTTAAACCCACCTCGGGCGGTGTCTTCCTCGACGGCAACAATGTCTATCTTTGGGAGCGCGGTTCGTTCGGCGAGATCGCCGGTTACCTGCCGCAGTCGGTTTCGCTTTTGGACGGCACAATCAAGGACAACATTGCGCGCATGGGCGACAGCGATCCACATCGTGTGCTGGAAGCCGCCCGTCTTGCCGATGTGCACGAGATGATCGGGCGCATGCCGCTCGGCTACGACACGCCGGTCGGTGATGGGCGGCTGACGCTTTCGGGCGGCCAGCGCCAGCGCATCGGCCTTGCGCGCTGCCTCTATAATCGCCCGCGTCTGATCGTGCTTGATGAACCCAATTCCAATCTCGACGCCATCGGCGAACGCGCCCTGATGCGCGCCATCGAACATGCGCGCGACGACGGTGCCATTGTCATCATGATCGCCCATCGCCCGACCATCATGCAGGTTGCCGACAAGCTGCTGGTGCTGGAAAACGGCCGTATCACCCAGTTCGGCCCGCGCACCGACGTTGTGGCGTCGCTGACGCCCGGCAACAATAATCCGCAGGCAGGAGCCGTAAACTCATGACCGGAAAATCCGTCATTCCGCGCCGTGTTTCGAATTTGCTCGCGCCGCGTGCAGAATCGTCAGACCACACGGCACTTACCCGCTTCGGCAGCGTCAAACCCGAATGGGCCTATGATCTGGAACGCGAGGACAACCAGTCTCCGCTGCGCCGCCTGATCATCGCGGGCCTCGCCACTATCGGCGTCGCTTTTGGCGGCTTCTTCGCCTGGGCCTATTCTGCCGAGCTCGGCAGTGCCGCTGTCGCCAACGGAACCGTCATCGTCGATTCCAAGCGCAAGACGATCAGCCATCTGGAAGGTGGCATTCTCGACCGGTTGCTGGTGCAGGAAGGCGATCTGGTCAAGGCTGGCCAACCACTGCTTCGTCTCGATGCCACCAAGGCCCGCTCACAGCTGAAATCGCTGGAAAGCCGTCGGATCGGCCTCATCGCCAAACTGGCGCGCCTGCGGGCCGAGCAGGCCGGTGAAACCGAAATCACCTTCCCCGATAAATTCGCGGAAGGTGGCGAGAACGCAGAAAATGCCATGCGCGCCGAGCAGATCTTCTTCGAAAAGCGGAAGACCCAGAAGCGTAGCAAGATCGATATTCAGCAGAAAACCATCGAGCAATATACCGAACAGGCCAAGGCATCGACGGCGCAGATCGCCGCCACCGACCGCCAGATCGCGTTGATCGAAGAGCAACGCAAGGCAATCGCCAGCCTGGTCGAAAAAGGCTTTGCGCAGAAATCCAAGCTGACCGAAATCGAGACCCGGTTGAGCCAGCTTGCGGGCGACCGGGGTGAATATACCGGCGACAAGGCCAAAGCCGAACAAGCCAAGGCAGGCGCAGAATTCGCCCTTTCCGGCATTGAAAGCGACCTGCAATCGGAGATTGCCGGTGAAATCACGACCAGTCAGGTCGAACTTTCTGACGCGGAAGAGCAGATCATCGCGGCGAAAGACGTGATGCGTCGCGTTGAGGTGCTCGCCCCGCAGGACGGCATCGTCGCCAATATTCGCCTGCGCACACCGGGCGGGGTCATCTCTCCCGCCGAAGCGATCATGGATATCGTTCCTGAAAATGAACCGCTTCTGGTGGAAATGAAAGTCAGCCCCAACGATATCGACAGCGTTGCGGTGGGTTCAAAGGCGCAGATCAAGCTGACTGCCTATAATCAGCGGTCCATGGCGCCCTTCGATGGCAAACTGACCTATATCGCCGCCGACCAGACGATCGACGACAAAACCAACACGGCCTATTTCGTGGCCCGCGCTGAGATTAATCCGGATTCTTTGTCCGCCAATCCGACAGCCCGTATGTATCCGGGCATGCCCGCCGAAGTCATCATCGTGCACAAGGAACGCCGCGCAATCGACTATATTGTTTCGCCGATCACCGACAGTCTGAACCGCGCATTCCGCGAGGATTAAGGTCGAAACTGCGCGTTCTTACCCGGACATTTAGAAAATGCGTTCTACAGTATAGTTTGAATTAAGTACGCAATTTCAAATTCTATCGCCGCCGCGCATTGGAAACGATGCGCGGCGGCATCGTTTTGAAAAACAGGCATTTTCTTGACAATTCCGTGACGTTTCAAATTTTGAAGCAATTTGCGCTTAAATATAATCCAAATACAAATTATATTTGATACAAAAGTAATTTTAAAAGAAGTTCACAATTCTGGAATATAAATTTTCCGTAATAAATTGTTACACGGCATTTCTATAATTATACCATTTTCCGATGTTGTATTTATCAAAGATACGTATCAGACTACTACGAGCATAATGGTCGGAGCATTCCGGCTTGTGAAACCCAACGGAACACAAGGAGAAGCAGATGGCCACTCTAGAAGGCGGCGCCTACGACGACGTGTTGTTCGGCTCCCGCTTTGACGATTTCATCCGTGCCCATGGCGGTGATGATCTCGTTTTCGGAGGGGATGGCAATGACACCATCTTCGGTGGGAATGGCAGCGACATTCTTTTCGGCGGTACGGGGAACGACACCCTATTCGGCGAGAATGGCAATGACATTCTTTACGGCAATGAAGGAAACGATGTCCTGAGCGGCGGCAATGGCAGCGACGTGCTGTTTGGCGGCAATGGAGATGACATTCTCCAGGGCGGCAACGGCAGTGACCTGCTCTATGGCGGCGCGCACAACGATATCCTGTATGGCGGCAACGGCAACGACATCCTTGATGGCGGCGCCGGAAACGACATCCTTATCGGGGGCAACGGGAGCGACACGTTCCTGTTCAATGGTGGCGGCGGAAACGACGTCATTCTCGACTTCAATCCTGGCGAGGACATCCTTCAGATTCAGAAGGGTATCAATGGCCTCGACATTTCGTCCGCGGACGATCTTGCCGATCGCGTCACGCAGGTTGGTGGCAATGTCGTTGTCGATCTCGGCAATGGCGACAGCGTTACCCTCGTGAACACCAGTGCCGACGACGTACAGTCGCATCCCGACCAGTACTTCACCGTTCACTGATTGAACCAATGATGGCGTGCCCGGCAGCCTCCCGCCGGGCACGTTTTCTTTTGAAGCGAATTCCGAAAAGTGACTGCCAGTTTTCGGATCAGAATGCGGGCTTGTTGTTGAATTCCTGCATCCGACAAGAATGAAAGGGTATTCGCATTGAACCTCGACCATTCGGCGGAATTTGCAAGCGGCATCGGGGCAAGCGATATCGGCTCGCGCGACCTCCGGGAAAGCAAACCCGAAAACCTTTCGATTTGCCGTCTTTGCGCCGATATTGCAGTGATTGCCTGGGATATTCCAAGCCCGGCACGCCAGTCGACCAAATGCGCGCTCGAAATGCCTGTTCAGCCGGTGCCTCTGCTGAGCGTCGGCATTCCGCTGGAAAGCGGCGGCACGCGTATGTTCTGGGCCATGCGCACCGGCAGCGAGCCGGTCGAGTTTGCGCTTTCTGCGGGTTCCCTCGGCCCCACTGTTCAGACCGTTCTCTACCCCGCCAACGAACTTGCATCCTTTGATAGCGAGCGCATCCTGTCGGACCTGACGCTGCCCGGGCATATCAAGCTGCTCTCGACCATTCTCTCCACGTGGCGCAGCGCGTTTCGCCTGTCGCGCAATCAGACTTTTGCAGCCCTCGTCCGTGACATCACGCTGGCGCTGACCCCGGAACCGCGCGATATCCAGAACTGTGGCCAGCCGGTTGCAGGGCATCATCTACTGGAAACCGCCGTTGACCCGATGCTGGGCGAAATTTCTGCCATCTATGGCGTCAGTAATGGAAGCGTCATCGTCATCCCGCCGCGCTTCACGGTCGGACAGCAATCACGCAAGGCGTGGCAACCCTGCCATCTTCTGGTCGAATCGCCACAGGATCTGCCATCATCCTTTCTGTTCGTCCTAACAGGACAAAAAGGTGTTGCGATCCGCAAACTCGCCGATGGCCCGTCAGAGCCGATGGATTTCGGCAAATGGTGGTCCAAATGGCAAGGCAATGCCGATCTGCGCGAATTTCTGGTTGGCGAACTCGCCAAACTCGGCACAAGCGGCCCTGCGGTCGCCATCGATCTGCAAAGCCGTTCGCCTCTTCCGGTGCGCCAGATCACGCAATCCGCAAGCCATAACCCGGCAGCGGAAATCGATCTCGCGCTTGCACTGGATAACGGGCTGATCGTTGGCGGGTGGTATCACGATCCCTCCGCCATGCTGGGCGATATCGAATATCTGCCGGCCAATGGCAGTGCGATTTCGCTGAAAGCCCATTTCCACAAATTCCCCGGCAAGATCGCCAAGCGTGAAGATGCCCCGCAGGCCGATGTGACGGGTTTCGTCGCGTGGCTGCCTGCGGCCAAGCACCTTGGCCCACTTCTGCAACCGCGTTTCCAGATGCGGCTTACATCCGGTGCAACCGCGCCGCTTGTTCCTGCCCCGCAGCCATTCGAACCGGCGGAGCAGCGCAAGCGCATCTTGCGCGCCGTGCCGCCGCAACATGCCCGCCCGAAGGTGTTCGAGACCATTCTCGCCCCGGCCTTGACCGAAGTGGAAAAGAAGCTCGGCGCAACCGTGCGCATTTCGGAGGTCAAGGATTTCGGCACGATACCCGCCAATCCGGTCGCCTCAATCGTCATTCCGCTTTATCGCAATCTCGATTTTCTGCGCTTCCAGTTTTCGGCCATGGCGACCGATCCATGGATCGTCCGCAATGCCGAACTGATTTTCGTTCTCGATCTGCCGGAAATACACGACGACACCGAGCATATGCTGGGCGGCCTGCATATATTGCACGATCTGCCGTTTCGCCTTGTCATCATGAACCGCAATGGCGGTTATGCCCGCGCCTGCAATGCCGGTGCAAGCGTAGCAACGGGCACCGCCATTGTGATGCTGAATTCTGATGTCGTGCCGGAAAAGCACGGCTGGCTGCAACAGCTTCTGCAACCGCTCTTCGATAACAAGCGGCTTGGAGCTATCGGCCCTCGCCTGCTGTTCGAAGACGGCTCGCTCCAGCATGCGGGCCTCTATTTCGCTCGTGACCGCCACGGCGTCTGGCTCAACCATCATTATTACAAGGGCATGCCCGGCAGCTATGCTCCTGCCCTTGTGGGACGCGATGTGCCCGGCGTTACTGGTGCCTGCCTTATAACCCGCAAGGATATCTTGGATCTCGTCGGCGGATATACTGAAGACTATGTGATCGGCGACTATGAAGACAGCGATCTTTGCCTGAAAATCCGCCAGCTCGGCTTTCAGGTCTACTACGACCCTGCCGTGGCGCTCTACCATTTCGAGCGGCGCTCGATCCGCCGCAGCGCCGATTATATGCGTGGTCTCGCCAGCCAATATAATTCCTGGCTGCATACCCAGCGCTGGGATGAAGACATCACCGACCTGATGGCTCCGCCTGAAGACGAAGCGCAGACCGCGCCGTCGGCCAATGTGATCGATGCCAAATATGAAAGGAGCGTCGCTTGACCGACGTGGTAGCGCTGAAACAGCCTGAAACCAAACTTCCAATCCCCGAAGAACAGATCGGCTGGCTGACACGCGCCGTCTTGAAGAACCGCTTCCTGCCCTCTCCCGACCCCAACAGCGTGTTTGTCGGCGACGGCGATTTCCGGGCTGTCGGTGCCGAGTTTCTCGGACATTTCATCCGCAAAGGTGGCCTCAGGCCCGACGCGCGCGTTCTCGATATCGGTTCGGGCATCGGGCGCATGGCGGTGCCACTGACGCAATATCTCGACCCAGCCAAAGGTCGTTATGCGGGCATCGACCCGGTTGCGGGCGGGACAAGCTGGTGTCGCCAGCATATCAGCGCGCTTTATCCGAACTTTCAGTTCCAACATATCGACATTGCCCATGCGCTCTATAATCCGCGTGGCGCTGTCGATGGCCTTCACCTCGTTCTGCCGTTTCCCGACAAGAGCGTCGATTTCGTCATCATGACATCGGTGGTGACACATCTCGACGCTGACGAAGTCAAAGTCTATCTGCGGGAGATCGCGCGCGTGCTGGCGCCCGGCGGCAAATTGTTCATGACGGCGTTTGTCGTGGATGATATTGCCGCGCGCGATCGCCATGGCAAACGCGATCCGCGCCTCAGTTTCGAACGCAGCGGTGCGGGGCCCTGCTGGTATGTGCCGGAACTTCCGCCGCTTGCCGCCGTCGGCTTTGAGAACGGCTTTATGGATCGCGCCCTTGCAGGTGTCGGCCTGTCGCTGGAACTGAAATCCTTCGGTCACTGGCGCGGGATCGCATCCGACCATTATCAGGACCTCTTCATCGCAACACGCGGAGGCGCTGCCTGATGGCCGAACGCATGCTCGTTGCTGCCCATAATCACCCCTCGCTGCATCCCGGCGGGACGGAAATCTTCGCGCATGACCTGTTCCGCGCCTATCAGCGCGCCGGTTGCGAAGCATTGTTTCTGGGAGCCACCAACAAGATTCACCGTCAGGAACGCCCGGGAACCAGCTTTCAGAGCATAGGTAACGGCGGCGATGAAATCCTGCTCTGGTCGGGTCATTTTGACCGTTTCAACCTGAGCCAGGTCGATCTCTACGGCATCGTGCCGGACATTGTGGAACTGCTGAAGGATTTTCGCCCGGATGTGGTGCATCTTCACCATCTGTTGCTGCTGGGCGCAGAATTTCCGCATATCGTCCGCCGCACATTGCCGGATTGCCGTATCGTCCTGACATTGCACGACTATTACCCGATCTGTCACCATGACGGGCTGATGGTGCGTACGACCGGCAAGGAACTCTGCTACGGCGCCAGCCCGGATCGCTGTCATGCCTGTTTCAAGGACATAGCGCTCGACAAATTCGTACTGCGCGAGCGCCATATCAAATCATTGTTGAGCGCTGTTGACGCCTTCGTGTCTCCCAGCGAATTCCTGAAACAGCGTTATGTTGACTGGGGCCTGTCGGAAGAGCTGATCAGCGTCATTCCCAACGGCCAGCCGGAGCGCCCTGCTATCGACACCCCGCGCCGCGCAAGAACCAAGCCTGTCTTCGGCTATTTCGGCAATCTGAACCCATGGAAGGGCGCGACGGTTCTGCTCCGGGCAGCGCAGCAACTCATCAATGAAGGTTTCGATTTCGAATTGCGCGTGCATGGTGCGGCACCCTTTCAAAGCGAGAGCTTTGTCAGCGAGATCGACCAGCTTTTCTCTGACACGGCCCCCTTCGTGCAACGGCGTGGCGCCTATCGGCGTGAAGATATCGCGCAGCTTATCCGCACCGTCGATTGCGCCATCATGCCGTCGATCTGGTGGGAAAATGCGCCCCTCGTCATTCAGGAAGCGCAGGGACAGGATTGCCCGGTCATCTGCTCCAATATCGGCGGCATGGCTGAAATGATTACGGACGGCGTGAACGGACTGACCGTTCCGCCCAATGATCCGCAGGCGCTGGCGGAAGCCATGCGTCGTATGGCGGAAAACCCGGAGCTGCGTCAGTCGCTGAGCCGCAATGCACGCCATCCGGACACTATCGACACGACGGCATCGCGCTATCTCGATCTGATCGGAACACTGCGAACGACCCGTGTCGAGGCAGCATAAGAGGTACACTATGAACATCGCGACCAAAGTTCCAGCCGAAGGGGCAGCAAATCCGGCAGCAGCACAGACTGCATCTGCCGCACCTCAGAGGACAGAAGCCATGAAAGGACGCGTTGACGCCATCGAGGAAGGCCGCCTTTACGGCTGGGCGTTTGATCCCGGAGCGCCCACGGAACGGCTTTTGATCCGCGTTCTTCTTGATGACAAACCCATCGCGGAAGCACCGGCGGACAAGGAACGTCCCGACCTGAAGCGCAACGGCATCGGCGACGGCCTGCATGCTTTCGAAGTGATGCTGCCGCAATTCGCGGCTGCCCGCGCCGGTGAACTTGTTGTCGTCGCAGCCAATGCGGCAGGCAATGAGCAGAAACTGCGTGTGCCGAAGCCCGACGAACAGGCCGCCGAAGCGCTAATTGCAGCGCCGATGACGCGCATTCTCGACAAGCTCGACATGCTGATGGCCGCGCAACGCCAATTGCAGGTCAACCAGCGTTCACTGCAACGCGTAGCCCCGGTGCTCGATAGTTCGGGCAACGCTGCGCCTGCCGAAATGGCGGACATAGCCACATCCGTCGACGGATTGCGCACCGATCTGCATCAACGCATGACCGAGCTCGACGTGCACATCATGCGCATGGATGGTGTGGTCGCTGGGCTCGAAAAGCGCATTGACGACGTGCGCAAACGCGCCGGTGGCGACGTGAAGCTGCTATTCATGCTGATGTATGTGATGGCGGGCTTCGTCGCGGGTGCTATCCTGACGCTTTTCGTGATGCGCTGAGGGGAAACCCATGACGCAAGACGAACGACCCGCCACGCAGCAACCGGCAGTAAAACCTGCCCGACCATCGGAACGCCCGCCCATGATGATGGAAGGCGAGATGGTTGTCGGCTGTGTGATCGAGGATACGCTTCTGCTCGTGCTTGGGATCGGCAATGCGACCGGCGATCAGGTCACTGCCTTTCTGAATGGCGATCCGGCATTGAGCGTCAAGGTGAACATCGTCACCTGGCCGCTGAAGGAGCCGTCGCCCGCCGGAACCCATGGATTCGTCGCGATTGTGCCGACCGGCATTTTGCGCCGGGGCATCTTGAAGACGATCATGTTCCAGCACAAGGCGAAGGTCGCGCGTTACAATTTCGCCTCGCGCGCAGCACCTGTGGCCGATTTCGTCGCCATGATCGGCGATCTGGCCGGGCCGAGCCTGCCAACGGTCATCGATGAACTGGTGGAAGGGCTGATCTCCGGTCCTATCGGACGCAAGAAACTTGCCGCCATCACCGTTCTTTTGCAGGTGGGTGCGCGCTCCGATGGCTGTATCGAGCTGATTGGCGGCAGCGATGAAGGCGAGATTTTCGTTCAGGGCTGGGCGCAGGATTTGACGCCCGCCGTCACACGACTGCTCATCAGCGGCAAAAACTCTTCACTGGCGGAATGTTCGATCAGCGTTTTCGCGCGCCCCGATCTCAACGATCAGGCGTCGGGCTTTGCCGGATTGCTGCTTGCCAATGAGCCGGTAGAGCCCAACGACATTGAACGGCTGTTGTTTCGCGGGCGGCGCGGCTGGCGCTTCACGGAAGTCTATGATCGCAGGCTGCTGGCGGGATCGCGCGAGACGCCAAGCCATATTCGCGCCATCCTGCCGCGTGTGCGCAGTTCGACGGATATTTTGCTCCGGCTGCGCTCCGCCGCCAACCGCTTTGACGGCGGCGAGACCGTTTCCGGCCTGCCTTTCCCGGTGCGGCTTGGCATCGACAATGTGTTCCGTGTTGAGGGCAGCGGCATACTGGTTTCCGGCTGGCTACTCGACCCCGACAGCCATGTGGAAAGCGTCAAGCTGCGCCGCCATCGCGGCGAGATACAGATCGACGGCACATGGACCCGTTATGACCGGCCTGACGTCACCCGCGAATTCGACAACCAGCCGCCCTTCAATGCCGGTCTCGACCCGAACCGCCATGCGCATGGTTTCGTGGCCTTTGCACCTGAACTCGCGGGCGATAGCACATCACCCTTCTATATCGAGCTTGCCATCAGCGATGGACGCCGCGCCTTTCATCCGCTGACGCCGACCCGTGTCACATCACGCGATGCGATTGTCCGGCAGATACGCGCGACGGACCCGAATGCCTGGGCGCTGCGCCACATTGTCGATCAGCAGCTTGTTCCGCTGCTCAGCGGCGTCAGCCGCCCGGCGCCAGAAGTGTTTGGCGTGGTCGATCTCGGCCCGTTCGAAGACGCGGTCAATCACGCCGCCAATCTGGCGATCATCATCGGCGTCGATGAACGAGTAGAAGAGATCGAGCCTTTGCTGGCCCTGCTCGCACTCGATCCCGAAACCCGCATCGCGCCGATTGTCATTTCGGCGGCGACGGAAATCATCGACCGCATCGGCGTGCAGGTTCGAAGGCTCGCCGACTTCTATCGTCTGTGCATCCGCCTTGTTTCTGCCAGCGGCTCGGAAGACCTCTACGATGCGCTGGAAGTGGGCGCGCGCGCCGTTACAACCGACAAGGTGGTCTTTTTGGCAGGTTCGCTGTTGCCGCGACGCGCAGGCTGGTTGAACAAGCTCGTCACGGCCTATGACGCGCATCACGACTGCGTACTGTCGCCGACACTCGTTTACGAAGACGATTCCATCCGCTGGGCCGGAACCTGGGTTGCCGGCCCGCAATCGGATCGCGCCCTCATCAGCCGTTATGCCGGTTATCCGATGGATTCCGTTTCCGGCATGTCTCTTACCGAAGTCGCCACCGCGACCTTCGAATGCTGCATCCTGCCCCGTGATGCGTTGTTTTCGGTCGGCGGATTCACGCGCGGCTATCTCGGCACGCATGAAAAAGGCCTCGACCTTGGCTTGAAACTCAAACAATCCGGCCTGCGCTCCTATTGGCTGCCATCAGCGCAAATGCTTGGCTCCGACGATGTGTCTGTCACCGACCGGGCATCAACCATCGCATTGATCGAGCGGATCGACCGTCAGGTCTTTGATGCGCGCTGGTCGACTATTCTTGCTGGCAGGCGCAGCGCACCGATTGAGGAACCCGCATGAGCGACAAACTCCGCGTTCTGGTTATATCGCACGCCCACCCGTCGATTTCCCTCGGCGGCGGTGAAATCGCATCTTATAATTTGCACAAGGGCCTGAACGCCATTCCCGGCGTGCAGTCGGTCTATTTAGCCCGCGCCGGGCACCCGATTCCGCGTCATGGCACGACGGCATTGATGAGCATGCGCCGCGCCAGCGACGAAATCCTGTTTCATGCCGACGAATACGATCACTTCTACCTGTCGAACAAGAACACGGACGAAATCCGTCGCGATCTGCTGCGTTTCGTGCGCGATTTCGATCCGGATATCGTGCATTTCCATCATGTGATGGGACTCGGACTGGAAACGCTTTACGCAATCCGCGAGGCCTTGCCGGATCGCATTATTCTGGTCACGTTCCATGAATTCCTGTCGATCTGCAACAATGACGGCCAGATGGTCAAAGCCGGAACCTCGAAGCTTTGCAACGAGGCCTCGCCCATCGATTGCCACGCCTGCTTTCCGCAGGTTCCGCCAGCGCGGTTTCTCAAGCGCGAGCGCTTTGTGCGCGGGATGCTGGAACTGGCCGATGCCTTCATTTCGCCAAGCCAGTTTCTGGCAAACCGCTATCATGAATGGGGGCTGAGCCCCGACAAGATGGCCGTCATCGAAAATGGGATCGCCATCCGCGAAGTTACGCCGCCACGCGAACTGACCGGCCCGAACCCGCGCCGCAGCCGCTTCGCCTTTTTCGGCCAGATCAATCCGTTCAAAGGCATAGATGTGCTGGTTGATGCGGTATCGCGTGTGCCGGAACAGGTGTGGGGCGAAGATTCCCGCCTGATGATTTTCGGCGGCAATCTGGAAAAGCAGCCGCCCGCCTTTCAGGAGCGCATGCAGAAACTGATCGAAGAGGCTGGTCCCCGCGTGCGCTTTTATGGTGCTTACCAGAATTCGGAAATGCCGCGTCTCATGCAATCGGTCGATTGGGTGGTGATGCCGTCGATCTGGTGGGAAAATTCACCCATCGTTATTCAGGAAGCCTTGCATCATCGTCGCCCGGTGATCTGCTCCGACATTGGCGGCATGGCCGAGAAAATCCGCGACGGTGAAGACGGTCTGCATTTCCGCGTCCGCAGCGCTGAAGATCTGGCTGACCGTTTCACGGAAGTTCTAAGCGAGCCGAGCATATGGGATCGACTTCACAATTCCATCCGTCGTCCTGTACACTATGTGGATTGCGCCAAGGAACATCTCGACCTTTATAACCGATTGCGCGAGGCGAAGCCTCGCAAACCGAAGCCGACAGTGAGTGAAACTGTCCTCTCTCAGGCAAGCTGAGCCTGGCTCGTCTGAACTTAAACTCAACTAAAGGAAAACCGAATGGCCCGTGCCCCCCGCGCCCTCGTGATGATTCCCGCTGGAGAAGTGTATGACCACGACAATGTGCGCTGGTATCGTCACACCGACGTGCAGGGCAGCATCAACCACTATCACAATATCGGCGATGCTTTCGTGTTCGAGTCATCGCTCAAGCTGATGAATTATGAAAAGGCGTCCGAGCTTCCCATAACCGCTTATTCGCCGGAAAAGATCGACCAACTGCGCGAGGAATATGACTATGTCATCCTGCGCGGGTCGAACTATGTCAACAAGGACATGAACTGGCGCGAGAGTATCGCCGTCCTGCAACGGTTGAAACTGCCCGTCATCGCTTTTGGCATTGGCGCGCAGGCCCCCTCCAAGGGTGCGCTGGAACTTTCCGAAGAAACCAAGGCCGTGCTACGCATCATCGCGGATTCGACCGTTTCCATCGGCGTTCGCGGCGCTTATACGGCGCAGGTCCTGAACGATATCGGCATTCGCAATGTGCGCATCATCGGTTGCCCCACGGCCTTCCGCCGCAACAACCAGCATTTGCGCATCAAGCTGCCGCCGCTCGACAGCGTGCAAAAGGTTGGCGTCACTGTACGCCGCGAGGTTTCACCTGCCTATGCACAGGACATTGAGCAATATCTCACCCGCCACCGTGATCTCATCAAGACAATGGCGCGGCGCTTCGACGTTACCCTCATGGCGCAAGGCGAGATTGACGAGAAAAAGATGGTATTCGGCACGCCCGAGCAGAAGGAAGAGGCCATCGCCGCACTGAAAGGCCATCGCTGGACCGCCGACTGGTATTTCGATGATGAAATCGAAAACCTCTACCGGAACAAGATGTTCTATTCCGATGTTGTGGCCGACTATGAGAACCTCGTGCGTCAGCAGCAGCTTGTGCTTGGTTATCGCCTGCACGGAAACCTGATGGCGCTCGCCAATGGCGTGCCGTCTGTCTATTTCACCTATGACAGCCGTACCGCCGAATTTGCCGAGACCTACAAGATTCCGAGCTATGACGTGTTCAGCGACAAGCCGTTCCGTCTGGAAGACTATTGGGATCAGTCGCTATTCGACAAATACAACCGCGCATGGTTTGAGACCTATGCGGAGATGAAGCAGTTTCTCGATGAAAACGGCATCGACAACAAGATGACCGATACCGGCTTGCCGGTGGAAACGCTCAAAGTCGCCTGATCTTTCTGCGACCTTATTTCGAGCGTCTTGCCTTCGCCGCTGCTGGTTTGGGACTGTCGGCGGCAATGGGCTTGTCCTTCTGTTCTTCGGCCAGCAGCGACCATGCGGCAATAAACATGGCGGCGATCAACGGCCCGATGACAAAGCCGTTAATGCCGACCAGTGAAATGCCGCCAACCGTCGAGATCAGCACCACATAGTCCGGCATGCGCGTGCCCTTGCCGACCAGCGGTGGGCGCAGCAGATTATCCACGAGACCGATAACCAGCGTTCCGATCAGGACCAGAATGACGCCTTTGCCCCAGTCGCCGCTGACGAAGAACCATACGGCGGCAGGCACCCAGACGAGAGCTGCGCCAACCGCTGGTAGCATGGAAAAGAAGGTCATCATCACGCCCCACAGCAGGGCGGCTTCGATGCCCAGCAGCCAGAAAGCGACGCCGCCGATCAAACCCTGAATGATCGCGATGATGATATTGCCTTTGACCGTCGCACGGATAACAGCGGTGAATTTCTCCAAAAACTGGCGCGTGTAGTCATCGCTCAGCGGGATTGCCTGCCGGATTCTGCGTCCAAGATCCGCACCGTCGCGAAACAGGAAGAACAGCAGATAGAGCATGATGCCGAAGCCGATAAAAAATTGCAGCGTGTTCTGGCCAAAGCTGACCAGACGCCCAGCGAATAGCTGGCTGCCTTGTAGGATCGTCGATGAAATTCGCGAGCGCCATTCGGCGAAACTGCCAAGCTCAAAGCGCTTGAGCCAGTCTTCCAGCGAATCCGGCAGTACGGAAAGAATGCTGGTGATATAGCTGTTCAGGTCAAATTCCCGGCTGCTCAGTCGTTGGTAAAGCGAGTTTCCTTCCTGCACCAGCGAGCTGAAAATGATCAGCATTGGAATGATGACCAGACAGATACACATCAGCACCGACATGAAAGCCGCTAGATTGCGCCGTCCGCGCAGAACCCGCACGAGATATTGCTGAACCGGATAGAAGATAACGGCGAGAATGACCGCCCACAGGACTGCGGTGTAATAAGGGATGAGCAGCCAGGCGAAGGCGATCGTGACGAGCGCCAGTAGAATATAGAAGCTTACGCGCTGGACGGACATATTCACTCACCGACATTGTCTTGGGAGTAAACCCTGCCCAAAATCCGCTTTTTATTCAATAGGGTATTTCCGGCGGGGACTCGGAGACGCCAGCCGAAATGTCAAGCTGCGGCCCGGATGGAAACCGGGGCAGTTTGGGGCAGAACGCGCGCAATGGCACTGAGAAGGTCACTTTTCGACACGACGCCGACCACAAACCTGTTCTCGTCCACGATCACCGCCACATGCGTCAGACCATCGGTCAGGACCGGAAGCAGGCCCATTGCCGCATCGTCCGGGGCAGCCGTGATCGCCGGGACCACATGATCCTTGAGGCTTTCACCGGGCTGAACCAGCTCACGCAGGCCCACCATGCCAGTCAGTCGCCCATCCGCGCCCGTCACCGGCAAGGTCAGGATGCGATGGCGCAGAAGAAGATGACGGGCCTGATCGGCGGTATCGTTTTCCCCAATGCTGATGACGTCACGAGACATGATATCGGCGCAGGTCAGATCGCCATGCGCGCGGATCGATGCCTGCAACTCAACCTGCCGCAGCAACCGGCCAAGATCGTTGCGATCAATGTCGAAACTTTCGTCCAGTGTGTTCAGCGCTTCATCGATATCCTCTTCGCGGATGCCTGCCCGCACGGAAGGGGGCAAGTCCTTGGTCGCGTGCATGCTCACCGGGGCAGCCGCCACATTATGCGGATATTTGCGCCGGGAAAGCTTGTGAAACAGGATGCCCAGCCCCACCAGCAGACATGAATTGAAGCCGACCGGCACAAGCGGGAACCACAGTCCCCAGCTGGCGACCGCCTGACCACCCAGCACAGCCGTCAGCGCAGCAGCGCCGCCGGGCGGATGCAGGCTGCGGGTGACCGACATGGCTGCGATTGCCAGCGAAACGCCAAGACCGATGGCGAGCGCCGGATCGCTGACATACTGGGCCACAATCACACCCACTAGCGCCGAAATCGTATTGCCGCCGATGATCGACCATGGCTGCGCAAGCGGACTGTTCGGCACGGCGAACAGCAGCACCGCCGAAGCGCCGATGGGTGCAACGATCAGCGGCAGATATGGCCCCTTACCCAACAAAAGCCCCGAGACGAAACCGGTGAGAGCAATGCCCACCAGCGCACCGACACAGGCAATGGCGCGTTCGCGCAGCGTTGCGCCAGCAAGCATCGGATTAAACATCCGGAATCGCCACCAAGGCGCTCCGTTATGGTCAGGAGGATTATGTCGTGTCATGTCACACTACAGCCAGAGGCGGCCTGTCTATTCCGAGCTTTCCCGGGAACTGCAACAGATCCCGCAATTCATGGAGCGTGAGTATCCTGTCTCCGGTATATGCGAACAAGAAAGCAAATCCGCATGTCTCGGATGAGAAAAGAAAATTCTTCCGCTATTGAAAGCTTAATAAGAAAATCGGCCTCACCAGCATTTCCGCTCCCAATAGCATAAGCCCGACAAGAAACCAGAGGCGAAACCGTTCTGGACTTATTTTATGGCGGAAAAGCTGCCCAAGCCCCATGCCAGCCAGCGCAGGCAGGACAGCTGCGAGCGAAATCAGAAGGATATCGCCGCTATAGGCCTGATGTGAGGAGAGCCCGATCGCCAGCGCAATCGTCGATACCGTGAAGGACAATCCCAGCGCCTGCACGAGATCGTCTTTCTTCAAGCCCAGTGCCTGAAGATAGGGAACGGCTGGAATCACAAACACACCGGTCGCACCGGCAATCAGGCCGGTCAATAAACCGATCAGCGGAGACAGCCAGACTTCATGCCGCCGCGATACCTGCCACTGTCGGGCGAAAAGGGTGTATCCGGCATAAATGACCAGACTTGCGCCGAGCAGCGACGCCGTCAGGATCGTTTCACCGCCCACCAGCAGGAAGGAGCCGATCCACGTTCCAGCGATGATTGCGACCATCATCGCCCACAGGCGCAGAGCCAGCGCACGAAAACTTGGCCCGGCCAGCAGCTGCCAAACATTGGTAATGAATGACGGAACAATCAGCAGGCTCGCGGCAGTGAGCGGCGAGATCAACGCCCCCAATACACCCATGGCGACAGTCGGCAACCCCATGCCGGTCAGGCCTTTGACGAAGCCTGCGCCGAGGAAAGTAAGCGTAATCGTGACGAGAAGTGCGACGGATTGGGTCATGCTTCCGCTATAGAGAATTCCCCATTTTGCGAAATGCGGAAGTTCCATATTCTGCCTTCGGCTTTACCGAAGGCAGAATATAAGCGATAAATATGCATGCGTTTTGACCTCACAGACCTTCGCCTTTTCATCGCCGTTGCCGACGCCGGAAGTATTACGCATGGCGCAACGGAAGTGGGGCTCGCCCTGCCCTCGGCCAGCGAACGCCTGCGTGACATGGAAGCCATTGGCGAGGTCAAGCTTCTCGAACGCGGCAGACGCGGCGTCACCCTCACTGCGGCGGGTGAAGCGCTTGCCCATCATGCGCGCCTCGTGCTGCGCCAGATGACCGACATGCATGCGGACCTCATCACCCATGCCAAAGGCATGCGCTCAACCGTGCGCGTGGCAGCCAACACAGCCGCTGTGACCGAATATCTTCCCATGCGGCTCGCGCAGTTCATGGCAGACAATCCACAGATCGACGTCGAACTGAAAGAACGGCAGAGCGCGGAAATCGCAAGGTCCGTTGCGAGCGGCTTTGTCGAGATCGGCATATTGTCCAACGCGGTCGATACCGGTGGTCTGGTTCTCATCCCCTTCACCATCGACCGGCTGGTTCTCATCACCGGGCAGCAGCACTCCCTTGCCGCCAGAAAATCGACGTGTCTTGCCGATGTCCTGCATGAACCGTTCATTGGCCTCTATTCCGGCGCGCTCTACGATCACATCGAAGCGCATGCGGCACGCCTTGGCGTCAAGCTGAAGATGCGCACGCGACTGCGCACATTCGAGAGCATTTGCCCCATGGTCGCCGCTGGCGTCGGCCTGGCGATCATCCCGGAACTGGTCGCTCATCGCATGATGACAACGACGAGCATCGTGCCGATTGCGCTGACGGACACTTGGGCCACACGGCATTTGTCGCTTTGCATACGCGCGCCGGACGAACTGACATCATCAGCCCGCGCGCTGATCGAACATCTTTCGGCAGAAACTCTGGTAGCGCTTCCCACGATTCAATCTTAACCGGAACGCTCTAGAAAACTTGCGGAGGCCCATCCTCTTGTCTATCACACGGCATCGAAGAACATGTTGTTTGGAAGCCGATGGCCACGCAGGACGAAGCAATCATCAGAACGGTTGGCGTTTCCGTCAGTTTTGACGGCGCGATGGCTCTGAATTCGGTCGATGCCTCGGTTCAATCCGGGCGGATAACGGTCATTTGCGGGGCCAATGGTTCGGGCAAAAGCACACTGTTGCGCAGCATGGCGCGGCTTCAGACGCCAACGAGCGGACAGGTTCTGTTTGACAGTGAAGACATCAACCGCATGAAACGGATTGATCTGGCCCGCAAGATCGCCGTGCTGGGGCAGATGCCGGAAATTCCCGCTGGCCTGACCGTCGAAGAACTGGTCGAAAACGGACGTCACCCGCATCGAGGTCTGTTTTCCCGACTGGGCAATCATGACCGAAAGGCAATCGAACGCGCCATCACGCAAACCGGCCTGCAAGCCCTGCGTCATCGTCAGGTGGCTTCGCTATCTGGCGGCGAACGTCAGCGCGCATGGGTTGCGCTGGCGCTGGCGCAGGAACCATCCGCCCTGTTTCTCGATGAGCCGACGAATTTTCTCGATATCCGCCATCAGGCCGAGTTGCTGACATTGCTCAAGCAATTGAACCGCGATCATGGGCTGACCATCGTTGCTGTTCTGCACGACCTCAATCAGGTGCTGGAACTGGCCGACGACGTTATCCTGATGCGTAAAGGCCGCTTGATGGCTTCTGGCTCTCCTGAAGAGGTATTCACAACGGAACGCCTCCGAGAAGCTTTCGATTTCGATATCGAAGTGACCGCGCACCCGGTTCTGCCGATCCCTTTCTGCATGCCACGCTGGGTCAACCATGTATACAACAAGCCATCTGCCGGAAATCAGCAGAACGAGCGGAGCGCGGAATGACCGCGCAGCCTCTGATCACAAGCCAAACTCAACCGGCAGGTTTCACAATTGGAATTGTCGTTCTGGCAATCCTGCTGCTGATCGCGCTGACGGCCGCCGAACTCGTCATCGGCAGTGGAAATGTCGCGCTACAGGACGTTTTGCAGTCGCCGTCGCGGCCGCAAACGCTGGCGCAGATTATCATCGAAACCATTCGCCTGCCCCGCGCAATCGCTGCCATATTGGTCGGCGCAGCGCTTGCCGCCGCTGGCACGGTGATGCAGACCATTTTGCGCAACCCGCTTGCCGCGCCAGACATTCTGGCTGTCACCAGCGGCGCGCAACTGGCCCTGGTTGTTTCCAGTCTGCTGCTTCCATTTGCCTTTCCGGGCTTCCTCGCCACGATCATCGGCGGCGCACTGGGCGGAACATTATGCCTGCTGGTCGGCGGCGGTTTGCGCGCCCAAGCGGTTCGGCTGGCACTGGCGGGCGTGGCGGTATCCCTCGCCTTCTCGGCGCTTTCTTCCGCCATCATATTGATTGCAGATGATCGCGCGTCCGGCATCATCCTGTGGTCTTCCGGCATGCTGGAACAAACAGGCTGGGCTAAAGTTGCACCGCTCGCCCCCTTTATTGTCGGAGCCATCCTGCTGCTGGTCGCCCTTGCCCGCCAGTTCGACGTCATGGCGCTCGGCAGCGACATGGCGGCAAGCCTTGGGCTTGGCAAAGCGACTGCGCTGATCGGCCTTCTGGCCACAATCGTGCTATCAGGTGCTGCCGTTACCATTGCTGGGCCTATCGGTTTCATTGGTCTCGCAGTGCCCAATCTGCTCCGCGCCACTGGCATGGTTCGGCACAAAGCGCTTTTGCCCGCAGCCTGCCTGTGGGGAGCGGTTGCGCTGCTTTCAGCCGACATTGCCGCACAATGGATGAGCAGCGCCGGCACCATCATCCCGACCGGAATCCTCGCTGCCTGTTTCGCAGCACCGGCGCTGATCTTCGTCTTGCGTCGTATGAAAGCGGAGGCACCCGCCCACAACGCGCAGATCCTCGGGAAAACCATATTCAAGCGACCGGTCGCACTTTATGAGAGCCTTGGCATGGTTCTGTTAGCAGCTCTTCTGGCCGGGCTTCTGTTCGGCGACGGCATCGCAGGACGCGACATTGACTGGCAGGCGATACAGGCACTGCGCGCGCCACGCGTGTTGGTGGCCATGGGCGCGGGCGCTTTGCTCGCAATGGCTGGATTGTTGTTGCAAGCCGTGACGCGCAACCCGCTTTCCGGCCCGGAAACTCTGGGCCTCGCACAAGGCGCAGTACTCGCAAGCCTCGTCGCACTGCTCGGCGGCATCATTCCGGGAAGCGCGCTTTTTGCGCTCTGCTCGGCAGGCGGCGCCTGTCTTGTGGTCTTGCTTCTAAGCCTGCTCGGCAAAAACCTGTCACCGACCCGCACGGCGCTGACCGGACTTGCAGTGGCAGCCAGCCTTTCAGCGTTGAGCACGATTGTGGTGATTGAGGCAAAGCTTCAGATTGCCGAAGCACTTGCCTGGCTCGCAGGCTCCACCCATGGGCGCAACTGGCAGGATGTGGCGGCGCTTGCCCCCTGGCTTCTGCTGATCGCTATTGCACTTGCATTCGCGAAACGCCTCGACATTCTGGCGCTCGGTCGCGATGCGGCGGAATCTCTTGGCGTGGATACGGCCATGACCCGCTTATGGCTACTACTACTGTCAGCCCTTTCTGTGGCAGGCGCGGTGTCCGCCGTGGGCGCAATTGGCTTCGTGGGATTGATCGCGCCGCATGCAGCGCGCCTTTGTTGCGGGGCGCGCTACCGACATCAGTTGCCAGTGACAGCGTTGATCGGCGCAATATTGACCGTTCTGGCTGATACGCTGGGCCGCGCGATCTTCGCTCCGCAGGAAATCCCGGCGGGCATCGTGACGGCCTTCATTGGTACGCCACTCTTCATTCTGCTGATGCGCAGACAATCGCGCTGATTGCCAATCTCACAATAAAACCTCGATGAGAAGCGCCGGATTCGAGGGAGAACCAACACTGCTCACCGAGTGAGGACGGCGCTAACCGTCCTGTTTGACGCATCCGCGAATTACCGAGCGGCCATCACACCAGCGATAAGACCGGTTGCCGCGGTAATCAGAAGATACTGATTATCGACCTTCACCCAACGCTGCCCCTTGCCCGGTGCACGAAGCCCATAACGCTTGTAATCCTTGACTTCGCTTTGACGCGAACCATTGAAGCGCTGCCCTTTAGACCAGCCCTTTGCGGACTGTTTCTTGTTCTGCACCTGGTGCACTGCTGGTTTGCGCTGCGGCTGGTTGTCACGAGCTTGCGCCAACGGCGCGCCAATGAACGAAAGAGCAATCGCCGCGAGTAGAATTTTCTTGAACATGTTATTCTCCTTTCGTGATGAACTCACGCTACCCAACCCGCTATGAACAATAAATGAATTAAAACGAGAATAATCATTAAATAAAATCAATGTTATTATTGATTTTTCAATTCCATATTATTTCTTATTATTTGTAATTTAATAGGTATAAACTTGATAAGTTAAATTATAAATTCAAACTATTTAAATGATTTTCTTATTATTGTATATTTAATAAAGTATAATATTCTATATATTGAGAACGATCGATCACGCCAAGCGCAGGCTTGGAAAGCCAAAACCGTCGCCGGTTTTGACGGCACCATCGAAAACAAAAAGGGAAATAATGGCGGAGGGGTGGGATTCGAACCCACGGTACAGTCTCCTGCACGCCGGTTTTCAAGACCGGTGCCTTAAACCGCTCGGCCACCCCTCCAAGTGATTGTAATGTCTTCTTTTCCCTCAGCGGGAAAAGCAGCAAATCACCGATTTGCGAACCAATCACTCAACGGGTGACTTCTTAGCAGCTTTTATCGCCGCGTCAACTTGATCGCGACCGTTCTGTACGATCTCTCAGGGGAACCGCAACTTCGCCGGAAAACAAAAAAAGGCCGGGGCGAAAACGCACCGACCTTCCTGATCCATCGCTTTCCTACCAGTGCCAGTACATCCGTGGTCAAAAGCATTAAACGATGGCGGCAATAGCGAGCAACAGACGCGTCCAGCGCTCTTAAGCTTTGCCGATGGGAGCGATATAGGTGGCCAATGTGTTCAAAACAAGTCCGTGCGGGAAAAAATAGCATCTGCGCCACATCATGCTGTCCATCCGGTCTGCATTTCGTCGTTTATCGGCAATTATTATTCAATTGACCAATTCCACCAAAATTATAACAGTTCTAGGGTTGCTCTCATCGTTGATGAGACATAAACTTGAGTTTAATTATCATCATAAAGGGAAGCCATGAGTCTGGAATCCGTAAAGGCATTTTTTGCTGACAAGGCGCCCGAAGTCGAAGTCATCGAATTGCCGACCAGCACCGCGACCGTAGCTCTGGCTGCAGAAGCGCACGGCGTGGAACCTGGCCAGATCGCAAAGACGCTTTCCTTCTCGACCAAGGACCAGACAATTCTTGTTGTCACACGCGGCGATGCGCGTATCGACAATCGCAAGTTCAAGGATCGCTTCGGCACCAAGCCGCGTATGCTGGACGCCGACACCGTACTGGCCGAAACCAGCCATCCAGTCGGCGGCGTGTGCCCCTTCGGCTTGCCGAGCGCGCTTCCCGTCTATTGCGATGTCTCGCTGAAAGCATTCGAGGAAGTGGTTCCGGCAGCGGGGGCAACCAACAGCGCGGTTCGTATTGCGCCTGACAGGATGGCCGCATTGGTAACCGCCGAGTGGATCGACGTTTGCCAGTGAAATGCAAGCCGGGCACAGGAGGGCTCGCAATCAGAAAAATACGACTCGTTTTTTCCACTTTAAATGTGGTGAAAGACCTCGTATATATTAAGAATGATTCTAAACTGGGCCATCAAGGAAATCCGGTTTCCATGAAAATGCCATGAGCTGAGAGTGTTCTCGGCGCGGCTTTGTGGAGTTCAACCGAAATTTCGGTCCAGATTTTGGAACCAGGATACAAAGAGCGAGGGCATTTTCCGACCTGACTTGGTCGGGTTTGAAAATGCTCTGGACGTGCTGAAAGGAACTGTCATGCGCCTTACTCGCCAGACGAATTATGCCGTTCGGATACTCATGTACTGTGCCGCGAATGAAGGCAAGCTGAGCCGCATTCCGGAAATTGCTCGCGCTTACAGCGTTTCGGAGCTTTTTCTTTTCAAGATTTTGCAGCCGCTCGTGGAAAACGGGCTGGTAGAAACCGTGCGCGGTCGCAATGGCGGCGTGCGCCTTGGCCGTGCGGCCAACGATATCAGCCTGTTCGATGTCGTGCGCGTCACCGAAGAAAATTTCGCCATGGCGGAATGTTTTGAAAACGATGCGACCGAGTGCCCACTGGTCGATAGCTGCGCCCTTAACTCAGCGCTGCGTGAAGCGCTGAACGCCTTCTTCGGCGTCTTGATGAAATACAGCATTTCAGACCTCGTAAAAGCCCGCCCGAATGTACGCGCCCTGCTCGGTCTCGATGAAATGGAAGAACAGCGCGTCGCGAGCTAATCCTGCGACAGCGTGAGAAGCAAAAGGTCCGGTGAAAACCGGACCTTTTATAATGCGTTGAGGTTACTCAGCGGCGGCGCGATAGGCCGATTGCGGCAGCACGAAGGGCACACCACGCGCAGGCGGCACCCCTACCCGCAGCGCGCATTCATAAACCCGTTCCAGCCGTTCATCGGTCAGCGCCTCCTGCGGGGAGCCGATTGTGTCGAGCCTGCCCTGACACATCACCGCGATCCGGTCGGCGAACATGGCCGTCAGATTGAGATCGTGCAGAATGGCGATCACGCCGCCGCCTTCAGCGGCAAAATCCCGCGCGATCTCCATCACAACGATCTGGTGCCGGATATCGAGGCTCGAAATCGGCTCATCCAGAAAAAGATAACGCGCGGAGCCATCGACCACGGGCCTCCAGACCTGGCAAAGCACGCGGGCGAGTTGCACCCTTTGTTGCTCGCCGCCGGAAAGTTCCTGATAGAGCCTGCCGCCGAAGCCGCCAAGGTCCACCCGCTGCAAGGCGAGGTCGGGCAAGCCAGTTTCCAGATCGCGCGACAGGCCGCTATAGCCGCCTGTCAAACCAAGGCCGACGATCTCGCGTACCGTGAACGGAAAGGACAAGGCGCTCGCCTGCGGCAGCACCGCGCGACGCGCCGCCATTTCCCATGGCTTGATATCCTTAAATGACCGCCCGTCCAGAAAGGCACCGCCTGTAAAGGGCACATCGCCGGAAAGAGCGCGCAAAAGCGTCGTCTTGCCCGATCCGTTGGGACCGACGATTGCCGTCACCTCTCCAGCGCGCGCCGTAAAATCGATGTTCTCGATAATCGACTTGCCCGAGAGACGAACACTGAGTGCCTTGGTTTCAATCATGACAGTTTCACAGATCAAGAAGGCCGCGCTGGCGCAGCAATATCCAGAGGAAGAACGGCGCGCCGCACATGGCGGTGATGATGCCGATGGGCAATTCCGCCGGTGCAACGATGGTGCGGCTGACCGCATCGGCCAGCAACAGCAGTATGGCACCCAGCAGAGCCGACGCAGGCAGAAGATAGCGGTGATCCGGGCCGATGCTGAGACGCAGCATATGCGGCACCACGATACCGATAAAGCCAATGCCGCCCGCTACCGCCACGGTCGCGCCAGTGGCCGCAGCCACGGTAACGATGGCGACATTCTTGATGCGCTGCACCTGAATGCCGAGATGTCCGGCGGCGGCTTCGCCCAATGCCAGAGCGTTGAGACCGCGCGCCAGCATTGGCGCTGCAATCAGCACCACGGCGATAATGGGTCCGGCAGCGACGATCTTGCTCCAGGTCGCACCCGCAAGCGAACCAAGACCCCAGAAGGTCAGATCGCGCAACTGCCGGTCGTCGGCCATGTAGACCAGAACGCCGGTCGCAGCCCCCGCCAGCGCGCCAAGCGCGATGCCCGCCAAAAGCATGGTGGCAACAGAGGTGCGCCCGCGTCGGGTCGCAACCCGGTAGAGCAACAAGGTTGTGGCAAGGCCGCCGAAGAAGGCAGCCAATGGCAGCGCGTAGATGCCGAGAACGGCGATAACAGGCGCCAGAACGGTGCCGCCCAATACGATCATCGACACCGCACCAAGACTGGCGCCCGAGGCCACGCCCACCAGACCCGGATCGGCAAGCGGATTGCGGAACAGGCCCTGCATGACGGCACCAGACACGGCAAGCCCCGCACCGATCAACATGCCGAGGATAATGCGCGGCAGGCGGATTTCCATAATAATCAGATGATCACGCTGGAAGGTTTCCGCGCCCTCGCCGCCAGCAAACCCGCGCAGCAGCGTGAGAAGCGAAGCATCCGAAGCCCCTGCCGTGAGGCTGAACAAAGCTGTCAGGCAGAGGACAACCGCCAGCACGACCAGCACCATGCGCGCGCGTTGCGTGCGATCCCCGACCTTTGCGCTGTTTGAGCCGGCGTTCTTCCGACTGTCTCCGGCTCGATGACGCATGGTGAAGGGCTCTCCGCCTGCCACACGGCCTTGGCTGGTCATTTGCTTATTCCTCATGTCGGATGCGTGATCCGATTATTGCGCTGCTGGCGCACCATAGAGTTTTGCCGACAATTCACGAATGGCAGCACCGGTGCGCGGGCCAAAGCCCAGCAGATAAAGCGCGTCCATGGCGACGACATTTTTGTTGCGGCCCGCAGGTGTGCTTGCAATGGCCGGGTTCTTCAAAAGTTCATCCGGACCGACACCGTCACCACCGTTGTTCATCATCAAAACCATATCCGGTGCGGCCTTGCCGATGGCTTCATCGGTCAGCTGCTTGTAACCGGGATATCCAGTGATGACGTTCACACCCCCTGCAAGCTTGATCATGCCGTCAGCCGCCGTACCCGTTCCAGACGCCATCAGACGCCCACTAGCGCCGTTCAAAACGAACAGCACGCGCTTGCGTTGCTCATGCGCAGCGGCGGCCTTTTTCAGCAGCCTGAAGATCGCTCGCAACGCTATCCGCCAGCGCCCTGGCTTTGTCTTCGAGGCCAAGCGCCTTGCCGACAGCTTCGATCTTCGCAATGACGCTTTTGCCGGTATAATCTTCCGGCACGATGACCATCGGCACCGAGGCCTTCTTCAAGACCTCCAGCGTGTCCTGCGGCCCGCTGCCCTGAATGAGCAAGATGCCGGTCGGGTTGACCGACAGCACCCCTTCGGGCGCCAGCTGGCGCATGTAGCCGACATCTGGCAGAGCCTTCGATTCCGCTGGATAGGTGCTGGTCTGGTCGCGTGCGACAAGCATCTTTTCCGCGCCAAGCGCATAGATGATCTCCGTCAGCGGCCCGCCGACGGAAACAATGCGGGACGTATCGGCAAAACGCTCGACGGTATCGGCACCGGCAATGCCGGTTGCCAATGACCAAGCCAAAGCGGCGACAGCCCCAACGCGCATGAAACGTGCTGAAATGACAGACATGATGCGCGTCCTATGCAGCGGTCGACCGGGGAAGACGCGGCAGGTTTTCAGCAATCATGCGCCAGTCGGCCAATTCCGCCTCACCCTCGTGACGCTCACCGAAGAACTGCACGATCAGTTCGCCATTGGCGTCGTAAGCTTCCAGCGAAGTCACATGACCGTCCTTGGTCGGCTTGCGCACGACCCAGGCATCGGCAATGTGATCGAGACGCAGATGCATGTGGAAGGTCGGATCAAGCACATTGAGCCATGGGCCCATCATCTTGATCTCATGGATCGGGCCGGTATGGATCTGGATGCAGCCGCGATTGCCGACAAAGCACATGATCGGCAGCTGTTGCTGCACAGCGTGGTTCATCATCGCTTCCACGGATGAAAGATCAACACGCCAAGCGAAATCCTGTCCGGCAAGATGCATGGCCTGATGGCGGTCAACGCCAAAATCCTTCAGCAGCCCCATGAACTGATGCACATCGGTCAAAGCGCTCCAGCGCTCGCGGAAGGCATCGGTATCGACAAGCGCGACATTGGCCTTTGCACCTTTCGGCGCAATCGCGGTCGTTTCGATAGAACCCGACTGATCATCAAGCAGAAGTTCGGTGACAAGCGCCTCATAGGCTTCAACATCGGATGCCGGGCGCAGGTGAATCTTGTGAACGGCCTCACCGGAGGCATCGAAGAATTGCAGGCTGCGGCGCAGTTCCTCGCCGTCCTTTTTGCGAACCGCAAAACCATGCACCCAATGCTTCGGGAAAATACGCAGATCAATCTGCTTGCCCAGCACGATCGACGCATGCGGGCCCCAAACGGCCTTTTCGAACGGTCCGATCTTTTCGTGCACGACACTTTCGTTGCGCGTCAGCGCCATCACTTCGCCAAGGGTCGATGCGCGCTTAAGCAATGTCTCGACATCCACGCGAATGCGGCGGGCCGAAATGGCGGCATCGTCGCCGAGGCCACAATGGGCAGCAACGAAATCAGCTTCTGAAATACCGAGGCTCTGCGCGAAATCGCGTTCACGCGCCTTCGGGTTGTCCGCCCGTGCCTGAAGAATCTGCTCTGGGGAGGGCTTGGAATGTTGCGTCATGTGTGTCGTGCCTACTTGTTCAAAATGAGCTTGCCTTGGCGGGTAATCTTGAGGCGATAGAGCGATCCGCCATGCTCTATCCCTACCTCGCGGGAGCCGTCGAAAAGTTCGCGGCTGCCATAAATTTTGATCTGCGCTTCTTTCAGGGTCGCGCGAATCGGCGGCGCGGTGCGCTCAACCGAACGCCCCGTTCGGTCGCCAGTATTGTCGCCTGCCGGACCGTCGATCATGCGATTGGCAGAACGGTCGGCGGCGTGCCCGCGGGGCAAACGCACTTGCATGTCGATATGAATACGCCTGTTCATTTTATCGCCCTGACGTTGACTTGAAAGCTCCGCTCGGAAGCCCCGTTTTCACAAAACCATATCCGCCTGTTCATCGCGAAATTGATTTGTTGACATCACTAGTCATGTTTACTAATCACTGCATTACTGGATTAATCGAGTCAAGTTTAAATCTCGCCCTTCCAGCGCAAGCCACGAAGAATTCGTCTTCGCCAGCCAGCAGAGCTGCCTCCATATTGGAAGCATTCTAAACAATTGAATTCTCAGGGCTTCCTGCCGTGTCTCAGGTCGGCGGGGGAGCACATTTGCGCAGAGGAAATACAGCAATGCGGGCGACTGGTGGGGTACACAAGCGTTCATTCCTGGCGAGCAGCGGGCTCGCAGTCATTCTTGTCGCGATGGCATCGCAGTCATGGGCGCAGGAGCAAAAAGCAGCCGAAGGCGAAAACGACGTCACGCTAAAGACGATCACCATCCGGGGCGATGGCGCCAGGGGTGATGCGACCTACAACACGCCCGCCGCCGTCAGCACTGTTTCCAGCGAAGAGCTTCGCCGCAACGGCGATGTGAAGCTGGACGATGTGCTACGCGACAAGCCGGGCGTCTTCACCCGCATGAACGGCTCCCAGCCGGGCGTGGCCGTCAATATTCGCGGCTTCGAAGGTTCTGGACGCGTCAACATGATGGTCGATGGCGTTCGTCAGAACTTCCGCTTCACCGGCCATGAGGCGCAGGGCTTCACCTATGTCGATCCGAACCTTCTCGCCGATATCGACATTTCGCGCGGCGCAGTGACCGGCACCGGCGGCGGCGGGCTCGCAGGCAGCGTCAATTTCCGCACGCTCGGCGTGGATGACATCGTCCGTCAGGGCCAGCAATATGGTGTTCTCGGACGCGCCTCGTGGGGCAGCAACGGCGTCGGTTTCTCTGAAATGCTGGCCGCCGGTGCGCGCGTCAATTCGATGGGCGTTGCCGCAGCCATCAGCCGCCGCGATTCCAACAATTACAAGAATGGCGATGGCGTTGAACAGCCGGATACCGGTCAGGAACTGACCTCCGGGCTCGTCAAAACCGAGTTCGGCTTCGGCGAAGATCACAAGCTGGCGCTTGGCGGTGTTTTTTACAACAACGATTTTGGTGCCAATTCCTACGATCAGAACGTCAAGAACAAGACGTTCACGGCGAATTACACCTACAATCCGTCGGATAACGACCTGATCGACCTGCATGTCAACGCTTACTACAATCGCCTCGACATGACCTATTACAACAGCCTGTCCACGGGCCTTCCGGGCAGCGCGACAGGCCGTGGCATCACCGACAAGGGCTATGGCTTCGATATTTCGAACACATCGCGCTTCAATGTCGGCGAAGTGGGCGTCAAGTGGAACTACGGCGTCGAATATTTCCGCGACAACATTTCGGGCGACAATTCCGGCGTCAATCCAGTCGACGGACGCAGCAGCAACGGCGCAGTCTTCTCCGAAACCACCTTCAGCTACGGCATTGTCGACCTGATCGCCGGCCTGCGCTACGACTTCTTCAACACTTCTGGCAGCGCCGATACCGGCCTTGCCAATTTCGGTGACGGCGGCCTCTACGACGTCGATATTTCCAAGCAGCGCCTCGATCCGAAAATCACGCTGGCGATCAACGCGACCGACTGGTTGCAGCCATACGTGACCTATTCCCAGAGCATGCGTTCGCCAACGCTGCAGGAAACCATGTTGGGCGGCAACCATCCCGGCTCGACAAGCGTCAGCTTCCTGCCGAATCCGACCCTATCGCCTGAAACCCAGAAGGGTTGGGAAATCGGCGTAAACCTCAAGAAAGACGATCTGTTTCTTGCTGGAGACTTGCTGCGTCTGAAGGCCGATTATTACGACATGGATGTCGAGGACTACATCACGTCCACGTTCAACCCGACCTATCGCAAGTACCAGTTCGTCAATGTCGACGGCACTTCGCAGGTGCGCGGCTTCGAACTCGAAGCGATGTATGACGCAGGCATGGCCTTCGGCGGCATTACATATACCCACTCGAAGTCGGAACTTCCGGCGCAGACCCCAGGTCTCGGTGCAGGTCAGTACATGCCGGATGATGTCTTCTCCGTCAGCGGCGGCGCACGCTTCCTCGAGCGCAAGCTGACGGTTGGCGGTCGCTACTCCTATGTTTCGGGCGGCGATACCGTCGGTTACACCGGCGTTACCCAGTCCGACAGCTATGGCCTCGTGGATGTGTTCGCCAATTACAAGTTCACCGAGAACGTCGATCTGACTTTGAAGGTCAATAACCTGTTCGACAAGAGCTATACGCCATTCCTGAGCACATCAGGCTCCGGTCAGGGTCGTACGTTCCTCGTGGCGACACAGTTCCAGTTCTGACCATGGCGGGCGCCTGATCGCCCGTTTTAACCGTCGCATCTGTGAAGACTGGCCCACCTTCTGACCGCGGCTGTGGCCTTCTGATCCCGAGATGCGACGCGGCGCGTGCGGCCTTGACCCCGCACGCGCCTGAAATTCGAATTCAGTTTTCTGGCCATGCCGGCCCGAAAACCCATATAGTCGATCTAAAGCCAGTCCAAACCTAATGGAAAAGGATGAGCCATGTTCATAGCCATGAATCGCTTCAAGGTGCGCGTCGGCAGCGAAGCCGATTTCGAAGCCGTCTGGAAAAACCGCGATTCCACGCTTTCCGATTTGCCGGGCTTTGAAACGTTCCACCTGCTGCGCGGCGCAACCAATGAGGAAGAAGGCTATACGCTCTATGCTTCCCATACGGTCTGGCGCAGCCGCGAAGACTTTGTCTTCTGGACCAAGTCGGAACAGTTCCGCGAAGCGCATCGCAATGCCGGAACCAACAAGCCTCTCTATCTCGGACCACCGCAGTTTGAAGGCTTCAGTGCCGTCGAAGGCGCCTAGTGGATTGAATTTGGCGTTTTAATCCCGGCTGACACATAAGCTGTTTCAAACGTCAAATTCGAAAAAGCCATCGGATTACGCTTCAAGCCATTGCCACGCCCACCTTTTCCACATGGGTGCGGCGAAATGGCACAGCCTCTATCGGCATCGCTTCAACGCCCTTCCCGATAGAGCATTTTAACAGACAATTAGTGTTTAAACATGGGTAGTTAACTCATATTTAGAATGATTCTAAGTTATTGTTTTTTAGAACATTTCAAAAACATAGAATTTGACAGATACCCCGCTCGCCAGCCATAACCTGACCTAGTTTGGCGAGTTTAACAGACCGTCGAAATAGACCTTTAATGTTCGGGCCTTTAACCCTTGCAATTGGAGGAACCATTGTCCGGTTCATCTTGGCCTTGCGCCACCAGTAAAATAACGCTGCGCGTTTCCAGCAGCGATCTTGAAGTAGAAGTACCGGGCAATCAGGTAAACTTCCTCCGTTTTTCGCATTCCGCGTCGGGTTTTTACTGCCAAAACGGCATGGGAGTATCCATCTCATGCTAGTTTGCAGCTGTAACGTCATCACAGATAAAGATATCGAAGCAGTTGTGATCGAACTTCTCGATCAGGACTGCTGGCAGCTTATCGTCCCCGGCACCGTCTATAATGCCATGTCCAAGCGCGGCCGCTGCTGCGGCTGCTTCCCAAACGTCGTAGAAACGATCATAAGGGTGACTGAAGAGTATCATCTTCGTCACAACCAAATGGACGAAAACGTTATCCAGTTCATGGATCGTGTACGTTCTCTACGCGACAAATTCGGGAGTTCATGGAATGAAAGGCGAACCAAAGGTCATCGAGCGGCTTAACGAGGCTCTGTTTCTCGAGCTCGGCGCCGTCAACCAGTATTGGCTGCACTACCGCCTGCTGAACGACTGGGGTTTCACGCGTCTTGCCAAGAAAGAGCGTGAAGAATCCATCGAAGAGATGCATCACGCTGACAAGATCATCGACCGCATCATCTTCCTCGAAGGTCACCCAAACCTGCAGACTCTCGCACCGCTGCGCATCGGCCAGAACGTCAAGGAAGTTCTGGAAGCCGATCTTGCCGGTGAATATGACGCTCGTGCTTCCTACAAGAAGTCGCGCGAAATCTGCGACGAACTCGGCGACTACGTTTCCAAGCAGCTTTTCGACGAGCTTCTGGCGGATGAAGAAGGTCATATCGACTTCCTCGAAACCCAGCTCGACCTGCTGTCCAAGATCGGTGAAGAACGCTACGGCCTGCTGAACGCTGCTCCCGCCGACGCTGCCGAATAAGCCTGTTTCACAGGATGTTATGAAACCGGGACCTCGAGTCCCGGTTTTTTTTATTGCCTATAACAACCCGCCGCTTTTCGATGCTGCGGCCCTGGCTGCGGCAACACTACCCGGCATCCAAGCTTTACCTTGGCCCCTTGGTCGTGGTATTGCGCGCGCAATTTCCGAAATTTGCAAGGTTTCCCCAATGAGCGCACCGCGCGTCAGTTTCGTTTCACTTGGCTGCCCGAAGGCGCTGGTTGATTCCGAACGCATCATCACCAGCCTCCGCTCGGAAGGCTATGAAATCTCCCGCAAGCATGACGGCGCCGATCTGGTGATCGTCAACACCTGCGGCTTTCTCGATTCTGCCCGCGATGAGTCGCTTGATGCCATCGGCCTCGCTCTCAACGAAAACGGCAAGGTGATCGTCACCGGCTGCCTCGGTGCCGAACCGGAGGTCATCCGCGAACGTCACCCGAATGTTCTCGCCATCACCGGCCCACAGGCCTATGAAAGCGTCATGAGTGCCGTGCACGAAGCTGCCCCGCCCGCGCATGATCCGTTCGTCGATCTGGTGCCGCCGCAGGGTGTGAAGCTCACGCCGCGCCATTATGCCTATCTGAAGATTTCCGAGGGCTGCTCGAACCGCTGCTCTTTCTGCATCATTCCGGCGCTGCGCGGCGATCTCGTCTCGCGCCCGATCGATCAGGTGCTGCGCGAGGCCGAGAAGCTGGTGAGCGCCGGGGTCAAGGAAATCCTTGTTATCTCTCAGGATACGAGCGCCTACGGCCTCGACATCAAGTATCAGGAAGCCATGTGGCAGGACCGTACGGTCCGCACAAAATTCCTCGACCTTTCGCGCGAACTGGGCGACATGGGCGTCTGGGTGCGCATGCACTATGTCTACCCCTACCCGCATGTCGACGAAGTCATTCCGCTGATGGCGGAGGGCAAAATTCTGCCTTACCTCGATATTCCGTTCCAGCATGCTTCGCCTGCGGTTCTGAAAAACATGCGCCGCCCAGCCCATCAGGAAAAGACCTCGCGCCGCATTCAGGCATGGCGTGAAACCTGCCCTGATCTGGCGGTACGCTCGACCTTTATCGTCGGCTATCCGGGTGAAACGGAAGAGGATTTCCAGCTGCTGCTCGACTGGCTCGACGAAGCCAAGATCGAACGCGCGGGCTGCTTCAAATATGAGCCGGTCAAGGGTGCAAAGGCCAATGATCTTGGTCTTGAGCAGGTGCCGGAAGAAATCAAGGAAGCCCGCTGGCATCGTTTCATGGCTAAGCAACAGCAGATATCCACCAATCTTCTCAAGAAGAAAGTCGGCAAGCGTCTGCCGGTCATTATTGACGAGGCAAACGGCACCGTTGCCAAGGGCCGCACCCGCTATGACGCACCCGAAATCGACGGCAGCGTGCATATCCAGTCGCGCCGACCGCTGCGCGTCGGCGACATTGTGACTGTAAAGATCGAAGCGAGCGACGCCTACGATCTGCATGGCATCGCGGTCTGATGGTGGCTCCGGCTGCCATTGCCATCAGAAAAGCAACATCGGCAGATGTGGCGGCTATCGTCGCCATGCTTGCCGATGACGGGCTTGGCGCAAAGCGCGAAGACGCCAGTCTGCCATTGCGCGACGAATATCTGAATGCCTTCGCAGCCATCGACGCCGATCCGAACCAGTTTCTGGCCGTGGTCGAGCATGACGGGCGGATCATTGGCTGCATGCAGCTGAGCTTCATTCCGGGCCTGTCCCGCCTGGGCCAATGGCGCGGCCAGATCGAAAGTGTGCGCATAGCGAGCGATATTCGCGGCGGCGGCATTGGTCGTCAGATGATCGAATGGGCTATCGAGAAATGCCGCGAACGGGGCTGCGGGCTGGTGCAGCTCACCACGGACAAATCCCGTTCCGATGCGCTGCGTTTTTATCAGTCGCTTGGTTTCACCGACAGTCATGAAGGCCTTAAACTGTCGCTTTAAGAAAGCTCTGTAAAAAAGCTTATAAAAAAGAAAAAGGGCGCTTGAGGCGCCCTTCTTTTTTTGCCTGTGAACTATGCTTACTGCGGGAGCTTGTCGTCCACGCCAGCGACATAGAAATTCAGGCCAAGCAGGGTCTTGTCGTCGGCCTGTTCGCCAGCCTTCAGCCATTCCGAACCGTCCTGCTTCTTGATCGGGCCGGTGAAAGGCTTCAGTTCGCCAGACTTGATCTTGGCTTCGGTTTCCTCGGCCAGTTTCTTCACGTCATCCGGCATGTTGGTGTAAGGCGCCATCTTGACGAGGCCTTCCTTCATGCCCCACCAGACATTCTGGCTCTTCCAGCTGCCGTCGAGAACAGCCTTGGTGCGGTCGATATAGTATGGACCCCATTCGTCCACGACTGCCGTAAGCTGCGTGTCGGGGGCGAACTTGATCATGTCCGAAGCCTGACCAAAAGCCTTGATGCCGCGATCATGCGCCACCTGAATGGCAGCGGTGGAATCGGTGTGCTGGGTGATGATGTCCACGCCCTGATCGATCAGAGCCTTGGCGGCATCAGCTTCCTTGCCCGGATCGAACCAGGAATTGACCCAGATTACCTTGACCTTGAATTCAGGATTGATCGACTGTGCGCCGAGCATAAAGGCATTGATGCCCTGCACGACTTCCGGAACCGGCACTGAGGCGATGTAACCGGCAACGCCCTTGGTCGACATCTTGGCGGCGATCACGCCCTGCACATAACGGCCTTCATAGAAGCGCGCATTATAGGCTGACATGTTGTCGGCGGTTTTATAGCCGGTCGCATGCTCGAACTTCACCTTCGGGAACTTCTTGGCGACCTTGACGGTCGGGTCCATATAGCCGAACGAGGTCGTGAAAATCAGCTGATTGCCAGCGCGCGCCAGACGTTCGATGGAACGCTCGGCGTCAGCACCTTCCGGCACGTTTTCAAGAAAGGTGGTCTCGATCTTGTCGCCCAGCGCTTCGACCAGTTCCTTGCGCGCCTGATCATGCTGATAGGTCCAGCCGAAGTCGCCCGGAGGTCCGATATAGATGAAGCCCACTTTGAGTTTGTCTTCTGCATGCGCCGCGCCGCCGAGCATAAAGCTGGCAGCGGTGGCGATGGCCATAAGCGTCTTTTTCATGGTCCCTGCACTCCTTGTTTGCACCCTATAAAAACGAAACCGTCCTGTCGTGGGAACCGGTTCGCGTTTAACCCCTATCTGTCCGGAACGAACGGCTTACCGAGCGACGCAGGCGTGTTCATCATCGTCAGGCGCTTGTTGCGCGAGATGATGACCAGCACCACGATGGTCGCGATATAGGGCAACGCCGAAAGCAATTGCGACGGCAGGCCGAAACCAAGCGCCTGCGCATGCAGCTGGCCGATGGTCACAGCGCCAAAAAGATAAGCCCCGATCAGCACCCGCCATGGTCGCCACGACGCAAAAACGACGAGCGCCAAAGCGATCCAGCCGCGACCGGCGGTCATGTTTTCCACCCATTGCGGCACATAGACGAGCGAGAGTTGCGCGCCCGCAAGGCCTGCGCAGGCACCGCCGAACAGCACCGCCAGATAGCGTGTGCGCACCACATGCACGCCAAGCGCATGGGCGGAACCGTGGCTGTCGCCAATGGCGCGCAAGGTGAGCCCCGCGCGCGTGCGAAACAGGAACCACGTCACTGCTGCAACCAGCATGAGCGAGAAGTAAAAGATCGGGTCTTGCCCGAACAGGAACCGCCCAACCAGAGGAATATCCGTGAAATAGGGAATATAGATAGCATCGAGCCGGACACCCGGAACACCAACAAAGCTTTCGCCCAAGAGTGCTGAAGCGCCGATACCCAGAATGGTGAGAGCAAGACCAGTTGCCACCTGATTGGTGACCAGAGTAAGCGTCAGGAAGCCGAAAATGGCCGAGAACAGGGTTCCAACGGCTATGCCCGCCAATAGGCCGAGCCATGCCGAGCCGGTGAGCTGCGCTGCTGCGAAGCCGGAAACAGCGCCCATCAGCATCATGCCTTCGACGCCCAGATTGAGAACGCCCGAACGTTCAACCACCAATTCTCCAATGGCTGCGATCAGCAGCGGTGTTGCGGCGGTGGCGATAGTGAGAAGAATGGCCTGTGTCAGTTCCATCGGATCAGGCCTTTCCCGTTTTGTGTGCGCTGACAAAACGAATGCGGTAGAGAATGAGCGTATCACAGGCCAGCACAAAGAACAGGATCATGCCCTGAAACACGCGCGCCGATTTTTCTGAAATGCCGATGGCAACCTGCGCCGCCTCGCCGCCGAGATAGGACAGCGCCAACACAAGGCCTGCAGCGATAGCGCCGAGCGGGTTCAGACGCCCGAGAAACGCGACGATGATTGCGGTGAATCCGTAGCCGGGTGAAATGACCGGACGAAGCTGCCCGATAGCGCCAGATGTTTCCGCAATACCGGCAAGGCCGGCCAGCGCGCCTGAAACGGCAAAGACGAAAAACACTAGTTTGCCGGAACTGAAGCCCGCGAAGCGCCCTGCCCTCGGGCTTTGGCCGATGACCTTGACCTCGAAGCCCTTCAGCGTGTGCTTGAGCAGGAACCAGACCAATAGCGCGGCAATCAGCGCCAGAATGAAGCCCCAATGGGCGCGTCCCGATTCACTCCATATTTCCGGCAGAATAGCGCTGTCATTAAACTGGCGCGTTTCCGGGAAGTTATAGCCTTCCGGGTTACGCCACGGTCCGCGCACCAGCCAGTCGAGGAAGAGTTGCGCCACATAGACCAGCATCAGGCTGGTGAGAATCTCGTTCGTATTGAAGCGGACCTTGAGAAAGGCCGGAACCGACGCATAGGCAGCACCGCCCGCCATGCCCATCAGCATCATCAGCGGCAGCACGAGCCACGACTGAAAGTCGGGAAACATCACCGGCAGAATAGAACCGGTGACGGCCCCCATGATGAATTGCCCTTCAGCACCGATATTCCAGTTGTTCGACAGGAAGCAGACGCACAGACCCACCGCGATCAGGATCAGCGGCGCGGCCTTGACCAGCAATTCATGCCACGACCAGATATCGAACAAAGGTTCGACAAAGAACACATAAAGCGCATTGAGCGGGTCTTTGCCCATCAATGCGAAGGCGAGACCGCCGAAAATGAAGGTCAGCGCCAGAGCCAGCAAGGGCGACAAGGCGCTGAAAAGCTTAGACGGCTGGGGGCGTTTGACGAGTTCGATCCGCATCAGGCCGCACCCATCTCTGCTTCACCGGAAATGCCGCCCATCAGCAGGCCGATCTTTTCAAGAGTCAATTCGGCAACAGGCATAGGCTCGGAAAGCTGACCGTGATTCATGACCGCTATCCGGTCACTGATTTCGAAGAGTTCATCGAGATCCTGGCTAATGACAAGAACGGCAGAGCCCGATCGCGCAAGGTCCACAAGGGCCTGCCGGATATGAGCCGCAGCACCCGCATCGACGCCCCATGTCGGCTGGTTGATGACCATGACCGATGGCGAACGATCAAGTTCACGACCAATGATGAACTTTTGCAGATTGCCGCCGGACAGTGCCGAAGCTGGCGGGTTTTCTGCGCTTTTGCGCACATCCATCCGCTCAATAATGCGTCGCGCAGCGGAATGCAGTGCGCTTTCGGCGATCAACTTTAACGCGCCGCCGCGCAGGAACGCTTTCGCATCGGTCTTGTAGCGCGACAGAAACAGATTGTCGGTCAGTGACAATGACGGCACCGCACCGTGGCCAAGCCGCTCTTCCGGCACAAAGGCCGCCCCCATCATGCGCCGTTCGCTGATGCCGAGCCTGCCTGCATCCTTGCCTCGAATACGTACAGTCGATGCAGCCGATTGCAGCACCTCGCCGGAAATGGCTTCAAAGAATTCGCCCTGCCCATTGCCAGCAACGCCCGCAAGCCCCACGACTTCGCCAGCGGCCACCGAAAGCGAGATATCTTTAAGCGCTGTGGAAAACGGCCCCCGTGGCGGTTGTGACAAAGACTTGATTTCAAACAGCGCTTCGGCGCGCGTCGCCGGAGCATCCATCGGGCTGCGCGCCACCACCTTGATGTCGTTGCCAACCATCATGCGGGCGAGCGACGCCGCCGTTTCCTTGCGTGGATCGCAATGCCCAACCACCTTACCGTGGCGCAACACCGTTGCGCGGTCGCAAAGCCGCTTCACCTCTTCCAGACGATGACTGATATAGAGAATGGATTTGCCTTCAGCCTTCAGCCGTTCCAGTGTTTCAAACAGGCGGTCGGCTTCCTGCGGCGTCAGAACCGAGGTCGGTTCGTCCAGAATGATCAGGTCCGGTTCCTGCAACAGACAACGCACGATTTCGATGCGCTGGCGCTCGCCGACCGAAAGGTCGCCGACATGGGCCTGCGGATCGACCGGCAAGCCATAGGTCTTGCCCACTTCGCTGGCCCGTTTTGCCACATCGGACAGCGACAGAGCGCTATCCAGCGAGAGAGCGATATTTTCAGCGGCAGTCAGCGAGTCGAAAAGCGAAAAATGCTGAAAAACCATGCCGATGCCGAGCGTTCTTGCAGCGGCAGGTTCGCCAATGACGACGCTCTGGCCCTTCCAGACGATTTCGCCTTCAAGCGGTTGCAGCGCACCGAACAGCATCTTAACGAAAGTGGATTTTCCAGCGCCGTTCTCGCCCAGAAGCGCGTGAATTTCGCCCTTGGCAATGGTGAGATCAACCCCATCGCAAGCTCTGAGCTGCCCAAATAGTTTCGTGAGCCGGCGGACATCCAGAAGAGGCCGGTCGGATAAATTGGCTGACATTATTCCCCAAATGTATTTTTTGAAAGACCTTAGCAGCAATTTTGCACTTGAAAAGAGCAAAAGCAGGCTCTGCCTAACATATGCACATCGGCGATAGGTCGCCCCTCACCCGCGCCACGAAAACAAGGTCAATCAGACGACATTACGGGAGTAAAATACTGGTTCCGGTGGTCTTGCGCGCTTCCAGTTCCTCATGCGCCTTGCGGGCGTCTTTGAGCGCATAGGTCTGGTTGATTTCTATCTTCACCGCACCGCTGCCCACCACGTCGAAAAGCTCGGCTGCGGTCTTTTCGAGGTCGGAACGCTTGGCGACATAGTTGAACAATGTCGGACGGGTTGCGAAGAGCGACCCTTTCTGCGCCAGAAGCCCAAGATCAAACGGCGGAATGACACCCGATGACTGGCCGAAACAGGCGAACATGCCGAGCGGCTTCAGGACGTCCAGCGATCCCATATAGGTATCGCGACCGACAGAGTCGTAAACCACGTCCACGCCTGCGCCATTGGTCAGTTCACGCACTCTTTCGGCGAAATTTTCCGTGCGGTAATTAATGACATGGTCATAGCCATGCTGCTTGGCAAGCGCGATCTTGTCTGGCGATCCGGCTGTGCCGATAACCGTTGCTCCAAGATGCTTGGCCCACTGCCCTGCGATCAGGCCGACACCGCCAGCCGCCGCATGAAAAAGGATCGTCTGTCCGGCTTCAACCCGGAAGGTGCGCCGCAACAGATATTGCGCCGTCATGCCCTTCAGCATCATGGAAGCGGCAGTTTTGAGATCAATGCTTTCCGGCACGATCACCAGACGGTCGGCAGGCAAAATGCGCTCGTCGGCATAGGAACCCGGCGTTGCCACATAAGCGACGCGGTCACCCACCTTCACATTGTCAACACCGGCACCAACGGCAATAACCGTGCCAGCACCTTCATTGCCGGGCGTGAACGGCATTTGCGCTGCCTTGTAGAGACCCGTGCGGAAATAAACGTCGATGAAATTGAGGCCGACGGCTTCATGGCGAACCTTCGCTTCACCCGGCCCCGGCTCACCGATTTCGATCTGCTCATAGTTCAGAACTTCAGGCCCGCCGGTCTGATGAACGCGAATGGCATTGATCATCATACGTCTCCGCTCTTTTTTGCAGCTGCAACTTTCTCGGCCTCAATAACGGCGGCGGTGCGCCCAAGGCCGGGGAAGAACTGCATCACTGCGCCAATGAAATAGATATAGAGCCCGGTCACGGAAATGCCCACGCGCACCCAGAGCGGCGCATCCAGCGTATAATAAAGCGCGATCGCACCAAAGGCGCACCAGAGCAGAAACACCGTGAGATTGATCGGGCGCAGGCGCACAACGCGCACCGGATGCAGGAAGTTGATCGGCAGGAAGGACAGGATCGCCGATGCAACCACGGTGCCGAACGCCACCCATTCTCCCGGCCTGACGATGAACAGGGTGAAGACCACCATGTTCCACACCACCGGGAAGCCCTTGAAGAAGTTCTCCTTCGTCTTCATGCCGGTATCGGCATAATAGATCGCGCTCGACACGACGATGATCGCGCCGGATATGAAGGAGAGGTTCGTCCCCATAAAGCCGCTCTGATACAAGGCAAAAGCAGGGATCAGGACGTAGGTGACATAGTCGATGATGTTGTCGAGCAGTTCACCCGACCAGTTGGGCAACACATATTTGACTTCGAGCTTGCGCGCGATTGGCCCGTCGATGCCATCTACGAACAGCGCGAGGCCAAGCCACCACCACATCGCCGTATATCGCCCGTCGCTGGCCGCGACGATGGACAGAAAAGCCAGAAACGACCCCGATGCCGTCAGCAAATGGACAGAAAACGCCTTGGCTTGCGGCGCGGTGACTTTCTTGGCTTTGAGTTTTCCGGTCAGTTTGGTTTTCACGCTGTTCGCCATTCCGTTTTGTCGCCGCGCAGTTTCCGCAGAAGATACAGCGATTTTATTTCAAATCTCGCCTTGGCTCACCTTGGGCTTACCTTAGGCTCATCGTGGGCGTTTACACCAAACAAACTGACGCCCCAACTGTTCTGTTGGATCCTGACGTGATCTATCCCAGAAAAGCCGTGTTCTTAGTGGAAGCTTTCCCCGAATAAGCTCAAAAGAGCAAGTAAGGCATGAGGCAAATCAGCCTTAATTCCACGGAAGAATGGCCTTTGCCGGCATTTCGGTCTAAGTGCTGCTTGAGAACGGCACGGAAGAATCATCTTCATAGCTGCACTTCTGGCCGACACGTCCCGACGAAGGATGAAGCGAATGAACGATCTGGTTGCGAACAAGCCAATGACTGACATCGTGATCAGCGGTGGCGGCCCTGCTGGCATGATGGCCGCGCTTGCGCTTGGCGCGAAGGGCTATCGCACCATCCTTCTGGGACCCGAAACGGACAAGGGCGACCGCCGCACGACGGCGCTGATGATGCCCGCCATCCGTTTTCTCGAACAGATCGGCGTCTGGTCGTCCATCCAGCCGGAAGCCGCACCGCTCGCCTCCATGCGCATTGTCGATGCGACGCAGCGCCTTGTCCGCAGCCCGACAGTCACCTTCCGCGCCGGTGAAATCGGCGAAGAGGCATTTGGCTATAATATCCCCAATGCCGTTCTCAACGCGAAGCTTGCCGAAGCTGTGGCCGAGAGCGCCAATATCGAGCGCAACACGGCGTCGGCTATCGAATATCGCCCCAATGGCGACCATGTAACGGTGACATTGGCGGGTGGCGATACGCTCCATGCCCGCCTTTTAGTCGCCGCTGATGGGCGCAATTCCGGCGCACGCGAAGCCGCAGGCATCCGCGCGCGCCGCTGGAACTATCCACAAACCGCTGTTGTCTTGTCCTTCGCCCACAGCATCAGCCACGAAAACATCTCGACAGAATTTCATACCGAACACGGCCCGTTCACGCAGGTTCCACTGAAAGGCAAGCGTTCGAGCCTTGTGTGGGTGGTGAACCCGGAACGCGCAGAAACCTTGCTCACGCTGGACGATCAGGCTCTGGCCGCACAGGTCGAGGAGATGATGCAGTCGATGCTCGGCCGGATCGAAATCGACGTGCGCCCGCAGGGCTGGCCTCTGTCCGGGCTGGTGCCAAACGCATTTGCAGCCAAGCGAACCATCCTGATTGGCGAAGCAGCCCATGTTTTCCCACCCATCGGTGCACAAGGGCTTAATCTCGGCACACGCGACGTGGAAACGCTGGTAAAGGCCATCGAAAGCGATTCTGTCGATCCAGGTTCTGATCGTGTGATCCGCGCTTATGACCGCGCACGCCGTCCAGATATTCTGGCCCGAACCGGCTCGGTCGATGCGCTCAACCGCTCGCTTCTGTCGCCCATGCTACCTGCGCAGATCGCGCGCGGCGTCGGGTTGGAAATGCTGCGATCCTTCGCGCCGTTGCGGTCATTCTTCATGCGGGAAGGCCTGCGCCCCGGCAGCGGCTTTACGCATTTTCTCCCCAAACTTCCCAAGCTGGCAGACCGTCGACGCGACAACGCCAGCAAATAAAGGCTTCCCTCAAAAACTTCATGTTTCACGCCCGCTTTAATTTGGCGGACGGTGAACTACATAACATCTCATGGGTATGACACAGATAAAACACGCGAAATTCCAAATCGGCCAGGTGGTGAAACACCGGCTGTTCCCGTTCAGAGGCGTTATCTTCGACGTGGACCCCGAATTCGCAAATACGGAAGAATGGTATGAGTCCATACCGGAGGACGCACGTCCTCAGCGTGACCAACCCTTCTATCATCTCTTCGCGGAAAATGCGGAATCCGAATATGTGGCCTATGTGTCCGAGCAAAATCTGCTGCCCGACGTCAGCAACGAGCCTTTGCGCCATCCGCAGATCGACGAGATTTTCGACCGACTCGACAACGGCACCTATCGGGTGAAATCGCAGCACGCGAACTAAGTTGTCCTCACCTTTAAAAGCGATAGTTCAAAGAAAAAGGGCGCTGAAAAGCGCCCTTTTATTATGACCATGGTTTTGCCGATTAGTTGGCAGCGCCCTTGGCTTTTTCCTGTTCAGCCTTCATCTTGGCTTCGAAATCTTTCTGCTTCTTCTGGACGGCGTCCTGAAGTTCCTTCTGGCGGTCTTCCAGTTCCGACTGCTTCAGAGCCGGGCCGGTGAGAGCCTGCGAGAAGCCGGTCAGGGCAACCGGGATCGGGTTCGGCTTGTTCTGATAATTGACCGAGGTCAGCGTCAGCTTGCCGCCCTTCTGGAGAGCCTTGATCAGATCGTCGTTCAGCGGTGCCTCTGCGATGCAGCGATCAGGGAAGCAGATGCCGTATTCAAGCTTTACCGCTTTGTTGTTGTCGATCTGCATGCCAACGCCAGCCGGAATCAGGCGGCCAATCGGCACGGTGACCTGGAAAATCTTGCGATTGATCTTGCCCTTGATCTCGATGAGGTTAACGGCGGTCAGCAACTGGCCGGAATCGGCAGTGATGATGTTCTGCGTGTTGCAGATGTCGTTATCTTCCTGCTTCGAGCAGACCTTGAACCAACCCTGCGGCGGCTGCTGCGCCGATGCAGGCATCGTTGCGGAGGCAAGCAAGGCGAACGCGCCAGCGATGGCCGATGTGGCAGCGATTGTCTTCGTGCTGGACATGATCAACAGGTTCCTTTCAACGCTCTGATCTGTAGTTCCCGTATTCTGGTTAGTCAGCGATAGACCGTCACTGGTTTGAAAATGCGGCAACAGCGTGACCTTTAGGACTCTTCAATCCTATTCCGGGGCGGTGTTACAACGACTGCGGGCGCGAATCCAGACCAGTTTCCATCTGGAAGGCTCGGAATCCCGTAAAATCACCATTTTCATTTGTACTGTAACGCGCGGAACACGCCCAAAATACCTATATATTATAGGATCATGATAATTTCGCCTAACGAATCAATGCTATTTCGTATTTCCTGAAAAACAAGCGCCTCACGCTTACTTACAATGGACGAATGAAGTTGAACGGATCGATCGCTCATTTGCGCAGAAAATTCCTGCTGGCAATCACGCGGGGGCTCAGATTAGGGCTTCCGGCGGCTATGGTCGTCTCGATGACGGGAATCGGTGCGCGTATGGCGCAGGCCGAAACAGCAGCTGCGCCCGATTATGCTCTCTCCATGCATGGAGACGTGGCGCTTCCTGCCGACTTTACGCATTTTCGCTATGCCAATCCTGATGCACCCAAGGGCGGCAAACTGACCGTCGGTGTTGTCGGCACGTTCGACAGCCTCAATCCGTTCGTGCTCAAAAGCATGCGCACGACTGCGCGCGGCCTGTTCAGCGATGGTGAGTTCGGCAATCTCGTCTTTGAGACATTGATGCAGCGCTCACGCGATGAACCTTTCACGCTCTACCCGCTGCTTGCGGAAAAAGTCGCCATAGACCCCGAACGGAAATGGGTGGAATTCACGCTGAACCCGAAGGCCAAATGGTCGGACGGGCAGCCAGTGACGGTGGATGATATTATCTTCACCTATCAAATTCTCACCGAAAAGGGCCGTCCCCCTTTCAACAACCGAATGAGCCGGATCGACAAGATCGAGAAGACTGGCGAGCGCTCGGTGCGTTTCAACTTCAACGACAAGTCGGACCGCGAGTTTCCGATGCTGATCGCGTCGGTGATGCCGGTTCTTCCGAAACACGCAACCGATCCGGCGACCTTCGGTAATTCCACACTGAAGCCGCCGCTCGGCAGCGGTCCCTATCTGGTGTCCGGCGTGCAGCCCGGCCAGCGCATCATCTATAAGCGCAACCCGGATTATTGGGCCAAGGACATTCCGTCCAAGCGTGGCACGGACAATTTCGACACGCTGACGATCGAATATTATCGCAACGAAACCTCCCTGTTTGAATCCTTCAAAAAAGGACTGCTCGATGTTTTCATCGAGGGCAATCCGACGCGGTGGGAAAAATCCTATGATTTTCCGGCTGTGCAGCAAGGCAAAGTCATCAAGGAGAGCTTCGAAAAGGGTACGCCCGCGAACATGCTGGGCTTCGTGTTCAACACGCGTCGTCCGATCTTCGCAGACCGTCGCGTGCGGCAGGCGCTTGGATTGCTGTTCGACTTTGAATGGGCGAACCGCAATTTGTTTGCAGGCCAGTACAAGCGCACCCAGAGTTTTTGGGAAGGCTCCGAGCTTTCTTCCGTCGGCAAACCCGCCGATGCCCGTGAAAGGGAACTTCTGGCACCCTATCCCGATGCGGTGCGTGAAGATGTGATGAATGGTACATGGCATGTGCCCGTCACCGACGGCACCGGCCATGACCGGACGCCCGCCAAACAGGCCTATGATCTTCTGATGGAAGCCGGTTTCCAGTTCCACAATGGGCTGGCCGTCGATTCCACCGGCAAGCCGCTGCAATTTGAAATCATGACGCGCTCGGCGGAAGAAGAGAAGATCGGGCTTGCCTATAAGCGCAATCTGGCCCGGCTCGGCATTACGGTGGATATCCGCACTGCTGATGACGCACAATATCAGCAACGGCTCCAGACCTTCGATTACGACATGATCCTCGGCGCTCTGTCCAGTTCGCTGTCGCCCGGCAATGAGCAGTGGATGCGCTGGGGCGCGGCGTCGCGTGATGCGCAAGGCAGCTTCAATTATCCAGGCGTGGCCGATCCCGCCGTCGATGCGATGATTGATGCGCTGCTCGCCGCGCGCACGCGTGCTGATTTCGTCAGTGCGGTGCGTGCGCTCGACCGGATATTGCTATCGGGCGATTATTATATTCCTCTGTATCACCTCCCTTATCAGTGGGTGGCACGCTGGGACCGGATCGAACATCCTGCAAAAACAGCGCTCTATGGCTTTCAGCTACCGACATGGTGGCGCGCTCAGCCTTGAGTTCTGTTTGATAAGGTCGTAATTCGCCCTAAATCCATTTCCTATAATATGCATATCGATGCGGGAGGCGTGCCTCCCGCAACCACACGGAGCATCCCGCATGAGCGAAAAGAAAATCACCATCGATGTTGTATCGGATGTCGTCTGTCCGTGGTGTTTCCTCGGACGCAAGCGGCTTGAAAATGCGCTCGCCATGCTACCCGATGTGGAAGCTGAAATTCGCTGGCGTCCGTTTCAGCTCGATCCGACACTGCCGCCGCAAGGCAAGGACCGGCAGGCCTATATGCGCGAGAAATTCGGCAACAGCTCTAAGATCGATGACATTCATAAGCAACTGACGGAGCTTGGCGAAGAAAACGGCATTGTCTTCGATTTTGAAGCCATCACTCGCGCGCCCAACACGCTCGATGCGCATCGTTTGATCCACTGGGCGGCACAGGCCGCACCCGACACGCAGAACAAGCTCGTCGGCACTCTGTTCTCGCTCTATTTTGAGCAGGGACAGGATATTGGCGACCATGAAGTGCTGGTCGATGCGGCAGCTAGCGTCGGCATGGATGCAGCCGTTGTCGCCCGTCTTCTGGAAAGCGACGCCGACAAGGCCACGATCCGCGAGGAAATCGACACCGCCAACCGTATCGGCGTGCGCGGCGTGCCCTGCTTCATCATCGATCAGAAATATGCCGTCATGGGCGCACAAAACGCCGATGTTCTGGCCGATGCCATTCGCCAGACGGCGGAAGGCTTTGAGCCGGGGATTTCGGAAGATCGGTAGACCAATTATGGCGGCGGGTTAACCCGCCGCGATTTTCGCCAGCTGCGTCATGATGACAGCCGAGCCGTTGAGACGTTTTTCCGGCGTCGGCCAGTCGCGGATGAACACAATGCTCTGATCCGGCCTGATCTTTGCCATGGAGCCCTGCTCGCCGATCATCTTCACCAGACCGACCGGATTGTTAAACGTTGCATGACGGAACTGGATGACGACGCCCTTCGGACCGGCATCCAGCTTTTCAACATTAGCGCGACGGCAGAGCGCCTTGATATAGACGATCTTGAGCAGATGCTGCACTTCTTCCGGCATCGGACCGAAACGGTCGATAAGTTCCGCACCGAAGGCGTCGATATCCTGTGGCTCTTCCAGATCGGCAAGGCGGCGATAAAGGCCGAGGCGCAATTGCAGATCCGGCACGTAGTTTTCGGGGATCATGACCGCCGTGCCGATGGCAATCTGCGGCGACCACTGGCTGTCTTCCACTTCGCCCGAACCCTTGAGGGTCGCGACGGCCTCTTCCAGCATCTGCTGGTACAACTCGAAACCGACTTCCTTGATATGGCCCGACTGTTCCTCGCCCAAGAGATTGCCGGCACCGCGAATATCCATGTCGTGGCTGGCAAGCTGGAAGCCCGCGCCAAGCGTATCCAGCGATTGCAACACTTTCAGGCGACGTTCCGCCATCTGCGTCAGCATCTTGCCCGCCGGAAGCGTGAAGAGCGCGAAGGCGCGATGCTTGGAACGACCCACGCGCCCGCGTAGCTGATAAAGCTGCGCCAGGCCAAACATATCGGCGCGATGCACGATCATCGTGTTCGCGGTCGGGATATCGAGGCCGGATTCCACGATGGTCGTCGAAAGAAGCACGTCGTACTGACCGTCATAAAAGGCGTTCATGATATCGTCGAGCACGCCCGGCGCCATCTGGCCATGCGCCACGGCGACTTTTAGTTCCGGCACATGCTCTTTCAGGAATTCTTCGATATCGCCCAGGTCGGAAATACGCGGACAGACATAGAAACTCTGACCGCCGCGATAACGCTCGCGCAGCAACGTTTCGCGAATAACGAGTGGATCGAATGGCGAAACAAAGGTGCGGACCGCCATGCGATCCACCGGCGGTGTGGTGATGAGCGAGAGTTCGCGCACACCGGTCAGCGCAAGCTGCAAGGTGCGCGGGATCGGCGTTGCCGAAAGCGTCAGCACATGCACATCGGATTTCAGCTCCTTGAGCCGTTCCTTATGCTTGACGCCAAAATGCTGCTCCTCATCGATGATGAGCAGGCCGAGATTCTTGAACTTGATCGAGTTGCCGAGCAGCGCATGCGTGCCGACGACAATATCGACCGTGCCTTCTTCCAGACCTTTCTTGGTGGCGGCCAGTTCCTTGGTGCCAACCAGCCGCGAGGCATGGGCAACGGTGATCGGCAGGCCGTGGAAACGCTTGGAGAAAGTCTTGAAATGCTGGCGCGACAAAAGCGTGGTCGGCACCACGACAGCCACCTGAACTCCGTTCAGCGCTGCGATAAAGGCGGCGCGCAACGCCACTTCCGTCTTGCCGAAACCGACATCGCCGCAGATCAGGCGATCCATCGGCTTGCCTGCGGCCAGATCATCCGCCACCGCTTCGATGGCCGTCATCTGGTCTTCGGTCTCATCATAAGGGAAGCGAGCGGAGAATTCCGCATAAAGCCCATCGGGCGGCGTCATCACCGGCGCACCGCGCATCTGGCGTTCGGCGGCGATCTGGATCAGATGGCCCGCAATCTCAAGCAGTCGCTTCTTGAGCTTGGCCTTGCGCATCTGCCATGCGCCGCCGCCAAGCTTGTCGAGAACCGCGTCGGAGCCTTCCGAGCCGTAGCGCGAGAGAAGCTCGATATTTTCGACCGGCAGGAACAGCCGGTCATCGCCTGCATAGTGAAGTTCAAGACAATCATGCGGTGCGCCCGCTGCGGTAATCGTCTTGAGGCCGATGAAACGTCCGATGCCGTGATCGACATGGACGACAATATCGCCTGCCGTCAGCGACGCCACTTCCGAGATGAAATCCTGATCACGCTTGCGGCGCTTGGAACGGCGGATAAGACGGTCGCCGAGAATATCCTGTTCGGCAACGACGACTAGGTCACCGGCATCAAAGCCGCTTTCCACGGCAAGAACTGCCGCCGTCACCTTATCGCGAGACAGCGCCTTGACGGTTGAAAGCCGATCTACCGTCTCGATCTTTTCCAGCCCGTGCTCATCGAGAACCTGCAACAGACGGTCAAGCGAACCTTCCGTCCAGGCGGCAACCAGAACTTTCTTGCCGGAGGCGCGCAGTTCGGCAATGTACTTCACCGCGGCCTCGAACAGGTTCACGTCGGTGGCGGCCCGTTCCTCGGCGAAGTTGCGGCCCTTATGGGCGTCGGCGTGTACAATGGTGCGGTTCGATACGTCCGGTGTGCCGAAGGGCGTAAGGTCGATGCGAAGTCCGCTCGCCTGCACCGCATCTTCGACCGCTTGCGGCGTGAGATAGAGGGTTTCCGGCTTGACCGGTTTATAGGGTACGGCGTCGCTGCCTGCTTCATTGCCTTCAGCCTGACGCAGCCGCGCTTCATAATGGTCCACCACCATGGTGTGACGCTCGGTCAGCGCTTCATGCACCAGATGGTCGAACACTACAGGCATGCCGCCCGCATGGTCGAAAACCGTTTCCAGATGATCGTAGAACAGCGGCAGCCAGTGTTCCATACCGGCAAAGCGACGTCCCTCGCTGACTGCCTGATAAAGCGCATCGTCACGTTGCGGCGCGCCAAACATCGCCACGTAATTCTTGCGGAACCGGCTGATCATATCGGGCGAGAGCGTGATTTCGCTCATCGGCTGCAGCACGAATTCCTTGCGCGTTCCCGTCGTGCGCTGCGATGCGGGATCGAAAGCGCGGATCGTTTCCAGCGTATCGCCGAAAAAATCCAGCCGCAAAGGTTCTTCCGCGCCCGGCGCGTAAAGATCAAGGATGCCGCCACGCACGGCAAATTCGCCAATATCGCGCACGGTCGACACACGCTCGAAACCGTTGCGTTCCAGCCGCGAAGCCAGATCGTTCATGTCGAGCTGATTGCCGGGACGCGCCGAAATCACCTGTTCGGCAATGGCCGCCTGCGGCGGCAGTTTTTGCAGTACCGCATTGGCCGTGGTGAGAATAATTGCCGGATGCGGCGTCTTCTTGAGCGCTGCCAGAGCACCCAGTGCGGTCAGCCTGCGCGCCGATGCATCGGCACCGGGCGATACGCGGTCATAAGGCAGGCAGTCCCAGGCGGGCAGATGCAGCACCGGTAGATCCGGCGCGACGAAGCCCAACACCTGCTCCAGATCGGCAATGCGCTGCCCGTCGCGCACGATATACATAATTGGCCCGCGTTCGCCGATCTCGTCCACCAGACGCGCGAGGCAGAACGCCTCGAAGCCATCGGCAACACCGTCAATGACGATGTGGCGTCCGGCTTGCGTATCCGTATTGGGCTTGAGACCAAATTTGCTGAAAACGGGCATGGATTTCTTAAAACTCTATGCGGTCACGGAAGGCGACAATATCGCGGAACAGCGGCGTATCATGTTCTGCGGGGATAGGGCTTTCGCCCGTCACCCATTTGAGAAGATCACGATCCAGCACTTCCAGAATCTGCTCGAATTCATCCAGCTGGGCATCGGTGAAACTGACAATATAAGCATCAGCATATTGGCCAAGAATCAAATCCATCTCACGCATGCCGCGATGCCAGGCGCGAAACAAAAGCTTGCGACGCCGTACATCCAGATTTTCCGCCGCAAGTGTGCTGCCAGTCATGTCGGAACTGCTCCATTTATCAAAATCGCTGCCGGTATATAGCATCTGCGACCGAACAGGGAACCTGTTTATCAGACAAGAACAAAAAGAGCACGAAAAGATGATGGCGCACACTTGCACCTGACCGCGAAGCAGTTAATGGTCTGAGCCATGCGCCCATCCATGCTCGATCCGTTTTTCGCTTCCGTCCGCTCGCTTTCCGGCATTGGCCCGAAGGTAGCGGTTTTACTTGGCAAACTTCTCGGCACCGATGTGCCCGGTGCGGAACCGAAAGTCGGCCAGCTTCTGTTTCTGCCGCCGAACAGCGTGATCGACCGGCGCAACCGCCCCGGCATTGCGCTGGCGCAGGAAGGCGCCATCGTCACGTTGGAAGTGGTCGTTGATCAGCACCAGCCTGCACCGCCTGGAAGGGGCAATGTTCCGCATCGCGTCTTTGCCCATGACGAAACCGGCGAAATTGCGCTGACTTTCTTCCATGCGCAACTGCCATGGCTGCAAAAAATGCTGCCCGAAGGCGAAACCGTCATCGTGTCCGGCAAGGTGGAATGGTTCAACGGGCGTGCTTCCATGGTACACCCGGATTACATTGCGAGCCTCGAAGACGCCGCCAATCTGCCAATGGTAGAGCCGGTCTATCCGCTGACAGCAGGCCTGTCGCCCAAAACCCTCGGACGTGCCGTCAAGGAAGCGCTGACGCGTGTTCCGCCACTGCCGGAATGGATCGACGGCCCCTTGCTGGCGCGCGAGCGTTTTCCAAGCTTTCAGGACGCGCTTGATACCCTGCACCAGCCGGAAGACCCGTCCGACATTGCGCTTGAAGGCATCACGCGGCGCAGGCTGGCTTATGACGAGTTTTTAGCCGGGCAATTGGCGCTGGCCCTCGTCCGTGCCAAGACACGCAGGCTTTCCGGTCGACCGCTGGAAGGCACCGGACGCATTGTGACCGAAATCATGCGGCACCTGCCCTATCGCCTGACCAAGGGGCAGGATCAGGCCGTGCGTGAGATCATCACAGACCTCAAGTCGCCGGAGCGCATGTTGCGGCTTCTGCAAGGCGATGTCGGTTCCGGCAAAACCGTGGTGGGCCTGCTTTCCATGGCGCATGCCGCCGAATCCGGCGGTCAATCGGCGCTGATGGCTCCAACCGAAGTGCTCGCCCGCCAGCATTTCGCAACCATCGCGCCGCTTGCCGAAAAAGCCGGGCTGAAAGCTGCCCTGCTGACGGGCCGCGAAAAAGGCCGAGACCGCAACGCCGTGCTGGAAGGCTTGAAAAGTGGCGAAATCGATATCGTCATCGGCACCCATGCGCTGTTTCAGGAAAAGGTCGAGTATCACGACCTCGTTCTGGTCATCATCGACGAGCAGCACCGCTTTGGCGTGCATCAGCGCCTGATGCTGACGGCAAAGGGCACCGCCCCCGATATGCTGGTGATGACAGCAACACCGATCCCGCGCACGCTGGTCCTGACCGCATTCGGCGATATGGACGTTTCTAAGCTCACCGAAAAACCCGCCGGACGACAGCCCATCACAACCGCGATCCTGCCGATGGAACGTATGGGTGAACTGGTGGAGCGCATCCGCAAAGCGGTTCAGGAAGGGCAAAAAATCTACTGGATCTGCCCGTTGGTGGAGGAATCCGAAGTCGTTGAACTGACCTCAGCGGAAGAGCGTTTCGAAAGCCTCAAATCCGTGTTTGGTGACCGGATCGGCCTTATCCATGGCCGTATGAATGGGGCCGAAAAAGACGAAGCGATGCGCGCCTTCAAGCAAGGCGAGACGCGGCTTCTGGTTGCCACCACCGTTATTGAAGTCGGCGTGGACGTGCCCGACGCAACCATCATCGTCATTGAGCACGCCGAACGGTTCGGCCTGTCGCAATTGCATCAGTTGCGCGGGCGTGTGGGGCGTGGCGACAAGCCATCGACCTGCCTTCTGCTCTACAAGGGACCACTGGGTGAAATCGGACAGGCGCGGCTGAAGGTGATGCGCGAGACGGAAGACGGTTTCCGCATTGCCGAGGAAGACCTGAAACTGCGCGGCGAAGGCGAGCTGCTCGGCACCCGCCAGTCTGGCACGCCGGGTTTTCGTCTGGCTTCCATCGAGGCGCATGGCGATCTTCTGGAAATCGCCCGCAAGGATGCACGTTATATCCTGACCAGCGATCCCGATCTGGAATCCGAACGCGGGCAGGCACTGCGTGTGCTGCTCTATCTCTTCGGACGCGATGAAGCGATAAGGCTGCTTAGGGCCGGATAACAGAACGAATAAAGGACGCACTACCGCTCCCCTCACCCTGAGCTTGTCGAAGGGTGGGCAGTAACGCCTTGTCCTTCGAGACAGTGCTTCGCACTTCCTCAGGATGAGGCGTTATGAGACGTCGAGGCATAGATCGACGTCTTCTATCACTTCATTAAGATAACTCTATAACGAGCTAATTTTATTCAACCGTAACCGATTTTGCCAGATTGCGCGGCTGATCGACGTCCGTGCCCATCAGGACAGCGGTGTGATAGGCCAGCATCTGGATCGGCAGCGCATAGACGAGCGGCGTGATGAATTCCGGCACGTCCGGCAGGACGATCGTTGCCATCGTATCGACGCTGGCGCTTTCCGCACCTCGTCTGTCGGTGATCAGGATGATGCGACCGCCACGGGCCGCCACTTCCTGCATGTTGGAAACGGTCTTTTCATAAAGACGGTCAGACGGTGCAATGACGATGACCGGCATGGTTTCATCGATCAGCGCGATTGGGCCGTGCTTCAACTCGCCGGCGGCATAGCCTTCGGCGTGGATATACGAGATTTCCTTGAGCTTCAGCGCGCCTTCCATGGCAAGCGGAAAGGACGTGCCACGACCGAGATAAAGAACGTGATTGACCTTGGCGAGATCGGTACAAACTGCCGCGATTTGATCTTCCAGCTTCAGCACTTGATTGAGGAAACGCGGGGCTTCGGAAAGCTGGCGCAGCAGTTCCTGTTCGCGCGCATCGTCAATCGCGCCGCGCGCCTTGGCGGCGGCGATGGCGAGCGACGCCATGGCCGAAAGCTGGCAGGTGAAGGCCTTGGTGGAGGCAACGCCAATTTCCGGACCGGCAAGCGTCGGGAACACGGCATCGGATTCACGCGCGATGGTCGAGCCTGTGACGTTAACGACGGCGGCAATCTTCAAGCCTTGCGACTTGCAATAACGCAGCGATGCCAGCGTATCCGCCGTTTCGCCGGACTGGGAAACGAACATCGCCAGCGAATCTTTCGACAACGGCATTTCGCGATAGCGGAATTCCGATGCGATATCGCTATCGACCGGCAGACGGGCAATCTGTTCGAACCAGTATTTACCCACCGATGCGGCATAGTAAGCCGTGCCGCAGGCTGAAATCGTCAGACGATCAATCTTGCTGAAATCGACGCCGATCGCTTCCTGACGCACCTTGCCGGTGGTGAAATCGAGATAATTGGCAAGCGTATGCGAAATCACTTCCGGCTGCTCAAACATCTCCTTCTGCATGAAGTGACGATGATTGCCCTTGGAAATGAGCATATTGGCCGTCTGCGTCTTCTGGATCGTGCGCTCGACCTGATTGTTGTTCTCGTCATAAATGGTGACGCCCTTGCGGGTCAGCACAGCCCAGTCACCATCTTCCAGATAGGCAATGGTGTCGGTGAAGGGCGACAGCGCAATCGCGTCGGAGCCCAGGAACATTTCGCCGTCGCCATAGCCGACAGCCAGCGGCGGTCCCTGACGGGCGCCGATGAGCAGTTCTTCGTCGCCTTCAAACAGGAATGCGAGCGCGAATGCGCCATGAAGCTGCGGCAGGCAATCGCGCACGGCCTCAACCGGCGACTTGCCCTTTTCCAGCTCACGCGTCACCAGATGCGCAACGGCTTCGGTGTCGGTTTCGGTCTGGAACTTGCGGCCTTCGGCTTCCAGCATGGTGCGCAGTTCGGCAAAGTTCTCGATAATGCCGTTATGAACCACCGCAAGGCGCTCGGTGATGTGCGGATGCGCATTACGCTCCACCGGCTTGCCATGGGTAGCCCATCGCGTATGACCGATGCCTATCACGCCCGGAAGCGGCTCACCGGCAAGGCGCTTTTCCAGATTGACGAGCTTGCCTTCCGCACGACGGCGGTCAAGCTTGCCGCCCTGCAAGGTGGCGATACCGGCGGAGTCATAACCGCGATATTCCAGTCGTTTCAGAGCATCGACCAGAAGCGGCGCGACTTCATCCTTGCCGATAATACCGATAATTCCACACATGCATCTGCTCCAGATCTGGGTCGCTTGCTTTTGCCAGCCGGTTTAAAGACTCTAAAGCGGAACGGCAAGCCAAGCCATCCGCCCTGGGGTCGTCTGATAGTCGATTTATTTCGATGAGGTTTTAGCCGCTTTGATGGCGGCATACTTCTCCCGCAGGATCTTGCCCCGGCCTTCTTTGGTTTCCTGTCGGGCACGACCGAAAGCCAGCGCGTCGGCAGGCACATTGTCGGTGATCGTGCTGCCGGATGCGACATAGGCGTTGTCGCCGATTTCCACCGGCGCCACCAAAGAGGAATTGGAGCCGATAAAGGCATTTTCGCCGATAATCGTCTTATACTTGTTGTAACCGTCGTAATTGCAGGTGATCGTCCCTGCCCCGATATTGCTGGATGCGCCGACGGTCGCATCGCCGATATAGGTCAGGTGATTGATCTTGGCACCCTTGCGCACATCGGCGTTCTTCACTTCGCAGAAATTGCCGACCTTGGTTTTCTCGCCGAGCTTTGCACCGGGACGCAGTCGTGCAAAAGGCCCGATTTCCGCGCTCGGACCGACATTCGCGCCTTCCATATGCGAGAAGGAATGAATGAGCGCACCCGTTGCAACATGTACGCCCGGACCGAAGAATACGTTCGGCTCGATGATGACGTCAGCTTCAACCAGCGTGTCATGGCTGAAGAACACCGTTTCCGGCGCGATCAGCGTCACACCGGCCAGCATCATCTCGCGGCGCTTGCGGTTCTGCCAGATGGCCTCGGCTTCCGCGAGTTCTGCACGGTTGTTGATGCCGATGACATTATCAACCGGCACTTCGATGGCGGTTACGTTGAGGCCCTTGTCATGCGCGATGGCCACAATGTCGGTAAGATAATATTCGCCCTTGGCATTGTCGTTGCCGACTGCATCCAGCAGTGCAAGAGCATGACTGCCGCGCACGGCCATCAAGCCGCCATTACAGAAGCCGATCTTCTTCTGGGCGTCCGTCGCTTCCTTTTCTTCGACAATGGCGACCAGTCGGTCACCGTCTTCGATCAGGCGGCCATAGCCGTGCGGGCTGGTCGGACGGAAACCGATTACAACGATATCGGCGCCATCGGCCAGACGCGAACGCGCGGCCTGCAGAGACTGCGCTTCGATCAGTGGCGTATCACCGAAGACGATCAGCAGATCATCATAGCCATTTGCAATCGCCTCACGCGCGGCAAGCACGGCATGGGCCGTACCGAGGCGTTCCGTCTGTTCGAAAGAGGACACTGGACCCGCGATTTTCTCAACCGCGCCGCGCACGTCTTCCGCTCCGCGTCCGACGACCAGCGCGACATCGCTTTTGCCTGTCCCCTGCACGGCCTTGACCACATGGCAGACCAGCGGCAGGCCCGCGACTGCATGCAGCACTTTCGGCAGGCTTGATTTCATGCGTGTGCCTTCGCCGGCAGCAAGCACGATGGAAAGGCAAGTACGGTCTGTCATGACATTATCCAGAAAATCGTGATGTTCATCCGCTTTAACATCAAAGCGTATATGGAAGCTTACGGTTGTTGCCTAGCCCAGACGCCCCAACGCTGGAAAAGTCTCCAGTAGCCAGAACGAGAAGGATTGCATGCCGCCGGTCAGGAACAGGACCCCGGCCACGACGAGCAGTGCGCCCATTGCCTTTTCCACCTTGCCGAGATGCACACGGAAGCGGGACAGGAAGCGCATGAAGGCGCCGGAGAAAAGCGCAGCGACCAGAAAAGGAATACCAAGCCCCAGCGAATAGATTGCGAGCAGAAGCGCCCCCTCGCCGACGGTGCTGCTGCCACCGGCCAGTGTCAGGATCGGCCCCAACACAGGGCCGATGCAGGGCGTCCAGCCGAATGCGAAGGCCAGCCCCATGACATAAGCGCCGAGCGGCGAAGCAGGCGCATTGCGTGCCTGAAAGCGCGCCTCGCGCGACAGGAAGGACAAGCGCAGCAGGCCCAGAAAATTGAGGCCCATAAGTATGATGACCACACCGGCGACAATGGCGATCTCCTGCTGCCATGCGCGCAAAAATGCACCGATAGACGATGCGCCAGCACCCAGCGCCACGAAAACTGTGGTGAAGCCGAGGACGAAGCAGATAGCGGCAAAGGCAAGCGAGCGACGCGCGGACGGTTCAGCCGCAACGCGGGCGGCTTTATCAGCGCGGAAATCTTCAACGCTCACGCCAGCCATATAGCAAAGATAAGGGGGCACCAGCGGAAGAACGCAGGGCGATAAAAAGGACAGCGCTCCCGCACCAGCCGCCGTCATGTAGGAAACATCGAGCACGATTACCTCATTCGTTCATGAAATTGCTTGCTGCCCGGGCGAACCGCAGGCTTATATAGACCAAGTTTTGTGCAACTCTGAATATTTTTGATACAATAGGACATTAGAACACAAGTTTGCCCAAAATCGGGATCACTCCCCGCCTTTACTATAATTTGTTGATTGCTCCAACTGGACGACGCTCCGATGAGCTTGATTGATGATGAAGTGCCTTCTCAACATAACGCTGCGTCTTCCGGGCCTTTAGGCTGGCTGAGGCGATATCAGCATTTTCTGTTTCCGGTTGCGGGCATCGCCATCGCGCTGCTGGCGATCTATGTTCTGGAAACAATGCTCCAGCACACGTCGCGTTCGGAAACGCTTGCAGCACTGCATAGCATTTCCTGGACGACGCTGGCGCTCGCCGTCTTCTTTACGGTGTTGAGCTATGCCGCTGTCGCTCTTTACGATGTCGTGGCCGTAGACACCATCGCGCCAAACCAGATTCCGCGCCGTATCGCGGCGGTTGCAGGCGCTGCGGGCTATGCGATTTCCAATGCGCTCGGCTTTTCGCTTTTGACCGGCGGCGCGCTGCGCTATCGCATCTATGCCGCCGAAGGCGTCAGCCTCGCCGATATCGGCAAGATCGTCGGCACATCGTGGTTCGCAATCTGGTTTGCGCTGATCATCATGGTCGGGGCTGCACTCCTCATCGATCCCCAGGATGTGCCTTGGCTATCCGCCATCGATTCGCGCATCGATATCGTGGCGGGCGTGGTTATCCTCGGCGGCATCGGCTGGCTTATCTACTGGCTGTCGCATGGCGAGCGCAGCGTCAGGATCGGTTCGTTCAGCCTGCGCCTTCCCAATTCCAAAGGCGCACTGATCCAGATTTGCGCCGGATTGGTCGATGTCGGCGCTGCCGCGGCCACACTCTACGTCCTGATGCCCGCTGATGCAGTGCCAAGTTTCGCCGTCTTCGCACTCGTCTATGTGATCGCCATTGTTCTCGGCATCGCCAGCCACGCGCCCGGCGGCCTCGGCGCCTTCGAAGCAACGATCATCGCCGGGTTGGGCCTCGGCGGAAAACCGGACGCGATCGCAGCACTTCTCGCCTATCGCATCATCTACACGGTCATGCCGCTCGTCGTGGCAACGGCTGGCATTCTCGTCTGGGAAGCGATGCGGCGGCGTCAGATGCTGGGCAAACAGGCCGCCTTCGCCAAACGCCTTTTCGAGCCTCTGGTGCCAAGCCTTTCCGCTGGCATCATCTTTCTGGGCGGCATCATCCTGCTCATTTCGGGCGCGACACCCAATTTGCGCTATCGCGTTGAGCTTTTGTCCGACATCGTGCCTGAATTCCTGATGGAAATGTCGCATCTGGCGGCAAGCCTCGTGGGCGTCGCGCTGCTCATCGTTGCGCGTGGCCTTTCCAAGCGTCTGGAACGGGCTTGGGTTGCGGCGATGACGCTGCTTCTCAGCGGAGCGGTGTTTTCACTCGCCAAGGGCCTCGACTGGGAAGAAGCCGTCATTCTCTGCATCTTCGCTTCAACGCTCTGGAATTTTCGCGATTCCTTCTATCGCCGCCCGATATCCGGACCTTTCGAACTGAGCTGGAACTGGATCACCACAGTCGGCACCACGGTGCTTGTTTCCACATGGCTTGGCTTCTTCGTTTACCGGCACGTCGAATATTCGAGCGATCTTTGGTGGGATTTCGCATGGAGCGGGAATGCGCCACGCTTCCTGCGGGCGACCGTGCTGGTTTTTGCAGTGGTCGCCGCTGTCGGCCTGCATTCGATCATCAACCGCAACAGCCATCGCAGGCGAAAGGTCGATTATTCGATCCCCGAAGTAGTGCCTACTCTGGTGGCGGAATGTCCGCATACGGACGCGGCGCTGGCCATGTTGGGGGACAAGCAGTTTCTGCTCGCACCGGATAACAGCGCCTTCATCATGTATGCCCAATCCGGTGGCAGCCTGATCGCGCTCGGCGAGCCGATCGGCAACCCCGAAACCGGCAAGGAAACGGCATGGTCGTTTCACGCGCTTGCGGACAGATTAGCGCTGCGCACGGTTTTCTACGGCGTTGGCCCGCAAAGCCTGCCGCTGTTTCTCGACATGGGGCTTGTCGCACTGAAACTAGGCGAAGTGGCCCGCGTGAACCTGACGGACTTTTCACTGGAAGGGCCGCGTCGCCAGCCATTCCGCTATGCCGACCGCAAGATCGACAAGGACGGCCTCACCTTCGAAATTATTCGGGCGGCTGACATTCCACCGATCCTCCCGCGCCTGCGTGAAATTTCCAACGCCTGGCTCGATTTCAAATCCGGCAGCGAAAAGGGATTCTCGCTCGGCTATTTCGATGACGACTATATGCAGCGCTTCGATGTCGCCGTGCTGAAAAGCGAAGGCGAGATCGTGGCCTTTGCCAATCTGTGGCGCGGCGCAAACAAATACGAGATCACCGTGGACCTGATGCGCTATATGCCCAATGTGCACAAGCTGCTGATGGATGCGCTTTTCGCCAAGCTGCTCATGTATAGCAAAAACGAAGGCTACCAGTGGTTCAATCTCGGCGCGGCCCCGCTTGCCGGACTGAGCGGCAGCAGGCTCGCCTCGCGCTGGAACCGGCTCGGCTCCTTCATCTACAAGCGCGGTGCGGACCTCTATCATTTCGACGGATTGAAAGCCTTCAAGGAAAAATTCGATCCTGTCTGGACCCCGCATTACATGGTCTGCCCCGGCGGACTGGAAACACCGCGCGCCCTTCTCGACGCCACAACCCTGATCAACGGCAGCCCACTGGAGTTCATCCGTAAATGAAGAAAGAACGCGTCCTCTTTACCGTGGTCGGGCTTGTGCTGCTTGGAGCGGCGGGCGTTTACGCGTCGCTGCATACTGGCAAGATCGCCCGCATGTGGACCAAACTTACAGGCTCTGAAGAGCCGGTCATTCATGCAAGCGCCGAACGGCTGTCGAGCATCCCGGTCTATATGCCGAACGGTGACCCGGTCGGACTTACGATCCTTCTCAGCGACGAGGCGGGCATCGGCGAGAAGGAGCGCGCCTATATGGACGCGCTGCTTGCGAAAAACATGATCGTCCTGCCGGTGGAACTCGGCCCATGGCGGGCTTCGCTCGATAAGGAAGATGGCGAATGCAACTACCTCGACTCCGATTTTGAGGCCATCGCCAAGGAAGCGCTGCGCGGGCTTGATCTCGATGTCTATTTCCATCCGGTGCTGACCGGCATCGGCCAGGGTGCGACGATTGCCTATGCCGCGGCGTCGGATTCGCCCGATGCGACCATTGCGGGCGCTGTCTCGCTCGACCCTGCCCCGGCGAAAACCCGCCTGCCCTCCTGTACAGAAAAGGCGGCTGCGACGAAAACACCGGATGGTGCATTTACCTATGCTTTTGGCGCCCAGATACCAGCACCTGCTCTGGTGGTCGCCCCTCCCGGAACGGAGACCAACAACCCGGTCGAAGCACGGCAACAAAATATCGCCATTCTCCAGAGCGCCAAGGATTTCCCGGCGCGCATGAAAATGGCGGTTGATAACATTGTCGCCATGGCTGATCAGGACGCCAAGAATGAAGCCCTGCCGATTGTCAATCTTCCCGCCAAGGGCGGCAATGCGGAGATGGTCGCGGTCTTCTATTCCGGTGACGGCGGCTGGCGCGATCTCGACAAATCCATCGGCGAATGGCTGCAAGCGCATGGCGTACATGTCATCGGCGTCGATTCTCTGCGCTATTTCTGGTCGGAGCGCACACCGGAAGAAATCGCCAAAGACACCACGGCAATGATCAGGAAGGCCGATCCGACAGGGAAATTGCCTGTTGCGGTGCTTGGCTATTCCTTCGGGGCCGATACTTTCCCCTTCGCGTGGAAATATCTCGATCCAGCCATTCAGGACCGCACAAAAATGATCGGGCTGCTTGGTGTCGAAACCACGACAACCTTTCAGGTCTCCATTGAAGGCTGGCTTGGTATGGATGGCGACAAGGATGTCGTTCCGGCGATTTCCAGCATTCCGCTCGACCGTGTCGTCTGCGTCTATGGCGAGGAGGAAGACGACACCGCCTGCACGGCAAGCGAGTTGAAGGGCATGGACGTCATGAAACTGGCGGGTGGCCACCACTTCGACGAAAACTACGAGCCGATTGCAGCCGCCCTGCTCGACAAAATGCGCGCACGCGCCGGTCTGCCGCCGCGCCCGTCAAGCTGACGGGCGACTTCCGGTAAAGGCGCTAACCCTTTATCGCGCCTGACGGATTTTGCGCGCCAAGCGCGCGCTGCACCGCCACGCGGGCCGACGCGAGATCGGGCATGACCCAGTTCGGCTCGCCACCCAGAAACTTGTCGAGGAAGGCTATCGCATAGCCCGGCATGTCGGCCACGTTTTCCCGGTAAGACCACCAGGTTCGCAAATCGTCCGCACAGGCGTCGATATCCTGTGCCACGCCGAATTCCTGCTCCTGCACGGCGGCAATCGCGCAAATGCAGTAATTGGTATAGAGGAACCCCTCCGGCCAGAAGGCGATAATGTCGTGTTGCGGCGTATTCTCGCCCTCGTTCGCCTTCGGGATCGATAACGCCCGGGCAGGCGACAGGCGGATCAGTTCACGCAGAACCAGCCCGGCGGCAAAGGTGATGAAATCCTTGCGGTCCACCTTGGCATAACGCTTGTTCTGCTCGACCAGTTCTACCCAGTTCAGAAAAGCTTTCGTCAGTTTCTGCTCGTCGATCTCATAATCGACACCATAGACATCATGGAGAAGACTGGCGTGTTTGCGAAACGTCGCCCTGAACCAGCGCAACTGCCGCAAGCGACGCCGCAAGTCCGGCATCGATGCCATCTGGTTCTTCAAAAGCAAATCCATATTCCACGCCTCCAATGCCGACAGACCATATGCGAAACCGCTACCGTTGTCAGCTTGTCCTTCCCGCAATCTTCACCTCATAATTATACATATTGACATTTAAGAAAACAAATGTTCTGTGAAGAGGCGGAGACTGGCGGCGCTCAAAGACGCACGAAGCCTCCGGTGGAGGAGGAGAAAATGGCTATCTGGCAATGGGCTTTACTGGCTTTGGCTCTTTTATGGGGAGTGCAGTCGCTGGGCGTCTGGTTTCAGATGCGCCATTACTCCGACGTGCTGAAAGGCGTCACATCCCGCTACTCTGACGGATTCGTGGGTGCAGGCCATGTGCGCGGGCGCTTCGGCAAAGGCGTCATTGTCATGATCGTGGTTGACCGCGACCTGAAGGTCCGGCGCTTTCTCGAAATGAGCGGACGAACCGTGTTCGCAAAGTTCAAGCGGCAGGAAGCCTATGAGGGCATGCCGTTCAATGCCTTGCGGCGTGAACAGGAAGCGCTCGAAAAGTCGCCTGTCAATGCTGCCGCAAAGCAGGCGATGGACCAGATCGACCGCATCCGCGAACAATCCGACGGCACGTCTCTCGAAGGACTGAAGCTGGCGCACGCCTGAGCGTGTGTCCAACCGTGAACTGGGTGGCAATGTTCAGGGGTATCGCCCGACGAGGACGGGCGTGGAGGAGGAGAAATGTCTATAGCTGCAATGCTGGCGCAAGGCGCCGATACGACCTTACAGTCCTTGCATGTGGCGAGCCAGATGGCCGCCAACATAGCAACGGACGCGGTGTTTCACGGCAAGCTAGCCGTCGAACACGGTAGCGATAACCTTGTGCAGCTTGCACAGGCAACCGGCACGGACAATCTGACTGTCGATCAGTTCAAGGAACGACTGCAAAACGTCACTCAAGAAGAACAGCTGGGCTGGCTGGCCTCGATCGGCAAGCACTTCATCGGCATCTTCCAAAAGGGTGGCGAAGTGTTTTCCGGTTTTGTGACCGGCATCATTCCGACCCTGGTGGTTCTGATGACCGCCTTCTACGCAATCACCGAACTCGTCGGCGAAAAGCGCGTGCACGGTTTGGCACAGGGTGCGGGCCGCATCGCGCTAACCCGTTATACGGTTCTGCCGGTGCTGTCGGTGTTCTTCCTGACCAATCCGATGGCCTATACCTTCGGTTCGTTCCTTGAGGAAAAGCACAAACCTGCCTTTTACGACGCGGCAGTGTCCTATGTGCATCCGCCACTTGGCCTCTTCCCGCATATCAATCCCGGCGAATATTTCGTCTGGGGTGGCGTACTCGTGGCGCTGCTTGAACTGGAAAAGAAAGGCGCTGTCGCCAATGGCTATCACATCAATGTGGCCATCTGGTACGCCATCGTCGGCCTCGTCGTGATCCTGCTCAAAGGCATGCTCACCGAACGCATCACCGCCATCATGGCGCGCCGTCAGGGCATCGAGCTTTAAGGCGCGCGGGAGGACATCATGGCCAAAACCTACAAATCCGTTAGAATTTCCCATGGCTCCGGTGGCTGGGGCGGACCGCTCGTCATCCAGCCGACCGAACAGCGCAGCAAAATCGTATCCGTGACCGGCGGCGGCATTCATCCGCTCGCCAGACAGATCGCGGAAATGACCGGGGGCGAAGCCGTAGACGGTTTCCGCGCTCCCCCCATTGAAAGCGAAATGGCCGTCGTCGTGGTCGATTGCGGCGGCACCGCCCGTTGCGGCGTCTATCCGCGCAAGCGCATCCCGACCGTCAACCTGACGCCAGTCGGCCAGTCAGGCCCCCTGGCGCAGTTCATCACCGAAGACATTTATGTCTCCGGCGTAAAGCCAGAAAATGTCGTTCCTGCTGATGGTTCCGAGGCTCCTGCAGCCGCAGCTTCCTTAGGAGCTGCCGCCGCCAAGGCCGATGAAAAGCCTGCAGTGCCGATCGATACGTCGAATGATGGCGGCCTCGTCGGGCTGATCAGCCGGATCGGCCGCGTCATGGGCCGTGTCGTCGGCATTTTCTTCAACGCCGGTCGCCGCACCATCGATCAGGTCATCCGCAACGTTCTGCCATTCATGGCTTTCGTGACGATGCTGATCGGTCTCATTCTTTACACCGGCATCGGCGATATTCTTGCCCAGCCGATGGGACCACTCGCCAACAATATCATTGGCCTGCTTGTGCTGTCGGCTATCTGCGGCTTGCCGTTTCTTTCTCCGATCCTTGGACCGGGCGCAGTCATCGCGCAGGTAGTGGGTGTGGCCATTATCGGCCCGCAGATTGCCAATGGCACCATCGCTCCGGCAATGGCCCTGCCCGCGCTCTTCGCCTACAACACGCAGGTCGGTTGCGACTTCGTGCCAGTGGGTCTGGCGCTCGGTGAAGCCAAACCGAAGACGATTGAAATCGGCGTGCCTGCGATCCTGATCAGCCGCCAGATCATGGGCCCTGTCTCGGTGCTCATCGCCTGGCTCGTCAGCCTCGCCGTGCTTTGACGCAAACTGGCTCGTCGCATCAAAGCGGCGGGCCACTCCTCCCAATCTCTGCCTTTAATTTTCGGCATCCTCATCTCCCCAATTTTTGGAGGATGCCGATTGAGTGAAATTGAAAAGGACTGCCGCCATGCCGATACATCTCAAGACACGGATCACCGCAATTGGTCCCGAAGTGGCTGATCTCGCCGAAGGCGGCGTTCTGATCCTGTTTGCAGAGGGCTCCCCGCCCGAACTGGCGGAAGTCTCGGTGATGCACGCAGTCGAAGATGGTCCGCAGGAAGCTGCGCCGCCGGTTGGCGCGCTGATCACCATTGGCGACATTACGGCAAACATTACGGCGGTTGGAACAAGCGCCTGGCAAAAAGTGCGTGACATCGGTCATGTGGTGATATCGTTTACCGGGGCCGACTCGACCGACCGTCCGGGCGAAATCTGTGCCAGCGAAGTTGACGGCGCCGCTCTGGTTGCCGTGCTGCGCGAAGGACATATGATCGTCATCAGCGACTGATCTCAAGAAGCATTCATGATCCAAGGCTCTCAAATGGAACGCTCCACCATCGTCCGGGTGCATGAAGGGTTGCATGCGCGCCCCGCCACCCGTTTCGTCAAGCTCGCCAAGGGGTTCGAGTGTAATATCGAGATCGCAAAGAGCGGCAAAAGCGTCAGCGCGAAAAGCTCCGTTAAGCTCATGCTGCTTGGCGTGAAGGAAAATGACGAAGTCACCGTCAGCGCCGAAGGGGCTGACGCGATTGAAGCACTGGAAGCGCTGATCGGCTATCTCGAAAACCCGCGCGCGGGGCTTGAGGAAAATGACGGCGCAGCCGTTGCCGCGGTGGTGGAGACTGCTCCCGTCGCCGTCCCGGTCGCGAGTGTTGCGATTGCAGCGTTGCCGGAAGGCCAGATCAAGGGCGTTGCCGCCAGTGAAGGTCTTTCGCTTGGCGAGGCGTTTCCGTTTTTCCCTGCCGAAATCACGCCCGGCACCGGCAAGCTGGCACCTCACGAAATCGCACCGGAAATCAGCCGTTATGAGGCCGCTGTTGCAACTGTTCAAGAGCGGATGGAACATTCGCTCGCGCGCGGCGATCTCGCCGAAAGTGATCGCGGCATCGTTGCTGCATTGAAGGACATTGCCTCCGACGACAGCCTGCGGGATGAAGCGCTCGCCCTTATTCGCGGCGGCATGGATGCGGTCTCCGCAACGCTCGGCGCTGCCTCGACGGTCGCGCAGCAATTCGCCAACCTCGACGATCCCTATCTCAATGCCCGCGCCGACGATGTGCATGCAATCAGCCGCCAGATTTGTCTCGCCTTGCTCGGTCAGGAAGACCTCAATCTCGACGGACTACCGGACGGTGCCATTCTGATCGCCGAAGACATCGGCGCTTGGGACTTGGCCCGCGCACCGCTGAAGCGCATTCGCGGCGTGGTTTGCGGCCATGGCGGCGCGACCTCGCATGTCGCGATCATCGCGCGCACGCACGGAATCCCGGCAGTGCTTGGACTTGGCGACGCTGTTCATAGACTGAAGACAGCGCGACAGGTTGCCGTCGATGGCAGTGCGGGCATTGTCCATCATGACCCGGATGCCTCCGTTCTGGCCGAAATCGAAAGCCGCATTGCCAAGGCCACGGAAGAACAGCGTGCGCTGGACAAGTATCGTGACTACACGCCGCATCGCGCCGATGGCGTGGTGATTGAGGTTGCGGCCAATCTCGGCGCTTTGGAGGAAATCGAAGCGGCCCAGACCGCAGGCGCGATGGGCGTCGGCCTGTTCCGCACCGAGCTTCTGTTCATGAAGCATATCCATTTGCCGTCCGAAGACATGCAAATGGAAACCTATGCATCACTTCTGCGCGCTTTCGCACCCCAGTCTGTCATTGTCCGCACACTCGATATCGGCGGTGACAAGCCCGTCGCCGGCATCGAGTTTCCCGAGGAGGAAAACCCGTTCCTCGGCTGGCGCGGCATCCGCATGTGCCTTGACCGCCCGGAGGTGTTTAAGCCGCAATTGCGCGCCCTACTTCGCGCCGCCGTGCACGGCAATCTGAAGGTCATGCTACCGATGGTTTCCGATATCGAGGAGATTCGGGCGACAAAAAGCCTGATTGCCGAATGCGAGCGCGAGCTGGCAGCAGAAGGCAAGCCTTACGGCACGTTTGAACTGGGTGTTATGATCGAAACACCGGCAGCGGTTTTCGCAGCCGATCAGCTGGCCAAGGAATCCGCCTTCTTCTCCATCGGCACCAATGATCTAACGCAATATGTCATGGCGGCAGACCGTCTCAACCCGACGGTCGCGAGGCTCAACGACGTGCATCATCCAGCTGTAATAGCGGCCATTGAAATGACCGCGAAAGCAGCCACGACAGCGGGCATCATGGTTGGCATGTGCGGGGAAGCGGCAGGCAAGCCGGATTTGATACCGGAATTTATCCGCATGGGACTGACCGAGCTCAGCATGAGCCCGGCTTCCATTCCCCGCGCCAAGAAAATCATCGCCGATCTGTTCGGCGACTTAAGGTAGGTGGGCAATCAGCGTCGCGAAGAGGGTTTCGAGCTTCTTCGCGTCGTGGGTTTCTGCCGCATCCACCAGCCGCTCATAGCGTGCCTCCAGCACCATGAATACACTTTCCAGCGGATCGATATCGGCGAGATCAGCAGGTTTTACGGTCGCCAGCCCGCAAGCGAGGCAAGCTGCCGCAAGCCCGACCACTTCCGCCTTGCGCAGATTTTCCGGGTCGCACGAGGCTTCTGACGGCATCAGGCGGACGGGCTTTTCAGCCAGCGCTTCCAGATAAAGCGCGGCCAGCGCCTGTGCAACCTTTAGAGGATCGCGCAGAAGTTCCGCATGCTTGCGCAACAGACGCCCGTGGATGACCGAAAAAGCCGCTTCGTGGATAAGTGCGTTTTCAAGTCCGTAGCGCCGCATCGTTCCCTTGAGGAAATAATACATATCGCTGCGGAAACCGCGCGCACCTTCCGCGCCGGTGCCGAAATAAAAGGATAGGCTGCGCATCTGTGGCGCGCCATGATGTTTGGCCGGTTCAGACGAAATAATCGAGATTGAGATCGCTTCGGCGGCGGTCAGCGCCGTATCCATCACGCCTGCGGCATGGCCCAGAAGCGCTTCCGGCGCAGGCAGGCTGGTTTCGGGCGCACGCGAACTTTGCCGGGCGCGCCTGATCACATAGCGCACGTCACGCAGACGGTCTTTCAGATTGACGGCGATTTCATCGGAAAGTGTGCGCAGCATGCCGGTCGTCCCTCCCTGCGAGGCCAACAATCGTATCTTAACCGATACAAAAGAAGTATTGTTTTCCTCGTCCCGGAAAAGCAATAGGGTCCATATCACAAAGACGCAAACTGTAAGAATTTTGGGGAATCGATTTGAGAAAGACCGCCAAGGGGAAACGGAACGCAGCTGAAACCAACGACCTTCTGGTGGGATCCGAAGGCGTTGCAGCGGAAAACCGCACCAGCCGCCTCAGAACCCGTGCGGCGTGGATGTATTATGTCGAGCAGATGACCCAGAGCGATATTGCCGATGCGCTGGGTGTTGGCCGTGTGACCATTGTGCGTCTTCTTGCCGATGCCCGCGCCCGCAATGAGGTGAAGATCACTATCGAAGGCAAGCTTTCGGCTTTGACCGCGCTGGAAGCGGCGCTTGAAAAGGCTTTCGGGCTGGAGCAGGCCATTGTCGCGCCCCTCTCCTCTGCCGAGACCGATCCGATTCCTCCGATAAGTGCTGCGACCGGCGCTTATCTGTCGGAAAAAATCCAGCACGGCATGCGCATTGGCGTCGGCTGGGGCCGCACTTTGTCCAGCACCTTGCAGCATATCGGCTCGCGTCCGGTGAACGATCTCAAGGTCATTTCGCTTCTCGGCGGCATTGTGCAGCCACGACGCTCCAACCCGCCCGAATTTGCCTGGCAGTTCGCGCAGATGCTGCAAGGCGAAGGCTACCTTATCCCCGCGCCCGCCCTTGTGGACAGCAAGGAGACTCGCACAGCCCTGATTGAGCGCTGTGGCCTGAACACGGTGCTGAACATGGCGGAAGATCTCGACATGGTGTTGCTCAGCATTGGCGGCATCGAGACCGCCAGTAGCACGTCCTACCGCGTGGGGCTCGTCGATGAAGAGCAGAAACAATCGCTGCGCGCCAATGGTGCGGTCGGCGACGTTCTGTTCCATTTCTACAATGCCGATGGCCGTATCGTCGATGATCCGGTGCATGAGCGCGTCATGTCGGCCAGCATCGAAAGCTTGCAGAACACGCCGCAACGCATCCTGACATCCGGCGGCAAGGAAAAGATCGAAGCGCTTCTGGGCGCGATGAAACTTCTGCGGCCAACGGTGTTCATCACCGACGAGGAAAGTGCCGCCGAAATGCTCCGGCGCATCGGACATTCCGTTCCGAACTGAACCGCTCAGTAGTGAGAATACAAATAGTTAGGGCGCTTTCGTGATCCTGCACGAAAGCGCCCTTTGAAATGGGGCCGAAATTACTTGCGCAATTCGGCTTCGATTTCGTCCAGAACCTTGTCCTTGCCGATGCCGGTCAGGAATGCGAGGCCCTTGATGACCCGCTTCTCGACCGCGGCGGAAATAGGCGTCGTGGAAACGATGAAATCCACATTGTCAGCCAGAGACGGCACTTCGGTCGCCTTGGCCTGCTGGGCGTTGAAGGTCAGCCCGCGCTTTTTCATCTCTTCGGTGACGGCAGCATTCACGGCAGTGGATGTTGCGACGCCGGTGCCGCAGGCAAAGAGAATCGTTTTCATTTTGGCCATTTTGGTTCCTCCGATTAACCGAGCGCGGCTTCCACGTCACTCAATGTGCGCGATTTCTTGAGATGCTCGAGCGCGTCCTCATTTTGAATGGTCGCCATCACCTGTTGCAAGGTCTCAATCTGTTTGTCCTTGTCATTGATGGCAAGCAGGAAAACAAACCCGACCGGAACGTCCTCTTCCGGATCTTCCATATTGGAGAAGATGACAGGAGATTTCAGCGTCGCGAAAGCGATGCCTGCTTTCAGGACATGCTCGGGATCGGTATGCGGGACGGCGACGTTTTCTTCGCGCTCCAGCGGCAGACCGGTCGGCATGGTCTGTTCCCGCTTCACGACCGCATCCGCATAGCTTGGCTTTACATAGCCGAGCCGTTCCAGCTTCGCCGCCAGAATACGGATAATTTCCTCATTGGTTTTGGCCTCGCTCTGCAGCTCTATCGCTTCAGGATCCAGAAAAGCCATCAGGCCGTTCGCCATTCCATCCTCCATTGCGGATAGCCGCATACCTCTCCGGTATGCGGCCAGTATTGCTTTTGCGCCTTACCAGTTGTTCTGCTCGGCTGGTTCGTCTTCCGCACCGGCAGCGCGTTCCCAACCGTCGGTGTTGCGACGATAGAGAATGAACGCTGCGGCGATGACGACTGCAAGAACCGCGATTCCAACAACGCCTAACCACTGGATTGCGGCGATGATGACATAAGGCACCCACAGGAAGCCGTCGACCACCGAAGTGATCTGCAACGCGTTTTCCGGCAACTTGAAGCCAGACGACACGGCAGCGCTCGTGAAGAGCGGAGCCAGCGCATTGGCCACATAGAAGCCGATGGCGAGCGTCACCGTGCCGACGACAACCATGCGGAACACGTTGCCCTTCAACAGCGGCGCAGTCATGGCGACGATGAACGGAATAACCGCAAGATCGGCGAACAGGATGACGCGGTTGCCCGGCAGAATCACCGACAGGATGATCGCAATCGGCACGAGGATCAGCGACGACGAGATCGCAGCCGGATGGCCGATCAGGATTGCCGAATCGAGACCGACCAGCAATTCGCGGTCGCCGGTGCGCTTGCGCACGAATTCCTGTGCGGCATCAGAAACCGGCAGCAGGCCTTCCATCAGGATTTTGACCATGCGCGGCAGAAGCAGCATCACGGCGGCAAGCGTCATGCCGGTGCCCAGCACCTTGGCCAGCACATGGCCGAAATCGCCTGAATTGTAGAAAGCGATGAGACCAAGCACGAGACCGATAATCAGGCCCAGAACCACCGGTTCGCCGAAAACGCCGAAACGGCGTTCGATGGTTTCGGTGCTGATGTGGATCTTGTTGATGCCAGGAATGCGATCCATGATCCAGTTGAGCACGATGGCAATCGGCAGAATTTGCGCCGATGCCAGGTGCGGTACCGAAACGCCCGGAACGCCATAGAACTGCTGTACGGCGCGTGCCGACCAGTCAGCGAACAGCAGCGACAGAGCCGCAACAAGAGCTGCAACGATAATACCATAGGCGAGATTGTCCGTTGCGGCGACGACAAGCGAGCCGACAAAGGCAAAGTGCCAGAAGTTCCAAACATCGACATTGAGCGTGCGGGTCCAGCGCATCAAAAGCAGCGCGATGTTGACCAGAATGCCGACCGGAATGACCCAAAGCCCCACGGACGAACCGAAAGCGATGGCCGCAGCCGAAGGCCAGCCCACATCGACGATATCGCGCTTGATGCCCGTATTGGTAACAATCGCCTGAGCCACCTCGCCAATGGAGGTGAACATCAGCCCCAATACGAGGTTGATACCGATGAAGGCGACGCCGATGGTCACGGCAGCACGGAAGGCTTTGCCCACCTTTGCGCCAAGAACCACGGCTATAATGAAAATGACGATAGGGAGCAGGACCGTCGCCCCCAACGTATCGATGGCCGATTTCAGGCCGCTTAGAAATGCGTCCATAGTTTTCTCCTCCCCCCGGCCATCCTCCAACGAATGCCAGGCCGTTCGAACGCTTGTATCAAGTTCCGCGCCGCATGCCCCCACAAGATTTTGTTGTGTTGCATTTTGAAACACCGGGCAGAACATTTGTTTTTTATAGCAGACCAATGTTTGTTCACAAGCGATAAAGCACGGTAAGGAATAACAGGTCTGTGGCGCGTGATAAATGTACACTCGTATTGACTTGGAAACAAATGTTCATTATCGGGTAAAGGAAGAGAGGCGCGAAGGCGTCTGGAGGAACATCAGGAGGAAAAGATGGCGACGAATGTGGCGTTGACGGGCTTGGCACGTGATATGCAAGCGCGTGCGGACAGCGGACGGCCGATCCGTATCGGGCTGATCGGCTCCGGCGAAATGGGCACCGACATCGTGACCCGCGTGGCGCATATGCCCGGCATCGAAATCGGCGCCATTTCCGAACTGCGTGTTCCGAACGCTTTGAAAGCGGTTGATATCGCCTATCAGGAAGAAGGCCACGGCAGGCAAGTTTCAAACGCTTCCGACCTGACCTCGGCCATGGAAGGCGGCAAGGTCGCCGTTACGGACAATGCCAGTCTGATCCTCGAAAATGATTTGATCGATGTGGTCATCGACGCCACCGGCGTTCCTGCTGTCGGCGCGGAAATCGGCCTGCGCGCCATGGAACATGGCAAGCATCTCGTCATGATGAATGTCGAAGCCGATGTCACCATCGGCGCTTACCTCAAGGCAGAAGCCGACCGTCTGGGCGTCACCTATTCGCTGGGTGCCGGCGACGAACCATCGTCCTGCATGGAGTTGATCGAGTTCGTTTCAGCCATGGGGCATCCCATCGTTGCCGCTGGCAAGGGCAAGAACAACCCGCTCAATATCGACGCCATTCCCGACGATTATCTGGAAGAAGCCAAACGCCGCAACATGAATGTGCGTATGCTGGTGGAGTTCGTCGATGGCTCCAAGACCATGGTGGAAATGGCAGCCATCGCCAATGCCACGGGTCTGGTGCCGGACAAGCCGGGCATGCACGGCCCTGCCGCAACGCTCGACCAGCTCAACAAGACGCTGATTCCTGAAAAGGATGGCGGTGTGCTTTCGAAGGTCGGGGTCGTGGATTACTCCATCGGCAAGGGCGTGGCTCCGGGTGTCTTCGTCGTCGCCGACATGTCGCATCCGCGTGTTTCGGAACGCATGGAAGATTTGAAAATGGGCAAAGGCCCTTACTTCACCTTCCACCGCCCTTATCACCTGACCTCGCTCGAAGTTCCCCTCACCTGCGCCCGTGTCGTGCTTTACGGCAAGCCGGACATGGTGCCCCTGGCAAAGCCGGTGGCCGAAGTCTGCGCTGTGGCCAAGAAGGATATGCAGCCGGGCGAAAAGCTCGATGCCATTGGCGAATATTGCTACCGCGCCTGGATCATGACGTCTGGCGAAGCGCGTACCGCGCGCGCCATTCCCTGCGGTCTTCTTCAGGGTGGCAGTGTGACAAAGCCGATCAGGAAGGGCGAACTCATCACCTATGACAATGCTGCCGTCGCGCCGGGATCGAAGATCGCCGAACTGCGCGCTCGCCAGGACAAGCTCGTTTACGGAGCATAAGGAGCCGCACCATGGTTCAGGCCAGAAAGATTGATGCGCAGGTCGCAGATCGCCACAACCTGCCCTTCGCTTTCCGCACCTATTCTCCCGAACAGCTGAAGGAAGCGCTGCACAAGATGTATCTCATCCGCCGCTTCGAAGAAGGCGCGGAAGAAAGTTACACGCGGGGTTTTATTCACGGCACGATGCACCTGTCCATCGGACAGGAAGCAAGCGCCATGGGTTCATGCCTGCCTTTGACCGAAGATGACATGATCACCTCGACCCATCGCGGCCACGGTCATTGCATCGCCAAGGGCGCGGATGTGAAACGCATGTTCGCGGAATTTTTCGGCAAGGAAACCGGCTATTGCAAGGGCCGCGGCGGCTCCATGCACATTGCTGATGTATCCAAAGGCAATCTCGGCGCAAATGGCATTGTCGGTGGCGGTATTCCGATTGCTGTCGGCGCTGCCCTTTCCGCAAAAAAGCAGAAGAACAACAAGGTGGTCGTGTCGTTCTTCGGCGATGGCGCCAACAATGAAGGCGCTTTCCATGAAGCGCTCAACATGGCTTCCGTCTGGAAGTTGCCGGTCGTTTTCGTTTGCGAAAACAATGGCTATGGCATGTCTACTTCAACCAAGCGTTCAACGGCGGTGGTGAATGTCGCGGACCGCGCATCGGCCTATGCCATGCCGGGCAAGGTCGTGGACGGCAACAACCTTTCCGACGTTGCCGAAGCCATCAACGAGGCCGTGGAGCGTGCGCGGCGCGGGGAAGGCCCGTCGCTGATCGAGAACAAGACGTACCGTCTGCGTGGTCATTCGAAGAGCGACCGCAACCGCTATCGCACCAAGGAAGAGATCGAGGATTGGGCCAATAATCGCGATCCAATCGCGCATTTCGAAGCCGATCTGAAGGCTTATGGCGTGATCGACGACAAGGAGATCGAAGCCATTCGGGCCAATGTCGAGAAGGAAATCGCTGACGCGATTGAATATGCCCGCAACAGCCCTTCTCCCGACCTCACCAACCTGACCCGCGACGTATATACGGACGAAATCTGATCATGGACACCACCATCCGCGAGTTGAGCTATTCGCAAGCCATTCAGGAAGCCATGGCGATTGCCATGGAGCGCGACGACCGTGTTTTCCTGATGGGCGAGGACATCGGCGTCTATGGCGGCGCGTTTCAGGTAACCGGCGATCTCGTGCATCGCTTCGGCGAAGACCGCGTCATGGACACGCCGATTTCTGAACTGGGCGGTGCGGGCGTCGCCGTAGGTGCAGCGCTGACCGGCATGCGCCCGATTTTCGAATTCCAGTTTTCCGATTTTGCTGCGCTCGCCATGGAGCAGATCGTCAATCAGGCCGCAAAAATCCGCTATATGCTGGGTGGCGCGGTTTCGGTGCCGCTGGTCATGCGTTTTCCCGCCGGTTCAGGCACGGGCGCCGCCGCACAGCACAGCCAGAGCCTCGAAGCCTGGCTCGGCCACGTGCCCGGCCTGAAGGTTCTGCAGCCTTCCACCCCGCATGACGCCAAGGGCATGTTGCTTGCAGCTGTCGAAGACCCCGACCCGGTGATGATTTTTGAGCACAAGCTGCTCTACAAGATGAAGGGGCCGGTGCCGGAAGGCTATTATACCGTTCCCATCGGCAAGGCCGATGTGGTGCGCGAAGGCCGTGATCTCACCATCGTCGCGACCGCAATCATGGTGCACAAGGCGCTGGATGCGGCGGTAGAACTGGCCAAGGAAGGCATCGACGTCGAAGTCATCGATCTGCGCACCGTGCGCCCAATTGATCGCGACACGATCATCAGAAGCGTCAAGAAAACTTCGAAGCTGCTTTGCGTCTATGAAGCTGTGAAAACACTCGGCATCGGCGCGGAAATCTCTGCAACCGTCGCCGAAAGCGATGCTTTCGATTATCTCGACGCCCCGATTGTCCGCCTTGGCGGCGCCGAGACGCCGATCCCTTACAATCCCGATCTTGAACGCGCGACCGTGCCGCAGGTGCCGGACATTCTCAAAAGCGCCCGCGATCTTGCCAGGGGAGTGCGCTGACCATGGCAGTGGAAGTCATCCTGCCGAAAGTCGACATGGATATGGAGACCGGCCAGATTTCGCGCTGGTATGCCAAGGATGGCGATACCGTCACGAAGGGTCAGCTCCTGTTCGAAATCGAAACTGACAAGGCGGCCATGGAAGTGGACGCACCGGCCAGCGGCATTCTTGCAGATGTGAGTGTTGCCGAAGGCACTGTTGTGCCGGTCGGACAGGCTGTCGCGTGGATTTACGAAGAAGGCGAAGAGCGCAAAGCACCACCATCCGTTGAGCGCCCCGCCGATGCGCAGCCTGCTCCCTCGCAGAGCGCGCCAGTACCGGTTCGGGAGGATGGCCCCCCACCTGTCGAACCGGTCGTTTCTACCTCCCAAGCTGCTACCGCTCAGGACACAGCCGTGCGTGCAACGCCGCTTGCACGCCGGCTGGCCCGGGAGGCTGGCATCGATCTTGAGGCGATTGCAGGTTCCGGCCCCAAGGGACGCGTCCAGAAAAAGGATGTCGAGGCGAAGATTGGCTCTGCCCAAGCTGCGGTTGCGGCTGGCGCTGTAAGCCAACCGGTTGCACCCCCGCACGAAGACCTACCGCCGGTTCCGCTGCACCGCTCAATGCAGTCTGGCTGCGTGAGGGTGAAGCCGGAAAACTGCCTGTTGTCCTAATCCACGGTTTCGCCGCCGACCTCAATTCATGGCGCGGCCTGTTCGCAGGGGCAACACTCGGCCATCCGGTTCTGGCGCTTGACCTTCCCGGACACGGTGCTTCCACGCGCACAGTGCCGGACAGCATCGATGCGATCGCGGAGGCCATTGAAGCCACACTTGCCGCCTTTGGCGTGAACGCCTGCCTGCTTGGCGGTCATTCCCTTGGTGGTGGCGTTGCGGCGACCGTTGCCGCACGCGGCATCGTGGATGTGCGCTCGCTGGTGCTGATTTCGTCCGCCGGTCTCGGCCCTGAAATCAACGGCGCCTTCACCAAGGGCCTGATCGCCGCCAAAAGCGAAGCGAGCATCATCCCTTGGCTGAAACTGTTGGTCAGCGACGAAAGCCTGCTCACGCGGCCTTTCATCAATGCCACAGTCGCTCAGGCCGCTGATACCGAATTGCGCGCCGCGCAAAGCGCGATTGCGGAACGGTTCTTCACCGATGGCACGCAGACCTTCGATCTGCGGTCAACCATAGCCGGATTGCCGATCCCTGTGCGGCTGATCTTCGGTGCGGAAGATCGGGTCATTCCCGTCAGCCACGCCCATGGGCTGCCCGGAAAAGTCGGCGTGCATATCTTCCAGCGTTGCGGACATATGCCGCAAATCGAGGAACGCGCCGAAGTACTGCGTATTCTTGGCGAATGCGCCCGCGCCGTTGCCTGAAACAACAAAGCCCCGGTTGAACCGGGGCTTTTCTCATATATCAGGCAGTTAACGCCGCTAACGTCCGCTCAACCAGCCGCGTCATGGAGCGTGTCGAGCCAAAAGGCCAAATATCGCCGCCGAGATGATAAATATGACCGGCGCTGACCGCAGGCAGGACCGGCCAGATCGCGCTTTCCGTCAGTTCCTTCGGCGTCGCGTCATCCAACAGGCAAAGCCGTGTCTCCGGCGCTAGCGTGGCAAGCTCTTCCAACCCGAATGTCGTAAAACCAAAGGGCTGCACGCCGCGGTCGACTGCTTCCGAGAAGCCAGCTTGCACCATCGTTTTCATCACGGCAGAATTGGTCGTGAATATTCTCAATCGCGCCACACCGGGCAAAGGCTGCGCAATCACGACAGGCAATGGGCCGGATAGTTTCGCCCGCGCTGCCGACAGGCCATCTTCGAAAGATTGCCACGCGGCCCTGCGTTCCGCCTCGCGTTGCAGCGCACTTGCGGCAACGGCGAGATTTGATTTCATATCCTGAAAGAGATCGGCGCTATCGGATGCGCCGTCGAGCAGCACCGTCGGTGCAATCGCCTTGAGGCGCTCGGCAATCGCCTTATGGCGCAACGCCGATGTAAGGATCAGGTCCGGTTTCAGCCGTGTCAGCGCTTCAAGGCTCGGCTGCTGCCGTCCGCCCACATCGGCCGCATCGGTGAGCCCGTCATTCTCGATATTGACCCACTGGCGATAGCCCGCCAGATCGGCAACGCCCAGAGGGCGAATGCCGAGCGACAAAGCAATTTCCGTTTCCGCCCATTCGAGCGTGACAACCTTACGCGGCGTCTCGGCCCGAACAGAAGACGTAAGGGCGGCCAAAGCCGCCCCCACAAAAATTCACGTCGTGAGAAACTCACTACCATTTCACACTCGTTGTCGCCACGATGGAGCGGCCCTGACCGTAATAGCACTGGCTGGTCGAATTGCAGCCCGCCACATATTTCTTGTCGCCGAGATTATAGGCATTCACCTGAAGGCGATAGTTGCCAAGATCATAGCGCAGGAAAGCATCCACCAGCGTATAGGATGGCACGAAGAAGGTGTTCAGCGTATCGCCAGCGGTCTTGCCGATGCGTCGTACACCGCCGCCAAGAACGAGATCGCCCTTGAGGTTATCCGGCAGCGGCACATTATAGCTGACGAACAACGACTGCTGATCCTTCGGCACGGTATAAGGCAGCTTGCCAATCTGGGCAGGCGTCTGGCTTTCGCTGACTTCCGGGTCCTGGAAGCTCATGGCAGCCGTCAGGTTCAGGCGATCCCACAATTGGGCCGTGCCTTCCAACTCGACGCCGCGTACGCGCACTTCGTCCGTCTGATAGTAGACGCCGGAAATACGATTGACGACATTCTGCTGTTCAGCTTCGAAGGCCGAAAGCGTAACGCTGTAATTCGCGCCTTCCGGGGCGTATTTAATGCCCACTTCCTTCAACGTGCCCGTGGTCGGCTTGAGCGGCGTATCCGCCAGCGTCAGCGTCGGCAGGAAGGACGTCGAATAGAGCGCATAAGGCACAAAGCCACTGTCGAAGACATAGGCTACGCCCGCACGGCCCGTGAACTTTTCAGGGTCCTGCTCATAGTCGACGCTACGGCCTGTTGAGAGCGTCGTCTGTTCGGAATCAACCCGGACGAAGTCCTTGCGACCGCCGAGCGTCACGCGCAGATTGCCTGCTTCGATCTGATCCTGCACATAAATGCCGGTCTGATACTGGTTTTGCAGAAGACGCGTCGTCGCCTTCACCGGCGTCAGCGGCTGATTGAAGGTCGGGTTGAACAGGTCCTGCGACGGACCAGCCGCCGAGCCAGTATAATTGTCGAGGCGCTGCCATTGCTGATCAACGCCGACCAGCAAAGTGTGCTCCAGAGAGCCGGTATCGAAGCGCGATTCAAGCTGCGTGTCGAAGGCAATTGAATCGAGTTCGGGCTGTGCCAGATAATTGGTGCGCGGCAGCGTTCTGCCATTCCAGCCACTGGTCGGCAGCACGCCCGCAAACAGGTTGCGATAATCGGTCTTCAGATGCGAATAGCGAAAGTTCTGGCGCAGCGTGAACGTGTCGTTGAAGCGATGCTCGAACTGATAGCCAACGTAACTGATTTCCTTCTTATAAGTCGCGATGCGCGGATCGCCATCGGTGAAATCACGCGGAATACTCTGGCCGGTCGGGTTCGGCAGCACGCTGCCATAGGCCGGAACGATCACGCCCGCCTGTCCCAGATCATCCTTGAGATAACCGCCCGAAACAATCAGGCTGGTATCCGCATCCGGACGCCAGGCGAAGCTCGGATTGATGGCAATACGGTTGTTCTTGCCCAGATCGTAGGACGTGTCGGCATCGCGGATCATGCCGTTCAGGCGATAGGTGAAACGAGGGTCGTTGTTGATCGGCCCCGTCAGATCGAAGCCGAATTCCTTGCGCTGGAAACTGCCGCCACGCAGATAGACCTCATTGGATGCCTCGGCCTGCGGCTGCTTGCTGACCATGTTGACGATACCGCCGACATTGCTCTGGCCAAACAGCGCGGAACTTGGACCGCGCAGAACTTCCACGCTTTCGAGCGAATAGGGTTCGACCACGAAGCCCGAATAACCGCCGGTCTGGTTGGCTATCTGCGGAATACGGATGCCATCAAGATAGAGATCAGCCGGGAAACCACGAATGGTGTAATAATCCGAGCGCACATCCGCGCCATAACGCTGACCGTTCACATTGGCGCTGTAAAGCAGTGCTTCACTAACCGACGAGACGGCGCGATCATTCATATTGTCGCGCGTGACAACGGAAATCGACTGCGGCGTTTCGCGGATCGGCGTGTCGCTCTTGGTGGCGGCGCGGCTATATTCAGCAATATAGCCCTCGACGGGAACGCGTGGCCCTTTGTCACCGGAGGTCTGCACCTCGATGGTGTTGAGCTGAATGACGCCCGTGTCCTGGGCCAATGCCGGAACGGCCACAGCGCCAAGCGCCACGCTAGCGAGAAGCACGGTTTTGAGTAGCGATCCGGCGCGTCTGCTGTTGTGAATGCGATCTGTATTGCGCACGGTGTCCCTGCTGGTCTTCAACTCTGTTCTCCTGCCGTTCCTGCAAAACGGCTACTGTCCGCAGCCCATCAAAGCAGCGGCTATAGCGATTATTTTTTATTGTTGCGCAAGTTCAGAATTCAGAATAATTCTAATTTACTCACACATATCAATGCGTTGCGCGAGCGAATATATTCGGGACAGTTTGGTGAGTCAGGCCAATCTTGGTTGCATTCGGGTCAAAATTTTGCAATTCCATTTAAATATGACAATTTCAGTCAAATTGGGCCAAAATGGAAATTCGCACGCGACCGAAACACGCCATCGACTATCAGGACATCGCACGCCCTCTGGCGGTGATGCGGCGCGACTATGAGAAAAGTGCCTCGTCCGGCTGGCATAGTCACCGGCGCGGCGAGCTTCTCTATAGCAATAGTGGCTATATGACGGCGCAAACCGAAGATGGCGCTTTCATGCTGCCGAGCGGTTATGCCGTGCTTCTCCCGCCCGATGTGCCGCACAGCGTCGATATTTATGGCTCGGTCGAAATGCATGCGGTCTTTATTGAAGAATCGGTCCTGCGCGATCATTGGGAGCCGACGCGCGTTTTGAAAGTTTCCCCCCTGTTGGACGCCAGCGTGCAGGCTCTGGCCGAAGAACCGGTGCTCTATGATGAGCGCGGGCGCGGCCAGCATCTGACAGCGCTTATTCTGGACGAAGTTCGCTCGGCGAAAGAACAGCCCTATGTCGTTTCGCTGCCGACCGATAAACCGTTGCGCAAGCTTTGTCGCAGCCTTCTGGATAATCCCGGTCTCGATCTCACGATTGACGACTGGGCGGATGAAGTCGGCATGAGCCGCCGCACCATGACGCGCAAGTTCCGTCTCCAGACCGGCATGAGTTTTGTCGAATGGCGGCAGCGCCTGCGGGTATCGCATGTCATGCGTAAACGTGCGGAGGGCATACCGCTTGCCATTGCCAGTGTCGAAGCGGGATATCAAAGCATTTCGACCTTGAAGAAAACGATGAAACGGTTGGGCGGGCAATAATGGCGTGCCTCACTGGTAGCGTGATTATATCCGCCGTACAGGCAAATTGATTTCAGCTGCCACGAATAGTCCCAATTGGGAGACCAGACTGGTGCCGTTAAACGAGATGGAGAAACGACATGAGAGTGTCGGTACTTTCTTTAGCTGCGGCACTGGCGGTGTTCGCCTTTAATGCCGAAGCCAACCCGGTCGGCAATCTGCAAGCGCCCGCGCAATCGGGACTGGTGCAGAAAGCGGATTACTGGTGCGGCCCCGGCTGGCGCATGTCACGTCGCGGCGTATGTGTTCCCCGATATCGCCGTCCGCCACCCCCGCCTCCCGGTTGGGGATGGGGCCCGCCGCCACCACGCTGGGGCTGGGGTCCGCCGCCAAGAGACTGGCGCCGTCATCATTGGCGCGACGAATATCGCGACGGGCCACCACGCCACAGACCACGCCCCTATTGGGATTGATTCCAAGAAACAGGATCGGGCGGCTGAAGCCGCCCTTTCCTTTGGCATCTGCGTCATCACGTTACGTCATATCTGCTTCGCCCAACGCGAATTTACCGCCAGACCCTGTTGATATCTCAACAAAAATCGAAATTAAAATTTTTTGATTTACGTACCTCATTTTTGCTCCTATGGTTTGTGCGGAGGAGCAGGAATGAAACCTACCGTTCATGATATAGCGCGCACTGCAGGCGTCAGCCTTGCCACGGTTGATCGCGTTTTGAACGACCGTCCCGGCGTCCGGTCCAAAACCCGTGAACGGGTGACGGAGGCGATGAATACGCTTGGCTATGTCCGCGATGTGGGGGCCGCCAATCTGGCCCGCAGCCGGCTCTATCATTTCGATTTCATTGTGCCCGACAATGACAACACCTTCATGCTCAGCCTTCGCGAAGAGATCGCTGTTGCGAGCGAACACGCGCTGACCGAGCGTGTCTCGATCAATCTCGTTCTGGTTCCGGCGTTTGACGAGCTTGCGCTGGTCGCAGCACTTGACGCCAGCGCCCTTGGCAAGCCGGATGGGGTGGCTTTTGTCGCGCTCGATACCGATCCGGTTCGCGCGGCCTGTGACCGGCTGCGCGCAAGCGGCGTGCATGCCGTGACGCTGGTTTCTGACCTCGGCCATTCCGCCCGTGAACATTATGTCGGCGTGGACAATGTTGCAGCGGGACGCACGGCAGCCCGTCTTCTCGGCCTGTTCGCGAATGGGACAGACGGTGTCATCGCCATTCTCACCGGCTCGTTGAAAGTGCGCGATCATCGCGAACGTTTCGACGGCTTCACCTCCGCCATGCGAAGCGATTTTCCGGAACGCTCCATCCTCCCCGCCCTTGAAGGCCTCGACGAAGATGTGCGCGTGGAAAATCTGGTGCGCACCCTCCTTCGCGAGCGCAGCGATATTGCAGGCATCTACAGCCTCGGCGCTGGCAATGGCGGCCTGCTTCGCGCGCTCGCCACCCATGAGGGAAAACGCCCTCTGGTGATTGCCCATGAACGCGACGAAGCCACCTCGCAGGCGCTGGAACAGGGGCTGGTGCATGGCGTTCTGTCACAGGATGCCGGGCATGAAATCCGCAGCGCCATTCGCATCCTGAAAGCGTCCGCAGATCGTCTGCCGATCATTGCGGGGCAGGAACATATCCGCATCGAAATCTTTCTCAAAGATAACTTGCCGCAGTTCTGCTGAACCATCGGCCATCGTGAAATTCCGACAGGAGCCACCATGTATCTCGGCCTCGATCTTGGAACATCCGGCGTCAAAGCGCTTCTGATCGACGACAATCAGCGACTTGTTGGTTCCGCCCATGGCGAGTTGGACGTTTCGCGCCCGCATGCAGGCTGGAGCGAGCAGAACCCCGCCCAATGGATCAGCGCGACTGAAACTGCCATCGACGCCCTGCGGCAAGCTCATCCGAAAGAATTCGCAGCCATCAAGGGCATCGGCCTTTCTGGCCAGATGCATGGTGCGACATTGCTGGACGATACGGATCAGGTGCTGCGCCCCTGCATTCTCTGGAACGACACGCGGAGCTATCGCGAAGCCGCAGAGCTTGATGCCGATCCGGCCTTCCGCACTATTACCGGCAATATCGTCTTTCCGGGCTTTACGGCACCGAAACTGGTCTGGGTCGCCCGCAATGAATCCGAAACCTTCGCCAAGACGCATAAGATACTGTTGCCCAAGGATTATCTGCGCCTCTGGCTAACCGGCGAACACGTATCAGACATGTCGGATTCCGCCGGGACAAGCTGGCTCGACACGGGCGGGCGTCACTGGTCGTCCGAATTGCTTGCAAAGACGGGACTGACCGAAAGCCACATGCCGCGCCTTGCGGAAGGCAGCGACGCCACGGGCCAACTGCGTGCCGAACTCGCCGCGCGCTGGGGTATAGACGGTCGCCCTGTGGTCGCTGGCGGTGCGGGAGACAACGCCGCTTCGGCCTGCGGCATGGGGACTGTAAAGCCCGGCCATGCGTTCGTGTCGCTTGGCACATCCGGCGTCCTGTTTGCCGCCAATGGCGCTTATCAGCCAAAGCCGGAAAGCGCTGTCCATGCCTTTTGCCACGCGCTGCCGGGCACGTGGCACCAGATGGGTGTCATCCTTTCGGCGGCAAGCGCGCTTGACTGGTTCGCGCGTGTCGTCGGCACGACCCCGCACACGCTTGATCAGGAACTGGGTGACACCGTCCAGACGCCCGGCAGTGTAACTTTCCTGCCTTATCTCTCCGGCGAACGCACCCCTTATAATGACGCCAAAATTCGCGGCAGCTTCAATGGTCTCGAACATGAGACCGACCGCAACGCCATGACACAGGCCGTTCTGGAAGGCGTCGCCTTCGCCATTCGCGACAGTCTCGTCGCGCTCCAATCGGCGGGCACCGAAATTCATTCGCTCATCGCAGTTGGCGGCGGTTCCCGCTCGGCCTATTGGCTAAAATCGATCGCAACGGCGCTGAACACGCCCATCTCGCTGCCGGAAGAAGGCGACTTTGGCGCGGCTTTTGGCGCAGCACGTCTGGGGCTGATTGCAGCCAGCGGCGCCGATCCGTTTTCGATCTGCACGCCGCCGCGCACCGCCCGTACTGTCGTGCCGGAACAGGCGCTGCTCTCCGCTTATGACGAAGCCTATCAGCGCTATCGCGCGCTCTACCCGGCCCTGCACTCGTTGGCTGGCTGAAGATCAAAACAAATGGGAGGATAACAATGGCGACCGGATTTTTCGGGGACATCGAGAAAGTTCGTTTTGAAGGCGCAGACAGCGATAATCCGCTGGCATTTCGACACTACAATCCTGACGAGATCGTGCTTGGCAAACGCATGGAAGATCACCTGCGTTTCGCGGTTGCCTATTGGCACACATTCGCCTGGGAAGGTGGCGACCCGTTTGGCGGGCGTACATTTGAGCGGCCTTGGTATTCCAACGATATGGAAGCGGCAAAGCTGAAGGCCGATGTCGCCTTCGAGTTCTTTTCGCTGCTCGGCGCACCGTACTACTGCTTTCACGATGCCGATGTGCGTCCGGAAGGCGCGAACTTCGCGGAAAACACCAAAAACCTTAACGAAATTGTTGATATTTTTGAGAAAAAGCAGGCTGAAACCGGCATAAACCTGCTCTGGGGGACCGCCAATCTCTTCTCTCATCGCCGCTATATGGCGGGCGCGGCAACCAATCCCGACCCGGAAGCTTTTGCCTTCGCGGCGGCCACGGTCAAAACCTGTCTTGACGCCACGATGCGGCTTGGCGGCCAGAATTACGTGCTTTGGGGCGGTCGTGAAGGCTATGAAACGCTACTCAACACCGATCTATCACGCGAACTCGACCATATGGGACGTTTCCTCAATCTGGTTGTCGAGTACAAGCACAAGATCGGCTTCAAAGGCACGATCCTGATCGAACCGAAGCCCCAGGAACCGACCAAGCACCAATATGATTACGATGTGGCCACGGTTTATGGCTTCCTGAAACGCTATGGCCTCGAAAACGAAGTGAAGCTGAACATCGAACAGGGCCACGCCATTCTTGCCGGGCACTCGTTCGAGCATGAACTGGCGCTGGCGCGCACGCTCGGCATCCTCGGTTCCATCGATATGAACCGCAATGATTACCAGTCCGGCTGGGACACGGACCAGTTTCCCAACAATGTGCCGGAAATGGCGCTCGCTTATTATCAGGTGCTTCTTGGTGGCGGTTTCAAAACGGGCGGCACGAATTTCGACGCCAAGCTACGCCGCCAGTCGCTCGACCCGCAGGATCTGCTGATCGGACATATCGGCGGCATGGACTGCTGTGCGCGCGGCCTCAAGGCTGCGGCGCGCATGCTGGAGGATGGCGCGCTTTCAAAGCCGCTGGAGGAACGCTATGCGGGCTGGGGCGGCGACTTCGGCAAGAAGCTTCTGGGGGATATGTCCCTTGAACAGATCACCACTGCCGTTGAAACGCAGGATATCAATCCGCATCCGAAATCAGGCCGTCAGGAATATCTGGAGAACGTGGTCAATCGCTACGTCTGACCTAGCGCATTTCCAGCAAAAGTGCGAAGCGCCTACGCAGGGAAATCAGTCCACTGGACTGATTTCTGTTCCCGCTTCGATACGTAGGATAATGCTTAAGAACAAGTAGATAGAGCGGTTCCCCGATTCTGTTTTAACCGGAACCGCTCTAGATGCTATCAAATCCCGCCATTCGGCGGGGTTTCAACTTAGTTCAACGCCACCGTGTGCGGCTTGCGGCACACGGCAAAACGGTCGAGCTTTTGATCGTAAACCGTTGTTTTGATTTGCATCATGCCAAGCACCGTATGAAACAGATTGTCATGCGAGGACGGTTCGGCAACTGTCTTCTTCAGGCAATCGACGTCAAGTCCCGTATCAGCCGCATAGTCCGGCGCAAACCATGTGATGAACGGCACATGGGTCTGCTGCGATGGCGCAATGAAATACGGCGCGGCATGAAGATAGAGACCATCTTCGCCGAGAGACTCGCCGTGGTCGGACATGTAGATCATCGACGAAGCGAATTTATCTTCATGCGCTTTCAGCATATCAATGACTTCAGACAGGATGTGATCCGTATAAAGGATTGAATTGTCGTATGCATTGACGATCTCGTCATGCGAGCATTTGGCGAAATCGTTGGAGCGGCAATCAGGCTTGAACTTCGCAAACTCTTCCGGGTAACGGCGAAAATAGGCTGGGCCATGGCTGCCCGTCATATGCAGCACGATGGTGGCATTGCCCGAAAGCGCGTTCAGTTCCTTGCCCAGACTATCGACCAGAATCTGGTCGATACATTCGCCGCCCTCGCAGTAACGCGCGTCCTTGACGGCTTGCAGTTCGATCGTCTTGATCCGGTCGGCAACGCCCTTGCTGCCGGTATTGTTTTCATACCAGGCCACTTGGACACCTGCGTGTTGCAGCACGTCCATCAGATTTTCCGATCCACGAAACTTGGTATTGGAAAACTCCTCGCGTGTAAAAGGCGAGAACATGCAGGGCACCGAAACCGAGGTTTCCGTCCCGCAACTCGTCGTGTCGGTGAAGGCGACAACATTGCGCTGCTTCAATTCCGGATTGGTTTCCCGCGAATAGCCGTTGAGGCTGAAATTCTGTGCGCGTGCAGTCTCACCCACGACAACAACCGTCAGCAGCTTCTTATCTGCCGGCAGCTTCGTCATCGCCTGTTTGGCATCAAGCCCGAGCGGCTCCATCGGAATGTCGCGATTCTTGATCGTATGCGCTACATATTGCACCGTGCTGGTGATCGGCGTTCCCGGCATCAGCTTTTGCATAATGTCAGCATTGTGCTCGCGGAACATTGAAGAATAGGCCGCGTAATTCACACCCAATATGGCAATCGACGCCGCGAGACAGGCGAAGATTATCCCCGTATTGACGGCCACCTTGCCGAGCAAGGGCCGATGCTTGACCCGCACCCATACGATCAACAAGGACGGCACAACACCGAACAACATCATGTGCCAAACGAAGCTTGGCGTCAGCAACGCGCCGGATTCAGCCTGCGTGGTCGTCAGCGCGGCCTCAACCACGAATTTGTCGATGATCGTCCCGAATGTATCGGTAAAATAGGAGCCGCCAGCCGCGATCAGGACAAACAGGATCAGGATCGGCTTGATGACGTATTTCGCCGAAAACACCAGAAGCAGCGCGGTATGGAGTAGCACGAGTGCCGCCGCAATGCCCGCCAGTTTCCACGGCGCATCAGCGTAATAAGCGCCGAGTGCATGCCAGAAAGAAGCGTTGGTGAAGATGAAAACGTAGAGCACCGTCAGAAGGCACAATGGGCCGCTGGCGATTGTGGGACGGAATTTCTGCATGGCGTATGTCTCAAGCGGCTCTGTGCGAGACCTGCCCTAAAAGCGGGCAGATCAGAATGACCAACACGCCTTCGCAAGCGTTTGCTTAGAAACATGCAATTAAAATGGTTTTTTAACGGCAGAGCGGCCACAAGGTGGCCGCTCAACTTAATTATTCGCTTCCGATCAGAGATTGACCCAGGCGCCGTTTCTCTTCGACGAGCGGACGCAAGCGTCGATAAAGCTCACACCTAGCAACCCATCGTCAACGGTTGGATAAATCACCGCACCGTCCGGCTTTTTGCCTTCACGATGCGCCTCGATAGCATTGGCTGCTTCGGTATAGATCGTCGCAAAAGCTTCGAGATAGCCTTCTGGATGACCAGCAGGCACACGCGTTACCCGTGCAGCTTCAGGTCCGGCACCCGCACCGCCGCGCGTGATAAGCCGTTTTTCGCCCCCGAACGGGGTAAACCACAGCCGGTTCGGGTCTTCCTGCGCCCATTCAATGCCGCCTTTGGTGCCGTAGACACGCAGGCGAAGCGCATTTTCGTTGCCGGGCGCAACCTGGCTGCACCAGAGCATGCCCTTGGCGCCGCCCGCAAAGCGCAGCATCACATGCGCATTGTCATCAAGACGACGCCCCTCGACAAAACTGTCGAGATCGGCAGCCAGACTGTCCAATGTCAGCCCGGTGACGAAGGATGCAAGATTGAAGGCATGGGTGCCGATATCACCCGTGGCACCACCAAGGCCGGACTGCGCCGGATCGGTGCGCCAGACAGCGCCCTTCGCGCCCGTGGCTTCGACGGCTTCGGTCAGCCAGTCCTGCGCATATTCCACCTGCACAACACGCAGATCGCCCAACTCACCGCTCGTCACCATGGCGCGGGCCTGCCGCACCATCGGGTAACCGGTATAGTTGTGGGTCAGCACGAACAGCGCGCCGCTCTCATCAGCCGCTTTCTTCAGCTTTTTGGCATCGGCCAGCGTGGAGGTCAGCGGCTTGTCGCAAATGACATGGATGCCGCGCTTCAGGAATTCTTTCGCGGCTTCATAGTGAACGTGGTTTGGCGTCACAATGGAAACGGCTTCAATGCCGTTTTTCAACCGCGCTTCGCGGATCGCCATTTCGCGGAAATCCGAATAGATGCGGTCCGACGCCAGTCCCAGTTCACGTCCTGACGCTTGCGCCTTTTCCGGCGAGGACGACAGTGCGCCCGCAACCAGTTCGAAGCGGTTGTCGAGCCGTGATGCCATGCGGTGCACGCCGCCAATGAAGGCCCCTGCTCCACCGCCAACCATCCCAAGCCGGATGCGCGGCGTTGCTGTTTCCTTGGTTTTGGCTTCAATCGTCATGAGTTCCTCATTTCGTCTCAAAGACCCAGCATACGGCGATTGGCAGCGTCATCGGTGCCGCCGGATGCAAAATCGTCGAACGCCTTGTCGGTGACGCGAATAATATGCGCCTTTACGAATTCCGCACCTTCGCGCGCCCCGTCTTCCGGGTGCTTCAAGGCGCATTCCCATTCGACCACGGCCCAGCCGTCAAAATTATTCGCGGCCATTTTGGAGAAGACAGCACCAAAATCAACCTGCCCGTCGCCGAGCGAGCGGAAACGACCGGCGCGATTGACCCAGCCCTGATAGCCGCCATAAACGCCCTGACGTCCGGTCGGGTTGAACTCCGCATCCTTGACGTGGAACATCCTGATCCGGTCTTTGTAGATGTCGATATTGTCGAGATAATCGAGACATTGGAGCACATAATGCGACGGGTCGTAGAGCATGTTGGCGCGCGGGTGGTTCTTCACACGCTCCAGAAACATCTCGAAGGTCACACCGTCATGCAGGTCTTCGCCAGGGTGAATTTCGTAGCAGATATCGACGCCATGCTCCTCGGCATGGTCGAGGATCGGCGTCCAGCGGCGCGCGAGTTCATCAAATGCCGTTTCGACCAGACCGGCTGGCCGCTGCGGCCATGGATAGATAAACGGCCAGGCGAGCGCGCCGGAAAAGGTCGCATGCGCGCCAATACCGAGATTGCGCGACGCCTTGATCGCCATCTTCACCTGTTCGACGGCCCAGGCCTGCCGGGCTTTGGGATTGCCACGCACTTCCGGCACGGCAAAGCCGTCAAAGGCTTCATCATAGGCCGGATGAACAGCGACAAGCTGGCCTTGCAGATGGGTGGAAAGCTCGGTGACAACCACCCCGTTTTCCTTCGCCACCCCGGCGAACTCGTCGCAATAATCCTTGGATTCGGAGGCTTTTTTAAGATCGATCAGCTGGCTTGCCCAGGTGGGCACCTGAACGCCGACATAACCTTTTTCGGCGGCCCATTTGGTGATGCCGTCCCATGTGTTGAACGGCGCTGCATCGCCCGCAAACTGCCCGAGGAAAATCCCCGGCCCCTTGATCGTCTTCATCGAAACTCCTCCAGAATAAAATGAAAATGCGCCCGCCAAACCGGCGGGCGCATACAAACGGATCAGAATGGCGAATCCGGGAAGTAGAACTGCTCGGCATTGTCTTTCGTGACGAGCGTTGCATCGAGGATGTAGTTGCCGCTGACCGGGGTCTGGTCATAGAAATGACCAGCCGTGAGCTGCATGGCCGTGCCCACCATCGCTGGCGGATAGAGCACATCGACCGGCACAAGCTTGTCGCCGTCCATGACCTTCTTGATCATGTCCTTGGAACCGGCACCGGCAACGATATACTGGATATCACTGCGGTTGGCCTGCTTGATGGCTTCGAGAACGCCAACGGCCATGTCGTCATCCTGACACCAGACCACGTCGATCTTCGGATATTTGGTCAGGAAGTCCTGCATGACGCGGAAAGCATCGTCGCGGTTCCAGTTGCCGTACTGGCGGTCGAGAACCTTGACGTTGGAGCCTTCAATGCCCTTGTCAAAGCCGTCCTGACGCTGCTGGTCGATCGGGATCGGCATGCCGCGAATAACCACGACCTGCGCATCCGGCGTGGTCTTTTTGATATATTCGCCTGCAACCTGACCGAGCGCCGGATTGTTACCGGCGACATAGAGATCGCGGATCGAATTGTCATTGTTGCTCGGCGCACGGTCGACCAGCGCGACGAATGTGCCCTTGTCCTTGATTTCCTTGATTGCGTTGACCAGCGGGTCAGGATCGGATGGCAGCACGACCAGCGCGTCAAGCCCCTGCACCGCCAGATCCTGCAACGCATTGGCCTGATTGGCCGCATCCGGCGAGGTCTTAACGATGACGTTCAGGCCCGGATGCTCCTGCATCAAAAGCTTGGCCACGCGCTCGGCGTGATAGACGACACCTGCCGTCCAGCCATGGTCGGCAGCCGGAATTGAAACGCCGATGGTGACTTTCTTGTCCTGTGCACTGGCGACACCGGTAAATGCCATGGCACTTGCAGCCAAAGCGGCGAAAGCAACGCCCAAAAATTTCCTTCGCATGTTTTCCTCCCAAAAAAACGGGGCTTGTCTCTTTCAGTGGACGCATGCCTATTCCCAGCACCGTATCCGGTTTCGGGAGACATACCCCTTTTTGCCGGGATCGCCCCTGCAATCCCGCCAATTCCTGCATGTCATCGTCGCGACAGTGACCGCTGCACCAGCATGGCGATGATGATGATCGCGCCCTGAATGGCCCCGATCAGATATTCGCTGATGAAGTTCGACAGCAGCATGATGTTGCCGACGATCTCCAAAATGAATGCGCCGCAGATGGTGCCCCAGACGCGGGCAACACCGCCGCGCAACGCAGTTCCGCCAACCACAACCGCCGTGATGGCCTGCAATTCCCAAAGAATACCGGTCGTGGCCGAGGTGGAGCCAAGGCGCGGCACGTAAAGCAGCACGGCAACGGCCACACAAAGCCCCTGCACCACATAGGCAATGGTCCGCACGCGCTTGACAGAAATGCCGGAATAGCGCGCCACATCCTCGCTGGAGCCAACCGCAATCACATGCCGCCCATAGCGCGTTCGATAGAGGACGAAGGCAGCAATTGCCGCCGTGACGAAGATGGCGATCACCGGCACAGGCACGCCGAAAACCGTGCCAAAATAGGCCGGGCGATAAAGCGACTGTATGTCTGGATTGCGGAGCGTAATCGCGCCGCCCTGCGACAGCCATGTCGTAAGACCGCGATAGATGCCCATCGTGCCGAGCGTCGCGATGAAAGGCTCGATCCCTCCAACCGTCGTGATCAGTCCGTTCAGGAGGCCGCAGGCCGCACCACCACGACCGCCAGCATGACGGCGGCAATCAGCATCATCACCGGATCGGCGATGATGCCGCTGTTCATGAACAGGATCATGATACTGGCGACAAAGGCCACCATTGCCCCGACGGAAAGATCGAGACCGCCCGACGAGATCACATAGGTCGCGCCGAGCGCGATGATGGCAATGAAGGCGCTGCGCGTTGCGACATTCAGCAGATTGTCAATGCTGATGAAGTTGGGATTGGCGATTGCCCCAAGAACCAGCAGAAGAGCAAGCGCGATGAATGGCGCGATGGCTCTCAGGTCCCAGTCGTTGGACGTCTTCGGTACCCGGCTTTTATCAGTCGCAACCTGTGTCATTGAATTCCCACTCATTGTCTTTTTCTGTTTATTGCCGTTCAGGCCGCTTCTGCATTAACACCGGTCGCCAGAACGACGATGTCATGTTCCGTCATTCGCTCGCCCGTAACCTCGCCCGCGATGCGTCCTTCGCGCATCACGATGATACGGTCGCAAATACCGATCAGCTCCGGCATTTCCGATGACACGACAATGATCGAACGCCCCTCGTCGGCCAGACTGGCGATAAACTGATAAATCTGCTCCTTGGTCCCGACATCGATGCCGCGGGTCGGCTCGTCGATGATGACAATAGATGGATCGAGCATCATCATCTTGGCCAGAAGCAGTTTCTGCTGGTTACCCCCGGACAATTGCCCGGCCAGAATGTCCTTGTTCCCCGTGCGAATGTCGAAATCGCGGATTGCATCATCCAGCGCCACGCGCTCCTTGTTGCGGTCGATCTGGAAGCGGCTGACGAATTTCTTGAGTGAAGCGAGCGTCAGATTGATGCCAAGATCCTTGGTCAGCAACAGTCCCTTGCCTTTGCGATCTTCGCTCAGATAAGCGATGCCCGCCGTCAGACTGTCATGGGCATCGCGGAAATGCGCGGGCTTGCCGTTGTGGCGCACATCGCCCTTACCGGGCCGCAGGCCCACGACGCCTTCCATCAGTTCCGTGCGGCCAGCGCCGACCAGTCCCGCGAAACCCAGTATCTCGCCTCTGTTCAGGCGGAAACTCGCTTCCTTCACATAGCCGGGCACGGAAAAGCCGCTGACCTCCAGAACAGCTTCACCGCCATGCTGCGTTGCGCGGTCTGGATAAAGCTTCGCCACATCGCGCCCGACCATCAGACGCGCCATGTCGGCTGGCTGAAGCTGCGACGCCATATGCGCAGCAACAAGCGTTCCGTCCCGCAGCACGGTTACCCGGTCGGAGATTTCCTTCACTTCCGGCAGGCGATGCGAAATGTAGAGGACCGCCACGCCCTTGGCACGGATATCGCGAATGACCTTCAACAGAGCTTCGGTCTCAACCGGCGTCAGCGAAGCTGTCGGTTCGTCGAAAATCACCACGCGGTGCGGCACCAGCAGAACCCGCGCAATCTGCACCAGCTGGCGTTGCGCTATCGACAGGCTGCCGACCACCGCATCGGGATTAATATCGGCACCGAGGTCCCGTATCGCCTTGCGTGCGCCCTCGCGCATGGAGCGGTCGTTGACCGTAATGCCGTTTAACAGCTCCCGACCGAGATAAATATTTTGCGCAACTGTCAGATCGGGTGCGAGCAATATTTCCTGATGCACAAGGACGATGCCCTGTGCTTCGGCCTCAACCGGATTTGCAAAGGCGATTGGCTTGCCGTCAATAAGGATTTCACCGGCTGTCGGGCGTTCATTGCCTGCAAGAAGCTTCATCAGCGTCGATTTACCGGCGCCGTTCTCGCCGATGATCGCGTGAACCTCACCACCGTAAATTTGCAGATTGATATTTTTCAGCACCTGCACAGGGCCGAAAGATTTCGACAGGGATCGGGCTTCAAGAAGCGCAGTTTTGTCGGGATTTGCAGCCGAAGTCATAAGCGTGCACCGTTCGATGCGCTACGCTTGCAGCCGTAACTTCCCCGCCATTGATCCTGATAATCAAATCGCACGTGAACTCCTCCCAAAGCCTCACAATTGCGAGCTTAACTTTCGTTTTGAGGTACGTAAAGCAAAATTGTGCAAACGTTGTCATTTCAGGGTTACCGAAAGCTGCAATGAACCAGCCGCAACCCTTGCGATCAAATCGGAGATCGCTATATGTATAGCACACCCATATTTTAGATTGCTAAGTAATGTATGACCCGAAACAGGAACTGCACGCCGCGTTCACGATGGGCCTATCCACTGCGGCCCGAAAAATGCGCAACCTATTTGACTCTCGCGTTCGGGCGCTTGGCCTGACGCTATCACGCGCCCGCGTGATGCTGTTGCTTGCGCAGGATCGCGACTGGAACCAGCGCGAACTGGCCGATGCATTGGAAATCGAGCATCCATCGGTTGTCCGCCTGCTGGATGGGCTGGAAAAACAGGAGCTTATCCGCCGTGTTCCGGTGGAAGGCGACCGTCGCGCCAAGCGCATCGAGCTGACGCCTGAAGGACAGGAACAGGTTCGCGAACTTCAGGAAGTGACGCATCATATCCGCGCCGAGCTTCTCGAAAAGATCGACCGTCAATCGCTGGAAAATGCGCTTTTCGTACTGCAGGAAGTGACGCGCACAGCTGAAACCGCACTGGTCACGCAAGACAGTTGAAACCCATCAAATTCCCGTGCCGTCCTCTGGAATTGTTGCGACAGACGGCCTAGATTCAAGTGGAATGACAGGGAGTTTTACCCATGAGCTACAGCAAGAATCCCGAGGCCATCGCCAAACTGTCCCCGGAGCAATATCGCGTTACGCAGGAAAGCGGCACCGAGCGCCCGGGAACCGGCGAATATCTCTATAATAAGGAAGCCGGTATTTACGTCGATATCGTTTCCGGCGAGCCGCTCTTTGCATCCAGCGACAAATACGATTCCCATTGCGGCTGGCCAAGCTTCACCAAGCCGATTGAACCGGCCAATGTCAGCGAGTTGAATGACATCTCACATGGTATGGTTCGCACCGAAGTACGGTCCGCCCATGGCGACAGCCATCTTGGCCATGTCTTCCCGGACGGCCCGGTTGATCGCGGCGGCCTGCGTTATTGCATTAACTCCGCCTCCCTGCGCTTTGTGCCGAAGGCCGAGATGGAAGCCGAAGGCTATGGCGACTATCTCGATCAGGTCGAAGACATCGCATAAACGACAAAGACCGCCTTTTCGCCCCCGCGAAAAGGCGGTCTGTCCTTCAGCGCTCACGCCGATGGCGTCACCAGTCTTTTCAGAAGCGCTTTCAGCTCTTCAATCGAGCGGTCGATTTCGCCCTTCTTCTTCTCAAGTTCAGCAAGCTTTCCGGAAAGCGTTGCGCGCAAATCATCGACCTGACCGAGATCGCTTGCGCCCTCTTTCCAGAGATCGATGAGCTGTTTCGTCTCCGCCAGCGTAAAGCCGATCTGGCGACCAAACAGAATGAGACGCAGACGGGTATGGTCCTCACGGTCATAAAGCCGCGTGACCCCGGCCCGCCGCGGGTTTAACAATCCTTTATCCTCGTAGAAACGCAATGCGCGCAGCGACAGACCAAACTCATGCGCCAGGTCGCCAATCCGGAACAATTGGCTGCGTTGCTGGTAATCTTCTCTGACCTTCAAGCTGCTCCCGGTCAGGAGCTCCGCTATCGTTACAGGCTCTATGGCCTTTTCACTCATATTAATCCCTGTTTCCGCCCCCGGAAACGCCCGTCCACCGCACCAAGGCGCGATGGAACCTCATTGAGAAAACGACTCAAGGTAAAAGCTTCGGCCACACAATGACCGGCCTGCCCGTCGATTCTGGTTGTTCGTACTGCCATGATGAACCCGGCCAGTTCCGAACCCGCAATTTGGTGCCTACCACACCTGCGCGAGCCGTCAGACCGGACAATTTTCGTTCAAAAACAAGCTGAAAACCCGCATATTAACGACTTGTTTACTACGTTTGTACAAATGTAGGTGCAGCAAGTTTCTAAGGTTCTGCGTTCCCGAATTTGCGTCCGGCGACCCTTATCATTTGGAAAAGTGAATTTCTCATGGCAAATCCAGAGCTAGCTTCCGGTTCGCGTTCCAGGATTGATGATTTGAACGCGCATCGCGAGCGTCGCCCCGCATCCGCAGCCATGCAGGAGCTCGACCGCACGCTTGCCGGTCTTGAGCGCCGCCTGATGGAGCTGGAACAGGACGCTCCCGCAGCACCGCATCCGAACGCCCCCTCCTTTGCCGCTCACCAGCCTACCGCCCCGCGCTATGCGGATGAGACCGCAGCCGGTCTCGCAGAAATCGCCGACAATCTGCGCCGCCGTCGGGACAGCCAGGAACAGGCGAAGGCGCGCTTTGCATCGAGCACTGAGATCAGCGATGCCAGCCGTGAAATGTCGCGCATGCAGCGCGCTGCCAGCGAAGAAGGTTTTTCGCAGCGCATGAGTGACGATTTCGATCGCCTCAGCGAAAGCGTGCACCTGCTTGCCGAGCGCAGCAGCGAGGCCAATGCGCAGGCGCTGCGCCGCCAGTTCGATGAATTGAACCGCACCGTCCATACGCTTGCCCGCGAGGAAACCCTGCGCCGTATCGACAATCGCTGGGACCGCTTCGACGCGCAGATGCAGGCTTTCGAAAAGCGTCATGACGCCGTTAATCCGGCGCTCAACGCCATTGGCTCGCGCCTTGAGCAGATGCGCGAAGCCATCGGCACCCTGCCGCAGTCCCATGCTTTCAGCGCCATTGAAGAGCGGATCGGTAGGCTGACCCACTCCATCGAAGACGCGCTGAACCCGCAGAACGCAGCGCCTTTCGAACAGGATATGCTGAACCAGATCGACACCCGGCTTGACGAAATCAGCCGTGCGATCATCGCGACCAGCCGCGCGCAACGTCCCGATCAGGAAGATGCGCGTCGTCTGGAGCGCATCGAGAAGCGCCTTGCCGAGCTTGCAGACCAGATCGACGGTTCGGCTTCCCGACAGAACTCAGATGTCTTGTTCCAGAAGCTGAGCGAGCTATCGCAGCGCATCGATGTGCTGTCCAGCGGACAGGCTCTGCCCGATCGCATCGCCGAACAGCTCGCACACCAGATCAGCCTTCTGGCCAATCAGGTCGCCAAGGTCACGGAAAATCTGAGCCAGTCCGATTATCGCAGCGTTGAAGCCCGCCTCGAAGCCATTGGCCAGAAGCTGGAAAACGCCGAACGGCGCAGCCATGAGCCGGACCCTGCGGTTCTCGACACCATCGACCGCCGTTTCGCGGAACTGACCGAACGGCTGGATGCGCAATATGGCGGCCGCTCCATCGACAGCGACGCGATCCATACGCTCGAAGGTCGTCTTGACGACATTTCGCAGCAGATCTCGCTCGGCTTGCTGCAAGCGCCGCATTATGAAATGCCAAATCTGGCCGACAGCGAAGCCATCCGCAATCTGGAAGATCAGATTGCCAATATCGCCCACCATCTGGCCCAGCCGGTTGCCGAACTCGCCCAGATCAAGCCGCGCCTCGATTCCATCGAACGTTCGCTCGAAACGAACCGAGAGACCGTTCTCGACGCGGCGCGTGAAGCGGCGGAAAGCGCCGTTGCGCGTGTTCTCCAGCACGGTAGCCAGGGCGACACAGCCATTGCCCGTCAGCTCGCGGACGATATGAAGTCGCTGGAAATGCTGGCCCGCAATACGGACGAGCGCAACAGCAAGACCTTTGAAGCCGTGCACGACACGCTGGTCAAGATCGTGGATCGCCTGTCCCGGCTTGAACAGGATATGGGCGGTCAGGGCAGTGAAAGCCTTGCCAATCGCAATCCGGACAAGCGTGAAGACGATGCGCGCCCGGCCATGGCTTTGGCGGGCGACCCGGCACCGCGCTTTTCCGCTCCGGAAACCGGTGCCCCGCGCCTGAACACGCCTCGTTCGCCTGCAGCCGCTGCCGCCGAAGCTGCCTTTGCCACCATTCAGGGCGAAACCGCTGTCGTTGCTGCGCCCGTTGGCGAAGCTTCCGGCAAGTCGTCGCTGTTCGGGGGGCTTGCCAAGGCAATGCGCGGACGTCGCGCTGACAAGAACGGCGCGAATACCGATGGCGATCTCAAGGCCGAAAGCTTCGACAAAAACGACGCCCCGGCTTTCGAAAGTGAAATGGCCACTGTCGAACTCATCGTCGAGAGCGAACCGGATGCCCGGTTCGGCGGCGATCATATGCCCGACCTCAACTCCATCATGAAGCGCGTGCGCGAAGAACGCCGCCAGCGCGAAGATGCAGCCGACGCCGCTCTGGCAGCCAATGGCAAGGTTGATTTTATCACTGCCGCCCGCCGCGCCGCACAGCTTGCAGCCGCCGAATCCGAACAACTCCAGAAGGGTTCGGTCAAGGGCGCAGGCAAGAAGAAAAAGTCCGTTGGCGATGTCATGCAGCGTCAGCGCAAGCCGATCCTGATGGCAATCGGTGCCGTCATGATCGCCATGGCGGGTCTGCAAGTCGGCAGCGCCTTCCTCACCCGCGATGAACCGACCGACGCGACTGTCGATGTTGCTCCGCAGCCGGAAGCGCCCGTCGCTGAGACACCAGCAGCAGCACCGCAGGCTCCGGTTCAAGCTGAGGCACCACAAATTATCGAGCCGCGTCAGGAAAAGGCCGAAGCGCCCGCTGCATCGGAACCATCGTCCACCATTGAAACGGTCATCGCCAGCGCGCCGACCACTCCGGTCGAAGCCTCTGCGCCTGCAGAGACCACGTCACCTTCCGCACCCGCTCAAGTCGCTCTTCCGGCCATCCCGGAAGAAGCGGGTCCGGCTGCCTTGCGCGAAGCCGCCGCCAAGGGCGATGCCCGCGCCTTGTTCGAAATCGGCAATCGCTACATGGAAGGTCGCGGCGTCACCGCCGACTTTACCAAAGCCGCACAATGGTATGACATTTCCGCCGGTCAGGGTTTTGCACCGGCACAGTATCGCCTTGGCAATTTCAATGAAAAAGGCCTCGGCATGCCCCGCGATCTGGACAAGGCCAAGACCTGGTATCAGCTTTCGGCGCAACAGGGCAATGCAAGCGCGATGCACAACCTCGCCGTTCTGTTCGCAACCGGCGCAAACGGCGCTCCGGACAATGCGTCGGCCGCCCGCTGGTTTACCGAAGCTGCCGACCTCGGCGTGAAGGACAGCCAGTTCAATCTCGGCATTCTTGCCGCCAAGGGCCTCGGTGTCCCGGTTAATCTGGAAGAAAGCTACAAATGGTTCGCGCTTGCCGCCAATTCCGGTGACAAGGACGCCGCCCAGAAGCGCGACCAGATCGCCGAAGCGCTGAAGCCGGAACAGCTGGAACAGGCGAAGGCCACCGTCCAGTCATGGAAGGCAAAGCCGCTTAACGAGGCCACCAATTCCATTGACGTGCCGGATGCCTGGACGGAAGCCAAGCCGACCACCACCGGCTCGGTGGATATGAAGAAGGCAGTTCGCAACATCCAGCTTATTCTCAAGAAGAACGGCTATGATGTCGGCACGGCAGACGGCGTGATGGGCGGCAAGACCCGCACGGCCATTGCCTCGTTCCAGAAGGCCAACGGGCTGCAGCCAACCGGCAATGTCGATCAGAAGCTGGTTCAGCTGCTGCTGCAGAAAAATACATAGAAAAAGCGGCTAACCATTGCAGGAAAGTAACACGTCCCGCGCAAGGTAACCGTAATACCAATCGGCGTTTGACTTCGCGGATCGGGCAGCGCAAGACGGTTAGGTGAACAGGCCTCGCGGGATTGCGCGACCGCAGCGGGCCCGAGAAGCGTATGCGTCCGTGAGAGCCGGGTTCGGAATTGGGTATTTATCTTCCCATTGCAGAATTATCGGTCAACATGCTGGTTCTGCTCAGCATGGGCGCTGCGGTCGGCTTTCTTTCCGGCCTGTTCGGTGTGGGCGGTGGATTTCTGATCACGCCACTGCTGATCTTCTACAATATTCCGCCTGCCATTGCGGTTGCGACCGGCGCCAATCAGGTTATCGCTTCGTCTGTTTCCGGTGCGCTCGTTCATTTCAAACGGCGAACGCTGGATATCAAGCTCGGCCTGTTTCTCGTTGCTGGCGGTATCGTCGGCTCGCTGCTCGGTATTTTTGTCTTCTCATGGCTGCGCGAACTGGGCCAGCTCGATCTGATCGTATCGATCCTCTACGTATTTTTCCTCGGCAGTGTTGGCGGGCTAATGCTGGTGGAAAGCCTGCGCGCTTTGCGGCGGGTCAAGAAAGGCGGCGCCATACGCCGCCCCGGCCAGCACACTTGGATCCACAGGCTGCCGTTCAAAATGCGGTTTCGCGCCTCGACCATCTATGTCAGCATCATCCCGGTTCTCGGCATCGGCTTCTTTATCGGTCTGTTGTCGTCGATCATGGGCGTCGGCGGCGGCTTCATCATGGTGCCCGCGCTGATCTATCTTTTGCATGTGCCGACCAATGTGGTTGTGGGCACTTCGCTCTTCCAGATTACATTCGTGACCGCTTTCACCACGGTCATGCAGGCGACCACCAACCAGTCTATCGATATCGTACTGGCTTTCCTGCTGATGATTGGCGGCGTGATCGGCGCGCAATATGGTGCGCGCGCTGGCCAAAAACTGCGCGGCGAACAATTGCGCCTTTTGCTGGCCCTGCTTGTGCTGGCCGTTGCATTGCGTCTTGCCTTTGGCCTCTTCGTGCGGCCTGATAATCTGTTCTCGATCACGATAGCGGATTTTTGAGATGCGGAGCGCTGCCCTCGTCTCAGCACTCACTCTTTCGCTTCTCGCGAGCGCCGCATTCGCGCAAATTAATGCCAGTGGCGACGGCAATACAGTCCCACAGTTGCAGACGCCTGCGGAAGAAACGATCGATATCGGCCTTTCGACCGAAACCATCGCCATCACCTCCAACTTCGGGGGCACGGATCTGACGATTTTCGGCGCGCTGGACAATGCCGATCCGATGATCCAACGGCAGGGGCGTTACGATATTATCGTGGTTTTGCAGGGGCCGGAACGCAACCTGGTGGTGCGCAAGAAGGAGCGTTATCTGGGCGTCTGGATCAACGCCGATTCAGAGACTTTTCTCGGCGTTCCGCTATCCTATTCGCTCGCCTCGACGCGCAATCTTCAGGATATTGCGGATGAAAAAGTCTACCGTCAGCTTTCGGTCGGCGTGCGCAATTTCTATCTGAACCCGGAAGACCCTTCGAGCCTGTCGGGCAACATTCCGAAATTCGGAACCGAGCTTCGCGAGATGAAAATCCGGCAGGGCCTCTACAATCAGCGCATTGGTGGCGTGGAATTCGTGTCACGCACCTTGTTTCGCGCGACGCTCAACCTGCCAGCCAATGTGCCGGTTGGACGACACAAGGCGCGTGCACTTTTGTTTCGCAACGGCGTCTTTCTGCGCGAAGCCAATGCCGGTCTGGAAATCGTCAAGGCCGGTCTGGAGCAAAGCGTTTATAACGCCGCCCACCAATATAGCCTGCTCTATGGTCTGTTCGCGGTTTTTCTGGCGGTCTTCACCGGCTGGTTCGGACGTATTCTGTTCAGGAAAGACTAGAGCATTTCCAGCAAAAGTGCGAAGCGCCTACGCGGGGAAATCAGTTCACTGGACTGATTTCTAATCCCGCTTCGATGCGTCGGATAATGCGTAAATGCAAAGGTTCAACCGCCATGCAGCGCGCCGCGGGCAATCGGATAGACCTTGCCTTGCCCCAGCATATAGGCGCGTAACGTTTCATCGACAAAAAGGCCGCGAAAGGCGCGGTCCAGCACGTTGAGCGCGCCGGTATATGCACCGAAAGCGGGCATGATCAGCCTTTCGCCATCGCTGACGAAACAGGGACGACGCACGGAGCGCCCACGCCGCACGATGCGCGCCGCCGGATGCAGATGGCCCGCAATCTCGCCCTGCCCAAGCATGCGCGAGGGTTCGTGCCGGAACACAAGCGGTCCCACCGCCAGTTCCTCCACACAATCGCCCGGTAGATCGACCGGGCGTTCGGGATCGTGATTGCCGGTGATCCAGAACCAGTCGCGATTTTCCATCAGCGATTTCAGTCGGATGGCGTAAAGCGACGGCAGGCGTTCGCTGGCTTTCGGATCATGAAAACTGTCGCCAAGGCTGATGATCACCTTCGGCTGGTAACGGGCGACTGCCACAGCAAGCATATCGAGCGTTGCCGCCGTATCATAAGGTGGGATCAGTTGCCCACGCCGGGCGAAGGATGAGCCTTTTTCCAGATGCAGATCAGACACGACCAGCATGGCGAGATCGGGCAGAAACAGTGCGCCGGAAGGATCGCAAACGGCGGCAATGCCGCGCACTTGCGTGTGCGCGAGACTATAGGCCTCGCCATTGCTCCAGACAGCCGCTCTCATTCCGAAACCCTCATTCTCATTTCTTATTCCATCGCCTCGCGGATGAGATCGTCAGCTGTTTCCTCAAGCAGCATTTCATCGCCCTCGCCTGCCACACGCTCGCGCCCGATTTCCAGCATCACCGGCAGGGCCAGCGGCGAAATATGCTCAAGCGGCTTGTGCAAGATATGACCTTTCACGCGCGCCAGCATGTCGCCGAGGCGCTTGATATCGAGAAGCCCTGTCGCGGCATCCGCCCGCGTTGCCCGCAAGAGGATATGGTCGGGTTCATGGCCGCGTAGCACGTCATAGATCAGATCGGTAGAAACAGTCACCTGCCGCCCGGTCTTTTCCAACCCCGGATGACGGCGCTCGATCAAACCGGAAATCACGGCACAATTGCGGAAAGTCCGCTTCAAAAGATAGCTTTCGTCAAGCCATGCTTCGAGATCGTCGCCCAGCATGTCCTCATCGAACAGGCGGGTGAGGTTTAGCGAACCGGAGCGGATCATCGCGCCCATGTCCTTCAGCCCCCACAGGCCCAGTGAATAATCGGTGGCGACGAAGCCCAACGGATGGGCGCCCATCCGTTCCAGCCGGCGCGTCAGCAACATGCCGAGCGTCTGATGGGCCAGCCTGCCCTCAAACGGATAGGCCACCATGTAGAACCGACCACCCCGCGGAAAAGTTTCGATCAGCAATTCATCGGTGCGCGGCAGCACGGATTTGAATTCCTGCACCTCCAGCCACTCGCGCACCTGTTCGGGCAGAAACTGCCAGCGTGTGCGATCAGCCAGCATGGCGCGCACCTGAGAGGCAAGATAAGTCGAAAGCGGGAACTTCCCGCCCGCATAGACCGGTATTTTCGCATCCTGACCGGCAGCACTCGTGGCGATGCATTCGTTTTCGCGAATACCTTCGAAGCGTAACACCTTGCCCGCAAACAGGAAAGTGTCGCCGGATGTCAGCGTTTCCAGAAAATATTCTTCGATCCGGCCCAGAACACGCCCGCCATAGGCGCTGGCTTTCTTGCCGCCACGTGTGAGCCGCACGTTCAGCTCCGGCGCTTCGACAATCGTGCCGATGTTCAGGCGATATTGCTGCGCGATCCGCGGATTGGACACCCGCCACCTGCCATCCACCGTCTTGCGGATTTTGGCAAAGCGCTCATAGGTTTTGAGCGCATAACCGCCCGTTGCGACAAAATCCAGAATGCGATCAAAGCTTTGGCGGGAAAGGTTCATGTAGGGTGCAGCACTGCGCACTTCGGCAAAAAGCTGATCGGCATTAAACGGTTCGGCGCAGGCCATGCCGAGCACATGCTGCGCCAGCACATCGAGCGCGCCGTCGATCAGCGGCGGCGTATCCTGCGCGCCGAGATAATTGGCGTCGAGTGCGGCGCGACATTCCATCACCTCAAAACGATTGGCAGGCACGAGAATGGCGCGGCTCGGCTCGTCCATGCGGTGATTGGCGCGACCGATACGCTGTGCCAGACGGCTCGCCCCCTTTGGCGCGCCGACATGGATGACCAGATCGACATCGCCCCAATCAATACCGAGATCAAGCGTGGAAGTGGCGACAACCGCCCGCAACGTATTGGCGGCCATGGCCTGTTCGACCTTGCGGCGCTGGCTGGCATCGAGCGAACCGTGATGCAAGGCAATCGGCAGCGTATCTTCATTGATGCGCCACAGCTCCTGAAACAGCATTTCCGCCTGACTGCGCGTATTGACGAAAAGCAGCGTGGTGCGATGCGCCCGGATCGCCTCATAGACATCGGCAGTGGCATAGCGTGCGGAATGCCCGGCCCACGGCACCCGTTCCTCGGAATCGAGGATGGATATTTCCGGTTTCGCGCCACCATCCACCGTCACCAGTCCGGCTTTGGGATCGGTGCCGTCCTGCTCCACAAGCCACTGGCGCAATTGGTCCGGCTCGGCCACGGTCGCTGACAGCCCGATGGTCTGCAATTGCGGTTGCAGACGGCGCAGCCGCGCCAGCCCCAGCGCCAGCAAGTGGCCGCGCTTGGAAATCACCAGCGAATGCAACTCGTCCAGCACCACATAGCGCAATCCCTTGAAGAACTGGTCCGCCCCCTTGGACGCGATCAGCAAGGCCAGCTGTTCCGGTGTGGTTAGCAGAATATCCGGCGGTGCCAGTTTCTGCCGCTGGCGCTTATGCGCAGGCGTATCGCCGGTGCGGGTCTCGATGGTGATATCAAGCCCCATTTCCTCGACCGGCACTGTGAGGTTGCGATGGATATCGACCGCCAGCGCCTTCAGCGGCGAAATATACAACGTATGAACGCCGCGCTTCGCCATACCCGGCTTTTTACGGCCTTTCCGCTCAAGATCCACCAGCGCGGGTAAAAACCCGGCCAGCGTCTTGCCAGCGCCAGTCGGCGCAATCAACAAGGTCGATTGCCCGTCTTCTGCCCGCGCCAGCAATTCAAGCTGATGGGCGCGCGGAGACCAGCCCTTGGAACCGAACCATTCAACAAAACGGTCCGGCAGGGCAAAAGCGGCTGATGCGGCAGCGGGTTTCAAATTCAGTGTCACACGCCCAATCTAATAGCCACGCCGCATCACGCCAAGATGTTTGTTCACTTTTGTTCTCATTTTGTCAGCAATGACGCCACCCTTCTCTTTTCAGCGGAAAGGTGCTGACCTATCTTTGGCTTATGCGCTTCAATCAGCTCTTATGTTCCTCTCCGAAAGGTCTTTATTGCCCGCCCGGCGATTTTTACATCGATCCGGTACGCCCGGTGGAGCGCGCACTGATCACCCATGGTCATTCCGATCATGCCCGCGCAGGACACACCCATGTTCTGGCCACGCAGGAAACACTCGACATCATGCGGCTTCGCTATGGCGAGGGTTTTGCCGAAACCGTGCAGCCAGTGGCTTTAGGTGAAACGCTGACGATCAACGGCGTTCGCGTCAGTTTTCACGGCGCTGGCCATGTGCTCGGTTCGGCGCAAATCGCCGTCGAGAAAGATGGGACCCGCATCGTTGCATCGGGCGACTATAAGCGCGCCGCCGACCCGACCTGCGCGCCATTCGAGCCGATCAAATGCGATGTCTTCATCACCGAAGCGACATTCGCGCTGCCGGTCTTCCGTCACCCGGATGCATCGCATGAAATCGCAAAGCTTTTGAAATCACTCACGCTCTTTCCCGAGCGCGCGTATCTGGTCGGCGCTTATTCGCTCGGCAAGGCGCAGCGCGTGATCAAGCTCATTCGCAATGCGGGCTATAGTGATCCGATCTATATTCACGGCGCTTTGGAAACATTGTGCGACTATTACCAGATGCGCGGTATCGACCTCGGCCCCCCTTGAACCCGCAACGCTGGAGCGTGGCGAGAAGCTGCCTGATTTTGCGGGTAAGATCATCGTCGGCCCGCCGACCGCCTTTTCCGACCGCTGGGCGCGACGTTTTCCCGATCCCGTTCCGGCCTTCGCCTCCGGCTGGATGCGCATCCGCCAGCGCGCCAAGCAACAGGGCATCGAACTGCCGCTGATCATCTCCGACCATTGCGACTGGGATGAGCTGACGGAAACGATATCGGAAATTGCGCCCGCCGAAGTCTGGGTCACGCATGGGCGGGAGGAAGCTCTGGTTCGGTGGTGCGAATTGCAGAACATTCCGGCGAAGCCGCTGCATCTTATCGGCTACGAAGATGAGGGCGATTGATGCGCGCTTTCGCCGAACTTCTCGACCGTCTGGTTCTCACCCCGCAGCGTAATGGCAAGCTACGCCTGCTTGCCGATTATTTCCGCACCACACCCGATCCCGACCGTGGGCTGGCGCTGGCCGCCATCACGCGCGATCTGGAATTGCAAAGCGTGAAACCCGCCATGCTGCGCGCCCTGATCGCGGAACGGACGGACCTGACGCTTTTCGCTTATTCCTATGATTATGTCGGCGATCTGGCCGAAACCATTTCGCTGATCTGGCCCGGCCCCAGCGAGACCTCGCCGGGCACCAATCTTTCGCTCGGCGTTGTGGTGCACGAACTGCAACATGCCTCGCGCCGTGAAGGCCCGATACTGGTTGCAGGCTGGCTTGATCTTCTCGGCATATCGGAGCGTTATGCCCTGCTGAAACTTGTAACCGGCGGCTTGCGCATCGGCGTTTCAGCGCGTCTTGCCAAACAGGCGCTCGCCGATTTCGGCGGCGTGGACGTGACGGAGATCGAAGAACTCTGGCATGGCCAGTCACCGCCCTATACGGCGCTGTTTGCCTGGCTGGAAGGCCTTGCTCCCAAACCAGCCGCAACTGCCGATGCGCCCTTTCGCCCTGTCATGCTGGCCACCGCACTGGATGAAGCAGAGATTTCCTCGCTCGATCCAGCCGCATTCAGCGCGGAATGGAAATGGGACGGGATTCGTGTGCAAGCCGTCTCGGAAAACGGGGTGCGCAAGCTTTATTCACGCACCGGCGATGATATTTCCGGCGCATTTCCGGATGTGCTGGAGGCAATGGACTTTGAAGGCGCCATTGATGGCGAACTTCTCGTCGGGCATCACGGTGAAACCGGCATTGAAACCGCCACTTTCTCCGACCTGCAGCAGCGATTGAACCGCAAGACCGTCAGCGCCAAACAATTGCGCGACTATCCGGCTTTCATCCGCGCTTATGATCTATTGCAAGACGGCAACCAGCAATCCGGTGAGGATTTGCGCGCCCTGCCCTTTGCCGAGCGCCGCAAACGCCTTCAAACCTTCGTCAGCACACTCGACCCGCGCCGGTTCGATCTGTCGCCCGTGCTGTCCTTCGCCGATTTCGGCGAACTGGCCGCCTTGCGCGTCAACCCTCCGCACCCGGTCATCGAGGGCGTGATGTTGAAACGGCATGATAGTGCCTATCTTCCCGGTCGCCCCAAGGGACCGTGGTTCAAATGGAAGCGCGATCCGTTCACTGTCGATGCGGTGGTTGTCTACGCGCAGCGCGGCCACGGCAAACGCTCCAGCTACTATTCCGACTTCACCTTCGCGGTCTGGACAGGACCGGAAGACGAGCCGGTTCTGGTGCCGGTCGGCAAGGCCTATTTCGGCTTCACCGATGAGGAACTGAAACTGCTGGACAAATTTGTTCGCGAAAACACCATCGAGCGTTTCGGCCCGGTGCGTTCGGTCCGCGCAGAACCCGATCACGGTCTGGTCGTGGAAGTGGCCTTTGAGGGATTGAACCGCTCAACACGACATAAATCCGGTGTCGCCATGCGTTTTCCGCGCTTCTCGCGCCTGCGCTGGGATAAACCGCCCCGCGAAGCGGATCGGCTTGAAACGCTGGAAAAGCTGCTCAGCTAAATCTCCTCCAAACCCGGAGAAGAAAAGCCAGCAACTCTCTGTTTTTCAATGACTACTGTGCATTCGCCGAAACGCGAATTTCGTAGATATCGACCGGCTTTCCGGTTCCGGTCAGATCGGAATTGATCGTGATGACACCGGCGCGGCCTGCCTTCTTGTCACCTGCGAAATCCAGATCGAACAGAAAATCGTTGCGCGATTCACCCACGTCATACCGTCTGCGCCCGCAATCGCCAAAGCCTGCGAAATCGCAACTGACAGACATTTGGGTTATCTTGCCGCCATCGGCCTTGGCGATGATATCGAATGTGGCTGTCTTGCCAGCGAGCTGGTCCAGAATGCCTTCGCCAACATCGAAGGTAACCGTATCGCCTTCACCGGAAGATTTCACGCGTGCAAAGCTGCTCGGGCCATCACGCAGGATTTCTGCGGTGGCGCGCCCTTGCACCGACATGCGTGTCGCTTCAGACGGCTGGAAAATGGTAATCCACTTCGCCCCGCCCGGCTCTTCACCATCCTTCAGCGGCGCGCCGCTTCCATCGCTGTGCAGCGGACTGCTGGATGGACCACGGCTCAAATCGATGAAGCTGCTATAAAGCGAATAGCCGATCATGACGGCGACAAACAGCACCAGCGCCGGAATGCCATAGCTGTAGAAGGGCGAATGCCGCTTCTTCTTGCCGCGCTTTTCCTTGCGCGAGACACCGCCTTCATAGCCGAGATCGGCGCTTCCGCCCTTTTTCTTCGTGGATCGGGAACGTATATCGCCGGTATCGAGCGCCGGAGCACTGCCCACAGCAGCACCCAGGACAGGATCATCGCGATGCGGCGCATCCAGCGATGGCTCTGCCTTGTCTTCATTCTGGCGCGGGGCGGAGAATTCCTGCTCGATGCTGGAAATGGCATCCTTCAGCTTCTGGCGGCGCTGTTCTTTTTGGGCGTCGCTCAAAGCAGTGTTGGCCGCGAGCGCGCGCTCATGGGCACCCCATGCGGATTCGTATATACGCTGACGGGTCGCAGGGTTATAAGCATCCGCTTTGGCAAATGCGTTTCTGATAGCGCGTTCTATACTATCCAAAGGCCACTCGTCCCCGTGTTCGCGTTTCCCGCCTGTGCTTATTCCTAAAGTTCCAAACCGACTTTCAGAAAGCGGCTTTTTCCAAGCCTCAGCGAATTTAACGTCTGAATCAAGGCATTTAGCCGTTCAATAACTGATTTGGCTACCTGATAAGACCCGCCTCGTTGCCAAATATCGACTTTCACCGTGCTTTTCCCCGAACCTTTGGTGCCGTCGCCTCACCCTAGCAGATTGAATCTGATGCAGAAACCTCATCCGACATGTGATTCAGCGACCGTTCAAGAGCATGATTTATCGGTCAGTTTCCTAAACTTCGCGGCAAATTCCTAGCCTAGCCATCTTCATGTTTTATCTCAGCTTTGTAACCCACCGGCCTAAATCGAACCGCAAAACCATGGCTGTTGCGACAGAATCATCATCCGAGCATAGAAGCCGAAGCTAAACCGAAGGCCTGACCATTCTTCGCCCGCGCGTTTTGTGCTGGCACCAGAGATGCTTACGCTTGGTTCCAAAACCGAATCTAATTTAATCTTTCGTATTGCCGTTCTGTACAGGCGTGGTAGAGATATTACGTTTACGCAAACGTCAATTTTTGAGGAGAATAATATGGCCTTGCCGGATAGTTTGAAGAACAGATTGCGCATTCCTGTTGTCGGCGCGCCCCTATTCATCATTTCGCATCCGGCGCTTGTGATGGCGCAATGCAAGGCTGGCGTCGTTGGTTCGTTCCCTGCCCTTAACGCGCGCCCTGAAGCGCAGTTGGATGAGTGGCTGGCTGAGATCACCGAAGGCCTCGCCGCTCACGACAAGGCCAATCCGGACCGTCCGGCAGCACCATTCGCGGTCAACCAGATCGTTCACCGTTCCAACAAGCGGCTGGAACATGATCTCGGCCTCTGTGTGAAATACAAAGTGCCGATTGTCATTTCTTCACTCGGCGCAGTGCCCGAGGTGAACGCAGCGATCCATTCCTACGGCGGCATTGTGCTGCACGACGTCATCAATAATCGCCACGCCAATTCGGCCATCCGCAAGGGTGCAGATGGCCTGATCGCTGTCGCAGCCGGTGCGGGCGGCCATGCTGGCCCCCTATCTCCTTTCGCATTGGTGCAGGAAATCCGCGCCTGGTTTGATGGCCCACTGCTTCTTTCCGGTGCCATCGCCAATGGCCGTTCGATTCTGGCTGCGCAGGCCATGGGCGCAGACCTCGCCTATATCGGCTCACCCTTCATCGCGACGACGGAAGCCCGCGCGGTTGATGCCTACAAGCAGATGATTGTCGATTCGACGGCGGCCGATATCGTCTATTCGAACTATTTTACCGGCATCGCAGGCAATTATCTGAAGCCCTCCATCACCCAGTCCGGCCTTGACCCAGACAATCTGCCGGAAGCCGATGCATCGAAGATGGATTTTGATCAGGCGCACAAAGAAGGCGCGAAAGCGTGGAAGGATATCTGGGGCTGCGGACAGGGCATCGGCGCCATTCATGAGGTTGCACCGGCGGCCACGCTGATCGACCGTCTGGAGCGGGAATATAAGGAAGCGCGCAGTCAACTCTGCGCTGGCGCATAAGGCACATTGCCAGCGCGTTTCGAACAGGGCCTCTCCGATGGAAGGCCCTGTTTTCACAAGGTTTGAAACAATCTGACCGTTTTTCGATTTCGGCCTTGCTTTCCGTTCTGCTTTTGGTTATCAGCGCACCGTCCAGACGGAAACGAATGGAATCTCTTAACGGAGTTGGAACGAAGGTTCCCGGGCCGCTTTAGCTCAGTCGGTAGAGCACATCATTCGTAATGATGGGGTCAGGTGTTCGAGTCACCTAAGCGGCACCAGCTATTCAATAAATTAGCTTCCACTAATATTATCAACAAATATTCTGCTCTTCCAGAACGGCGTCGCCTTCTCTACAAAAAACGCTCACTCCATAGCTGAAAGCGCTCTTGTCGCCTCTTTCAGCCGCCGCGCCATTTGAATGGCTTCGGAACGTAATCGAAACACGTTCGTTTACTGAGGCCTTCACCTCAAAGCGACGAGAAACATGGATCAGCTTCAAACCGCGCTTCAAGAGGCGCTAAAGTCCGACAATTTCAACGTTTGGCCACACGTCATCGCCTTGGCAGCCGCATACATTCTGGCGCTGCCGATAGGCTGGCATCGAGAACGAGAAGAACGAAGCGCTGGCCTTCGAACATTTCCGCTCGTGGCAGTGGCCAGCTGCGGCTTTATCCAGGCAACAGAAGGGATTACGACCGACAATCCCGAAGCGCTCGCCCGCATTATTGAGGGCGTCATCACAGGAATGGGCTTTATCGGCGGAGGCGCCATCCTTCGTTTAAGCTCGTCGGTGAAAGGTACCGCCACCGCCGCCAGCCTTTGGGCGACAGGTGCCATTGGCATTGCGTGCGCTGTAAATGCCTTTGACGTTGCAGTTATTGTGATGGCCTTTGCGCTGCTTACGCTCGTTCTTTTCTCGAATGGAAAATCGACCGCCCCACAGGGCGACACCGGGGATGAGCAATAACAACAAGGCCGTCTTCCCGTCATTTTACCTCAGATTTTCACCGCGCAGGGTTCCATGAGGGCGTTCATATAATGTCCGTTCGAGAGAAACAATTTGGCGCCAGCGGTGTTGTAACACCAACCGCGTATAAGCGTGGTGGAACATGCGGGAGCGGACAGTGGCTCAAAACAGCAGGGATCCGGAGGGAAGAATGGCGACCACCTATAAAACATTGAGATGCGGAAACGGCACCTGGTCAGTGGTGGATGGGGCAACCCAGCGCCCCATCACATTCAAAGGTCGGCTGCAAATCGCGTTGACAGAGGATGCCGCCCAAGCTGCCTTTACGATCCTTGAGCGTGTTCAACAAGAAAGAGAGCTACAGGCACAGGACGGGCGGCAGATGTAACGAATGGAGGCCCCTATGATTGAAAACGGATTTGATGTTCGGCGGGAGCACGACGGCACTTGGTCCGTTTTTGATAAGTTCAGCGGTGAAGTTGTTTCAATTGAGGGGCACGTTCAGGCGCGGTTGACTGAGACGGAGGCCAGAGATGCGCTCGATCTGCTCATTCGCAAATATATGGTTCGCCATCACGAAGATGGCAGCGGGCGACTGCCCTGAACGTCATTTTGTAGCAGGAGAGAGACATGAGTGGCGAACTTGAAAAGCAGCTCGAGATTGAAGAACTCGCGAAGCAATTATTTGATCGCGAAAACCCGGATCCTGATCTGGACTGGGATTCAACCGTTGGCAAAATCGTCAGCGGTGCCAGTGTGAGCGGCGGGGTCTCCGACGAAGTGAAAGACAACTACAGAGCAAGAGCTGCGCAGATACTCAAAGATCAGCCAGAGCACAAAGACAGCTAGGTTTACCGAACGATTAATGCTCATTTCGATGACCGACCGGTTATCCATTACTCTCTGCCATGGCCAAACGGCAAAGGTGCACTAGTTTAGGAACGGCAATCGCATTGGCAATTTGCTGAATTCATATGAAGCTAAAGCAGAGGAAATCGCTATGCAGCACAGAATTCACGAGAATATGGAAGTGATCGGCGCAGACGGTGTGCATGTCGGAACAGTGGATCGGCTGGAAGGAAACCGGATCAAGCTGAAGAAGTCCGATAATTCCGGACAGCACGCCGACCATCATCACTATATTGAGTTGGGCTTCGTCGCCGATATCGAAAGCGACAAAGTCAGGCTTTCGGCAAATGCCGATGTCGCTGTCACGCTTGAGGAAGAAGCCTCAGGCCGCCCGGTCGATCTGTAAACGCGATAACAGGAGAAGCCGGACGAGATGCCCGGCTTCGACCTGATGCTAGCCGCGTGGAAAACGCTGGTTATCCTCCAGCACGTTCAGGTCCATGTGGTTTCGCATATAGCGTTCGGATGCCTTTTGCAGCGGCTGGTAATCCCACGGGTAATAAGCGCCGTTGCGCAGGGCCGGATAGACCACATTGCGGCGGGCCTGGCTTGCGCGAACATTCGCATCGTAGAGTTCGAGGTTCCAGCGCCCCTGTGCCTTGTCCATCAGTTGTTCGAGCATCGCGCGATGCTCCGGGCACTTTGCCAAATTTTGCAGTTCATCCGGGTCGTCAGCGAGATTGTACAATTGCGGTGGATCGACATGACAGAGATTGAGCTTCCATGGCCCGTCACGCAGTGAAACCATCGGCGCGATCGTACCTTCAGCCGCATATTCACACGGCACCGCGCCGCGTTCCTTTGCACCCGAAGCGACTTCCAGCAGTGAAACGCCATCCGTCCACGGCATGATGCCATTGAGGTCGATGCCGGCAAGATCCGCAAGCGTGGGTAGCACATCAAGCGTTGACGCAGGCGTATTGATAAGGCCCGCAGGCATCTGCGGAGCGGCGATCATCAACGGCACCCGTGCTGAACCTTCGAAGAAGCTCATCTTGAACCACATGCCGCGTTCACCAAGCATATCGCCATGATCCGAGGTGAAGATGACGATCGTATCATCCGCCATGTTACAGCGCTCGATCACGTCCAGGAGGCCGCCGATCTTCTCATCGACGTAGCAAATATTGGCGAAATAAGCCTGTCGCGCCGCCCTGATCTGCTCGCGCGTCAGCTCATAATCCTCAGCCTTGCAGGCACGAAGCAGCCGCTCGCTATGGGGATCGATTTCGCCCTCCGGCAGAGGTCCGATCTTCGGATCGAGTTCCGGTATATCCGCATAGAGGTCGAAGAAGCGCTTGCGCGCAACATAGGGATCGTGCGGGTGAGTGAAGCTGACCGTCAGGCACCACGGACGCTTATCATGACCGCGTGCCAGATCGTAAAGCTTTGCTTCGGCCTGATAGGCAACTTCGTCATCATATTCGAGCTGGTTGGTGATTTCCGCAGAACCGGCCCCGGTGATGGAACCCAGATTGTGATACCACCAGTCGATGCGCTCTCCGGGCTTGCGATAATCGGGCGTCCAGCCAAAATCGGCGGGGTAAATATCCGTCGTCAGGCGCTGTTCGAAGCCGTGCAGCTGATCCGGGCCGACAAAATGCATCTTGCCGGAAAGCGCTGTCTGATAACCGGCATTGCGCAAATGATGCGCATAGGTTGGAATTTCGGACGAGAATTCGGCTGCATTATCATAAACGCCGGTGCGGAACGGCAATTGGCCCGACATCAACGAGGCACGAGCCGGAGCGCAAAGCGGGCTCGCCGTGTAGCAATTGGCAAAACGGGTCGAGCGTTTGGCAAGCTTGCGCAAATGCGGAACATGCAGAAAATCGGCGGGGCCATCCGGAAAGAACGTTCCGTTCAACTGGTCGACCATGAGAATGAGAATATTCGGCTTTTTCATTTGTGCAGAACCATTTGGCAGAAGTGAAACGCGAAATGGCGGGCATCGAAATGCCCGCCTTATAGTCTTTTGCGTCTGACGATCAGAGGCCGATGCTTGCCTTGACGGCAGCAGCACCGGGTTCGCCCTTCAGCGTCGTTACGCCTGCCAGCCACTTGTCGATCTGCTCAGGATTAGCTTTCAGCCATTCCTTCGCAGCCGCAGGGCCTTCCGCACCATCGTCCAGAATCTTGCCCATCAGTTCGTTTTCAATATCGACGGTGAAGGTGAGGTTCTTGAAAAAGGTTGCAGCGTTCGGGCAGTTCGCCGACCAGCCGGTGCGGGCCAGCGTGTAGACTTCGGCGCCACCATAGTTCGGACCGAAATAATCATCGCCGCCCGACAAATATACAATCTTCAGTTTGGTGTTCATCGGATGCGGCGCCCAGGCGAGAAACACCACCCAGCCCTTGTCCTTGTTCTTGCGGTCCACCTGCGCCAGCATGGCCTGCTCGCTGGATTCCACGATCTTCCAGCCGTCGAGCTTGAATTTCGGGTCTTCAATGATCTTCTGGATATTCTGGTTGGCGGGAGCGCCGGGCTCAATACCGTAAATCTCCTTGCCGAATTTATCGCCCTGCGCGGCAAGATCGGCAAAATCCTTGATGCCTTCGCTTGCGACATAATCCGGCACTGCGAGCGTGAACTTCGCACCTTCAAGATTCTTGACGATCACTTCGGCTGCTTTGGCCTTGTCGAGATCGTCGCGGAATTTCTGCTGAGCGGGCATCCAGTTGCCGAGGAAGACGTCGAGATTGCCAGTCTTCAGGGCCTCATAGCCAATCGGCACAGACATCGTCTTCACATCGGGCTTATAGCCAAGCCCCGTCAGCAGCACGCTCGCGATGGAATTGGTCGAGGTGATATCTGTCCAGCCCGGATCGGACAGGCGGATGGTTTCGCATGCAGCCGGATCGGCAGCATAAGCCGTTCCCGCCAGCCCGGTGAACGCCGCAAACGCCAGCGCAGTCGTCTTCAAATAGCGCATCGGTGACCCCTCCTTGATGGATGCATTCCGCATCTCGTACAATCAAAAACCGTTATGGCTTGCATTTCGACTTTCAGGAAAACACCATTTACGCTAAGGAAAAACCCATTCATTTTTTATTGGAGATATAAAGGTTCTTTATGGTTTCTCCATCCTGGGATCTTGGCAGCCTTGGCGTTTTCGAAGCGGTCGGACGTTTGGAAAATCTGACCCTTGCGGCGCGTGAACTCGGCATGACGCAACCTGCCGTCAGCTATCAAATAAAACGCATGGAAGACCGTTTGGGTGTTGCGCTGTTTGCAAGGCGGGCGCGTGGCGTTGAAATTTTGCCCGATGGGCGAATCCTTTATGAAGCGGTGCGCGCCGGTCTGGATGGGATAGAAGACGCCGTGCAGCAGATCAGGCGCAGGCAGCGCTCGCCCGGTTTGCGGATCGCAACCGATTACGGCTTTGCCACTTTCTGGCTGATGCCGCGGGTGGCGCAATTCAGGCCGAAACATCCCGAGGTGGATGTGCGGATCACGGCATCCTCCATGCTGCAGCCGCTCGACTATCGCGAGGCAGACATCGCAATCCTTTTTGGCGCGCGCAATGATTTTCCCGAAGGCTCCGTCCCCTTCATCGGCGAAAAGGTGGTGCCGGTCTGCTCGCCCGCTTTTCTCGAAAAATCCGGCGGCTTTCCCTCCGGTAAGGGGCTTGGTGCTGCCTCGCTTCTGCATCTCGACACCTTGCAGGGCGATCGCTGGTTCACCTGGCAATCGTGGCTGAATGCCATCGGCGAGGAGATCGATGACGGCAATTACGGCCTCGTCTTCAATACCTATAATCTGGTGATTGAGGCGGCGATTGCCGATCAGGGCGTCGCGCTTGGCTGGGCCGGGCTGATTGATGGCGCAGTGCAACGCGGGCAACTCGTCCACGCCTGCGACCGATCGCTAACGAGCGAAAACGGCTATTGGCTGGTTTTCAATCCCGATATTTCCGACACGGCGCGGGCGCTTGCCATGGAACTGATCGAGACACCCGACAACGGCTGATGCGGCGGCAAGCGCTATTCCACCAAGCCGACAATCGGGCCAAAACCGCCATGCCAGGATATGTCGTTGCGGCCCATAGCGGGATCATAAATGCCTGTCCCGTTTCCACCATCGAGAAACAGCGCATTCGGGCATTTCAAATGGTCGCGAAACATGCGCGCGAAATCATGAAAATTCACCGGGTCTTCGCTGATGGCTAAGCGCACAGCGCCATTTTCGCAAACACCGACGCCGCTGCGGCGTGTGCGGTCCGTCGAGCCGGCAATAAAGGCCCGGTGCAATTTGTTGCGGATGACCAGCATGGGGCCTGACTGGGTGGCAAAACTGACCTTTGGCCGGCGTTTCAAAAACGTGTCGGTCGGAAGAATTCCCGCCGCCTTGTCGTCCCAGAAGAAAACACCATTCGGCCTCTTGTAGAAATTTGGCACAGGACCACCTGCACTTTCGCCTTTCTGCCTGTTGGCGGGGCGCAGTTGCTGTCCGTTCTCAATATAAAGGCCTATCGACGCAAAATCCTGCCCGTACATTCCGGCATTCAACGCGAAAACCAGTCTGCGGCCATCGTCGCTGACGGCCTTGGCAGCGCTGGAGAATGTCCGATAGGGCTTGTCGTCGGCCCCTTTCCAGAACAGCCGCAGCCCGGCGACACCGTTTTCCGGCTTGCAGATGATATATTTCGTATTCTCGAAACTATCCGCCTCGCAAATGCCGGGCTTGCCCGGTTCCTGTGCCTGAGCAGGACAGGACATCGCCGCCACGAGCATCATGGCCACAGTGGATAATCCGCGCTTCAGATAGATCGCCAATGCCGTTGCTTCTTTCTTCATCTCGCCACTATGCAGGAAATTGGGAGATTCGAAGAAGCCTTGTTATCAAGCGATCTCCGATGCCTCGTTTCGTGCCGCCTTGCGGGTCGCATAGATGAAAGCTGCGGCGAAAGTCATTGAAAGCAAAAGCACAATTGTGGGTGCCGGAGCGCTGTCGATGAAGAACGACAGATAAACGCCGATGAACGAACCCGCCGCCGCGATGACCGCAGCCAGAACCAGCATGGTGCTGAACTTACGCGTCAGGAGAAATGCAATGGCCCCCGGCGCGATCAGCATCGCGATGGCAAGGATGATACCGACAGCCTGCAACGCACCCACAATCGTCAGCGAGATGAGGCTCAGCAGGCCGTAATGCAGGAGATTGACCCGAAGGCCCACCGCCCTCGCCTGCGCGGGATCGAAGGCATGCAAAAGGAAGTCTTTCCATTTTACGCCGATGATCGCGGAGGTGAACAGCGCAATCAGCCCTGCCTGTCCAATATCGAACCACGAAACGCCCAGCATATCGCCGAACAAAATATGGTCGAGATGCACATCCGGCCTGACCTTGACATAGAGCACCAGTCCCAGCCCGAACATGCCGGAAAACACCACGCCCATGACTGTATCCTGCTTTATGCGGCTGTTATCCTTCAAAAAGCCGGTCGCGATGGCGCAAAACATGCCCGCAACGAAAGCGCCGACCGCATAGGGAAAGCCCACGACATAGGCGATCACCACGCCGGGAAACACTGCGTGGCTGATTGCATCGCCCATCAGCGACCAACCTTTTAGAACGAGAAAGCAGGATAACAGCGCCATGGGAACAGCGACAGTGGCGGAAATCACCAGCGCATTGACCATGAATGGAAATTCGAATGGCGAAAGAAGCGTGTCGATAATGTTCACTGCGACGCCTCCATGGCCTGTGTTCTGGCGGCGCGGCGTCGGCTGGCAATCATACCATGCTTGGGTGCGAAGAAAAATGCGCTCAGGAAAATCGCCGTCTGCAACACGACAATGATGCCACCCGTCGCGCCATCGAGAAAATAACTCGCATAGGCGCCGACGAAACTGGTGGCAGCGCCGATTATCACGGCGATGACCAGCAGTCGCGGAAACCGATCCGTCAGCAGATAGGCCGTGGCTCCCGGTGTCACCACCATGCAGATGACGAGGAACGCGCCTACCGTCTGGAGCGCCGCCACCGTCGATGCCGAGAGAAGCGTGAAGAACATGATCTTCAGCGCGGTCGGATTAAGGCCAATTGAACGTGCGTGGGTCTCGTCGAAGAATGTGACCATGAGGTCTTTCCATTTGACGAGCAGAAGGGCGAGCGACACGAAGCCGATAATCCCGAGCTGCAGCTTGTCGCCAGGCGTAATCGCCAGAATATTGCCGAGCACGATGGTCTGGATGTTTACCGAGGTCGGCGAGATCGACACCATGAACAAGCCGAGACCGAAAAAGCCTGAGAAGATAAGGCCGATAATGGCGTCTTCCTTCAACTTGGTTCGCTGGTTCAAAAACAGCATGGCGCCTGCCGCCAGCCCGCCGGAAAAGAAGGCGCCAATGGAAAACGGCAGCCCCAGCATATAGGCTCCAGCGACGCCGGGAACGATGGAATGGGACAGGGCATCGCCGATCAGCGACCAGCCCTTCAGCATCAGATAACAGGACAGGAAAGCGCAGACGCCGCCGACCAGCGCCGACACCCACATCGCATCCAGCATATAGCTATAGGTGAATGGCTGCAGGAGTGTTTCCATCATTCCTGCCCTCCTTCTCCATCGCCACTGTTGCGAATGGCAGTCTTGCCGCCCTGCAAGATCAGCGGGCGTTCATCGTCGCTGATAACGCCTATCGAGGCGGAAGCCTCGCCTTGCGGTCCGTTCAATACGAAATGCCGCAGAACGCCACCAAAGGTCTTTTCCAGATTTTTTTGGGTGAATGTCTCAGCCGTCATCCCATAGGCCAGCACCGTGCCTTTTATCAGGATGGTGCGGTCGCAGAACTCCGGCACGGAACCCAAATTATGCGTTGAGACCAGCATCACGCGGCCTTCATCGCGCAACTCGCGCAACAGCGAGATGATCTGCTCTTCCGTCTTGACGTCGACCCCCGTAAACGGCTCGTCCAGCAGGATCACGCGACCGTCCTGCGCCAGCGCACGGGCAAGGAAAACGCGCTTCTTCTGCCCGCCCGAAAGCTCGCCGATCTGCCGCTTGCGAAACTCGCTCATATTGACGCGGGCAAGCGCATTGGCCACCGCTTCATGATCAGCAGCCTTTGGTCTCCGCATCATGCCCATATGGCCATAGCGGCCCATCATCACCACGTCCTCAACCAGAACCGGAAAATTCCAGTCCACCTCTTCCGATTGCGGCACATAGGCGACGAGGTTCTTGCGCAAGGCTTCGTCAACCGTCATGCCCAGCACCCGGATCGAGCCGCGCGCAAGACGCACAAACCCCATGATCGCCTTGAACAAGGTGGATTTGCCTGACCCATTGACGCCGACAAGAGCGGCAATTGTGCCGGTCGGGATGCGAAAACTCGCGTCGCGCAAGGCAGTCAGACCGTTGCGATAAGTGACGGTAGCGCCATCGACGGAAATGCCGCCATCTTCAGAACCGGAACCGAAATGGCTCTGCCAGTCGGGTTGAGCATTCATCGGATATCTCTTTCATCAGGATCGAATGCGTGCCCGCCACGATGGCGGGCACCAGATTTGTAGGGATCAGGACGGATCAGCCAGTCCCTTGACGATTGTGTCGGAGGTGACGCGCAAGAGGTCGATATAGGTCGGCACCGGGCCGTCCTTGTCGGTCAGGGAATCCACGTAAAGCACGCCGCCATAGCGGGCCCCGGTTTCGCGGGCCACCTGCTCGGCTGGCGCTGGCGAAATCGTGCTTTCGGAAAAGACAACGGTAATGCCGTTCTTGCGCACGGCATCGATGACCTTGCGCACCTGCTGCGGCGTGCCTTGCTGGTCCGCATTGATCGGCCACAGATAAAGCTCTTTCAGACCGAAATCGCGCGCGAGATAGGAAAACGCCCCTTCGCTCGAAACGAGCCAACGCTTGTCCTCGGGAACAGCGGCGAGTTTCGCCTTGATCGGCTCGATTGCAGCGCGGATCTTCTGCTTATAGGCGTCTGCATTTGCCGTGTAGGTGGCGGCATTCGCCGGATCATATTTGACGAAAGCATCGCGGATATTATCGACATAGATCAGCGCGGCGGTTGGCGACATCCAGGCATGAGGGTTAGGCTTGCCGCTATACGGTCCCTCCGTAATGCCCATCGGAGCGACGCCGTCAGACACCACAACGCTCGGCACGTCCTTCAGGTGGCGAAAGAACTTTTCGAACCAGAGTTCGAGGTTAAGCCCGTTCCATAGAACAAGCTGCGCACCTTGCGCCCGCTTTATGTCACCGGGTGTCGGCTGATAATTATGGATTTCCGCGCCCGGCTTGGTGATCGATTCAACGATTGCCGCATCGCCCGCCACGTTGCGCGCAATGTCGGCAATGACGGTGAAGGTCGTGACCGCCTTGAATTTCTCCTGTGCGCCAGCCGGAGCTATTGCAAACATCGCGGTCAATATTGCCGCCAATGCTGCTCCGGTCGCTGCCTTCAGGAAAGTTCGTCTCACCTTGTTCAGCATTTCGCATCCTTCTGCTATTAAGACTTATTTGCAACTGATAATTGGACTGTCCACCGCAGTTCGAACCGGCCTGCAATTTTGGGTATAGCCCTGTTGACTGCTTATATTCTGCAATTGCAAATTATTTGCAATAAGAAATTGCAAAAATGCCGAATTTCATCACGGGCCTGGTTGGATTCGGCGCTTGCAAATCATGGAAAATACGACTGAGGGAATACTGCGGCGCAGGCCACAGAGCCGCGATAATTATTTAAAATCAATAATCTAAACCAATTACCTCATAAAACAGGACTGCCGGCGATTACATCACCGGCAGTCCTTCAATATCGTGACCTACCATTTCACGCGGAAGCCGACCGTTCCCTTATAGGCGTAGCTGTCGCCGAAATTGGCCAGACTGGTGTTGATCGAACCTTCGCCATAGAGCGAATATTTATCGTTGTTCCAGTTATAGCTGCCACCGAGACCGATACCGCCCCAGAAGCGATCATTGCGACTGGTAAAGCTGGCGCCCGAAACGTCAACTTTCGTCCCATCCAGAAACTCGTAGTAAAGATTGGCAATACCGTACACATAGGTCCGGTCGATCAACCCCCTGTCATTGTACCACGAATTCTGGCGGTCGAGGCTCAAGCCGAGACGGCCTTGCAGGCTGTCACCCCGGTTGAGACTGACTTCAGCATCGAAGACATCATTGAAGCTGTCGAAATCGACATTCGAATAAACCAGTTGCGCCTGCGGCGTCACCGACCATTGCTCGTTCAGCATGATGCGCTTGCCGCTTTCGAGCGACAGGGCATAACCGAAGCCGTTATTACCGCTGATCAGGTCGAAACCCGCGAGCGTGGACTCCAGATCGCTATCATACCACGTTGCCTGCGCCTGACCGTCGAGATAGAAGCCGTTCTCACCATACCAGGTCAGCGTGCCCCCGAAACCGTAACCATCGGTCGATATTTCACCGTCGCCATAGATCGAGCGCGTCCTGGCCTTGCCGTGCACGTAATGCACGGTCAGCCCGCCGATCAGCTTGCCGTTTTCATTCTCGACGAAAAGACCATCAAGCCCTGCCTGCATGCGGAACGTATTGAAATCGTAATCCGTGCGGGAGGTGGAGAAGCGCGGCGCCATGCTGGTATGCACGCCTTCGACACGCCCCCAGATCCCGTTGTTTTCGATCAGGACACCTGCCTCCTGCGGCGACGCATAAGGCGAGCCGACCGGGTCTGCCCCCTCGGCAACCATGATATTGCCGGCATGGCTCCAGTAGCGGTTGCCCACGCGCTGCTGCAAGGTTGGAAGACCGTTCAGGCCGAGCAGCAATTGCGGATAGGCTTCATAGACAGGAACGCCCGGCTGGTAGAGTGGCAATTCCTCGCCCGGCTCTTCTGGCTCCGGCTCCGGGTTGCCCGGTTCGGGTTCTGGTTCCACCGCACTCACTGTCGAGCGGAGATACCAGTCGCCATCGTTCGGCGTCGAAACACCGCCCTTGTAAAGCCGATAAGCATAGGCCCCGCCGACGACCGCAGGGTCGCCCTCGAACTCGTAATCGCCCAGAAGCGTAAACGAACCATCCGAAGCGCCATCGACGCTGATGATCCTGATGCCTTCGGTCGTCACGGCGCCAGTCCCGTTGACATTGACGACATCGACCAGCGTGCTGCCTGCGGTGTCGCCGGTCACAACCAGCATATCGGTTGCGGAACTGTCATTACCCAAGGTCGTGTTGAGGCGCAGTTCGCCATCCGAACCGATATAGTTTCCGTTGATGGTGAGCCTGTCGCCGACTGAAGTGCCACCGGCGTCCAGATCGATCAGGCCTGCATTGGTCACGCCGACGGCCGTCCCCGCCACACTCGGCGAGATGGCATAGCTTCCCCCGCTGGCGACAACCGAGCTGGTGCTGTCGATGGTCAATGTGCCGGTTTCCGTCGCCGAGTCACCCAATGTCAGGTCGCCGCCCATGGTGAGCTGCGAGCCGGACAGCAGGGAGATGCTTTCCCAATTGATGAAACGCTCCGGCTGTGCAGTCTGCACATTGGTCAGCGTGAGCGCGTCCGTGCCGAGACCGCCATCAAGGAGCGTGGTCGGCTGCACAGTCGTTTTGGTCAGATTCGTTAGATTGGCAACGTCATCGCCGTCATTGAGATGAATTTCACCGGCAATCGTCCCGGCGCCGGTCCAGTTCAGCGTGTCGACCCCGGCTCCCGTCAGCACGTCGCCCGTTATGGTACCGCCCGTCACGTTGATGGTGTTGACACCACCCGCCAGACTGATCGCCGTGCCATTGCCGCCGGTAATGATACCGGCGTTGCTCACGGTATAGCGGCTGCCGGCGCCGAGAACACCGGTGGCCAAAGTGCTGGTGATCACGCCCGTTTCGGTGTTCGTTAGGACTGTGCCGCCTAGCATATAGACGCCATTACCGCCATCGCCGGTGGCCGAAATCGTGCCGGAGTTGACGACGGTTTCATTGACGCCCGCCAGGACGCCATAGGCATTCAGGCCGCTGACGCTGACTGTGCCCGTATTGGTCAGAAACCCGAAGCCGCCCAACGAGCGCATACCATGCGCCGTCTGGCCGGACGTCTCAATCGTACCGTTATTGGCCAGTTCCCCCATATACTGCTTCGACATGCCGAAGCCGTTCAGCGAGGTCGTCGTGATGGTTCCGTTGTTGACGGCATTGGCGTAATCGTCGAGCAAAACGCCGGAACCCAGCGCATCGATGATCGTGCCCGCACCGATCGTCACAGTGATGTAGTCTTGTCCCGTGGTCGCGATAACGCCATAAGTGAAAGGGTTGGGCGCAGTCGCATCGCAGGTAATGGTTTCGCCCTCATCCGGCTGGCCTTCCGCCGTGCTGGAACCGGTGATCGCTATTGCGCGCGTGACATTGAAGCACGCTGCTTCGACAATATCCGGAAAGGCTGTTCCGGCGAGTGCCATCAATCCCGCAAGCGCCAGCGATGGAAAAGCCCGGCTCAATACGCCTTGCACAGTCACGGATTTCATATGGTTAGCGAGAGTACGGTCATATTTCCAACTGGCCATCCGGAAACTCCAACGAGAACGAACATCTCTAGGACTGTGCATGTACGAAAGAGCGGAAAAGCCCGAGAACAAATATCACCCAAAATGAATTGCTACAGAATACAGCAAGTCATTCTGGTGTAACGATATCCGCCGTTGAAAAGAAACACGCCCCTCAACGCGCAAATCAGTTCTTTCTAATTAAGAGAATTATTTCGAACCATTCGCCTGTCAAGGGCGCTCGCAGCAGATTTGACGCATAGGTCAATCATAGATTGTGAAACGTTGCCTGATTGCATCGGCAAGTGCTAAAATTCCCTCACTGAAAAAAATAAGACCCGCTGCACAAACCCAATTGTGCAGCGGGCCCATAGAAACTCCTGGATCTGACAATGCGTTCAGCGCATTCAGAAAATCCGCCTATTCCTTCACCGCTCCGGTCATCGACGACACGTAGTAGTCAACGAAGAACGAATAGAGGATCACCACCGGCAGCGAACCGAACAGCGCCCCCGCCATCAGCGCGCCCCATTCGAAAATATCGCCACGCACCAGTTCGGTCAGCACGCCCACGGGAACAGTCTTGTTCTCGGAAGACTGAATGAATGTCAGCGCATAGATGAATTCGTTCCAGGAAAGCGTGAAGGCGAAGATGCCTGCCGAAATCAACCCCGGCACGGCCAGCGGCAGGATGATCTTGAGCAGAATCTGCCACCGGTTGGCGCCATCCACCAGAGCACTTTCCTCAAGCTCGAAGGGTATTGAGCGAAAATAACCCATCAGCAGCCATGTACAGAAAGGAATGAGGAAGGTGGGATAGGTGAAGATCAGCGCCAGACGTGAATCATAGATGCCGAGCTTGAAGACGATGAACGCCAGCGGAATGAACAGGATCGACGGTGGCACCAGATAGGCCAGAAAGATGAACAGGCCAACCGAGCGCGAGCCGGTGAAGCGGATGCGTTCAATCGCATAAGCGCCCAACACGGAAGCAATCAGCGACAGGAAAGTCGAAGCCGTCGCCACCAGCATCGTGTTCCACAACCAGCCCGGATAGGAGGTCTCGAACAGCAGATATTTGATATGGTCAAGCGTCGGCCCCACCACCCAGAAGGGGCTGAAATTGTCATAATCCGTCAGCTGCGAGTTCGGTTTTACGGCGGTGATCGCCATCCAGTAAAACGGAAACAGCAGCACGAAGACGAACAGCGCTATGGGTATGTAGATCGTCACCACCCGCCGCGGCAGGCGATTGAGATAGGACATGCCCTGGCTGTCGTCCTTCAAAGCGGCTTCATTGGAAGGTGCCTTGGAATTCATGGTCATCTCCATTGTCAGTCGCTTCCGCCCTGCTGCCATTTGCGACGCTGCAAGCCGAAGAAAGAAAACATGATGGCGGCAAGGAGGAACGGGATCATCGCGACCGCAATCGCAGCACCCTCACCCAATTGGCCGCCGGGAATGGCGCGCTGGAAAGACAGGGTCGCCATCAGGTGGGTTGCGTTGACCGGGCCGCCCTTGGTCAGAACGTAGATCAACTGGAAATCCGTGAAGGTGAACAACACGGAGAACGTCATCACCACCGCGATGATCGGCGTCAGCATCGGCAATGTCACATGCCGGAACCGCTGCCAGCTTGAGGCACCATCCAGCGATGCTGCTTCCTGCAATGAGGCGGGAATGGTCTGCAAGCCAGCGAGAAGCGAAATCGCCACGAAAGGAATGCCGCGCCAGACATTGGCTGCAATCACCGAAAGACGCGCATTGGTTGGATCGCCAAGGAAATTGATGGGTTGATCGATGAGGCCCATTTTGATCAGCGACCACGAAATGATCGAGAACTGGGAATCGTAGATCCACCAGAATGCCAGTGCTGAAAGCACGGTCGGCACCACCCATGGCAACAGCACGATGGCGCGGAAGAACGATTTGCACGGCAGGTTTTCGTTCAACAGCAGCGCGAGCCAGAGGCCGAGACCGAATTTCAACACCGACGCCACGGTTGTGTAGAGTACGGTGTTGAACACCGACAGCCAGAAGACACTGTCATCCCACAGAAACTCGTAATTTTCCAAGCCGATGAAAATGCCATCGCGGCCAATCTTCGTGTCGGTAAAGCCGAGCCAGACGCCGAGACCAAGCGGATAGGTCAGGAAGCAGACCAGAAAAACCGCTGCGGGCAGCATGAACAGAAAGCCCAGCATGTTGTGATTATTCGCAAGGCGAGACATGAAAGGCCGTTTTATCGCACCGGGATCGCCGGATACTCCGGCTCCGGGTGAATTGGTCATCGTCATGGATACAAATCTCCAGAACCCAAAAAGAAACGAGGCGCGAAGTTAGGCTTCGCGCCTCCGCTCCAGCGACTAGACGCGATAATAGCGGTTGGCGCGTTTTTCGGCGCTCGCCACAGCTTCTTCCGGCGTGGAAGCACCGGTAACGGCGGAGGCGAACATGTCGACCAGAACATAGTCGGCCATGACGGCTGCCGAAGCATAGCCGAGCGGACCGGCATAGCCGTTCGGACGCAGCGTTTCCGAAGCGCGGGCATAAGGCGTATGGATCGGATTTGCCTTCCACACCGGATTATCCGCGAAAGCCTTGAGCGGCTGGCAGCAATAGGCGCTGGAACCTTCAAGCCAGGCGTTCATCTGATCGGCTTCCATCATGAATTTGATGTAGGCCTTGGCTGCTTCCGGATATTTCGAATGCTTGAACAGCAGAAGCGAGCTGGTCTGGTGCAGTTCTACGCTCTTGCCGACCGGGCCAATGGGGAAGTTCGTGCTGCGCATGTCAGCGGCGAATTCGCTAAGTTTCGGATCATTCTTCGCCGCATAGTAGATGGAAACGCCATTGGCCGTCAGCGACACCTGACCGGCGAGGAACGCACGGTTGTTGTTGATGTCGAGCCAGCTTTCCGTGCCCGGAATGAAGGTCGCATAAAGCTCCTTGGCATAGTTGATGGCGGCAATGGTTTCCGGCGAGTTGATCGTCACCTTGCCGCTTTCATCAACCATCTGCGCACCATGGCTCCAGAGCAGCCAATGCGCATAGTTGTTGCCGTCACCGACAGCCTTGCCATGCGGGAAGCCAGCAGGTGTTCCCTTGGCTTTCATGGCCTTGCAAAGCTCAAGGAAGCCCTTGGTGTCCTGCGGGAATTCGCTGAAGCCAGCCGCTTTCATATGGCTGTCGCGATAGACAATCGCGTTGCCGATTGCTGTCAGCGGCATGGCGATGAACTTGCCTTCGCGGGTCGCATAACCCTTGAGGCCGTCATAGAAACCGCCATATTTCCCGTCGAGATAAGTGCCAAGCTCCGTCAGATCGACCAACTTGTCAGGATACTGGTGGGCATCGTCGAACCAGCACATCACGATATCGGGGCCAGAGCCCACATTGGCGGCAACCGCAGCCTTTGGACGAATATCTTCCCAGCTTTCCTTGTCGATGCGCACTTCCACGCCGGTGGCTTCGGTAAACTTCTTGGTGTTGGCGAGCCAGCTTTCCTCATCGCCCTTCACAAAAGGCGTCCAGCGCAACACGCGCAGGCTGGCGCCCGCTTCCGGCTTATAATCCGGTTCGGCTGCAAAAGACGGACGGATGCCGAGGCCCGACAAACCCGCCGCGCCAACAAGACTTGCCGTTCCTGTCAGGAATGTTCTTCTTCTGATAGTCATTATGCTCCTCCTCCAAAAATGGGACTTGGTTACGCCGTGTTCACTGTCCCTGCAGGCGAAAACGGCTATCTGGTGAAATGCACTTTCCCAGAAAAGACACGGCCTCCGGCTCTCCCCTCCTTCAGCGTGCCTTGTATAAATTCATCCAATAAGGCGCATGCCGCTCTCTTCGTCGAAGAGGTGAACATTGCCGGGGTCGATAGAAATATTGATCGCCTCGCCGGGGCGCACATCGACGCGTTCGCGGAAAACACAGGTGACTTCCGTGCCGCCGAAATTCACGACCATCTGCGTTTCATAGCCGGTCGGTTCGATCACCACCACGGGCGCGGCCAGACCCGCACCGTCAAGCCGGATATATTCCGGGCGCAGACCGTAAACGAGGTCTCGCCCCACAGCCTGCGGATAGCTGCGCGACAGGGGCAGCCTCGTGCCATCGGTAGCCACGAACACCTGCGGGTTTTGCGGATCAAGCTTGCCCTTGATCATGTTCATAGCCGGAGAACCGATAAAGCCCGCCACAAACAGATTGTTGGGATTGTCATAGAGTTCCAGCGGCGAACCCACCTGCTCAACAATGCCGTCATGCATGACGACGATCTTGTCGGCCATGGTCATGGCTTCGATCTGGTCGTGCGTCACATAAACGGTCGTCGTTTTCAGGCGGTGATGCAGTTCCTTGATCTCGGCGCGCATCGCAACGCGCAGCTTGGCGTCGAGATTGGACAAAGGCTCATCGAATAGGAAAACCTGCGGATCGCGAACAATGGCGCGTCCCATAGCCACGCGCTGGCGCTGACCACCGGAAAGCTGGCGCGGATAGCGGTCGAGCAGATTGGTTAGGCCCAGAATGCCAGCGGCATAATTCACACGCTTGTCGATTTCCGCCTGCGGCGCTGAATTCAGCATCAGCGAGAACGCCATGTTCTTGGCGACCGTCATATGCGGATAGAGCGCATAATTCTGGAACACCATGGCGATATCGCGTTCCTTGGGCGGCAGGTTGTTGACCGGCCTGCCACCGATGCGAATTTCGCCGCCGGAGATATTCTCCAGACCGGCCAGCATGCGCAGCAGGGTCGATTTTCCGCAACCCGAGGGGCCGACGAGAATGACGAACTCGCCGTCTTCAATATCGATATTAACGCCTTTGATGACGGGGAAATTGCCGAAAGACTTTTTCACTTCGGCGAACTGAACAGTGGCCATGCATCTCCTCCCAGACTGCATTCTGTATTTTCAGAAGATGTGAATGTCGGCTCCTCACTTCCGACGCTCAGATCTTTCGCGAATATTCTCCTTGCTTTGCATGCTCTCCGCGCCGAATTCCTCTTTCGGTGCGCATTCCTGCTTTTATTTAACCCCGACCCACAAAGGGCATCTTGGTTGCCATGACGGTCATGGTCAGCACATTGGCGTCGAGCGGCAGGCTTGCCATATAGACAACCGCGTTTGCGACATGTGCAGGATCAATGGTCGGCTCTGCCGCCATGGTTCCATTGGCCTGAATGACGCCGGTGGAAATCTTCTGCGTCATATCGCTGGCGGCATTGCCAATATCGATCTGGCCGCAGGCAATATCGAAATTACGCCCGTCGAGAGCGGTTGATTTGGTCAGCCCGGCAATGGCATGTTTCGTCGCCGTATAAGGCGCTGAATTGGGGCGCGGCGTGGTGGCGGAAATGGACCCATTATTGATGATCCGCCCGCCGCGCGGGCTTTTGCGCCTTCATCACGCGGAAAGCCTGCTGCGTGCACAGAAAAGCGCCCGTGAGATTGGCACCGACAATCGCGCTCCAGTCTTCGAACGTAACCTCTTCAAGCGGCACGCCCGGAACGAGAACGCCCGCATTGTTGACCAGAAGGTCGAGCCGTCCGAACTTTTCAACAATCGCATCAAACAGTTTGCGCACGGCGACCGGGTCGCCCACATCGGCAGCGATTGGATGAAAGCTTCCACCGGTTTGCGAGGCAAGATCGGATGCTGTCTTTTCCAGCACATCGATGCGACGACCGGAAATCACGACGTGATAACCTTGTGCTCCGAGGGCTTTGGCGATAGCGCGGCCCACACCTGTACCGCCGCCGGTGACAAGCGCAATGGCCCCACTTTTCGCACCCGTTGCCTCACTCATCGCAGCATTCCTCCGTGTTGCGGCCCCGGCCTCAGAGCGCGTTTTCAATTTGAATTTTCTATTGAAGCAAGATCCTGACGATCCTCGAAACCCGGAGGGCGGATATGCTTCGGCCTGCATGCATTATCGAATTTCAATAGTGGGTCGATGCTGCGCAACCGATAGTCAGGCGCGCTTATTGCGTATGCCGTCAATTTCCTGCCGGAACCGTTTCACCCTTAACTGGTAAGGTGAACGGACCACTTGTCCATTGTTGGCCGGTCGAAGGCCGCGAGTCAATCTCGTTTTGCCGCAATCCCGAAACATTAGCTAAAGAGATTGTGCGACCCGTTGCCCTCATCGCGAAGCCTTCATCCCCACCAGCCATGACAGCCCGGCATCGGTCGTGGTTTTCGGGCGATATTCGGCACCGAGCGGCCTTTCATAGCCGAGAGCATCAAGCAACTGTACAATATGCCGGTAATCCAGTTCGCCGTGGTCGGGCTCGGCTCTATCCGGCACAGCCGCAATCTGGACATGCCCGATATGCGGCTGCAACGCTTCCAGCCGTTTGCTGATATCGCCTTCCATGATTTGAAGATGGTAGCAATCGAACATCAGCTTCAGATTGCTTGCCGCCACTTCTTGAATGATTGCAATAGCTTGTTCTGATGTCTTCAGAAAATATCCCGGCGCATCACGATGATTGAGCGGTTCGATCAAGATCGTTATACCGTGGGTGGCGGCCAGTTCGCAGGCATAAGTAAGATTTGCAATGAATATGCGATGCGCCGCTTCGCCTTCTGCTTTTCCGGCCATCACATGGATATTCAGGGCACCGATGGCGACGGCATAATCCACAGCCTGACGAATCGCTGCCTGCGCCTCATCTTCCCTTCCGGCAAGCGCCGCCAGACCGTTCTCGCCAGCCTCGACATTGCCGCGAATTGTATTGAGGCCAAGCATCGTCAATTCGGTATCGCGCAAGGCGGCAGCGACATCGCCAGGTTCGAATTTATAGGGCCAATGGCATTCCACAGCATCGAAACCGGCGGCCTTTGCAGCGCGGATGGCGTCAGGCAGCGGCAATTCTTGCCAGAGAAAGCCGAGATTGGCTGAAAAACGCGCCATATCAATCCCACTCCACATCAAATTTATCGACGATCTGGCGGATTTGCGCCTCCGTCAGCATGTTCGGTTTCAAACCGCGCGTGAGCATGGCGAGCTTCGCGGTTTCCTCAAGCTCTTCAACGGCATAGACCGCCGCTTCCAGATCCTTGGCGGCAACGACCGGACCGTGATTAGCCAGCATTACGGCGCTTCGCTTGCCTGCCAGACCACGAATCGCATCGCCCATCGCGGGATCGCCGGGGATGAAATAGGGCAGCAGCTTTACCTTACCGAGTTTCATAATCGAATAGGCGGTCAGCGGCGGGAGCATATTGTCCGGGTCCACATCCGGCAGCATGGACAGCGCGACGGAATGGCAGGAATGCAGATGCACCACAGCGCCCGTTTTGGCTGCCCGCGTTTCGTAAAATGCAGCGTGCAGCGGCATTTCCTTGGTCGGCTTGTCGCCGCCGACAAATTTGCCTTCGCTGTCAAACAAGGCCAGCCTTGCCGGATCGAGATTGCCGAAAGAACTGCCGGTCGGGGTGACGAGCAACCGCCCGTCTGACAAGCGGGCTGAAATATTGCCCGACGAACCGCCGGTGAGCCCTCGGTCGAACATGGATTTCGCCATCAGGCATATGCTTTCGCGTAGCCGCGCTTCTTCGCTCATACTGCCCCCAGCTTGCGCAGCGCCGTTTCAAAAAAGCTCTCGGAACCGAAATTACCTGATTTGAGCGCCAGCGCCGCTGTCTCGCCCTTGATCGTGGCAAAGGTCCACGGAACGCCGGGGGCGATTTCCCTGCCGACCATCACGCGCGAGACGCCAAGCGCCTGCGCCACTGCGCCGGATGTTTCACCACCCGCCACCACGAAACGGCGAATGTCAAGACTGAAAGCCTCGCGCGCCAGAGCGGCAAGAGCCTCTTCGACAATCTGGCCTGCCCGCTCCACGCCAAGCTTTTCCTGCGCCGCACGAACCGATGCGGGTTCTGCGCTGGCATAGATCAGCTTCGGTTCATTCAATGAGCGCTGCCGGAGCCACGCGAAAGCCTCGCCAGCGCCATGTTCCGCCAGTTCCAGCGGGTCGAGCCGGTAGCTCGCGGCTCTTTGCGCATAATGCGCAACCTGTTTGAGTGTCATCGCCGAACAACTGCCGGAAAGCACGATTTGGCCTTCACCAACGGCAGGCTCCTGCGCCTCTTGCCTGTCTTGCTGCAACTGCCCTGCCTCAGCCAACAGACGCGGCAATGGCATGGCAAGCGCGCTACCCCCGGTGAGCAAGGGCAGATTAAGCGTAGCCTCGGCAATGGTTCCAAGGTCCTCATCGGCGACCGCATCAACGATGACATGTGCCACGCCCTGCCCGGCCAATTCCACAAGACGCGCTTTCAAGGCATCGGCACCGCGTGCCACAACGAGGCGATTGGCCAATCGGACCTTGCCTTTGACCTGCGGTTGCAGCAAACGCACCAAGCTGGAATCCCGCATCGGCGTCAGCGGATGATCCTTCATCGGGCTTTCGTCCAGCGGCTGTTCACCGACAAAAAGATGCCCCATGAAAATGCTGCGGCCGTTTTCAGGAAAAGCCGGACAATAGATCGTCTGCGACGTGCCAATATCAGCCATCAAAGCTTCGGCGACCGGCCCAATATTGCCCTCGGCAGTGCTGTCAAAAGTCGAGCAATATTTCCAGTAGAACCGCTGCGCACTGGCAGCTTTCAGCCACGCATATGCCGCGCGCACCTGAGCGACGGCCTCATCAACGGGAACTGTCCGGCATTTCAGCGCGATGATTTCGAACGGCGCTGTCGTTTCCGCCGCGTCAGTTTCACTGGGCAATCCGAAGCGCAGCGAAACCGGATAGCCGCTGCGGGCCAATAGTCCGGCAAGGTCCGTGGCTCCGGTGAAGTCATCAGCAATGGCGCCCAATACGATAGCCATCGATTATTTCTCCATGCCCGGCAGGGCAATGCCGCTGCGCGCGGCCAAAATCTTGGCAACGGCGGCATCGTCTTCGAGGCCGAAACCGGCCTCGGATGCTTGCTTGAACAAGGCCAGCGCGGCTTCGCTAAGCGGCGTGGAGCCGCCTGCATCAGACGCTTCGCCAGCCACAATCCCCATATCCTTGACGAAAATATTGACCGCAGAACGCGGCGTATAATCACCATCGACGATATGCGGTCCGCGATTTTCGAACATCCAGGACGAACCAGCAGAAACGCGGATAACATCGAACACAGTTTGCAAGTCGAGACCCACTTTGGCGGCCAGCGTCAGCGCTTCAGCGGCAGCGGCGATGTGAACACCTGCCAGCAACTGATTGATCATCTTGACTTTTGAGCCAAGGCCCAACTCTTCCCCAAGCCGGAACACTTTGGCCGCAACGGCGTCCAGAGCCGGGGCAGCTTTGCCAAAAGCCGCATCCGCGCCGGAACCCATGACCGTTATTTCGCCGGTCAGCGCCTTTTGAAAACCGCCAGAAACCGGTGCATCGATAACCGCCATTCCCGCAGCTTCAAGCTTGGCAGCGATCTCGACCGTCACGCTTGGCGCCATTGTCACGCATAGAAGAAATACCGTGCCGGGCGCCGCAGTCTGCACCGCGCCTTTCGGGCCGAACAGCACTTCCTTGGCCTGATCGGAATTGACCACGAAGACAAAGACGACATCGCTTTTGCCCGCATCGGCAGGTGCGGAAAAAGCCTCGCCGCCTTCCGCCGCGAACCGCTTCAGCACTTCGTCACGAATATCCACGCCCTTGACTTGAAAGCCCGCGCGCAGCAGGGACAGGGCTGCGCCCCACCCCATCGAGCCAAGACCAATCACGGTTGCCGTTTTGCCCGGCGCCATGCGAACCTCCCTTTATTTCAGTTGCCTTGCCGATCAGGCCTTCTCAAGTTCATCCTCGATATGGATACGGATGATTTCATCGAAGGATTTGTCGCCGACAAAACCGAGCGCGATGGCGCGGCTCGCATCGAAGTCCTGCGCCCAACCGGCGACGATGCCTTCAATCAGCGGGTCGGACTCCCGGCGGATAAGCGCCACGGCCTTGTCGCCAGCGACACGGCGCAATGCTTCAATTTGTTCTCCAACGGTGGCAGACAAACCCGGCATATTGAGGATGCAACGATGCCCGACTTTAGCCAGATCGATAGTCGCGGCATGAAGCAGGAAGCCAACCGCCCGGCGCGGGCTCACATGCCAATGGCGTACCGATTCATCGACCGGCAGGATCGCTTCCTGTCCGACCAGCGGTTCGCGCAGAATATTGGAGAAGAAGCCCGATGCCGCCTTGTTTGGCTTGCCGGGACGAATGCAGACGGTGGGCAGGCGAATGCCGATCCCATCCAGAAAGCCTTTGCGGGCATAGTCTGCCAGCAGCAGTTCGCCGATTGCCTTTTGCGCGCCATAGCTGGTGCGCGGCGTCAGGAAAAACTCGTCGTCGATCTTTTCCGGGAATGGCGCGCCGAACACGGCAATGGACGAGGTGAAAACAACACGCGGTTTGTAGGGCGCCTTTTCGCCTTCCTTGCGGATCGCCTCGAGCAGATAGCGCGTACCGTCGAGATTGATCGCATAGCCTTTGTCGAAATCGAGTTCCGCTTCACCGGAAACGATGGCCGCCAGGTGAAAGATAAGGTCCGGTCGCTTGGCAATCAGCGCGCGTGTGACGGCTGGATCGGAAATATCCCCGGCGCTCGCATGGACCGTACCAGTAAAGCCCTCCGGCGGGGTCGGCGCAACCACATCCACCAGCGTCAACTGCTCGACGGGCTTTCCGTCAATGCCGCCATCACGGGCGATTGCTTCGGAAAGCTTGCGGCCAACCATTCCTGCTGCGCCGATAATCAAAACATGCATGCGATTTCGCCTTTCCCATTCACGGATGCTGACCGCATCCAACTCCCTCAGCCGCGCTTGTCGCGCACCTTGGCAAGCAAGTTCTTGGTTGAAACATAAATGCGTTCTTCATGCGCGGCGAAGGCCGCCATCGCCGCCTCGCGGTCGCGCTTTTCAAGCGCTTGCAAGATCGCCTGATGGTCGGAAAAACTGCCATCAATTGCGCCCGGCTGCGCAACGGCGCGGCGGCGATGCTCCAGCATATAGGTGTAAAGATCGGTAACGATGTCGGCGAGCAGCGGGTTTCCGCATTCACGATAGATCGTGACGTGAAACTCGCGGTCGCAGATCAGGAAACGAACCGGATCATTCAGGCAATCAATCTGCGCCTTGAGCGAGCGACGCAATATATCCAGCGCTTCGTCGGAAATGCGCTCGGCGGCATCGCCGACGATCTGCTGCTCGACCAGCAGTCTCGCCGCATGCACGGCATGGACATCGTAAAGATCGACATTGAGCCTTGATGTTATGCCGACCGCCATGCCGGTAAGATCGGCTTTGGCGACGCGCGTGCGCGATCCGTGCGAAACTTCCAGCACACCGCGCGCCGCAAGCGTCTGGATGGCGCTGCGCACCGTCTGGCGACTGACCGAAAGCGCTGCGGACAATTCGCGTTCGCCCGGCAGCTCATCGCCCACCGCCAGCAAACCGGACGCAATAAGCGCTGCGATCTTGTCGGCGATCACATCCTTGATGGTACGCCGCTCCAGGTTTCGCCCCAGGCCCGTGTTCTTATCGAGCAGAAGATTATGTGCGACGATCAACGCTGCTCCCACTGACCCACTGGTCTTTCCACTAGTCCAGTTGGAATTTATCGATATCGCAATGGCTGTCAAGGGCGGGCACGGGTTCGCGCCGCGATCAATTCAGATCGCAGCGTTTTTCATATCGTGTTTTTGGGAGATCGCTTAGAGCCTGAACCAAAAAGCAGCATGTGTGCGTGAAAATGGTGATTTTCGCGTACCGGAGCGGAGCGTACTTAAGGTACGTGAGCACCGGAACGTAGAAAATTGCCATTTGCAGCCGCACAGGGCGACTTTTGGAACAGGCTCTTACACCGCGTCCAGAATCCGCTTTTGCAGGTCAATCGCGCGGGCATCGGCAAGTTTGCGGCGCGGGCGCTCCAGATCAATGTCGATATCGAGCGCAATCGACCCCTCGCGTAAAACGATGACCCGATCAGCGAGTGCGACAGCTTCGGCCACATCGTGGGTGATCAGGACCGTCGTAAAGCCACGCTTCGTCCAGATGCGTTCCAGAAGACGGTGCATCTCGATACGCGTCAACGCATCGAGCGCGCCAAAGGGCTCGTCCAAAAGCAGGATTTTCGGATCGCTGACCAGCGCCCTCGCCAACGCCACACGCTGCCGCTGGCCGCCGGACAGGACGGAAGGCCAGTCATTGCCGCGCCCTTCAAGCCCCACATCCGACAGGACGGAGAGTGCGGCCTCGCGCCAGTTTTCGCCACGCGCTATGCCGACATTGTCGGTCACGCGCTGCCACGGCACCAGCCGTGCTTCCTGAAACAGCAGACGCACCGATGGGCTGATGCCAGTCAGCGCTTCTCCACCCACCGTAACGCGCCCGCCATCGGGCAGGTCGAGCCCCGAAATCAGGCGCAGAAGCGTGGACTTGCCACCGCCAGAGCGCCCGACAACGGCCAGAAACTGCCCGGACGGCACCTCCAGGTTGAAGTGCCGCAGAACCTTGAGGCTACCGAAGGTACGGTCGACACGGGAAAGCGAAATGGGCAATCCACCATCCACTTCCGCACCGCGAGCGGTCGTTGCGACATCATATGTGTCCTGAACCGCAGCCATCAGTTTTTGCCTTTCTCCGGCTGATAGGCCGGATGCCAGACAAGCACACGCTTTTCGATGAGACGGGTTGCCGTGTCGGCCACTTTGCCGAGAAGCGCATAGATGATGATGCCGAGCAACACCACATCGGTCATCAGAAACTCACGCGCATTCATGGTCATATAGCCAATGCCGCTGGTGGCCGAAATGGTCTCGGCAACGATCAGCGTCAGCCACATGAAGCCCAGAGCATAGCGCAGGCCGACAAGGATCGACGGCAGAGCACCCGGCAAGATAATGCGCTGGATCAGCGCCTTCCGATCCAACCCATAGACATGCGCCATCTCGATCAATTGGGGATCGATGGTGCGCACGCCGTAAAACGTGTTGATATAGATCGGAAAGAAAACGCCGATGGAAACGAGAAAAATCTTGGCGGTTTCATCAATCCCGAACCACAGGATGACGAGCGGAATAAGCGCCAGATGCGGGATGTTGCGCAGCATTTGCAAGGTGCTGTCGAGCAGCGTTTCGGCTGGTTTCCAGAGACCGTTGACGATCCCGGCGACAAAACCCAAGCCACCACCGATGACGAGACCGATCAAGGCGCGCTGTGTGGAAATATAGGTATGATAGATCAGCGTTCCGTCCAGCAGCGACTTCCAGAATGCCGCCGCCACCGTGCTGGGAACCGGCATCAATCGCGCCGTGATCAGGCCGGTACGCGCGGCGATCTCCCAGACGATCAAAAGAACAATCGGCAGCGCCCATGGTGCAAGCAGTTTGCCGAGCGATTTGAAACGCGGGACATTGCCTGTGCTGCTCTTACCGGCAAAGCCGGAAATGCCCGAAATGCTTGAATCCGCCATCAAACCGCTCCCTTGCGCGTCACCTCGGCAATGGAAATTTCCTTGGGAATGAGGCCGAGTTTGAAGAAGGTGTCTGCAATTTCCTGCTGCTGGGCGATGACCGCTGCATCGAGCGGCTTGACGCCATAGGACTGACGCTCAACGGCACGGACAAGAACATTTTCCGGAATGCCGACCGAAGGCGCAAGTTCTGCCGCGACCGTCGCCGTATTGTCCTTGATCCATGTATCGATCTCGGCAATCGCATCGATAACGATATCGATGGCTTGCGGGTTCGCATCCACAAAGGGCTTTGCGCCAAGATAGAACTGATGGTTGGGCACAAGCCCTTCGCCGTTGCGCAACTCGCGCGCTTCAATGGCGATTTCCGCTGCGGCCTGAAAAGGATCCCAGATCACCCAGGCATCGACTGCGCCACGCTCAAAAGCGGCGCGCGCATCGGCAGGTGGCAGGAAGGTGGTTTTGATGTCGGTATAGGCAAGGCCTGCATCTTCAAGCGCCTTGACCAGAAGGTAGTGAACATTCGAACCTTTGTTGAGCGCGACGTTCTTGCCCTTCAGCTCTGCAACCGTCTTGATGGGGCTGTCCTTCGGCACCAGAATGGCCTCGCCGGTCGGCGCCGGAGGCTCATGCGCAATATAGACAAGCGGCGCACCGGCTGCCTGCGCGAAGATCGGCGGCGTTTCGCCGGTGGTGCCAAAATCAACCGCGCCGACATTCAGCGCTTCGAGAAGCTGTGGCCCTGCCGGAAACTCGGTCCAGCGCACGTCAAAGCCGATCTTCTGCAACTTCTCTTCGAGAATGCCGCGCGCCTTGAGCAGAACCAGCGTGCCGTATTTCTGGTAACCGATGCGCAGCACGTTTTCCTGCGCGAAAGCAGGCACACTGCCGATCAATGGTAATGCAGCCGAACCGGCGAGAAGTCCTGCAAATTTACGTCTTGTAATGCGCATCAATACTGCTCCTGAAACACCGGCTTCTTCTTGTTCTTATGTTAGAGACAAATAAGCGCAGCCACAGAAACGAACGTCTAACCTCACGGGGTTCAGGGGAAATTCTTTACTTCTCGAACGCTATCGCCGCGCAAGACAGTGCACGACATATTGTAAAGCCTGCTGCCTCAATCGCGCCCCGCCCAGGGCACCAGCACGGATTCAAGCTTGCGCAACGACAGTTCAAACGCAAAAGCGATCAGCGCAATGACGATAATGCCCATGATCACCACATCGGTCACAAGGAACTGCGCGGCCGACTGGATCATGAAACCAAGGCCTCTGGTCGCTGCAACCAGTTCCGCGGCTACCAGCGTGGTCCAGCCTGCGCCCAGCGCAATGCGCACCCCGGTAAAGATCGAGGGCAGCGTATGCGGCAGCACAACGAAACGCACCAGTTGCCGACGACTTGCATCGAAGGCGCGCGCAGCATTCAAACGCTCCTGCGAAACGCTGCGCACGCCGGATGCCGTGGAAAGCGCAATCGGCGCCAGCATCGCCAAAAAGATGACCAGCACTTTCGACGTTTCGCCGATGCCGAACCAGATCACCACCAGCGGCAGATAAGCAAGCGGCGGGATCGGGCGCAGAAATTCCAGAATGGGGTCGAGAATACCCCGCCCGACGGGACTAAGGCCAATGGCAAGGCCGACCGGCACGGCAATGACGATCGAAACGACCAGCGCCGCAAAAACGCGGGCAAGACTCGCGATCAGATGCTGCGCCAGCGTCGCATCGACGAAACCGTTTTGCGCCACGCTGAAAAACTTGGCCAGAACCTGTGCGGGCGACGGCAAAAAGACCGGCGAGACCAGTTTCAGGCTTGCCGCCAACCACCAGACAAGGATGAGAGCAACAATCGTCGCCGCGCTGATCGCACGCGTGCCGGAAAATAACGACAGCCATGGCCGTGAACCCAGCCGGGGCAGATCAGTGGAACTCTCCGATTTGCTTTGCGCAATATCGTCATAGCTGCGCGTTTCTGTCGAAACACTCATGCGGCTTCTCCTTCGAATATGGCATCCGCCAGTTCGCCCCGCGCTTGCAGGAACGCCGGGTCCGTCTTGATGGACCGCACTGGCTCGCCCGCCAGATAACGCCTGCCGAAATTCACATCGAACACCCGCTCGATCCGCCCCGGATGCGGCAGCATCACGACAATTCTGGTTGCGAGCAGCAATGCTTCCTCAATGCCATGCGTGACCATCAGGACGCCCGCCGCGCTTTTGCCCCATATGTCGAGCAACAGCGTCTGCATGCGTTCACGCGTCAGCGCGTCGAGTGCGCCCAGCGGCTCGTCCATCAATAGAAAATCCGGCTTTGAGGCCAGCGCCCGCGCCAGTCCGACACGCTGGCGCATGCCGCCCGACAATTCCCAGATCGCCTTGTCGCCCGCGCCTTCCAACCGGACCTGCGCCAGCAATTCATCGGCGATGCGGCGTCGCTCGCTCTGGGGAATGGCTTTCAGTCGCAAGGCAAAGGCGACATTGTCGCGCGTGTTGAACCATGGAAACAGCGCATCGTGTTGGAACACCACCGCCCGCCCTTGTCCTGCACCTTGCAGACGAACACCGTTTCGCGTCACCGCGCCGCTTTGCGGCTGCAACAATCCGGCAGCGACATTGAGCAACGACGTTTTTCCGCAACCTGAACGCCCGGTGAGTACAACGAATTCGCCCGCCGAGAGGTCAAGCGATACATTGTTGAGCGCCGGTGTCGCAGTGCCGCCATAGTGCACGCTGATCTGACTGAGTTTGAGCTGGCTCATATGCCCTACCTGTTACCGCAAATGCCCCTGCCCGCCGGAATGGTCGGCGGACAGGGGTTTGTTCGATCTGAAACGCTCAGGATCAGTTGCTGGCGAGCGCGTCCGTCACGAATTTCGTGGTGACGTAAGGCGCATAATCCGGCAGCGCGTTGTCGATCTTGCCCTGCTCCTTCAGGAAGGCGGAAGTGTCCGCAATCGCCTTCACGGTTGCGCCGCCCAGATAGTCGGCAGAGGCCTGATCCTTCAGCGACGGATAGACATAGCCTTTCAGGAGCGCTGGAATTTCTTCCTGCTTGGCGCCGGTCAGGCGGGCAATCTTTTCCGCCTGCGGTGATTTGGCATCCCAGGCTTCCGGCTTGGAATTATAGGCATCATAGGCCTTGCCGGTTACCTTCACGAAATCCCGTACCGCTGCCGGATGCTCGCTGGCGAAATCCTTGCGGACGATCCATGCGTCAAAGGTTGGCGCACCCCATTCGGCAACCTTGGCCGAATCCAGAATGACTTTGCCCTTGGTCTTGATCTGGCCCAATGCCGGGTCCCAGACATAAGCGGCGTCAATGTCGCCGCGTTCGAAAGCGGCGGCAATTTCCGGCGGACGCAGATTGAGGATTTCCACCGACTTGCTGTCCATGCCCTCATGCTTGAGCGCGGCCAGCAGGCTGTAATGCGTGGTCGAGACAAACGGCACGGCAACCTTCTTGCCTGCGAGGTCCTTGACGGAGGCGGCATCCCGCGCGACCAGCGCCTCGGATTCACCGATCAGCCCCACGACGAAAAACGTCTCAATCGGCAGTTCGCGGCTGGCGGCAGCAGCCAGCGGGCTGGAGCCGACATAGCCGATGTCGATATCGCCGGAAGCCACAGCCGCAATCACATCCGCGCCTGAATCGAACTTGCGCCAATTGATGTCGGCATTGGCCGCCTTTTCATATTCGCCATCGGCCTGCGCAACCTTCGACGGCTCAACCACCGTTTGATAACCGATATTGATTTTTACATCAGCGGCGGAGCTTGCGCTTGCAGCCACCACCCCAATAACAGCCGTGGAAGCGGCCAGAAAAATACGTCTTGTAAGTATTGTCATCCTACGCCCTCGTTCAAGCTGTCGATTACCCCGAAAGCGCCAGCCTGTGCCCCGGCCTCAAGCGCTTCCAATACCAACAATGATCGAGCAACGCGCGGCGGTTGTAGAGGAACGGGATACCAATTTTACGTGCAAAGGAAAAATATTCGCACCACCGGCAACGTCGGGATATGCACCCAAAAGAGGACTATCCGTCCGCGCGGCAGAAGCTACATTGCTGTTATAGGACATTGACGCTTGTGCTACTTTGTGGAAGGTAATTTTGATGCAGCATGCAGCGAATATCGGGCGCCATCATGTATGATTATTGTCTCGTTGGTGGCGGTATTGTCGGCCTTGCCACGGCGCTTACCATTGTCAGGAGAGAGCCTTCAGCCCGCATTCTGGTGCTGGAAAAGGAAAACGCCGTTGCGATGCATCAGACCGGCCATAATAGCGGTGTGATCCATGCGGGCATCTATTATCAGCCCGGCAGCTTCAAGGCAGAGCTTTGCCGCGCTGGCGAACGCATGACGAAGCAGTTTTGTGACGAGAACAACATAGCCTATCGCGTTCCGGGCAAGCTTGTCGTGGCGACCAACGATGTGGAAGTGCAGCGCCTTGCTGCCCTTGAAACCAATGCCGCCGCAAACGGCATCACCTGCCGCCGTCTCAATGGCGGTGAATTACGCGAATTCGAACCCGCTGTGACCGGACTTGCCGCTTTGTTGGTCGAGCAAAGCGGTATTGTTGATTATCGCGCGGTCTGCCGCGCCATGGCCGATCTCATTCGCGCCGCGGGCGGCGATATCGTATTCAATATCAGTGTCGATCGCATTGAAGAACGGGCGGATAACGCGCGCGTTCATGCGGGCGACAAGGTTTGGGAAAGCAGGCAGGTTATCGCCTGCGCCGGTCTGCAGGCCGACCGCCTTGCCCGCCGGTCGGGCGTCGATATCGATTTCCAGATCGTGCCGTTTCGCGGCGAATACTATGCCTTACGGCCCGAATTGAACAAACTCGTTGAACGAATGATCTATCCGGTGCCCGATCCTTCAATGCCGTTTCTCGGCATACATCTGACGCCAATGATCGATGGCAGCCTGACCGTCGGTCCCAATGCCGTTTTGGGTCTTTCCCGCGAGGGTTATCCCAAATTCTCGGCGAGTCTGCGTGACATGGCGACTTATGCCGCATTTCCGGGCTTCTGGAAGGTGATTACTGCCCATCTTTCGTCCGGGTTCGAAGAAATGAAGGATAGCCTCCTCAAGACGAGCTATCTGGAAAAATGCCGGAAATATTGCCCTTCCCTGCAGGAAAGCGACCTGCGTCCTTATCGTGCGGGGATAAGGGCGCAAGCCGTTTCGCGAGACGGCAAGCTCATTCACGACTTCAAATTCCACCAGACCAAACGTGTGCTGCATGTGTGCAATGCACCGTCCCCAGCTGCAACATCGGCCATACCGATCGGAAATCTGATCTTTCAACGCTTGCAAACAGGCAATTGAACAGGCGTTTTTCTCCATCATAAAATGAAAACCCGCATCATCGCTGATGCGGGTTTTGTTTGTCCCTTGAAGGCGTTTTCAGATCAACTGCGACCGAGCGAGGCCGCGACCTCATCCAGCGACTTCTTCGTTGCCGCAACAACATCATCGACCTGCGCAGGCGTGATGATCATCGGCGGACAGAAGGCAATTGCGTCGCCCATATTGCGGGTGATGACCCCATTGCCGAACATCGCAGCATTGGCAAGACCGCCCAGCGCGCCAACCTTCTCATGCGGTGCCTTGGTGGCCTTGTCGCCAACCAGCTCAAGTGCCGCAATGAGACCAACGCCTCGCACTTCGCCGACCAGCGGATGATCGGCCAGTTCGCGCAGGCGCTTTTGCATATAGGCACCCGTTTCACGCGCATTGGTCACCAGATCACGCTCTTCGATAATCTTGAGATTCTCAACCGCAACGGCGGCTGCGACCGGATGGCCCGATCCCGTATAGCCGTGACCGAACACGCCAAGACGCGCGCTTTCATCGGCCACCGGCTGATAGACGCGGTCGTTGAACATGAAAGCCGAGATCGGCAGATAAGACGACGAAATCTGCTTCGACAGCGTCATGATATCCGGCTTCATGTTGAAGGTCTGCGAACCGAACATGTTGCCGGTACGACCAAAACCGCAGATCACTTCGTCGGCGATCAGCAGAATATCGTATTTCTGCAGCACGGCCTGAATCTTTTCCCAATAACCTTCCGGTGGCACGACAACGCCCCCTGCGCCCATCACCGGCTCGCCGATGAAAGCTGCAACCGTTTCCGGTCCTTCCGCGAGGATCATGTCCTCCAATTCCTTGGCAAGACGCGTGGTGAATTCATCCACCGTCTCGCCCGGCAGCGCATCGCGGTAATAATGCGGACACGTCGTGTGCAGGAAGCCTGGCAGGGGCAGATTGAACGAGTTGTGATTGACCGGCAGGCCGGTGGCGCTGGCCGAAGCAATCGTCACACCATGATAACCGCGCTTGCGACCGATAATCTTGGTGCGCTGCGGCTGGCCCATGGCATTAGCGCGGAACCACAACATCTTGATAATCGTGTCGTTGGCTTCGGAGCCGGAATTGGTGAAATAAACCTTGCTCATCGGCACCGGCGCAATGCTGATCAGCTTTTCAGCCAGTTCGATAACCGGCGGATGCGAGCGATGCGTGAAAGTATGCGAATAAGGCAACTTCAGCATCTGCTTATGCGCTGCATCGGCCAGACGCTTTTCCGAAAAGCCGACGCCGACGCTCCAAAGCCCAGCCATCGCCTCAATGTAGCGCTTGCCGTTATTGTCTTCGACGTAGATGCCATCGCCCTTTTCAATCACCACCGGGCCGATTTCTTCATGACGGCGCGCATTGGTGTTTGAATGGAAATGATAAGCGATATCGCGAGCTTCAACGGAATTGGGCTGTCTGGTCATTCGAATTCCCCTTTTAAATCCGATCAGAGCAGCTTTCACGTCACTCATCTATAGCCGCTTCAACGGCAATATTATCCTGCCAGCGCCCGAGATGCGGAAAACCACTTGTCGTTAGGATCGAAGCTATAAACAAATAATCTTTGGCGCAACGAGAACGAAAACCGTTTTCGAGAAAATCTGGACCGCCGAGGAATAATGCAGTCACTCGCCAGCTTCTTCCATCTGCGGACGCTTCTTCTTCCGCGATGACAGAACCGAATCGCTCTGCCGGATCACAAGGTCAGCGCCCACAAGCACCTTGACCGCAGGCTGTTTGTCAGCCGCATTGATCAGATCGTCCAGTATCGACACGGCCAGATTGCCGATCTTGCGCTTGGAGACATCCACCGTCGTCAGCATCGGCTCCATGGTGGCGCTCTGCGGCAGATTGTCGAAGCCGATCACCGAAACATCTTCCGGTATGCGCACGCCGCTTTCCTTCAGGGCCCGGATGAAGCCATAGGCAATAATGTCATTGGTGCAGAAATAGCATTCGGCAAGCTCATGCCCCGATTGCAGCAATTCGCGCGTGTCGCGATAAGCGCCTTCATAGGTCGATTCGACCGACAGGATATCCTCGGGCTGAACCTTGAGGTTCAACCGCTGCATGTTCTTTACATAGGCTTCACGACGCAACCGGAAGTTCATCGTCTCGGTGGGGCTCGCAACAAAGCCTATGCGGGAGAAGCCGGACTGCTTGAAATGCGACAGCACCTTGAAGACGGCGTCTTCATTGTTCATGTCGACAAAATTGGCCTCAACGACATCGTAAAACGTATCGATGAAGACCGTGGGCAGGCCCATGCCCTGTATCATGTGGATATCAACCGCCGACAATTCGGTGCCGAGCGCGATGACACCGCGAACCGGCGCACCCGCCAGCGACTCGGCCACGGCGCTGACCGGCTGCCCCTCGAAGCTCGCCACCTCCAGCGTGTAATTGCGGCGGGACGCTTCCGACGACATGCCGTCGATATAGTCCGAAACGAATACGCTGTGATCGCGATTGACCGTGCCGCCGTGCTTGGAAATTTTAAGGAAGCGAATCGTCTCGCCCGGCCCTGTGGTGCCGTTGCTGGTCTTGGCCACACGCGGCACGTAATTCAGCCGCGACACGGCTTCAAGAACACGCGTGCGGGTCTCGCCAGAGATTTCTCCCTTGCCGTTGAGCACAAGCGAAACCGTGGCGGGGGAAACACCCGCATTCTCGGCAATATCTCTGATCGTAAAAGATTTCTTCTTTTTCATACGCTCCGCACGGCTGCCGTCATCAGCACGTCATTCCCCTCTTGGACCCATTCGGCCCCACCGCCCGCTCAGGCAAAGCCAGAAAGGATGGGCTGGAATCCTCTTCAATGCGCATCTTATTCGGAAATCCGCATCATGCTACTGAGAAAGCACCACGATAAAACACAATTTGTTTAGTAAACACAACAGCCGTGTTTTTAAAACGATTAAGCTGAAAACCTGCGCAAATCAACGGAATTTTCAGCAGCATCCGCTTGACATCGCCGTCAGCTAGGCAATAGGTTTAGTGAAATAAGTTTTTGTTTAGTAAACGCTGTAGGAGGAGACCATGCAGAGGACAAGCAACCCGCTTGCCATGCTTGTTGTCATTAATGTGGGATTGCTCGCGCTTGGCGCGTACATCTCCGGCGGGTCTTTTCTCTCCCTGTTCAACTTGCAGTCCATGGCTGGTCAGGTGCCTGAAATCGGCCTTCTCGCCATCGGCGTGATGCTGGCCATGTGCGCCGGCAATGGCGGCATCGACCTTTCGGGTATCGCGCTTGCCAATCTCGCAGGCGTGGTTGCAGCGGTTATTGCATCGTCTTTCGTGTCGGCCTCTGTCAATCCGCTCGGTTTCAGCATTGCATTCATCGTGCTTGCGCTGATCGTCGGCCTTGCAGGCGGCATTATCAATGGCATCCTGATTGCGCGTTTCAACATCACGCCCATTCTCTGCACGCTCGGCACGCAGATGGCTTTCATGGGTCTGGCCGTCGTGGTCTCGGAAGGCCGCGCCGTGATGGTCGGCAGCCCTGACCTGTTGTCGCGCATCGGCAATGACATGTTCCTCGCCGTCCCGATCAGCTTTCTGATTTTCCTTGCGGTCGCCATTCTGATCGGCGCCGTGGTTCGCTTCACGCCTTTCGGCGCATGGCTGATGCTGATGGGCACCAACCCGAAGGCAGCCGTCTTCGCCGGTTTTCCCCGCGCCCGCGTTCTGATTGCGACCTATGCAACAAGCGGCCTTCTGGCAGGCATTGCAGGCATCATCATCGCCGCACGCAACGTCAATGTGAAATATGATTACGGCAGCTCTTATCTGCTGGTCGCCATTCTCATCGTCGTGATGGCAGGCGTGAAGCCAGAAGGTGGTTACGGTCGTATCATCTGCGTGGTGCTGAGCGCCATCGCCTTGCAGCTCATGTCGAGCCTGCTCAACTTCGGTGGACTGTCCAACTTCGTCCGCGACTTTGCCTGGGGGCTGCTACTGCTCGCATTCCTCGCTGTCGGACGCTACGACGTCGCCAGTTTCTTTACCTTGGGCAATCGCTCCAAGGCACCCATTGGTGCTCAACCCTCAAGCACCAAACCGTAATACTGAGGGACTCTTAACGAGGAGGAAGTCATGAAAGCAAAGACAAAGAAGCTGCTCACTGGTGCGCTCATTGCTGCCACTGCACTCGCAGGCGGCGCAGGCACGCTGGTCGCGCAGGAAAAGCCGGTCATCGCAACCGTCGTCAAGATCAGCGGTATTCCGTGGTTCGACCGCATGAACACCGGCGTTGAAGCCTATCAGAAGGCCAACCCGGATGTGGTTGCAACCCAGAGCGGCCCGGCAACTGCCGACGCGGCACAGCAGCTTCAGATCGTTCAGGATCTGGTTGCCAAGGGCGTTAACGCTCTGGCCGTCGTGCCGATGGATCCGGCTGTTCTCGAAGGCACCTTCAAGCGCGCCATCGAACGCGGCATTGTTGTCGTGACCCACGAAGCCGACAACCAGGTCAACACCATGGCCGACGTCGAAGCATTCGACAATGCCGACTATGGCAAAGCCCTGAACGAACGTCTTGCACAGTGCATGGGCAAGAGCGGCAAGTGGACGACCTTCGTTGGTTCGCTCGGCAGCCGCACGCATATGCAGTGGGTTGGCTCGGCTGAAGAAAACGCCAAGCAGTACCCGGATATGCAGCTGGTCGATCCGAACAATGAATCCTTCGACGATGCCAACGGCACCTACGAGAAGGCCAAGGAAATCCTGCGCAAGCATCCTGACCTGAAAGGCTTCCAGAGTTCGGCTGGCAACGACGTTCTCGGCATTGGCCGCGCGATCGATGAAGCGGGCTTAAGCGGCAAGGTCTGCCTCGTCGGCACCGGCCTTCCGAACCCTTCGGCTGACCTTCTGGAATCCGGCGCCATCACGGCTATCGGCTTCTGGGACCCGCAGAAGGCTGGCATGGCGATGAATGCTGTCGCCAAGCTTCTGCTGGAAAAGAAGGAAGTCAAGGACGGCATCGACCTCGGCGTTGAAGGCTACAACAAGGTTTCGGTGAAGAAGGGTGCAGGCGAAGGCCTCCTCGTCATCGGTAACGGCATGGTTATCGCCGACAAGGATTCCTACAAGGAACACCTGTTCTAAGAAGTCTCAGAAGATCCGACTGCGGGTGGCGACCGTTCCGTTCACCATCGCCACTTAGCGTCAAGGCCTCGGGTGCTTTCCGCGAATGGAAAGCATCCGGGCAACTAACCCCGGTTGATTTTGCCGCCAACCAGCCGACAGCGGAACCGCTGCGCGCAAGCGCAATGATGCACTGTGGCAGAGGAATTAACGTGTCAACTACGATGAACAATGAGACGGAAAATGGCCGGACACCGGAACGTTTTCTCGAATTGCGCAACATCCACAAGCGGTTCGGCGGCGTGCATGCATTGCGCGGCATCGACCTCACGCTCGATCTAGGAGAGGCTTATCACCTTCTCGGCGAGAATGGATGCGGCAAGAGCACCGTTATCAAGATCATGTCCGGCGCGCATGGTCCGAGCGAGGGTGAAATTGTTCTCAACGGCAAGACCTATAAAGAACTCGATCCGATTCAGTCACTGGCTGCAGGCATCGAGACCGTCTATCAGGACCTTTCACTGATCCCTAACCTCACGGTTGCCGAAAACGTAGCGCTTAATCAGCAGCTCGTTGAAGGCAATGGCAAGTTGTTGCGCCGTTTCGACCGCACCAAGCTGCGCCAGACGGCGGAACGTGCGCTCGCCACTGTCGGGCTGCCGACGGACCGCGCCTTCCTGAACACCATCGTTTCCGAACTGCCGCTTGCCATGCGCCAGCTGGTCGCCATTTCCCGTGCGATCGCCACGAGCGCCAAGCTGGTCATCATGGACGAGCCGACCACGTCGCTGACGCGCCGCGAAGTCGACAACCTCATCGAAGTCGTCAATCGCCTGCGCGCAGACAATGTCGCCGTCCTCTTCGTGACCCACAAGCTCGACGAATGCTATCGCATTGGCGGTAACGCCGTCGTGTTTCGCGACGGCCAGTGCGTGGCGCAAGGCCCGATTGAAAATTACACCAAGAAGCAGTTGTCCGAACTGATGATCGGCCGTGAAATTGACGCCGAACGTTACCGCACCGGCACGCCGGGCGAGGCAGAACTGCTGAAACTGGACGGTCTATCGTCGCCGGATTTCAAGAATGTCAACCTGGCGCTCCGAAAGGGCGAGGTTCTCGGCATTACGGGTCTTGCCGATTCTGGCCGCAACGAGCTGGCAATGGCAATCACCGGCGTTGATCCGGCATCCAACGGCGCGATTACGCTCGAAGGCCGCAAGATCAACGTCAAGAACCCTGCCGAAGCCATAGAACTCGGTATCGGCTATGTGCCGGAGGATCGTCTGGCCGAGGGGCTTTTCCTCGACAAGTCGATTTTCGAAAACGAAATCGCGCTGATCCTGACCCGCCTCAGCAACAAGATCGGCATCGTGGACCAGAAGAAAGGCCGCGAAATCGCAGCCTCGCTGATGGAGCAGATGCGCCTCAATACCAAAAATATGGACCTGCCGGTCGGCGCTCTTTCGGGCGGCAATCAGCAGCGCGTTCTCATCGGTCGCTGGCTCAGCATCGGTCCGAAGCTGCTTGTGCTGCACGGCCCGACTGTCGGCGTCGATGTCGGATCGAAGGATACAATCTACCGCGCAATCCAGACACTGGCCGAAGCAGGCATGGGTCTCATCATCGTCAGCGATGACCTGCCCGAACTGCTGCAAAACGCCGACCGCATTCTCGTCATGAACGCGGGAAGCATCGTCAAGGAATTTGACGCCGCCGAGGCGACGGAAGACCAGCTCTACCAAGCCATGATGTCGTCGCAAAAGGAGCTACCGCAATGAGCGCGTCGCAATATCAGCAGGAACTGGGCCAGACCCGGTCCTTCAAGCTGGGTGACTTCATTCGCAGGCGCCCTGAATCCATCACCTTCTTCCTTCTGGTCGCGATCTGCGTGATCGTGTCGATCGTCAATCCTGCATTCCTGCAGGCTTCGACCCTGATCGATATTGGTCGCGCCAGTGTCGTGATGGGCCTGTTCGCGCTTGGCGTCTTCATCATTCTCGCCGCTGGCGGCATCGATGTCTCGTTTACGGCCATTGCCGCCTGTACAGTCTATTCACTGACGCTTCTGGTGCAGGCCTATATGCCGACGCTGCCCATCGTCTTCGTCATCCTGATGGCGATTGCGGGTGGCGTCATTCTCGGCCTTATCAACGGCGTTTTGGTACACAGTCTGAAAGTTCCGTCGCTGATCGTCACCATTGGCACGCAATATCTGTTCCGTGGCTTTTTGCTCGCGTTCGTCGGCACGGTCTGGATCATGTCGCTGCCGCCGACGATGGGCGCGTTTGGCCGCCTGCCTTTGTTCCAGTTCGAGATCCGCCAATGGCGCCACCATCACCATGCCGTTCTACTTCCTGATCCTGCCAGCCGCGGCGATCCTGACCTGGTGGATCTTAAACCGCACCTTGATGGGCCGTGCCATTTTCGCCATGGGCGGCAACAGCCAGATCGCCAGCCGCCTCGGCTATAATCTGCGTACCATCCACCTATTCCTGTTCGGATATGCCGGTGGTCTCGCGGGTCTTGCAGGCATCATCCATGTTTGCGCCAACCGTCAGTCCAGCCCGTTCGACTTTGTCGGAACCGAAATCAGCGTCATCGCCGCTGTGGTTCTGGGCGGCGCACGGATTACCGGCGGCACGGGCAGCGTTTTCGGCACCATTCTGGGCGTTTTGCTCATCACCGTCATCAACAGCGTTCTGGTGCTCGTCGGCATTCCCAGCACATGGCAGCGTCTCGTCGTCGGCTGCTTCATTCTTCTGGCCGCCGCCTTCTTCGTCACCCAGCAGCGCAAGAAATAACCCGATAATCTCAAGAGGAAATCATGAAGAAATTCCTGAACGATCCAGTCAATTTCGTTGATGAGATGCTGGAAGGCATCTATCGGGCGCATCCCGAACTCACCTTCGTCAATGACGACAAGCGCTGCATGGTCACCGCCACGCCGAAGGCTGGCAAGGTTGGCATCGCAACCGGCGGCGGCTCGGGCCATCTGCCGACCTTCCTCGGCTATATCGGCGAAAACATGATCGACGGCGCAGCTGTCGGTGGCGTGTTCCAGTCGCCAAGCGCTGAACAGATGTATCAGGTCACCAAGGCTATCGATCAGGGCGCGGGCGTGCTCTACATCTATGGCAACTACACGGGCGACATCATCAATTTCGACATGGCTGCGGAATTGGCCGACCTCGACGGCATCACCGTCAAGCAGGTTGTCGGCAACGATGACGTAGCTTCGTCGGTCGTCGGTGAAGAACACAAGCGCCGTGGCGTTGCAGGCATTTTCTTCATCTACAAGGCAGCCGGTGCGGCAGCCGCCAACGGCCTGTCGCTCGATGAAGTGACGCGTCTCGCCGACAAGGCGCGCCTGCGCACCCGCACGATGGGTGTTGCGCTATCGAGCTGCGTTGTGCCTGAAATCGGCCATGCCACTTTCTCCATCGGCGACGATGAAATGGAAATCGGCATGGGCATCCATGGCGAACCGGGCATCAGCCGCACCAAGCTTGCACCGGCCGACTCCGTTGTCGACCAGCTTCTGGGCCGCATCTTTGCCGAACAGGATTATGCCAAGGGCGATGAAGTTGCCGTTCTGCTGAACGGTCTCGGCGGCACCCCGCTGGAAGAACTTTACATCATGTTCCGTCGCGTAGCCCAGCTTTTCGACGAGCGCGGCGTCAAGGTAAAGCACATCTGGATCGGCGAATTCGCCACCGCCATGGAAATGGCTGGCGCTTCGATCTCCGTGCTGCATCTGGACGACGAACTGGAGCCGCTTATCGCCGCTTCGGCGAACACGCCGTTCTTCAAGCACATTGCCGGTTGAGGTAACGCCATGAACTCCATCAAGGCTTCCGATCTCATCAACCTCTTCGACAGCTGGAAGCAGCTTTTCGCAGAACAGCGCGAATTCCTGATCGCGCTTGACGGCAAGGTCGGCGACAGCGATCTCGGCATCACCATGAGCAAGGCTTTCGCAGCCGCTGCCGAAGCTACCGCCGCAGAAGGCGAAGCGGCTGGTATCTCCAAGCTGCTGCGTCTGGCGGGTGCCACCATGGCCCGCGTCGCCCCGTCCACCATGGGCACGCTGACGGCAACCGGTTTCCTGCGCGCAAGCAAGGCGACCGAAGGCGTCGAAGAACTGGGCACTGCGGAAGTTGCCGCCTTCTGGCGCGCTTATCGTGACGGTATTGCCGAACGTGGCAAGGCCAAGGTCGGCGACAAGACCCTGCTCGACGTGCTCGATCCGATTGCCGTTACGCTTGAAGCACAGGCTGCCGTCGGTGCTTCCCTGCCCGACGCACTGGCTGCGACAGCCAAGGCCGCTGAAGACGCGCTGGAAGCAACCAAGTCTCTGGTGGCCCAGCATGGCAAGGCAGCAGCCTTCCAGGAAAAGACCATCGGTCTTCAGGATGCCGGTGCGACCGTCGGCACCTTCCTGATCGTCAGAATGTCGGAGTTCGTATCAGCTCATTCCTGATACGTCTCCACACATGTCGAAGGCCGGGAACCCGCCAGATTCCGGCCTTCGATGCGTTTTAGAGATAGGCCAGCATTATAATTTTCGGCGCACGGCAAAAGACGACCCGAACCGTTCTGCCTGTCGTCGTATGCGCATATCCCTGCTGAAGATCGACAATGATGTCGTCATAGTTCAGCACCACGCGGTCCAGCGGATAGACGGCCTTATAAACCGCCTCTTTGGCGCAAAAAAGAATACGATCTGCATCGGCTGCGCCTTCAGGCAAACGGTCGCCCGGCTGTTTCACCAGCGCGGCAATGTCCTCCGGCAGCGCAATAGCCGGCTCCACATCGATCCCGACCGAAAGAAAATCGGCGCTGCTTGCAACAGCAGCAACAGCCATATCGTCATCATGGGCGAGCGACCCGACAATGCCCGATGGCCAGATTGGTTCGCCCGAGCTACCCCGCAAAATCGCAAAACCGCCTCTGCCATGCTTTATGAGCAATTCCCGCGCCGCAAGGCGGGCGGCCCCGCTGGCGCGACGGCGAACCGGATTTCGCGTCGGAAGCGTAGCATTTTCGTCGGCCAGCAATCGGGTTTCATCCCCGTCCCGAATGACCCGGCAAGCGGTTGAAATGCCCGCCGTGGCGACAGCCTGCATGGCTTGGTTCAGCGCAATTTCCAATGGATCGAAGCGCGCCATATCCGTTTCATCAGTCCCGAAGATTGAGGTGGGCGATCATCTCGCCATCTTCATCGAGACCATCTTCGACAAAGCCCGCTTTAGCATAAAGTTGGCGCGCGCCTTCGTTTTCGGGTTCGTAGCAGATCGAGATGCGACGAATATGATCGAGCGCCCTGATCTCAGCCAGGACCAGCTGCAACGCGGCCTTTCCGTAACCCCGCCCCTGAAAAGCGCGGTCGATCATGAAGCGATAGATCAACGCATTGTCCCCGTCGCTTGTCGCATCATACATGAGGAAGCCGACCAGATCGTCGCCTGCAAACACAGCGCGTGGCCGCGCATCCTCGTCCTCGTCCGCTTCCTCCAGTGAACTGGCATTGTCCGCGACCAGCTCTTCCTGACCCGGTGCCAGCTCCAGCGCCGCGATCCGTGACCGCAATTCTGCCGTCACGGCTGCGAGCCGGATTTCGCTCGTGTCGGAGACGGCTTTGCTCAAGCGGCAGCCTCCGTCGGGCGATGCGCTATCGAAGCGCCCGCCTGTTTGACATTGGCCAGCACCGTCCCATCCTTCGTCACCGGGACGACGAAACGGTTGAGCTTGGCCGGATTACCACGCCAGACGGAATAAGGCTCAAGCACCTCACCCTTCATGACAAAGGAATCCACATCAACGATAGAGCCGTCGCCCATGACGACGCCATAATGGACGAATGCCGATGGTCCGAGCGTGCAGCCATTGCCGATGCGGATGAAGTCGGACTTGAAAGCACCCTCCTCCAGCGAATGCGGCTGGATCACACAACCTTCATTCAAGGTTGCATCGTCGCCGATTTCCACCAGCGAACGTTCGGTCAGATTGGCGCCGCCGTCATAGACGCGGCGACCGACCTTCACGCCAAGGCAGCGCAGAATCATCGGACGGAACGGCGTTCCGGCGAAAAGCTGCGTAATCGGCGAATCCGACAGTTTCCAATGGCGCTCATGCCGCCAGAAAGCTTCATCATAGATCGTCGTCATACGCGGTTTCAGTCTGCCGAAGCCGAGCGAGAGCCTTTCGATGAAGATATAGAACGGTATTGCAATGCCCGCCGTCAGAACCACGGCCACAAACAGCGCGTTGTACTTCCAGTCGTCATAATAGTTCAGCGCACGGTCCCAGATCGCCAGCGTTGCAAACAGCATCAGCCATTGCTCCGCCAGGAACATCAGTCCGGTGCGGAAATTGTGGAAGTTCTTGCGGCGCAAGCGGCGCAGGCGGTCCTCTTCCTCAATATTGGCGATCAGTTCCTTGTCGCGATTGACCATGCGCGGAATTTCAAAGCAGGGCGAACCCAGAAGCCCGACATTCTCGCGCATAGGCCCCTCGATCGGCACCATAACCTTGGTGCCGAGCAGACAGTTATCCCCGGTCCGTCCGTCGGACGGATAGAAGATATTATTGCCGAAATAGTTCCGCTCGCCGACCTTGGTATGCTCCAGCCGGAATGTCGCCGCCGACTTGTGCGTGTTGATCATAAACAGACCATCCGACACCATTGTCTGACTGCCGATTTCGCACAGAAGCGGGTTTTCATGCTGCTGGTTGGTGCCGAAATTGGACCCGGTCTGGACCACCTTGTTGAGCTTCCAGCCGATGGCCCGGATATAGTGCACGACGGCAGAACTATCGCCGAACAGCAGATTGAGAAGACGCGAATTGCTGGCCAGTTCCACCATCGACTGCAGCCAGTAATGGAAGCCGTAAAGCGTATAGGTGCGGTTTGGCTTCAGGAACAGGCTGGCCAGTCGCGGCACGGCAACCGCAGCAATAAACGAGGTTGCCAGCACGCCGAATAGCGTAACGGTCGTGCCGATGGCCACGATGCCGATGGTTTCCTGATAATCGTCGCTGACATTTTGCCAGTAGCTATGGAACAGTAAAGGGAACGGCGTGACCAGCATGAACAGCCCGACAAGCTGCACGATCTCGAACATGATACGGCGGGTTTTCGACAGCGTAATGCTGCGCACCTTGCAATAATCCGCAGTAGTGGGCGCTGCGGGCGACCCATGCCAATGTTCACCATCGGGGATGCTCTGGCCACGCTGCAACGACGACGCATGGCCAAGCTGCGCGCCATTGCCGATTTTGGTGTCGATATCGATGGTCGAACCAACGCCCACAAAAGCGCCGTCACCAATGGTGATCGTGCCCGTATGGATATAGCCGCTTTCAGCCGTAAAGCCGAGAATGTTGGATTCGCGGCGCAAAATGGAATTCTCGCCAATGGAAATCAGATCGGTGCAAACCGGAATTGCCCGGCATTCGATGGCCGTGTTGCGGCCAAGCTTTGCACCGAGCAGCCGCAGATAGAGGCTATAGAGCGGATTGCCGCGGAACAGCACCACCGGCGCGGTGCGGATCAAGGTCTTCACCACCCAGAAGCGGTAATAGCGCAGCCCCCAGATTGGAAAGCTTTCTGTCTTCCAGCGTCCGATCAGCAGCCATTTTGCTGCGATGGCAAAGCCCGTCATCGCGAAGAAGCTTGCCCCAGCGAGAACGACACATCGGAAATAGAGCTGAAGCGGGTTGTCGAGCGCGTCATAGACCCAGTCGAGACCGCCATCGAAGAAAACCAGCCCGATATAGGCATAGACTGCATAGAAGGCGAGCTGTGCAGCGCCGCAGGTCCAGTAAGCAAAATTCGATGCCTTGTGAGTGAGTTGACGCTCAACCGTGGCCGCGGTCTTCTGCTGCGGCGCGTGCAGATGCGTCGCCAGACTTGCGATGGTTGGATGCAGGTAGATATCCCGCATCGACGCCGTTTCCCAACCCTGCGCTGTACGCACGCGGGCGCAGAACCGCGCCATCAGCAGCGAATTGGCGCCCAGATCGTCGAAGAAATGATCCTCGACCGAAACTTCATCGAGATTAAGCACTGCGGCCAGCGCGTCCGCCATGAAGCGCTGATCGTCATTGCTCGGCGGGACGATTTCGCGCTCCGCCGAAAGGCGCACATTGGTCGGCTTTGGCAGGCGCTTCAGATCGGCCTTGTTGGAGACCGTCATTGGAATGGCGTCAAGTTCTTCAAGATAGGCGGGAACCATGTAGGACGGCAGACGACGCTTCAGCTCACGCGCAATATCGGCACGCTGCAGCGGTGGCACGCCCGACTTCAGCGCGTAATAGGCGACCAGCTCCACACGACCTGGCTCGATTTCCCAGGTGGTGACGGCAGCTTGCGCAACGCCGGGCTGATCGAGCAGAACGGCTTCGATCTCGCCAAGCTCGATGCGGTAGCCGCAGATCTTCACCTGCGTGTCGATACGCCCATGATACTCGATCTCGCCCGCAGCATTAATGCGCCCCAGATCGCCGGTGCGATAGATGCGTGCTGACGGATTGTTAGGCAGACCGATGAAATCAGGAATGAATTTCTGGTCGGTCAAATCCTGCCGGTTGAGATAACCGACCGCGAGGCCGATACCGGCGATGCCGATTTCGCCCAGTTGATCCGGGTCGGTCAGCTTCGGCTCGGTCGGTTCGATGATGACTATCGAATAGGTCGGCAACGGCGCACCGATGGTCACTGGCTTGTCGGGCGTCAGAACGCCCATGGTTGCCGTGACGGTCGCTTCCGTGGGCCCGTAAGTATTGAGAAGCAGGCGTCCCGGCTTTGTCCAGCGCGCCACCAAATTGAGCGGACAGGCTTCGCCGCCCACCATCAGCAGGCGCAGCTTCGGCACATCGGTTTCGATGGAAGACAAAAGCGTTGGGCTGCACGCCATGCAGTTGATGTCATTCTTCCGCAGGAAATCCGCGAGTTCTTCGCCCACCAGCGTCATCGGCCCCGGGGCGGGCACTACGGTCGCGCCTGCCGTAAACGGCACCCAATATTCTTCAGCCGAAAAATCGAAGGCGATGGTCATGCCGTGATAAACACGGTCGCCCGGCCTGTAGCCATAGGACATCGCCGCGACACGCAGGAAGTTGCAGAAGCTCTGATGCAGGATGGCGACGCCTTTTGGCCTGCCGGTCGTGCCAGACGTATAGAGAATATAGCAAATCTGATCCGGATTTGCGGCCCTTGCAGCCTTGTCCAGTGGCGCGACGGACTGCTTTGAAATTTCAGCGCCCGCCCCGTCGATCAGCACATGCGGCACGGGCATCTGTTCGACGCGGGCCGTATAGGCCTCAAGCGAAATGACGAGCTTTACATTGGCATCCTCGATGATGAGGGCCATGCGATCTTCCGGAAATGCGGTCGCCAGTGGCACATAGGCCGCGCCCGCCTTCATGACGGCGAGCAGCGCGATATACGTGTCGGCAGAACGGTCGAGCAGCAGGCCGATGCGGTCACCAGGACGAACACCGCGTTCGATCAGCAGACGCGCAAACTGGTTGGCGCGGTTGTCGAGTTCCCGATAGGTCCAGTTGCGCCCGTCCGAAACAACGGCAACCGGATCCGAAAATCTGTCGGCCAGTTCTTCGAAGAAGAGGTCCAGCCGTTCGCCCGGTTTTCCGGGGTCAGCGAAATCAGCACCTGTCAGGATCTGCTCGCGAGCAGCCCCAAGACCCGCCTTGCCCAGCGCCTTTTTTCCCTGCGCATCGTCGATGGGCAGACCATTTACGCCTGTCGTCGCTGCGGCTTCGCCGTGTCCAGCGCCACGATTTTCATAATTCATTTTTCAACACTCACTGACCAAAGGTCGAGCATCAACGGGCAATTATACGCGTTAGGCGGCACGCTTTGCCTGCAATGAGGCATTATCTGTCGTCGAACCGTTCACTGCGGGTGAAGAAGACCGCTATTGGCGCAGGCCACTACTCAAACTGGTTGAAATAAGAAAGTGAATTTATTTTTATCTTAGATGTTCGTCTCTCAGTGTTGCAAAACTAGCATACAACGCCGTTCAGATCATCCGCTTTTAGTTCCTATCCACCACTCTTGCAATCTTTCACCGGTCACGGTTAACTGCCGAAATGGCGTTTACATTAAGGCAGTTACAGTATTTCGTTGCAGTTGCGGAGCAAGGGTCGATCACCCGTGCGGCGCAAAAATTGTCAATTTCGCAGTCTTCTGTCACGGAGGCGATCAAGGAGCTGGAAACCGACCTGAATGTCGAGCTTTTCGAGCGCCATCCCCGCGGCCTGACGGTGACACATAACGGCCATCAGTTTCTGCGCCACGCCACCAAGATTCTGACCGGCGTTTCGGATGCCCGCCGCTCTTTCGTCGACCAGCGCATTCAGGAAAAAGGCAAGCTCAATCTTGGTGTAACATCGCTGGTCGCTGGCTACGTGTTGTCCGACCTGCTCGCCCGCTATCGCCGCGCCTTTCCGGGCGTCGAAATCAGCGCCATCGAAGACAATGGTTCCTATCTGGAACATCTGCTTGTTGGCGGTGAACTGGACGTGGCGGTGATGGTGATTTCAAACCTGCGTGACCGCATGGCGCTACATGCGGAAATTCTCGAAACCTCGCCCTATCGGTTGTGGCTGCCGCTCGGGCACGAGCTCGTCTCCATCGACAGCATTTCAGTCAGTGATATCGCGAAGGAACCGCTGATCATGCTGACGGTTGATGAAATCGAGGAAAATACCGGCAAACTTCTGGCCGCCCTCGGTGCCCGTCCGCATGTGGCTTTCCGCACGCGATCGGTGGAAGCCGTGCGCAGTTTGGTGGCCACGGGCGCGGGCATAGCCCTCCTCCCCGATCTCGTCTATCGCCCCTGGTCGCTGGAAGGCGACCGGATCGAAAGCCGCGATGTTTCGGGATCGCTGCCCGTCGTGCAGATTGGTATGGCATGGCGAAAAGGATCGAGCCTGCCGCAATCCGCACGCGACTTCATCGGCATTGCCGAGGCTGCGCGTTCTGGCCGACTGCGTTAGCACACCAGCTCCGATATCGGAAAAATCGATACCAGCTTTCCGATAAATGAATTTGCGAAAGGCAGGGTTTAAGCACACCATCTGCTCCGGGAACAAAATCACTGAATGTGAATAAAACGGGAGTGGTCGATGAGAAAATTTCTGCAATCCTGTACCGCTTTAATGGCCGTCGCGAGCTTTGCCACGCAGGCCATTGCCGCCGAACCGCTGAAAGCAATTGGCGAAGGTGAAGGCGCGCTGAGCATCGTGGCCTGGGCGGGCTATATCGAACGCGGCGAAACCGATAAGAACTACGACTGGGTCACCGATTTCGAAGGGGAAACCGGCTGCAAGGTCAGTGTGAAGACTGCCGCCACCTCCGACGAAATGGTGGCGCTGATGAATGAAGGCGGCTTCGATCTCGTCACCGCCTCTGGTGACGCCTCATTGCGCCTCGTGGCGGGTAAGCGCGTGCAGCCGATCAATACGGACCTCATCCCAAGCTGGAAAACGGTGGACGAACGGCTGCAAAATGCGCCGTGGTTCACCGTCAAAGGCGTGCATTACGGCGTGCCCTATCTCTGGGGTCCGAATGTGCTGATGTACAACACCGAGGTCTTCAAGGGCGAAGCGCCGAAGAGCTGGAACGTGGTGTTCGAAGAACAGACCCTGCCGGACGGCAAGTCCAACAAGGGCCGCGTACAGGCCTATGACGGGCCGATCTATATCGCCGACGCCGCGCTTTATCTCATGAAGCACAAGCCGGAACTCGGCATCAAGAACCCGTACGAACTCAACGAAGACCAGTATAAGGCAGCGCTCGATCTCCTGCGCGGGCAGCGTAAGCTCGTCAGCCGTTATTGGCACGACGCCATGATCCAGATCGATGACTTCAAGAATGAGGGCGTCGTGGCTTCCGGTTCATGGCCGTTCCAGGTCAATCTCCTGAAGTCGGAAAATGCCAAGGTCGGCTCGACTTTCCCAGAAGAAGGCGCAACCGGCTGGGCTGACACCACCATGCTCCACGTGGATAGCGAGCACCCCAATTGCGCCTATAAGTGGTTCGAGCACTCGTTAAAACCGAAGGTTCAGGGCGACGCCGCCGCATGGTTCGGTGCCGTACCGTCCGTTCCAGCAGCCTGTAAGGGCAATGCGCTTCTGACCGACGAAGGCTGCGCGATCAACGGCTTCGATAATTTTGCCAAGATCAGCTTCTGGCGCACACCGACGGCCAAATGCGAAAGCCAGGGCGAATGCGTACCCTATCATCGCTGGGTGTCGGATTATATCGGCGTCATTGGCGGTCGCTGACATCGACCATCACAATTACAAACATTGCCCTTCCTTCAGCTGAAGGAAGGGAACGGACAGACGCGCCCGCCAACGGAGGCTGGCGTTCTCGATGATGGGTAGAGCCATGACAGCAGCAGTTCGTTTTGAAAATGTGAGCCGGCACTTCGGCGAAGTCCGGGCCGTCGATCACGTCAACCTGACCATCGCGCCCGGCGAGTTCTTTGCCATGCTGGGCCCTTCCGGTTCCGGCAAGACGACCTGCCTACGGTTGATCGCGGGCTTCGAACAGCCGACCGACGGAACAATAGAGATTTTTGGCGAAAGCGCCGGTGGCGTGCCGCCCTATCGGCGCAACGTCAACACGGTTTTTCAGGATTATGCGCTGTTTCCGCATCTTAGCATTCTGGACAATGTGGCCTATGGGCTGATGGTGCGGGGTGCCGGAAAGGCTGAACGCCACCGCGCCGCCGAGGAAATGCTCGAACTGGTCAAGCTGCCCGGCTATGGCGCCCGCAAGCCAAGCCAGCTTTCCGGCGGGCAGCGGCAGCGCGTCGCGCTGGCGCGCGCCCTCGTCAACAAGCCGAAAGTGCTACTTCTCGATGAGCCGCTCGGCGCGCTTGACCTCAAACTGCGCGAACAGATGCAGGAAGAGCTCAAGAGCCTGCAAAAGGCGCTCGGCATCACCTTCGTCTTCGTGACCCACGATCAGGGCGAAGCACTGTCCATGGCGGACCGCATCGCAGTCTTCAACAATGGCCGCATCGTTCAGGCCGGAACACCGCAGGAAATCTATAATCGTCCCCAGACCCGTTTCGTTGCGGATTTTGTCGGCTCTTCCAATGTCGTCGCACCGGAAATCATGGCCGCATTTGGCGGCGAGCGCCGCTGGGCCAGCCTCCGGCCGGAATCCATTCGCCTTGCAGATAAAGGCGACAAGGTCGGCGTTGCAGCGCGGATCGAAACCGCCAGCTTTCTCGGCTCCGCCACACGTCTCGGGGTTGAAGCCGAAGGTGCCAGATTGCATGTCATGCTGCCCGCAGGTGCAAGTGTTCCCGAGACGGGATCGGATATCCGCATCGTCTGGAATCCGGTTGACGTTCATTACATGGATCAGGCAGCATGAGCGGCGCGCAGGCTTCCACACTCGGAAACTCCGGAGCAAATTCTGGGGCCAATCCGACCTCCATCCTGCCGCAGCACGGCGGGATACTTGGTCGTCTCTCCGACCTTTTCTGGCGTCGTCCGGGGATGCTGCTGTTTCTCATGCTCACGCCGCCGCTTTTGTGGCTGGGCATTATCTATATCGGCTCGCTGATCGCGCTTCTGTTACAGAGCTTCTTCTCGGTCGACGATTTTTCCGGGCTCATCGACTATAGTTTCACGCTCGCGACCTACGCGCAGCTTTTAAACTCCGCCAATCTCGACATCATCATCCGCACCGTATCAATGGCCGCACTGGTGACGGTTGCGTCTGCCTTCGTCGCCTTTCCAATCGCCTATTATGCCGCCCGCTATGCGCGCGGCCGCTGGAAGGCGTTGTTTTATCTCGGCATCATGCTGCCGCTTTGGTCTAGCTATCTGGTTAAGGTCTATGCGTGGAAGCTGATCCTTGCCAAGGAAGGCATTCTGACCTGGATATTCGCAAAATTGCACCTGTCCTGGCTGCTCGACGGCATCCTGTCTGTGCCAATTATCGGCGGCAATTCACTGTCGGTCAGTTATCTCGGCACGTTCATCGTCTTTGTCTATATCTGGCTGCCCTATATGATCCTGCCGACACAGGCGGCGCTGGAGCGTGTGCCGGGCAATCTGGTGGAAGCCTCGTCCGACCTCGGAGCAACGCCTGCGCAAACCTTCCGAACCGTGCTGATGCCGCTCGCCATGCCCGGCATCATCGCGGGGTCGATCTTCACCTTTTCGCTGACACTCGGCGATTACATCATTCCGCAGATCATCGGCTCGTCGCGCCTGTTCATCGGACAAGCCGTCTATACCCAGCAGGGAACGGCAGGCAATGTGCCGCTCGCTGCTGCCTTCTCCGTCGTGCCGATCGTCATCATGGCCATCTATCTTTGGATCGCCAAGAAACAGGGGGCTTTCGATGCGCTCTGATCGCAACAACCGCGCTTCCTTCGGATTGAAGCTTGCTGCCGGACTGGGCCTCGCCTTCCTGCATCTGCCCATCCTGCTGATCTTCGTCTATGCCTTCACGACGGAAGAGAAAAGCTATCAATGGCCGCCGCCGGGCTTCACACTGCAATGGTTCGCCGTGACATGGAACCGTGCCGATGTGTGGTCGTCGCTTGCGCTCTCCGTGCAGGTGGCCACGATTGCGACCCTGATTGCGCTCGTGCTTGGTACGCTCTGTGCCGCTGCTGTTAGCCGAACCCATTTTTTCGGACGTGAAAGCATTTCGCTGCTGGTCATCCTGCCCATCGCACTGCCCGGCGTTGTCACCGGCATTGCCTTGCGCTCGGCCTTCTCGCTGTTCGACATTCCGTTTTCGATGTGGACCATTGTGCTTGGTCACGCCACCTTCTGCGTGGTGGTCGTCTACAACAATGCCGTGGCCCGCTTTCGACGCACTTCCGGTTCGCTGATCGAAGCCTCGATGGATCTTGGCGCAAACGGGTTCCAGACCTTCCGCTATGTGATCCTGCCGAATATCGGAACGGCCTTGCTCGCAGGCGGCATGCTCGCCTTTGCACTGTCTTTCGACGAAGTGATCGTCACCACATTTACCGGCGGCCAGCAGATGACCCTGCCAATCTGGATGCTTCAGGAACTGATCCGGCCACGCCAGCGCCCCGTCACCAATGTGGTGGCCATGGTAGTGGTTCTGGTGACCTTCCTGCCCATCCTCGCCGCCTACTATCTCACCCGCGATGGCGATCAGGTCGCCGGTCACGGGAAATGACACAAGGGAGAACGATATGAACACCGAAATGCTGATTGGCTCGCGCTTTGAAGCTGGCACGGAAACCGAGGAAAACGTCCTCAATCCCAAGACCGGCGAGACCGTTCTCAAACTGCCGGAAGCCTCGCTGGCGCAGGTCGATGCCGCAGTCAGCGCCGCCGACAAGGCGTTCAAAAGCTGGTCGCGCACCACGCCCGGCGAACGTTCCAACTACCTTCTCAAGATCGCCGATGCGATTGAGCGCGATGCGGAGGCCTTTGCCACACTGGAAGCGCTTAATTGCGGCAAACCGATCAACGCCGTCATCAATGACGAGATTCCGGCCATTGTCGATTGTTACCGCTTCTTTGCTGGCGCGGTGCGCAATCTCCACGGACCGATTGCCGCCGAATATTTGCCGAACCACACGTCGATGATCCGCCGCGATCCGGTCGGCATCATCGGCTCCATCGCCCCGTGGAACTATCCGCTGATGATGATGGCGTGGAAACTGGCGCCAGCCATTGCGGGCGGTAATACGGTGGTTTTCAAACCATCCGAACAGACGCCGCTGACCGCGCTGAAAATGGCCAGACTGCTGGCGGATATTCTGCCGGAGGGTGTCGTCAATATCGTGTTGGGACGTGGTGAAACGGTCGGCAACGCGCTGATCAATCATCCGCGTGTCGATATGGTGTCGATCACTGGGGACGTCGCAACCGGCAAGAAGGTCTTGCAGGCGGCAGCCAAGAGCGTGAAGCGCACCCATCTGGAACTTGGCGGCAATGCGCCGGTCATCGTCTTTGACGATGCGGATGTGGAAGCTGTCGTCAACGGCATTCGCACCTTCGGCTATTACAATGCCGGTCAGGACTGCACCGCCGCCTGCCGCATCTATGCCGATGCGCGCATCTATGATCGTTTCGTCGCTGACTTGTCATCCGCCGTTTCCAGCATCCGCTACAATCTGGAAGACGACAGCCAAAACGAGATCGGACCACTCATTTCCCGCCGTCAGCGGGATCGTGTCGAGAGTTTTGTCGCCCGCGCCCGCGAGCATAAGCATATCGAGGTGACGACCGGCGGCAAGACATCGGGCGCCAACGGCTTCTTCTTCGAGCCGACCGTGATTGCCGGAGCAACGCAGGATGATGAAATCGTACGCCGCGAAGTCTTCGGTCCGGTTGTTTCGGTCACGCGCTTCAGCGATGTCGATGAAGCCGTGCAATGGGCCAATGACAGCGATTACGGTCTTGCCTCGTCGGTGTGGACCAAAGATGTCAGCAAGGGCATGCAGACCGCAGCCCGCCTGCAATATGGCTGCACCTGGATCAATACACATTTCATGCTGACCAATGAAATGCCGCATGGCGGGTTGAAACAATCCGGCTATGGCAAGGACATGTCGATCTATGCGCTTGAGGACTATACCGCCGTGCGCCATGTCATGATTGCGCATTGAGCGATCACAGATAGAGCGAACGAAACGGCTTGGATGGCGGCAGATTTGCCGCCATTTCCATTTGATCTCAAGGCCTTATCTTTTAATAGCCAGCTAAATTAGCTTGAGCATCAGGGCGACTTGGCCTATTCGGTTCTCGAATTCAATCTCAGGGCGAGCGGGATTTTGAGAATTGACACGCATTAACTGCATTCCCCCAGCGGAGCTGACCGGGCCGCATCTTATTGCGGAATACCGGGAATTGCCGCGTGTTTTCGCCCTTGTGAAAGCAGCGATCCAGCGCGGCGAAACCACCACGGATCGGAGAAACCCGCCCGCCTACACGCTTGGAACCGGCCATGTCCGGTTTTTCTATATGCGCCTCGGCTATCTGGCGAAACGTCAGGCCTCGCTTGTGGCCGAAATGCAGGCCAGAGGTTACGCGCCCCAGTTCACCGCAACCCATGAATTGCCGATCGGCATCCCGCCTGAATGGTGTTGCGACTGGGAACCTTCCGACGAAGCAATGGCGATCAACAGAGCCCGTATTGCCGAACGTCTGCGGAAATAGGCTCGACTGGACGCCAGCACATAAACAACCATACCTAGAAGCAACCCGGAAATACAATTGATTACCGTAGGTTGAAGCTGAGTTTAAATAAAACGAGGATACTTATGTAATTTTCAAATTATTCACTAGATTGTATATTTCTAAACAATAATACTATATTCTGGAAAGTACGGATAAAATTTGATATGATTAAGCAGCAACATCCCCCATGCTGAGACATACCGCATGACAGAGAAAAAAGCGGCGCCGGAAAAGAAGCACGCTCTGGACCAGCAGACATCGTCTTTTACCGACGCTGTTGAAGAGATTGCGCGGAAGCTGCAAAAGCCCTTGCAGCCCGATCTTGAAGACGACTTCATTCGCTATGCGCTCGACAGCGCTGCGATTGTCGCTCACACGGATGTGCGCGGCATCATCACCTATGTCAATCGCAAGTTCTGTGAGATCAGCGGCTATACGGCGCGCGAACTGATCGGCGCGAACCACCGCATCCTGCATTCGGGCGTCCACAGCAAGGACTTCTTTCGCGACATGTATCGCGAGATCGCCCATGGCAAAATCTGGCACGGCGAAATCTGCAATCGGCGCAAGGACGGCTCGCATTACTGGGTCGATACAACCATCGTCCCGCATTTGTCACCTGCTGGAAAGGTGGATAGCTACACGGCCATCCGCTTTGATATTTCCGACCGCAAGAAACTTGAAAGCGCCTTGCGGACCAGCAAGGAACATCTCGACCGGCTGGCCAATCTCGACCCGCTGACCGGACTACCGAACCGCCGTCGTTTTCAGGAATATCTGGAAATGCAGGTGCAGGACCACGAAAGGTCCAACGGCATATTCCATCTGGCGCTGCTCGATGTGGACTCCTTCAAGGAGGTCAATGACACGTTCGGGCATCACGCAGGCGATGTTCTGCTCCAGAATATCGGCAAGCGTCTGCGGTCCTTCGAGGACAGTCAGTTGTTCATGTCGCGCATGGGCGGCGACGAGTTCAGCCTCATTCTCGTCGGCGCGACGGACTGCGAAGCCGATGAGCTTTTCGAAGAAATTCTCGAAGCCATTCGTCAGCCCATGGTGATTGGCACGACTCCACGGCGCATATCGTCCAGCCTCGGCATTGCGCGCTTTCCGCGCGATGGCAAGGATGTCGGCAATCTGTTCAAGGCGGCAGATCTCGCGCTCTACAAAGCCAAGGCTCTGGGACGGGACCGCGTGGAAGTGTTCCAGCCGCAGCTGCGCGAAGTCGCCCGGCGCAAATCCGCGCTCTATGAAGAGATCGAGGGCGGGCTGGAACATGGCGAATTCGAACTGCATTATCAGCCGATCATTCCGCTGCTTTCCGGTCAGGCAATTTCGTTGGAAGCGCTGATGCGCTGGCGTCATCCCGAACGGGGATTGCTCACGCCTGCCTATTTCGGCGAAGGCTTTGAAGACCCGGCCATACGGGCGGCGCTCGGCATGTTCATGCTGGAGCGGATTTTTGCGGATGCTCAATCGCTGCGTCAGGCGGAAGCGCCCTTGCATCGCATTGCGATGAATCTGACCAATTCCGATTTCCGCTCGGATATCTTTCTCGACCGCTTCTTTGAATTATGCGCCGAAACCGGTATCGGACCGGAGAGCTTCAGCGCGGAGATGACGGAAGGCATGTTGCTCGGCCTTGCGCAAAAGCGCGTCGAACAGGGTCTCAAACGGCTTCACATGGCAGGCGTGGAAGTCGCCCTTGATGATTTTGGAACCGGCTTCGCCTCGCTCACGCATTTGCGCCGCCTGCCGATTGATCGCCTTAAGATCGACCGCAGCTTTGTGGCCAATATCGCGGCTTCACCGGAAGATCGGGCCATCGTGCGCGGCGTCATTCAGATCGCCCATAGTCTCGGCAAGACGGTGACCGCCGAAGGCGTCGAAACCATCGAACAGATCGACCTTTTGAGTGACATGAAATGCGATCATTTGCAGGGCTGGTATTTCAGCCCCGCCTGTGAGGTGCGCGAACTGCCAGAGGTTCTCGCCATGATGCCCAAACTGGATGCCGAAAAGCTGCATTAAATAGCCCGCACTTTCCAAGGAGATAGGCCGATGCGCACTGCGCACCGGAATTGTTGCCGTTTTGACATAGTGCGCTTCTTTTTGTCATCGAAGGCCCTTGACAACGTTTACCAGGGCGCGACTCGTGCTATTAATCTTGCATCTCGCCATTGGGGGCTTTGGCGGAGATTCACCGCCCTAGCGCGTTTATTCGCGGCTGGGGCGGTTTCGTTTTGGGGCGCGTTTTAACGCCTTGCAAAATACGCATATCTCGGTTGCAGGATCGGTTGTTGTAAGGCCCGGCTCACGGCTCTATTTTGCAGTTGTTCGGTTTTACTCCTCCTCCCAAAAACCGAACCTGAAGCGCGATACTCCTCCTCCCAATCGCGCTTTACCAATCCGCCCGCAGCAACTCTCCTCCTCCCAAATTGCTGCGGGCGTTTTGCTATCCAGATTTCCCTTAAAAAGATAAATCCTTGATGCGGACCTTTCAGCCCGCGATCTTTCCGCCTGTCATGGGCGCAGGTACGCCTGTTGTGCTTGGAAAACTGATCGGCAAGCCACGCAAGGCGCGCACGGCGAGAAACGCGAAGCACTCAGCCTCAACCGCATCGCCCCGCCAGCCCAAGGTCTCGACCGGCACAAGCTCGACGCCAGCACGCTCGACCAGCATACGCATCATCGTCGGGTTGTGACGCCCGCCACCGGAGACCGCCAGCCGGTTCGGGCGCTGTGGCAGAATATCGAGCGCCTTTGCCACCGCCGATGTGGTGAAAGCGGTGAGCGTTGCAGCCCCGTCTTCATCGCTGAGGCCATCAGCCATAGCAGCTGTAAAGTCAAAGCGGTCCAGCGATTTCGGAAAAGGCGCGGTCATATAAGGATGTTCAAGCAGTTTGGCGAGGCGCGCTTCGTCAACCTCGCCTTGCGCCGCCAGCGCGCCGTCGCGGTCCATCTCGCCCAAACCACGCGCTTTCATGAAATCATTGATCGGCGCATTGGCCGGGCCGGTATCGAAGGCGACCAGCGTGTCGCCGCCATCCCACCATGTAATATTGCCGACACCGCCGAGATTGAGAATCGCCGTATCGCCGCTGGCATCGGCACTGCGCAGCAAAGCCGCGTGATAGATTGCAGCCAGGGGCGCACCCTGTCCGCCTGCACGAATGTCGGCGGTGCGGAAATCATAGACAACCTTTGTGCCCAGCAACTCGCTCATCAGCGCACCGTCGCCAAGCTGGCGCGTATCGCCAAGCCGTCCCGGCTGTGGCGCACGATGCAACACGGTTTGGCCATGAAAACCGACAACGCCGATATCGGCCATAATCAGCCCGCTTTCTTCAACCAGCGCGCGCACGGCAGCCGATTGCGCTCGGGTCAGGGCATCTTCCGCCTCGGCAAAAATCGCCGGTTCCGGGCCTTCAAAATTCCAAACGCGGGCTTCGGCCTGCGCCTGCTGCAACAGTTCCAGAATACCGTCCGGATAAGGCTTCAGCGCATAGGTGCCGAATATATCGACCGTCTCGCCATCCGTTTTCAAAAGCGCGACGTCGATATTTCCATCGAGAACGGTGCCGGTCATCAGACCCACGGCCCAGATTGGCTGCATAGAATTCTCCAGACTCTCACATTACCGAGAGTCTGAGTATTAAAGGAGTTCGCCGTTCAATGGAAATGGTCAGGCGCTGACACGCATCCCCTTTTCCGGCTCGAAGACGTGGCTCGTTGCCGGATCAATGGCGATTGGCAGCACATCGCCTGGACGCACGGTCAAACGCTCACGGAACAGGCAGGTGATCGGCTGCGTGCCGAGCTTGCCCATGACCATGATTTCCGAACCGGTCGGCTCGACGATTTCCGCCGTAACCGGAACGCCGCCTTCTGCGATCTTCATATGCTCGGGGCGTACGCCATAGACGGCCTTGGCCGAAAGGCTGGAATAGTCACCTTGCGGCAGCGACAGGCGGAAACCGCCCTCAGCCACGAACGAACCTTCCTCGATCTTGCCATTGATGAAATTCATCGACGGCGAGCCGATGAAGCCCGCAACGAACATATTGGCCGGGCGATCATAAAGGTCGAGCGGCGCGCCGATCTGCTCGACCAGACCATCGCGCATCACCACAATCTTGTCGGCCATGGTCATGGCTTCGATCTGGTCGTGGGTCACATAGATGGTGGTGGTCTTCAGGCGCTGATGCAGGCCCTTGATCTCGCCGCGCATCTGCACGCGCAGCTTGGCATCAAGGTTGGAGAGCGGTTCGTCGAACAGGAACACCTGCGGATCGCGCACAATGGCGCGGCCCATGGCCACGCGCTGGCGCTGACCTCCGGAAAGCTGGCGCGGAAAGCGGTCGAGCAGCTTGTTGAGGCCGAGAATTTCGGCTGCACGCGCAACGCGGTTGTCGCGCTCTTCCTTGGGCGCGTTCTTGAGCATGAGCGCGAAGCCCATATTGTCGGCAACCGTCATATGCGGATAAAGCGCATAGTTCTGGAATACCATGGCGATGTCGCGTTCCTTGGCGCGCAGGTCGTTTACCACGCGCGGACCGATGGCGATTTCGCCGTCGCTGATTTCCTCAAGCCCTGCGATCATACGCAGAAGCGTGGACTTTCCACAGCCCGAAGGGCCGACGAGCACGACGAACTCGCCGTCCTCGATGCTGACTGACACGCCGTGCAGAACACCGACATTGCCATATTTCTTGACTGCATTACGGATGGATACAGATGCCATCTTGAACCTCAACTCTTATTTGACGGCGCCTGCGGTCAGACCTGCAACGATCTGGCGCTGTGCGAAGACGGTAAGCAACAGAACAGGCAGAGTGACCACAAGTGCTGCGGCAGCGAGCGGCCCCCAGCTCACCTGTTCGAAGGAAAGCATGTTATAGACAGCGACCGGCAGCGTGCGCGTTTCGCGGCTTGCGAGCACGATCCCGAACACGAAATTGTTCCAGGAGAAGATCACTGCAAGAATAAGCGACACCACGATGCCGGGCTTGGCAATGGGCAGCGCTACTTTGAGAAACACCTGCAACGAGGACGCGCCGTCGATTATCGCCGCCTCTTCCAGTTCCATCGGCGTCGTTTCGAAATAACCGATCATGATCCAGATCACGATTGGAACAGTGACGACCAGATGGATGATGATCTGCGGCCAGAGCGTGCCAAGCAGACTCAGTGTCTGGAACAGAAGGAACAGCGGGATCAGATAGGACAGACCCGGCGTCATGCGGGCGATCATGATGACAATCGCCGATTTATGCGCCTTGAGTCGCGCGATGCCGTAGCCCGCTGGAACCCCGACCAGAAGGGCGAGCAGTGTCGCCATGCCGGTCACCAGAAGGCTGTTCCAGAAATAGAGCAGAAAATCATTGGCTTCGAAAATCTGCGTATAGTTCGACCAGGCGAAACGTTCCGGGATCAGGATCGGCGGATAGGCACCGTTGTCGATTTCGTATTTGAGCGAAAGCGACAGCATCCAGATGAAAAAGAAAAGCGCCGGCGAAACGATAACGAAAACAAGAAGCGCAGTGCCGAGCTTCGACAGAATTGACTTGCGTGCCATGAGCCGGTCCTCAAGCGTTCCATTTGGTCCGCTGGCGAAGCGCCAGCAGGATCATGGACATGGCGATGATCACGATGAAGAACACCACGGCAATCGCCGAAGCATATCCGATGTCGTAATACGAAAACGCCACGTTATAGAGATAGATGTTGATGGTTTCCGATGCCGTGCCCGGGCCGCCCTGCGTCATCGCATAGATGATGTCGAAGCTTTTCAGCGCATCGATCGAGCGGATGATGACGGCCACCATGATGAAAGGCAGGATCATCGGAAGCGTGATGTAGCGGAATTTCTGCCAGCCATTCGCGCCGTCGATTTCAGCGCTTTCAAACGGATCGCGCGGCATGGAGGCAAGGCCACCGAGCACGATCAGCATGACCAGCGGTGTCCATTGCCAGGTCTCGACCGCGACCAGCGACGGAATAACCGTGTTCTGATTGAAAATCCATTCCTGCGGACCGATCCCGACCAGCGACAGGAGATAATTCAGCACACCGAGCTGCGGGTGATACATCATCGTCCAGACCAGAGCGACGGCAACAGGTGTCGCCATCATCGGCATGACGAAGATACCGCGCAACAGGCCCCGCATCGGCAGCTTGCTGTCGAAGATCAGAGCGGCAATCGTGCCCAGCACCATGGGCGCCACCACGGACAGCACCGTATAGACCGCCGTGTGCCACATGGAATCCCAGAAGCGCGCATCGGCTGCCAGACGGATATAATTGTCGAAGCCGACGAAGCTGATGCCTCCGCCGAGCTGCCATTGATTGGCACTCATCCAGAGGGTGAACAGCCAAGGGAAGACGATCACCGCCCCGACGGTGATCAAGGCGGGAAGCACAAACGGCCAGTAACTCGGTTTCAGATGGCTTTTGCCAGACTTGCTACCGGTTCTGGTTGTGGAAGCCGCCTTTGTGGCGGCCTCCCCATTCATGCTCTTTGTTGCTCCTGTCGGGGCGGCAGATGTCATTTTCCTTCGCTCCGTGCGAGGACCGGACGGAATTCTTCCGTCGCGCGCTTCATTTCAGCTTCTGCTTCGGCACCATTCAGAAGATTGGTGAGGCCAACGCCCATGATGTCGCGGAATTCCGTGACCGGGACGATAACCGGCAGGCAGAGCTGGCTGATTGGTGCGGATTTCGACAGGGCTTCGACCCAGCCTTCCGGCATGGTCACGCCCTTGCGCACTTCCGCATCGTCGATGATCGACTTGCGGAACGGAACGCCCGAACCCGTCTGCAGCAGACGAGCGCCCATTTCTTTCGAAATGGCCCACTGGCAGTAGAGATAGGCGGCTTCCTTCTTGGTAGAAGCTTCGGTCACGCCGATGCCGTCGCCGGTGGTCGGTGCAGCCTGGGCCTTCGGTCCAGCCGGGATGACGCCATAGCCGACCTTGCCGACAACGCGCGACTTGTTCGGATCTTCGAGCGGCGGCGCAAAGCCGATACCGTCGAGCCACATGCCGACTTTGCCTTGCAGGAAGCTCGACTGGCATTCGGCCCAGTTGAAACCGGCAACACCGGGAGGTGCCGCTTTGGTCATCAGGCGCTGATAGAGCTTGGCGGCTTCGATGGCTTCTGCCGAATCCGTCTTCAGATTGCCGTCGGCATCGACCGAGCTCTGGCCATAGCCGAGCATCAGGCTCGTCCAGACCGGAACATTGGCGTTCTTCATGCCGCGGGCCACGAAGCCGTAGGTGTTCGAAGACGGATCGGTCAGCGCTTCCGCAGCCTTCACCAGTTCTTCGAAGGTCTTCGGATATTCGATACCCTTGGCTGCGAACAGGTCCTTGTTCCAGTAGATGATCCAGTAATCGACCGAGAACGGCAATGCGCCGAAGCGGCCATTGGCGTCCTTGGCGAAGGTCAGACCAGCGCTTGCGAAATCGTTTTCCGTCAGCGACGCATCGGTCAGCGTCGGGTCTTTCAGGAACGGGTTGAGATCGGCAAGCCAGCCGCCCTTTTCGAACTGGCGCTTCTGCACGTGATAGCTGATGTGAATGACGTCGAAGCTCGGGCGACCGGAGGTCAGTTCGATGACCGCCTTCTGACGCTGCTGCTGTTCCGGCATCTGTTCGGAATGAACCTTGATGCCCGTCAGCTCTTCGAATTCCTTCTGATGCTTCTGAAGGATTTCGCCGCGCGGGCTCTTGATGAGATTCACCTCAAGCGTGGTGCCCGCATATTTCTTCCAGTCAACCGTGGAAGCGGCGAAAGACGGGCTGATGCCTGTCACGCCGGATGCGGCGATGGCCGCTGAACCCGCCAGAAACTGGCGACGTGTCGGATGAAATAGTTTCATTCTGCTCCTCCCCTATGTTTCAAACCCGGCAACTCCTCTTGCTGGGCCTTTGTTTGATCTAGATGTGTAAAGCCAGCTTCCGCGCATTGTTGATATGAACGGCGATGGCATCCATGGCGATTTGCGGGTGGCGGGTTTCAATCGCCGTCAGGACCGCCAGATGTTCCTGCATGACCGGAATGACGCGCCCGGTGATCCGGAAACGCTCCTGATTGATCAGGCGCATCTTGATCGTATTCGTCTGGTAAGCGCGCCAGATGATTTCATTGTCGAGCGAAGCGACAATGGTGTCGTGCAGGCTCCAGTCGATATTCTGCGCCCGCTCCTCAAGCTCCGGCGTTTCGCCTTCGCTCATGGCGCGGTTCAGCGTGTCTTCATGCTCGGCCCGCAGCGAACGCAGCAATTCATCCGATGCCGACTGGCAGAAAATGGCAACCGACTCTTTCTCGATGAACAAGCGAAACTGGAAAGCCTCACGAATGAGATTGAGATCAATATGTGCGATCTGAAGTCCGCGCTGCGGCACGGTCTTGATCAGACCTTCCGCCTCAAGCCGGGGGATCAGTTCGCGGATTGCGCCAAGCGGCAGGCCGGTCATGGTCACGAGCTGGCGCTGCGAGACGAACTGGCCCGGATGGAAATCGCGCGCCAGCAAATGCTGGGTAAAGCTCTGATAGGCTTTGTCCCGCAACTTCACCGGCTCGTTCTGATCTTCCGCCAAGGCTTTGTCCTCCCCCAACCGCTTTGGTTATACTGCGGAAACGTCTCCCACATTTCCGCAGCATGTCTGCAACGCTTATGCCCGGCTCAGGCCGCCTTTGCCATATGCAATCCGGCAAATACACTGCCAATTGCATCGAAATCCGCATCGTTCAGCGCAACCAGCGGTGCACGGACACGGCGCCATTCCTGATCGCCGGTATGCCGCGCCACCAGCGCCTTCACCGCAGGCGTCACCGGATAGTTGAGAAGCTTGCGCACAGCATCGACCAGTTCGGCATCGTCCTGCCCGTCATTGATCATGCGCAGCAGGCGGTCCGGGAACAGATTGGCCATGCCGGAAATCGCGCCCTGCCCGCCGAGACGAACACCGGCGGCGAGATCGCGCTCGTCGCCGATCAGGATTGCAATGTCCTTATGCGCAGCCAGAAGCTTCTCGGTATAAGCCCAGTTGCCCGATGAATCCTTCACGCCAGAGATAATCGCGCCGAAAGCAACTCGCAGACGACCGACCAGATCGACCGAAAGTTCAACCGCCGTCACCGAAGGGATGTTGTAAAGGATGATATCGCGCGCATCCGAACCGAGACCCTTCAGCACGGCGGAGAACCAGTTGAAAAGGCCATCGTCGGAAAGGTTCTTGAAATAGGACGGCGGCGCCAGAAGAATGGCCTTGCAGCCGCGACGCAGCGCATCGCCCGACTGAAGCACCGCATCGGCAATGGAGTTCTCCATCACGCCGACAACGATATTGGCTGCTGGAAATCCCTGCGCGATGAATGCGTCGAGAAGCGCTGCGCGCTCCGCATCGCCAACCGAAGATCCTTCGCCGGTGGTGCCGAACAGCGTGACGCTGGAACAGCCGCTATCCAGACGCGCCTTGGCATGCGCCAGCGCACGCTTGACGTCGATCTTGCCATCCGCATCGAATGGCGTTGTGAGCGCTGCAGAAAGCCCGAAGCGCTTCTGCCCAGAATTGTTTTGGGGCCCAGAATCTGTTGGCAAAGCCGTCTCCTCCCAAGATTGAACTGTAAGTTGGCACATACTAACATGTTAGTAAATAGTCAATTCGAGTTCACTGTGCATTTATGTAAATTTTGGGGATTGGAGATTTAAACCGGAAACAGTCCGCTTTCCATAAATGCCTGCACTTCTGCCCGGCTTGGTGAACCGGAACGTCCGCCGAACCGTGCGCATTTGATGGCGGCGGCGGCATTGGCAAAGCGGATGATGTCATGCATCGCGCCGCCTTCGACCAAACCGAGCGCGAAGGCGCCATGGAAGACATCGCCCGCAGCGAGCGTGTCGACCGCCTTTACGGGAAACCCGGCGACATGCTGCACCGAATGCCCGGCCCGTTCAGTCCAGTAGCACCCCTGCGCGCCAGCGGTAACGGCTGTGAAAACATCATAGCGGCTGGCCAGTATCGCGACGCATTCGCTCAAATTCGCCGTTCCCGTCAGGCTGATGGCGGCGGGTTCTGACGCGACAATATGCGTTGCAAGCGGCAACAGTCGTTCAAGGCGTTCGACCGGGGCCGTGTCTGCATCAAGAATGGCGGGTATACCGGCGCGACGCGCGGCCTTGAGGCCGGTTTCTGCGGCCCAAGCCCAACGGACATCGGCCATGACCGCTGCAAATGCACCTGTTTCGACAGGCGGCACGCTTGAAGCCGGGCTACCCAGTTGCGGATCATAGAACGGCACGATCACGCGCTCGCCGGACGGATCAACCAGAATCGACGAAAACGCGGTGCGCGCGCCTGGAAGCCTGCGAATATGAGAGCAGTCGATGCCTTCGGCCCGCAATTCAGCAATCACCCGCTCGCCGGTGGCGTCGTCGCCGGTCGATGCCCAAAGCGCCACATCGCCCCCAAGACGGGCGATGGCGGCTGCGGCACTCGATGCCATACCGGCTGCGATCTGCACCGCTTCTCTGGGCAGATATTTCCCGGCTTTTTCCGGCAATGCGTCAAGGCGGAGGATTGTGTCGAGCGTAAGGGCGCCCAGGCAGAGAATAGTGCGGCTCATAATATGCGATCCAGAACTTGCAAGAATCTGACAGCGTCCTCCCCGGATCGCGCCGCTCTCGCCATATCACGTTTTCGCCAGTTGCAAAGCGTCCGTCGCACCAAGCCAGAAGGCGCGCAGGCTGTTGCGCCAAACAGCAAAAGCCCTGCTATCCATTTGTTTCGACAAAGCTTCCGTCATAAAGCCATCATGCAAAATTGCTGAAATGGACCGGAAATTTTTTCTCGCTGAAAGCTCATGCTTGAGAAAGAAAGGCCAAAGAATTTCAATATTATGCGATGCGGTTTAATCTCGACAATGCATAAGATGCAAATTACGCTTTCGGCATGAATCAGTCGGTCCAGCGGCGTGCCGTATTCTTTATTGGCGGGTATGATCCGAAAACGCCAGACGCGTTTTTCAAGCGGCTGCGTAAGGAAATTGCTCGTTTCGACACGCTGTGGGGCTACCAGTCAGCGGTCTCTTCCGTGGATCAGGCACCCGATCACGAGATCGGGCTTGCAACCATCGAAACCCGTGCTGCGCACGAAGATTGGTCAACGACGACCGATTTCAATTTTCTCGCACTCGACAGCATCGTATTGGCAGATTTCGCCCGGCCCCTGCCTGTTCGGCTCGGCAAATATCTGCGCGCTTTTGCCGACTTCGTCTTTTCCGGCACGGCTTTCCAATTCTTTGCCAAAGCTTGGCGCTTCGGGCTTTATTTCCTCTATCCTTTCCTCGCAATCGTCCTGTTCGCGCTGTTGGGATATGCCGCCGTTCGTCTCACGGCGCATTGGCTTGGCGCACTTGGCTGGATCATCGGGCTTGCCGTGTTCTCGTTCGCATTGATGGTGCTGGGCAAACGCTGGTCCACCAATCATCTGATGGATCTCTGGTCCTTCTCGTTGAGCTTCTTTCGCGGCAGGCGACCGGATGCCGAAGCGCTGATGCAGCGTTTTGCGGAAAGCATTGTCCAGCGCGTCAGAGCGGGCAGATATGACGAGGTCATCCTGATCGGCCACAGCACCGGCGGCATGCTGATGCTGGATGTCGCCGCCCGTTGTCTGGCCATAGACCAAGCCTTTTCAACGCGCGCGCCGAAGGTTACCATTCTGACGCTTGGTTCCACGGCGCTCAAGGCGGGCTACCATCCGGCAGCCAAGAGATTTCGTGAAGACGTGCAAAGACTTACCGATGATGGTAAGCTTGAGTGGGTGGAAATCCAGTGCCTCACCGACGCTATCAACTTCTATAAAACCGACCCGGTGGCGGAAATGAAGCTCAAGCGTGCGGAGGGCAGAAGGTTTCCGTTCGTGCGTCAGGTGCGCATCAAGGATATGCTGCTGGCCGAGACTTACACGCGGGTGAGGCGCAATCTCTTTCGCGTGCATTATCAATATGTATTCGGCAATACGAAGCCCTATTGGTACGATTTCTTTCAGGTCTGCTGCGGCCCGATTTTCCTCGCAGACCGTGTGCGTGACCATATTGTGGGCGGCTCGTCGCCAGAAAAGGATATTTCCGAATGACGCCCACCTTGGCAATGATCGTTTGGGCCATTGGCCTCGTTGCGTGGGTGGTCATCCGGGTGCCGCACCAGCGGCGCGCCCGCAAGATCAAAGTTACGACCAATGCCAAGACACTGCCCGACCGGGCGGCGCTGGCTGCCGCGACCGTCGGCCTGTCGCTGATCCCGATTATCTATGTTGCAACGGGCTTTCCAGCATTTGCTGATTATACCTTTCAGCCGTGGCTCGGCTGGATCGGCCTTGTCGTGGAACTCGCCTTTCTATGGCTGTTTCATGCAAGTCATCGCCAACTCGGCAAGAACTGGTCGGTGTCGCTGGAAATCCGCAAGGAACACAAACTCGTGACGGATGGGCTCTATAAATATGTCCGCCATCCGATGTATTTATCGTTCTGGCTTTGGGCGATAGCGCAGTTTTGCCTGCTCCCCAACTGGTTCGCCGGACTGGCGGGCATTGTTGGTGTCGGCATTCTCTATTTTTACCGCGTAGGCCATGAAGAAGCGATGATGCGCAACGCATTCGGCGCTTCATATGACGAATATGCCAGGCGCACCGGACGTATTATTCCGAGACCTTGGCCATAACCCCGGTATTTTTACATGACGAACAAATCAGGCAATTCGGCGAAAAATTTCATCAGCCGCCGCTTTCTGCTGCTTTCTGGCCTTGTGCTGGCCGCGATGCCGGTCGCAGCACACGCCAAATCGGCGAAACCTGCCGGACAGGTGCCCGCTACGAATGACAAGACGGGAAACGCCGCCCAGCCGGGACGCCCCGACGTCTATCTCCTGCGCGGTTTCGCCAATATCTTTTCCGCCGGCATCGATGAAATCGGTGCAGAATTGCAGGCCGCAGGTGTAGATGCGCATGTCGATGGCAACGCCGCCTGGCGGCTCGTCGCCAACCGGATTATTGCCGACCGGCAGAAATATGGCCCGCAGCCGGTCATTCTCGTCGGCCATTCATTGGGTGCCAATGCCATTATTTCCATCGCCGAAGTCCTTGAGAAAAAAGGCATTCGCGTGGATTACATGGCCTCGTTTGCCGCCACGGCACCCGATCCCTTGCCAGGAAATATCCGCCGCGTTGTGAATTTCTATTTCTCGCAGCACGGTTGGGGGCTTCCGCTGGTACCCGGCCCCCGTTTCAAGGGGAAGCTGGACAACCGCGATTTCTCCGGCGTGAAGGAAGTCGGCCATTTCAACATCGAAAAACAACGCCCGCTGCAGGCGGAAGTCGTCCGCGATATTCTCCGTGTCCTTCAATAACGGCCAGCAACAACACGCGTTTCTGCTAATAATGGCATCACTCATTATCACGAAGTGAACAACTGCCGCTCTCAATCAATTTAATTGCCGGGCGGCACCGTTGTGTTAGCGTTCGGACAGCCGGTATTACGGCGTATCCCTTCGTTGACAGGAGCGTTGAGTGAAGCGTTGGGTTGTTTGGGGTGTCCCGATCCTATTGGTTGCCGGTGCCGGTTTTGTCGGCTGGCAACATACCACGAAACAGAACGGCACCAGTGCTCCAAACGCAGTTCAGACAGACAGTCGAAAAGGCGGTAGCCGCTCGGTCAGTGCCGAGCATGCCGTCAAGGTCGCGGTTGCAACCGCTGGATCGCTGCCGATCCAGCGCAGCACCATCGGCACGGTGGTTGCCGTCGCCTCCACCGCAGTCAACAGTCCCGAGCCCGGCAATGTGGCCATCCTCAAGGTCAAGGACGGGGCCATCGTCAGAAAGGGCGACCTGATCGCTCAACTTGATGACCGAGCCATCCGCGCCACCGTCGTGAAAGATCAGGCTTCCGTCGCCAAATCGCAGGCCACGCTGAACAATGCGCAAATCCTGCTGAAGCGGATGCAAGACCTTGTCAACAAGGGCGTCAGTACATCGCAGGCGGGCGATGATGCGCTGGCCGCTCTCAAAGTGGCTGAAGCCCAGTTGCAAGTCGATCAGGCACAGCTGGCGGCTGATCAGGTGACCCTCGACAACACCCGGATTATAGCGCCTTTCGACGGCCAGCTTGGCGCCGTGCTTGTATCCGCTGGCGCCTATCTTTCCGCCGGTTCGCCGGTCGCGACCATCACGCAGATGAAGCCGATTTACGCAGATTTTACACTAGCGGAAACGGATATCGCGCTGATCCGCGAAACGCTCGCCACCGGCACACTAAAAGCCACAGCTTCCGCAGTATCGGCTGACGGCAGGGATATTTCGGAAAGCGGCCCGGTCAGTTTCCTTGACAACACAATCGACGAGGCCAGCGGCACCGTGCGTCTGCGCGCCACGCTGGACAATCAATCCGGCAATTTCTGGCCAGGCCAATCGCTGCGTGTACTGGTGGAAGCCGGACAGGCAGACAATCTGGTGCTTGTGCCCGGCGTTGCCGTGCAGCCGCAGGAAAGCGGTTCGATCAGCTATGTCGTGAAGACGGATAACAGCATCGAAGTGCGCCCGGTCACGGTTGCGCTTCGCGCCAATGGCATGGCCGGTCTCAGCGCTGGCCTGCAACCCGGTGAAAAGGTCGTGACCGAAGGTCAGGCCTCGCTTGCCAATGGCAGCAAGGTCAAACTGGCCAGCAACGACGCAGAGACAAAAGTCTCGTCCAACTGAATGAAGGCACCAGGGCGATGAACATTTCCGAAGTCTTCATTCGCCGCCCGGTTGCGACGATCCTCCTTGTCATCGGCGGATTGATCGGCGGCATCGCGGCTTATCTCCAGCTTCCAGTCGCGGCTCTACCCGAGGCGGATTTTCCGACCGTCAACGTGTCGGCACAGCTGGCAGGCGCGTCGCCGGATACCATGGCATCGTCTGTCGCAACCCCGCTTATCAAGCAATTCGAGACGATTGCGGGTATCGATACGATCAGCGCCACCTCGTCGCTCGGCAACACGTCGATCACGCTTCAGTTCAACCTGTCGCGCAATATCGACGCGGCAGCTGCCGACGTGCAGGCGGCGATTACCCGCGCCCAGCGTCAGTTGCCCGACAATCTGACCACGCCGCCAAGCTACCGTAAGGCCAATCCAGCCGATGCGCCGGTCATCATTCTGGCGCTCACCGGCGACGGCGCACGCCTGACGCAGATGGACGACATCGCGCAGAACATCATATCGCCAGCGCTTTCCACCATTTCAGGCGTTGCGCAGGCGCAGGTCTACGGCTCCAAAACCTATGCCGTGCGCGTCGAGGTCGATCCCGACAAACTCGACAGTCGCAGCCTGTCGCTGTCTGGCCTTGGCGATACCATCGCCGCCGCGAACAGCCAGACGCCAGTCGGCACATTGCAGAACGGGTCGCAGGCGCTGACTGTCAATGCCAAAACCCAGCGCACCAATGCTGAAGAGTTCAAAAGCCTGATCATCTCCGGCAGCGGCAATCGCATCGTCCGCCTCTCGGATGTAGCCAATGTTCTCGACAGCGTGGAAAACATCAATCAAGGCAGCTGGCTGGATGGCAAACAGTCGATTGCGCTTGCGGTACAACGCCAGCCGGGATCAAACACGGTTGCCGTTGTCGATGCGATCAAGGCCAAGCTGCCGGAGATCGAAGCCGCCCTGCCCGCGCAGATGCATATTTCTGTCGTCAACGACGTATCCCGGTCGATCCGCGATGCGGTGGCCGATGTTCAAAAGACGCTTGGCATTACGATTGTCCTAGTAGTGCTGGTGATCTTTCTGTTTCTCGGCCAGTTCTGGGCGACGATGATCCCCGGGCTTGCCGTGCCGCTTTCGCTGGTTGCGACATTTGCCGCCATGTATGCGTTCGGCTTTTCCATCGACAATATCTCGTTGCTTGCCCTCACACTGGCGGTCGGCCTTGTGGTGGACGATGCCATCGTGATGCTCGAAAACATCGTGCGCTATACCGAACAGGGATGCAGCCTTTTGAGGCCGCCATCAAGGGCAGTCAGGAAGTGACCGGCACGATCATCTCCATGTCGTTGTCGCTTGTGGCGGTGTTTCTGCCCATTCTCCTGATGGGCGGCATCGTCGGGCGTGTGCTGAACGAATTCGGCATGGTGGTGACACTCGCCATTCTCTCCTCGGCGCTCGTGTCGCTGACCGTGACGCCGATGCTCGCCGCACGCCTGCCGCACAAGGAAATCAAACCGGGCCGGATCGCTCGCCTGTTCGATCAGGTGACAGAAAGCTATGGGCGCGCTGTCGGCTGGTGCCTCAGGCATCGGGCGCTGGTGCTGCTGGTGTTCGGCCTCAGTTTCCTTGGCTCGATCTGGTCGTTCACGACGCTGCCGCGCAGCTTCTTCCCGCAGGAAGATATTGGCCTTCTCACCATTTCCACGCAAGCGCGGCAGGATATTTCCTATCAGGCGATGCGCAACCTGCAACAGCAGGCGGCGGCGATCGTTTCCGAAAACCCCGCCGTCCAGCACGTTACGGCGTCACTCGGCAGCGGCCCCGGCGGCTCGACCTTCAACACCGGCTCGCTGCTGGTGCAGCTGAAAGCGCGTGACAGCCGCCCTCCGCTCGACCAGACTTTGAGCGCGTTGCGCAAATCGCTCGCCGCCCTTCCCGGTATCAGCGCCTATATAACGCCGGTGCAAAATCTCCGTTTCGGCGGACGCAGCACGCAGAGCCAGTATCAGATTGTGCTGCAATCGCTCGATGCCGACGAAGCCCGGTCCTGGTCGGTGAAACTGGCCGACGCCATGAAGGCCGAACCGCAAACCTTTGTCGATGTGGCGTCCGACCTGCAAAACAACGCGCTGCAAGCGAGTATCGAAATCGATCACGACAAGGCGGGAAGTCTTGGCATCAGCTCGCAGGCGATCCGCAGCACACTGGAAGCCGCCTATGGCACGCTGACAGTTTCGCAAATCCAGACCACCGGCAACAGCTATGATGTCATTCTGGAACTCGATCAGAACCGCCAGTGGGACGAAACGCAACTCGGCGCGCTGCGCGTTCCATCGTCATCGGGTACTCTGGTTCCGCTCGCCAGCTTTGCCACAATCAAGCGGACCAACGGGCCGGTGACCGTCAACCAGTCGGGACAGCTCGCATCGGTCACGCTGTCCTTCAACCTGCCCGCAGGTGTTTCGCTTGGCACCGCAACCGACCGCGTGACGGCACTGCGCAGTGAAATCGGCATGCCAGCCTCGGTATCGGCGCGGCCTTCGGGCGCGGCGCAGATTTTTGCCCAATCGACCGGCAATATGGGTCTGCTGATCCTCGCCGCCGTTGCTACGATCTATATCGTACTCGGCGTTCTCTACGAGAGTTTCGCGCATCCGCTGACCATTCTGTCCGGCCTGCCATCGGCCGCGTTCGGCGCGCTGATTACGTTACAGCTGTCCGGTTTCGACCTGTCGATAATAGCGCTGATCGGGCTTTTGATGCTGATCGGCATCGTCAAGAAGAACGCGATCATGATGGTCGATGTCGCGCTCTACCTGAAGCGTGATGAAAACCATGCGCCGGAAGAAGCAATCCATCAGGCAGCTATTCGCCGCTTCCGTCCCATCATGATGACGACATTCTGTGCGCTTCTCGCGGCTGTTCCCGTAGCACTTGGCGGCGGTCAAGGGTCTGAGCTGCGCCAGCCGCTTGGTGTGGCGGTGGTGGGCGGCCTTGTGCTCAGTCAGGTGCTGACACTGTTCATCACACCGGTGATTTTTGTGGAGATTGACCGTCTGGCAAGTGCACGCTGGTTCCTCAGACGGACAGCAGCACCGCATGAGGCATGACCGCCTAAAGCGTGTCGCATTTATTCGGCCTCATACCCAGCAGCCTTAAAGAAGTTCTGGCATTCATTGATGGAGAAGAGACTGATGACATCGCCAAGTGCTTTTGAGATGGCGTCGAAGCTGCGTGCTGCTCGCTTTCTCAGAAGTGCCTTGAGTTTTGAGAAAGCCATTTCGATTGGGTTCAGGTCCGGCGAATAGGGCGGCAGGAAGAGAAACCAAGCGCCCTTTGCCTTGACCAGTTGCTCAGCCTTCCGGCTTTTGTGGAAGCCGACATTGTCGAGGATGACTATATCACCGGCTGACAGTGTCGGCACAAGCTGTGTCTCGATCCAGGTTTCGAAGATGCGGCTGTTCATCGGTGCATCGACGATCCATGGCGCGGTCAGGCCATGGCAGCGCAGTCCGGCAATGAAGGTCTGTGTCTTCCATTTTCCGAAGGGCGCATAGGCGGCAAAGCGCCTGCCTTTGGCAGACCATCCGGTGCGTTTTGTCAGGCGCGTATTCGTGGAAGTCTCATCGATAAAGATGAGACGCGACAAGGCCTTGTTGAAGAACCGCTTTCGGCGATTGATCCAAAGATCACGCGCCTTGGCGATCTCTGGTCTACGCTGCTCGCTTGCCTTGAGGCTTTTTTTTATTACTCAGCCCAAGTCGGTGTAGAAATCGCCCGACCGTGGCGCGGTGGACTTCAATACCGCGCTCCGCGAGCGCAACGCACAGTTCGTCCAAAGTCGTTTCGCCACGGGCGGACATCTGCTCGCGGACCCAATCACCATGAGCCAAAAGCTTCACACTACCAGGCGGGTGGCCCTGCCTGGCGGCGGCCAGACAGCCGGATGACCGATACAGGATCATCATGTTGTTGACGAACCGAGGCGAAACACGGAAATGCCGAGCGGCTTCCCGGTGACTATTGCCCTCATTCACAAACGCAACGACACGCTCACGCAACTCAATCGGATGCGGCTTGCCCATGGTGCATCTCCTTCCATGAGACAAGTGAATCACAGATCAAGCCAAACGGGAATCCCGAATCCGGTTAACAGCGACATGCTTTAGACAAAAAAGCCTCCCGCGCGGACAGCACGGGAGGCTTCGTTTTGATCGGCAGTCGCCTCACTTCGCCAGAACTGAAATGTCCTGCGAGGATTTGATTTCGTCGGCGGATGCACAAAACTCTGGCTTGCTGTCATCGCTGCCTTCGGCGAGAAACAGACCAAAACGCGCGCCGAAGGCCACAAGAACAGCTGCTTCGCGCAGATCGGCCTGCTCGTCGCTCAGCTTTTTGTCCGTATCTTTGATGACGTCTTCAATTTTCCTGCGGAATGCTTCATGATCGAGCTCATGCCCATCGCAGAGCCTGACGATGGCCGCCTGATAGGCGAGATTGTTCAGGCTGGCAAATTGCTTCGTTGACAGAAATTCGCCTTCGCCCTTGGCCAGAGCGTCCCAAGCGGCATGGAGCCGATTATTGGCAGCGTCTTCAGCCATAGCCACTTTTGGAAAGGCTGCCAGCAATGCCGCACCCAGTAAAAAATGATGAAATTTCATAATATGTCCTAATTGCCGAACTGCGAATGGGTCGTGAGGCCCGTATAATGTCCGTTCGCCAGGTAACAGGCCCGCTGCGCCGGATAACAGGTGATGCCGTTGCTCAGGCGATAAGGCGGCGGCGCATAATAAGGTTGTGGCGGCGGAGCATAAACATCGTGAGGACGGTTGTTGCCATTGTCGGCAATGGCGGCGGCAATCGCCAGTCCGAGAATCCCTGCGGCAACGGCAGCACCAGCATGATCGTGATGATGAAAACCATGGTCATGACCGAAAGGCGGAAAATCATGGTCATGATGGCCCCAATGGTCATGATCCCAGTCATGCCCGAACGCGACCTGCACGGGTGACGCCAGTGCAAGCACCACCATGCTGGCAAGCAGCTGCGTTCTTCGCTTCACGATCATAATCGATCCTTTCTGATAAAGCGGTTTGTTCCAGTGAAAGGTTTTCGTTGTGTCGAGCGCGCCCTGCTCAAGCGACGCCAAGCGTCTATATCCGTGAGGGATAGCGACGTCTGGTGGGGATAATTCCGCCAAAACCTTCGCATATGCGACTTTTTCCGTCGTAAACAGAATGATGGCTTGGCAACCCTGAATTGCGCCCGCTGTATAATTTCACCGCCTCCGCCAGATTTTTTCTTTCAATATAAGAGTTGTTTAATCCAACGATTTAATTGATCTGGAATACCCGTTTCAACGAGACAGCTTTACTTCGAACATCGGGCGGGCGGTTATCGCGTTAGACCCTGATTTAATTCCGCAATTCGATACTTCACCAAGATCTAACAATAAAGAATTCGACTTAATAGAAATAGCTGAGGCAATCGCACTGACAATACATGTATGTCCCTAATATGCGGTATTTTTGTCCCATCTTGCGTTTTGAGGGACAAATTTGATAGAATAGGTCCGGGCTTGGGAGTAGTAGGAAACAGTTGGATGCTTAAAAAGTGCGTAAGCTTATGCGCATGCAAAGTTGCCAGCTGATAATTGTCGCAGTTGGGGGCACATGAAGAGCGGCCATTACATATCGGCGGATATGGTTGACGAGAAAATCCGCAATGATTTCTGGCGGGACACGTCGTCCATCATCTATGAGGTTTCGCCAACGCTCGAAAAGGGCGACAAAGTCATGAGCGGCTCCGTCCGCTCGCGTCTGTTCGGCGACATGGTGGTCGGCAATACCACATTCAGCAGCCAGTTCTGTGATCGAACGCCGAAAATCATCGCGAGAACGGATCTCGACCTTTATCTGCTGCAACTGGTTCTGGCTGGCGACTACCGGGGCGACTTCAACGGCAAGAATGTCGATGTGAAGCCGGGCGACATATTCATTCTCGATCTGACGCAGGTGTTGACCAGCAAGAAAGAGGCTGGCGCACGCGTGACGCTGGCCATTCCGCGCAAGGAACTCAACAAGGCCTTTCCGGGCAAGAACCTGCACGGTCTCGTGCTGCCTTCCAACATTGCAACCAACAAGATCCTGTTCAATTTCATTCTGACACTCGACCGGATCATCGATACGATCGACCAGAATGATTATCCTGAAATTCAGGAATCCCTGATGGTTCTGCTGAAAGCGGCGATCAACAGGCAGGCTTTCACATTGGAAGAATATCTTGCCGTCAGCCAGCCGCTGCGTCAGCGCGTGCTCGACCATATCGACGCGAACCTGGCTGATCCGAACCTTTCGCCAAAGAGCATTATGCAACAGTTCAAGCTGTCGCACTCTCATCTCTATCGCGCGTTTGAACCTGACAACGGTGTCACAAAGCTGATCCGCAACAAGCGGCTCGACCTTGCTTATCGACGCCTCATCAATGATGGCGGACGACGGCTGAGCATGAAGGAAGTCGCCTATGCCTGCGGCTTTTCAGACCGCGCGCAGTTTACCAAATTCTTCAAGGAGCGGTTCGGTATAGCGCCGCAGGATTTGAAAGGTTTTCCAAAATCACCGGATCACAATCCGGCTACGTCGTTCACATTGCATACCTTTGTTTCCGAGCGGATTCGGCAGCAGAGTTCGGAAGAATAAACCGGATAGAGAGCGAACCGGCGCTTATGCACCGGTCAGTAGCTTCCATGCGATTGCCCACATTACAAAAGCAATCAAGCCCTCCAGCACACGCCAGGCGGACGGCTTGGCGAAAACCGGGCGTAGCCAGCGCGCACCAAATCCCAGCGAAAAGAAAAATACGAACGAAGCCGTGATGGCGCCCATAGCGAATGCGCTTTCGAGGCCCGGAAACTGGGTAGAGATCGTGCCCAGCAAGACAACCGTATCCAGATAGACATGCGGATTGAGCCAGGTCAAAGCGAGGCAGGTGGCAATGGTTTTCCCCAAGCCTGTTGCCTGACCGTTGCCGGTCGAAAGCGCCGTTGACGATGTGATTGCCGAATAAAGGCTTAGCGCTCCATACCAAATCAGAAAAGCGGCACCGCCATAGCGCATGACCGGATCGATTGACGGAAGCGCCGCCGCGATCTTCTGAAAGCTGGTGATCCCTAGCGTGATCAGTACTGCGTCCGAAACAGCACAGACAAGACTGACCGCGAAGACATGCTCGTCGCGCAGCCCCTGCCGCAGAACAAAAGCGTTCTGCGCGCCGATGGCTACAATCAGGCTGAGGCCCATGGTCAGGCCCGTCAGATAAACGGAGAAATTCATTTCGGCTCGCTACGGAGCATGGCGCCAGATGCCACGCAAATTGGAATGGTTGATAGCGCTTGGATACAAACCTCGTCTGGATTAGTATAGTTAAAGATACTAACTATAATTAAGATAAACTAATGATCGATTATTCCGCACTTCGTGCCGTCGCGATGGTCGTGCAAACTGGCAGTTTCGAGAAAGCGGCCCGCGCCTTGAACGTGACGCCGTCTGCCATATCGCAACGGGTGAAACATCTGGAGGAGCGGCTTGGCACGGTGCTTATTTCGCGCGGGACGCCTTGCACCGCGACCGAAAAAGGCGACTGGCTTTGTCGCCACATCGAACAGGTGGGTATGCTGGAACGCGAGTTGCTGGAAGAATTGCCAGCCCTTGCCGGGCCGGACGACCTGAAGCAGCGCGTCACGCTGAACATCGCCACCAATGCCGACAGTCTGGGAACATGGTTTTTGAAAGCCATTTCCGCTTTTACCAAAGGTTCCGAGCATCTTCTCAACATCGCCGTGGATGATCAGGATCACACAGCCGAATGGCTTCAGCATGGGCGTGTTCTGGCGGCTGTGTCCTCTCACGCGAAACTGGTGCAAGGCTGCCGTATCGTTCCGCTCGGCACGCTGCGGTATCACGCAACCGCATCGCCGGATTTCATGGAACGATATTTCAAAAATGGCGTGACGCCGGATGCGCTTGCCACTGCGCCAGCCTTGACTTTCAACCAGAAAGACCGGCTACAGGAGCGCTGGATCAAGGACAACCTGAAGGCGGATGTCAATTGCCCGACGCATTGGTTACCTTCTACGCAAGGATTTGTCGAAGCGAGCCTTGACGGCATGGGCTGGGGTGTAAACCCAAACGTGCTGGTGAAGGACCACCTTGCATCCGGCCAGCTGGTCGAACTTGTAGCCGACACACCGCTCGACGTACCGCTCTATTGGCAGGTCAATCGGCTTGCGGCTGATCGGCTCTCCGATTTGACGCAGCAGGTTGTCGCAACAGCGCGGCGCGAACTGCTGCAGAACACCGCCTGATACGTTCCCTGCCTCCGCACGTCGATCACCATCAGTTTTATTGAACGTGAGCGGAGATTGAGCGAATGCTGTTTTATGAAAATTCTGGCTCTCATAGCGGCTGCGGTCGTGCTTTTGTTTCTCGGCTGCTATTTGCAGACGCATTTTGCCGTGCCGTAAAAGACGCATGAGCCAGCGAAAAAGGCAGGATCAATGATCCTGCCCCGTTTGCGCTAGGCCTGCGGCCTCCTCGCAGACCCTGACATGTTCTGCCAGAGCGTCGAGAGGTAGAAAGGCGCTTACCGTACAGATATCGCGCTTCTGAAACTTTGGCAGTTCCTGAAGCTCCTTCAGACGGATAAGAAGTGTGCCGCGGTTCATGGAAAAATCCCTCCATTATCGCCCCCGCACGTTATAGTAAGCACTTCCAGACACGATTTGCCGGAAATGCTTTGAAGATCAGGCTGCCCGCACCTTTTTCTTCAAGGGAAGCTCGATATCGACTTCCAGTGTCGACATCTGATCTCCCCGATCCATCTTCACGCTGACCTTGTCGCGATCGATCTGGATATGTTTGGCGATCACCGCCAGAATTTCTTCCCTCAGCACAGCCACAAGATCGGAATGTCCCTCGGACGCTCGCTCATGCGCCAGCAGAACTTGCAGACGTTCGCGCGCCAAGGGCGCCGATGCCTGCTTGGTGAAGAAACGAAATAGGCTCATGCCGCTCTCCTTCCGAAAATTTTGCCCAGAAGGCTGCGCTTTTCGGATGGAACAGTCATCGGCACTTCTTCGCCCGCCAGACGGCGTGCTGCATCCAGATAGGCCAGAGCCGGCGCACTGCGCTGGTCGGCAAGCGTCACTGGAGAGCCGATATTGGATGCGCGCAGCACATCCTGGCTTTCAGGGATGATGCCCAGAAGCGGGATAGACAGGATTTCAAGTACGTCTTCGACTTTCAGCATGTCGCCGCGTTCGGCGCGGATCGGGTCGTAGCGGGTCAGCAAAAGATGCTTTTCCACCCGTTCGCCGCGCTCGGCCTTGAGAGTCTTGGCGTCGAGAAGGCCGATAATACGGTCGGAATCGCGCACCGACGACACTTCCGGATTGGTCACCACAACGGCCATGTCGGCATGGCGCATGGCAAGCGTCGCGCCGCGCTCGATCCCGGCCGGGCTGTCGCAGATGATCCAGTCGAATTCCTTCTTGAGGTCTTCGATCACACGATCAACGCCCTCGGTGGTGAGGTTGTCCTTGTCGCGGGTCTGGGAGGCGGGCAGCAGATAAAGCGTGTCGAGACGCTTGTCGCGGATAAGCGCCTGCGGCAGCTTCGCATCGCCCTGAATCACATTTACCAGATCGAACACCACGCGGCGTTCGGCGCCCATCACCAGATCGAGATTGCGCAAGCCGACATCGAAGTCGATAACGACAGTCTTTTCACCGCGCTGCGCAAGAGCGGCGCCGATGGCTGCGGTGGATGTCGTTTTGCCAACGCCACCCTTGCCGGAAGTTACAACAATTACTTTTGCCATATTGGTCTCCTGTAGCTCCCGCACGCCTTATGAGAGTATTGCCCGCCCAACCGGACATGATTTCTTTTCAATAAATTCGATCAACCGAGCGTTTCGGCCATCATGTAATCGCCATCGAGCCAGAGCTGCACCGCCTGACCGCGCAACCGGGCTTCCATGTCTTCAGCCGTCTTGTAGAGGCCGTCGATTGCAACCAATTCGGCTTCCATCTTGCGGCAGAAAATGCGCGCGTTGGAATTGCCTGCCGTCCCGGCCATCGCACGACCGCGCAGCGCGCCATAGACATGGATCGAACCGCCCGCCACCACTTCCGCACCAGAAGCCACCGAACCGACAACAGTAACGTCGCCATCCGGGAAATAGATGGACTGGCCGGAGCGCACAGGCTCCGTTACCACCATCGAAGGGACGGCCTTCACCAGTTGCACATTGGCGGGTGCTGCGGTTGCAGCCGGCTTTGCCGGGGCCGCAGGCTCGCTCACCTCGGGATTGAAATCCGCGGCCACCTGCCCGCCACGCAGCGCTGGCGGCATGCCAGGACCGAGAAGCGAAGGACGCGCATTTTCAAACCCCGTGATCCAGACACCGCGACCTGCAAGATCTTCCAGTAGCTGAACCAGCTGCATCCGTTCGATAACCAGATTCTCAAGATCAAGCACGACTGGCCGGTTCAGAAAGAACCCCGCCGAACGCGCGGCAAGATCGTCTAGCCTGTCCAGCCAGCCATCCAGCGGCAGTTCAGGCGAGAGCACCAGCGCAAGAAAGGAGCGCCCTTTCAAACGGATCGGACGGGATTGTGTTAGCACTTGATTCATCTTGGTTAAAAAACGGTTTACTCGGTCTATATGCGGAATGGTTAACAGATGGTTAATTTTTGGCTGACGTCCTGACATGTAACCCCTCCGACGAAGCGAAGGCGCGCTAGCATGAAGCCGGACCCGCTGCTGCATGCATTCCAAGACGTGGCCAAGCTGCGGTGCACCTCGCGCACCAATCGACTCAACTGGCTTAAACGTACCCGAAGAATAGGGCATCAGCCGGGCTTTTCGGCGTCTTCCACAGAAGAAAGCGCTTCAGATTTACGATTAAATCCCAATCAAATGTGACGCTGCGTAACGTCTTAAAACGTGACTGCGATTTTTATACGAACTGAAGGGTAACGCGCGTTGCAACTCAAAATGCGCGGACCGAAGCCAGCATATTCGATTGTTACGATTCTTGGGAAAAACTGATGGTTCCTGGATAAGGAACCGCCTCGCGTTTGGGCGGGGGGCTTAGGGGCGCGAGGCGGGCGAGCTCTCAGGAGTGCACGCAGGGAAAAAATGGCGACTAAAGACCGATTCTAAAACCAACAAAGGGTTCCAGTCTGAAAGATTACGTGATCAGAACGGATAATTATCCCACTTAATTGGGAGGGCGATCTGGTTAAACACCCGAGATCATAAGGCTTTTTTTTGAAACTCTTATTGAGTCAGAGTTTTTATAGTCCTGTCTAAATTTCCACCGCGCAAGCCTATCGCATCAGTGAAATTTGAAGACTGATTCCTTAAATCCGTCGGCGCGAACCTAATCACACCTGTTCCAAAATGGAAATAGCAATCTCGGAGAATTGCGGGGTACAACTGCGAAGCGCACTCAAATGACAGCTTCACACAGGTGCCGTGGTTCCACTCCGCCTCACGGCAATTAGATAGTCCATAAAATATATCAAATATTAGCCAAAGTTTTGTTCGGCTGGGAGCCACACAGTGTGGGCGAGTACGACCCGAGATCAGTCGAGACCCAACCGCTCATCAGCAGGAGACCCGGCAACTACTCAATTAGCTTCATGGATTTCAGTATTTTCTGAAATTTATAGAGTTTTGTCGGGGGCTTGCTTTTAGAAACTCCCACATTATTGTGTGCTCCACTTGGAGGAGGGAGTGACCGCCCCAGCGCGCTAGACCGCTGCGGGGCGGTTTCTTTTTTTAGCCCTTTAAAAAATGCATAGCTGCCCTGCAGCATGTCCTCTTGTAAACCTCTGACCGCGCACCTATTTTCACGTTGTTCGGTTTCACTCCTCCTCCCAGAAACCGGACACGAAGCGCGATACTCCTCCTCCCAATCGCGCTTTACCAATCAGCCCGTTGCGCACTCCTCCTCCCAGCGCGACGGGCTTTTTTTGTATCTCCAGACAAAGCTAAAACAGTCGCAGCTTGCGCATATGAAACGCTTCGGCATAGGTTTCCGGCGCGCGACATTCCATACCGCGCAATCGCGCCAATCCGCGAAATGTTTCGGGGTCGAACCAGTCCTTCGAACGTTGTGTGCCGAAATGCTTCATCAAAAGCTCGACCTTGTGTTCCATGATCGCCGCCGAAAGGGCCGAATAGGCATTGGGCTGGCCGAGGTCGCCATCCCATTTCGGGATTTCATATTCGAGGATCAGCTGGTCGCGGAAGAGGTTCCAGGTCAGTTCGTTGACTGTGCGGTGATCCTGATGCGCGTCGCCGTGGCGGTGGGTGAAAACAATATCCGGCGTCTGGCGGCTGCGTTGTTCGATCAGCCACGCCTTGATCTCGCGGATCTGCGCCGGGAAATAACTGTCCTCAAACGCCGCAAGCCGGATGCCGGGATTTTCCGTACCGCGCAGAAAATCGCGCGCTGAAGCCTCCGCCTCGGCGCGTCGTTCTCCACTGCCCGACAACACACACCATTCGATGTGCATCGGCGTTCCCGCTTCGATCAGACTGAGGAGCGTTCCCCCGCAACCGATTTCGATATCGTCCGAATGCGCGCCCAGACATAAGAGCTGAAGCGGCCTGCCCGGATTGGCGAGAGAACGCAGGTCGATCATAACGCTATGGCGATGTTGGCTGCGCGCTGCTCCGCCTTGTGTTTCTTCCAGGGCATATCGCCCTTCTCGACCATGTCTTCCAGCGTCTGCCAGTCGCGCAGCGTATCCATTGAACGCCAGAAGCCCTCATATTTATAGGCCATCAGTTGATTGTCGGCGATAAGACGGCTGAACGGTTCCAGCACCAGCTCTTCGCCCTCTCGCATGTAATCGAAGATTTCCTTGCGGAAGAGGAAATAACCGCCATTGATCCAGATATCAGAGGTGTTTGACGTCCGAAAAGCCCGCACGTCCCCGCCTTCGGCGATATCCGCCAGATGATAGGTCAGCGGCGGACGCACGGCGAGGAAGCAGGCTATCTTGCCGCTCGCCTCGAAACGCCGCGTCATGTCGTCGAGATCGACATCGCTCAGACCATCGCTGTAATTGGCGAGGAACATGTCCTCCTTCTCGACATGGGCACGCGCGCTCCACAGGCGCTCGCCGATATTGCGCCAGATGCCGGTGTCGAGCAGGGTCACGCTCCAGTCGCGGTCCACTTCCTCCAGCAATTCGACATTGCGCCCGCCATTGGAGACGACGCAATCGGCGAAAGTCTGCGGGCGGATCGTCAGAAAGAAATCCTTCACGACATTGGCCTTGTAACCGAGACAGAGGACAAAGTCGTTGTGGCCGTAATCGCTGTAATACTCCATGACATGATGCAGGATCGGCTGGTGGCCGAGCGGGATCATTGGCTTGGGCACATTTTCCGAATATTCGCGGATTCTGGTTCCAAGACCGCCGCAAAACAGAACGACTTTCATGACTAACGCTCCTCTGCAATCAGAGCTGGATCGATCAATCGGACATGAGGAATGGGGATAATGAATTTCGCGCCCCATTCGACCACGTGCTGCATCTGCCGGATAATCTCATCCTTGAAGTTCCAAGGCAGGATGAGAATGTAGTCCGGCTTGTATTTGTCTATCGCCGATACGTCATAGATCGGGATATGCATGCCGGGCGTATAGCGCCCGTGCTTGTAGGGATTGCGGTCCACGGTGAAATCCAGAAAATCCGTGCCGATGCCGCAATAGTTCAGAAGCGTGTTGCCCTTGCCCGGCGCACCATAACCGCTGATGCGCTTGCCCGAATTCTTGGCTGCAATCAGGAAGGACAGGAGATCACGCTTGGCGTGACGGGTCTTTTCCGCAAACTGTTCATAGGTCGCGATATCGGTGAGGCCGAAGCTCTCTTCCTTCTTGAGAAGGGCCGCTACCCGGGGCGACGCCTTGCGCTTGCTGCCGGTGCGCGCCAGATAGACCCGCAGCGATCCGCCATGGGTCGGCACTTCCTCGACATCGATGATCTTGAGGTGGTGCCTGTGCGCCATGAAGCGAATGGTCAGCAGCGAGAAATACGAGAAATGCTCGTGATAGATCGTGTCGAACTGGTTGAACTCAATCAGATTGGCAAGATGCGGAAATTCCAGCGTGATGACACCTTCGGGTTTCAGCAGAAGCTGCATACCGCGCACGAAATCATTCAGATCGGGCACCTGCGCCAGAACATTGTTGCCGATAATGAGATCGGCGCTTTGATTAGCACCGAGCATTTCCAGCGCCAGTTTCGCGCCGAAGAAATCAACCCGGGTTGGCACGCCCTTGGCGATTGCGGCTTCCGCCACATTGGCCGCAGGTTCTATGCCCAGAACCGGAATGCCCTTTGGCAGGAAATGCTGCAGCAGATAGCCGTCATTGCTGGCGACTTCCACCACGAAACTGTTCTCGTCCAGTTCCAGCCTTTCGGTGATCGCGTCGCAATAGGCTCTGGCGTGATCCACCCAGCTTGTCGCAAAGGACGAGAAATAGGCATATTCCGTGAAAATCTCGGCGGGCGAAAAATACTCCTTCAGCTGCACGAGATAGCAATGATCGCAGACCAGCGCATAGAGCGGGTAATAAGGCTCCATGCGGTCCAGCTGATCGGCGGCAACGAAACTTTCGCAGGGCGGCGACATGCCCAGATCCACAAAGGTGTGTTTGAGCCGCTTACCGCACAGGCGACAGCCGGTCCGCTCTTGCGTCATGCTTTTGCTCCGCGAAATATCCGGTGTCTGGATGGTCATACACACCCCCTCGGCTCTGGCCCTCACAATGGCCGCCACTACTCTGCCCCCAAACTACTAAGCGGTCTAAAGATTGCCGAGACTGCCATCTGGAGCGCGGCGCACATACCATTGGGCGCAGCCATCACCGAACGAATACTGCCAATCCTCACCCGGCTTGCGTCATAGGGCGGGCAAGGGTGTAGGCCGCTCGCCCATCCGGGGGAAAGCCCTACGTCGGAAGGTGAAGATCGTCCCTCGAAGAAGGCTCTACCGGGCGCTGACCACGCTGTCAGAATGTCGGCAGGCGGAAACGGGGCGTTCCATATGCGGTTTACTTCTCTGAACATTGATGGCGCATGGTCTATCGAGCCGGAACGGATGGAGGACGAGCGCGGCTGGTTTGCGCGGGTTTATTCCGAAACGGCTTTTGCCGAACGGCAGATGGAAACGCACTATCCGCAACACAGCCTTTCCTTCTCGCGTGAGAAGCGCACGCTGCGCGGCTTGCACTACCAGCATGACCCGCATTCGGAGACAAAACTCGTCACCTGCCTGCAAGGCACGGTCTGGGATGTGCTGGTCGATATACGCCCCAAGTCGCCCACCTATATGCGCTGGGTTGGTCTGGAGCTTTCGGCGGAAAATGGCGTGCAGCTTTATATACCGGAAGGCTGCGCCCATGGATTTCAGGCGCTTACCGATAATGTCCTCATCCGCTACATGATCTCGCATCCCTACACGCCGGACCATGCAACGGGCCTGCGCTATGATGATCCGGCGCTCGGCATACCGTGGCCGAACCAGCCCAGCGTGATTTCGGACAAGGACCGCTCTTGGCCTTTACTTTAGGCCCATTACTTCAACTCGATCAGCAATCCGGCATCGCGCAATCTCTCCGCAGCCCCGGCGAGCGTTGCGAAAGGCAATTTCGACCGCTCGGCCATGTCGAGAAGTGACGCGCCGCCGTCAGATAGATTAAGAATCCAGAGCATGGCCATCGCTTCCTGCGCGGCACGGCTGTCACCACCGGTCTTGCCGTAAAGCCCACGACGGCCCAGTTGCGGCTCGCCCTTTGGCGAGGTGTTGAGCGGAATCCAATTTCGCTCCGCTATATCAATGGCCTGCATGATGAGATTGAAAGATTGCTCAAGACATTCCGGCTTGATGAAATCCAGATTATCCGCTGAGGTATGATATTCCGAGAAAGTGCCATAAAGGCTGCGTTGAAACATGCCGACCGGCAGGTTGAACCCCGGCGAGCAGAACTGCCTTTCATCATATCCATAGGGCCAGAAATCATGCATTGTCGCCCCGGCCAGACCGGACTGCGCGAGCACCTGCCCCATGATCCGGTCGATCGCCGCGTTGCCGCGACGGCTGCGCTTGTAATTCGGCCCGCCATCATCGCCAACGCAGGACAGGACAAGGCCGTGACTGACACGGTCAAGGTGCGGCTCGTTCTCTCTCAGCCAGGCAAGCGCGCCGAATGTCGCCGGGCCGAACAGGAAGCGATAAGTCAGCCGCGTGGAGCGCGCTTTAAGCGCCGTCCCCAGAAGCGTCAGCAATGCCAGACCTGAGCAATTGTCATTGGCAAGCGATGGGTGACAAAGATGCGCGGAGATCAGAAACGTCTCGTCCGTTGTTCCGCGATGCGTGAACTCCCCGAAGACGAGCGCACCATCGCGCCGCTCGGCATCGATAACCACGTCATAGTCTCCCTCGGCCATTGCCAGAAAGTCGCTATGCGCCATGCAGAAACCCCAGTCCTCCGCATGATAACAGGTACGGTAGGGAATGAGGTCCGGCTGATCGGGCAGCGTGTGAATGTGGCCTCTCAAGGCTTCGAGCGAAAGCCTTGTTCGTACAGGAATACTGAAGTTCACCACATGCAGATTGTGCCGCGCAAAATCGACAATCCGCTGGCCGTTTCTGTTCGCAATATAGGCTTCGCGGATCACCCATTCCTGCGGCGCTTTCCAGTCGAAAAGCGGGGTGCCGGTCGGCACCTCGTGAATCTCCAGCGGCAAATGCCTGCCAATAATGGCGAGCGTGTCCCGCACGCCCTCACCCGTCAGACTGCGGCAGATAGGATAAAGCTGCGCGGCCAGATCATAGATCGCCTGCCCGTCTGGAGACCGGTGCATGTCCGTGATTGCTGGCCGCGCATCCATCATGCGATCGCTCTGAGCGGCGGCTGCATAAGCTCCACGCGCCGCAGATCGCTGTCGAGAACACCTTCCTCCAGAAGCTTGCGAATATGGGCGATGCGCTGGAACCGAGGCCCTTCGAATTCTTCAAGCGTCAGGGTCGAGCGGCTATAGGCTGCCAGAAGCTCTTCCGCACCCGCCGCCGCATCCCATTGCGGCTTTGCGTTGGGCAGAACCCGCGCCAGCTTCTCGAAGCTGACACGGTAGGACCGTGTATCCGGGCCGGCATCTTCGGCAAATTCGATCCGGCAATCGGGCACCGTCTCGGCGACAATGCCCGCAATGTCACGAATACGGTAATTGTGTTCGGTGGAGCCGACATTGAAGGCTTCATTGAAGACCTTTTCGCGCGGCGCTTCCATGGCCGCCATGAAGGCTCGGGAAATATCACGAATATGCACGATAGGCCGCCATGGCGTGCCATCTGATTTCAGATAGATCAGCCCCTTGGTCACGGCCCAGGCGACAAGATTGTTCAGCACGATATCGAAGCGCAGGAAAGGCGACACGCCATAGGCCGTTGCGGGTCGCAGATAAACCGGGCAGAAATTCGCATCGGCCAGCTCACGGATTTCCTGCTCGGCGCGCACTTTCGAGCGGCCATAGGCCGTCACCGGCTTCAACTCGCCGGTTTCGTCGATCAGATCGGCATCGCTGATGCCATAATTGCTGCATGACGAGGCAAAGAGAAAACGCCCCACGCCCGCACGCTTGGCGGCTTTCGCCATTGCCACGCTGGCGCGGTGGTTGATGTCATAAGTCAGTTCTTCATTGAGGTTGCCCAGCGGATCGTTCGACAGCGCGGCCAGATGAATGACTGCATCGAAACCTTCCAAATCGCGCGGCGACACATCGCGCACATCCTTGCGCAGCGTCGGTACATGAACAACCGCACCACCTTCTTCGAACAGGCAATGTTCGTAAAGACCGATATCGTAGCCCGACACCTCATGGCCCGCATGAACGAGGATCGGCACCATGACCGATCCGATGTAACCCTGACTTCCGGTAACCAGCACTTTCATAGTCGTTTCCTCTGCATCCCCAATAATCCAAGTTAATCACGCAGCAGTGGGGGTAGCGATTTGACCGAAGGCATATCCGGTTAAAGACAAGCGGGGTGCACGGCAGCGGAAGGGCGTAGCGCTTACCCCTTTCGGTTAAGCGCAAATCGGCCCGGCTTACCGATCAGCAATATCCAGTCTCCGTCCCCGCCCGCATTCTTTTCTGATGGGGTGCGAAAGGTCAGCGTCTGGCCATCTTCCTGCGGCGTGGCCGCTTGTATCCCTATCCCGGAAGATGGGTCGATCCAGACGACATCATCGCCAGTTTTCACTGCGGCCTTACGGACGGAAAAGCTGCCCCCTTCGCCGTAGATCACCGCTCCAGTCCCGCCGGAAAACGATGCAGCATAAAGGTTGCGCGCATCGGTAATCAGGCCGTTGCGGTCGGGCTGGAGTTCGGTCCATGGCAGCACCGCAAACAGCTTTCGCAGCACCGTCATCGACCGCGCACCCGGACTGTTCAGCTCTTGCCGCCAGTCCCGATCGGAGTCGAACACGCCCGGCCCGCCAAAATGCCAGATCGGACTATTGCCGAAGAACTGCCCGACCGCTCCAGCCAGCAGCGCGCCATAAGCATTCCGGCGTATCATTTGCGCAGTCGTTCCATGCTCATTCTCGTAGAGCGTCTCAACCAGAATGACCGGCATTCGGTTGGCTTTGGTCTGCGCAAGCACGGAACTATGAACATCGTCATAGTCATAGACGGTGTCGATAGAAAGCCATTTGGCGTCGGACCAGATTTCGGCGGTGTTGGTGTTGCGGCGCGTATGAACGGTTTGCAGGGCATTCGGCAAAACGGCCGCGATGCCGTCGGCCAGGCTGGACACCAGCCTTTTATCCGGCGCATCAAAATCGCCGCCCAACACCCAGATAATATTGGTATATTTGGCGAAGCGGCGCGCCACCGCCTCGCCATAGGCGCGCATCCGTTGCGGCCCTGCGGCTTCGATTTCCAGATACCAGCCCTGCCCGCCGCCATTGGCGCCAAGATAGGCCGGGGCCAGCAGAACCACAAAACCAAGCGTCTGCGCCCGCTCGATGACCCATGCGGCATGGTCGAAGTAGCGCGGATTGATCGCGCCAAAAGCTGCATCTTTAAACGGCTTGTCGCCATAGGCATTGGCAGGCGGATTGCTGGAAAACTGATGTTCCAGAAGATTGACCAACAGGGTGTTGAAGCCGCGTTTGCGGCGGTCTTTCAGGTAGAGATCCACATCATCGCGTTTGAGTTGAACGATCAATGACCATGCAGTGTCTCCCTGCATGAGAAATGGCTTGCCGGATGCATCTTCAAAATAGCGGTGGCTTTCGCTGACATGGATCGGCAGCTTGACCTCCGTCGCGGCTTGCGTCGCCCCATTCAGCAACACAAACGCAAGCAAACCTGCCAGCATCCCTCTCATAGCGTCGCGGGCGGACATGCATTCACGTTTTCATTGAAGCGGCGATAGACCACCTGCGATGGACGTCCTGTCAGATAGGTCTCGACACCGTCATTCAGCGCCCGCGCATAGATAGCAAGAGCGCCGTCAATCGCATCGACCGTCTTCGCGATATCATCATCGCTATGGGTATAACTGACCACCAGCGAAGGCATCAACACACCACGCCGGATGGTCTCCTGAAGAAACAGGGAGCGGAACGCCTGCGATGGCGCGCCGGTTTCGTCCAGCGTCGCATAGGCGAGGCAACTGTCGCGTCCAACCGTGCTGACATAGTTGCTTAAGCCGTGGCGGGTGATCGCCTCGTTCATACCGCTCGCAAGCTTGGTCCCCTGTTCATACAGGTGCTCGATAACCGGTTCATCGCGATAAACCGCTATTGTCGCCATGGCAGCGGCCATAGCGTGGGTCTCGGCACCATGCGTGGTCGACAGCAGAAACACACGCGGAAACTCGGTCTGACTGAGGCCGCCGAGCTGCATATATTCCGCCTTGCCTGCAAGCGCCGAAATGGCAAAACCATTACCGAGCGCCTTGCCGAAACAGGAAAGGTCCGGAACAATATCGTAGAGTTTTTGCGCGCCCTGGCTGTGCCAGCGGAAGCCAGTGATCATTTCGTCGAGCACGAAAAGCGCACCATTTTCATGGGCAATGCGCATCGCTTCATGCAGAAAATTTTTCTTTGGATCATCGGCACGCGCTGGCTCCAGAATGATAGCCGCAATACGCCCCGGATAATCCTCAAACAGAGCCTTTACGCTGGCGAGATCGTTGTAGCGGAAGGTCGCCGTCAGGGCCGAGACTGACGCCGGAATGCCCGCATTCATCTTCGTCGTCCCGATGAACCAGTCATCGGTGGAAAAGAACGGGTGGTCCGCACAGCAGGCGATCATGTCGCGCCCGGTATAGGCCCGCGCCAGACGCATTGCGCCCGATGTAGCGTCAGAACCATCCTTGCAGAATTTGACCATCTCGGCATTGTCGATCAGCTCAAGAAAACGCTCCGCGCAATCCACTTCCATCGCGCTCGGGCGGGTGAAATTGCACCCATCCTCCAGCGCATCGCGCACGGCCTTCAAGACCGGCGGATAGGCGTGACCCAGCCCCACGGCCCGGTTGCCCATGCCATATTCGATATATTCATTGCCATCGACATCGAAGACATGCGAGCCGCAACCGCGTTGGATAAAACCCGGAGCGAGGACCGGATACTGGTCGTCGCCCTTGGCATAGGTGTGGCAGCCGCCGGGTATAAGCGCATGGGCCTTGCTACCCAACAATTGAGAATTGCGAAACTGCGATGTGAACAGATTCATGGCGAATACCTTCGATTGCTCGGCAGCCGGTCAGGCTGCGGACCATCCCGCATACATTCGTTCCCTTATCCGGCGCAGCCAGTTCTTGACCGGCTGCGGCAGGCGGCTGCGCAAATTCTTCTGCAGCGCATTCGGCATAGACCATTGCGACAAGGCCAGTGGCGGCGCGATTTCCGGACGGTCCCGGTGCAGCTTTTGCAGCAGATTTACATAAGCGCCCCCAACAATATCGCTGTCGAAAGTCGAAGTGACTTTCTGCACTGCCGCTTCCGCCATGCGGTTGCGCAATTGCGGATCACCGGCAAGCCGGTCAATCTGTGCCGCCGCCCGCCCGCAATCGCCAATCGGGAAGAGCATCCCGTCTTCGCCATCGGTGACGATCATATCCGTCACACCTGCAATGCGCGATACGATGGCCGGACACCCCTGGCTCATCGCTTCCATAAGCGTCATCGGGCACCCCTCATAGCGGGAGGGCATGACCAGCGCATCGTGCTGACTGACCAGCCATGACACATCGGAAGGCGCGACCCATCCGGTAAAGCTGACCTTGTCGCCGAATGGTTCCAGCTTGTGGCGCAGCGCTTCGAGGTCCGGCCCATCGCCTGCAATCGTCAGATGATAATCGCAGCTGAGCCGCCGCAAAATGCCCGGCAGCCAGAACACACCCTTCGAACTGTCGTCTATACGACCCAGATGCAAAAGCCGGATCGGCTTTCCATCTGCATTACGCGATGGGGCGCGCCCGATATGCGGATCGCGGCTCAACCCGTTCGGAATCACCAGCGTTCGCGACGCATCGAAACCGTAGCCGCGAACAAGATCGTCGCGGCAGCGGTTGGAGACGCCGACCGTCGCATGAACATGATCGCGGATTGCGCGTGCCGCCTCGTAAGTGCCGGGCGTGATGCTGTGGACGATCATGATGCGCAGAATATCGGCAGGCAGATAGCGGACGAGATTGGTTTCGAAACGCTGCGACAGCACATTGACGAAGACAGCATCGAACCGATTATCGCGCAGAAAATCCACAATGCGCTTTGCGCGGGTTTCTTCATCGAGAACACCCATCCGGTCAATGGCGTCGCCCTGCCGCTCGGCATCCTCCAGCCCCTGCCCTTCCGGCACGCTGACGGTATCGCCCGCAGCCCCCGTTGCAAGCCAGCGCAGTTCAATGTCCGAGCGCGCCAGTGACGCACGCATCCGCGTGAAAACCGAATAGGTCCCGCCTATGTGCGGGCGCACGAAGTAGGCACATTTCATCGTAAACACCCCCTTTAGAGCGGCTCCATTACACTTGAATAGGGGTGCCGCTCTAAATGTCTTTTCGTCCGCATTTCCAACGCAAAACCGCTTCGCACTTTTGCTGGAAATGCTGGTTTTCCGTCGCATTATCCCACGCAAAACCGCTTCGCACTTTTGCTGGAAATGCTCGGACCCCGGAAACCAGACTTCGAGGGAAAATGTCCCTCGAAGCCTTGTTCCGGTATATCGAGGGGGCAAGTTGATATACCGCTGCCAGTGTATCGAATTCGCAGGCGGGCGCATTCTGGCCATGAGGGGTAAGAGAGGTATGCTCCATCCTACATTAGACGATGGGCTTCCCCCTTCTGCCAGTTTTCCCGCGCGGTGATCCCAGAGTACCGTGCAACAGGCGCTTCGGGGGCGCTTCTGGAGACACCAGTATGAGAATAGGCCTTTTCGGACAGTTCGGTTCCGGCAATGCAGGCAATGACGGCTCTCTGGAAGCCATGCTGCAATTACTGAAACGCAACTGTCCCGATGCGGATCTGCTATGCATCTGCGCGCGCCCCGATATCATCTCGGAAAAATACAATGTCGCGACAGTGCCGGTGGGAAACCCCGCGCTAGAAAGCGACCTCTTTCGCCTGCTCGACAAGGCGCTGCTTCAGCTGCCACGACGGCTCGCCGGATTTCTCACCGCAATTTCCGTCGCACACGGCCTCGACATCATCATCGTGCCCGGCACGGGCATTCTCGACGACTTCAACGAAGGTCCGTTCGGCTGGCCGTTCGTCATCCTGCGCTGGTGTCTGGCGGCACGCCTTGGCCGCGCCAAGCTTGCCTTCGTGTCCGTTGGCGCCGGGCCTGCCGATCATCCGGTCAGCCGTTTTTTCTTCCGCAAGGCGGCGCTCTCCGCAGTGTTCCGCTCTTATCGCGATGAAATCTCTCACGATTTCATGAAATCGCTGGGGGTTAGTGCGCGCAGCGATACGGTGAGCGCAGATATTGCCTTCGCGCTGCCACCGGCCAGCAACGCAATCCATGACAGCGTTGCCGGACGCGTGGGCCTTGGCGTCATGACCTATCGCGGGTGGAAAAGGCGAGCGGCCAACGCCTCGGACATCTATGATACCTATCTCGGCAAAATCGCAGAACTGGCGAAAACACTTCTGGCCAGCGGGCGCGAGGTGCGGCTGCTCACCGGCGACAAGGGCGACGTTCAGGCCATCGGCGATCTGATGGCGCGGATCGATTCACCGGACGCCGCGAAGATTATTATCGAGCCTGTCGCGTCTCTGCACGAGCTAATGCAGCAGATCGCGAAAACAGATATCGTGGTGGCGAGCCGTTATCACAACATTGTTTGCGCACTTGCCATGGGACGCCCTGCAATCTCGCTCGGCTATGCCGCGAAAAACGAGGCGCTGCTGCACGATACCGGCCTTGACGGCTTTGGCCATCATATCGAACGGTTCGACCCGCAAACCATTCTGGCGCAAATCGATGATATGTTCGCCCGGCGTCAACAACTGGCCGAAAGTGTTGAGGCCGGGGTGGCCCAATATCGGCTGAAACTCGCGCAGCAGGAAGAGACCTTGCGCGTACAACTGCTGACGAAACGGAAAAGCGTTCGTCTATTGTCGCCCGGTCGCCGCCAGAGGGCGAGCTAGCATCGTATCGACGTAGCTGCGCAAGCGCCGCTTCGTATCGGGCCGGTGCAGGAGATAATTGACCGGCGGGATAAAAGCCGTCTGTGTCCGCTGCGACACTGCGAATTTCAGAAGCTGCCGCCAGGCCGGATCACCACGCAGCAGGTGGGATATGGCTGACCAATAGGCCCGTTCCGCGATGCCCCGGCGCGCCATGCGATGCAAAGCATCGCAATCGGGCAAGACACGCCCCTCACGGGTAAAAAAATACTCGCCCGCATCCGCCGTGTGCTGAATATGCAGCAGATGGGTGTCGCGCAATTGCTGCGAACGGTTCTGCCCATGCGAGCGCGTACCGCCCTGAACACAGTCCAGTTCGGCAATCCTCCCCTGCAATCCAAGCCGCAGCCACATGTGATAATCGTCGCTATGCGGTAGGGCCTCGACATAGTGTCCCGCCGCTTTCTGCGCCGCAGTGCGAACCACCATCGCCGAACCCGGCAACTGGAACACGCCGAGCCGGCAAAAGCGCTCGATGAAGGCCGTGCCTGTCTCGACGCGGCAGGGCACATCGTCCGGCTGGGGCGGGATGGGGGGAATCGGTGCGTCGCCATTCACCGCAACGTCGCGCCCGTAGGAGAATGCGATTGTTGGATCGGTTTCCATGATCGCCAATGCGCGTCGAAGCGCGCCGGGAACGATGAAGTCGTCGGAACACAACAAAACGAAATAGTCGCCGCTGGCCCAGTCGATACCATCGTTGAACGAGGCATGCTGGCCCTTATTGACTGGCCTCAGCAGCAGTTCCACCCGCGCATCTTCGGCAGCGAGCGCACGCGCCACATCGGCGCTGTCATCAGTAGAGGCGTTATCGATGATCAGCACCCGCAGGTTTTCAATATCCTGCGACAGCACACTGCGAACACAGATGCCGAGATAGCGGCCGTAATTGTAATTCGGAATGACGACATCGACACCTGGCTGTCTCATACTCGATCTCCTCATTCGGCTGGCGTGGAGGTGGAGAAACGCCCGCGTCCCAACCGGCCAAGACGACCCGCAACTCTACTGAGCGCCCATCCAAGGACCGGTGTGATTTCCGATGCAAAAGGATGGCGCGTGATCAGCACGGCTCCGATCCAGCTGGCGACACCAGCAAGGCCGATGGCAAAACCCAAGCCCCAATGAACTTCCAATGTGCCAGCAGCGGCAATCATTGCAACCGGAATGGCAAGCGTCAGCAGCGTTACGAACCCGCTACGCAACAATTCGACGCCCAGCATCCGGTAGGAAAAAGCCACGTGCTTGCGCACATAGACCACGGAAACAACCATCTGGAACGGTGTACTGATGAACAGGCTGAGCGCTACCGCCATCAGGCCATGGTAAGCGGCGACGCAAAGAATGATCGCCGTCACCACGCGTGAAATCAGGTTGGATATGAAGGCATCGCGATTGGCGCCGAGCGCCATCAAAAGCGGATAGGTCAACACGACCGAAAACCAGAACATGCTGGAGAGGCACATGATGACGACAATCGACGTTGCGCCATACCAGTCTGGTCCGAGCACCAGATGGACCGCCGGAAAAGCGAGCAACGCCAGCAGCGCCTGCGCAGGCCAGTAAACAACCGAAATATAGGACAGCGCGCGCACATAGGATTGCGCTATATCCACACCCGCCCGAACCTGATCGGAAAGCATCGGAAAGGCGACCGTAAAGATCGCCGACAGAAACACCCGGTCGGGCAAACCGCTCAATGTGCTGGCGCGATTATAGATCCCGACGGATGCGGCGGGCATGAAACGCCCCAGCATAAGCTGCGGAAAAGTCTCGCAAATCTTGCTCAACCCCGCACTGCTCCCGAGATACATGCTGAATTGCCACGCCATGCCGATACTTGCGAGCGATGGGCGCAGCAGTCGACCCAATGGATAAAGCGCTGCCGCAAAAGCGGTTGTGACTGCCGCCGCAGCCAGCGATCCGAAGGCGAAGCACATATGCCCCACGCCCCACCAGGCCATTGCGATGGTTATGGCTGCGCCGCAAACGGAACCGGCGGTGCGAATGCGCGCCAGAGCGCCAAAAGCCATGTCGCGCCGCAACAGGGCAACAACCGGCAATGAAACGCTTTCGATCACCGCCGCGATGATGGTGACGGTGAGAAAAAGCGACAGCAGAGGATCATGATAGGTGACGGCAAAATAATCGCGCGCCAGAAAGAGCGCTGCGGCCAGCACCAGCGTCACGCTCATCAAAAACGTGAATGCCGTCTGGATATCGCGATCCTCGACCTTCTCGATCCGGATCAGGAATTCGGCGCTTGCGAATTCACGCAGCGAAAAGACAATCGCCGCGACACTGAGGCCGACAACGCCCATGCCGGTCTCGGACGGCCCCAGAAAACGCGAAACCGCAACGACAGTCAGAAAATTGCACAGCAATCCGGCATATTGCTCCAGCGTGGCAATCACGAAGCCCCGGCGATGATTTTTCATGATCGGCTCCGTGTAACGAAGAACAGCGGGAGCGCCGACATTTCCGGCAGACAATTTTCCAAGATGCGATACCCCCTCGCAACCGTGCCGGGCGGAAAAGTCCACCCGGCTTCCTGGCGCCTTCAGAATAGCCTTTCGCCCGCCGCGGGGAATGTCACCGATGGTATTAGCGCCTGACCTGAAAGGGGTATGCCGCTCGCTCTAAAGCCAAGTCGTGGGACATCAGCTGACTGGGTAAAAATTCCAGAACGTTCCCAATGGAATCGCCACGCGGTTCGGTTGGGAAATGCAGCAAGGAAAAAGAACAATAGACCTTCTTTCGCGCCTCGGAGGAGACATGAGCAATCTTTCCTGGATCACGCTTCTGGCCTTCGTCCTCTCGGTCGCCTTTTGCATCGGCTTCCGTGAACTGGCCCGCGAATGGTATCTCATCGACATTCCGGACGACCGGAAACGGCATGAGGGTGCGGTGCCGCTTTGTGGTGGCATTGCGATTTTTCTGGCCTTCGCCATCGCCGCTTCGATTGTGCATGGGGCTTCCCAGCAAGCCAATATGCTGCAGCTGCTGCCCGGTCTGGCGGTCGTTCTTGTCACAGGCGTGCTGGACGACCGTTTCAACCTGCCGGTGATGCCGCGTCTGACCATCCAGCTTTTGGCCGCGGCCCTGATCATCGGAATGGCCGATATTGAGCGGCTTAGTCTCGGCATGACTATCGGCTGGCCTTCCGGCCTGACCGCAGACGGCGGCAGCGTTTATCTTATGGGGCCTCTTTCACTGCTGCTTGCACTGGCATTCATCGTCGGCCTTATCAACGCGGTCAATATGAGTGACGGCGTGGATGGACTGGCAGGCGCATCCAGTGCCGCTGCCTTTTTCTGGCTTGCCGTGATCGGCTTCGACTTTGGACAGCATCGGCTCGGCCTTCAGACGCTGGCGCTCGCGGCGGCGTGCCTGGGCTTTCTTGTCTTCAATATGCGCCACCGCTGGCGCATGAAGGCCAGCCTCTTCCTAGGCGATGGCGGGAGCACCCTTCTGGGTGCGGCCCTTGCGGGCACATCCCTCATCCTCGCAAGTGGAGAACCCGCCATCGCCTTCCCTGTTCTGCTGTGGGTCGTCGCCGTTCCCGTCATTGATACGCTGAGCCTCATCATCCGCAGGCTTGGCGCGCGACGCAGCCCGTTTTCCGCCGACCGCCAGCACCTGCACCACCTGTTGATGGATGCTGGCCTGAGCTGCGGGCAAACGGCCATGGCTGTGATGGCGCTCAACCTGCTGGCTGGCGCGATCGCCTATATCGCGATCCGGGCCGGTGTGCCCGCATGGATCATGCTGGCTTTGCTCCTGCTGCCAGCCACGCTGCACACGCTTTTCGTGCTGCGCATGACCAGAGGCACACGTCCCGCTGTCGTCGTTGCCGCGACAATCTCCGAGACAGCCAAGACGGCAAAACCCAATCTCACATTTCCGGGGACCACTTCATGACCGTTTCCGCGCTCATCATGACATTCAACGAGGAAATGAACCTGCCCGCCTGTCTGGAATCGCTTGCCTGGTGCGACGATATCGTGGTGCTCGATTCATTCAGCACCGACCGCACCGTGGAAATCGCCAAGGCTGCGGGCGCGCGGGTCTATAGCCATGCTTATGACACCGAGGACCGCCAGCGCATGTATGGACTTACGGAAATCAAGTTCAAGCATGACTGGGTTTATACGCCTGACGCCGATGAAATCACGCCGCCGGACCTGCGCGACGAAATGCTGGCTATTGCCGCCGATCCTGATCGACCGGAAGTGTTCTTCAAGGCGCGCTACAAGAATATGTTCATGGGGCGCTGGATACGCCATGCGAGCCTTTACCCGACCTGGATAACCCGCCTTGTCAGACCCGACCGTGTCCGCTTCGAACGCTCGGTGCATTCCCGTGCCAGTGGTGGACCGGGCGGCGAATTGCAGGCGCATTTCATCCATTACAGTTTCAACAAGGGGCTGGAAGCCTGGTACGCGAAACACAACCGCTATTCCTCGGTAGAAGCCGACCTTTCAGCAGCGCGCCTTCTGGAACGGCACATCGACTGGGGTGGTATTTTCTCCACCGAGCCTGAGAGACGGCGGCGTGCGCTGAAATCGCTGTCCTACAATATGCCCTTCCGTCCAAGCCTGCGCTTTTTCTACATGTATGTGCTGCGGCGCGGTTTTCTCGATGGCAAGCCCGGCTATCTTTATTGCCGCCTGCTTGCAGCCTATGAGTTCATGATCGTCGTCAAGATGGAAGAGCAGCGCAGCCGTCAGAGCGCGCAGCCTTCCCGCTCTTCTGTCCAGCAGCGACCGCTGGACGCCAAAAAACCGGAGCGACACATGGTATGATGTTGCTCGCCCTTCTGCCCTGCGCCGTGTTCTTCGGACTGGCCGCCATGTTCTTCTCTGAACCCTTGCTGGCACTGCCGGACGACGGCAGCCGGGCCGATGTGATCGTCGTGCCGGGCGGTGACGGTCAGCCGCGTGCGGAACAGGCGGCACGGTTGTGGAAGGAAGGGCGCTCGCCCTATATCCTCGTCACCGGTGATGGCGACTGCCTTTTCAACAAGCAGATCATCGTGCGCGAAGGTGTGCCGCCATCGGCTATTTTCGTGGAATGCTATTCCGGCAGCACCTGGCAGAATGCGCGCTATTCCGCCCCTATGATGCGCAAAATCAATGCGAAGAGCGCGCTTATCGTCACCAACTGGTATCACTCGCGCCGCGCTGTTGCGAGCTTTCGCGCCGTTTGCCCGCAGATGCATTTCGTGTCCGCGCCTGTCAATGACAGCGACGAACATATCGGCTTTCCCACCACACGCACTGATGTAGAGGTGATCGCCAAGGAATATGTCAAGCTTGGCTGGTATCTGCTGTCCGGCCGCATCTTCCCGCAGGATCTGACCGGGCACGGCCCAGCGCTCAACCTGTCCTCAATCTGCAAATCGACGGAGGACGGGCTGTGAACCTCTCGCTGACATGGATGTTCGTTCTTCTGGTTGTGGCATTTCTGGCCACCGGCTTTCTGGGGCGGCCTGAGCGCATGTATCAATTTCCGTTTCTGGCCGGTGTAATGACCTTCGGTTTCATCCTGCCGCAGGTTCCAGCCCTGGTGTATGACCAGTTCATACCCGCGGGCGCCTATGCGAAAACCATGGTGATGGGCATATTGGCTCTGCTTGCTCTGGCGCTCGGCTGGCAGATGGGGAACCGCCCGATAAAATTCCTCAGCATGAGCTTCAGCGAAAGGCGGCTTTTATGGGCTGCTGCCGGGCTATCGGTTTTCGGCGCATCCTTCTATTTCCTTTTGAGCCGCCTGCCCGGCGAAGTATCCATCGGCGTGCAGATGACCGGCATGCCCGTCATCTGGCTCTTCTTCGCGCAGCTCATGCCCTATGGTCTCGCGATTGCGCTGCTTTGCTTTGCCCGGCGCAGCTCGTGGCTCGCACTGGGCATCATCCTGTTTGATCTGGTGTTCTATCTCGACCGCATCGTCGTTACCGGCAAACGCGCCGAGGCCATCCAGCTTCTGTTGATGTTCCTGCTTGCTTTCTGGTTCTACCGGCGCTGGGTAGTGCCGCGCACATTAATGTTCATCGGCATCATTGCAGGCACGTTCCTGATGACCAGCATGGGCGATTACCGTCAGGTGACGCGTGCTGCCTCGGGGTTCGTCCTCGACCAGATTCTCGATATCGACTATGCGGCCAATTTCGAGGAAACGCTGGAACGCGGCGGCCCCGAAATGCGCAACGCCGTATTGCGAATGGATGAGATCGACCGGCGACTGGAGTTCGATTACGGCAAGTTCCACTGGAACCGGATCGTCTTCACCTATGTGCCCGCCCAACTCGTCGGCAGCCAGATCAAGGACAGTCTCTATCTGTCCACACCGAAGCCTGACCGCAATTACAACCCGCTGACCGGCACGACCGAAACCGGGCTGATCGATGCCTTTTCATCATTCTGGTATTTCGGCGCGCTGAAATTCCTGCTGCTGGCCTGGGTCATTCGACGCCTCTGGGAAACGGCCATGGCAGGTGAGATGCTCGGGCAGCTCGTCTATATGTTTTCTATCGTGCCCGCCATGCATGCCATCTCGCATCAGACAGACTGGGTGATCACAGTCTGGATACACATGGCCCTGTTTCTCATTCCGATCCTGTCTGTCTGCGTCATTCGCAACCGCTCCGTCCACTTGCCGGTATCGCCTTCCGGGTCGATACCGCAACTCATCCGGGGATGACCCATCATGACCGCCATGCCCAATCACCCCCGTCTCCGATCCGCAGCGTCCATTGCGGGACGAAAAGATGCTTCGCGTCCGCTGGAAGGCGGGGCGACATTCACCTTGCAGCACCGGCTGCAGCGTCTTGGCTGGCAAATGACATGGCTGGTGCTCGCCGCCTGGACGCCCTCGTTTTTCTGGCGCTGGCGCGGCATGGTGCTGCGGCTGTTCGGCGCAAAAATCCACAAGACTGCCATCGTGCGCGGCAGCGCGCGCATCTGGTGGCCGCGCAATCTCATCATGGGTGCGCATTCCTCGCTTGGTCCCGGCGCACACTGCTACAATGTCGCCAATGTCACGCTGGCGCCCTTTGCCATCATCTCGCAAGGCGCGCATCTCTGCACGGCGGGCCACGATATCGACCGCGCCGATTTTCCGCTCACGGCATCGCCCATTCATATTGGCCCGCATGGCTGGATCGCCGCTGAAGCGTTTGTCGGTCCCGGTGTGAATGTGGGTGAAGGCGCAGTGCTTGGCGCGCGCGGTGTCAGTTTCCGCGATATGGAACCATGGACGGTTTATGCCGGAAACCCGGCAAAAGCCGTGCGGCAAAGACGAAAAGCCGTGTGATTGGGCTGGTTAAACCGGTCCCATCCGGCGCTCGCGGATAAGGCTATAGCCATTTCCGCCCATGATCGAGCCTGTCTTGCGCTTTTGATAGGACTGATAGGCATCGAGGGTTTGCAGCGCGATGCGCGGCCAGGTGTAATTGTCCCCAACCAGCTTATGGCCCGCCTCGCCCATCCAGACCGCCCGCGTGGGATCGTCCAGAATCTGCATCAGCCCAGCCGCAACGGCTTCGGCATCCACAGCGCAGACTACGCCCGCTCCCGCCTCGGCGACTTCAGGAAAATGGCAGGCATCGGTGATCACCACCGGCACACCGCAGGCAAGCGCCTCGGTAATGGCGACGCTGAAACCTTCCTGCCGGCTTGGCAGGCAAAAACAGGCTGACCGTTTCAGCGCAGCGATCTTGTCGGAACCATAAAGCCCGCCAACCAGATGCACACGCTTTTCCAGCCCATATTGGCGGATCTGCTCGCGAAAATCATGCTCAGCACCGCCATCCGGCCCCGCAACGACGAGATCGACATCTGGCAGGATCGGTGCAATCCGGCGATAGGCATCGGCCAGAATGTCGAGACCCTTCTTGTAATGCAGGCGCGACAGAAACAGCACAAAGCGCCGGTTCGGCAGTTTTGCCAGTGCTGCACTGTCGTCAGCGCCAGCGTCACCTTCGACTTCATCGAGGAAAATGCCATTTGGAATGATCAGGCTTGGCGGCTTCAGCCCCAAGGGTCGCATCAGCTCGATTTCATCACGATTGAGCGCCTGAATGAAGGCCGCGCCATCGAGCATCCGGCGAAAGGCCAGCGCCAGCGCCAGTTTCTTCTTCCACGATCGCTGTTGCATGCTCCACATATCGAGCATGCCGCAACAACAGATGCAGTATGGCACGCCGAAGCGACGGCACAGCATGGAAGCCCGCAGCAGATTGGTTTCCCAGACACCGTGCAGATGCACAAAATCCGCCGCACGGATTAGCGGCGCCATAGCCTTTGCCGCCCGGCTTCCGAACAGCATTTCCCGCAGATCGGGCATCGGAAGCAATAACGTCTGCACCTTGTCGAAATCCGGTATGGTTTCGGCGGCCTTGGCCGCGCGGCGGTTCACGTCTTCATCGCTATAGCTGACGATCGTCACGCTATGTCCAAGTGCTGCCTGCGCCGCCGCCAGCCTGACAATGACCGCCTGCGGGCCGCCTTTGGCGGGATCGTAGGAACCGATGACGTGAACAATCTTCATGCCGCCAATCTCCGTGTGTGCTGCGAAAGGGCTGCGACAAGACGCTCGCCATAACGCGCCACCGTATAATCGGCGGCGCGCTCACGTGCGCTGTCGCTCATCCGTGCCAGCATGGCCGGATTGCCAGTCAGTTGTTTGAGAATTTCCGCCGTCTCGGCCACGTCGCGTATCGGCACAATGTAGCCATCAATGCCATGCCGCACGACGCTGCCGGTATTGTCCGTGCAAATGACCGGCAAGCCTGCCGCCAGCGCTTCATAGACGGCGGTGGCCGACCCTTCGCAAAGCGATGGCAACAGGAACACATCCGCCCATTCGAACTGCGCCTGCATTTCGCTGCGCGGGATCGGGCCGGTCAGCTCCACGCTGGCCGACAGGGTCGCAACAGCTTCCGGCTGCACGTCAATCGGCCCGACCATGCGAAACTGCGCGATATCCCGCACAGCCCTCGCAACCGCGCCCACATAGGGCGAGCCCTTGCGCAACCCGACTGCACCGACCGTCAGCACCCGCAACGGCCCCGGCGCGCGCAGCGATTGATTGAGCGGAAAGCGCTTGTCCACCCCATAAGGCACGACCACCACCTTATCCGGCTGGCATCCGGCCTCGATTACATGGCGCGCCACAAAGTCCGACGGACAGACCACCGCGTCGGCAATGGCCCATTCCGCCCTTTCACGTGCTGCAAAATCATCGGCATGCACATCGTCGGCAGCGGACACATGCCAGCCGGGATTGAGCACTTCCTCTTCGCAGGCCAATTGATCGACCACAGTGCGCGGCGCGATCATCTGTTCAACGGCAGTCCATAATCCTGCCTGTCGCGCAGCGGTCAGCTGCTCCAGCGCCTCACCGCTGAACGCGTAAACCCCGCTTGCCCCGTGAAAACCGCTGTCCGCCACCAATTGCCCAAATCGCTGTCCGGCCCAGATGGCGTTGGCGGTCGATTTCGGCCCGGTCTGGTTGGCAAGCCTGCGCACGGCGGAATGCAGGCCGAAGCCCGGAAAAGTCGTCATCCGCTCCTGCGGGATGCCCTGCGGCGCACGCCCGATCAACCGCCGCACGGCGGTTGGAAGCATGGTGGGCGGCAGACCGTTCAAAAGACGCGGCCAGCCCTGCAAGGCGCAAATATCGGTATAGAAATGCGCGAGCCTTTGCCGGTCGGCAAAAATGCGCGGTACGGCATAATGCATACGCGCCCCAAGCTGGGTGACGACAACTGAGCCATCCATCATCGAAGCTCTCCCGACTGGAATTTGCGATCCAGAACCGGCATTGCTGCCGGCACGCTTTTCTCTTCCAGACGCCCCACCGCCGATTGCCACATGGCCGCGCCATATTCGCGGGAATAGGCGGTTTCCATCAGATAGCGTGCATTGTTACCCATGGTCATGCGGCCAACCGCCGAATGGCGCATATGCAAAACGGCCTCGACCAGACGGTCCACCTCGCCCGGACGCAATGCTGCGCCGCATTCGAAATCACGAACGATGGAGCCTATCTCGCCATCGGGGTCGCCAATGAAGATTGTCGGACGCCCCGCTGCCAGCACCCCGTAGAACTTGCTCGGCACGATGCAATGTTCCAGTTCTGGCTTAAGCGACACCAGATGGACATTGGCAGCGCCGAGGCTTTCGGAGAGTTTTTCGACCGGTTGAAACGGCTTCATCATCACATTGGTCAAGCCGCGCCGTTTGACTTCGCTTTCGACAAAGCCCCGCTGCTGCCCCTCGCCGATCATCAGGAAAACAACGCTTTTCATATGTTTCAGCCGCTCGGCTGCGTCGAGAACGGTCTGGAATTCATGCGCCCGACCGAAATTACCGGAATAGCCGATGACGAATTTTCGCCCCAGCCCCCAGGCGCGGCGCAGCGGATTTTCCGAAGGGGCTACCGGCATGATCTCGTTGCGATCCGCCCAGTGATGCACAACGCTCAAATTCTCGCGCGCTATGCCCGTTGAAGCAAGATAGCGCGACATGCGCTCAATGGGGCAGATCGTCAGTGCCGACTGGCGCATGGACCAGTTGCGCAGCGCCAGCGTCAGCCTTGCCGATGCGCTGCCCGGTTTAACCAGACCAAGCTCGATTGCCGTTTCCGGGAAAAGATCCATCACCCAGTTGACAAGCTTTGCCCGCCGAAGCCGGATCGGCAATGCTGCCGAAACCGACAGCAAGGGCGGATCGGTGCAGATCACGCAGATATCGTCCTTGCGGGCATGGGTCGCGAACCAGGCCGCAGCGGAAAGATGGAAGGTGGCATAATCGACCGCCCGCCCGGCCAGTTTTCCGCGACCAAAGCCTGAGGTCCAGATGCGATGCACATCGACACCATCAATCGTCTCACGCGCGGGCAAGGTTTCCCTGCGGTTGTCATGGAAACTGCGGCTGGTCAGAATCGCCGTTTCAATGCCCTCGCCCACAAGCGTCTGCGCCAGACTGGAGACCATGCGACTTGTCGCGGACTGGTCCGGATAAAAATAACGATTGGCAAGCACAACGCGCATGAGCCCCGTCTCCCGTCTTTTCGACCTCATGGAAGTAGCATCGCAACAGCGGGTCGTTCATCGCAAGAAACCCAAAGGCATGGGCGGCACGCCAAGCGGGCGAAGTGCCTACCTCTTTGGGTGCATCGGGTCATAGCGGACACCATCACCGCTTCACCCGAAGAGGGTTAGGCACAGCCGTGCTTGCCGTTTTGGAGCCGTTCTGCCGCGACACGAAATCGGTAACATGGTCTCATGGATATTCAGGACGGAGGGCAGTCCCTTGAACGATAGATTGCACGATAGCTTGCATGATAATCAGCGTGAGAAAACCGCGCTCATCATCGGTGTTACCGGCCAGGATGGCGCCTATCTGAGTGAGCTTCTGCTCAAGAAGGGCTATCGCGTTCATGGTCTGAAGCGGCGTTCGTCCTCGTTCAATACCGGGCGTATCGACCATCTCTATCAGGATCCGCACGAGGAAGACGTGCGCTTTCGCCTGCATTTCGGCGACTTGACCGACGCCACCAATCTATGCCGCGTCATACAGGAAGTGCGCCCCGACGAGATTTACAATCTCGGCGCGCAAAGCCATGTGCAGGTGAGTTTCGAAACGCCGGAATACACCGCCAATACGGATGCGCTCGGCACGCTGCGCCTCCTGGAATCCATCCGTATTCTCGGCCTTGGCAAGACTTGCCGCTTCTATCAGGCTTCAACCTCCGAGCTTTTCGGCAATTCCTCGCCACACGCGCAGAACGAGCATACGCCGTTCATGCCCCAGAGCCCTTATGCAACGGCCAAGCTCTATGCCTATTGGACCACGGTGAATTATCGCGAGGCCTATGGTTTCCACGCCTCGAACGGCATCCTGTTCAACCATGAAAGCCCGCTGCGCGGTGAGACTTTCGTTACCCGCAAGATCACCCGCGCCGTCGCGGCCATCGAGCGCGGTTTGCAGGATAAGCTGCGTCTTGGCAATCTGAATGCCCGCCGCGACTGGGGCCATGCCCGCGATTATGTGGAGGGCATGTGGCGCATCCTGCAGGAAGAGACACCGGATGATTATGTGCTCGCCACCGGCGAGACCCATACGGTGCGTGAATTTGTCGAACATGCCTTCAAGGCCGTCGACAAGCAGATTGAATGGAAGGGCGATGGCGTGGAGGAAATCGGCATTGACCGGAAGACCGGCAATTGCCTGATCGAGATCGACCCGCGCTATTTCCGTCCGAATGAGGTGGATTTCCTGTTGGGCGACGCATCGAAAGCCCATAGCCGCCTTGGCTGGCAGCACACGACCGGCTTCGACAGCCTTGTTGCCGAGATGGTGGATTGGGATTTGCGCAATATCATGCGGGAGGCTGGGCGCAATGACTTCTATGGACATTAACGGGACCGCAGAACCGGTCTATTCGCTGGCAGGCAAGAAGATTTTCGTCGCCGGGCATACCGGCATGGTCGGTTCGGCCATCCTGCGCCGCCTGCACGGCACGGATTGCGACATCATCACTGCCGCGCACAGCGCGCTGGACCTGACCCGTCAGGGACCAACCGAGAACTTCATTACCGGGCGCAAACCTGATGTCATCATCATTGCGGCGGCCCATGTCGGCGGCATTCTTGCCAATGCGCAATCCCCCGCCGATTTTCTCTATGACAATCTCGCCATCGGCATAAATGTCATCCACGCCGCGCACCAGACCGGCGTGGAACGCCTGCTCTGGCTGGGGTCTAGTTGCATCTACCCGCGCGACGCGGCGCAACCGCTGACCGAAGACGCCCTGATGATGGGGCCGCTTGAAGCGACCAACGAAGCTTATGCCATCGCCAAGATTGCCGGGCTGAAATATGCCGAGGCCTGCGCGCGCCAGTTCGGTGACTGCTTCATGACGGCAATGCCGACCAATCTCTACGGTCCGAATGATAATTTCGACCTGAAAACGTCGCATGTGTTGCCAGCGTTGATGCGCCGAATCCATGAAGCGAAAATCATGGGTGCAGAGCAGGTGACCCTATGGGGCAGCGGCACGCCGCTGCGCGAATTCCTGCATGTTGATGATCTGGCCGAGGCCTGCCTGCATCTCTTGCAGTTTCACCATGGGTTCGAGCCGGTCAATATCGGCTCCGGCGAGGAAATATCGATCAAGGATCTGGCGCTGCTGATTGCCCGTGTCGTGGGCTATGAGGGCCGGTTCGAGCATGATCTGAGCAAGCCGGATGGCACGCCGCGCAAGTTCCTCGATACATCCCGCATGGCCGCACTCGGCTGGAGGCCACGCATCAGCCTCGAAGATGGCCTACGCGCCGTCTATTCCGCCTGGGTGGAAGAAAGCGCTGAAGCCGTCGCGGCATAGAGGACCTGTTTCACCCATTATCGCCCACACCCTCATGCTGAGGAGGCGCGCAGCGCCGTCTCGAAGCACGAGGGTTCCAGATGGAAATTGATATGTTTGCCAGCCGTTTCCCGTCCTTCGAGACGCCGCCTGCGGCGGCTCCTCAGCAACCGTGTTGTTGAGAGGTCCAAGGAGTTCGCCTTCGCAGGATGGTGTTAAGAATGGTTGCGAGCTTTCGCATGGCGGCGACGATGGCGACCTTTGGCGGTTTTCCGGCATCGCGCAGCCTTGTGTAGAAGATCTTGATTGTTGTCGAGCAACGAATGGCCGACAGGGTGGCCATGTAGAGTGCGCAACGCACGGTAGTGCGGCCACCGCCGATATGGCGCTGCCCGCGCATCATGCCGCTGTCATAGGCTATAGGAGCAACCCCTATCAGAGCGGCGAGCTTCTTGTCATCAATGCTGCCCAGTTCCGGCAGTTCGGCGATGAGAATGGCGGCTGTTGTCTCGCCGATGCCGGGTACCGAGAGCAGGAGGTTGCGCCGTTCTGCCATCTCGGGTTCAGCCTCGATGGCCAAGGCGATAGCCGTGTCGATGCGGATGAGCTGCGCCTTGAAGGAGGCAAGCAACTCATGGATGAGAGCGGCGATGTCTGCAGATGCATGTTCGAGGCGGTTCTTCTCGGCAATGGCCATGTCGATGAGTTGGCGGCGGCGTGTCACCAGCGCGGCCAAGGCAATGCGGCCGTCGTCGATATGGGGGATCTGTGCCGGCCGCATCGCCTTGGCGAAGTGCAGGATGACCCGCGCATCGACCCGATCGGTCTTGGCCAACCGACCGCTGGCTCTGGCAAAGTCGCGGACCTGGCGGGGATTAACGACGGCAACCGCAATGCCAACCGCCGCCAACGTGCGCACCATAGGCGTCTCGTAGCCGCCAGTTGCTTCGACAACGACCAGACTGGCTCCCGCTACCGCGGCTGCGAGTTCATGGCAGCCTGTCACATCGTTGTTCCATCGCGCCACCGATGTGACCCCGTAGCGCGCAACATCCAGATAGGCCTTGGAGACATCTATCCCGACCATAAAATCCTGTGAGGCATCCATGGGTGCTCCTCCTTGCAACGCGGGCTCAAAGCCCAGCCAACCGTTCGAGCGAAAGGATGCAACGGAGGCGCTTGCTGAGGCACGGGGTCAAGTCCCAAGGATGACACGCGCCTCCGTCACGTCACCTATTTTACACTATCGACAACGTACAAGGATGAGGGAAAAGGATCACTACGACGGCGACGTGTTGATTTTGCTCATATCGAGTTCGATACGCAGAATATCGCCCGGTTTGATTTCCGTCCGCTCGTTGCCGACGATGTCCTGAAACGAGCCATTGACGTTGCGGCTGATCGTGAAGATCAGCTTCTTGCGCATATCGGATGATGAGATATTGCCGGAAGACTTGGCGATTTCCGCCATGGTCTGGATTTGCGCGCCGCTGCGCCGCTCCATCCGCGCCAGATTGAGATCGACCTCCTGCAAGCTGGTTGCCGCATCGCTGCGCCGGACCTCTTCCAGATTGGCGATACGCTGCTGCACGGCGAGCTGGTTTTGCCGCGCCCGCGCCAGAAATGACGCCAGCTCCAGCGCATCTCGGCGGGTCGCCGACAGGTCACGTTCCTGATCACGCAGGTTCGATTTGGCGGCAAGGCCGCGATCGACCAACGACCGGCTGGAATCTACATTTTCCTGCAACAGCTGGATTTCGGAATCATGCAGCTTGATGCTTTCCTGCAATGTGCGGATTTCATCGCCATAACTTGCGACCTGCGCTTCCAGTGCCTGCCGCTCGGCTTTCATATTGGTGCGGCGCACGTCGAACAGCGTGCGTTCGCCTTCCAGCATATGCTGGACCATCACCTGATCGTCTTTCGATACGTTGGATTGCTGCGATGGCGTGTAGTCGAACTCGCCCCCCTGCAATTCGGCAGCCAGGCGCGCACGGCGGATTGTCTGGGCGGCAATCTGCAATTGCAGATCGGAATATTCCTGCTGTGCAGCGATCAGCTGCATCCCTGCGGTCATGGCGGGCGCTTCGCCCTTGCCCGCGCCACCGCCGAGCGCCATCAGTTCCAGCGCGACCATACCCGGCCTGTACTCATATTTGCCGGGCGACTTGATATCGCCGACAACAAAGACCGGCGCATATTGATTGATCGTCGCCGTCACCGTCAGACCCGGAATATGCTGCGACAGGGATGCGGCGATCCTCTCACTGATTTCAATCGTCGTCAGTCCGCGCACGGAAACGTTGCCGACAACCGGGTAACCGATATTGCCATCCACATCGACGGGATAGAGCCCGGTGAGGGAAGGTTGGCCATAAACCGTGACTTGCAGCACGTCATTCGCTCCGACGCGGTAAATCTGCCCCTCGGCCAGCGCCAGATTGCCCGCGCCGAACAACAGCGCGGCGGAAAACACCGATGCCTGCAAATGACGGGCGAAGCGGTGCCTCTCTATGATCTTTGGCATGGCTCCCCCTCCTATATCTGTCTCTGGGTCGGGTCCGGCACAGACCGGCCACGCTTGAACAGCGCCGACAGCAGGGCGCGGCCTGTCGCCAACGTGTCGGCCATCCTTCCCGTGTAGATCGCCGGGGCCTGACTGACGACGGCAAGCGCGGGCTTGCGGCCAAAAGAGGCCAGCGTCTGCACCAGCGCATTGGTTGCACCGGAATCGCGCCGGTCATCGCTGACCACAAGAAGTGCTGTATCCGTGGCGCGGGACATCAGAACCGACCGCTTGTCTTCCTTGAAGGGCGGCAAATCCACCAGGATGATCTTGTGATCGGCGCGCAGCTGCGCAATGAGCCCGCCCAGCCAGTCGCCTTCCGGGGCTGGTCGATGCGGCCTGATGATATCGATGCCCGAGCCATGATCGTGAATCAGTGCCGCACCACTCAGCTTTTTGGCTGTAGCGGGTGGCTGCAAATCACCAACAGGCAGACCGAAAGCCGCACAAAGGCCGGACTGGCCATTGGTCGCATCAATCACCGCTATCGAAACACCGCTCGCGGCAAATTGCTGTGCCAGCGCCGTGATTACCAGACTTTTGCCGTCGGTATCGGACAGGGAAATGACGGATAGAGCGAGTGAATCGCGTCCTCGCGTCAACGCCCGCAGACGATCGTGCACGGACTTGATGGCGCGCCCGAAAGCGCTGGCCGGGTCCAGCCCGCCATTGATCAGCAAAGGTACGGTCAGGCGCGGCGTTTTAGGCAGCAAGGTTGCCGCCGGAATTCCCGGCAAAGCGAGCGATGAAGTCTGCGCCGGTCTGATCCGATCGAAGGTCTCCTTCAGCATCGCACCCGCAACGGCAAAAAGCCCGCCCAAGCCGATGCCGAGCAGCAGCCAGTTGATCAGTTTCGGGCTTGCCTTGGCCATCGCCGGTTCGGCGCTGGAAATAAGCTGCGCTTCTGCCGAGGCGATACCGTCCTGCTCGATCAGTTGCTTGTACCGCGTCAGATAACTTTCATAGACAACGCGGCTGGCATTGGCTTCGCGGTCGAGCTGCGCCGCCGTTACCTGCGCCTGATTGGCGCTGGCAAGGTCCGCTTCAGCGGCTTTCAGCGCCTCTTCGAGACTTGACCGCCTTTGCCGGGCGATCTGGATTTCATTGCTAAGGCTCTGCACGATCTGATCGACCTGCCCGACAATCTGTTGTCGCAGCGCATCCCGCTCTGCCGTCAAAACCGGAATCTCGGCGCTTTTCAAAGCACCGTTCGATTGCAGCTCGCCCAGCTGGCGTTCAACACGCGCCTCTTCATTACGCAATTGCTGGATGGCCGGCGAGGCCAAAACTTCTGCCAGGGCCGGCGCATCGCTGCTGCCTTTCAGAGCTTGCGCAGTCTGCAACCGCGCTTCTGCTGACGACACGGCACCGGTTGCCGCGACGATCTCCGTATTCAAGGCCGCAACGCGCTGCGCCTGAAAGGTCATCTGCCCCTGATCACCCGCCAGACCGGATTTCTGCCGGAAATCTTCCGCCGCCCGTTCGGCGGTTTCAAGATCGTTGCGCAATGTGACCAGCTTTTCGCCAAGCCACTCGCTGACGCGCTTGGCCGCCGATTGCTGCACATCCACCTGATGGTCGAGATAGGCGGTCGCGAATGCATTGGCGACCTTGGCGGCATAGACCGGATCGGATGCACGATACGAAATGAAGATCGTATAGGAACGACCGTCGTTGGTAACCTGCAACCGCGACAGCAGAAGGTCGATCTGCTGCCGCTCCTGTGTCGCCGGATCGCTATCCTGCGTCGCCGCGGGCGGCACCGTGAAGCCGTCCGCCTTCAGGATATCGATGACCTTACGCGCCATCATCCGCGAATTGATGATATCAAGCTCGGAGCGCAAAACCGGGCTATCCTGCGGCAGCGGCGTGATGGCGCTTTCACTTGGAAGCGCCTGTAGACGGCGCATGTCCAGAACAACCACAGCCTCCGAGACGTAAGAGACCGGGGCATTCATATAGCCGAGGAAACCGGCCCCTATGCCCACGAGAATGGGCACGGTCAGCATCAGCCTTCTGCGCTTGACAGTGTCCAGAAGGTCGGCAACCGGCTGCCGCGCGCTTCCTGATGAAACGTCGGAGATAATCACAACAATGCTCCTTCACGGGAGGATCAGCTTGGATTGGACGGCTATTGCAGGTCGGAAAATGAAGTTTCCGAAGGGAAAAGCTCGTTGATGATGCAGGCTACTTCCGTGCGGTTGGTCACCTTGAGCTTCTTCATGATATTGCGAATATGCACTTTCACCGTGCTTTCGCGCAGCTTCAGCTCATAGGCGATGATCTTGTTGGCCTTGCCACGACGCAACGCATTGACGACCTCGGCCTGCCGCTGTGTGAACATGCCGCCCAGTGGCTGAATACGCTGCGCGCCCGTGTCGGTTGCATGGCGCAGCGCCAGAACACTGCTTGCCGGGACGAAAGTGCCGCCCGCCATGGCGAGACGCAGCGCTTCGATACAGACATTCAGATTGACCGATGTGGGGATATAGCCCTTCACGCCATGCTCCAGCGCGCGGACGACCTGCGATATTTCTTCCTTGTCGGCAAGGATGATCACCGGCGCAGGCGCGCATTCGGAAACGAGTGATTTCAGATAATTGCCGACCGCCGGATCGGATACTTTCTGCCCGCCCACATTGAAGAGAACAGCGGCAGCGGTCCGGCTACGACGCTGATGTTGCCATTGCTCGAAAGAACTGAAGGTTGCAATGGCCATATCGGCGCAATTATTGGTTAATCCATGCGCCAGACATTCGCGATCCAAGGCGCGGCTGTCTATGATGACGATCAGGGACTGTTCCCTTTCCTTGGTAAAGTCACGCTGGTCAGCAACGCGGCCCCCATACACATTGCGAGAGTTGAGGCTCTCGTCCTTATCCTTGAACTGTGCAGAAATATTCATTTTAACGCCCTCTGAATCTTTTAAGAACGCAACCCTCTTCCATGTTTAACCGCAGTTAAACACAAGGATTACATCGTGTTCTATTTTATGATTGTATTCAGTCGCCCTAAGATCTTGTATATTTCTTATTTTTCTAAATTATTGCCGAACTCCCCCGGGCTGTCATTAACCTAGATTAACGGGCGAATAGAAATATGGTTTAGGGTGTATCCGTTATTCTACCCAATTAGTGGTAGAAAATGCCCTCTTGCCAAATCATTGCCCCTCACGGAAGCTTGGCCGTCGAATATGACGCTTTTCGTGCAGGACGAGCCGGGCAATCATCCTGATATCCAAACCACGCACCGGGTAACGCCGATGGGGCTGAATAACGAAGACAACACGCTGCTCAATCTTCTCAAGAACCCACCCATCGATGCGACCTTCGAGGCGAATGACCTGAATGTTCTGCGATCGATGCCGGTTTCGACCAGGCACTATGCGCCACATACGATCATATCCAGACAGGGTGACTGGACGAATTCGGTGCTCATCATCAACAGCGGATGGTGCTGCATCTATCGCGACCTGTCGAATGGCGACAGGCAGATCCTCGACTTTCCGATGAAGGGCGACCTTTTGGGGTTCCGCACGGGATTGGGCTTCAACTATTACACGCTGTTTTCAATCACTGACATTTCGGTGCTGGAAATCAACCTCGATACGCTGGTTGAAAACATGCTGAAATCGGCGCGTCTGGCCATGGCTTTCATGGAGATGACGGCGCGCCAGCGCACCATTCTGCTGGAACATCTGATCAGTCTGGGACGACGCGCATCAGTTTCGCGCGTTGCACATCTTCTGCTTGAACTGGGCTATCGCGCGCGGGCCAATGGCACCGGCGACGAGAACGGCTTCTATTGCCCCATCACCCAGAGCGAACTGGCCGATGCGCTCGGCCTGACGCCGATCCACACCAACCGGATGCTCCGCGAACTGCGGGAGGACAATCTCTTGACCTTCCGGAACAATGAGGTGAAATTCCTCAACCGGACGGCGCTCATGCAGATTTGCAGCTTCGATGAAAGCTATCTCGCGGCCAATATTTTTGCGAGCATCCACAAATCCAACCGTTGAAGCTTTACTAGCCCTCACGGCATCCGCTCCGTTAGTCAGCATTATCGGCTTTGTTTATCAAATCTTATCCGTATAGAGGCCAATACTGCGCCTGAGCAATCAGACGAGGAAAAACGTATGGGCGGCGCGGCAAGCGAAGAACTCATTCACGTGCTCTATATCACGGCCATTGTCGCCGAAGCCATGACAGCAGCGCTGGCCGCCGGGCGTCGGGAAATGGACTGGATTGGCGTGTTCCTGCTTGGCTGTGTAACCGCCCTTGGCGGCGGGTCGGTACGCGATGTTCTGCTTGATCATCATCCGCTGTCATGGGTGCAGCATCCGAGCTATCTGGTGATCACCGGTTTTGCTGCTTTGGCCACCATCCTCATCGCGCGCCATATGCATCGCCTGCGGCAGATGTTCCTTTTCCTCGACGCTATCGGCCTGGTGGTGTTCACGGTGATTGGCTGCGGCGTGGCGCTTGGCATGAATATGCCGATCATCATCGTGATTGCAGCAGGCATGATCACCGGCTGCGTCGGCGGCGTGTTGCGGGATGTGCTGTGCAACGATGTGCCACTGCTGTTCCGCTCGGAGCTCTACGCCACCGTGTCAGTCGTCACCGGCGGCATTTTTCTCGGCGGCCTATATCTGAATGTGCCGCACGGTCCCGCCGCCTTCGTGGCGATGGCGGCCGGGCTTGTTCTGCGACTTCTGGCGCTGCGCTTCAACTGGAGCATGCCCAAATTCGTCTATACAAAGGACCTGCACTGACTTGAGTTGGGTCTATCGTTGCTTTTTCTGGCGGCGTGAGCGCAGCCAGAAAATGGCGAAGAAACCCAGCACGAAAACAATCGCGAAGATTGCGGCGGCCACATGCGAGCGCGCGCCCAGTGCCAGCATGATGCTCGGCACAAAATAAGCGAGTACCCCGAAACCAATCAGGATGACGGCGGCGGCGATGGCCGGATGGCTTTTCTGCGGTTCAGCCAAGATTTCGGAACTCCTCAAATCTCTTTATCTGCTGGCCGTCACTATCAAAGTTTTCCGGTGCAAGCCATGCCTGATAGGCTTTCTTGAGCGCAGGCCATTCACTGTCGAGGATCGAATACCAGGCCGTGTCGCGGTTCTTGCCCTTGGCCACCATATGCTGGCGGAAAATCCCCTCGAAGGTAAAGCCGAAACGCTCCGCTGCGCGCTTGGACGGCGCATTGTCGTTGTTGCACTTCCATTCATAACGACGATAGCCAAGCTCATCGAAGATATATTGCATGAACAGAAACTGCGCTTCCGTTGCCGCGGGCTTGCGCGAAATCAGCGGCCCCCAATAGATATTGCCGATCTCGATCACGCCATACACAGGATCAATGCGCATCAGGGTCTGGCGACCGGCCACCTTGCCACTGGCCTTGTCGATGACGGCGAAGAACAACGGGTCCTCGCTTTTTGACACCTTGTCCAGCCAAGGCTCGAATTCCGCGCGGGTTGCGGGTGGAAATTCGAACAACCAGGTGAAACGCTGGTCGGCGTCAGTCACCGACGACGCTGCAAAAAGCTCGTCGCCATGCTTTTGCGGGTCGAGCGGTTCAAGGCGCACATAGCGCCCTTCCAGCACTTTGCGTTCAGGTTTCGGGCGTGGCGTCCAGTTCTGCAAATCAGTCATGTTGTTCTCCCAGTCAGCAAGACAGGAGCATAAAAGCAGTGCCACGCAAACCAGATTATTGTAGCCGTTTCATTTTTACCGAATGGCAGCCCGGTCCACCGAGACAGCCTTCACCAAGGCAACCACCCGTTCGCCTGCCCGCAAGCCCAGATCGTCCACCGAGCGGCGCGTCAGACGCGCCTCCAGATGCCGCCCCTGAAAGTCGAGGGAGACATGCGCGTTCGGCCCCTCGCCTGCTTCGATGCCCGTAATGATGACCGGCAGCACATTGCGAATGCTGATTGCGTCTGGCGCCTGACGCGCCAGAGAAACGTCCCGCGCCCGCACGCGCAGTCGCACATGCATACCCTGTTTCAGCCCCGTATCCGTCAACTGGAACGAAGTGCCGCCGAGGTCGATTTCCGCCAGCTTGTAACTCTGGTCATAAGAGGCGACCGTGCCTTCCAGCAGCACGCCTGCTCCATCGCCTTCATCGATCAGCGGAAATATCGAAGCCGCCTCGCCGCTTGCCGTCACCTTGCCGCCGGAAAGAAGCACGATCTCATCGGCCAGCCGCGCCACCTCGTCAATGTCGTGGCTGACATAGACAACCGGCACATGGCTTTCGTCACGCAACCGCTCGACAAAGGGCAATATCTCCTGTCGGCGCGCATGATCCAGCGAGGAAAGCGGCTCGTCCAGCAGCAGTAGTGCCGGATCTGACAACAGCGCCCGGCCAATAGCGACACGCTGGCGCTCGCCGCCCGATAACGTCGTTGGGCGACGGTCGAGAAGCTGTTCGATGCCGAGAAGCGCTACCACCTCATCGAAATTGCGCGTGGCCTGCCGGTGTCCCGCCCAGCGCGCATAGGTCAGGTTGCGCTCGACGCTCATATGCGGAAACAGGCGGGCTTCCTGAAAGACATAACCGATGCGCCGCTTCTCCGGTGGCAGATCAATGCCCTTATCGGCGTCGAACAGCGCAAAATCGCCAACCGCAATGCGACCGCTTTCCGGGCGCAACGTTCCGGCAATCATCTTCAAAAGCGTGGTTTTGCCCGCCCCCGAATGGCCGAACAAAGCAGTGACGCCACCACCCGCTGCAAAATCGGCTTCAACGGCGAATTTGCCATTGCGGCCCTTGATGGAAACAAAGAGCCCACTCATTTGGCATCTCCGGCAAGCCTGCGCTGCAACCATTCGGACAGCACGACGGCTATGATGGAAATCGCAGCCGATATGGCAATCAGTCGGAAGGCTTCAGCATCGCCCGATGGCGTTTGCATCAAAGCATAAATCGCAAGCGAGAGGGTTCGCGTCTCGCCGGGAATATTGGAAACAAAGGTGATGGTCGCGCCGAATTCACCCAGCGCCTTGGCAAAACCAAGCACGGCACCTGCCAGAACGCCCGGCAAAAGCGGCGGCAGGATCACGGTGAAAAAGGCCACAAGCCTGCTGGCACCCAATGTCCGCGCCGCTTCTTCAAGCCCGCGATCCAGCCCTTCAATCGACAGGCGGATCGGACGGACGAGCAGCGGAAACGCCATGACACCGGCGGCAAGAGCAGCACCGGTCCACCGAAAGGAAAAGGACAGGCCGAACCATTCCTGCATGGGTGCGCCGAACGCCCCTCTTGCACCGAACAGGATCAACAGCAGATAGCCTGTGACCACCGGCGGCAGAACCAGCGGCATGGTCACAAGCGCCTGCGCCAGAGACTTGCCCGGAAAATCGAACCGGGCAAGAATCCACGCGACAAGGAACGCGACTGGCAAAGCGACAAGGATGGCAATTCCGGCAACCCGGAGTGACAGCAGCACAATCGGCCAGACGCCCACTTCCATCATCACTTGCCCGCCTCCGCAGCGCCGACAAAGCCCTTGTCCTTGATGATCGCCTGACCGGCATCGCTTTCAAGGAAAGCAAGGAAGGCCTTGGCGGCATCGTTTTCATTCTTTTCAATGAGAGCCGCCGGATAGAGGATCGGCGCGTGACTGGTTACCGGGAAACGGTAGGCTTCCACCAGATCGGGCGCGGCAGCACGGTCGGAAGCATAGACAATGGCCGCCTTAACTTCGCCACGGCTGACATACTGCAGTGCCACGCGCACATTCTCCGCGAAGACGCCATTCTTCTCGACATCTTTCCAGATATCGAGCTTTTCCAGCGCGGCCTTGCCGTATTTACCGGCAGGCACGTTGGACGGATCGCCCATGGAGAAACGGCCAGCGCTCAACAGTTCCTTGACATCGGCCTTCGCCGTATCCTTCTGTGTGGCGATAACCAGCGCATTGCCTGCGATCACCTTGCGCGACGCCGTGTCGATGGCATTGGCCTTCTCGACATAGTCCATCCAGTCGAGATCGGCGGAAATGAAAATCTGCGCCGGTGCGCCCTGCTCGATCTGCTTGGCCAGGACCGACGAAGACGCGAAGGAAGCGACCACTTCCGTGCCGTCCTTGGCCTTGATCTGCTTGGCGGCTTCTTCGATCACATCCTTCATGCTCGCGGCGGCAAAGACCGTTACCTTTTCGGCGGCATGCGCGACCGAAGCGGTGCCAGCGGCAATTGTGATAAGAAATGCGGCGATAAGTTTTTTCATGACTACCCTCCATATTGCCCGTTTGAACGGACAAACACCATCATCCGCCGGAATGAACCGGCGCGCTTTTTTGCGATGATGGGTGTGATGGAGGCAAACGCGACCCGGATGCCGTCAGACCCTTGATGCACGGGCGTCCATGCAAAAGCCGCCCAAAATTCCGTAACGAATTCAGTTCGTTCCGAAATCGGCGTCACCATAATGCGGTGCAACTTGTTTGGCTAGTGGCTAAAGAAGGCTCAACTGCCGATATGCTTGTGTTGTCCACGCGCTTTGGCGAGACCGATCTGCTTTTGACGCTCGGCATAACGGGCGCGATCTTCCGGCGTGCGCTCATCATAGCAACCGGCGCAGGAAATACCTTCCTCGAAGAACTTCGACAGCTTGTCCTCTGGCGTGATCGGACGACGGCAGGCGCGGCAAAGCTCCACGTCGCTTTCGGTCAGGCCATGGCCAACGGCTACGCGCTCGTCGAACACGAAGCACTCGCCGTTCCACATGCTCTCTTCCTGCGGGACTTCTTCCAGATATTTGAGAATGCCGCCCTTCAGATGGAAGACATCGTCAAAGCCGAGGCCTTTCACAAAGGCCGTCGCCTTTTCGCAGCGAATACCGCCGGTGCAGAACATGGCAATCTTCTTGCCTTCCAGCTTGTCGCGGTTCTGTTCTACCCAGCTCGGAAATTCACGAAAAGTCTTGGTCTGCGGATCGAGAGCGCCCTCGAACGTACCGATCGCATATTCATAATCGTTGCGCGTATCGACAACGACCGTATTTTCGTCGGCAATCAGGGCGTTCCAGTCTTGCGGGGCAATATAGGTGCCGACGCTTTTCAGCGGATCGATACCATCGACGCCCATCGTGACGATTTCCCGCTTCAGCCGCACCTTCATGCGATTGAACGGCATTTCGCTTGCATGGGAATATTTCAGTTCCGGCTGGCTGAGTCCCGGAATGGCGGTGATGTGCTGGACAAGCTTTTCAATCGCCTCGGCTGTGCCAGCCACAGTTCCGTTGATCCCTTCGGCAGCCAGAAGCAGCGTTCCCTTGATGCCGTTTCCACAGCAAAGCTGCGCCAGCGGCTCGCGCAGGCTTTCATATTGCGGCAGCGGCGCAAAGCAATAAAGGGCGGCGACGGTGAAAGGCAAATTGCTCATCGTTTGTGTCTTCTTTGAAAATCTACCCCGCAACTAATCCCCGGACACCGATAATTCAAGACAACTTTATCCTCACGGCCCCGGATGCGGCGAAAATTGCCACGAACACCACCGTCCAAGAGGAGAAATGCATGTTCGACAAACAGACCATCGATGCGATGACCGTCATGGCAAAACAGGCCGAGATCAATCCGGCGGCCTTGCTGGCGGTTGCGGAAGTGGAAAGCGGCGGTCGCGCGCTTTACGATGTGGATGGACAAAAGGAACCGGCAATCCGTTTCGAAGGGCATTATTTCGACCGCAGGCTTTCCGGGCGTATCCGCGACTATGCCCGCAAGAACGGCCTGTCCGCGCCGGAAGCTGGCAAGATCGCCAATCCGAAATCGCAAGGCGGCCGTTGGCTTTTGCTGGAACGAGCCATGGGTCTCGACAAGAAAGCCGCGTTGGAATCCACCTCCTGGGGTTTGGGTCAGGTCATGGGCGCGCATTGGGAATGGCTCGATTTTGCTTCGGTCGATGCGCTGGTGGCGGAAGCGCGCGGGTCGGTCGCCGGTCAGGTGCGGCTGATGCTGCGCTTCATCGAAAAGGCGGGGCTGGTGGAAGTCATGCGCGCCTGCGACTGGCGCAACTTCGCCAGACGCTATAATGGCCCCGCTTTCGCCCGCAACAATTACGACACGCGCATGGCCGCCGCCTATCAGCGCTGGCAGAAACAGCTTGATACTTTGAAGACTGCGGCCTGAAAACAACCTTGTCCCGGCTGTGGACAAGTGGGCCTCTTATATTTAAATCGATTTATCACATTGCGTGCATGTCCATTTTTGCGGAATCGTTGCACGTTCCGCAGAATATGCCGAAATACTCCAACAGCCGAGCGAGCCGATGCCCCAGAAAACCGATCTTCTCGTCCCCGTCATGAAAGGCCAGCCGGTTATTCCGGTGCTGCTGATCGACAAGGTAGAACACGCCGTGCCGCTGGCGCGCGCACTGGCCAAAGGCGGGCTTCCTGCCATCGAGATCACCTTGCGCACGGCAGCGGCGCTGGAAGCCATTCGCACTGTGGCTGATGAAGTGCCTGAAGCCATCGTCGGCGCCGGTACGATCCTCAACGCAAAGCAATATGAACAGGCGGCAAAGGCCGGTTCGCGCTTCATCGTCAGCCCCGGCGCGACGAGACAGATTGTCGACGCGGCCAATGACAGCGACGTGCCGCTGCTGCCTGCCGCCATCACGCCCAGCGAAATGCTGACGCTGCGCGAAGAAGGCTACACGCATCTGAAATTCTTCCCGGCGGAACAGGCCGGTGGCGCATCTTTCCTGAAGGCGCTTTCGTCTCCTCTGGCCGGAACCTTCTTCTGCCCAACCGGCGGCATCAGCCTCGCCAATGCAAAAACCTATCTCTCGCTGCCAAACGTCATTTGCGTCGGCGGATCGTGGGTTGCCCCGAAGGAACTCGTGGAAGCGGGCGATTGGGACGCCATCACCACGCTTGCACGTGATGCAGCCAGCCTGAAAGGCTGAGGTTCCTAGAGCATTTCCAGCAAAAGTGCGTAGCGCCTACGCAGGGAAATCAGTCCACTGGACTGATTTCTGATCCTGCTTCGATGCGTCGGATAATGCGTCAAAACAAATAGATAGAGCGGTTCCACGATTCCGTTTTAACCGAAACCGCTCTAAAACCGACCATAAAAAAGGGGCCTCCGTGGCCCCTTTTTCTTTGATGCCTTTGCGGCAATCAGTTCGTTGCGGTGAATTTTGCGACCGTCAGGAAGGTCACAGCATTGCCGCTGAACTTGTTTGCGCGTTCGCTGGGCAGATCACCCTGCTGGAAGCCAGCCGTATAGACCATTGCTGGGGCACTGCGCAGCGCATCGTTACGCAGAACCGGATTGGTGACCGGAGCCTTCTGCGCCATGGATTCCGACGACATTGCCATTTCTGCATTATGCACGGCTGCCGGCTGAACCACGGCCCGCGGCTTTGCCGAAGACGCTTTGGCAACACGACGAGCGCCCTTGGCGGTGGTGCGAACACCCGTATCAACCGCCTTGCCAACTGAGGCAGGCTGCTTGGCGCGGGCTGCCGGTTGAACCGGTGCCGCGACAGGCGCCAGAGAAGCCGTCTGAACCGGAGCTGGTTTCATCTCCACTTTGGCAACCGGTTCGGAGTCGTAATCGTCGCTCGGCGGGGCGATCAGCTCACCGATTTCGTCCTTTTTGGACAGCATTGCGAGCTGGGTGTTGGGCTCGGCGCGCGGTGCCTGCTGCGGCAGGGGCAAAGCACCCGCTTCACCCGGATTCGTTGGCGAAGAACCCGCACCGGCCACAGCCACGGCATCATTGTCGTGATTATTGACCAGCGCTGCAATTGCATCCTGACCGGTGGCGACAGGGTGCTCACCCGGACGTTCCGGACGCTGCGACGGGACAACCGCTGCAATAAGCTGCGCCTGCGCATCGTCGCCTTCAAGCTGCGGACGGGCCGACGGGATCGGCACGAAGCCGGTCATGAGCGGCGAAGCATCCGCCACCTGGGCCGCCGCATCAGGATCGGCGGCGGCAAGCGCCACGGCATCCTGCGGCGCCATTTCAGGCTTGCGCGCCGGGATCGGCACATTCATGGCGACGACAGCGGCACCTTGCTCGGCAACAGTGCCGGTCTGCGCCTGCGATTCGAGTGTTTGAGCGTTCAAACCAGTCTCAGGACGCGGAGCCTGCATCGGAACCGGCGCTTCACGCGCTGGCAATGCGGCAATCATCGTTTCGCGCGGCTGAGCCGGAGCTTCTTCCACCGGCGCTGCGGCTGGAGCCTGCTTGGCCGGAGCCGTGGCGCGCGCCGGACGCGCAGTCGCTGGCGCCGCGACATCGCCATTATCTTCTTCTTCATCCGCACCACCGCCGAAGAGCGCGCCAAACAGCGTCTTGCTCTTGCGCGTGGATGACGAATTGCTGGCCACCATGACCTCGCCGCCGCCACCGGCCTTGCGCTTCTCGATCATGGCCAGCGCCTGCTCATAGCCCGGCAATGGCTTGCCATCAGCCGGAAGGTGGGCCGTCTTGCCATCCGGGAACAGTGCCAGAAGCTCGCGACGGCTCATGCGCGGCCAGGAGCGGACATTGCCGACATCCATGTGCACGAAAGGCGAGCCCGAGCGCGGATAATAACCGACGCCGCCGATCTGGTAGCGCATGCCGATGCCGCGCAACTTGGCCAGATTGACGCCCGGAATGTAATAATCCATCGCGCGACCCAGCATATGCTGGCTCTTCTTGGCGACGCCGCGCGTGCTGGAACGCAGCATCGCGTTGGTCGCAGGCGAGCGATAGGCCGACACCACATTGATATATTCGCGCGAGCCGGTGGACTGATAGACCTGCCAGACCAGATCGAACAGGCGCGGGTCCATCTTGGTCGGCTCATTGCGGCGCCAGTCGCGCAGGAAAACGTTGAGGCGCTTCAGCCCTTCGGGCACATAGCGGCCATTCTTCTTGAAGACGATTTCCGCCTTCTCGCCGGTATGGACGTAATAAAGTTTGAGGGCGCGGGTTTCAGCCGAAGCCTGCGTGGGAGAAGCCACAAAGGCGATTGCCGCCGCAACAAGGGAAAACGAGAGAGACAGACGCGTCGTCGCACCGATCCGGGTTTTATTCCAGACATTCGCGAAACGCGCTTTCATGGTCGATATGCTGTTCATCGAATCGTATCGCCTTACCGTTTTGTCCGCCCCCAGAGGCTACAAGTCTGAAACTCGCGGCAACTGTCAGTCACGACAGTTGCAATTGGTCTCGCCCGCAGCTCTCTTTCCAAGTGACCTTTTCTGAGCGCCGCACGAAATCCGCTTCGTTCCGCCATAGATCCAATTGTCGGATTTAATGGTTAATGGACGCTTAGTGAACAACAAATGCGGAAACACCATGGCAAAAAAGACACAGGAGCGCATCTATTTTCGCTATGGTAAAAAAATTATTAACAGTCTTTAATTGGCAACAGGCACTCTTTCCGCCCCAAGGCGAAGATTAGAAGCTATTGAAATTCAAATATTTAGACTGATTTCATTATCCTGCGGAGCGCCGGAAAGTGGTGCTGTCACCCTCCTGACCGTCATCGAATCCCCTGCCGGATATGGAGGTCACATCAATGCCATATTCCTTGAGCTTCCGGTAAAGCGTGGTCCTTCCGATGCCCAAACGACGCGCGACTTCACTGATTTGCCCGTCGTAATGTGCCAGCGCGAAGCGGATCATTTCTTCTTCGGCGGCGGCAAGGGTCCGCACTTCGCCATCGGCATTGGTGCCGCTGATGACACCGGGCGCGACCCTGCCGGATGCGATACTGGCATGCGTCGCCACCCTCGCGCCTGTCTGGGGCGCACCCGTCCAGCCGTCAACATTGCTCATCAGTTCGGCAAAATCCGCCATGGTCAGCTCGGAGGTCTCGCACAGCAAAACGGCGCGGAAAACCGCATTCTTCAACTCGCGCACATTGCCCGGCCAATCATAGACCCGCAACCGTTCCAGCACATGCGGCGCAATGCCGGTGATATGGCCGCGCCGCTCCTCGCTGGCAAAACGCATCGTGAAATGGTGCAGCAGGACCGGAATATCTTCCGAACGGTTGCGCAAGGCGGGAACCGGCAACATGAAAGACCCCAGCAACTGGCCAAGGCCCGGATGGAACCGCCCCGTATGCACCAGATCGCTCAACGGCTGCGTCGTGGAAGCCATAACGCGCGCATTGAACGGGTATTGAACGCCCGCCGCCTCGAACTGCCCCGTTTGCATGGCCGAATAGAGCCGCATCTGGGCATGACGCGGTAGGAACCCGACTTCATCCAGATAGAGCGTGCCGCCATCGGCACTCGCCAGCTTGCCGAAAACCCCCTCCGGCCCCGTGATCGCGGAACCGCCCATGCGTGGCTTTTCCGGCGCGCCGAACAGGATCTGGTCCACATTGTCCGTTGTCAGTGTGCGGCAATCGACGGTGATGAAAGTTTCGCGCCATCTCGCGCCAGCGCTGCAAATGGCGCGGGCCAGCGTTTCCTTGCCGCTGCCTGGTTCCCCATCGAGAAGAAGCGGCGCATCCAATGCGGCAGCGCGTCGTGCGGCGACCATCGCCCGCTCCATATCGGGGCTTCTGGCAATGATGTCGGAAAGCGGAAAATGTGTTCTGAGCGAACGGTTGCGCCGCACCTCGTGGGCGAGCGCATCAAGTTTCAGCGCATTTGAAATCGAAAGCTGGACGCGCTCAGGAACCACCGGCGTGGTCACGAAATCCACTGCACCAAGCTTCACCGCCTGCAAGGCCCTATTCAGGTCTTCGCCCTGAACCAGCACGATCACCGGTATGGTCACGCCCACATCGCGCATTTTGGCGAGAACGCTGAGACCATCCATGTCCGGCATGGCCATGTCGAGCAGGATCAGCGCAATATCCTTGCGCTGCGTCGCGAAACCAAGCGCGCCATTGCCCCCGTCAGCCAGGATCGTGCGATACCCCATGCGCTGGACCATCGCTTCAATATTGCGTCGGTGAATCGGATCATCATCCGCTATGAGAATGCGCGTGCCCATTAAAGCTTTAATCAACCTGTGGAGTTCCCGCGCCCGGACACATTAAACTGTTAAAAAATCAACAAAAGTTTACTGCTCCAGGCGCGCTATTTGGAGCCAAACCGCCAACAATTGCAAGACCTTAAAACAGTATCTGACGCTAGTTTCACAAAATTTTCGTCTAAAAAACACTCAATGCTTGAAGCGCCCAAAAAGTAATCGCGGAAGTTACTGACAATTTATTGGCTGCTTACATAACACCGGTTGTACCGCTGTGTTGCCCCTCTTGGCGATCCCGGCAAGACATGCGAGAAGAAGGCCAATAGGAGAATGCTTATGACCCGTTTTTCAGACTCTGCTTCGTTCAACGCACTTCTTCCCGTACCGGTTCTGGCCCCATCCGGCGATAGCGCCGCTACCGCAAAGGCCGATCTCGGCACACTGCCGGAATGGAACCTTGCCGATCTTTATCCCGCAGCCGACAGCCCGCAGCTGAAGGCCGACATCGAGAAAGCGATGAAGGATTCAGCCTCCTTCGAAGAACGCTGGAAGGGCAAGCTGGGTGCTGAAGCAGCCAAGGCCGATGGCGGCAATTTTGCCGATGCGATCAAGGAATTCGAAGCGCTGGACGAACTGATGGGGCGCATCGCCTCCTATGCCGGGCTCTATTATTACGGCGACACGACCGATCGGAAGCGCATGAAGCTTTTTGGCGATGTGCAGCAGAAGCTGACCGACGCCAGCACGCATCTCATTTTCTTCAGTCTCGAACTGAACCGCATCGATGATGCAATTCTCGACAAGGCCATGGATGCCAATGCGGCAATCGGCCATTATCGCCCGTGGCTGACCGATCTGCGTAAGGACAAGCCCTATCAGCTCGACGACAAGCTGGAACAGCTTTTCCACGAAAAGTCGATCACCGGTTTCGGCGCATGGAACCGCCTGTTTGATGAAACCATGTCGGGCCTGCGCTTCGAGATCGACAGCCAGGAACTCGCCATCGAACCGACGCTGAACATGTTGCAGGACGCTGATGGCGCGGTGCGCAAAAAGGCGTCCGAAGCGCTCGCCAAGACATTCGGCGCCAATCTGCGCACCTTCACGCTGATCACCAACACGCTGGCCAAGGACAAGGAAATTTCCGACCGCTGGCGCGGTTTTCAGGACATTGCCGACAGTCGCCACCTTGCAAACCGCGTGGAACGCGAGGTTGTGGATGCGCTCGCCAAGGCAGTCGAAGACGCCTATCCACGCCTTTCGCACCGCTATTATGCGCTGAAGGCCAAGTGGCTCGGCCTAGACAAGCTGGAAAACTGGGACCGCAACGCACCACTGCCGGAAACCCCGCAGGCCCTGATTTCGTGGGATGAAGCGCGCGATACCGTGCTTTCGGCCTATGGCAATTTTGCGCCGGAAATGGCCGCGATTGCCAAGGATTTCTTCGACAAGAACTGGATCGACGCGCCAGTGCGTCCCGGCAAGGCTCCGGGCGCTTTCGCCCATCCGACCGTGCCATCTGCGCATCCTTATGTTCTGCTCAACTATATGGGCAAGCCGCGCGATGTGATGACGCTTGCCCATGAACTGGGCCATGGCGTGCATCAGGTTTTGGCTGGTGGCCAGGGCGCGCTGATGGCCTCCACCCCGCTGACACTGGCCGAAACCGCTTCGGTCTTCGGCGAAATGCTGACCTTCCGTTCACTGCTGGAGCGGACGAAGGACAAGCGCGAACGCAAGGCCATGCTGGCCCAGAAGGCCGAAGACATGATCAATACGGTCGTGCGCCAGATCGCCTTCTACCAGTTCGAGCGCCGCATCCACACCGAGCGCCGCGAAGGCGAATTGACGTCGGAGCGCATCGGTGAAATCTGGATGGATGTGCAGCGCGAAAGCCTCGGCGAAGCGGTGCGGCTCAATCCGGGCTACGAGACGTTCTGGTCCTATATCCCGCATTTCATCCACTCGCCATTCTATGTCTATGCCTATGCTTTCGGCGATTGTCTGGTGAACTCGCTCTATGCCGTCTACCAGAATTCCGAAAAGGGCTTTCAGCAGAAATATTTCGACATGCTGAAAGCGGGCGGCACCAAGCATCACACGGAACTTCTGGCTCCGTTTGGTCTCGATGCCACCGACCCGAACTTCTGGAGCAAGGGCTTGTCGGTGATCGAAGGCATCATCGACGAACTCGAAGCCATGGAAGACTGAGGCGACAGTGACCCGAACGGGTAACAAACCGCTGATCCTGTTTCGGGACGATAAGGCGGGCCGCGACGTGCTTTTCGCGGCCCCATCGACCATCATCCGCGCCGACGAGCCGGATGAATTCGATGCCGCATGGGATGCCATGCAACACGCCCATGCGGATGGGAAATGGCTTGCGGGCTATCTTTCCTATGAGGCCGGCTATCTTCTTGAACCGAAGCTGAAGCCCCTCCTGCCGACCGGGCGCAAGGCCCCTATGCTGTGCTTCGGCGTCTTCGACGGGCCATCTGACGAAGTTTTGCATCATCGTGGCAATGATAATGCGACCTATCTGCGCGATCCTGTCGCCGAATGGACGCCAGCAGAATATAAAACGCGGTTCGACCGCCTGCACCGACACTTGCACGAAGGTGACTGCTATCAGGGCAACCTGACCTTTCCGGTTCATGCGGAATGGGGCGGTGATCCGCTGGTGCTGTTCAACGCGCTCGCCGCACGTCAGCCGGTTCGCTACGCGACCTATTGCGATCTCGGCGGTCCGACAGTCTTGTCGCGTTCGCCAGAGCTTTTCTTCGAGGTGGATGCCGATGGGTGGATCGAAACCCATCCCATGAAAGGCACCATGCCGCGCGGAGCGACGCCTGAGGAAGACGAGGCTAATCGCACCTTTCTGATGAACGATCCAAAAAACCAGGCGGAAAATCGCATGATCGTTGATCTGCTGCGCAACGACATATCGCTCATCAGCGAAGTCGGCACGCTGGAGGTGCCAGAACTTTTCCGGGTTGAAACTTACCCTACGGTTTACCAAATGATCAGTCGGGTACGAGCAAGGCTGAAAAGCGATATTCCCCTGCGGTCGCTATTTGCAGCCCTTTTCCCCTGCGGTTCGATTACCGGCGCGCCGAAAATCAGCGCCATGGAAATCCTGCGCAAGCTGGAACCCAACCCACGTGACATTTATTGCGGTTCGCTCGGCTGGATTGAGCCAAGCGGACGCATGCGTTTCAATGTCGCCATCCGCACGATCTCGCTTCTCGACGAAAATCGTGCAATCTTCAATGTCGGGGGCGGCGTGGTTTTCGATTCCACGGCGCAAGCGGAGTATGAGGAATGCCTTCTGAAAGCACGGTTCGCGACGGGGCAAAAACCGTCAGTGCGGAACCAGAATATCAGCTGATTGAAACCATGCGATGGGAGCCTCTGTCCGGGGTTCTGCGGCTGCAATTGCATCTGGCGCGACTGGAACAGTCCGCGCGCGAACTTGGTTTCTCCTGCAATATGGACGCCATCCGCCAGCAGATTGAAAATGCAGGCTCCGGTGACCACGCCCTGAAACTGCGCCTCACGCTGGCCCCGGATGGCGTCGCCAATGTTGCTGCCTTTAATTATGAGTCGCTGCCGCAGCAGACGACATGGCGCATAGCGATTGCACGCACCCGCCTCAAACATGACGACCCGCTGCTTCGGTACAAGACCACGTGCCGTCAGGCCTATATCGCCGCGCGTGAGGAATATTCTTCCGCAGAAGTGGACGAGGTCATCCTGCTGAATGACCGCGATGAGGTCTGCGAAGGCACCATCACGTCGATTTTCCTCGATATTGGCGGTACGACCTGTGTGACGCCTGCTCTATCCTGCGGGCTGCTGGATGGCGTTCTGCGCCGCGAGCTTTTGAACAACAGCGTGGTCTCTGAGGGGATAGTTTCCGTAGACGATCTCAAAAACGCGCGTAATATTCTCGTCGGCAATTCACTGCGCGGCATGATCCGCGCCAAGCTGATTGAAGGCTAAAATCCTAAAAAGCGTTAAACACGTCTGCATGTCATAGGGGTGTGACGTTTCTTTCTTTGTATGAAGTTGTGCTATCGTTCCGGTTTCAATCCTGCCGTCGAACGGTTACAGAGCAAAACGCCGCAATTTCTGCGGCTCACACAGAGGAAGAAAATGGCGAAAGCGAAATGGCAAGTCTATAGCGAGATCACCGGCCCCGTAATCATGATCGGCTTTGGGTCGATCGGGCGCGGTACCCTGCCGCTGATAGAACGCCATTTCAAATTCGACAAATCGCGGATGGTCGTGATCGACCCGAGCGAGAAAAACCGCAAGATCCTTGACGACAAGGGCATTCGTTTCGTCAAACAGGCGATCACCAAGGATAATTACGCAGAAGTGCTGGACCCGTTCCTGAAAGGTGCGGAAGGACAGGCTTTCGTCGTCAATCTGTCGGTCGATACCGGATCGGTCGATCTGATGCACTATAGCCGCAAGAACGGCGCGCTTTATATCGACACCGTGGTCGAGCCTTGGCTCGGCTTCTATTTCGATGACAAGATGGACAATGCCGCGCGCACCAATTATGCGCTGCGCGAAACCCTCCTGGCAGAAAAGCGCAAGAACCCCGGCGGCCCGACCGCCGTGTCGTGCTGCGGTGCCAATCCGGGCATGGTGTCGTGGTTCGTCAAGAAGGCGCTGGTCGATCTGGCGACGGAACTCAAGCTCGACTTCACCGAACCGGCGGCCGATGACCGCAATGGCTGGGCCAAGCTGATGAAAAAGGCTGGCGTGAAGGGCGTTCACATCGCGGAACGCGACACGCAGCGCGCAAAGGAACCGAAACCGTTCAACACGTTCTGGAATACGTGGTCCGTCGAAGGCTTCATTTCCGAAGGCTTACAGCCTGCCGAACTCGGCTGGGGCAGCCACGAAAAGTGGAAGCCGAAAAATGCACGCAAGCAGAAGAAGGGCACGAAGGCGGCAATTTTCCTTGAACAGCCCGGCGGCAATACGCGCATTCGCACCTGGTGCCCGACCCTCGGCGCGCAATTCGGCCTGCTGGTCACCCACAACGAGGCGATCTCCATCTCCGATTACTTCACCGTGCGGGATAAGAAGGGCAAACTCGATTACCGTCCGACCTGTCATTATGCCTATCATCCGAGCAATGACGCCATTCTCTCGCTCGACGAAATGTTCGGCGCGGGCGGCAAGGCCCAGCCCGTCCAGCATGTGCTGGAAGAGGCAGAAATTCTCGACGGTTCGGACGAACTGGGGGTCCTGCTTTATGGTCATGACAGGAACGCCTACTGGTATGGCTCGCAACTAACTGTCGAGGAAGCACGGAAGCTTGCGCCCTATCAAAATGCGACGGGCCTGCAGGTTTCGTCCGCCGTGCTGGCTGGAATGGTCTGGGCGCTGGAAAACCCGACAAGCGGTATCGTTGAAACTGACGAAATCGACTATCGCCGCTGCCTCGAAGTCCAGATGCAGTATCTTGGCCCCGTGAAAGGCTATTATACCGACTGGACGCCACTGGAAGGTCGCGGGCATCTGTTCGAGGAAGACCTCGACACCAAGGACCCATGGCAGTTCCGCAACGTGCTGGTGCGTTGATTCAATGAAGCCAAGGCCCGGCACCGACCGGGCCTTTGCGCCTCAGCGCATCCGAACGAAACTGATGTGATTTTCCAGACATGTCCGGTCAATTAAGGCGCATTGTGGCAGACCGCTTTCCCGATCTCGTAGCCCTGCTCAGCGGGCTGCTGATCCTGCCGTGGATTCTGGGCGTGCCGGGGCATCCGAGCCAGCTTGTGCAGACGGGATGGACAATCGGACTGGTCTCGATGGTTGTTTATCTGGCCCTCTACCAAACTGCCAAGTCCCTCGCAGCACGTCGCTCCGTCAAGAACAATTCCTCCCGCATCGCCCTTATCAGTCGCATGATGAAGTGGTCGGCGGGTCTGCTTGTCTTGCTGATGCTTGTATCTTTCGGGCTGATATTCACGGCATAAAGCCGGCATCTGCGCGGCGATTTTGCATCATTACCAATAAATTAACACATCTGGCGGCCAATCCTCACATTGGGGACTTGTTTTCGTGTAAATTTCGATTCATCACACGTCATTATCCCCATTTTGGAGAAAGCATGGACATGAAAAGCTTCCGCATCGTTGCCCCACTTGCCGTCATGTCGCTTGTGCTGGCGGCTTGCGAAACGACCGGACCGGTCGGCGGCAATGTTCCAACTGTCTCCCGCGCACCGAGTGGCATCGAAGGCAGCTGGGTCGATCCAAACGGCATTGTATCGTCGTTCAATGGCGGTATCTTCGAAACCCGCACCACCGACACCAACGAACGGCTCGCCGAAGGCAATTATCGCTATCAGTCGCCGCAGCTCGTTGAAATCGACATGCGCTCGATCGTGCGCGGCACCTCGTCCAAGGTCAATTGTGCTCTGGTTTCGCAAAACCAGCTCAACTGCACCTCGTCGGCAGGCTCGCGCTTCTCACTGTCCCGTCGCGCAACCAGCTAAAGCATTTCCAGCAAAAGTGCGTAGCGGTTTTGCGCAGGATAATGCGTAAAAACAAACAGATATAGCGGTTCCGAGATTCTGTTTTAACCGGAACCGCTTTAAAGCGAAACATAACATCTCTTCCCCTTCAAGCGGCGCGGGCTATGCTCGCGCCGCTTGAATTTTTTGTTGTCTGCAATTGTCAGGATTGTAATTTGTCGCTTTTTCTGGCCTTTGCTTACTGCGCGTTTCCCGCGTAAAACCGTTTCAAACTTTTGCTGGAAATGCTCTATTTTCCAGCGGGATAGGAGTCGGCTCATGAGTAAGATGGACACCGTGCAACAGAACCCAAACCAGCCCGCGCAGGCCAAACTGCCCAAAGTTGGGGTTCTGCTGGTCAATCTGGGGACGCCGGACGGCACGAGTTACGCCCCGATGCGGCGCTATCTTGCAGAGTTTCTGTCCGACCGCCGCGTGATCGAATGGTCGCGCCTGTTCTGGTATCCGATCCTTTACGGCATCGTGCTCAATACGCGTCCCAAGCGTTCCGGCAAGCTCTATGACCGCATCTGGAACCACGAGAAGAACGAGTCGCCGTTGCGCACTTATACGCGCGCGCAAGGTGAAAAGCTGGCAACCGCGCTCACCGACATTCCCAACGTCGTCGTAGACTGGGCGATGCGTTATGGCCAGCCATCCATTGAAAGCGTGACCGATCGCCTGCTGCAACAGGGCTGCGAGCGTATCGTCGTGTTCCCTCTCTATCCGCAATATTCGGCAACCACGACCGCGACGGTGAACGACAAGTTTTTCGAAGCGCTGATGAAAAAGCGCTTCATGCCCGCAATCCGCACCATTCCGTCTTATGAAACGGAACCGGTCTATATCGAAGCGCTGGCGCGCTCCATCGAAAGCCACCTCGCGACACTGTCCTTCAAGCCGGAAGTGATCCTCGCGTCCTATCACGGCATTCCGAAAAGCTATTCCGACAAGGGCGATCCTTATCGCGAACAATGTCTGGAAACCTCGCGCCTGTTGCGCATCCGGCTCGGCATGGATGAAAACCAGTTTCGTTCCACCTTCCAGTCCCGTTTTGGACCGGAGGAATGGCTCCAGCCATACACAGATGAAACCGTGGAAAATCTGGCGAAACAGGGCGTGAAATCCGTGGCTGTTCTCAATCCGGGCTTCGTTGTGGACTGCCTTGAGACGGTTGACGAGATCGGCAATGAAGCCGCACACCTTTTCCATGAAAACGGCGGCGAAAATTTCAGCCACATCCCTTGCCTCAATGACAGCGCAGAGGGCATGAAGGTCATCGAAACGATGGTACGGCGCGAGTTGCAGGGATGGATTTAGGGCAATAGGGCAGTAAGTGAGTAAGGCAGTATGTCTGAACTGTGGTAATTTCTATCCTACTGCCCTACTGCCTTATTGCCCTACTGCCATATAACGAGGGTTAGACAATGACAGGTTTCGACATCACGCTGCTCATTCTGGCTGCGCTGGTTCTGGCGACACTCTTCGCGGGCATCAAGACGGTGCCGCAGGGTTTCAACTATACGGTGGAACGGTTCGGCCGCTATACACGTACGCTCAATCCGGGCCTGAATCTGATTGTCCCGTTCTTCGACCGTATCGGCGCGCGCCTCAATATGATGGAGCAGGTGCTGGACGTGCCCACGCAGGAAGTCATCACTCGTGACAACGCCATTGTCGGCGTCGACGGCGTTGCCTTCTATCAGGTGCTGAACGCCGCGCAGGCCGCCTATCAGGTGGCCAACCTGCAATATGCGATCCTCAATCTCACCATGACCAACATTCGTACCGTTATGGGCTCAATGGATCTAGACGAATTGCTTTCCAACCGCGATGCGATCAATGATCGCCTGCTGCGTGTCGTTGACGAAGCAGCCCATCCATGGGGCATCAAGATGACCCGCGTGGAAATCAAGGATATCAATCCACCCGCAGATATCGTCACCTCGATGGCCCGCCAGATGAAGGCGGAGCGTGACAAGCGCGCACAGGTTCTGGAAGCCGAAGGCGACCGCAATGCCCAGATCCTGCGCGCTGAGGGACAGAAGCAGTCGCAAATTCTCGAAGCCGAGGGCAAGCTGGAAGCAGCCAAGCGCGAAGCGGAAGCCCGCGAGCGTCTCGCCGAAGCCGAAGCCAAGGCCACGACGCTGGTGTCGGACGCTGTCGCCAACGGCAATGTGCAGGCGCTCAATTACTTCGTGGCGCAGAAATACACCGAAGCGCTCAGCAATATCGCCAGCGCCAAGAACCAGAAGGTCGTGCTGATGCCGCTGGAAGCAAGCTCGCTGATTGGTTCGCTCGGCGGGATCGGGGCCATTGCGCGGGAAGTGTTCGGCGACGGCAACAAGCCCGTTGACCCGACACCGCCATCGCCGGGCATTTCGCGCGCGCGCAGCGTTCCGCCGACCGGTCGCGGCTAAATCAGGGGTGGAGCGCCATGATTATCGAATTTCTGTCCGAACTTGGCATCTGGAGCTGGCTGGTCCTCGGGCTGGTCCTGCTCATTCTCGAAATTCTGGCGCCCGGCATTTTCTTCATCTGGTTCGGCCTCGCCGCACTGGTGACAGGGGGGATGGCTTTTCTCCTGTCATCGACCAGCGCTTTTGGCTGGCAGGTCCAACTGGTCGTCTTTCTTGTTTTGGCCGTGGTGTTCGCGCTGGCAGGACGCCGTTTCTTTGGCTCGAAGAGCGAAAATCTGGACGAGCCTCTGCTCAACCGGCGCGGCGAACAGCTGGTTGGTCAGCGCACCACACTGACCGAGCCCATCATCAATGGGCGCGGACGCATTCGCATCAACGATACGACATGGCGTGTGAAAGGGCCGGACCTGCCCGCAGGTACTGAAGTTCGCGTCGTGGCCTTCGATGCAGTGACGCTGGAGATAGAGGTAGCTGTTTAGGGGAATAGGGGAATAGGGGAATAGGGGAATGGGTCAGTATGTTATGCGCTGGTCGTCAACCTACTCCCTTACTCCCCTACTCCCTTAATCAGACAGCCCCAATCCGCAGCAGATCGTGGAAATGCACGAGACCGACCGGGCGGTTGTTCTCGACCACGATCAGTGCGCCGATGTGGTTTTCGTTGATCGTGTTGAGTGCAGCAGTGGCCAGCATGTTCTGATCGACCGTCTTCGGCTTGCGGGTCATGATGTCATCGACCGCCAGTTCCGACAGATTGCGGTGCAGATTGCGCGAAATATCGCCGTCCGTGACGATACCGGCCAGTTCGCCGCTCTCATCGACCACAACCACGCAACCGAAACTCTTTTGCGCCAGCACTTTCATCGCGGCTGGCATGGCCGTTCCAGCGGCTACCAGCGGAATGCGCTCTCCGCGATGCATGATATCGCGGATATGGATGAGGCTCGCACCCAGCGAACCACCCGGATGGAAGGTCTTGAAATCGCTCGGTGTAAACCCGCGTGCTTCCAGAAGCGCAATCGCCAGCGCATCGCCGATGGCGAGCTGCATAATGGTTGAAGTGGTTGGCGCCAGCCCGTGCGGGCAGGCTTCTGCCGTCTTGGGCAACTGGAGCACGACAGTTGCAGCGCGACCGAGTGCGGAATCCTCACGCGAGGTGATTGCAATCAGCGGAATGCGGAAACGCTGCGAATAATTGACGATGCCCTTCAGTTCGGCCGTTTCGCCGGACCACGAGATCGCCAGAATCACATCGTCACGACCTATCATGCCGAGATCGCCGTGATTGGCCTCCGCCGAATGCACGAAGAAAGCAGCCGTGCCCGTCGAGGCAAATGAGGCGGCAAGCTTGACGCCGATATGGCCGCTCTTGCCGACGCCGGTAACGACCAGACGCCCCTTGGCGGTGGCGATCTGTTTTACCGCTTGTGCGAAGGGACCGGACAAACCATTGCGCAGCGCTTCTTCAAGCGCGGCAAGTCCTTCGTTTTCGGTTCGAATGGTCCGGAGCGCCGAAGCGATGGCCGCTTCCGCACCCGTCGAAATCTGGGTTTGATCGAGCTTTTCCATGGCGCAAAGCGTTAGCCTCTTCGCTGCCCGTTGTCCAAGCTTTTATTACCCACAAATGATTGCTTTCGTTGCGCAACATCGCCGATGGCAACCAAGAATTAACCATGTGCCTTTACCGTTCATCCACCACGTTGCAACGGTTTGAAATCACATATGCCATTTGCCATGCCTCTATCCGGCGGTTCGACGCCCATTGCCCGCAGGCTGAGAAGCCTGTTTCTGGCGGGCGCGGCGATGGCTATCATCCCTTCCCTCTCGCATGCTCAGGATGCCTATCTGCGCGGCAGTGTGCCGGAAGACGTGCTTTCCGCCTCGTCGCCGGATACGCTCGCCGCGCGCGGGCTCGCAGCCCCCGGCCGTTCCGATAGCGCCAGCGGTGGTGGGAGCGATGACGGTTCCGACACATTTTTCGCGCCGATGCAGGATAATGCGGTTGCAGCGGACGCCCAGCCACAGCCTGCCCCGGCGGCGCCGCTCGAGGATCAACCGCTTGACGCCATGCGGGTTGGCGCGATCACAAACGAAGCGGATAGCGATAGCGGGCGTGTGCAGCGCGAAAATATGCGCCAGTCACCCGAACAGGGGCGCGGGCCGGCACAGGAGGCAGACCCCTTCGCGCCGGTTGGCCTCCGCGCCGGATCGTTCGTTCTGCGCCCTTCGCTTGAGCAAGGCATTCGCGCGACATCGAACGGCGACAATAGTGCGTCCGGTTCGAGTGCAGTGCTATCGGAAACCACGCTGCGCCTCAATGCGCAATCCGACTGGGCGCGGCATCAGGCGACGCTCGATGCATCGGGCACGCTGAGCAAATCCATTTCCGGTCAGGATGTGAGCGAACCGCAGCTCGACATTCAGGGCAATCTGCGCCTCGATCTGACCGACCAAACCACGGTCAATACGGGCGCGGGTTATAGGCTGCGGCGTGAAAGCGCCTCCAATCCGAATGGCGTGGTTGGCGCCTTGCAGCGCCCGCTGGTTCACACCTTCAATGGCAGCCTCGGCGTCGAGCACGATACGGGGCTGATTTTCGGTCGCGCCACGGGCCGCGTCGAACACGATATGTATGGCGATGCGGAACTGCCTTCCGGCGGCACTGTCAGCCAGAAGGATCGCGACAACACCTATGCCAGCATCACGCTGCGCGGCGGTTTCTCCATGTCGCAGGCCATCAAGCCATTCGCCGAAGTGGAACTCGGCAAGCGCATTTTCGACGAGCGCGTGGATAGCAACGGCTTTGAACGCAGTGGTTCGCAATTCGCCCTGCGCGGCGGCCTGATGGTCGATATGGGCGAAAAGCTGAACGGCGAGTTCGCCGCAGGCTATATGCGCGCCAACAGCGATGATGACCGGCTTGGAGCAGTCAGCGGACCGTCGATCAATGCCGCGCTCAACTGGTCGCCATTGCGTGGCACCGATGTGCGGCTTTATTCACAAACCACCGTGGATATGTCCACCACGCCGGGCATTGCCGGTTCGCTGCTGCAATTTGCGAGCCTCGACGTCACGCATCGCATCCGGTCGGACCTCAGCCTCAATGGCAGGGTCGACACGCTCATCCGCGCGAACAAGGATGGCACCGGCACGGACTATACGCTGGGTGCACAGATCGGCGCGACTTACTGGATCAACCGCTTCGTCGGGCTTGATGCGCGCTTGCGTCATGAATTCCTGACGAGCCAGGTTTCGACACGAGAATATAACTCCAACAGCATTTATCTCGGCGTGAAAGTGCAGCGCTAGTGGTCTGATTCCAACATTTGCATCCCTCGGTTCACGCGCTGAGCAAATGTTGGAATCAAAAAGACCACTAGCAAGTATATGTATCTAAAGCTTGTCGCATTTATTCGGCCTCATACCCAGCAGCCTTAAAGAAGTTCTGGCATTCATTGATGGAGAAGAGACTGATGATATCGCCAAGTGCTTTTGAGATGGCGTCGAAGCTGCGTGCTGCTCGCTTTCTCAGAAGTGCCTTGAGTTTTGAGAAAGCCATTTCGATTGGGTTCAGGTCCGGCGAATAGGGCGGCAGGAAGAGAAACCAAGCGCCCTTTGCCTTGACCAGTTGCTCAGCCTTCCGGCTTTTGTGGAAGCCGACATTGTCGAGGATGACTATATCACCGGCTGACAGTGTCGGCACAAGCTGTGTCTCGATCCAGGTTTCGAAGATGCGGCTGTTCATCGGTGCATCGACGATCCATGGCGCGGTCAGGCCATGGCAGCGCAGTCCGGCAATGAAGGTCTGTGTCTTCCATTTTCCGAAGGGCGCATAGGCGGCAAAGCGCCTGCCTTTGGCAGACCATCCGGTGCGTTTTGTCAGGCGCGTATTCGTGGAAGTCTCATCGATAAAGATGAGACGCGACAAGGCCTTGTTGAAGAACCGCTTTCGGCGATTGATCCAAAGATCACGCGCCTTGGCGATCTCTGGTCTACGCTGCTCGCTTGCCTTGAGGCTTTTTTTTATTACTCAGCCCAAGTCGGTGTAGAAATCGCCCGACCGTGGCGCGGTGGACTTCAATACCGCGCTCCGCGAGCGCAACGCACAGTTCGTCCAAAGTCGTTTCGCCACGGGCGGACATCTGCTCGCGGACCCAATCACCATGAGCCAAAAGCTTCACACTTCCAGGCGGGTGGCCCTGCCTGGCGGCGGCCAGACAGCCGGATGACCGATGCAGGATCATCATGTTGTTGACGAACCGAGGCGAAACACGGAAATGCCGAGCGGCTTCCCGGTGACTATTGCCCTCATTCACAAACGCAACGACACGCTCACGCAACTCAATCGGATGCGGCTTGCCCATGGTGCATCTCCTTCCATGAGACAAGTGAATCACAGATCAAGCCAAACGGGAATCCCGAATCCGGTTAACAGCGACATGCTTTAGTGGATTTTTCGAATTTGACGTTTGAAACAGCATCTATGTCAGCCCGGATTCAAACGTCAAATTCAATCCACTAGAAGCGGGCAACAAAAAAAAACCGCCTTCAAGACTTAAGGCGGTTTTCGATTTTCAGCACCCAACTCAGGCTGGCTTGATCGTTTCCAGCAATTCGCTGATCGACACTTCCACCGAGGGGCGGATGTCCTTGCGCCACAGCGCAAACGCGACATTGGCTTCGATGAAGCCTGCCTTGGAACCGCAATCGAAAGTGCGGCCCTGATAGTCGAAGCCATAGAATTTCTGCGCATCGGCCAGCTTCAGCATGGCATCGGTAAGCTGGATTTCGTTGCCAGCGCCCTTTTCCTGCTTGCTCAGAAGTTCGAAGATTTCCGGCTGCAAAATGTAACGGCCATTGATGTAGAGATTGGACGGCGCGGTGCCCTTGGCGGGCTTTTCGACCATCTGGGTAATCTCGAAACCGGAGCCGATTGCATTGCCCTTGCCGACGATACCGTATTTATGCGCCTCTTCCGGGTCGCATTCCTGCACCGCGATGACATTGCCGCCGGTCTTTTCGTAAAGCTCGACCATTTCGGCGAGGCAGCCCTTCTTCGACTGCATCACCATATCCGGCAGCAGAAGCGCAAACGGCTCATCGCCGACCAGCTCACGCGCACACCAGACCGCGTGACCAAGGCCAAGCGGAACCTGCTGACGGGTAAAGCTCGTCGTGCCCGGCTGCGGCTGCAAATCCTGAAGATGATCGAGTTCGGCCTTTTTGCCGCGTTCGGCAAGCGTAGCATACAACTCGACCTGCGCATCGAAATAATCTTCGATGACCGCCTTGTTGCGCCCGGTGACGAAAATCAGATGTTCGATGCCGGCCTCACGCGCTTCATCGACCACATACTGAATGACGGGCTTGTCCACGACCGTCAGCATTTCCTTGGGGATCGATTTGGTGGCGGGAAGGAACCGGGTGCCGAGACCGGCAACGGGGAAAACGGCTTTGCGGATTTTGCGGATCGAACTCATTCGTCTCCTCGATTTTCACTAATGCAATCTTGCTATCAAAGCATTGAAGCAACTGAATTTCAAATAAGGCTATTTCATTAAAGAACGACGAAATTACATGGATCATACCATCACATTAAATGAACCATTCTTAATGTTGCTTGATTCAAAAATTTTTCCAATTTTCCGGCAAATTTTGCCGCAGCGCCGCCCATGGTAAACCAAATGCTAACCGACAGACTATAATTTGAACATTCAACTGGTCGATGCCAATTTTACACTGCCAAATTGAAACAGTGGATGGTATTAGTTAGCGCATGCAATCTGAACCGAGCGGCATCGACATTCTTAAGAAACACGCCGGAAAACAAGACGTTCCGGCATGAAGATTGCAGAAGGGAAACACAGAATGCTGCGATTTCCATTCACACTGGGACAGACGCTGAAGCTCAAGGCGACCGCTACGGTTGCCGTTGTGGTGCTGGCATCCACCCTTTCGACCGGTTCGGCTTTTGCCGATGCGAAATTTCGCCAGTGGGTGGCGAATTTCCGTCCGGTTGCCATCAACGCCGGCGTTTCGCCTTCCACCTTCGACCGCGCCTTCCGCGGTGTCGATGCTGCCGATCCCGTCGTGCTGGAGAAGGCGCGTTATCAGCCGGAATTCACCGAGCCTGTCTGGAATTACATCGACAATCGCGTGAACGAGGACTCTACAGGCGTCGGCCAGAGCATGGCGCGCAAATGGGGCCCGTGGCTGCAGCGCATCGAACAACGCTTTTCGGTTGATCGGAATATTCTGCTCGCCATCTGGTCAATGGAAAGCAATTACGGCGAGATTCTCAAGCGCGACGACGTGATGCGCGATGCGGTTCGTTCGCTCGCGACGCTGGCCTATGCCGATCCGAAGCGCGCCAAATATGGCCGCACACAGCTGATCGCCGCGATGAAGATCCTCCAGACCGGTGATATTGATCGCGGCCATCTTTCCGGTTCGTGGGCGGGCGCCCTCGGTCATACGCAGTTCATCCCGACCAGCTATCAGGCCTATGCGGTCGATATGGATGGCAATGGCAAGCGCGACATCTGGAATTCCATTCCCGATGCGCTGGGCACTGCCGCCAATCTGCTGCACCGCAATGGCTGGCAGCCGGGCCGGACATGGGGTTACGAAGTGGTGCTACCGGCGGGCGGCAAGTTCCCATCCGGTTCGCTGACTGTCGCCGAATGGCAAAAGCGCGGCGTCGTGCGCGCCAATGGGCGTGCATTCCCCGACCCGAGCGAAAAGGTGACGCTGAAGGTGCCGGATGGCCGCAAGGGCCCGGCATTCCTGATGACCAAGAACTTCTTTGTCATCAAGCGCTATAACAATGCTGACAAATATGCGCTGGCTGTCGGCCTTCTGGCAGACCGCATCAGTGGCTATCAGGGGCTGCGTCAGGACTGGAACCGTCCGTTCACCCCGATCACCATGAACGAGCGTCAGGAATTGCAGACGCATCTCAAGGCGCTCGGCTATTACGACGGTAATATCGACGGCAAGATCGGCTCCACCTCGCGTAAAGCCATCGAGGCCTTCCAGCAGCGCAACGGCTTGCAGCCGGATGGACATCCGAGCAAGGAAGTGTTGTCAGTCCTGCGTCGCCGTTAAGACGAACCGCAGATTTATCGGAGCGCGTTTCCCACGAAGCGCGCTCCGTTTCATTTTTGCGCCATGCCGTATTATGATGGCTTTGCAACGAAAGCGGAACTGATGCGCAAATCTCGGATTGCAGTCGAAATGTTGAAGGCGGCCAGTGTCATGCTGGCAGCGCTGGCGCTGCTGCTTTCCGGTCTTGCCAGTGCATCAGCGCAGGAACGGCCACGGACGCTTTTCGACTTGCTGTTTGGTTCGCGACAACCGCAACGCCAATATGAGCAGCCCCGGCCCCAGCAGAGCCGCCCAAAGCCGAAACGCGCACCCAAGGCGACGTCTCCCGTCACCCGCAAAGCCGCGCCACAGGTGGCAGTGCCCACCGTGCCTGTCATCGAGAAAAACCCGGATGCAAAAAAGGTGCTGGTGGTCGGTGATTTCATCAGCAGCGGCCTTGCCGAAGGGCTCGATGTGGCCTTTGCGTCTGATCCGGATGTGACGGTCACAACCCGCATCAACGGTTCGTCGGGCTTTGTGCGTGAGGACTATTTCAACTGGCCGGAAAATATCGGCAAGATACTGGATGAGGAAAAGCCTGCCGCCGTCGTCGTGATGATCGGCTCCAACGATCGTCAGGCGATCACGGCCAATGGCGCCAGCCTCGCCGCACGTTCGCCGGAATGGACTGCGGAATATCAAAAGCGCGTGGACCAGTTCGTCAAGGCGATCAATGACCGCCATTATCCGCTGGTCTGGGTCGGGCAGCCCGCCTTCCGTCCGAAAGGCATGTCACAGGACATGCTGGCGCTGAATGAAATCTACCGCACCACCACGGAAAAGGCGGGCGGCAAGTTTGCCGATGTCTGGGACGGCTTTATCGATGAAGACGGCAATTTCACCCAGACCGGTTTCGACATCAACGGTCAGACGGCGCGCCTGCGCGGCAATGACGGCATCAACATCACTTCGGCTGGCAAGCGCAAGCTTGCCTTCTATGCGGAAAAGCCGCTGCGCGCCTATCTTGGCGGCGGCAAGGAAGAGGGCCAGCCTCTCCCGGCTGCCGGTGCGCAAGACCCGTCCAAACCCGTGGACCGGGTCGCACCCGTCAGCCTGCGCGACATCAATAAGGACGAGAGCGGCGTTTTGCTCGGCGGCAATCTTGGCGTACGCCCCCAAAATACCCACCCGGCACCTGTCGAGAAAAAACCCGCACCCGGTCGCGCCGATGATTTTTCATGGCCGCGCCCAAGCGCAAATCCCTAATAGATAGCCTACTACTCGTTATATCAATAGTATATTAGCGCTTTGAATAGAGCTTTCCGCGTCAAATCTTAGCCTAATTATTATATTCCGCGCTGTTTCCATCATCGTTCTCATCGTCTATCAGAAAGCACCGTTCGTCCAATTGGGCGCACAATTGCGGATGCGGTCTATCTGGCATCTGCTCGATAAAAAGAGGCGTTTGAATGAACATCGCATCCAAACCTTCTGTCGATTCCGATCGGGAGGAGGATACCCACCTTGCGCGCAATCTATCCAACAGACACCTGCAACTGATCGCCATTGGCGGCGCGATTGGCACCGGCCTTTTCATGGGCTCGGGCAAGACCATTTCGCTGGCTGGCCCTTCGATCCTGCTCGTCTATGCGGTGATCGGCTTCATGCTGTTCTTCGTGATGCGCGCATTGGGTGAAATCCTGCTGTCCAATCTCGAATATCGCTCATTCGCAGATTTCGCGGGCGATTATCTCGGCCCATGGGCGCAGTTCTTCACCGGCTGGACCTACTGGCTTTGCTGGATCGTGACGGGCGTGGCAGACGTGGTGGCCGTATCGGGTTATGTCTCGTTCTGGTTTCCCGAACTGGCGCTCTGGATACCGGCACTTGGGCTGATCTTCACGCTTCTGGCGCTCAATCTGCCCACCGTTCGCAATTTCGGTGAAATCGAATTCTGGTTCGCGCTGATCAAGATCGTCGCCATCGTCGCACTGATCATCGCCGGCGTGTACATGCTCTCGACCGGCTTTACCCTGCCGAACGGCAGCCGGGCCTCGGTCGCGCATTTGTGGAACCATGGCGGCTTCTTCCCCAACGGTTTCCTCGGCTTTGTCGCCGGTTTCCAGATCGCGGTCTTCGCCTTTGTCGGCATCGAACTCGTCGGCACCGCCGCCGCCGAAACCAAGGACCCGGTGCGCAATTTGCCAAAAGCCATCAACTCGATCCCGATCCGCGTGGTGCTGTTCTATCTCGGTGCGCTGTTTGTGATCATCACCGTGATCCCTTGGGATCAGGTCGATCCAAGCTCCAGCCCGTTCGTCGCCATGTTCTCGCTGGCCGGTCTCGGCATCGCCGCCCATGTGGTGAATTTCGTGGTGCTCACCTCGGCAACGTCGAGCGCGAATTCGGGCATCTACTCAACCTCGCGCATGATCTACGGCCTCGCCACCTCGAAGCTGGCGCCGGAGGCGCTCGGCAAGTTGAACAACCGCAAGGTGCCGGTCAACGCGCTGTTCTTCTCGTGCATCTTCCTGCTGGCAGGCGTGGTTCTGCTCTATGCAGGCCAGAGCATCATCGAAGCTTTCACCATCGTTACCACGATCTCGGCGCTGCTCTTCATCTTCATCTGGTCGATCATTCTTGCGTCCTATCTGCAATATCGCCGCAAGAGCCCTGATCTGCATGAGAAGTCCACGTTCAAAATGCCGGGTGGACGCGCCGCCGTGGTCATGGTCTTCGCCTTCTTCGCCTTCATTTTGTGGGCGCTCGCGCAGGAACCAGATACCGCAGCAGCCCTGAAGGTCACGCCGTTCTGGTTCGTGTTTCTCGCCATCGCCTATCTGGTGATGAAGGCACGGCGCAGCCAAAGCTAGTCTCAATCAAAATGTATAAAGGGCCGGAGAATTCCGGCCCCAATATGCTGTCGTTCAGAACCGATAGGTCACACCCAAAACCGGGCCCTTCAGGCGAGAATCGAACACATAGCCATCGCGGTCATAATCGACATGCAGCGCCTTGTAGCCCGCCGAGACCGACAGGTGATCGGTGAGCAGATAATTGACCGTGCCAAGCACCGACCAGGTCAGCTCAGATCCGGCACCGAAGCCGCCAATATCCGCCTGTGCCTGCAAGGAGAGCTTGTCCGTGAGTCGCAGAAGCGCTCGCGTGCCGACCACCGGATCGACCCAGTTGAAGCTTTCGCCATAACTCCGCGTCAGGCCAAGCGCGCTCACCGTCACATCATTGGAAATGTGCCAGAAGCGGATGCCGCCCAGCGCATCAAGCGTGAATTTGGGCGTATCGACCACGCGATAACCGGCTTGCAGCGTGGCCATGAACTGCTTGCTGTCCACATCGCCCTTGACGACCGTGCCCGATGGAATGGCAATCGGCAGCGGCGGCAGGTTGCCGTAGGCGTGGCTTTCAGTCGTATCGACATACATCATGTCGCCCGAGACGACAAAACGGTCGTAGCGGCCCCAGACATTGACGAAGCCGCTGAAATTGAGATCGCTCAACACATCGGAAAAGGACTTTTCGATGCCGATGGTCGGTGCGCGCTGGAAAGGCGAAATATCGCCCTTGAGACCCGCAGCCCAGACATAGGGTGTGATTTGCAGGGCCCAGCGCCGGCTTTCCACGACGGGCGGCGCCTCCGGCGGAACGGTAACCGCATCGGCGGCACTGGCAGCCTGTGCGCCGCAAAGGGACAGGACAATGGCAACGGCGTAGTGACCTGGTCTATTCAAAATGCGCCCCTTCAAGCCGAAAGCGTGTTTTTGTGAATGCGCCCATCCTTCATGATGAGCTTCATCGTGCGGTCTGGATCGGCAATCAATGAAATATCATCGAGCGGATTGCCATCCAGCACGAGAATATCCGCATAGGCTCCCGCTTCGATGCGGCCCAGTTTTGCCGGATAAGGATTGCGCGGCCCCGAAAGCGCGACCAGATCGGCATTGCCGCTGGTCAGCATGCGCAGCACGTCTGCATTGTCATACCAGCGCGCAAATTTCGCCAACTGCCTGCCTTGGGTCGCAGTGCCCTTCGGGTTGAACAAAATGTCGGTCCCGAGCGCCATCTTGACCTTGTACTTCCGCCCAAGCTCGATTGCCCTCACCGTGCCGTCGGAAATCTGCTGCTGTTGCTGGCGCTGCACCGGGTCGGATTTCGGATTGGCATCCTCGTCGGAAAGAAACGGCTGAATGCTCCACCACGCATCGGCATCGGCCATGCGCTTGACGGTTTCCTCATCGGCAAGCTGGCCATGCTCGATGGATTTCACGCCGCAATCGAGAGCCCGCTGAATGCCGGCGGATGTATAGGTGTGGATGCAGACATAGGTGCCCCAGTCGGAGGCGGCAGCAACAGCCGCCTTGGTCTCGGCTTCGGTGAACTGTATACCGTCGATCGGGTCGTAAGATGAGGAAACACCGCCGCCGCCCATGATCTTGATCTGGCTTGCGCCGAGCATCAACTGCTCGCGCACGCGGCGCAGCACTTCGGCCTCGCCGTCGGCAATGGCCGATATGCCCGCCCGTTCCGCCACGCTCAGATCGCTCTGCGCGCTTCGCGGCAGATCGGTGCGCATACGAAAATCGCCGTGACCGGAGGTCTGCGAAATCATGGCGCCGGATGGGTAAATGCGCGGGCCCACCACGCCGCCCTCGTCAATGACGCGCTTGAGCGCGAAAGACGGCCCACCAACATCGCGCACCGTCGTGAAGCCGCGCAGCACCGTGCGCTCGGCTTCCTGCGCGGCCACCAGATGCACATAGGGAATATCGGCTGTCATGGCCGCCATTTGCGATATTCCGGCCAGAATGGAGTGCCAGTGGGCTTCGATCATGCCCGGCATCAGTGTGCGACCACCGCAATCTATAACGTCCGCGTCTGCGACCGTTTCCTGCGCGCCGACCAGCGCCTTGATGAGATTTCCTTCCACCAGAACGTTCTGGCCTTCGATGAGCTTGGCGCTGGTGCCGTCGAAAATCTTCACATTGGTCAGGAGAAACGGCTTTGCCGGGGCTTTGGTCTGCGCCATCGCCGTGCCGGTCAGGCCCAGTGCCGATACGGTAAGCGTTGCGGCGGCAGCCTTGAGCAGATTGCGGCGCGACAGCTTCTTTTCCATTCGTGCCATCAGTTGCAGGGCTTGCGGGCTATGGCAGGCGCAGCTCCATCCGTGAATGAGGTGCCCGTATTTTTGGCCAATCCGTATCGACAAGACGCACCCCTTCTTTTCGTTTGCGAACGACAGCACGCAGGAAAGCTTCAGGAAGCCGAAGCGATGACTTTCATGTTAGAGGATTCTTCAATAAAAACATCTCGAATTTGCCGGTTTCCTTCCTTCGATGTATATATTTTCCATCGCACGCAACGCGAATAAAGCGGCGAATGACCTTTCAAGCCATATTGCCGATTTGATTTTTAAATTTGGAGTAAAAATTGCGCGGTGAACAAACGGTTCTTCAACTCTCGATAGGCGTTACTCTGCTGGTCGCCGGTTTCGGCGTCGTATTCGGTCTTTTGTCCGGTTCATTCTCCATTGTCTTCGACGGTGTCTATATGCTGGCCGACGCAGCCATGAGCGGGCTCGCGCTGATCGTATCGCGCCTCATCGCGCTCTCCGCATCCCCGGAGCAGCCCAACCGCAAATTGCGCGAGCGTTTCACCATGGGGTTCTGGCATCTGGAACCGATGGTGCTTGGCCTGAACGGCATCATGCTGACCGGCGTTGCGATCTACGCACTCATCAATGCGATTGCCATTATCATGCAGGGCGGTCGCCATCTCGAATTCACCTATGCCATCTTCTATGCGGTGGTTGCGCTGGTTGCATGCCTCGGCATGGCGTGGTTCGAAATGCGCGCCAACCGCGTCATAAAATCGGAGTTCGTGGCGCTGGATGCCAAGGCGTGGATCATGTCGGGCGGCATTACCGCCGCGCTGTTGATCGCCTTCCTGATCGGCTATCTCGTGGAGGGCACCGAGCTTGGTTGGATAGCGCCCTATATCGACCCGACCGCGCTGGCCGTGGTCTGTCTCGCCATCATCCCTATGCCTATCGGCACGATAAAACAGGCGCTGGCCGACATATTTCTGGTTACGCCCGCCGATCTCAAGCAACATGTCGACAGCGTGGCGCAAGACATTGTGAAGCGTCATGGCTTCATGTCCTATCGCGCTTATGTCGCCAAAGTCGGTCGCGGCAAACAGATCGAACTTTACTTTATCGTTCCGCCCAACCTACCACCCCGGCGGCTGGAAGAATGGGACGCTTTGCGCGATGAAATCGGCAATGCGCTGGGTGAAGAAAGCCCCGACCGCTGGCTCACCATCGCCTTCACCACCGATGTCGAATGGGCGGTGTAACAAATGCCTTATCCCGACAGCTTCTTCGCCTGAATTTTCTGCGAGAATGCCTCGACCGTCACATCGTAGTGGTCGCCCTGCACAACATCGAGAATACGGCTCGGACGAAAAGCGGCGATGTTGACGCCGCCCTCATGGCGGAGGCTATCGAACAGGATGCCGTTTTCTCCGGCAGCGCGCATTTCCTCGCCGAAAAGCTGCGACGCGCGATAGTCGTCGGATGCATAGATTTCAGGTCTTGCCACCTGTTCGCCGCTGATATCGATGAAATCGCCTTCAAGGCGCGCGCTATAAACGCGGAATGTCCGGGAAAGCGTTTCCTGCCCCGTGGCCACCGCCTCACGGCGCATATGATGCGCGACTTCCACTACGGAGGTGGTGATGCTGGCGGCGGCATACCATGCGCCGAGCTCCGGCCCGTTGAACCGCATGCCGCCCGGCGCGACATGCAGAAATGTCGCCATGACGATGCTGGAATTCGGCCTGCCGAACACCCATTCCTCATGCGGTAGCCTTTGCAGACGTTCGACCAGTAGCCGGTCATTGGTCCAGCCGGCCAGTTCCATCACCGCTTCCAGATCGGCAGCGGTCGCCACCGTGTCGAAAAGTCCGACCGGAGGAAAACGCGACGGAATAAGCCGGTAACTCGGATGCGGCGCGGGATTGCGCCTCACGAGAACACCACGTCGGCATCGCTATAAGGCGTGAAGGCGCTGTCGATCTCGTTTGGTTCCATGAAGTGGCCGCCACGGGCCGCATCGAGAAACCGCCGCACAGTCAGCAATCCGTCCTGCGTGCCACCGGTCACCAGCCTCAGCGGCGGATGCCCGCCAAACACCGTTGCGCGATTGGGCGTCGTCAGCCAGCGCACGCCCGCCGTCTCATCCGGATAAAGAACACCCAGCGCCTGATGAATGCCGAGCACGGCAGACAGGCGCGTCAGCACATCGACATCCAGCGTGATATCGCGATGTTCGCGCACGGCTTTCACCCAGTTGTAATAGGTCGAGCGCGACGGAAGACCCAGAACCAGCAGACGCTGCTGCTCGTCCAGCCCCCAGAGATCGGCAATGGCCAGAAAGGTACGCAGCCCGGGCGCACTCAATCGCTTGCGCGATAATGGGCCGAAACGGCGCGGATCGAGAATGTCCGGTCCTTTTTCAATCCCTGTCTTTAACACCGCCGCGTTCCGAGCCATGATCGTCTCCATTCGTCCAGAATGGAATATAGTCCAAATTTGGACTTTTACAACCCTGCGTTATAGACAGCGATTATTCAGCCGCGATGAGCGGGACGTTGGCAGCACCCGGAAGATCGAAGTGGACTGGACGCAACGATACATAGCCATTGCGGATATCCAGCACATGGGAATAGACCTGCGCGCCGTTTTCCAGCACCGGAAGCTTTTCCTCATGCATGATGCTGATGACGATGGCATCAGGGCAGCGGCTCTTCAGGGCGGCATGGAAGCGCGCCTTTGAAGTCGGGTCGAGCGCGCCTGTGGCTTCATCAAGGAAGATGATCGAAGGCTTGTGCAGGAGAATGCGCGCCAGCACGATCTTCTGCTTTTGCCCGCCAGATAGAACCATATCCCACGGTGCACCACCGGCATCGCTATCGTTCATCTTTTCGATGAATTCGCCGAGACCCGCTTCATGCAGGACCGCAGCGACGGCAAGATCGCTGAAGCTTCCGGCATCGCCCGGCAGGCTGACAAGCTGCTTCAGCGAGACGGACGGGAACTTCGCATCCTGCGTGGCATAGAGCGTGGTCGCGTTCTGCGGATAGATGATATCGCCGGTGCCATAGGGCCAAAGGCCGTTTAGCGCCTTGACGAAAGAGGTTTTGCCCGAGCCGGATTCACCGCGCATATAGACCCAGTCGCCTGCGCGGATATTGATGACGCCGGAACGCAGGAACGGCGCTTCGCTGCCCGGCCCCTGCATCAGCGTGAGGTTGCGGACGGACAGGCCGAAGCGCGGGTGCTGACGGCCAAAGGCAAAGCGGTTGACGCCCGAGCGCGCATAGAAATCCGTCGGGTCCTGCACATTTTCCATGGCGCGCGCCAGCCCGGTCACGCGACCGGCATTGGCGCGCAGATTGGCGATGGCAGGCATGACCTGAATGAACCACGAGCAATCATTGATCATGGCGGTGACGAGTTCCGCGCCCGTGACATAATTCCGGAAGCTCACCGATCCGCCCATATAGGGCAGAAGGCCCGGAATATAGGCGACGATGCGGTTGGACAGGAAGCCATAGGCTTGCTGGAAGGCGAGATAGGCCGCGTCAAAACGATTGAGCTTATTCCACGTTCCGTCCACATCCTTGTAGAGACGTTCGTTCACCGAACGCTGCACGGCCTCGCCATTAGAGGCGGAAATCTGGAAACTGCGGCGCAGAAGGGTCGTCCACTCGCCACGATAGGAACCTTCCGCCTGCTGAATGCCGAGATTGAGGCGTTCCAGACGACGACCGATTTTGACGGCGACGAATGTGCCAAGCGGCACGTAAATCAAGATGGCGGCAAAGGCGAGAACCGCGCTGCCATAGGAGCCGAAGACTTCAAGCCCTTCCACATCCGTGGACATTTCAATCAGCTTCTGCCCGATGAAGAAGGCCGACAGCACGACGCCGACAATACCCATTACGAGGCCAATGGCCCCGCCTGTCATGCCCTTGATCGACTCCTGCAAGCGCTGATCGACATTGTCGATCTGGTCCTTCCCGCGGCCCTGCTGCAAATGGAAATGCGTGTGCCTGCTATTAAGAAGCGCTGCGGAAAACTGGTCGTTCAGCCATTTGCGCCACTTGCGGTGCAAGGTGGTTGAAAGGAAATGCCGTGACCCTACCAGCATTACATCCTTCGCCAGCATCAGCAGAATGAGAATGCCTGCATTGATGGAGATCGTCGCCAGCGGGTTTTGAACCGGTGCGGTATTGGCGTTGACAATGGAGTTCATCAGATGACCGGAGGCTTCCGCCACCCACACCGTCGTCTTGCTGACGAAAGCCGTCAGAAGAAAGATCGCGGCGGTGAGCGCCCAGGCTTCTCTCCAGCGGTCCGACACCCAATAGGCGCGCATCAGGCCCCAGAATGAGGTCATGCTGGCCACGGCAGACTTATCCCCTTGTGGCAGGCTTGCCTGCCGGGATTGTCGTTTTATCTGCCGTACACCTTTCAATCCGCACCTCGCTTCCAGTTCACCAATTGTAACACTGCGTAACACATTGCAACAAACTGTGGTTAACGCGATGTTAACAGTCAATACAAAACGAGAGCACGGATTCTTGAAAAGCCGAACACGCCGTCTCAAGGACCTGAAATTATTGAGCTATTAGGTGTGCTAAATTTTATCGGAAAGCGCCGTTTTGTGCGGAAAACCGGCATTTAGAAGCAAATATGCAACATGATTCGGCATGATTCCACTTCACTTGGCGAGAAACGCCTGCAAACGCGGCACCACGAAATCGAGGAAAACCTTCACACGCTGGGGCAGGCGCGCGCCACCCAGATAGACAGCGTTCACCTCTTCCTCGTCGCTCTCGATCACATCGGCCAGCACCTCGACGAGCCGACCGGCAGCTATATCGTCGCGGGCGTGATAGTCACCAAGGCGGGCAAGCCCCAGACCGGCGACGGCCATGCGACGGACCGTTTCACCATTATTGGCGAGCAACGAGCCATAGACGGCGCGGTCGACAATGCGACCACTTTCCTTGAGCGGCCAGACGGGCGCCATACGGCGGAAATTGAACCCGATGCAATTATGGTCCGCAAGGTCGTCTACCGTCAGCGGCGTGCCGCACCGCTCCAGATAGGCCGGAGCCGCCACAATCTTGCGCCGGGCCAGTCCGATCCGGCGCGCCATCATGCTGGAGTTCGGCAACCGACCGGTGCGAAGCGCCACATCGGTTCGATCACGATAGAGATCGATAATCTCGTCGCCGAGTGACAGGTCCACCACAATATTGGGATAGGCGGCAAGAAATTCCGGCAATATCGGTTCCAGTCCCAGCGTGCCCAGCGCGACCGATGTGTTGACGCGCACCGTGCCGCCCGTGCTGGCCGAGCCTTGCGACAGTTCGCGCTCGATCTCATCGAAGTCGTGCAGCAGCCCCTGGCTGCGCTCATAATAGATGCGCCCCTCGGCGGTCAGCGACAAGCGGCGCGACGACCGTTCCAGAAGCCGCACGCCCAGCCGCGTCTCGATGCGGGAAATCAGCTTGCTGATCGTGGACGGGTTCATGCGCAGCAATCGTGCCGCCTCAGAGAAGCTGCCCGCCTCCACGACCCGCAGAAAAACCTGCATCTCACCGGCGCGATTATCCATTCATGACCTCATCTGTGAAATCGTTTCATAGATAATGTGGAACGCCAGCGCATTTTCAAGTGAGAATGTTGGGCCTATTTCTTGGGACATCACAGGTTTCTAATAGATTCCTGACTGGAAGCGTCTGCCTCCCAAGCTTCGTGCGCCTCCGCGCGAAACGCGTCCAGCCAGTCAACAGGAGTTACCATGAAGTTCATCAACGCACATGGCGCGGCCATTCCCGCGCTTGGTTTCGGCGTTTTCCGCATGTCGGATGCCGAAGTGGAAGCCATCACTCCAGCCGCACTGGAAGCAGGTTTCCGCCATTTCGACACCGCCCAGATTTATCAGAACGAAGCAGCCCTTGGCCAAGCCTTGCAAAAGGCAGGCGCGCGTCGTGACGATCTGTTCCTGACCACCAAGGTCTGGGTCGATAATTATAGCGAAGAGAAATTCGCCTCTTCCGTAACCGAAAGCCTGGACAAGCTGCAAGTCGATCAGGTCGATCTGCTGCTTCTGCACTGGCCAGCCCATAAAGTATCGATTGCCGAACAGGTTGACCTGCTGAGCGCAGTTCAGGCTTCCGGCAAGACGCGCTTTATCGGCGTCAGCAACCAGAATATCGCGCAGATGAAAGAATCGATTGAACGCAGCCCCGCGCCGATCGTGACCAACCAGATCGAGGTTCATCCTTATCTCGACCAGAACGCGATTGCCGCAGCCGCTAAGGAAGCAGGCGTTGCCATCACCGCCTATTTCGGCATGGCCGATGGGGCGGTTCCGCGTGATCCGGCGTTGCAGGCCATTGGCGCGAAATACGGCAAGACCGCCGCACAGGTTGCGCTGCGCTGGCTCATCGAACGCGGCTTCATCACGCTTTCGAAGACCGCCAAGCCGGAACGTGTCGCGGAAAACTTCGACCTGTTCGACTTTGAACTCAATTCTGAAGACATGGCAGCGATTGCAAAGCTCGCCCGCCCCGATGGACGTCTGGTCAGCCCTCCCGAGCTGGCGCCTGTCTGGGACAAGTAATACGGAGATTTCGCTATGAGTGCTTCAACCGCTCAGACAAGCGCAACCAGCGCGGCCGGTTTCAACTGGCCGCTGCTTGCGCTTGCAATCGGTGCCTTCGGCATCGGTACCACCGAATTCGCGCCGATGGGCCTGCTGCCTGTCATCGCCGATGGTGTGAACGTATCGATCCCGACCGCTGGTCTTCTGGTCAGCGCCTATGCCATTGGCGTGATGATCGGTGCGCCGATCATGACTTTGGCCTTTGGTCGCTTCGGCAAGCGCACCGCGCTGATGCTGCTGATGGCGATCTTCACCATCGGCAACATTCTCTCGGCAATGGCGCCCGATTACTGGACGCTTCTTGCCGCACGTCTGGTGACAAGCCTCAACCACGGCGCGTTCTTCGGTCTCGGCGCAGTTGTTGCGGCCAGCGTCGTGCCGCCGGAAAAACGGGCCAGCGCGGTTGCGACCATGTTCATGGGTCTCACCATTGCCAATATCGGCGGCGTCCCGGCAGCCACCTGGATCGGACAGCAGATCGGCTGGCGCATGTCGTTTGCGGGAACTGCGGTTCTCGGCCTCGTCGCCATTGTCGCGCTCTGGCTTTCGCTGCCGCGCGGTGAAGCGGGCAAGATGCCCAATATCCGTCAGGAACTGGGCGTTCTGATGCGGCCAACCGTGTTGAAGTCGCTGGCGACAACCGTGATGGGCGCAGGCGCGATGTTCACGCTCTACACCTATGTTGCCGCCGTTCTGGCTGATCGCACCGGCGCTTCGGACGGTTTCGTGACGCTGGCGCTCGTCATCATCGGCGTGGGCTTTACCATCGGCAATGCGCTGGGTGGCCGTCTGGCCGACTGGTCGCTCAATGGCGCAACGCGGATCTTCCTCGCCATGCTCGCAGCCGTCAGCTTCGTGCTGCCGTTCGCGCTCAACAGCCATGTCGGCGCGCTCATCAGTCTGCTGGCCTGGGGTGCTGCGGCATTCGCCATCGTGCCGCCGGTTCAGATGCGCGTTATGCAGGCCGCAGCCGAAGCACCGGGGCTCGCTTCGTCGATCAATATCGGCGCATTCAACCTTGGCAATGCAGTGGGCGCTGCTCTGGGTGGCGCGGTGCTGAGCGCTGGCTACGGCTATGCCGCTATCCCGGTGGCCGGAGGCCTTCTGGCTGCAGCGGGTCTGCTCTTCACGTTGTCACGCCGCCCGAAAGTGGAGCTTGCCGCTTCGGCTTGCTGATAAAACCTGGCTCCGGCGCGCGTTTCGTTAATCGAGCGTGCGCCGGAAGCGCAACAGCGCCATCGTGGCAAAGAGAACAACGAACAGGATCAGCGCATTCACCTCGCCGGCGATGTCGGCAAGGGTTGCGCCTTTCAGCATGACGGCGCGCACGATGCGCAGGAAATGCGTGAGCGGGAAAATCTCGCCCAGAGTCTGCGCCCAGTCCGGCATACCTCGGAACGGGAACATGAAGCCCGACAGCATCAGCGATGGCAGGAAAAAGAAGAAGGTCAGCTGCATGGCCTGCATTTGCGTGCGCGAAGCGGTCGAAATCGTATAGCCGAGCAATACCAGCGACAAAACGAAGATCAGCACGCAAGCCAGAAGCAGCGCCAGCGATCCGACGAACGGCACGCCGAACAGAAGCTTTGCCGCAACCAGCACGACCACCACCTGCACCGCGCCGACAGCCAGAAACGGCAGCACCTTGCCCAGCATGATCTCGGCAGGCGTGGCGGGCATGGCAAGCAGGTTTTCCATGGTGCCGCGCTCGGTTTCACGGGTCAGCGCCATGGCCGTCATCATCACCATCGTCATTTGCAGGATGACCCCGAGCAGACCGGGCACGATATTATATTGCGACACGCCTTCCGGGTTGTAACGGCGATGCACGATCACCTGCAGCTGACTGCTGGCGGCATCCGTCGCTTCGGCCTGTTTGCCCTGCTCGCGCAGCAGCGCCTGACTGGCCACGGTGCCGAGCGTCGAAATCGCCCCGCTTGCCACCGATGGATCGGTAGCATCGGCTTCGATCAGGATTTGCGGCGCATCGCCAGCATCCACCCGCCGCGCGAAGTCGGAAGGAATGGTGACCACGAAAGAGACTGTGCCGTTGGCGAGCAGCGCTTCGGCTTCGGCAGCGTTTTGAACCACATGATCAAAGCGGTAATAACCGGTCGTTTCCAGCGCCGAAATCATCGCCCGGGTGTAATGATCCTGACTTGTCACGACGACCGCGCTTGGCAAGCTTTTCGGGTCGTTGTTGATGGCAAAGCCGAACAGCAGAAGCTGCATCAGCGGCACCACCAGCATCATGGCGAAGGTGATGCGGTCGCGCCGCATCTGGATGAATTCCTTCATCAACATCGCGCCAAGACGCTCGAATGAAAACCAGCTGCCGGTCATCCTTTGCTGCTCCCGGCCTTGCTACTCCCGTCGCTTCCCGCTTTCGACATATTGTCCTGCGCATTGGCCATGAACTGGATGAAAACATCCTCAAGGCTGGTTTCGCCCGCCTCGACCGCGATGTCCTTCCGGTGTCTGATCTTGTCGAGCGCCGTTTCAAGTTTGGCCCGGTCGGAGCCTACAACATGCAGCGTCGCGCCGAATGGCGCCACCTGCTCGACACCCGGCTCGTTCTCCAGTTCGCGCGCGACATCGCTGAGCCGTTGGCCGCTGACGATGAAAGTCGTCAGCCCCGCCTCGGCGATCACATCCTTGACCGTTCCCGTCGCCAGAAGCTTGCCATAGGAAATATAGCTGATGCGGTGGCAGCGTTCGGCCTCATCCATATAGTGGGTCGAAACCAGCACCGTCAGGCCGCCATCGGCAAGGCGGTGGATCTCGTCCCAGAAATCGCGCCGCGCCTTGGGATCGACACCGGCGGTCGGCTCGTCCAGCAGCAAGAGCTTCGGCTTGTGCATGATACAGGCGGCAAGCGCCAGCCGCTGTTTCCAGCCGCCGGAAAGCGTTCCGGCCAGCTGGCTGCCACGCGATGTCAGGCCAAGTTCTTCCAGCGTGCGCGCGACGTGCTCCCGCACCGGCTTCAGCCGATAAAGCCGCGCCACGAATTCCAGATTTTCGGCGATGGTCAGGTCTTCATAGAAGGAAAAGCGCTGCGTCATGTAACCGACCTCGCGCTTGATCTTCAGCCCTTCCGTGCGCAGGTCAAAACCGAGCACCTGCCCCTCACCTTCGTCGGGGGTCAGCAGGCCGCACATCATGCGGATGGTCGTGGTCTTGCCGGAACCGTTCGGCCCCAGAAAGCCGACAATCTCGCCCTCCGCCACCGACATGCTCACATGATCGACGACGGTTGCATCGCCGAACCGCTTCACCAGGCCTTTGACATCGATGGCGTTCGGCATGATCGCCTCCGTTTACCGGTTCGCCAGATCGACATCGACGATCTGGCCCGGCTGGAGCGGCGAAGCCTGATCGACCGGATGCGCCTCGACGAGATAGACAAGTTTCTGGCGCGTTTCGAGCGAATAGATCACCGGCGGCGTAAATTCAGGGTCCGGCGACACATAGCTCACCTTCGCCTTGAGGTCTGCCGCGCAGCCATCGCAACGGACCGACAGCAAGTCGCCCACCCGAACGGAGGAGAATTTTGCTTCCGGGATATAGACTTTCAGCTTCACAGCGCCGTCCGGCAACATGGTCAGCACCGGCGCGGTTGGCCCGGCAATATCGCCCGGATTGCGGATGACATCGGTGATCCGCCCGGCAGCAGGTGCAACGATGGTGCGCTTGGTCAGGTGCCAGCGCGCGGAATCGAGTTGCGCGGCAGCGCTCTTGACCGCGTTTTCAGCCGCCTTGATTTCTTCCGGACGGGCGGGCAAGCGCCCTACGGCCAGATTGGCCATGCTCTGATTGATGGCCGCTTCGGCGACCTCCACACTGGTTTTGGCATCGTCCAGCTGGGCCTGCGTCATCACCCCGCGCTTGGCGAGGTCCTGCGTGCGCAACAATGTGCGCCGCGCATCATCGGCCTGCGCATTGGCAGTGCGCACCGACGCTTCCAGAACCGCAATTTCATCCGGGCGTTTGCCAACCTGCAAATCCGCAAGCTTCGCCTCGGCCTGCGCCAGTGCGGCTGCGGCCTGCGCAACCGCAATCTTCGCATCCGTATTTTCGGTGAGCGCAATCGGCTTGTCTGGTTCCACACGGTCGCCGCGCTTCACCATGACGGATTGCACCTGCGCAACTTCGAGCGGTGCGAGCTGCACGAACTCGCCTTCCACATAGCCCACGGCCAACGGCTGGCTGCTGCATGCCGCGAACAGATAGGACGCGAAAGGAACGATACAGAGAAGGCTCATTGCACTTCGTCCTTATTGTGCTGCGCATCGCGGGCGGCAAGAATGGCGAACAGATTTTGCCGCGCAACGGCTGCAACCGCCCTGGCCTCATCGGGGCCGAAAGCCGCCCAGCCCATGCGCCGCTTCACCGCCTCTTGCCCGATCCGGAAATAGACGACCTGCCCTAACAGCGTAAAAATAGTGAGGCGCGTCTGCTCGCTTTCCGCCGCTTCGCCGGTCGCCGCCTCCCAGACGGCGCAAAGCCGTTTGTGGGTCGGCTCGAAAACGCCGGAATAGATGCGGTCGAGCGCTGCGGTCGGATGCGCCAGTTCCCGCAACAGAAACTGAACGATTTCGCCGGACGCCGGTTGCGCCACGATGAACTGCACCATCCGTTCCAGCGCGACGCCCAGCTGCTGACGCGCGGCCTCCTTCGTCACCGCGGGCTCGCCGATTGCCCCGTAATGACCGAGCGCCTGACCGGCAACGCCCTGTATCGTCTCGACGATATAGTCAGCGGCGGCAAGCCGCAGACCTTCCTTGCCGCCGAAATGATAGGCGATGGACCCGATATTCGCCTTGGCAAAACCCGCAATTTCGCGCGTCGACGTGGCGTCGTAGCCTTTCGACCCGAACAGCCGCAATGCCGCATGGATCAACGCCATGCGCGTCTGATCACTGGGGAGCGATGTTTCGCCTTGGCCAGTGGAGCTGGCCGGACTAGTCCGACGGGGCGGTTTCATAGGATGATTTAATCAATCGATTGATTAAATGTCAAGTTGCCGAAAACTGCGTGCATGCATCGCGCAGTTTTCGGTCGGATTGAGTGCGGTTTTACGAAGGCCCTTGCCCGTCACTGCGCGCTGGCGATGACTTTCTCCAGACGCGTCTGCACGATCTTCGGTTTTTTGGCGGCGACGATCTGATCGAGATTGGCCGGATTGTCGCCAACAGCGATCAGGGCCACCATGCCCATCGCAAAATGCGGCGTGCATTTGACGAGATAGGCGCCGGTCTCCGTGACGGTCAGCACATAGGTCTCGTTCATCTTGCTCTTGAATGGCGCGGCACCGGCGGGAAGCATGTCCTTGACCGACTCGACATAGTGCCCCTTGTCCACCGAAATGAAGGTCACCGTGTCGCCCGGCTTTGCCTTGATATAGGCCGGTTCGAACACCATGACGCCTTCAGCGCCCTTGTTCAGCATGTGAACTTCAATATTTTCAGCAAAAGCGGGCGCAGAAAGAAGGCCCAAGACACCGGCGGCAAGTCCCAACGCGGTCATACGCATTTTCATGTCGATCTCCATCACGAGCACCGCCGCTGCCCGGGCAGACAGGCCGAAAGCGCCCAAACATGCGGGCAAAGCAGCCCGCAAACGGAAATCTAGTCCCGCTGTATCAGGTTTTCCTTGATTGCAATCAAGGAAACTTAAAACTACGCGCCGACGGGCATGACCATTTCATTGAGTATCTGGACAGGATGCCGGATGGCGCGGCTGTCAATCGCCTTCACCTGCGAGCGGCAGGAATAGCCGGTCGCCATGATGATATCCCCCTCGCCGGACGATGCGAGGATGCCGTTCCAGCTTGCAGCGTACAGCTTTTCCGAAATCGGGCGATTGCGGACCTCATGGCCGAACGTGCCCGCCATGCCGCAACAGCCTGTTTCCGGCACATCCAGCTCCACGCCGATCTGCTGGAACACGGATTTCCACTGCTTCATCGAGGATGGAACATTGCTGCGCTCGGTGCAGTGCCCGAGGAGACGCAGCCGCTTTTCACGCGCCATAGTGTCAGCGCTACGCAGACGGTCGCGATGGGCGTCCAGCCATTCCTGCATCAGATTGACCTCCGCCTTGATCCGCGCCGCCTCGACCCCCTTATATTCGCTGCGATAGGTCAGCGTCATGGAAGGGTCGAGACCGACCAGCGCAATGCCCATCTCGGCCAGTTCGTTGAGATAGCGGATGGATTTCGACGCGGTTTTCTCGAAAGCGCCGAGATAGCCGTGAACGTGCAGGGCCTTGCCGTTCTGGTTGGGTGCGGCGAGATAGGGCGTGAAGCCCATCTTGCGCGCCAATTGCAGCGCGGCCAGCCCGACAGCCGGGTCGAAATGGGCCGTGAAGGCATCCAGCACGAACACCACCGCCTGTTGCCGCTGCGCCTCCGTTAGTTTGCGCATCCGCTCCGGTGTTGCCACCGCCACGCCCATGCGTCGCGCTTCACGCGCCAGTGACAAAGCAGGCATTTCCGGCAGCGCCGTCAGCCCGGCCCGACGCATCAGCGCCTGCCCCAGAGATGACCCAACCCATACATTATAGGCGGGCTTGAGCCGCGCAAACAAAGGCAAGGTGTTCTCGATACTCGCCACCATCATATCCTTGATCGGGCGGGCATAGCGTCCATAGTAGATTTCGAGAAATTTAGCCCGGAAGGCCGGAACGCTGACCTTGACCGGACATTGCCCCGCACAGGCCTTGCAGGCTAGGCAGCTATCCATCGCCTCGCGCACTTCATGCGAGAAATCGTTGCGATTGGCGGGGTTGATCGAGTTCCACAGCCTTGCGGGCAGCGTGCGGATTGCACTGGCACTGCGAGCTTTTCCTGCTTCCTTGCGCGGGTCTTTCCCGCTCTCCGCCATCAGGCGCAGCCATTCGCGCATCAAAGAGGCGCGACCCTTCGGCGAATAGCGGCGGTCGCGCGTCGCCTTGTAGGAGGGGCACATCAGGCTCGCATCGTCGAAATCGAAACAGGCGCCATTGCCGTTGCAATAAGCGGCGTTGTCGAAAGCTTCACGGATTTCCAGACCGATGATCCGGTCGAACTGGCCGCGCAGCGGCACCTCATCGATCTTCAGCAGTGCCTGCGAGGCGGGCGCTGCGATCTTGCCGGGATTGAGCCGGTTGCGCGGGTCGAACAGGCCCTTGATTTCCTGCAGGCTCGGATAAAGCGCGCCGAAGAATTCCGGTACATATTCCGACCGCACGCCCTTGCCGTGTTCGCCCCACAGCACGCCGCCATATTTGCGCGTCAGCGCAACCACGCCATCGCTGATCTTGCGCACCAGCGGTTCATGATCGGTCCGCGTCAGATCGAGCGCCGGGCGCACATGCAGCACGCCCGCATCGACATGGCCGAACATGCCATAGCTTAAGCCCTCGCCGTCGAGCAGCGCCCGAAACTCGCGAATATAGGCGGCAAGGTTCTCCGGCGGCACTGCCGTATCCTCAACAAACGGCACCGGACGCAACGGCCCATCGACATTGCCGAGCAGACCGACCGAGCGCTTGCGCATGGTCCAGATCGCCTCGATATCCTTTGGATCACGCGCAATGGTGTAAGGCTTGCCGCCATCGGACTGATCGGCATCAAGCGCAGCAATCACTTCGCGGAACTTGCTCTCCAGCTCTACCGCGCTGTCGGCCACCAGTTCCACAATGTTGATGCCATTGGTTGGGCTGCCGCCATCATCCGGGAAAAAGCGCGCAATGCCCGGCCAGACAATGTCCTTCTTGGCAAGACCCAGCACCTTTTCGTCGATGGTTTCGACGGAAGCGACCTTCAGCGCCACTAGCGCGCGGGCATGTTCCAGCGCGGTGTTGAAACTGTCATAGCGAATATTGATCAGCAGCGCATGGGCCGGGATCGGCAGAAGATTGACCTCGACCTCCGCGATCATCGCCAGCGTGCCTTCCGATCCGCACAGAATGGCGTTGAGATCGAAACGCCCATCCTCGCGCCACAGATGCTTCAGATCATAACCCGTCATATAACGGTTGAGGTTCGGGAAAATCTCGTCGATCAGCGCCCGTTTTTCGGTCGCGATGCGCGCAACAGCGCGATAAATTTCACCGATACGACCGGGCTTCTGCTGCGCTTGCGCCAGCGCCGGGCCGTCGAGCGGGCGTGACCACAGTTCCTCGCCATTGGTCAGGACGACATTGAGCCCCAGAATGTGATTGCTGGTCTTGCCATAAAGACACGACCCCTGCCCGCAGGCATCCGTGCTGACCATGCCGCCGATGGTGGCACGGTTGGAGGTGGAAAGCTCCGGCGCGAAGAACAGGCCATGCGGTTTCAGCGCCTTGTTGAGCTGGTCTTTCACCACGCCCGACTGGACGCGGGCCACGCGCCGTTCCGTGTCGATGTCCAGAATGCGGTTCATGTGGCGCGAGCAATCGACCACAATACCGGAGGTGAGCGACTGGCCATTGGTGCCGGTGCCGCCGCCGCGTGGCGAAATCACCACGTCGCGAAATGCCGGTTGTTCCAGAACCGATGTAAGGATTTTCAGATCGTCCGTGCCCTTGGGAAACACGATGCCGGTCGGCTCTACCTGATAGATCGAATTATCGGTGGAATAGACGGTACGCGAGCTGTCGCCGACTTCCACGTCACCTTGAAAGCCCGCCCGGGCCAAGTGCTGCGAGAGTTCGAGTGTGAGGCCGTTGAGGGGCTGTTTCCTGATCAGAGACGGTATCATGCGGGACTCAAAAAATCTGCATCGCCATGGGCGGCACGCCGCATGCCGGAGTGGTCCCACTACGCTATATGAAAAGCAATGTCGAGGCTCTCCGATGCCGCGATTGCCGCAGGCTTCGTCTAACACTATAGTTGCAAATTCGTCAGGCCGTGGCGAAAGGAGTGATTTTCGAGTACCGGAGCGGAGCGTACTTTTGGGTACGTGAGCACCGGCGCACAGGAAATTGCTCGTTGCAGACCGGCATGGCGAAGAATGCAGCTGTAGTGTTAAACGCGCTCAAGCTTTACGTGAGGCAGCGGCGGCAACTCGACTTCAATCGGATCGTCAGCGCGCACATGCCCACCAGCGAGAACGATGGTCATGACACCAGTTTTGCGGATCACTTCGCCATCCGGCATCTTGTCGAGCACTGCCGAGAGAAGGCCTTTCTGGAAGTTTTCAATCTGCGGGCATGGATTGCGCAAGCCTGTCACCTGCAACACCACATCCTTGCCGATTTTAAGCAAAGCGTCTCTCGGCAAACCCAGCAAATCGACACCCCGCGTGGTGACGTTCTCGCCAAGATCAGCAGGCGCGATCTGAAAACCTTTTTCCGACAGTTCGTCGAAAAGTTCGGCCTGAATGAGATGCACCTGTCGCAGATTGGGCTGGGTCGGATCCACCTTCACGCGTGAACGGTGTTTCACCGTTGTGCCCTGATGCGCATCGCCCTCGACACCAAGCCCGGTCAGGATATTGATTTCCGGTACGGGCTGCTTGGAAAAACGATGTTCCCCATCGCGTGCAACGGCCACGACAAATCCACCACGCATGATCCTCATCCCATCTGTTGCTCTGGCCATTTGTGTAGCGACCAAATTACTGTTGCAGAGCAGGTTTCTCGCAAAGGAAAAAACACTCCCGGCCTGCTATCATAGGTTATAAGACATTTATGTGAATGCAGGCAGGACGAGGCGCAGATTGCAACAGAAAAACGCGCATAGCGAGTTTCGCTGGGGGATATGGGGAACTGGCGCCATTGCCAGCGCCTTCGCAGCCGATATCGCTGCCGTTGAAGGCATGCGCGTTTCCGCCGTCTGTTCGCGTACGCTGGAAGCGGCGGAAGCTTTCGGCAACCGTATCGGCGCCGCCAAGACCTTCAACACGGTCGGCACATTCCTTGCAGACCCGGATATCGATGCGGTCTATATCGCAACGCCCAGCGCCATGCATGTCGCGCAGACCTTGCAGGTCATTGCCGCAGGCAAGCCCTGCCTGACCGAGAAACCGCTGGCGCTTGATGCCGCTGGCGCGGGGCGTCTTTCGGCAGCCAGCGAAATCAGCGGGACTTTCGTGATGGAGGCGATGTGGTCAAGGTTTCTTCCCGCCATACAGGCAGCGAAACGCCACATCGAGACGGGCACCATCGGCAAGGTCACGCGCATCGACGCGGACCTCTCCTATCTGCGCGCCTATGACCGGCAGAGCCGCTTCTTCGATCCGGAACTGGGCGGCGGGGCAGCCTTCGACCTCGGCGTCTATCCGGTCTCGCTGGCGCTGTTCTTCATAGGACCGCCGGAGCGCTCGCAGGGCCGCTGCAAACGCGCCGATAACGGCGTCGATCTGCGCACGGAGATCGAACTGTTCTGGCCCGGCGCGGAAGCCCGGCTCTCCTGCGGCTTCGACCGGGATGGCGACAATCGTATGCTGATCACGGGAACCAAGGGCGCGCTGTTGTTGCACGGACCTTTCCTGAAGGCCCAGCGCCTGACTGTCTATTCCGCTGGTGCATCGAAATCACCCTTTGGACCAGGCAAAGGCTCCGGCCTGTTTGGCAAGATCATCAACCGCCTGCCCCTGCCGGGTCGCAAAATCGAAAACCACACCTTTTCCGGCAACGGGCTTCAGTTTCAGGCGCTGGCCGTGCGCGATGCCGTGCGCAATGGCGCGATTTCAAGTCCGGTCATGCCTCTGACGGACAGCACAGCCGTGGCGGACATCCTGCATCGGATCGTATCGAGCGATTAGAAACTGCTCTTCATCTGATACGGCACCGCGCTGTCGCCAGCATTGTTGAGCGCCAGCGCGATTTCGGTAATGTGCAGCGCCACATCACCGGAAAAGAACGCCGTCGCGCCCGTTTCGATGGCGCGCGCCTGATCGGCGATACCGCGTGCAAAATCGATCTGCGACGGGTAAGCAGGCAAAGCGGATTTACCGTCCTTTGGATAGGATAGCTTCTTTCCGGCAACCGGCTTCCACGACAGGAACTTGCCGATCCGCACTTCAAGGATGATGAAAAGCCGCGCCCAGAACCGCGTCTTTTCATCCGCCTTTTCAAGCCGCACGGCAGAGCGGTTGTCCCACAGATCGTCCACGCTGATCGAGCCCTTGTCACCCACCACCGTCAGGCTGCGGTCGCGCGGCATGGCGAGACCCGATGTCAGCCGCGCCACAAGGCCCGACTTGAAACGCAGGCAACCGACCGAAAAATCGGGAGCCATGTGGAGATGTTCCGTGCCCGGCCCCTTGTCGGGAAAGGTGATCGCAGAAAACGCCGTGACGCTTTCCACCGGGCCGAACAGCGAAACCAGCCATGACAGCGCATAGCCTGCATGTTCGAGCGTGCAGCCGATTTCAAATTCGTGCAGGCCGGGCCAGGCCGCGCCGGAGGCCGAGCGCCATGTGGACCATCTGTCGCGAAAAACCGGGCCGTCTTCCATCTGCGCATAGACGAGACGCGGCGTGCCGATAGTGCCGATAGCCGAGGAAACCAGCCGCTGCGCATCGCTGAGACCATTGGCGGGTGCAGCGGCCAGCGTCAGGCCGCGGCTCGCGGCAAAATCGACCAGCGCGCGCGCCTCATCGAAACTCATGGCGAGCGGCTTTTCGGAATAGACATGCTTGCCTGCGGCGAGTGCCGCCCGCGAAATCTCATAATGGCTTTCCGGCGTCGTCAGATTGACCACGATCTGCACGTCCGGGTCTGCCAGCACGGCATCGAAACTGTCATAGACCTGCACGCCATAATGCGCCGCAAATGCCTTGAGCCGCTCCGGCGACCGATCATAGACGCCGCGCAGCACCAGTTCGGGATAATTGCGTAGGGTGGTCATGTAGTAATCGGCGACGAAACCCGTGCCGACAATTGCAATATTCATGAATGATCTCCGGTAGAAGCGGCCAGCCTTTTCGGTATGCTGATTCTGGATGTCAGTCGCAGCCCGAAAATCCCCAACAAAGTGGTGAGCCAGACCGGGTCCACGCGTCGGAAGAAGAAGCTTTCCATCATCGCGTTCAACGTGCAGAAGAACACGATCATCAGGAAGTAATCGGCCAGAAGCAGGTTTTCGCGCTGCGGCCTGCACCGCATATAATTGACCAGCGGCATCACGATGATCACCGCCACGCCGCAGATCAACCCCGGAATGCCCATGGCGATGACCAGATCGAGATAGCCATTATGGGCATGGACCATGTTGCGCACATCCCAGCCGAGATAATAAGGATTGGCCGCCTCCAGCGCGATGGGCGATTTCCAGAAGCTTTCATAGCCATAGCCGGTCCACAATCGGCCCGGCAGATTTTCGATTGCAAATTGCCAGATCGACACGCGCCCGGTGAAAGTCGCGTCAATGCCGAGGCTCTCGACAAATTGGCGGACCGGATCGAACAGCACCGTCCCGAAAGTAAGGAACGCGAACAGGAACTGAATGGAAAAAATCGCCGCAACGGTCAGAAATCGCAGGCCGAATGCACCCGGCACCATTACCAGCAACATGGCCATCGGCACCAGCGCCATGGTGGTTTTCGAGCCGGTCTGCGCGACGAAGAACAAGGCCGACAGGCCAATCAGCACGCCGCTGACGCGCCAGCCCCGCCGCCAGAGATAAAGCCCTGAAAAGGCGAAAGCCGCCATGACGGGACCGGCCACATTCTTGTGGCTGAAGACACCGCGCCAGAGATAGGAGTTCTGCGGTTCGATCGGGTCTGCACCATGGGTTGCCCCCGCAGGCAACAGCACCACGCCAGCATAGGAAATAACCAGCACGACAGATGCTACCGTCATCAAAAGTCGTGCATAGCCATCGCCGTCCTGCGGCAACGCGAGAACCGCGACGACACAGCAAACGCCGATCATCGTGAAAATAGCGCCGCGCATGACTACAGCCGGATAGATGCTCTGCATGAGCGACGCGAATAGCAGGAGAAACATCAGCGACCAGCCGAAGCCGACAATCCGCGCCACCTTTCGCGGGTCGGCCAGCGTGGCAAGCGCCAGCATGGCCATGACACCCAGAAGGCTGAAACCGAGCTGGTTGATGATATCGCCGCCGCCACCGCCATCGGTTTCCGGCTCGGGCATGAATGGGCGAAACGAAATCATCAAAATGCACATGATGATCATGGCGGCAGCGAGCGCCACCTTCCGCATTTGCGCACGGTGCGCCCCCGCAACCCCGGCTGCGACAGCACTGGGTGCGCCGCTGTCAGTTTTTGTCCGGGTTGCGATACTGCTCATGCTCATATCCAAAATGCGCCATGACCCGGCCCAATCCGACATGGATATAATAGGCGCCGACGGAAACCCAACGCGCCTGAACCGCCTTGTAGACCGCCTTGAACGGCGAAAAGCCCAGCAGAAACGCGCTCTTGAGAAAGACCCGCGCCGCGCTGAACGGTTCGTCCTTGCGCTTGCGCCGCTCCATCATGGTGGAAATCATGCCATTGCGCAAACCGCGCGCCCGAATCCAGTCGGCTTCCAGCCGCCGCGCCGGGACGGTTTCACGCACCGGGGCTTCCGCGCACCAGCCTGTCTTGAAACCCTTGGCGACGGAACGGCTGATGAAATCCGGAATCGCCGCCGCCGGTGAAGTTGAACATCGGATCGAGAAACGGAAAACCCGCCGCTTCCAGCACAGGCCGCGCCACAGCCAGATTGCCGGATGAATAGAGCGTCGGCACCGGTCCGCTCTGCTGATAGGTCGGCAGGAAAACCGGATGCCGCGCCCACGCCTCCGAGCCCGGGCGGTCGAAAACCGGCACCTGCGGGCCACCGACCAGATCGACGCAATAGCGTTCCGCCGCAGCGATCATATTTTCCAGCCATGACGGGTCGGCCAGTTCGTCGTCATCGATCACCAGCACATGCTTCATGGCGGGGAAATAGCCAAGCGCTGTCAGCCAGGCCGCATTATAGGCGTTGCAATTGCCGCGCTGCATTTCCACGATCACCAGACCGCGATAAGTGCCCGCCGCAAAAAGCGGTGCCGCGACCGCCGCGCCCGCGCGTTCCTCCGCCTCGTTTTCCACCACGATGATCGCGAATTGCCGTCCGGTCACCTGCCCCTTCACGCTTTCCAGCGTGCGCAGGAGATGTTCGGGGCGGCGAAATGTCGGCAGCGTCACGACCACCTCGACATTTGCAAAATCCAAATGGGGTGTTTCAGCAATGACTTGAATATGATCGGGAAGCTTCGGCGTTCTGTTGTCCATTATATTTTCAACCGCCGCCCTATTTCCCAATGCAAAACCAATTGGCACTCTTGCCGGAAATGCCCTATTTTTGACACGTAAACTTCTCTATGCCACATCAATTCTTCAATCGGTGCGGTTGTACTGAAAAACAGCGCTCCATCCGATTCAACAAATTGTTTTCAAGCCCTTATTACCAGCCGAGCGTTTAAGGATCATTTACACCGCGCGGCTATGAATCGGGGAATAAGAAATACGGCATATCCGCAGGAGTCGAATTGCAACCGTTGCGTCTTGTCTTCGTGACATCCCTCGTACCCCACGAAGATGCTTCGACTGGATATGAAGTCGCCAATGCCGCTGTCATCAACGGGCTGCGCCGGGCGGGTGCACAGGTCACGGTCATCGGCTTCACATGGCCCGGGCGCAAGGCTGCAACCGACCGTGATGTCGTCGTGCTGGGCGAAGTGGAAGTGCGCACCGAAGGCGCAAGTGCGGCGCAGAAAATCGGCTGGGTGGTCAAATCCTTCCTGACCGGGCTGACGGTTTCCTCCGCCAAGCTGCGCGTCATTTCCCCGATGAAATTTCATGACGCCATCGTAGCTTGCGGCGATTTCGACGCCTATGTGCTGAATGGTGTTGCCCTGCCGGGCGCGTTCGAAACGGTATTTCGCGACAAGCCATCGCTTTTTGTCGCCCATAATGTGGAACACCGCTCAGCGCGCGAAAACGCCGAAGACGCCAAGGGCATCATCCAGAAACTTCTGTTCGCCCGCGAAGCCCGCATTCTCAAGCGGCTGGAAAAGCGGCTCTGCGACAATGCAGATTTCGTCTTCACCTTTGCCGAGGATGATGCGCCAGCGTTGGGCCTGTCGCAGACAAAAGCCGCGACCTTCCCGCTGGTCATGCCAGCCGGGCGCGTATCGGCCAAACGCGATATCGCCTATGACCTCGCCTTGATCGGCACCTGGACATGGCACCCGAACCGGATTGGCCTTGAATGGTTCCTCAAAGAAGTGAGGCCTTTGCTGCCCGCAAATATATCCATCGCGATCGCCGGCAGCACGCCAGCTGATCTGATTGCCGCATGGCCGGGCGTGAATTTCGTCGGCAAAGTACCGGACGCTACCGCCTTCGTTGAAAGCTGCGCCGTCGTGCCACTGATCAGCCGCGCAGGCACGGGCGTTCAGCTCAAGACCATCGAAACCTTCGAGCTTGGCATGCCAAGCGTCGCCACCGCGCATTCTGTGCGCGGCATCGCCCGCATTCCTGAAAACTGCACCCTTGCCGACACGCCAGCGGCATTTGCAGCGGCGATCCAGACGCGCATTGCCAAAGCCCGCGCAGGTGACCGTCAGATGCTCGACGGCAAGGCGTTTACCCGCTCGCAGATCGACGGCATGGATCAGGCGCTTTCACGCGGGCTGGATGCGCTCCGTCTCGCGTCAAAGCGTGCGGACGGAGCGCAATGATGCCGGAACCAAGCCCCGTTCACGCCCGCAATATTCTCGGCATCAAGGTCACCGGTTTCAACTGGGACCAAGCGCTCGACTTTTTCGACAAGGCGCTCGAAGACGGACAATTCCTGCGCGTGGCATGGCTCAATGCCCATTGCGCCAATGTTGCCCATGCGGATGCGACCTATAGGCAGGCCTTGCAGAGTTTTCTCGTGCTGCCGGATGGGGTCGGCGTCGATATTGCAAGCAAGATCGCCTATGGGCAGAAATTTCCCGCCAATCTCAACGGAACGGATTTCGTGCCGCGCCTTCTCGGCCATATCAAGCGGCCCCTGCGCATCGGGCTGATCGGCGGGCGGCCCGGCATCCCCGAACAGGCTGCCGAAGCTTTTCGCGCCCGCGCGCCGCAGCACGACTATCGGGTCTTTGCGGACGGGTTTTTCGGAAGCCACCAGATGACCGCCATCCTCGACCGGCTGGCGGAATATCGCCCGGACATCGTGCTGGTCGCTATGGGGGTGCCCTTGCAGGAATTGTTCATCCGAACCCATATCACGGCAGCGCATTGCACCATGGCCTGCGCGGTTGGCGCCTTGTTCGATTTTCAGGCAGGCGCCACCGAACGCGCGCCGCAATGGGTGCGCGACATGCGCCTCGAATGGGCCTACCGGCTGATGCGTGAGCCGGGCCGGCTGGCCGGGCGCTATCTCGTCGGCAATCCGCTTTTCCTGTGGCGGGTCGTGCAGCATGCAGTTTCGGGATATTTCAGACAGGACAAGCGATGAAAACGGCACTGGTAACGGCAAGCTACCACAAGGATTTCGAGCGTTGCAAATTGCTGTGCGAGACCGTGGACCGTCATGTCAGCGGCTTCACCAATCACTATATCCTTGTCGAACCGCGCGATGTCCCGCTTTTCCGGCAGCTGGCCGGGCCGCGCCGCATCATTATCGACGAGCGCGAGTTACTGCCGTCCTGGCTGCGCGTGTTTCCCGATCCGACATCGTTCGGCAAGCGCCGTATCTGGCTGTCGCCCAAAACAAAACCGCTGCGCGGCTGGCATGTGCAGCAATTGCGCCGCATCGCGGTGGCGCAATTGCTGGAGGAAGACAGCTTTCTCTACATGGATTCCGATACGGTTTTCCTGCATCCATTCGATTGCAACAGCCTGTGGCATGGCGAGCGGCTGCGCCTCTTCGTGCGCCCCAATGCGCTGGCCGATCCGAAATGGACGGAGCATCCGTTCTGGTCGGCCAATGCGGCAAAAATTCTCGGCATTCCCGAGACGAAAACCTCGCTCAATGATTATGTCGGCCAGCTGATCGCATGGCGGCGCGACACGATGCTTTCCATGTGCGAGCGCATCGAACAGCAGACCGGACGCCACTGGGTGGCGGGCATCGGGATGAACCGCCGTTTCTCGGAATGTTTCATCTATGGCCGCTATGTGGAAGATGTGCTGAACGGTTCCGGTCACTTTACCGACACGCATGATCTGTGCCGGGTGATGTGGTTCGAGCCGCCGCCGACCGAAGCGGAATTCCGCGCCTTCATCACCGAAATGGAACCCTATCAGGTTGCCATTTGCATGCAGTCGTTTCTGGGGCTTTCAGCCGACGATATTCGCCGCATCACCAGCGGCTGACCTTAAATTCGTTTGGCTGGGAGCTTCAGGCTCGTATAGGTGAAGACCAGCGACAGGATATAAAGCGCGCCGAAGACAAGATTGAGGCCCGCAATCCAGTCATTGCCGCCAGCGGCATGCCTGAGCAGAAGCCAGACAAACAAAGCCTTGGCAGCCGTCATGATAACGAGGCTGAGCGTCCGCAGGCCCGACTGGCCGCGCGCATAGAGAAGCTCGGTCTGGTATTCGATCAGATTGCGGAACCCCGGCACCAGCAGAACCAGCGGCAGCAGGCTGACAATGGCCGCGACATTGGCGCCGAGCGCATTGGGAAACACCCAGAGGAAGATCGCAAGTACCGCAAGCCCGCCCGTTGAGACGGCAAACACCGACGCTTCCAGCCCGGCGCGCAGACGCAGGCTCGACAGCATGTCGGGCTTGCGCATCAGCTTTTGCACCAGCATCATGTTGAAGGAGCGTACCGGCAGCGCCGTCAGATCGACCAGCCGCATGACAATGGCATAAAGCCCGGCTATTTGCGGCCCGCCAACACTCAGCACCAGCAACTTGTCCAGCTCGCTTTGCACATAGAAAAGCAGTTCCGCCCCGGCGACCGCAACCGAATCCGCGATGCGGCGCATATAGAGTTTTGGCCGGAAACGAATTTTCCGTCGCGGATAGAAGCAGATCGACACGGCAAGCGCCGCGGCATTGGCCGCAAGATACCACCATGCCCAGTGGGCGACGTCATGCACCGTCGCCATCCAGGTGAACAGCACCGCCGCAACCGCGCGCGTGACCGTGCCGAAAATGACGAGGCTTGCCGAAATGCCGAAACGGTTGAGGCCGTTATTGACGATGATGATGACTTCCGCCGACCGCCAGAACAGGGCTTCCGCCGCGATGATAATGGCGAAAGGCAAAAACGTGATATCCCGGCTGAAGAAGACCAGATAGACGAGCCAGGAGCAGAGCGCGAAAAGCGGCAGCGATCCCACCACCGCCATGAGATAACCCGCGCTATAGGTACCGAGAAGATGCGGCTTGACGGTGGCGATGCGATAAAGCGGCGAGGTAAAGCCTAACGACACAATGCGGGACAGCATGACGCCCGTGCCCGATGCGGTTGCGAAAATGCCGAAATCGCCGGTTGGCAGGGTATTGGCAAGCGCGATGAAATAGACCAGCGAAACCACGAGCCGCCCGACCGAACCAGAGACGAGCGACAGATAATCCCTGAACAGGCCGGACTTGAGACCAGATTTCAGGCGATCCATTTTTTGAAATGCTTTCGCTATCACCAACGAACCTTTGTCTTCGTCGCATCGCTCATGATCTCGCATGTTTCACGGGCCGAAGCGAAAAGCCAGCGCAAAACCCGGCATACGATATTGAATGGTTAACCGGTTGCATTTTCCATCGGGAGAATTGCAATAACATTAACCAATTTTTTCCCGTAGGCACTTACAGTCTCAACCCAAACGGGTTTTCAGAGTTCGGATATTTCAGGCAATGAGCAGCGATGATAAGCGTCATAAAGAGGGGAGCGGGAAACCCCTTCTCTCATTCTCCGACGCGCCAGCTGCCGTAAGCCGGACATCGAACGCTCCGACGCCACCCCAGGCACCTCCCCAAACACCCCCGTGGACTCCCCCGCTTCGAAAGAGGAGCGCGAGGATTTCACTCGTACGCACGATCTCAACCCGGAGCGGCTGACCGAGGAAGAACTCGAAGCCTTGCAGGAACGGCTTGCGGCCATCGAGACCGAGCTTGACCGCAAGCTGGTCGAGCGCCAGCGGCGCAAGCGGGTCGCGCGCGAAAGCGAGCCGCCGCTTGCTGATGAAACAAACCATCACGAACCGGGGGCCGCGACCCCACCCGCCACCACGCAACCCGCCCCACAGGCCGGAAACGGTGATTCCGGCGATGGCTGGCGTCCGCTGATCGACCCTTATGCGGCAATCGACGTCATCAAGGGATCGCGCAAGCTACTGCTTGTCACCACCGTTCTCGGCGGCATTGCCGGTGTGCTGATCGCACTTTCCATGCCGACCATGTATGTGGCGACGACCGATGTTCTGGTCGATCCACGCAACATCAAAACGGTGGGCACCGAACTGACCCCCGGCCAGCTGCCCACCGACGCCTCGCTGGCGGTGGCGGAAAGCCAGGCGCGTATCATCGGTTCCAGCAGCGTGCTTTTGAAGGTGATCGACCAGACCAAGCTTACTGAAGACCCGGAATTTAACGGGACGCTGGTGCCAACCGGTGTGGCCGGTTTCTTCGCGCAGATCCGCGACATGCTGTCCACTAAGAAGACAAGCGACGGTCAGGCGCTGGAAACGCGGGTTCTCTACAATCTCTACAAGGCGATGACCATCGCTCGCGATGCCAAGACCTTCATCTATTCGATTTCGGTCAAAACCCGCGATGCGCAAAAATCGGCCTCACTGGCCAATACGATCAGCACGGTGTTTCAGAACGAGCTTGCCTCGATGCAATCCGACGCAACGCGCCGCACATCGGAAGAATTATCCACCCGGCTGGCCAGCCTGCGCGCAAGCGTCGAGCAGGCGGAAACGGCAGCAGCCGATTTCCGCGCCGCGCATGATCTCGTGGATGTTGACGGCAAACTGATCAGCGATAGCGATTTGAGCTACCTCAACCAGCAGCTTTCCAACCAGCGCGCCGAAACGATGCGGTTGCAGGCCCGCACGCAGGTGATGAACAGCGCCACATCGGACAATGTGGTGGCCGGTACATTGCCGGAAGAGTTGCGTTCCAACACACTGACCACTTTGCGCGCGCAATATGCGCAGGCAAGACAGGCGGCCAACGGCATGTCCTCGCAATTGGGGCCCCGCCATCCGCAATTGATACAGGCGCAATCGCAGGCAGGCGCAATCCTCGGCGATATCGACGCCGAACTGCGCCGCGTGCGTTCCTCGCTTCAGGTCGAGGTGCAACGTTCGGTTCAGCAGGAGAAGGAATTGTCGGCTCGTCTGGCGCAATTGAAAGCCCAACAGGCCAACAATAATGGCGATCTGGTCAAGCTGCGCGAACTGGAGCGGGAAGCGGCAGCGCGCCGCTCCGTCTATGAAGCCTTCCTCCTGCGCTCGCGCGAAACCGGCGAACAGGAAGGCCTCAACACGGTCAATATCCGTGTGCTTTCGGAAGCGCGTCCGCCGCTCGATCCTTCGGGAAAATCGCGCAAGCTGGTGGTGATTGCAGGATTGATCGCCGGTCTTCTGGCGGGGTTTGCCATCACAGCCGTCCGCAATTTCGGACGGCTGCTGCGGCTTTCAAGATAGTCTCAGGCGGCGCGCGGCACCTTGCGGCCACTTGCCCGCAGAACGCCGTGGGCACCGTCGAGGTGGCCGGGCTTCAGTTCAAGCGCCAGAAAACGACGCTTTTCATAAGGGCCGGGCATGGCCAGTTCGCCGGTCTTTTCTGCCGTGAAGCCGAAACGCTCGTAATATTCCGGATCCCCCACCAGCAGGATCGCGCCATGGCCAAGCGTGCTTGCTTCGGCAATCGCATGACGCATCAGGGCCGAACCCAGGCCGCAACCGGCAGCCAACGGATCCACAGCCAGCGGCCCAAGCAGCAGCGCGGCAACCGGAAAGCCGAAGGCGTCGATGCCAGCCTGCACATTCCACAGGCGAACGGTGCCAGCGAGAGCGCCATCGGCGCTCTCGGCAGCAAAGGCCAGCCCTGCGGCGGGAAGACGACCGCGACGCAGCTTTTCCGAAGACTTTCTGCGGCGACCTTCGCCCATGGCACGGTCGAGCAGCGCCTCGCGCGCCAGCACATGCTCTACCGTCTCGCCCGCTATCGCAAAAGCAGGCGCAGCAACGGGGGCAAAGCCCGGCACGAAGCCAGCGGCATCATTGTCCTGAAAATCGTGAATTGCATTCATCACATCTATCCCCGCAAAGCGGCAGCAGCACACCCTGTCTAGTGCCTTGCGGCACCAGACAGATTGAGAGGATCCTCAGGGTTAAACCTGAAAGATCAGATGACGTAGGATCGGAGCGGTTCGAAGCCGTTGAACGCCACCGCCGAATAGGTGGTGGTGTAAGCACCCGTGCCTTCGATGAGGATTTCGTCACCGATGGTCAGCGAGACCGGCAGCGGATACGGCGTCTTTTCGTAAAGAACATCCGCACTGTCGCAGGTCGGGCCAGCCAGTACGCAAGGCTCGGTTTCGCTACCGTCATGCGGGGTCACGATCTGATAGCGGATCGCCTCGTCCATGGTTTCGGCGAGACCGCCAAACTTGCCAATGTCGAGATAGACCCAGCGCACATTGTCGTTGTCCGCCTTGCGGGAGACCAGAACCACTTCGGTCTTGATCACGCCTGCATTGCCGACCATGCCGCGGCCCGGTTCGATGATGGTTTCCGGGATGCGGTTGCCGAAATGCTTGGACAGCGCGTCGAAGATCGCCATGCCGTAAGCCTGAGCGGTCGGCACGTCCTTGAGGTAACGGGTCGGGAAACCGCCGCCCATATTGACCATGCGCAACACGATGCCTTCATCGGCAAGGGTGCGGAACACCGATGCCGCATCGCCAAGCGCGCGGTCCCAGGCGGAAAGGTCCGTCTGCTGCGAGCCGACATGGAACGACACGCCATAAGCGTCGAGACCGAACACCTTGGCATGACGCAGCACGTCCACGGCCATTGCAGGCACGCAGCCGAACTTCCGCGACAGCGGCCATTCGGCGCCTTCACCGTCGGTCAGAACGCGGCAGAACACGCGGCTGCCGGGAGCGGCGCGCGCAACCTTCTCGACTTCCTCCACGCAATCGACCGCGTAGAGACGGATGCCCAGCTCGAAAGCGCGCGCAATATCGCGCTCCTTCTTGATGGTGTTGCCGTAGGAAATACGGTTCGGTGTTGCGCCGGCTTCCAGCGCCATTTCAATCTCGGCAACCGAAGCGGTATCGAAGCAGGAACCGAGCGAAGCGAGCAGGCGCAGGATTTCCGGCGCAGGATTGGCCTTCACCGCATAGAAAATGCGGGAATAGGGCAATGCCTTCTCAAAGCTCTGATAGTTCTCGCGGACAACATCGGTGTCGACGACGAGGCAGGGACCGTCCGGGCGACGGGTGTTGAGGAAATCAATAATGCGCTGTGTAGCCATGGTCGTTCTCCTGCGGCGACCCTAACCGGGCCGTTTTTGGTGCGCAATCGCGAAAAGTTGCTGCCTTTTCTGACAAATGCGCATAAAAACAAATACTTAGAGCATCGCCCCACCCCCAAGGGGCAGGAAATTCTCTAAGAGACAAAGGTGCATGAGACCCTCGCCGCGAAGTCAGCCTTTGGAGGCGCTGATATCACACGAAAGAGCATGCGGCGTTGGAACAACGCTAGATCCGCGTTATTCCGCTTTGTCTGCCTTGGATTGGAATTGGAGAACCGCATCCGCACTACCGGCAATGAAGGTGTGCCTCTTCAGTAATTTCGGCTTTTGGACAGCCGAAAGACACCAGAAAGGCCCGCACCGTCGTTGCTTCAAGATGTCCTCGATCTGGCGGTTGGCCAACAGATCGACTGGAGCGGTTAGGTCCAGGTACCGTACCGAATTCCTCACCATTCGAGGATCGGCGGACACCCACAGGCACGTGCGACTTTGGGCAAGGGCGATATAAGCGCAAAGCCGTGACCATTCAATGACAAATCTTTGTCGAAATGAATTTATTTTTCGACCGTTTTGGAGGCAAAGCGCGCTTGCCATTGTTCAGCAAGAGTGAAACATTCCATCGGAAATCTTCACTTTCTATTCAAAATACAGGCAGATTCCTGCCCCTAATGGTGAACAATGACCACCTTCGATCCTTTCAATGCGATCATCGCGAAGCCCGAAAATCCCCTTCCCCACGCGGAAAATGGACCGCTTTTCGGCGAGCGGCTGGCGGTCAAGGACATATATGATCTGGCTGGAATGGTCACCGGATGCGGCAATCCGCAGATTCTGGTCGAATCACCCCCCGCTCAAAAATCCGCTCCCGTGGTCGAAAAGCTGCTTGGCGCTGGTGCCGAAGTCATCGGCAAGGCCCAGACGGACGAGCTTGCCTTTTCGCTGATGGGGCAGAATTCGCATTATCCCCATCCCATCAATCCTGCCGCGCCGGACCGCGTGACGGGCGGGTCGTCGTCGGGCTCCGCGGCGGCAGTCGCAGGCGGGATCGCCGATATTGCGCTCGGCTCCGATACGGGCGGGTCGATCCGCGCGCCTGCCAGTTTCTGTGGCCTTGTTGGCCTGCGCACCACCCACGGCCGCATCCCGCTTGAAGGCATCATGCCGCTCGCACCGTCACTCGATACGATCGGCTGGTTTGCACGCGACGTCTCGCTTTATGAAAAGGTGGGCGCGGTCCTGCTGGGTGGAGACGAACAGTCGTTTCAGCTGACCCAGCTTCTCTATATGCCGGTTCTGGAGCAGCTTCTGCTCGGACAGGCGGAAACCGACGCCTATCGCGCCATGTTCGGGGCAATTCGCCCGCATTTTTCGGGCCTGAAGGCGGCGAGTCAGCCAACCCTGTCCATCGACGAACTTTATCTCGCCTTCCGGCAGATACAGGGCGCCGAAGCTTGGGCAAGCCACGGCGCATGGATATCCTCCGGCGAACGCCAGCTCGGCCCGGGTGTCGTTGATCGCTTTACCTATGGATCGCAGATGACGCCCGAGATCGTGGCCCAACAGCGGACGAGGCGCGCGCGTTTCACGCAGGAGCTTGAGGCGATCATCGGCGATCATGCCGTGCTTGCTTTGCCCACGGTCCCCGGAGCGGCACCGCTCGCAAACGAACCTTTCGAGGCCTTGCAGGCCTATCGTGAACAGGCATTGCGCTTGCTTTGTCTTTCGGTGCTTTCGGGTCTGCCGCAAATCACATTACCACTTGGGCCGCTGGGCGAAGTGCACGGCGCGCCCTTCGGCATATCTCTCATCGGGCCACGTGGCAGCGACCGGGCGCTGATCGCGCTTGGCAAAACCATTCTTGAAACGCGGGGCTAAAACAGATGGACACGCTGACACGTATGCGCGCCTTTATCGACGTGGTGGAGGCGGAAGGGTTTTCTGCCGCAGCGCGAAAAATCGGGCGCTCCAAAGCCCTTTTGTCCAAATATGTGCGCGAGCTGGAAGACGAGCTGGGTGCGCGCCTTCTCAACCGCACCACGCGCCAGTTTTCGCTGACCGAGGCGGGGCACACCTATTACCACCGGGCCGTGGAAATCATCCGCGAAATCGACGCGCTTCAGGATGCCGTCAGTGAAACCAGTTCCGATGCGCGCGGGCGCATAAAACTGTCCGCGCCACGCACCTTTGCCGATGCGGTGATCGGCCAGTCGCTGATCGATTTCTGCCTTGCGCATCCTGAAATCGTGCTCGACGTGCGGCTGGACGACCGCTTTGTCGATCTGGTCGAGGAAGGTTTCGACCTCGCGATCCGCATCACGCGCTTGCAGGATTCTTCCCTCATCGCGAAGAGGCTTTCGCCCTTCCATTCCATCCTGTGCGGTGCACCGGCGCTGATCGCCCGCGTCGGCAAGCCCGAACGACCGGAAGACCTGACCGACAGGCCCTGCATCATCGACACCAATGCCCGCTCACGCAACAACTGGCACTTTCGCAACACGGATGGCTCGATGATGACCGTGCCGGTCAATGGCCCCATCGAGGTCAACAGCCCGGTCGCCACCAAAAACGCCGCTCTGGCGGGTCTCGGCTTCTGTTCGCTGCCCGCCTTCATCGCCGAAGAAGAAATCGAGCGCGGCAGGCTGGTCGCCTGTCTCGACGAATTTATCGTGCGGGACGGCGGCATCTATGCGGTCTATCCGCATCGGCGCTATCTGCCGGCGAAAATCCGCGCGCTTGTGGATTTTCTCACACAATGGTTCAAGGAACGGGAGCAAGGCGGAGCCGCGAAAAGCCCGACTTCATAAAACTATCGGCGTTTTGGGCTATGTGTCCCACTTTCGCCGTCTTCGGCTTCGAGCATTAGGTAGTACTTACGGAAAGACTATATGCAGGTTTCGTCATCGCGGTTCAAAGCCCGGTTCGCCCGGACCACCACAGCGGCCCTTCTGGCTGCTGGCCTCGTGCCGACGGCGGCGCTTGCCCACCCGCATGTCTTTGCCGAAGCGCGTCTGGAACTCACCATTGCGCCGGACGGCACGGTTCAGCAGCTCGCCCATGTCTGGCGCTTCGACGATGTGTTTTCGTCAACCGTGCTGATGGAATTCGACAAGAATGGCGATCTCAAGCTCGACCATAAAGAGCTGATCGATCTCGGCCATGTCATCAATGAATCCATTGCAGAGTTCAAATATTTCCAGACCGTTCAGGAGGATGCCAAGGATGTCGCGATGGTGAGACCCAACGATCTTGCCGCGACCTTTACCGACAACCGCCTGCTGATCGTCTTCACCAGCAAGCCCGCCAAGCCGCTCAAGCTGCAGCCCGGCCACAAGGTGAGTTTCGGCGTCTATGACCCGACATTCTATACCGCGATTGACTATGTGGACGACAAGGAACTTGTGGTGAAGGGTTTGCCGCAGGGCTGCAAATCGACCGTCGTGCGCCCCGATCCCGATCAGGCCATCGCGCAAAATCAGGCAACGCTGACCGAGGCCTTCTTCAACGATCCGGCGGGCACCGACATGTCGAAGATTTTCGCCACCCGCCTTGAAATCGACTGCGCCGCGAAAGGATAGACGAGCCGATGAAGAAAACGGCAACGCTCATACTCACCTTTGGTCTGACGATCCTCGCCGCGCAGGCGCTTGCGCAGTCGTCGCTTGGCATCGGTGCGAATGAAGTGGCCATGACGCCGACCGGACCGTTCGCGCATATCATTCTCTGGATGAACGAGCAGCAGCGCGCATTCTATCTGGCCATGACCACCGCGCTGAAAGCCATGCGCGAAGACCCGTGGCAGGCGTCCATCCTCATCGCTCTTTCCTTCATCTATGGCATATTTCATGCCGCCGGTCCCGGCCACGGCAAGGCGGTGATCTCCTCCTATATGATCGCCAATGAAACAGCGCTGCGGCGCGGCATTTTCCTGTCTTTCATCTCGTCGCTGTTGCAGGCCATTATGGCGATTGTCGTTGTTGGCCTCGCATGGCTCGTGCTGCGCGGCACCGGCATTTCTATGAACCAGACGGCGCGCTATATGGAGATTGCCAGCTTCGCGCTGGTCCTGTTCTTCGGCCTGTGGCTTCTGGCCCGCAAGCTGCCGCTTCTGTTCCGCAAACCCAAAAACGCAGCACCGCTTTTTGCGAGTGCACCGCAACCGGCCATGGCAAGCGGCCCGGCATGGCAGGGCAGCATTTCGCAGGCCACGCGCGCGGCAGCAGGCGGCAGCACGGTCAAGCTCAACTACAAGCCAGCCGCAGCGGCGGCGACTGCGACGGACCACGCCTTCATCGGGGATAGCGATGTCTGCGCCGCCTGTGGCAATGCCCATATCGCCGATCCCTCGACACTTGGCGACAACTTCAACTGGACAACGGCCTGGTCGGCGATTTTTTCGGTCGGTCTTCGCCCCTGTTCCGGGGCCCTGATCGTGCTGACCTTCGCGCTGCTCAACGGCCTGATGCTGGGCGGATTACTCTCCGTTTTCGCCATGGCCTTCGGCACGTTTCTCACCGTGGCTTTTCTCGCCACACTGGCGGTCACAGCCAAGAATGTCGCCCTGCGTTTTGCGGGCAGCAACGCCATGTCCGGGCGATTGAAGGCAGCAATCGAGGTCTGCGCCGCCCTTTTCATCGCGCTTACCGGCGCGTTGCTGCTGAGCGCCGCATTGGCCGGCTAAATGCGGTTCGCTTGCTGCGGCTGAATCGACCTGTCGCGTCGGCGAAATTAAATCCGATAAGGGTGGTTTTGCACGTATTCCCCCAGAAAAGGCGGCTATAAATATCGGAAAATTATACCGTATTGCCGATTTTTATAAAATAATATTCTAATATTAATATCGGATCGGCTCTCCCGGAAACCATTCAAATGAACCGTTTCGATGGCTAGTCATTTCAAGAGGATGTTCCTCAACATTAATTCATTTCAACGTGTATGCCCTCATTTTTCATAATCCCCCTGTCAATCAAAACAGAAGGGATTCTTGGTTATGAAAACGAACGGGCAGCGCATTTTCTCTGCAGTCATCGCTCTGGGAATGCTCGGCGCAACAACGGGCGTTTCCTTCGCCCAATCGGCGGCAAGCGAGGCAACGGCACCGGCTGGGACCTACAAGCTTGATCCGACACATGCAGCCTTGCTGTGGTCCCTGAAGCATAACCAGATTTCCAACTATACCGCCCGCTTCAACAAGTTTGAGGCTACGCTGAAGCTCGACCCGGCCAAAATCGAAAATTCCTCGATCGAAGTGACCATCGATCCCACTTCCGTCGCCACTGCCTATCCGGCGGACTACAAGGCCACGCATGCCTCTTCCGGTTATGCAACCTGGGACGAAGATGTCAGCCGCTCGCCCAACTTCCTGAACAGTGACGCCCACCCGACAATCACCTTCAAGTCCACCAAGGTCACGTCGACCGGCGCAACAACGGCTGATGTCACAGGCGACCTGACGTTTCTGGGTGTGACCAAACCCGTCACACTGAAGGCGACGCTCCAAGGCGCAATCGACAGCCATCCCTATGAAGGCGTGCCTGCGGTCGGATTTGCCGCTGAAGGCACTTTCAACCGCACCGAATTCGGTCAGCCGCTTGGCCCGGTCGGCCCGGAAATCACCATTCGTTTCGATGGGGAGTTCATTCAGGAAGCGAGCTGACGCGCGCTTGACTGAAACCCACCGGCTGCGCCTCCTCCCAAGCCGGGCCGGTGGGCTTGCGACATTTCAATCACGAAGTTTTTTTGCCCGGTGTCGCAATGGCGACATCTGGGCACCGACCCGTCAGGATGACCATGAACACTCATCCCCGCTCAACGTCCTCCCGCTACAGCGCGATTGCCATTCTGTTGCATTGGGCGATTGCCATTCTCGTCATATCCATGATCCCGATGGGCTGGTGGATGGTGAGGGCCATCAACAAACCGGACACGCAGCAGCTCGCCTATCAGCTGTTCCAGCTGCATAAATCCATCGGCTTCGCCATTCTGGCCCTGACCCTGCTTCGCGTGATCTGGCGCCTGACCCACCCGGTTCCGGCACTGCCATCGGACATGAAGGACTGGGAACGCGTGCTGGCGCGCGCAACCCACATTGCCTTTTATGCCCTGCTGCTGGCCATTCCACTGACCGGCTGGGCCTATGTCTCGACCGGCTGGGCGATCAGCACGGATCGCCCGCTGATGGTATCGACCTCGTGGTTCGGTCTGTTCGACGTTCCACCAATTCCAGCCATGGACGGCATGCGCAATGTTGCCTTCGGTGCCATGGGCGCCCATGCTTATATGGCCTATGGGGGTGCCGCTCTCATTGTCCTGCATGTTGCCGCCGCGCTGAAACACCAGCTGATTGACCGCGACGGCGTGCTGGCCCAGATGCTGCCTTTCCTGCGCGCGAAAGATCATGGGGACACGGCGCTTCCCGGAAGGGCGATGTTGCCACGCGGCCTCGGGATCGCCTTCATCGTCATGATCGGGCTTGCGGGTTTTACCATGCATCTGCCCACCACCCCTCCGCCAGCACAGCTGACCGTCGCAGAAGCGACGCCGGTGGCGGCCTCCCCAGCCGCAGAAGCCACAACGGCAGACGCCAATGCCACCAGCTGGGCTATTGATCCGGCTGTATCGGCCATCCGCTTCACCGGCACCCATGCAGGCAAGGACTTCGCCGGGCATTTCAGCGAGTGGACCGGCAATATTCGCTTCGATCCCGACAATCTTGCCGGATCGAAAGCCGTGATCACAGTCAATACCGGCTCGGCCACAACCGGCGATGCCACGCAGGAAAGTTCGCTCAAGAATGGGGAATGGTTCAATCCCCGGCGCTTTCCAGAAGCGCATTTCGAAACCAAGAGCTTCCGCTCGCTCGGCGGCGAGCGCTATGAAGCCGACGCTATCCTGACGATCAAGAACAAGGCCGTGCCGGTCGTTCTGCCCTTTACCTACAAACCGGAAGGTAACATCGCCACCGTGGACGGCAATATCGAGCTTGATCGCGCAGCGCTTAATCTCGGGATGTTTTCCGATCCGGCTGCGGAATGGGTGTCCAAGACGATTGCCGTCACGATCAATGTCACGGCAGCAAAAAGCTGATGCCGAAAACAAAAAATCCCGGCACTTGTGCCGGGATTTTCTGTCTGTCTATGCAAATTGCCTATTCTGGCCGAAACTGGTCCGGAGCCGCATCCTCAAACGCCGGTAGCGCCGCGCAAGCCTTTGCCACTGCCGCAATTCGCGGAAGGTTCTCCCATTCGACGCCCCAACGGCTTGCATTGTAAAGCTGGGGAACCAGCACACAATCGGCCATGCCCGGCGTGTCGCCATAGCAGAAGCGACCTTCAAAACCCCGATGGTCGAGCAGCTTTTCGAAAGCAGCCAGACCACGAGCAATATTATCCTTGTTCCACGCTGCGCGGGCTTCCTTGCCCGCGAGCGCTTCGACCTGCGCCAAGACCCGAAGGTTGGAAACCGGATGGATTTCGCAGGCGATTGCGTCAGCCAATGCGCGGACATGCGCCCTGCCCGCTGCATCGCGCGGCAGCAGGGCCGGGTCTGGCCGCGTCTCGTCCAGATATTCGATGATCGCCAGCGACTGCACCAGCACCAACCCGTCAATTTTCAAAACGGGCACAAGACCCTGCGGATGCAGCGCCAGATGCTCGGGCGAAAACTGCGCACCCGCAGTGAGGTCTACCGGCACCCGATCATAGGCAATCCCCTTCAAGGCCAGCGCGAGACGAACGCGATAGGCCGAAGACGAGCGCCAGTAATCATATAAAGTCACCGTCATGGCTGTGCCGGAAGAATCTGGCCGACGCAGGGTCCAAAACCGATGCGATAACCATCGCCTCTCGCTTCCGCAAACAAGGCAATCTCGTCGCCGTCCTCGATGAAGGTGCGGCTTTCGCCATTCACCGTAACCGGTTTCTTGCCGTTCTGCGTCATTTCCAGAAGCGCGCCGGTCTGTTCAAGGCTCGGCCCGGAAATCGTGCCGGAACCAAGCAGATCGCCAACCCGCATCGGGCAGCCGGTTTCGGTATGGTGCGCCAGTTGCTGCGCGCTCGAATAATACATGACATTGTAATTTGTCTCTGCCATGCGTTGGCCGTTCATGGTCCAGCCGATGGCGAGATCGTACAATCCCGGCCGGTCTTCCTGCAGATAAGGCAGAAGCGGATTGACGCGCTCCGGGCCTGCGCTGCGGAACGGCTCAAGTGCGGCCTGCGTCACAACCCATGCACCAATGGTCGTCCCCAGAGCCTTTGACTGGAAAGGCCCCAGCGGCTGATATTCCCAAGCCTGGATATCGCGGGCGGACCAGTCATTGAGCAGCACATAGCCGAAGATCATGTCCTCCGCCTGCTCGACGCTAACGCGTTCGCCCATCGTGCTGTCGATGCCGACGATAGCGCCCAACTCCAGTTCCAGATCGAGCTTTTTACAGCGGTCCCATACCGGCCCCTGTTCGCCTTTGGTCTGTCCCATGGGGCGGCGGATCGGCGTGCCCGTCACCACCACAGAGGAGGCGCGGCCATTATACCCGATCGGCATATGGGTCCATTGCGGCGGCAAAGCGTTTTCCGGCCCGCGAAACAGCACGCCCACGTTGAAGGCATGATTTTTCGATGCGTAGAAATCGGTAAATTCCGTCACGCGGATCGGCAGATGTAACCGCGCATCGGCCATTGGCATCAAGGGCAGGCTGGTGTCGCCGCCTTCACGCAAAAGCTCCGTCAGCGCTACCCGCACCTCGTCCCATCTGGCGCGGCCCAACGCCATGAAGCCATTGAGCTGCGGCTGGGCGAAAGTGCCATCGGCATCGATGAGGCCCGCCGCTTCGCATTTATCGAGATCGAGTATCATATCGCCAATGGCAACGCCGCAACGCGGTGCATCACCGTCGACCGAAAACACACCATAGGGCAGATTGTTCAGGGGAAAGGGGCAATCTGCATGATTGGCGCTCTCCACCCAGGACCGGATCAAAGCCAATGTCCATCTCCTCATTTCAAAATCATCGTCTTCGAGTGCCCGGAATTGGAAACCGAAGCACCCGATGCATCGCGCATCACTTCACGCCGGGCGTGCCGTCGAACTTCTTTTCGAGATGGTCCCAGACCTCGATATATTCTTCCTGCATGGGGGCCTCGTGCGCGGCGAATTCCGTCAGATGCTGCGGGAAGCGGGTCTCGAACATGAAGCTCATCGTATTGTCGAGCTTTTCCGGGCGCAGTTCCGCATTCGACGCGCCTTCAAATGCGTCGCGGTCCGGCCCGTGCGGCAACATGCAATTGTGCAGGCTGATGCCGCCCGGCGCGAAGCCCTGCGGCTTGGCATCGTAGACGCCATAAATATTGCCCATAAGCTCGGACATGATGTTCTTGTGATACCATGGCGGGCGGAATGAATGTTCCGCCACCAGCCAGCGTTCGCGAAACAGCACGAAGTCGATATTGGCCGTGCCTTCCTGACCCGACGGTGCTGTCAGTACTGTGAAGATCGACGGATCGGGATGGTCGAACAGAATCGCCCCGACCGGAGAATAGGTGCGCAGGTCATATTTATAGGCGCAGTAATTGCCATGCCACGCCACGATATCGAGCGGCGAATGGTCGATCCATGTCTCGTGGAACTGGCCGCACCATTTGATGACAACACGCGAGCGCGCCTGTTTGTCCTCATAGGCTGCAACCGGCGATTTGAAATCGCGCGGGTTGGCAAGGCAGTTGGCGCCGATAGGACCACGACCCGGCATATCGAATTTCTGACCGTAATTCTCGCAGACGAAACCGCGGCATGGTCCCTCAAGCACCTCGACGCGATAGACAAGACCGCGCGGGATAATGGCGATTTCCTTGGGCTCAAGATCGATGATGCCAAGCTCCGTGCAGAAACGCAGACGTCCTTCCTGCGGTACGATCAGCAATTCACTGTCGGCGGAGTAAAAATATTCGTCCTCCATCGAGCGGGTGATCAGATAGACATGGCTTGCCATGCCGATCTGGATGTTCACATCGCCCGCCGTGGTCATGGTGCGCATACCGGTGATCCACGTCAGGTCTTCGTCCGGCCCCGGCAACGGGATGGGGTCCCAGCGATACTGGCCAAGACTGGTGATATTGCGCCGCTGCGGATCGCCGACCGGCAGATTGGGCGCAGTTTTCCAGTACGGCACGTCGATCAGCTTGAAACGGCCCGTATGATGAACGGACGGGCGAATGCGATAGCACCAGGTCCGCTCGTTCTGACCGCGGGGCGCGGTGAAAGCGGTGCCGGACAGCTGCTCGGCATAAAGCCCGTAATTGCATTTCTGCGGTGAATTCTGGCCTTGCGGCAATGCGCCCGGCAGCGCTTCGGTTTCAAAGTCGTTGCCGAAACCGGGCATATAGCCCTCTACGGTTCCGGTCGTTACCGATGCGCGGACCATGCCCTGCGGGATCGCTTGAATGGTCATGATTATTCCTCCCGGCAAATTCGTTGCACTAACAACGATAATAACGTTGCGAATGCAACGAAGTCAACGCTTCTTGTGCAGAGCTTGTTTTTCCGTTGTATTTGCAATGAAACTCTGCTCCTTTCCTGCAAAAAGGAGACGTGCATGGCGTTCGAACTCGACAGTTTCCTGCCCTATCAGCTGAGTGTCGTGGCCCAGCGGATCAGCGAGCGGTTTTCAAGACGCTACGCCGCCGAGGCAGGGCTGACCATTCCCGAATGGCGCGTGCTGGCGCATCTCTATCGTAGCGGCGAAGTCAGCATTCGCGACATCAACACCCGCGTCAATCTCGACAAGTCGATTGTCAGCCGGGCTGCAACGCGTTTGGAAAGTGCTGGCCTGCTGCACAAGTCGGATAACAATATCGACCGCAGATTGATTGTACTCGCCCTCACCCCCAAGGGGGAAGCGCTGATGCATCGCCTTGGCAAGATCGCCGACGAATTTCAGGCGGAGATCCTGAAAGAGCTGGGCCCGGACGCCGGGCATTTTCTCGACGGGCTTGCGCGCCTCTCCGGCGCGCACCCCGCGCGATAGGGTTCGTCTTATTCTGCCGCAGTCACCTGCCTTACGGCGTTGTGCAGCGCGGCAATGCCGGTTTCCAGCGCCTGCCTGTCCGGCTCGGACATGGCGCCCAATATGGCATTGGCCCTGGCATCGACCTCGCCAAAGACTTGTTGAAACAGGGCCTGTCCCGCATTCGTGATGGCATAGTGCCGCAAACGCCGGTCTTCTTCGGATACGGCGCGGACAATCAGACCTTTTGCCTCAAGCCGACTGGCGGCGCGGCTGACCTGCACCTTGTCGAGCGATGTGCGCTGGGCTAGCTGCACCGAATCGATGGACCCTGCCTCCGCAAGCAGAAACAAGAAACGCCATTCTTCTCGCATCAGCCCATATTTATGGCCATAGACTGCAACGAGTTGCCGGGAAAATGCTTCCGCGACAATCGCAAGCCGATAGGGAAAGAACGTTTCCATACGCATTACATACCCCCTCACAAAGTCTTTGCATTTCAAACAGTTTCACGGAATGGACGAACAATTTCAAAGGCTTTTTCACAAACACGGCCCATCCGAAGATCGTAAAGATTGCGGTTCACGGAAGACCTCAAACATCGTCTGCTCCCCGGGCGGTTCACACCACTATTAAGCGTTGCCCGTCGCTCCTGCGGTCTGCATACCTCCTAAAAATGCCACTCCAGTTCATTGCATATGTAACGTTGCTATTGCAATGAACTTGACATCGTTGCAAATGATACGATTATAGGGAGCCGGTATCGAGGAACCGGCTTTTAAAATTCTGTGCAGCGGAGGAGCACCCATGAGCACATCAGCACCGGCGGGGACAGTGGACGCCGCGCAGACGCAAAAATCGTCGATACGACTTCTTTTCGCGGCCAGCACCGGCACGATCATCGAGTGGTATGATTTCGCGGTTTTCGCCTTTTGCGCCGCGCTTGTTTTCAACACCGCATTTTTTCCGGCTGTCGATCCGATCACCGGATTGATCGCAGCCCTGTCCACCCAGGCCGTGGGCTTCATTGCCCGCCCGGCGGGTGGCTGGTTCTTCGGCGTTCTGGGTGACAGGATCGGCCGCAAACAGGCGCTCGTCATCAGCCTATTCCTGATGGGCGGCGCGACGGTCGCAATGGGCCTGCTCCCAACCTACCAGCAGATCGGTGTGTTCGCACCGCTCCTGCTTCTTCTCATGCGCCTGCTGCAAGGCTTTGCCATTGGTGGTGAATCCACTGGCGCACTGGTGCTGATTGCGGAAAGTCTTCCAGCCAAACAACGTGGGCTTTGGACCGGCTTTCCGATGATCGGCGGACCGGCGGGCAATGTGATCGCCACAGCCGTTATCGGTGCCGTCATCGGCCATTTCGGATCGGAGGCCTTTGTCGAATGGGCATGGCGTATCCCGTTCATTGCTTCCATCCTGCTGATCGGTCTTGGCCTTTGGGTCCGTCGCAAGGTCGAAGAATCGCCCGCCTTCGTCCAACTTCGAGAACAGAAGACCGAACCGGTCAAAGCCCCGCTGCGCGAAGCAATTTCGACCCAGGGCGGAAACATGCTGCGCGTCCTGTTCGTCAAGGCTGGCGAAAGCGCGCTGTTCTACCTCTTCTCCACATTCTTCATCGTATTGGCCACCGTGTTTCTCAAGGTGCCACGTGAGGCAGCACTTGGCGCACTATTCATCGGCTCGATTGCCGAAGTCGCGGTCATCCTCGCCGCTGGCGCGACCGCTGACCGGATCGGACGCCGGGCAGTCACGCTGGTGGGGCTCGTCGGCGGTATCGGCGCTGGCTTCTGGCTTTTCAGCCTGCCTCCCGGCGCAGACACTGCGACGCTTACATGGGCAACGGTACTGACGCTCTCTTTCCACGGAATTATCGTGGGCGGCATGTCGGCCTATTTTACCGAACTCTTCCCTGCACGTGTTCGCTATACAGCTATGTCGACATCCTATTCGGTCGCCACAGTCCTCGGCGGAGCGCTCGCCCCCATCATCGGCACATGGCTGCTCGAAATATTCGGGACGCCCTTCGCGGTTGCGGTCTATGCAACACTGATGGCCATTCCCGCGATCTATGTGATGATCACCACACCTGAAACCAAGGGCCGGGATCTTGTGAACTGAAACTGTTCCCGTTTCTAACGAAAAGCCGCATCTTGATGCGGCTTTTTGTTTTCGGTGCACTTTATAGGTCGAAATATCGTAGCTTTAGCGAGGTAAAACCGAGCTCCCCATCAGATCAGCATCGATGGCGTGTGCGGCCTGACGGCCTTCGCGGATTGCCCAGACGACCAGCGACTGACCCCGGCGCACATCGCCTGCGGCATAGAGCTTGTCGACATTGGTGCGATAGTCCTGCTCATTGGCCTTGACCGACTTCGAGCCACGGCGATCGGTAACGATGTCGAGCTTGTCGCCCAATTCCTTGACCACGCTGTCTTCGCCCGGACCGGCAAAGCCGATGGCAATGAATGCAAGATCGGCCTTGATGAAGAATTCCGAACCGGCAATCGGTTTGCGCTTTTCGTCCACCTGGCAGCACTTCACATGGGTCAGGCGGCCTTCTTCGCCGATGAATTCCAGCGTTGCGACCTGAAATTCGCGTGAAGCACCTTCAGCCTGGCTTGAAGAGGTGCGCATCTTGGTCGCCCAATAAGGCCAGACACTGAGCTTGTCTTCCTTTTCCGGCGGCTGCGGACGAATATCGAGCTGCGTAACGTTCACTGCACCCTGACGGAAGGCCGTGCCCACGCAGTCCGATGCGGTATCGCCACCGCCGACCACGACGACATGCTTGCCACCAGCGAGGATCGGAGCCGAAGCCCATGCAACGGATTCGATGTTCTCGCGACCGACGCGGCGGTTCTGCTGCACCAGATAAGGCATGGCGTCGAAAACGCCTTCCAGATCGGCACCGGGAATGCCTGCGGGGCGCGGGGTTTCGGAGCCGCCGCTGTAAAGCACGGCATCATAGGTATCAAGAAGACCGCGCAGCGGCTTGTCGACGCCGATATTCACGCCGCACAGGAAGCGGACGCCCTCACCTTCCATCTGCGCCACGCGGCGATCGATGTGGTGCTTTTCCATCTTGAAATCCGGAATGCCGTAACGCAGCAGACCGCCGGGGCGGCTTTCGCGCTCATAGACATCCACCATGTGACCGGCACGGGCAAGCTGCTGTGCGGCAGCAAGCCCAGCCGGGCCGGAACCGATGATGGCAACCGACTTGCCGGTCTTGTTGGCGGCAGGCTGCGGCACGATATAGCCAAGCTCATAGGCCTTGTCGCCCAGCGCCTGCTCGACCGTCTTGATCGCAACCGGCGTGTCTTCGAGGTTCAGCGTGCAGGCTTCCTCGCAAGGTGCGGGGCAGACGCGACCGGTGAATTCCGGGAAATTATTGGTCAGATGCAGGTTGCGGATCGCCTGATCCCAATTGTTGTTATAGACCAGATCATTCCAGTCCGGGATCTGGTTGTGCACCGGGCAGCCCGTTGGCCCATGGCAGAACGGAATGCCGCAATCCATGCAGCGCGCAGCTTGCTTCTGCACTTCACCATCCGTCATCGGAATGGTGAACTCGCGGAAGTGGCGGATACGATCCGACGCTGGCTGGTACTTTGCCACCTGACGGTCGATCTCTAGAAAACCAGTTACCTTACCCATTCTTCTACTCCCCTCGGCCTGAGACCAGCGCATGGTCTGCTTTGCCGGAAGTTGCCCTGTCCGCCGCGTTATCTTTAACGCGCAGGCATGTCAGGACGTTGTTATCTCTTCATATGGCGAAGGGCGCCCGACCCAAAGGTCGGGCTCCGCTTGTCAGGATCACTCAGCCGCGACACCGATCTGCGCACGCTCCATCTCTTCCAGAGCGCGACGGTATTCGACCGGCATGACCTTCACGAATTTGGGACGATAGCTCTCCCAATTGTCGAGAATGTCCTTCGCCCGCGTCGAGCCTGTGTAATGCAGATGGTTGGCGATCAGCTGCACCAGACGTTCCTCATCATGATGGGTCATATTGGCCGAAACGTCCACACGGCCCTTATGCATGAGGTCACCGCCATGGTGATGCAGCTTTTCGAGGATGTCGTCTTCTTCCGGCACCGGTTCCAGCTCGACCATCGCCATATTGCAGCGCTGGGCGAAATCACCTTCCTCGTCGAGCACATAGGCGACACCGCCCGACATGCCCGCCGCGAAATTGCGACCCGTCTGACCGATAACCACGACGACGCCGCCGGTCATGTATTCGCAGCCGTGGTCGCCCACGCCTTCGACAACCGTGACCGCGCCGGAGTTGCGGACGGCGAAACGCTCGCCTGCAACGCCGCGGAAATAGCACTCGCCTTCAAGCGCACCGTAAAGCACCGTATTGCCGACGATGATGGAATCTTCGGCGACGATACGCGTATCTTCCGGCGGACGGATGACGATGCGGCCACCCGAAAGGCCCTTGCCGACATAATCGTTGCCATCGCCGATCAGCTCGAACGAGATGCCGCGCGCCAGGAACGCACCAAAGGACTGGCCAGCCGTACCGCGAAGCGTGACGGCGATGGTGTCGTCCGGCAGACCCTTGTGGCGGAACCGCTTGGCAACTTCGCCCGACAGCATGGCACCGGCAGAACGGTCAACGTTCTTGATGCCAATGTCGATCTTGACGGGCTTGCGTTCTTCGAGCGCAGGCAGGGCCTGCTCGATCAGCTTACGGTCGAGAACGTCTTCAATCGGATGATGCTGACGCTCGGTCCAGTAGATCTCGTGCTTTTCAGCCTCAGGCTTGTAGAAGATACGGCTGAAATCGAGACCCTTGGCCTTCCAATGGTCGATCATCACCTGCTTTTCCAGAAGCTCGGTCTCGCCGATGATCTGTTCCAGCTTGGTGAAGCCCATCGAGGCCAGCAGCGCACGCACTTCTTCCGCCAGATAGAAGAAGAAGTTGATGACATGTTCCGGCGTGCCCTTGAAGCGCTTGCGCAGAACCGGGTCCTGCGTCGCCACGCCGACGGGACAAGTGTTCAGATGGCACTTACGCATCATGATGCAGCCAGCAGCAATCAGCGGAGCTGTCGAGAAACCGAACTCGTCGGCACCGAGCAGCGCGCCAATGACCACGTCGCGACCGGTCCGCAAACCACCATCGACCTGCAAGGCCACGCGGGAGCGAAGCCCGTTCAGCACCAGCGTCTGGTGGGTTTCGGCAAGGCCGATTTCCCACGGGCTACCGGCATGCTTCAGCGAGGTGAGAGGCGAAGCGCCCGTGCCACCATCATAACCCGATACGGTGATGTGGTCGGCGCGCGCCTTGGCAACACCGGCGGCAACCGTGCCGACGCCCACTTCCGACACCAGCTTGACCGAAATATCGGCAGCCGGATTGACGTTCTTCAGGTCGTAGATCAGCTGCGCCAGATCTTCGATCGAGTAGATGTCATGGTGGGGCGGCGGCGAAATGAGGCCAACGCCAGGCGTCGAGTGACGGGTCTTGGCGATGGTCGCATCGACCTTGTGACCCGGCAGCTGACCGCCTTCGCCCGGCTTTGCACCCTGCGCAACCTTGATCTGGATCAGATCGGAGTTGACCAGATATTCCGTCGTCACACCGAAACGGCCCGACGCCACCTGCTTGATCGCAGAGCGTTCCGGGTTCGGCTTGCCGTCCGGCAGCGGATAGAAACGATCTGGCTCTTCGCCACCTTCACCCGTGTTCGACTTGCCGCCAATGGCGTTCATCGCGCGCGCCAGCGTGGTATGCGCCTCTCTGGAGATCGAGCCGAAGGACATGGCGCCCGTCGAGAAGCGCTTGACGATATCGACCGCCGGTTCAACTTCATCAATGGAAACCGGCTTGAGGCCGCGTTCCTCGGCGAAGCGAATATCGAACAGGCCGCGAATGGTCTTGGCCTGCGCCGACTTGGAGTCGAGCATGCTGGTATATTCGGTGAAGGTGTCCGGGTTCGAAGTGCGCACTGCATGTTGCAGCTTGGCAACCGCATCCGGCGACCACAAATGCGCCTCGCCGCGCATACGGTAGGCATATTCGCCGCCGACTTCGAGCGAGGTCAACAGAACCGGGTCGTTACCGAAGGCATCGGTGTGACGGCGCACGGTCTCTTCCGCGATTTCGTCCAGACCAACACCTTCGATGCTGGTGGCCGTGCCGAAAAAGAACTTGTCGACGAAGCTCGACTGCAAGCCGACCGCATCGAAAATCTGCGCGCCACAATAGGACTGGTAAGTCGAGATGCCCATCTTGGACATGACCTTGAGAATGCCCTTGCCGATCGACTTGATGTAGCGCTTGACCACTTCATATTCATCGACTTCCGGCGGGAATTCGCGACGGCGATGCATGTCGAGCAGCGTGTCGAAAGCGAGATACGGGTTGATCGCTTCCGCACCATAACCGGCAAGGCAGGCGAAGTGATGCACTTCGCGCGGTTCGCCCGATTCAACCACGAGGCCGACCGAGGTACGCAGACCCTTGCGGATCAGATGATGATGCACGGCAGCCGTCGCCAGCAGAGCCGGGATCGGAATGCGGTCCGGACCGACCTGACGGTCGGACAGGATGACGATGTTGTAGCCGCCATGAACAGCCGCTTCGGCGCGGTCGCACAGACGCTCGATGGCGCCATGCATACCGGCTGCACCCTCACCCGTATTATAGGTGATGTCGAGCGTCTTGGTGTCGAAACGATCTTCCGTATGACCGATGGAGCGGATCTTTTCCAGATCGCCATTGGTCAGGATCGGCTGGCGCACTTCCAGACGCTTGCGACGCGAATTGCCGATCAGGTCGAAAATGTTCGGGCGCGGACCGATGAAGGAGACGAGGCTCATCACCAGTTCTTCACGGATAGGATCAATCGGCGGGTTGGTGACCTGCGCGAAGTTCTGCTTGAAATAGGTGAACAGCAACTTCGACTTGTCGGACATGGCCGAAATCGGCGTATCCGTGCCCATCGAGCCGATAGCTTCCTGACCGGTGGTCGCCATCGGCGACATCAGGATTTTGGTGTCTTCCTGGCTGTAGCCGAAGGCCTGCTGGCGGTCGAGCAGGCTCACATCCTTGCGCAACGCACGCGGTTCGACCGGGTTGAGGTCTTCCAGAATGAGCTGGGTGTTGCCAAGCCACTGCTTGTAGGGATGCTTCTGCGCGATCTGCGACTTGATTTCATCGTCGGAAACGATGCGGCCCTCTTCCATATCGATGAGCAGCATACGACCCGGCTGAAGACGCCACTTCTTGACGACCTTCTTTTCGTCCACCGGCAGAACGCCAGCTTCCGAAGCCAGAATGACGAAATCGTCGTCGGTCACGATGTAACGGGCCGGACGCAGGCCGTTACGGTCCAGCGTCGCGCCGATCTGGCGACCGTCGGTGAAGGCCACGGCGGCAGGACCGTCCCATGGCTCCATCAGGGCAGCGTGATATTCGTAGAAGGCGCGGCGGTCATCCGACATCAGCTTGTTGCCGGACCATGCTTCCGGGATCAGCATCATCATCGCATGGGCGAGGCTGTAGCCGCCCTGATGCAGAAATTCGAGCGCATTGTCGAAGCAGGCCGTATCCGACTGGCCTTCGTAGGAAATCGGCCAGAGCTTGGAAATGTCGTTGCCGAACAGTTCGCTATCGACCGAAGCCTGACGCGCCGCCATCCAGTTCACATTGCCGCGCAGCGTGTTGATTTCACCGTTATGCGCAACCATGCGGTAAGGGTGAGCCAGACGCCAGGAGGGGAAGGTGTTGGTCGAGAAACGCTGATGAACCAGCGCCACCGCGCTTTCGAAGCGGGGATCGCGCAGATCGTTATAATAGGCGCCGACCTGATAAGCCAGGAACATGCCCTTATAGACGACCGTGCGCGCCGACATGGACACGACATAAAAGCCGTTATCGTCGCCGTCATTTTCCTGATAGATGCGGTTGGAAATGACCTTGCGCAGCACGAACAGGCGACGTTCGAACTCGTCGTCGGTTTCGAGCATCGGGTTGCGCCCGATGAAAACCTGAACATGGAATGGTTCGGTCGCGGCAATATCCGGCGCCTTCGACAGCGACGAATTATCGACCGGCACTTCACGGAATCCGATGAACTGCTGGCCTTCGGCAGCGATCACTTCCTTGACGATTTCTTCCGCATGGGCGCGCAGCTGGGCGTCGCGCGGCATGAATAGGTAACCCACGCCATAATGGCCCGGCTGCGGCAGGTCGATGCCCTGCCGCGCCATTTCCTCGCGGAAAAAGCGATCTGGAATCTGTACGAGAATGCCAGCGCCGTCGCCCATCAGCGGATCAGCGCCCACGGCGCCGCGATGAGTGAGGTTTTCCAGCATCTTGAGGCCGTTTTCCACGACCTCATGCGACTTCTTGCCCTTCATATGGGCAATGAAGCCAACGCCGCACGCATCATGTTCGTTGCGCGGATCGTAGAGACCTTGAGCTGGCGGGACACCCGCCGCCTTAGTTTTTCGCGTCGTTCGGGTGGAAGCCGTCGTCGCAGCTTTGACGTTTTCGTTCTGCACGTTGTGAGAAACCACATTCGTTACAGATGGCGTCAAATGCGTCATCGTCATTCCCTCCGTTTGGCCCTCTTCATGAGGCGCGCGATCAGTATATACCGAGATGGTGACAACCATCTCGCTGGTGTATTCATTCTATGGAAAGCCTTATCGACAAGGCGTTGGACGAGGTTCCGGGCAAATGGCAGAGCCAAGCGGGCAAAGCCGATGCGAGGAACGATGTTTAGCGCCTTATTCTCATCAGGCTCGGACAGACGACACCCAGCCCGCCAGATAAAGGCGCACTCGAATCTCCCCTGTCACAGTCGGAGCGCCGGTGACCGTCAGGCCATTGGCCTGCCAGCACAGCGCTTTTATTTCTGAAACCGGCGGCGCGGGGTTCAACCCATGTTTTCCGTCTGCCTCAGCTTCTAATTGGACAGCATTGCTGTCCTAATTACGTATGACAGAATTCAAATTGCCTCACAAGATGGAAACGCAATTTTTCTCAGCAACTTCCGTAATAAAATGTCGCATGCCCATATCTTTGAGACTTTTAATTGCGCATACGGCTTATTGCGTCAGTTTGGCGCGGCTTAAGGTGAACGCACAAAGCATGGAAAAGTGACAGGCCGCGTCCGTTTTTTCATCATTTTCAGTATTATCGCCTTTCTCAAGTCCCGTTATAGACAGTCGGCAGCAGCTGTCGCTGACACACTGGAATCGTTGCGAGTGGAGACAACCGTGCATTTTGCTTCAGACAACTGGGCGGGCGCCCATCCGAAAATCGCCGAAAGCCTTTCGCTGCATGCAGCCGGTTTTGCCGCCGCCTATGGCGCGAGCGAACTCGACAAGCGCGTTGAACAACGTTTCAACGAGGTGTTCGAGCGCGAAGTGGCCGTCTTTTTCGTCGGAACCGGAACGGCCGCCAACTCGCTGGCGCTGGCCAGCGTCAACCGTCCGGGCGGCGTTTCGCTGGTGCACCGCGAAGCGCATGTCATCGAGGATGAATGCGGCGCGCCTGAATATTTCACCGGCGGCGCGCGGCTGCATCCGATCGATGGCGCATTGGGCCGTATCGACCCCGAGCTTCTCAAGCGCGAACTGAAGCGCTTCAACCCGGCTTTCGTCCATGCCGGACAGCCGATGGCCGTCAGCATCACGCAGGCTACGGAAGTCGGCACGCTCTATCAACCGCAACAAATCGCCACCATTTCCAAAATCTGCCGCGATGCCGGTCTGCCGCTGCATATGGATGGCGCCCGCTTCGCCAATGCGCTGGTTACACTGGGCCTGACCCCGGCTGAAATGACCTGGAAACAGGGCGTCGATATCGTCTCCTTCGGCGGCACCAAGAATGGCTGCTGGTGCGCGGAAGCGCTGGTCTTTATGGACCCGGCACGCGCCAAGGACCTACCGTTCATTCGCAAGCGCGCGGCGCAGCTCTTCTCCAAAACGCGTTTCGTCGCGGCCCAGTTCGACGCCTATCTGCAGGACGACCTCTGGCTGGAACTGGCGCGTCATTCGAACGCGCTGGCGGCCCGACTCGCCGGACACATCAACGCCTCAAGCCAGATGCGCCTTGCCTGGAAGCCCGAAGCCAATGAAGTCTTCGCCATCATGAAACAGTCGGTTTACGACCGCCTGCGTAATGCCGGAGCGATCTTCTACGACTGGAACCCGCCGCATTCGGAAGAAAACCGCATCAGCGAGGGCGAGATTTTCGCCCGCTTCGTGACCAGCTTCGCCAATACGGAAGAAGATGTGGATCGGTTCGGCGACATGATCGCTTAAACAAAAAAGGCGGCGCTTTGCAGCGCCGCCTTTCTCATATCTATAGGCTTATCCGCGATTAGTGCGCGGTTTTCGCTTCGATCTGCTGAGCGCTGTCGGAACCAGCCTTGGCGACTTCGATCTTGCGCGGTTTCATCTGTTCAGGAATCTCGCGCTTGAGGTCGATGTGCAGAAGGCCATTCTTGAGGCTTGCACCAGCGACTTCGACAAAATCGGCAAGCTGGAAGCGGCGCTCGAAAGCACGCGAAGCAATACCGCGATAAAGCACTTCACCGATATCGGACGCCTTTTCGTCAGCCTTCTGGCCCTTCACGGTCAGCTGGTTGCGATGGGCTTCGATTTCGAGTTCGCTTTCGGAAAAGCCCGCGACGGCCATGGTGATACGATAGGTGTTCTCACCGGTGCGCTCGATATTATACGGCGGATAGGACTGGCTACCTTCCGGCGAAGCGAGCGAATCAAGCATGGTGAAAAGCCGGTCGAAACCAACCGTGGAACGATAAAGCGGGGAAAAATCTACGTGACGCATGTGTTAGCCCTCCTTTAGAGCGACATGATGCATGGTTCGGTATGATCCTTGTCTAAAAACCGCTTTGCGGTGTCCGGGATCATACATGGCGGCGAAACTCCCTTATTGGCGAATTCCTTGATGCCGGCGGCCCTTTGTGGCGACCGCAAAACTCATTTGGGAATGGCTGTTTTGCTTTTCAAGGCCGTTTTCAAACAAGAACCGTTCCGGCATTGCCTACACGGCATGTCACTTCGCGTAACAACTCCTGATCCGTAGCGGGCTACTTTTTTGGGGGCAACGCACGACGTGAACCCAAAATGAACATCATCTTCCACGAGCGTTCATTTGCTTGGGGCTAATGTCCCGTCATGCCTGTCACTCGACAGGTTCTATTAAGGATCACGGTTATGAAAAAAGCTGTTCTCGCTTTTGCCGCACTTGCCACCGTCGCTACTGGCTTTGCGACCCCTTCCCTTGCAGACAGCTCGGGCTTGCGCGTCCAGGTTCAGTATTACGACAATGATGGTTATCGCCCCCGCCCGCCGCGCCCGGATGCACCGCCTCCCGGCTACGGACGCCCGGACCGCCGCCCCGACTGGGGTGATCGCGACACGATGCGCCCGCGTGAAGTGACCCGTATGCTGGAACGCCGCGGCTATGCGGTCGGTGACATGCGCAGGGATCGCGACACCTATTTTGTCCGCGCCACACGCCCGAACGGTCGTCGTGTGATCGTCATGGTCGACGCCTTCTCTGGACGTATCGTCGGCGAACGCCGTCCCGACCGTTACTAACCATCTCAAAATACGGAACGTCTGGCGGCAACGTCCCTTGCCGCTGACGATCCTTTGGCCGGAAGTTCGCAAGCGAACTTCCGGTTACTTTTTGTCATCATTTCGCGCATAATAACGGAAACGATCAGGGCATTATCATTCGGGAAAGGCTGCGCAACGGATGTCGGAACTGCTGTTCGAAACCGATGCGAATCCAATTCCGCATGGAATACGGTCGGGCTTTTTCACAAGCCATTCCGACTATCCCGACAGGACATTGCGTTATAGCATCCTGAAGCCGGAAACTGGCCCTGTGCGCGGCACGGTGATTGTGCTCCAAGGCCGAAACGAATTCATCGAAAAATATTTCGAGACTATGACCGAGCTTGCGGCGCGCGGCTTTGTCGCCGCCACCTTCGACTGGCGCGGACAGGGCGGCTCGCATCGGCTGCTGCCGGACAGGCTTCGCGGTTATGTTCGCAGTTTCGACGATTATCAGGAAGATCTCGATCATTTTCTGATCGACATCGTTTTGCCCGACTGCCCGCCGCCCTTCTATATTCTCGGCCATTCTTCCGGCGCCATGGTGGCCCTGGCCTCGATGGGCAGCCTGTCGTCCCGCATTACGCGCATGGTGCTGTGCGCGCCCTTCATGGGCCTTGCTGCGCAGAAACTGAGCGATGATGTTGTGCGCCGCATGGCCGCCACGCTGCGGCGCATCGGGCTCGGCACGCTCTATGCGTCCGGCAAAAAAAGGCTGACAGCACGGCCATTTGCGGGAAACCCGCTGACCAGCGACCCCGCGCGCTTTATGCGCAACACGGAAATCACGCGCCTCTTTCCCGATCTGGCGCTGGGCGGCCCGACAGTGCGCTGGGTTTGGGGGGCGCTCGAAACGGCACGCCGCATCAATCAGCCGGACTTCTATGAGGAAAGCCCCAGCGTGCCGGTGCTGATCATTGCCGCAGGCGATGACCGCGTCGTCTCGACGCCGGTGCTGGAGCGCTTTGCTGCGCGCACGCGCAATGTCTCACTGATCACCATCGATGGCGGGCGTCACGAACTGTTGCAGGAAGCCGATTTCTATCGCGAACAGCTCTGGGCCGCGTTCGACGCCTTCATTCCCGGTTCGTCGGATGTAGAAACCATGCCGGAAACCATCGAGCCTGAATTTTCCGGCATCTGACAAGACGGTTTGGGGAATTAGCCCAACGCGCCGATTCCCCGCACCAGAATTTAGCCGTTCAGCAGTTCAAGCGCGGCCCTGTGCAGTTCCGGCGTGGCGGCTGCGACGATATCGCCAGCCTCTTCCGCCGGGCCGCCATCGCGGCGCGTAACCACGCCGCCCGCCTGTTCGATTATCGGGATCAGCGCCACGATATCGTAAGGCTGCAAGCCGGACTCGACAACGATATCGACATAGCCGCCCGCAAGCATGGCAAAGGCGTAGCAATCGACACCATAGCGCGACAGGCGCACAGCGCTTTCAAGGCGGTCGAACCCCTTGCGGTTTTCGCCTTTGAACAGGGCAGGCGTTGTGGTGAACAGCGTCGCATCCGCCAGTGTCGCGCCCTTGCGCACGGAAAGACGGCGCGGCGCGTCGCCATCGCCTTCACGCAGCAGATAGGCGCCCTCGCCGTCGCTATAAAAAAGCTCGCCCGTGAAAGGCTGCGACATCATCCCGGCGCGCGCATCGCCATCCACCGTCAGCCCGACCAGCGTACCCCAGACCGGCAAACCCGATATGAAGGCGCGCGTGCCATCGATAGGGTCGATGACCCAGACGTGGCTGCGGTCAGTATTTTCGGGGCCATATTCCTCGCCCAGAATGCCGTGCTCCGGATAACGGTGGCCGATGACGGCACGAATCGCCCTCTCCGCAGCACGGTCCGCTTCGGTAACAGGGTCGAAACCGACGCTGTATTTGTTGTCCACCGCGTTCAACTGACGAAAGCGCGGTAAAGTTTCAGCCGCCGCTGCCGCTGCCACTTCGGAAAAAAATGCCTTGTCGATGAGCAACCCCATCCTCCTGTTTCCATGACATGGCTGCAACTTGTGCATCCATGCTAATTTTGCTCAATTATTGAGCAAGAAAAAATTCGCCCAAAAAAGATGCGCATTTTCTTGACGCAACCAGCTTTAGCGCGTAGCTTAAAGACTAGACAGGTCTTCCTGTCGATGCCTTTCGGGGCATTTCCTCCCTAGTCTTTGGCCGCGTTCGTATTGCTCGAGCGCGGCTCTTTTTTATCGGCATGAGACCCGGACTGGTTGCGGCCTTACCTATTCGGCAGCCAGCGGCGGCGCGATGAACAAATCATCCGGAAGCGATGTAAGATAGCTCAGAAACTGATGCAGATCGCCACATAACGTTTCGAAGCCCGCAAGTTTGTGCAGCGACTGCTCGTTCACATAGAGACTGCGATTGATCTCAATCTGCAAGGCATGGCACGCAACGGCTGGCCGACCATAATGCTCGGTGATGAAACCGCCCGCATAGGGTTTGTTATGCGCAACCGAATAGCCCAGTTCACGCAGCAGCTCGATGGCCGCCTGCGTGAGGCGCTCGCTGCAGGAGCGTCCGAATCGGTCGCCAATGATGAAATCCGGGCGGGAGCCCACCTCCCCCGGACGCACACCCCCCGGCATGGAATGACAATCGATCAGAACCGCATAGCCGAACCGCTCGCGGGTCGACTGCAACAGACCTTCCAACGTGCGGTGATAGGGCTTGTAGAGGCTTTCGATGCGGTAAAAGGCTTCGGCAAGGGGGATTCTCCCCGGATAGATCAATTGCCCCTCGCCCACCAGACGCGGCACCGTGCCCAGACCACCGGCGACACGCGCCGACTGGCTGTTGATGAAGGGCGGCAAGGTTTCGGTGAACATGCGCGGATCAAGCTCATAGGCTTCGCGATTCACATCGAGAAATGCGCGCGGGAAATGGGCTTTCAGCAGCGGTGCGCCGAGCCGCACGGCAGACGCGAACAGCTCATCCACATAACAATCTTCCGAATGGCGGATGCTGAGACTGTCGAGGCGGGATAATTCCAGAAAGGATTGCGGATAATAACGACCGCTATGCGGCGAGTTGAATACGAACGGAATTCGCTGCTCTGCCGGAGCATTCACCTCGAAAGGCGGTATCAGGCTGAAATCACGCTCCAAACTCATATTTTGATCCGTCTATGCATGTCTTGTTTGCGGCGGCTGGACACAGCGCACCGGCAGGCTCGACAAATTACGTCAACCGCTTCGCCGGTGCAAATACCAACAGGGAACGCCGAATTCGATCACGAACTGAAAACTGCGGCAATCCCGTCACAAATGACAGGTTGTTGCCAAATGCATGCCATAACAATTAACATTCGCGCGAGCATTCATTTCATATTTACCAAAGAAGCGTTTTCTAGAGTGGAAAATTGAATCGTTCACGCTGTCCAAGCACTGGAGCGAACGATGGGAAATTCGGACGGACCAATGAAAAGAATTCTTCTTGCTGAAGACGACAACGATATGCGGCGCTTTCTCGTGAAGGCACTGGAAAAGGCCGGCTATCACGTGACTCACTTCGATAATGGCGCCAGCGCCTATGAACGACTGCAGGAAGAGCCGTTCTCACTGCTGCTGACCGACATCGTGATGCCGGAAATGGATGGGATTGAACTGGCGCGCCGTGCGACGGAAATCGATCCAGACCTGAAAATAATGTTCATTACGGGATTCGCAGCCGTCGCCCTGAATCCTGATTCTGACGCCCCGCGCGACGCGAAAGTGCTTTCCAAGCCGTTCCATCTGCGTGACCTGGTGAACGAAATCGAAAAAATGTTGATCGCCGCCTGAGGCGATCACTGGCCAAGGCGCGGTTTTCCGGGCTTTTGAAAAGTCTTCAACAAAAAGACGAAAAAACTTCATAAAAAGGGCATTGACGGGCGCAACGCGATATGGTGTATGCGCCACATCGAATGGGCGTATAGCTCAGCGGGAGAGCACTACATTGACATTGTAGGGGTCACAGGTTCAATCCCTGTTACGCCCACCATTCGATCCAGAAAGCCTTGTGTTTTCAATCACTTTCTTCCCCATTACAAATAGTATGTCTGCCGCGCTTGTGTGAATCTTGAATGCAAGTGACCGGCTTCGAATATGTGTTTATCCTGCCCGCACCCTTCGAGCGCGAGCAGGACTTGCCGTTAAAGATTATATTGTTGGCGCGCGATATCCCCGAGACCGGCTTGATCAAGGTTCGTCAAAGGCGCTAAAAAAGTCACCTGAATTACGCCCGGATCGCGTCCGATTTCGATAGCGCCGTTGATCGTAGCCCGGTTGCGCACTTCCGAAACGGTCATATCCAGCAGCTTTGCCGCTCTTTCCAGGCCATTGACAATAGCCGCGTTCATATTGGCCGCCGTGCCAATGACGGAAATCGGCGCCACTTCCTCAACGACTTTGACGCCCCACTGTTGAGCCAATTTTGCACCGCGTTTCTTTTCTTCCTCCGTGAAGGGCCTTGCCAATGGCGGCAGATCCTCAAGCAGCGGAAACAGCACGGGACCGTCATTATTGTAGCTCTTCAGCACCTCGACCTGCAGGGTGACGCTTCCGGCCACATCCATTGTGTGCCCTGCGATTTCGCCATCCCCCTGGGCAGCGTGCATGTCACCCATATAGACGCCAGCGCCTGGAACCTTGACGGGGCAAACCAGAACGGCACCGGCGCGCACCGCATCGATGTCCATGTGCCCATCGGTCTTGTGCTTCTGCAATTCCTCCTGGCTCAAGGCATAAGGGTGCGGCGCACCGACAAGGAACGCGCCGAAGTCGCCAGCGTTATGGGAATCCGGCATAGCCTTCGAAGGGGTTGTGCCCAGCTGCCCAAGAAATGGGCGCATGCGCACAATGGCGCCGACGAGATCAGCCGGAGCGTAGTTCAACACGGAGTGCTGCACCGATTGATCAGGTAGCGACGCATAGTGATTGGCATTCTTGGCGATGCGTTCCGCAGCGTCCTTGTTGACCGTCAGGCCAACATCCTGCGCTTCGTCGAACACCACCGTGTAACCATGCACAATCTCGAATGGCTTGATCGCCGTTCCGCATTTGTTGCAGCGCACGGAATCCTGTCCCACGCCTTCAATATGCGTTTCGGGCCAAACTTCTTCACAGACAGGGCAGCGCGCCGCAACAAACGGATCGCCGAGACAATATTTGTTCGAAACGGCGTCGTGACCGGACGCTGTTGCCAATGAGGTTACGGAAATATCGCGAATGCGGATGACAACACCGTCGCCAACCTCTGCGCCCTCAATATAGACTGGCTTGGTCACTTCGTGTCCACCGCGGAGACGCGGCGTAATCATCGGCCCCCAGCAACCTGGCGCGGTATTGGCGATGATCGTGCCGCCATTCTGCAATGGACCCAACATCGGTTCGGACGGGTCCAGAACACTATTGGTAAAACCGTCTACGACGACGCTCCGCTTCGCAATATTGGATGGTGAATCTGCCATGGTCGCTCTCCCGCTGGTTTGTATCGAAGCCAGATCATAGCTCCGATAGCCTTGACCACAAGGAAAGAACGCCGAGACCTTGCCGGACCGTGCATGAAATGCCCCCTCTCCGGCTGCTCGCGACCGTAACGGGCGTGGCGCAATTAGCGCTCACCTCCCGTTTCAGCCATCAGCGTCTTCTCTGGACAAGCGGCCTGCTGAAGCCGCTATTTGGGCGAGGTAATGACCTTTGCGAATCCTCCAAGGGCACGATCATTCAACTCCAAAATTTCGATCGCTAACCACCGATAAATTATCCGCAGCATGGCCGTTCATGAAGTAGGTTGTAGCAGCTTTGATTCTGCTATTAACATTCAACTTTACAAGAATAGATTCTATATGTGACTTTACCGTTCCGGGACTAATATTCAAAATCTTGGCAATTTGCTTATTCGTGCAACCGTCCAATACGAGCCTAAGTATCTCTTCTTTCCGATTGCTCAACAAGCCGGAGTTCCTACGCCGGTTCCCCATGGAATTTATCTCATTCGAGTAACACGTGAACCCGGAATTAATAACGGATATTACATCATGCAAACCGTCGATTGAGGTACTCCTCTTGATAACTGATTTTATATTGTAACTATCAAATCCACCGCGGCGAAAGCTACTGTCATCGCCAACCATCAATATTATTGGAACGAGTGGCAGTTTTTCTTTAATCTTTTCAAGTGACCCCGTCAGGATTGATGGGGAACAGTCACCGGCAATTAACACCGCTGACAATATCAAGTTTTCGATGTCTTCAGACCAATCTGAAATCGAATTACACCCGTAAATACAATAATTTTTGTCGATGTTCTTTAAGCCATGCATTGTCCCTCGTAAATATATATCATGGCTGTCTATAATTAGTAAATTCATTTTATTATCCACTTAAAATAGACGAATCAATTAATAAAGTATATATATGCAGTAATTTATATTAAATATCATTAAGTCCAAATTATTTCTAAAAATTACGCCCCGTAGATTAAACATTGTTTATTCCCCATAGTTTAAATTATATAAAAATATCTCGATTAATTTCTTCCCTATTTTTAAGAGCCTGAATCAAGAAGCGGCATGTGTGTGCGAAAATGGTGATTTTCGAGTACCGGAGCGGAGCGTATTCAAGGTACGTGAGCACCGGAACGCAGAAAATTGCCATTTGCAGCCACACAGGGCGACTTTTGGAACAGGCTCTAAGGTGCTCTCAAGAACAGATCGCGCTCAGCGGCCCGTCTGCGCGTTAAACCGGGCAACGCCATTCCACCCGCCTTGTTCCATCGCAAAAATTGTTCTGCAGCTTCTGTATATTGACCGTGGTTCAGGAGGCGAAGCAGCGTCGAGCCTTTCAGATTGGCCAGCCCTAGATTGAATGCGAATGATACGAGAGCATCGAATTGATTCTGGTTCATACTGACGGCGACATACTGGATGACGCCCCCTTCGAATTTCCTCAAATCACTTTGAAGTAAATCCTCTGCCTCCAATTCCGTTAAAGGCCGGTCAAATCGCTCTGAAGGCAGTATTAAATGGCCATAGCCGATAGTCCATTTTCCTACAGCATCTTTGTATTTCTCGAGCCTCAAACCTTCAAACTCTTTAATCAAATTTAGACCAGATTGACCTATTCTTCGTTGTTGCTCCATAACAATAACCTCACGATTGACGAACGGGCTGTATGTGACGTGTGTACTCGTCGATCAAACGCATCACGCTTTCCGGCGGCTCAAACGATGCAAACTCCATCTCGATATCTACATGGCTGGGGCAGCGCCCATTTTTGTCATGCGCAGTTGGAGAGAGGCTTACAATAAAGCGGTTCGTCGTTTCTTCCCCGGAAAGAGCAGAGGCGTCCATTGGCTCGATGGCTTCTGTACAGACGGTCAAGAATACTTTCATCTTTTCCAGAAGAAGCCCGCGAGGCGTAGACATCGCCACTAGAGGGATTTTGATTTGATGGTCGTCATCCAGCTCGATATCAACGACTTTAGGCTTAAGGCGCCCATCGCCAATGTCGTCAAAGAAAGGCTCCATAGCCTGTAAGTATTGACGCGCGACCAATCGGTTTGCTGCCATGGCTGCGTGCTGCATACCGAGTGCAATTTCATCTATTGATAATACCGGTCGATTACTTTGAAAAAAAATTAGATCCATGATCTTTTGAAGAAGTATCAGATTCTTCAATTCCGGTCTTTTTTATATAACCAATCTTTTATAGACATAATACTACCTTTTGGGTGAGAAGATCGCCCAGCGATCTTCTCACCTCGATTCAATTTTATTAATTAATAATATTTAATATTAATATTTGTAATTAATTAATTTATTATTGGCTTAATTTGTGTCGCCTCCATTATTATTTTCGCTAGGAGTGAGCATCAGGTTCTTTGGATCCGTCTTAGGGAAATCCACGGCTTTGACATCCTTGTGCATCACAGGCTTGGTGGCAGCGTCTGTCAGGAAGTCAATGACTCGCAGCAGCGCTTCCGGCGCAGGCTGACGCTTTACCTGGGTATGAATGCTATACTTCGCCCGGGTGTCCGTTGATCGCGTTTGTTCGGACTTATGCGATACGCGACCTGCTAGTTTAACGCTGAAAGGCCCCCAGCCGATGCTGCCTTCGGCCGTTGCATCAGCCTTAGTCGTGCTCTGGGATTTTTCTGCCTGCGTAACTTCCAGCTCAAAATCAATAGTACCCTCTTCAATGCAAATATTGGGGTGAGCAATAGTTGCAAGCAAAGGAATACGCATAGTCTTCTTGAGCGTAGATGGAGTTCCATCTTGCTCGTTGATTACGGTCTCGTCGTAATCGAACTGAACGGCAATAGCGACGCCGTCCTTAATACATACCTTTAACAGAAATTCTGCATAGCTGTGGCTCGCCTGTAGCTGAGCCTTAATCATGGCCTGCAGCGGCCCGCCGATCATATCTTCGACGGGCAGAGCGTGAATGACAGAACCAATAAAATTCGTATCCATTTTTCAAATCCTTAATTAAATATATTGATGTGGACCACATGAGACACAGTAATGGAATTGATGAAGCGCCGAAATCCGCTGCATAGCCGTGAGCGGCGTGGCCTAGTTTCACTGCCATCAGACATATGTGGAACAGCATAGTATGTAGTTGTGGGGGTCGCGTCAGATCGGTGACTGCGCCCCATGTCTGAACCAGACCGTGTGTCGAGACCGCACTATTCCTTTGGCGCGCGTTGCTTGTCGCTTGATGTATCCGACAAGCGAAGCTTCGGCGGTTCTCCATCCGCGAGACAGTTGATCACAACGTCAACGATCCCGGAGGCAACAAAATCCGCCCGAATTCTATTTTGGAGTTCTGCGCCTTCCTTGCGGTCTCTCGTCTGCCCAAGGGACCATATGGCAACACCGATCAACGCATCTGGATTAAGACGCTTCAGACGGCGGATAGAGAACCTTCCGCGTGTCGCGTACTCCACATTGAGATAGCAGACCACGATAGCGGACGCCTCGGCGACAGCCTCTTTTTTCAACTGGCTTGGCAACAAGCCCGCATGGCCGATAACAGTGGCGCGCGCACCCTGTACGGACAGCACCTGAGCCACCATTTCGGCGGTAATGTCATCCAGCGCATCATGGCCGCCGATACAGACGACAGTTCTCCCCTCACCGGGCGGAAGTTCGACCTTGGCCTTTTCCTTGGTGGCCGCATCGACCGTCACATCTTCATCGTTGTCCAGTTCTTCATTTGCAATCATGCGAAGATTGGCAACAAGCATATCTGCGCTGCTGGTGACGTCCTTCAGCTGCTTTTCATTCAGCGCCCCGCGCGCCCTGTCCTGTTCCGCAAGGAGGAGCGCCGGGATGGCAACAGCGCCATAATATTCAACCAGAAACTTCTCTTCGAGGATTTCTTCCGCATTATCCGTTGCTTCGATCGGGTCTCCCGCAAGCAGGCGTTGATAGAGCCTCTCTTCCGGGTCTAGGACCGGCTCGTCGCCGAACAATATCTCGAAGAACTCAAACTGCGGCACATGCCGCCCCAGCACTACGAGACAAACCGTCAGCGGGGTTGAGAGTACCAGCCCAACAGGTCCCCAGAGCCATGCCCAGAAGATCGCGGATACAATGATTGCAAGGGGGGACAGTCCTGTTCGCGAGCCGTATAGCCACGGCTCGATGACGTTATTGCTGATGAGTTCCACAATGATGAAGAGCGCGATGGTGCAGATGAGCAATGTCCAGCCGGGCGAAACCGCAAATGCCAGAAATATCGGCATGACCGCAGCAATCACCGGCCCGATATAGGGCACAAATCTCAGCACTATAGCGAGCATGCCCCACAACAGCGCATTGGGTATGCCAAGCAGCCACAGGCCGATGCCCAATGGCACGCCATAGGCAATATTGACCATGAGTTGGGTCAGCAGATATTGACCGACGCGACTACCAGCTTCCTGAAGGGCTTCGGTGGTTCGATGCAAATCGCCATAACCGACAAGCCGGATAAACCTGTCGCGCAGTTCTTCCCTTTCAAGCAGCATGAAAACCACGACCACGATGACAAGGCCGGTTGTCGCCAGCGGGCTGATCAGCGGCCCCAGAACGTTTTCCAGCGTTTCGATGGGGCTGCGGCGCGAGAAGACTTCAACCAGCACCGGTTTTCTCTCCGGCTCCGGATTGATCCCGGGAACATCCGGCTTTTCTTCCGGACTGTTGATCTCGGCCCCTACCCGTTCGGCGAAGCGGTTCAAGCGGTCGATGATCCCGCCTTCCGTGCCTGCCTTCTTCAAATTCCGTATTTTCTCAATGATGTTGTACTGGTAGGTCGCGATGTTCTGCCCAACCTCCGTCACCTGAAAGGCCAGGATCGCGCTGAAAATCGCGATGATCAGGAAACCCCCGACAACACTGGTGATGATCGCCACCAGCCTCGGCAGCCGCAGCCGGCGGAGGAAGGCCACAATCGGCGCCAGCATGAAGGTGAGCAAAATCGCTATGGCCAGCGGCAGGAAAACATCTTTGGCGAAATAGAATATGGCAATGACCCCGGCCATCGCGGCCAAAGTCGGCAACCTGGTGTTGGCTGAGTTCAACGGCAGATTTCGATTAGGAACCCCACCATAACGGTCCATAGTGCATCCGGCTAATAATTGGTCACCTTATTAATGGAGATGACCAGTTTTTGTTCCGTGAATTGAACCCACAAGACGCGAGATAAGATAAAAGCGGCCCTGCAGCCGCCTTTTGTCAGAACTTCGCACCGACCCGCAGTGCGAATGCGTGGTCTCGCGCGCCAGAGCCGCCGAAGCCGGTCTGATATTCTACGCCGGTGGTCCATGCATTTTCGAAACTGAAATCAAGCGACAGACCGACATTTCCGCTATCGCTGCTCTCGCCTTCGATGTCGAGCGCATAAGGAAGCCCACCGAGTGCGCTGTAGCCCATTGCGGTCCGGCTCGCCCCTTGAAAATCATGCGCGTATTCTGCCCGCACACCCGGCGTCAAACGGCCCCATGTGTAGTCGATGGCGTAATTGGCGCGCAGACCAACCACACCCGTGACGGTGTCCACGGTTTGATCGCCATAGGTCAGCCGATAGATGCTGTCTCCGCTTTCGGCATAGCCATCGAGCCAGGAACGCGACATTTCCAACCGGCCATAGGGTGAAACCAGCCACGTTTCCTGACGAAATTCGTAGGCCGCCGTCAGAGACCCGAACATCTGGCTGCCGTCGCGTTTGCCGTCGGTCAAACTTCCGTCTGTCGTGATGAAACGGATGGAATCAAAATCCAGAATGCTGCCGCCCACCAGCGCATCGATAAAGAAATTGTCGAGCGGCTTGAAACTGCCATAGAAGGCAGCGCTGTAAGCATTGGCACGGCTTTCCGTGCCGTTGTCACCAATGTCGGTCCGATCCCGCCCATAGCCTACGCCAAAACCGGCCACGAACCGTTCCGAAAACCGATAGTCGATACCGCCACTCACGCCCACAAGCGTATAGTCCAGATCGAGCTTGCCACTATCGCGCTCACCAAAATTGACGAAGCCGCTGCTCCAGAATGCGAATGGTCCAAGGTCAGGGTCCAAAGCTGGTGCGGGCTGTTCCGGGTCCTTCAGGCCGATCACCTTGCCCGGAAAAGCATTGCGCTTTTCCGGCGCATAGCCAAGGGCCGCATTGGGCGTTGCAGACGCTGAAGAAGACCGGTCGGACGGGTCCACCGATGCCGCGTTGGACGCCTGCCCGCCGAGCCGTACACCGAGACTGGACTTTCTGCGGTCGCCTTCATCATGCAATTGCTCAAGCCGGTTTTGAAAATTCCGGGTTTGAACTTGCGCAAAACGTCGTGCCGCACTTGTCTGCGCGTTCAACAGGCCGATCACTTCGGGATCAAGCGTCGGGTCCGGGAAGACCGGCACCGCACGGCTGACAACCACCGTGTAGCTGCGATTGGCGCCGCTTGGCGCAGTTACAACAATCGAAACCGTATTCGCACCAACCCCCAACCCCACCGGAGCGCTTGAACTTCCCGACGCAACATTGCTTCCTGCAACACTTACCCGGGCGGAAGGCTCGGAAACGGTTGGCACGAATGAAATGCTCTCGACACCATTCTCGACATTGACAGAATAGCTGAGCGTCTCCTTGTCAAATGCCGGGTCCAGCGATCCGACGCTCGGAACAAGGCTCGCAAGCGTTGCATCCGCCGACACGGCGCGCGTGACATTCACCATATAGCTGCGTGTCGTTCCATTTTGCGCAATGACGACAACCGTTAGGGTCGTATTGCCGATGCCCAACGGGAACGCACTGCTCGCGCTACCGGACGCAACGGCTGCTCCGTTGACCGTGATGGTTGCCGTCGGATCAGCGGCAGTGGGCGTCAGTTGTAACGACGATGTTTCGGTTGGAACCGCCAGCGCGTAAGTCGTCGCGCTCGGCGAAAATGCCGGGTCAAGAGATCCAGCGCTCGGAACAAGGCCCACCAGTTCGGCATTGCCGGACTGCGCGCGAATGACATTGACCGTATAGCTCTTCGTGGTGGTTCCATCCTGCGCGGTAACAGTCGTGGTAACCGTGTTGCTCCCCACCACCAATGGGATTGAAGCGCTGGACGTTCCATTGGGCGTTGATGCCCCATTGACGACAGCCGTTGCGTTGATATCTGCAAGCGATGGTGTGAACGAAATGCTCTCCACATCGTTTGCGACATTCAACGTGTACGAGCTCGTGTTGGGAGCAAAGGTCGGCGTTAAAGTACCTGTGCTGGGAATAAGATTCTGCAAATTCGCATCGGATGATTTAACAACTGAAATATCCAATATGTTGGACGCAAGATTTTTATTTCCAAAAAAACTCACGGCAGCGTTTTCTGGTAATTGTATCTGAACCGATTCACTACTTTGAACCCGCATTCGAAGCGTATAAACTATATTGTTAACGGATGAATCCAAACGATAAGTAATATCATGGAGTCCTGTAGTGGATATCTCGAAATCGTTCTGGTCCAGCCCCGATACCGCTTCCGAGAAAGTGATGGTAATGATCTTCTCCTCGCTGGAGGCGGGCGACGACGTTGAAAGCACCACTGTTGGATTGGCTGTATTAACAAGAACCCCGTTCGTAGCACCAACATTGTTGAGTGTAAGATCGGCTGGCTGACCCGCGTTGGTCTCAATTGTCCCGCCGTTCAAAACTATCGCAGGCCCAATGCTAATCCCGTTTGCATCAATGTCGCCAGGCTGGATAGTATAGGAGAAAGTTAAGCTGTTGCTGCTTACATTCCCTGGTGTTGGTGTATAAATCGCATTTCTTAGGGTTGTACCTATAACGATTGGTATAACCGGATTCCCAATTACGGAAAACAAATCATCAAAATTCACGACGAAGTTCAACTTATCACCGGCTTTGTAGTAGCCGGATCTTGGAACGGTCACTGACATGACGGTCGGATTTTGTCCCAATACAGTAATTGTTACTGTATTTGAAGCACTGCCAGTGTCGTCCGTTACTTGATATGTGAATGTATCGACGCCGCTGAAATTCGGTGCAGGTGTATACGTGAAGATTCCTGTTTCAGGAAAGAAATTGGTAATGATGCCATGCATCGGGTTTGATGCCAGTGAATAAGTTAGCGTTCCGCCAACAGTCGCCCCAATCCAACCAACGATAGACCCATTGCTAAATATAACATGTTCTATCGGGGCCGCCGTCGGCGCGGATTGAGCCGCCAACGAACCGGATATCAAGGCAAAAAAGCCCGACTATCATCGCACAAAGATAGCGCCATCCCGGCGCGCCACGCATCCCCGCTAGTGTCCCCGACCGCACGATGTCCCCCTTGCCCCGAACAGCTTATTTTCTGTCACTAAAATGCATTGGCGACAAGAGAACATTGAATAGACATACAGAAACATTTAAAATACGGCATATGTCGTATTTTACATTGTCTTTAGAAAACAACTTTCAACACTGCATGGAATGCCTGAATATCACTGCGCGCATGAGTAGAAGATGGTTTGTGGTCGCGTCCTGTCACAAACGCTGATCAATCAATCATTATTTTTGACATGACATTGCCTTGCGGCAGCGGTAACTGCTCGTTTTAAAATAACGGTTTGGCGGGTTATTATGTCGACGGGCATGCAGGAAACAAAGCCGCTGGTCGGAATTGCGCTGGCATCGGCTGGCTATGCATGCTTCGCCTTGCAGGATGCACTGGTGAAATGGCTCGTCGCCAGTTATGCCGTGCCCCAAATCCTCTTCATGCGCAGTCTGGTCATTGTCGTGATTACCGGCGCTTTGGTGCGCTATTACCGCCACCCGTCGATCATGCACAGCCCCTATCGCGGCACGCTTGTCCTGCGTGCCGGGCTGATGCTGTTTGCATGGCTTTTGTTCTATAATGCCGCCAAGTTTCTTGGCCTTGCCGAATTGACCACGCTTTATTTCTCCGCACCGATCATGGTCATGTTTCTGTCCATTCTCGTTTTGAAGGAGCGGATTGGAACCGGACGCTGGATTGCCTGTTTCGGCGGCTTTGTGGGCGTTGTCATCGCGGCCAATCCGGGCCATTCGCCAAACCTGATACCCGCCATCATGTGCGTAGTGGCTGGCTTTTGCTGGGCATGGAGCACGATCCTGATCCGGCTCGTCAGCCGCAGTGAAACAACGCTGACGCAGATGTTCGCAACCAGCCTGATCTTCGGCATTGCCTGCGCAGTTTCCTTTCCATGGCTCTGGCAATGGCCGGATGGTATGGGCTGGGCGCTCATGTTCGGCCTCGGCTTGATCGCAACGCTTGGCCAGTATCTTCTCTACGAAGGGTTTCGTCACGCGCCCGCATCGGCACTTGCTCCGGTCGAATATACTGGCCTCATCTGGGCCTTTGTCTATGGCTATGCGATCTGGGCGGAAATTCCGGCAACAAACGTCTTCGTTGGCGCCTTGCTGATCGTCGCTTCCAGCTTTGTTCTGGTCGGGTGGGAACGCTACGAAATCTCCGCGAAGCGCAGGCGCGCCGTCTGAGACGGGCGTGTTCGCTAGACGGCGAGAATATATAGCCAGAACGACATGGTGACCGCTGAAAGCAGCGTGCCGATGAGAATGGCATTGGCCGCCACACCAGAGGCGCGGTTATAATAAGTTGCGAATATATAGACATTCACACCGGCGGGCATGGCTGCAAGCAGCACGCCATAACGCGCAGTTTCCATGGGAACTTTCAGCACGCCGATCATCAGCGCATAGGCAAGTGCTGGATGCACCATCAGCTTGATGATCGATGCGATCAGAGCCTGTTTCCAGTTTTCCGACAGCTTGAATTGAGTCAGCGCGCCGCCGATACCAAACAGCGAAACCGGCACGACCGCCTGCGCCATCATCGAGAAAAACGCATCCGCAGGCTCGATGAGTTTGATCCCGAGGCTGGAGCCGATGATGCCGGTGGCAATACCCCAGATCAGCGGATTGGAACCGATGCGGCGCAAGGCGACGATAATCGTCTTGCTCAAGACCTGACCATCACGGCGCACAAGCTCCATCGTCATCATGCCGACCGTCAGCAGGATCGCACCATGCAAACCGATGATCGACAAGGTAACCGGCAGCGCCTGATCGCCATAGGCGCGGGTCATGATCGGCAGGCCGATCAGCACCGTGTTGGTGAATGTGCCGGAGAACCCGACGGACACGCTCTCGCCTGGGCGGTTTCCATAGACTTTGCGGGCGATGGTAATGCCAAGCACAAAGCAGATGATCGCCGCGACATAAAACGGGCCGATGATCTTGAGATCGAAGGCGGAACGAAAGTCGCTCGTCGTAATTGAGTAAAACAGCAGGCAGGGCGTCGCAAAATTGTTCACGAAGGAAATGAGACTGCCGACACCAGAAGCGGGAAAGAACCCCGTTTTCACAGCAATAAAACCAAATGCCATGAGCGCGAATATCGGCGTTATAACGTAAATGATATCGATCATTTCAAGACTTCATGGAGATTCAACTTTCGCAATTCTCTTTTTATTATCAAATAATATTATTCGATCAATAAGAGAATACGAATATCCACGTCATAAATATCGATAAATTTAAATCCAGCTTCCACATAAGCTCAATTAATGCTTCGAAGCCACCTTTATGTTCCGACATTAACCGCGAAGATCATTAATATTTAACTATATGCGACGCTTTGCATATTTGACCGGGAACCACCCTGTCCTGTCAACATAATATAAAGGCTTGCTGGTGCTAATATCGCCTCAAGCAGGGGTTGCAGACCCTCAAGAGCTTTTAGGCAAAGGTGCGCCGGATAAAAACGCTTGCGTCGACGCGCACCAAGAGCGGGGAAATGAATCATGAATGAATCCATTCGGGAAATTCTGGCAAAGGTCGGCGGATTGCCCATAGCCGTGACCGACATTGCAGACGATGCCGATCTTTATACGGCGGGCCTGTCGTCCTTCGCCTCGGTGCAGCTGATGCTGGGCCTTGAAGACAAATTCGACATCGAATTTCCGGATCAGTTTCTGAACCGCAAATCCTTTGCGAGCATCAGCGCGATTGAACAGACCATCACCAGCATCCTCAAGGATAACGAGGCCGCATAATGAATGCAGGCGGGGGGAACAGCCTTTCCGAGCGTGCCGGTCGCGTAGCAGCCATCGCCGGAAAATTCGCTGATCAAGTCGATAAGGAAGGGCGCTTTCCGCGCGAAGCCATCGATGCGATGAAGGCCGAACGATTGCTGGGCATTCAGGTGCCGCGCGATCTGGGCGGCGAAAGCGCCGAAATCGACCAGATTGCAGAACTCTGCTGCATTTTGGGGCAATCCTGTGCCGCAAGCGCGATGATCTTCGCCATGCACCACATCAAGCTTTCGAGCCTTGTGGAACATGGGCAATCGGTTGAATGGCATCGCGGCTTCATGCGCGACGTTGCGGACCAGCAGTTGCTGCTTGCGTCCGCCACCACGGAAGGCGGCATTGGCGGCGACCTGCGCAATTCCATCTGCGCAATCGAAATCGACGGCGACACCTGCCGTCTGGAAAAGAACGCCACGGTTATTTCCTATGGCGTCTATGCCGATGCAATCCTGATCACGTCGCGCTCGCACGAAGGTGCAGCTTCGTCCGATCAGGTCATGACAGTTTTCCGCAAAGACCAGTACACGCTGGAAAAGACCAATGAATGGGACACGCTGGGCATGCGCGGCACCTGTTCGGAAGGCTTTGTATTTCGCGGCGAAGCGGACAAGGTGCAGATCCTGCCGCATCCATTTGCCGAGATTGCCGCGCAATCGATGCTGGCCCAGTCACATACATTGTGGAGTTCGCTCTGGTACGGCATCGCCGTGGACGCAGTGAACCGCGCGCAGGCTTTTGTGCGCGCCGCAGCGCGCCGCAATCCGGGCGCACCGCAGCCGGGCGCTTTGCGTGTCGCGGAAGCCTCCAACATGCTGCAAATGCTGAAATCGGAAATCGTCGCCTGCCTCAAGACTTATAAGGACGCGAAGCACGACGCCGACAAGCTCGCTTCCATGGGCTTTGCCATAGCGATGAACAATCTGAAGATTGCCGCATCGCAGACCATTCTGCAGGTCATCAACCACGCCATGCTGGTGTGCGGCATCATGGGCTACAAGAACGGCACGCCCTACAGCCTTGGCCGCCATTTGCGCGATGCGCATTCGGCGCAATTGATGATTTCCAACGAGCGCATCCTCGGCAATACGGCGACCATGCTGCTCATTCACAAACAGAACACAAGCCTCTTGGGATAACGCCATGGACGCGCAAAGATCTTTTCTCAACCGGCTTTTCGATGCCGGACTGCTGATTGAAACCGGCGTGGACGGCCTCTATGGACGCTCCGGCCAGTTTGAAGATGTCATCGTGGCCTTCGAGCGCCTTATTGACCGCACCGGCGGCGGCGATGGTGCCGAAGCGATCCGCTTTCCGCCCGGCCTCAATCGCGCTTACTTCGAAAAAAGCGGCTATATGAAGAGCTTCCCGCAGCTGGCCGGCACGGTGCACAGCTTCTGCGGTTGCGAGCTGGATCATATCAACCTCATCAAATGCATGGATGAGGGGCAAGACTGGACGCTGGAGCAGAAGGCAACGGACATCGTCCTGACGCCCGCCGCCTGCTACCCGCTTTACCCGACCATTGCCAAGCGCGGTCCGCTGCCGCAGGGCGGCGGCCTCTATGACCTGCAATCCTATTGCTTCCGCCATGAACCTTCGGTGGACCCTGCCCGCCAGCAGTTGTTCCGCATGCGCGAATATGTGCGCATGGGCACGGAAGCGGATGTGATGGAGTTCCGCCAGCTCTGGATAGAGCGCGGCACGGACATGATGAAGAAAGTCGGCCTGCCGGTGGAAATCGACGTGGCGAACGATCCTTTCTTTGGACGCGCGGGTCGTTTGCTGGTCAACAACCAGCGCGACCAGAACCTGAAATTCGAATTGCTGATCCCGATCACCAGCGTCGAAAAGCCAACCGCCTGCATGAGCTTCAACTATCATCAGGACCAGTTCGGCGTGAAATGGGGCCTGTCGCAACATGACGGTGAAGTCGCGCACACGGCTTGCGTCGGTTTCGGACTGGAGCGCATCGCATTGGCGCTGTTCCATCATCACGGCCTCGACGTCAAAGCCTGGCCAGAAAGCGTACGCAACGAATTGTGGGGTTAAAGCATAATCCGACCGGAGTGAAACGAGGATCGATCAAGGTTATGCAGGCAGTCTTTCCGCATATCTCGCCAGAAACCTACGCGCCGCATGCGCTGCATGCGCAGACACGCATCTGGCCCGAAACCAATTGCTATGTCGATCTCTGGATCGAAGTGCTGGCATCGCTTCGGGTCGTGCCCGAAGCGATGCTGGGCTTTACCCTGACGCAGGATTTCGAGGGCGACCAGTTCACCTTCTTCAAGGTGCCGCTGGAAGACCTCGAAGCGCTCTATGGTGTGCGGGCAACGGAACTTGCGATCTTCGACAGTGTGGAAGGCCATATCGCGGAACAGATCGGGCGCGGACGGCTGTGCATGGTGGAGATGGACAGCTATTTCATGCCTGACACGCAGGGCGTGAGCTATCGCACCGAACATGGCAAGACCACCATCGCGATCAATCGCATGGATGTTGCGAACCGCTCGCTCGATTATTTCCACAATGGCGGCTTCTACCATCTGGAGGGCGAGGATTTTAACGGTGTCTTTCAGCGCCATCTGACAGAAGCAGACCTGCCCTTCCTGCCCTATACGGAATTTGCGAAGTTCCCGAAGGAAATGCCCGGTGAAGCGCATCAGCGGCGCGTGGCAGAAATTCTGCTGCCACGCCATTTTGCGCGCAGGCCCAAGGCCAATCCGATCCGCGCTTTCGCCGCTGTGTTTCCGGCGCAGGTAGAAGCCATCGCCGAACGCCCCTTCGGCTTCTTTCACAAATATGCGTTCAACACGCTGCGCCAACTTGGTGCAAATTTCGAACTGGCTGCAAGCCATCTGCAATGGCTGGGCGAAGGCAAGCGTTTCACCGCTGCTGCCGCCGATGCGATCCAGATCGCCGAAACGGCCAAGGCCGTGCAATTCCAGCTTGCGCGTGCCGTGATGCGCAAGAAATTCGACGCACTGGCAAGCGCGCTGACACCTGCCGCCGAAGCATGGGATCGCATGACGGGGGCGCTTGCAACAGAACTTGGCCGCGATGCTGCCTGAACAAGCTGCATCAAGCCGCCCGCTTGCCGAAGGCTGGCGGCTTTTCCTGACCGCAGACAATGAGGCCGCGTCGCCCGCTGATGTGCCGCGCAACGGCGCGTATCTCGATGCGCCGGTTCCGGGCACGGTGGCGGAAGCGCTGGAAAAAGCAGGGCGTTTCAGCCGCACTGCTCCGACACCGCTGCACAATCAGGATGCGTGGTATTTTCTCGACCTTACCGAAACAGCCGGTGAGGCGGTGTTGCATTTTGCGGGCCTTGCCACGATCTGCGAAGTCTATCTGAACGGCGCTTTGGTTCACAACAGCGACAGCATGTTCCTCTACCACGACCTGCCCGTCACGCTGACCGGCGCGGATGAGCTTGCGCTTTGTTTCCGCGCTCTTGGCCCCCGCCTGGAGCAGAAAGGCCCGCGCGCACGCTGGCGCACGCAATTGATGAATATGCAAGGCTTGCGCCTGATCCGCACTACCGCGCTCGGCCATATGCCGGGCTGGTGCCCGGACGTTCATGCCGTCGGCCCTTGGCGGCCAGTGACGATCAGCCGACCCGACGCGGAAACGGTCAGCAGTATTTCCATCCAATCCACGCTTCATGAAAATGGCGACGGAGGGCTTGCAGTCAGCTTCACCTATCACGGCAAGGCTGAAAATCTGACCCTGCATTGCGCGGGTTCGCAGATCGCCTGTGACAGACAAGCGGATAGCCGCTGGCAGGCACAGCTGACCGTCCCGGGCGTAGAACCGTGGTGGCCGCATACTCATGGCGCGCCGACGCTCCATGAACTGGAATTGTCGCTCGGCAACGAAAAGCAGAAGCTTGGCCGAACCGGCTTTCGCCGCATCGGCGTTGATCGCGGCGCAGACGGAAAATCATTCGCGCTGGTGATCAATGGCGAGACAATCTTTTGTCGCGGTGCTGTCTGGAGTTCCGCCGATATAGTCCGGCTGCCGGGCGCACGCGCCGACTATCAACCATGGCTGCAGCTTGCGCAGGACGCTGGCATGAACATGCTGCGCGTCAGCGGCATTACGGCTTATGAAACGCCTGACTTTTATGCCGTTTGCGACGAGCTCGGCATCATGGTCTGGCAGGACTTCATGTTCGCCAATTTCGACTATCCGGTGAAAGACGAAGGCTTCGTCGCCAAGGTACAGGCGGAGACGCAACAACTTCTTTCCGCCATTCGCCATGCTCCTTCGCTCACCGTGTTGTGCGGCGGCAGTGAGATTTATCAGCAAGGCGCCATGATGGGCCTGCCCGAGACAATCTGGAAAGGCGCGCTGACCGAAGAGATTTTGCCCGCCGTTGCGCGCAAACTCTGTCCCGGCATTCCCTATGTGCCGAACTCGCCCTGTGATGGCGCTCTGCCCTTCATCAGCAACGAAGGCGTCAGCCATTATTATGGCGTCAGCGCCTATTGCAGGCCGCTGGACGATGCGCGCCGCGCCGAAGTGCGCTTTGCGACCGAAAGCCTTGCTTTTTCCAATGTCCCGGAGGCACGCACGCTCAAGGCGCATCTCGACGTGCCCGCCGTCCATGATCCGCGCTGGAAAGCGCGTGTTCCGCGTGATCGCGGCGTGTCATGGGATTTCGAGGACGTGCGCGACACCTATCTGGAAATGCTCTATGGCTACGATCCGGCCCGCTTGCGGCGGGAGGATATGGAGCAATATCTACACCTTTCCCGCGCCGTCACGGCGGAAGTGATGGAGGCGACTTTCGCCGAATGGCGACGACCGGCAAGCACCTGCTTCGGTGCCTTGGTCTGGACGTTTCAGGATGTGTTGCCCAGTGCCGGCTGGGGCGTGGTCGATGCGACCTGTGAACCCAAACCCTCGTGGTATGGGCTGAAACGCGCTTTTCGCCCGGTGCAGGTTGGCCTGACCGACGAAGGCGTCAACGGGCTTGCCATTCACGTGCTGAACGAACAGCCCCATGACGCCGATTTGACACTGGAACTCACCTGCCTGCGCGCCGGTGCCCAGTCGGTTGTAAGCGGTCGCCGCGATCTTTCGCTGACAGCGCGTTCCGGTGTCACAATACCGGCAACCGAATTGTTCGGCGCATTTTTCGATACGACTTATGCCTATCGCTTCGGGCCTCCGGCCCATGACGTGACGGTCGCCCGGTTGAAACGCAGCGAAGCCACTATCGCCGAGGCCTTTCATTTTCCGCAGGGGCGCACCAAAGCCTTTCACGATGCGACAATTGAATGCAGTGTCGTGGAAGAGAGCGGCAACTGGTTTCTTGATCTCAGCACAGCCGTGCTGGCGCAATCGGTCAGCATTGACGCCGAAGGCTGGCGGGCAATGGAAAACTGGTTCCATCTCGCTCCCGGGGAGACGAAGCGCGTCGCGCTTCTTCCCCGCCATGATGGCGAAGGCAAACCGTCCGGCGAAATTCGCATTGCCGGATCGTCGCGAAGCGTCTGGTTTTAACGCGTTTTGAAAGCCAGCGCGCGGATGGCGTCGATATAGACGTTGCGCGCATGTTCGGGCGTCAGATTGTGATCGGCGTCCGGAATGACCGCGACCTTTACATTGTCGAAGCCCTGCACCTTGTCGCCTGCCTGATCGAAATAGTAATTGAAATGCTCGCGGCCGCTGTCCTTCTCGGCATAGACCAGCGTCAGCGGCACCTGCCGCAGCTTCAGTTCATCGAAAGCCGAATAGATCGCCCGGCCTTCAACGGTGCGGCTGCGCAAAAGCTTGCGCGCCAATCCGCGAATACGTCCGCTGACGCCGCGTGCAAGGTTGCGCAGGATAGCGCGAATATCGAGTTCTCCGCGAAACAGGCGCTTGAACGTATCGAGTCGCATGGCGCGGCTGCCATAATCTTCCAGCGTCCGATTGCCTTCCCGTACCACATCTTCGACCGAAAGCTCCGGCGCCCAATAGAATGTCACCGGATTGACCAGCACGGCACCCGAAATCCGCTCGTCCAGCACCGCGCAATGCAGCCCGAGGAAAGCGCCGCTGCACCGCCCCGCCACAACCGGACGCCCCAGCCCGATGACATCCAGATAATCCAGCGCGTCAGCGACATCCATTTCCGGCGCATGGGTATAAAGCACCTGTTCCGGCATGCCCGGAATGGGCGGGCTGTCACCGGCATTAGCGATATCAAAGCGCAGCGACGAAACACCGTCCCGCGCCAATCTGCGCGCCATATCGACCGTGGTGCGGCCCCATCCAACGCGCCGATCATAAGAGGACGAGAGGAAGAGGACCGTATGCCCCTTGCTGTCGCCCAAGGGTTTGCACAGCACACCCGACAGACGATTGTTCGGGCCGAAGGCCACCGGCGTTTCGACGAAGCCGTCGCCCCTGATCTGTCCGCCGAGGTTGGTTTCATCGGCACTTTTTTGGGCCGGTCTACCATCCGCAAGCGCCACTGACCAATCGACCAGTCTGTCGGCAACATTCAACGGCAGATGCGAAATAACCGGGTTGGAAATCAGCTTGTCGTAATCGGTGAAGGCTTCCACCGTGACTGCCACGCCGAGCTTTTCCAGATGCCCGGCCAGTTCCGCATCGTTCGGGCGGTCGGCCCTTGCTAGCAGAAGGCACGTGTCCGCAGGCTTTTCAGAGAGCGACAGGAGATTGATCTTCTTCACATCTGCGGCAATTTCGGGCGTCATTGTCAGGGATGCAATGGAAACCGCCCCCTTGATCCGCTGCGCATCAGGAAGGCCAAGATCGGCATCGACCATGCTCGACCACACCGCCAGCTCGCGGGTGTAAAACCGACCGGAAATCACCGGTGCCAGCAGCGCCAGCGCCGCCAGACCTTCAATATGTGGAGCCGTTTCAGCAGCAACCGCCGCGCCAAGGCTCTGCCCGATGATGACAACACGGCTCGCGCCCGACAAAAGCCGCGCCTTGTCCGCCGCTTCGATCAGCGCCTTTCGCCAGCGTTCCAGACCGGAAGAAAAATCAATGTCATCGCGCCCGTCGCCGGTGCCCGGCCAGTCGAAGCGCAAGGATGCAATCCCATGCTGAGACAGCCTGTCGGCAATGATACGCCAGAATTTCCGGGTCGTGCAAAGTTCTTCCAGCCCCCATGGGCTGGCGAAGACGACGACCGTATCGAGCCCCGTACCATAAGCACGCTGAAACAGGCCCAGAGTGTCGGAAAAGACAATCGGACTGGCCGCCGCCGTGCCCTCCAGAGGCTTGGAAGATGGTAAAGTTTCCACGCCGTCGCCCATGCCCGGTATCCCCACCATATTAACAACGCCTGCAATAACGGAATTTAACCACAGAACCAAGAGGCCCTATTCAACATCTGAAGATGCGATCATTTAAAGATGTAGACCATATACTCTTATTACCGGGCAGTATGACACTTCATCCACCAGGCAATGCCGGTTCATTTTCGAAAACGCTGTAACAGCAGATGCTTTCTTATAACATTCTTGTGAAAATGATCTCCCAATCACAATCTTGATATTCGCGTTAACCGCTAATCAGGAATTACTATGCAACCAAGGCCCATCGAAATTGAGCCGGATTTGGCTGGGGGGCCAGGATGGGTAACGCGATCATGACATGCCGCCGTGCGGTGACAAGGCCTGCGCCTGTCGGCTGCGCGATCCCGGTCCAGTTTCTGCATTTGTAAAGACCGACCTTGCACAGCCAGGTTTATCTGTCGGATCACCACTGACCGCCATTGAGACCAAGCCAATCACTTTGGGCATTCCAGTGCCCTGACCTCGCTTCTAAAGGCTATCGGGGCTATTTCATTCCATGATGACCGTTCTCAATTGCATTGCCACGCAGCATGACGCGTGGCTGACAACGTTGGCAGCGCTGATCTGCCTCGTGGGTTCCGCGATCACGCTCAATCTCGTCCGCAAGGCCGCCAGATGTCATGGCTTCGTGCGCTATGGCTGGCATTTTCTGGTGGCGATCGCATCTGGCTCAGCCGCCTGGTGCACGCATTTCGTCGCCATGCTGGCCTATGAGCCGAGCGCGCCCGTGGTGCTTCTGCCAGACCTTACCATCCTGTCGCTGGCGATTGCCGTTGTCGGCACGGGAATCGGCTTCGTGGTCATGACCGGCGGCTTTCCCCGCTTTGCCCCCGTCATCGGCGGCGCCATGGTGGGCGCATCGATTGCCACCATGCACTATATCGGCATGCTCGCCTATCGCGTGGACGGGCTGATCGAATGGAACATGGATTATTTCTATGCATCCATCGTGTTTGCCGTGTTGTTTGGCTCGCTCTCCGGCCAGTTTTTGATGCGGCGTCGCTACCCGACCTCCTACCGTCTGGCGGTTCTGGCCTTTACCGCAGCCGTCGTCAGCCTGCATTTCACCGGCATGGCGGCGCTGACCGTGACGCCGATGAACTATCTGCAAGAAGCGGAGCTTGCCGACAAGTTCACCCTTGCCACTTCTGTCGGCGGAGTCGGCCTGATTGTGCTTGGCACTGCCCTTGCCAGTTACCTGATCGACAGCCACGTCCAGTCTTCCAACCTGCGGCAGTTGCAACACATTGCCCGTCACGACTCGCTGACCGGATTGCCCAACCGCACCCAGTTCGTTGAACGCCTCAGCCGCGAAAAGGTCAGTGCCGATAATGGCGACCACCGCATTGCGCTGATCGGCATCGATCTGGATCGCTTCAAGGAGGTCAATGACCTCTATGGCCACGCCGCGGGTGACAGGCTGCTTTGCGAGATTTCGGCCCGCATGACCGAACATCTGGAAAGCGGCGAGCTGATCGGTCGCTTCGGCGGCGATGAATTTGCAGCCCTGAAGACATTTCAGGATGAGGACGATCTGCGCAGCTTCGTCTCCCGACTTAACATAGCGCTTAGCGATCTTGTGGACCTTGGCAATGCCGTTGTGCGCCCCGGCGCAAGCCTCGGCATCGCAATCTATCCAACCGACGCCGAGGATGTGGAAAAGCTTCTGTCCAATGCGGATATGGCCATGTATCGCGCCAAACAGAACATTGAGAACAAGATTTGCTACTATGAAAGCAGCATGGATGAAGCGGCGCGCAAGCGTGCGGCGCTGGCACGCGACATCTGGACGGCGATTGACGAAAACCAGTTCTTCCTGAATTTTCAGGTCCAGCGCAGCATCAAGGATGGCGGCATATCGGGCTATGAAGTTCTGCTGCGCTGGCGTCACCCCGTGCAGGGTCTGGTGCCGCCAACCCTGTTCATTCCGATAGCCGAAGAATCGGGCGTCATCACGCAGCTCGGCGAATGGGTATTGCGTGCAGCCTGCAAAGAAGCGGCAAGCTGGCCCGTTTCCCGCAGGATAGCGGTCAATATTTCCCCGCTACAGCTCAGCCATACCGGCCTCGTGGACACGGTTCAAAATATATTGAACGAAACCGGCCTACCGGCAAAACTGCTGGAGCTTGAAGTGACCGAAGGCGCGATCATCCGCGACAAGGCGCGCGCGCTGCATATCCTGCGTGAACTCAAGGCGCTTGGCGTCAGCATCGCCATTGATGATTTCGGCACCGGCTATTCGTCGCTGGCGACATTGCGTTCCTTCCCCTTCGACAAGATCAAGCTCGACCGCAGCTTCGTCACCGATCTGGACCAGAACGTGCAGTCGAAGGCTTTCGTGCGGGCGATTCTGGCGCTGGGCCATAGCCTCGATATTCCGGTGCTGGCCGAAGGTGTGGAAACGCAGACGCAGATGGATATTTTGCAGGAAGAAGGCTGCAATCAGGTGCAGGGCTTCCTGCTTGGGCGGCCCGCGCCCGCCATTCACCTCGGCCTCGACAAGAAGGGCGAGGCGCAAGCCGCCTGAAGCCAGTCCACAGTGGGCCGGGACGCGGCGCGCGGCGCTATTACCGCCGCGTGCAGATCTGCCTATAATCGCTTCATGCCCATTCGACATTTAAGCGAAACCATCATCAATCAGATCGCAGCAGGCGAGGTCATCGAGCGCCCCGCCAGCGTGATCAAGGAATTGGTCGAGAATGCCATCGACGCTGGCGCGACCCGCATCGAGGTTGTGACCGGCGGCGGCGGCAAGACGCTGCTGCGCGTCACCGACAACGGCTCCGGCATTCCCGTCGACGAGTTGCCGCTCGCGGTTTCGCGCCATTGCACGTCCAAGCTCTCGGATGACGTGCACGATATTCGTGCACTGGGTTTTCGTGGCGAAGCCCTGCCCTCCATCGGCTCGGTCGCCAAACTGACTTTGAAATCACGTCCGCAGGATGCGGATGCCGGATTTGAGGTTTCCGTTTCCGGCGGTCATCTCGAAGGCCCGCGCCCCACGGCGCTCAATCGCGGCACGATAGCCGAAGTGCGCGATCTCTTTTACGCCACGCCCGCCCGTCTCAAATTCATGAAGACGGACCGTGCCGAAGCCTCCGCCATCACCGATGTGCTGAAGCGCATTGCCATTGCCTTCCCGCATGTGCGCTTTTCGCTGTCCGGCACCGACCGCACGCCGTTGGAAATGCCCGCGACTGGCACGGGCGCCGATGCCACGCTGGAGCGGATCGGGCAGGTTCTCGGTCAGGATTTCTGCGAAAACGCGCTTTCCATCGATGCCGAGCGTGACGGTGTGCGGCTTGCCGGTTTTGTCGGCATACCATCCCATAATCGCGGCAATGCACAGCACCAGTTTGCTTATGTGAATGGCCGTCCGGTGCGCGACAAGCAGATTTTCGGCGCGCTGCGCGGCGCTTATGCCGATGTCATTGCGCGTGACCGCCATCCGGTCGCCGTGCTGTTTCTGACGCTCGATCCGGCACTGGTCGATGTGAATGTGCACCCGGCCAAGGCCGATGTCCGTTTTCGCGATCCCGGCCTTGTGCGCGGCCTGATCGTGGGCGCGATCAAGCAGGCGCTGTCCCAATCCGGCATCCGTCCGGCAACCGGCGGCGCAGAAGCCATGTTGCAGGCTTTCCGCGCCGAAGGGTTTCAACCAAAGCAGTCTTCGAACAATTATGCCTCGACAAGCTGGCGGCCTGAGCGCCCAAGCCCGCGCAGCGAGTGGTCGCCGCAGACTGCACATCCGGCGCATAGACCGCTTGATTTCGGCAACGCGCCTGCCTTCCACGAAAGCGAGCAGGCGACAATCGATGTCGTGAATATTCCGACAGCCGATGCGCGCGCGACCATGAGCGAAGCCCCGGTCGAATTGCAGCAAAAGCCGCTCGGTGCGGCCCGCGCGCAGATTCACGCCAATTATATCGTCTCGCAAACCGAAGACAGCCTCGTCATTGTGGACCAGCATGCGGCCCATGAACGGCTGGTCTATGAAGCGCTCAAAAACGCGCTGCACTCGCGCCCGATACCGGGGCAGATGCTGCTGATCCCGGAAGTGGTCGATCTGGCGGAGGAAGACGCCGAGCGGCTGGCAAGTCATGCGGAAACGCTGGCCCGGTTCGGGCTGGGCGTGGAGCAGTTTGGTCCCGGCGCTATCGCTGTGCGCGAGACACCCGCCATGCTTGGCGAAATGAACGTGCAACAGTTGATCCGCGATCTGGCCGACGAGATTGCCGAGCATGAAACCGCCGACGGATTGCAGGCCATGCTCAACCATGTTGCGGCCACCATGGCCTGCCATGGATCGGTACGTTCAGGACGCCGTCTGAAGCCCGAGGAAATGAACGCATTGTTGCGCGAAATGGAGGCAACGCCCGGTTCCGGCACGTGCAATCACGGACGCCCGACCTATATCGAGCTGAAGCTGAGTGATATCGAGCGGCTTTTCGGCAGACGTTGACAGGATTTGGTATAAGGACCTTCAGCGCCGCTGGACGCCAAGGTTCGCACTTGCTAGAGTTCAGTGCAAAGGTTTTACACACATGAACAGATTTGAATCGCCCCGCTCATCCTCCGAAGCTGTCCTGCGTTATCTCGACGGCGACTATGAAATCGTCAAGCACGGTTCCTATGTGCTCTGTGCCGTTACCGGCGCGCAGATTCCGCTGGACGAATTGAAATATTGGAGCGTTGCGCGGCAGGAAGCCTATGCGACCGGCCTCATTTCCTTCGAGCGTGAGCTTGAGTTCAACCCGGAAATGCGCAGCCGCACGAAGGCTTAGTTTCCTTATAAAGACCGGCTTTTAAAGCGCTCGATCGCCGTATCAAGGATATGATGGAGCGCATCCGTGCGCTCGAATTTCAGATCGATATCGAGAACCGCCAGTTTCGACAAAAATTCAGCCGGCACACCGACCATTGTGGCGAGACGCACATGGTCCTTTGCCGTGGTGATCAGCCCCAGCCCCTGCCTGCGGGCCGTATCGATCAGGTCGCGGATTTCATCGGGTTCAAAGCTGTGATGATCGGGAAACGAGCGCGTTTCCGCGATGACGCCGCCAGCCTGTGCAAGACTTGCATAAAACTTGTCGGGATTGCCGATACCGGCAAAGGCCAGCCAGCGCTGCCCCGCAACAGTAGCCGACGATGAAGGCAAAAGCGCGGCCTCATAGATCGGCCGTCCGGCGCGGGCCGCCTGACGGATCACGAAATCCGCAGCATCGCCTTTGCCGATCCGCAACAGCGCGTCGGTCTTGCGCATCTGGTCGGTCAGCGGCGCACGCAATGGACCCGCCGGGATAACACGGCCATTGCCGATGCCCCGCCCCGCATCCACCACCAAAAGCGCAAAATCGGCATGGAGCCGCGCGCTCTGGAACCCGTCATCCATGATGATGAAATCGCAGCCAAGCGATTGCAGATGCTGCGCGGCCTTCACCCGGTCGGGCGAAAGTGCCACCGGCGCATGGCGCGCCAGCAAAAGCGGTTCATCACCGACATAGCGGGCGCTGTCATGGCCGGGGTCAACGACATGCAACCCTTTATAGCTCCCGCCATAGCCGCGCGAGACGATGCCGGGCTTCAGCCCGCGCGCCTTCGCGCCCTTGGCAAAGGCAATCGCCGTGGGCGTCTTGCCTGCCCCACCGACGGTGAAATTGCCGATACAGAGAACGGGCAAAGCGATTTTGGGTGGTTCGGACCGGATCAGGCGTCGCCCGGCGATAGACCCGTAAATCCAGGCGGCAGGGGCCAGTGATCTTGCGCGCCAGTCGAGCTTTTCCCACCAGAATGGCGGCGCTTCGCTCGCCATATCAGATGCCGCCGTGGACGTAGGCAACCTCGTTGCGATTGCCGGGGAACTGCGCCTGCAGCACAAGCGGCTGGATGAACGGCTCCAGCGCGACAAGCGTGCGATCAAGCGCGCCGCGCATATCCTTCACGGTGTTGACGCCCGCATTGATCATGCCGCGCAGATGCTGCGGATTGTTGAACAGGAAATTGATAGCCCCGGCGAGCATGTTCCTGTCCTTCACGATGCGCGCGCCGCCATTCTTGATAAGGCGCTGGAAGGACTCGCGGAAGTTCTGCACATTCTTGCCAGTCAGCACAGCTGTACCCATCATCGCCGGTTCCAGCGGATTGTGCCCGCCTTCTTTGGTCAGCGAATTGCCGATGAAGGCAATCTCGGTCAATTGCAGATAAAGCCCCATTTCGCCAATTGTATCGCCGAGCAGAATATCGGTATCCGCTTCAACGGCCAAGCCACTGCTGCGTCTGGTGACTTTCAGCCCCTTTTCCGCCAGCATCGCTTCGATGGCAGGCGTGCGATCCGGATGACGCGGCACGATGATCGTCACGAGATGCGGATAGCGCACCTTCAGCATCTGATGCACTTCTGCGGCGATTGCCTCTTCTCCATCATGGGTAGAGATCGCAGCCCAGCTGCGCCGTCCGGCGATCTGCCGCTGCAACATGGAGAGCGCTTGTGGATCAGCAGGCGGTGGCGTGGTATCGACTTTCAGATTGCCCGACACGCTGACCGGGCGGGCGCCAAGCGTGCGGAAACGGTCGCCGTCGAGTTCCGACTGGGCCACGACATGAGCGAAATTTTCGAACAGGGCTTCTGCCAGCGCGGGCCGCTTTTGCCATCTGGCAAAGGAACGATCCGACATGCGGGCATTGACCAGCACTTGCGGAATATGACGACCGCCGAGCGACAGCACCGTCGCGGGCCAGATTTCGGATCCGCAGCCGATGGCGAGGTCCGGCTTCCAGTGATTGAGGAATTTGTTGACCGCCGGTTGCAGGTCGAGCGGCGCATATTGATGAATGACCTTGGAGCCCAGCTGATCGGCCACAAGCTTTGCAGATGTCACCGTGCCAGTGGTCATCACGACATGAATGCCGGTGGAGGCAATGCTTTCGATCAGCGGCGTGATGGCAACACTTTCGCCGACACTTGCCGCATGGGCCCAGATGACCGGACCTTGTGGGCGGGCGACGGCTGACTTGCCATAACGCTCACCACGGCGCTGCCGCTCTTCCTTGCCGCGCGACGCGCGATAGGCAATGTAAGGCCCCATGAAGGGATAGGCGGCGGAGCCGAACATGCGATAGGCTGACAATATATTGCGCGCCCAGCGTTCGCTCATTTCGCTTTCTCCAATGCCGCATAGGCGCGCACCGTGGCGTCATTCAGCAGGCGCGTCAGTTCCATGCGTTTTTCTTCCAGTTGCGTTTCATCGGCGTCGGCATCTACCCAGACATTGTCGGCGCGCACAACAACGGACCGTCCAAAAGGCAGTGGAATCGTCGTCTTGTCCCATGACTTCTCCAAAACATGATTTCTCGAGAAGGCATAAGCAACCGGAATGATCGGTCGCCCGGACAATTTCGCCAACAAAATGATCCCCTCGCCGGCCTCACGCGGCGTGCCGTGGGGAATGTCGGCGATGATCGATGCCGACTGTCCTTTTTTTAGCGCATTCTTCAAGGTGAGAAGCGCACGCGCACCGCCTTTTTCTGGCTGTGCCCGCGAGCTGCGCCCGCCGGACCCGCGCACGGTCATGAGACCGAGCTTTTCCGCGACGCGGGCGTTCAGCTCCGCATCGGCGCTGCGCGAAAACATGGCGACCAGTTCGATCCCCTTGGGGCAGATGAACGGCCCCATCAGATGCTGGCCATGCCAGAAGGTCACGATGAAAGGATCGTCCTTGCCGACCAGCGCTTGCGGATCAGCCGAGCCCTTCAGCCGCGTGTTGGTATAATAGACAAGCTTGAAATAGCTCGTGATGAGCCAGACCAATATCGACTTGACGACAGCTGACTGCGCCAGCGGCCCGCGCACGCGCTTCCAAAGACGCTTGGCAAGGCCGTCTTTTTTCTTGCGCCTGTCGGGCTGGGCCGCGGGCTGAACGGACCGCTCTTCGCCTTCCGTCATATGTTGGTCTGGACCGGGCAAACTGCTCAGTCCGCCTGCAGGGTCACACCTTCGGGATCGAGCAACCGATGCAGGTGCACGATGAAATAACGCATATGAGCGTTGTCGACAGTCGCTTGAGCCTTGGCCTTCCAGGCGGCTTTTGCGGATTCGTAGTTGGGATAGATGCCGACGATATCGAGGTTTTCGAGATCGCGGAATTGTACGGTTCCAAGCTTGGACAGCTCGCCGCCGAATACCAGATGAAGAAGCTGCTTTTTGTCGCCTTCGACACTCATGACAATAATCCCTGAACAATTTTGGTTCGCGGCATGATTAACCCAACGGTCACTCCGCGACAACACTCAACATTTCACGCAGCAAATTCCCGCTGGCCGCGACAAGAGCGCCGTGGCTCCGCGTCGGACCGCCATAAATGAGCGGAAGAGCATCGTTTGTCAGAATAGCCCCGCCCGACTCACTCAAGATGAGATCGGCTGCAGCCAGATCCCAATCATGCGAATTTGGCCGAATGAAGGTGCCCGCAATATCGCCCCGTGCCACCATCGCAATACGATAGGCAAGCGACGGCACATAGGCATGCAGCTTGACCCTGTCGCGCCATGTTTCCGGAAATATGGTCGTTGCGCTACGCGCCGAAGCGATGGTGAGCGTCCCGCCCTCCGGCGGCAGTTTGACATGGATCGGCGCATCGTTTTGCACCGCGCCAAGTCCCTGCCCGGCCTCGATCAGTTCTTTGCGAACCGGACATTCCAAAACCCCGGCAATCGGCCTGCCGTCCTCCACAATCGCGATGCTCACGCACCACTGGTCCTGACCGGCAATATAGGCACGGGTGCCGTCGATGGGATCGACGACGAAAGCGCGCCGCCGCTTTGCCTTGGCGCGGTCATCGGTGGTTTCTTCGGAAATCCAGCCATAATCGGGGCGCGCCGTCAAAAGCACGTCTTTCAGATAGCGGTCCACCGCAAGGTCGGCCTCGCTCACCGGCGAGTGACCGTCCTTCAACCAGACTTCCGGCGAGCGCCCGAAATAACGCATGGCGATGCGTCCGGCCTCGCGGGCGGCATCGCGCAACAGCGCCAGTTCTGCACGGGCTTCGCTCTGTTTGTCAGTTTCCGGCAAGGGTCATGCCTTCGATCACGAGGGTAGGCGCGGTCATCCCGAAATTGCGGTCGATATCCGATGCAGGTGTCAGATTGAGGAACATGTCCTTGAGGTTCGACGCGATGGTGACTTCGCTGACCGGATAGGCCAGCTCGCCATTTTCGATCCAGAAACCGGAAGCGCCACGACTATATTGGCCGGTGATCATATCGACGCCCTGCCCGAACACTTCCGTCACATAAAAGCCCGTGCCGACAGCGCGGATAAGGTCTTCCGGCGACTGCGCGCCCGGCTCGATGGCAAAATTGGTCGAGGCAGGTGAAACACCGGACCCCGAGCGCACGCCGCGTCCGTTGCCCGTCTGGCCCAGTTCGCGGGCGCTGGAACCGGACAGCAGCCAGTGTTGCAGCACGCCATCCTCAATCATGGTCAGCGGCTGGCCCTCAATGCCTTCACCGTCGAACGGACGGGACGACGAGCCGCGCATGCGCAGCGGATTATCGGTGACGTTGATGCCCTGCTTCAATATCTGCTTACCCAGGCTGTCGCGCAGAAAGCTCGTCTTGCGCGCAACCGACGCGCCATTAATGGCGCTGGCCAAATGCCCGGCAATACCGCGTGCGAGGCGCGGATCAAAGACCACCGTGACCGGGCCGGTCTTCGCCTGTCGCGCGCCAAGCCTGCGCACAGCGCGTTCACCGGCGCTGCGCCCGATGGCGTCCGGCGTATCGAGATCGGCGAAATGCAGCCGCGAACTGAAATCATAATCGCGCTCCATCCTGGTGCCTTCGCCCGCAATGGCCGAAACCGAGCGACCGAAGCGCGTGGCGGCATAGTGGCCAGCAAAGCCGGTGGAGGTGACAAGCACCAGCCCGCCGAGGCTGCGCGATGCGCCCGCGCCGCCGGAATTGGTCACGCCTTTGACTTCAAGCGCTGCTGCTTCCGTCGCCAGCGCATCCTGCGTCAGACGGTCGGTGTCGATTTCGGTCGTGTCGTAAAGATCGAGATCGCGCGGCGACTTTACCAGCAGCGCCGGATCGACAAGCGCTTCATAGGGATCTTCCGGCGCAACGCGCGCCATGGCGACGGCGCGCTCCGCCAGACGGTCCGGATCAGCGCCCGCATTGGCCGAAACGCTGGCGATCCGCCGACCGACAAAGACGCGCAGCGCAAAATCGTCGCTCTCCGACGATTCGGTTCCCTCAACCTTGCCAAGCCTCACCGAGACGCTGACGGAGCGGGCACGCATCACCACGGCATCGGCATGATCGGCGCCAGCACGTTGGGCAGCCTTCACCAACTGGGCCGCGCGCTCGACCAGCTTTTCCGCTGAATTATCTGAAATCATTGCATAATCCCGCTTTGGCAAGCTCGCCTCCGCCTGACCGGACATTGCATTGTGCAACGGGTCGTGACCGGGACTTGCTAAAAAAATATCGTCAATTTGGTCGACATTGGGCTGATTGCAGCCATATCTTGTTTCTATATTGCCGAAATCGGGGGGCATCAAGGCAAGCCCGTCCACATTTCTCCAAATCCTCACGTCGCGAGACCCGTCCGTCTCCGAACCACAAGAGCGCACAGCATGATTCCGACCGGTGGAAATCTCTACCTACAGGCCCTGATGATCCTTGGCGGCGCCATCATCGCCGCACCGCTGTTCAAGCGTCTGGGGCTTGGCACAGTGCTGGGCTATCTGGCCGCTGGCATCACGATTGGCCCCGTCGCGCGCCTCATCGCCGATGGCGAGGAATTCCTGCACTTTTCCGAGCTTGGCGTGGTTTTCCTGCTGTTCATCATCGGCCTCGAACTGAAGCCGTCGCGGCTCTGGGCGCTGCGCCACGCCATCTTCGGGCTTGGCGCGGCACAGGTTCTGCTATGTGGCGCGGTTCTCACCGCGCTCGGGATTTATCTGGCTGGCCTCAACCCGGAGGCCGCGATCATCATCGGCTTCGGTCTTGCACTTTCCTCGACGGCCTTCGCCATGCAGGTGCTGGAGGATCGCGCCGAGACCAACCAGAAGCATGGGCAGCGCGCTTTCGCGATCCTGTTGTTTCAGGACCTCGCCATCGTTCCAATTCTGGCGATCATTCCGGCCCTCTCGCCGAATGAACCCTCGCAGGCAAGCGCGGGCTTTCATCTGGCAACGGCGGTTGCGGCCATCGCCGCGCTCGTCATTGCCGGGCGCTATCTGATCAACCCGATGTTCCGGATCATCGCCAATACCGGCGCGCGCGAGGTTATGATTGCCGCCGCCCTCTTCGTCGTGCTGGGATCGGCAGGATTGTTGCAGGCCGCCGGTCTGTCGATGGCGATGGGCGCATTCATCGCTGGCGTATTGCTGGCGGAATCCTCCTATCGTCACGAACTGGAAGCCGACATCGAACCGTTCCGCGGTATTTTCCTCGGCCTGTTCTTCGTTGCGGTGGGCCTGTCGCTCAATCTCAGCGTAATTCTGGAATATTGGAAGACGATCCTTCTGGCCGTGCCGGTGTTCATGGTCGCGAAGATCGCCGTCATCTATGTTCTGTGCCGCATCTTCCGCTCCAGCCATAACGACGCCGTGCGCATCGCTTTCCTGCTGCCGCAGGGCGGCGAGTTTGCCTTCGTTTTGTTCTCCGCTGCTTCGGCTGCGGCGATCATCTCCAGCGCGCTTGGCTCTGAACTGGTGGCGGCTGTCACCGTATCCATGGCGCTGACCCCGCTTTCGGTGGCCATCGGTTCGAAGCTTCTCATCAAGGACAAGCCCGTCGATGAAATCGAAGAGGATTTCGAAGGCGCCGGTTCCGACGTGTTGATGATCGGCTTCTCGCGTTATGGCCAGATCGCATCGCAGATCCTGCTGGCTGGCGGTATCGACGTGACGGTGATCGACAAATCGCCCAACCGCGTACGCGCAGCAGGCAAGTTCGGTTTCCGCATCTATTTCGGCGATGGCACCCGCAAGGATGTGCTGGAAGCTTCCGGTATCCGCAAGGCCAAGATCGTCGCGGTGTGCACACACAATAAGGAAACGACCAACCATATCGTCAGCCTGATCCAGTCGGATTATCCGGATGTGCGCCTGTTCGTACGCTCCTATGACCGCGAGCATACGTTGCAGTTGCGGGCGCAGGGCGTGGAATACGAGTTGCGCGAAACTTTCGAATCCGGTCTGCTTTTCGGGCAGCGCACGCTGGAAGGTCTCGGCATGGCCGAGAACAACGCCTATGCCATCCGCGAGGATGTACGCCAGCGCGACGAGGACCGGCTGCATGTTCAGGCGTCGGAAGGCATCATGGCCGGGCGGCATTTGCTGTTCAACAAGCCCGTTACGCCTGAACCTCTGGTCAAGCCGACGCGTGAAGGCCAGCGCATCGACAAGACGGTGGATGCGCCTTCGCCTGCCGCCAATGACGATACGATGGAAGATGCAATTCCCGCCGAATAAAGCGGGAGCTAGGACAGCGTCGGAAGATTATCGCCCTCGATAATGCGGTCGAGGGCCTGTTTCAGTTCTTCGCGAACCCCGGCGCTCTGGTCGAGAATCTGATCGAATTTCAGGAAATCGAGCAGCCCGATGCGGCCGACATCCGGTCGCAGAAAAATATGCGGGGGGCGAATGCGGAATTTGTTCTCGATGATCGAACACATGGTCAGCTGATTACCGCCGATGACCGCTTCGAATGTCGTGGGCATATAGTCGTCATCACCGGGCGGTGCCCCAACGACATCGATGCCGATGACGATATCGGCCTTGTCGAACAGAAGATCGAACGGCACCGGATTGAAGAGACCGCCATCGACAAGAATGCGGCCATTGCGGCGCACCGGCGCGAAAACCGGAGGAATGGCGCAGGAAGCCGCAATAGCGGAACGCAAATCCCCATCGACAATCTGAACTTCCTTGGCGGCGTGGAAGTCCGCCGCCGTGATGCTCATGGGAATCTTGAGATCTTCCACATTGGCGGGCAGCGATGCCGGAAGAAAGGCATCGATAATTTTCTCGATGTTGAACTGGCTGACGCGAAAGCCGCCTTTCAGCAGTTCAACCCAGCGGGATGGACGCGTCTGCCACATGCGGCGCGCAACTTCCGAACGGCGATTGAAGATCGCCGCCATATAGTCGTGTATTTCTGTGCCGCGCATGCCGTTCGCCATGCCCGCGCCGACAATCGATCCGATGGATGAGCCAGCGATGGCCACGGGCCTGATGCCCAGTTCGTCCAGCGTTTCGATGATATGCAGATGCGCAATGCCGCGCGCGCCGCCGCCGCCGAAAGCGACGGCAATGCGGGGCGATGACGGCATGGCGTTATCCAACACTCTATCCCCTTGAGAGGAATCTTCGGTTTTTAGGCGCCCAAGGCTCTGATGAGATTCGGGCTATGGGGAGCCGAAAATGGTGGGGTTTGAGAACCGGAGCGAAGTGTACTTAAAGTACATGAGCACCGGAAGTCGTATGATCCCGAAAAGTTGCAGACTTTTCGGATGAGATCATGCGCATAAACTCAAACCACGCCATTTGCAGGCCGCCATTGCCCGAATATCGCAGAGCCTCAACTCTTAGCGGGTCCGTAAATCAATATCGCCGGTTCGGCATCGAGCAGCTTCTTGGCAATAGCCTTGATCTGATCGAGCGTCACCGCCTCGATAAGCGCCGAGCGCTTGTCGATATAATCGCGCGGCAGTCCCGCATCCTGCAAGCTGACCAGTGTTTCGGCAATCGCGCCCGAAGAATCAAGATTGTTCACCGCGTAAGACCCCTTGAGGAAGCTTTTCGCGGCGGCAAGTTCGGCTTCCGTCGGACCGTCGCTCGCCATGGCTGCCACCTGCTCGCGAATGATCTTGAGCGAGATCCTGTGCCTTTTCCGGGCGTGTCGCGGTGGAGATCACCAAGGCCGTGACATGGTCATGCAACACCAGCTGCGACGAAACCGAATAGGCGAGACCGCGCTTTTCTCGCACTTCGGCATAAAGCCGCGAGGTGAAGCCGCCGCCCAGAATGTGGTTCATCAGATAGGCCGCGAAGAAGTCCGGGTCTTTGCGCGGGATTGCCGGATAGACAAACCGGATCGACGTCTGCGGCACATCGAAGGAGAGGCTGGTAGTGGTGCCGAGCGCCAGCTTGACGTCAGGCACCGGCACAAGCTCAGCCGCTGCGGGCAGATCGCCGAACACCTTGTCGAGCATCACGCCAAGGTCCTTGGCATTGATCGCGCCGACCACACCGATGGTCAGCCGGTCGCGGGCGAAATTCTTGCGATGGAACGTCACCAGATCGTCGCGGGTGATCGTCTGGAGCGATTTCGCCGTACCTTCGTCGGGACGCGCATAGGGATGGTTGCCATAAAGCACTTCCGCGAAACGGCGAGCGGCAATGGTGCCGGGGCTGCGCTGTGAAGCCTCGATGCTGGCCACGACCTGACTGCGAATGCGATCAATGGCGGGCTGGTCGAAGCGCGGCTTGTTGACCGCCAGCGCCACGAGGTCCATCACCGCATCGCGATTTTCCGCCAGCATGCGAACGCCGCCGGAAACGGCGTCCTGCGTGGCGGTGAAGCTCATTTCGGCGCCCAGATTATCGATCCGTTCCTGAAACGCATCGGAATCGAGATCGCCAGCGCCTTCATCGAACAGGCCAGTCATCAGATTGGCGAGGCCTTCCTTGCCTGCGGGGTCCTGCGACGTGCCGCCCTTGAACGAGAAGCGCATGGATACCAGTGGCACCGAACTGTCCTCCACCAGCCAGGCATGAATGCCCTTCGGCGAGACAACTTCCTGAATTTCGATGGCGCGCGCAGGCAATGCGCAAATCACGAGAAGCGTCATGGATGCGACCAGAACGCTTGCGAACGAGCGAGCGCGAGAAGCAAAGACGCGTTTGAAGTTCAGCATGATTATGGTCTTCACTGGATCGCTCCCTCTGCACCATTGCCGCTGGCACCGCTTGCGGGCGCGTTGGGGTTCTCACGGGCATTTTCCGGTTCGGCATCGGGTGGCAGGAGGTAGCTGGTCACCGACTGGTCCTTGACGAGATACCGCTCGGCCACATCACGAATCTGATCCACCGTCACGGATTTGATAAGGTCTGGCCATTTCTGGATATCTTCCACGGACTGGCCAACAGAAAGCGTCGAACCATAAATCCGCGCCATACCGGCCTGACTGTCACGCGCGAAAATAACCGCCTTCAGGAAGCGATTGCGTGCCTGATCCAGTTCGGTCTGGGTCACGCCGTCCTTGACGATGCGCGCAAGCTCGGCTTCCACCGCCTTCTCGACATCGCCCAGCGTTGCGCCGTCGCGCGGTGAGCCATAGACCGAGAACGTGCCGTCATCCAGCGCATCACCGCCATAGGCTGCGCCCGTGTTGGCCGCGATGCCGTTTTTGACGATCAGCGTCTGATAAAGGCGCGAACGGGTCGAGCCGCCGAGAATTTCGCTCAAGAGATCGAGCGCCGGCGCATCACCTGGCTTCACACCGGGAAAGCGCTTTTCGTTGGCATAGGACGGAACCAGCCATGACATGCGGAAGGAAGGCGTGCTAATGCGCGCATCATGCAGCGTCACCACGCGTGCGGCATGTTTTTCAGGCTCCTGCGGGCGGTCGCGCGGCAGAACTTCAGCGCGCTTCGGTACGCGGGCCCAGGTCTTGAGCGTCAATTCACGCACGCGTTCCGGCGTCACGTCACCGGCGATGACCAGCGTGGCATTGTTCGGCGTGTAATATTGCTGATAGAAATCGATGGCGTTCTTGAGGCTCAGCTTTTCCATTTCCTGCCGCCAGCCGATCACCGGCTTGCGGTAGGGGTGGTTATAGAACAGCACCGCATCGGTGTTTTCATTGAGCATGGCCGCCGGGGTGGAATCGACGCGCATGCGGCGTTCTTCCAGAATGACTTCGCGCTCGGTCGTCACGGCTTCATCGTTCAGCACCAGATTTTCCATCCGGTCCGACTCGAAATCCATGATCATTTCCAGCGCTTCCGGCGAAACCCGCTGATAATAGGCTGTGTAATCATAGGAGGTGAACGCGTTTTCTTCGCCGCCGATCGACGCGACCTTGGCCGAAAATTCCCCTGCCGGATGGGTTTTCGTACCCTTGAACATCAGATGTTCGAGAAAATGCGCAATGCCGGAAACGCCCGGCACTTCGTCTGCCGAGCCCACATGATACCAGATCATCTGCGTCACCACCGGCGCGCGATGATCGGGAATGACCACGACTTTCAGGCCATTGGGCAAGGTGAAATTGCTGACGCCATCCGACTGGGTGATTTCCGGCAGAGCCGCCTGATCAGCCTGATCGCCTTGCGCCTGTGGCGCGGGCGCTGGCTCGGCGGCATCGGTTTGGGCAGGGGTTGATTTTGAGCTTCAACGGAGCCGGTTGCGAGCGGCAAAGCCAGCGCGAAACCAAGAGCGGTCGATAAAAACAGGCGTCGGAGGGAGGTGTTATTCACCAAGCGACATCTCCAATCGGTTTCATTTCCGCCCGGCCTTTCCGGGCGGCATGCTTCAAATCAATATCGGCGACACCGTCGCCGCACAAAAAGAACGCGACGGCAAACACCGCTGCAAATCATCTCAATCGGCTTTGATTTGGATGAGCCGAATGATTGTGCCGCCATAGTTCCGCTCGTCAAGCACAACAAATTGTTCGTCAAGCTCGAGCGAAGCTTCGGCAGCCTCTTCAAGCACCAAAAGTGCGTCAGGATTAAGCCAGCCGCCCTGAAGTGCCGATAAAAATGCTTTTTCGCCCATGCGCCGCCCATAGGGTGGATCTGCGAAGATCAGATCGAACGGTTCCATCGTGCCGACAATGCCAAGCTGGCAGGCGTCACGGCGGAGAATCTTCGTGTGGCCCTGCAAGCCGAGCGCCTCGACATTTTGGCGCAACAGCCCCCGGCCCTCCGCGGATTCCTCCACGAAGGTCGCGTATCGCGCGCCGCGCGAAAGGGCTTCAAGACCAAGCGCGCCGGTGCCTGCGAAGAGATCAAGCACACGCGCGCCTTCCACCTTGTCGGGAAAGCTGTGCGCGAGAACATTGAACAGGCTCTCGCGCGTGCGGTCCGTAGTGGGGCGAATGGCGTTGGTGGACGGTGTTACCAGCGGGCGACCGCGAAACTTACCGCCGACGATCCGCACCGCCGCCTCCCGATCTGCCACCGCCGCCTGGTTTTCCGCCGGTGGGCTTGCCACCGGTCGGCTTTCCACCCGGGCGTCCACCAGGCTTGCCGCCCGATTTGCCAGCTGGCTTTCCACCTTCAGGACCGCGACGCGGGCCGTCGCTGAAACCGCGTGGAGCGCCACCGCTGCGCGCGCCTGAACGCGTGTCGCGATCGGAACCGCCGAAACGGCCCTCGCCGCGCGCACCGCCCGGCTTGTCGGACTTATATGGCTTGTCAGACTTGAACGTCTTGCGACCCTCAAAACCGCCCTGCGAGCGCTCGCCGGAAGCTGCATCGCGCAGTTCGGCGCGCTCACGCTTGCCGGGGCGACGCTCCTTGTGCCCATCCTCGCGCTTTTCGCGCGTTTCCGAACGACCACCTTCAAAACGAGAGCCTTCGGCGCGAGGGCCGTAAGAGCGACCTTCCGCTCCCGGCTTGCCGCCAGCGCGCGGACCGCTTGAACGCTGGCCTTCCGGACGCTTGTTGTAACGGCGTTCGCCGCCCTCTTCGCGACCTTGCTCCGCATCGTCCGAACGGCGCGGACGCACCTGCATGTCGCCGCTGAACTTCGCGCCGCGATGCGGCATCTGATGTTCGACGCGAGCAGGCTTGGTAGCGGCCTTCTCGCCCTTTGGACGTGCGCCGGGCGCCATCCACACATTGGCATTGCCGCGACGGCGCGGCTCGACCTTTTCTGTCTTGTCTTCGCGTCCACGACGGCGTTCCGGGCGGCTGGAAATCCATTCGCGCTCACGCGGCGCGCGACGGGTTTCGCCTTCCTGTTCCGGTTGAGCTTCTTCCATCTCGCGACGGGTGCGGCCCTGCACAGCGGCATTGGAGAACTCGTTGAAGATGGGCGCGTCGAAATCGGCACCGGAATCTTCAACCAGCTTGTCGCCCAGCTGGTCGCGCAGCGTGCGGCCCTTGATTTCGCGCACAGCGCCTTCTTCAAGATCGCCAAGCTGGAACGGGCCGAAGGACACGCGGATCAGGCGACCGACCGTCAGACCAAGCGCGCCCAGAATGTTCTTCACTTCCCGGTTCTTGCCTTCGCGCAGACCAATATTGATCCAGACATTCGCGCCCTGAACACGCTCAAGCTCGGCTTCGATGCTGCCATAGAACACGCCATCGACAGCGATACCGTTCTTCAATTCATCGAGCTGCGGCTGCGTGACCTTGCCATGGGCGCGCACGCGATAGCGGCGCAGCCAGCCGGTAGACGGCAATTCCAGAACCCGCGACAACCCGCCATCATTGGTGAGCAGCAGAAGCCCTTCAGTGTTGATGTCGAGACGGCCAACCGACAGCACGCGCGGCATTTCAGCTGGCAGTGCGTCGAACACGGTCGGGCGACCTTCCGGATCGCGATTGGTGGTCACGAGACCCGCAGGCTTGTGGTAGAGCCACAGGCGGGTGCGCTCGGCCTGTTTCAGCGGCTTGCCGTCAACCGTGATCACGTCGGTGCGCTTCACATTGACCGCAGGACTGTCCAGCACCTTGCCGTTGACCGCGATCCGCCCGGCGGCGATCATCGTTTCGGCTTCGCGGCGCGAAGCGATGCCAACACGCGCCAGACGCTTGGCGATGCGTTCGCTGGTATCTTCTTCGGTTTCCACATCGCGCGGGGCACCCCGGCGCGGACCGGCGCGGCGCGCGTCATCCCGGTCGCCTTCATCGCGGCGCGGTCGGCTGTCACGACCGGGGCGGTCGCCGCCGCGTCCAGCCGGGCGTCCGCCCGAACGACCCTCGGGGCGTCCACTACGGCCATGAGGCGGCTTGCCGCCCTTGTTATCGTCGTCTTTAGTCATCTGGTATTGGCCTCTCAGCAGCGTTTCCGTATCACCTTGCACCGTCGAAAGCAGGCAAAGGAATGTCTGGAACGAAAACGCCGTATAAATCTGTTCGCAAATCGGTTTCGATTTCGAGAATTATGCAGTAACAAATCGCTCCAGTGCTTGCGAGCGAAATTTCCCGATCAATGCACGAAATGGAGTGCGCATGAAAGAGCGGGCACCCGCAACCGTTACCGACATGGCAACACCGATGGGCGCCGCGCTGGATGAAGCACGTGCTGCAGGCGCGCGCGGCGAAGTGCCGATTGGCGCTGTTGTTGTTCATGAAGGGCAGATCATCGCCCGCGCGGGAAACCGCACGCGGGAGCTGAACGACGTGACCGCCCATGCCGAAGTGCTGGTCATTCGTCAGGCCGGTAGGGCCCTGCAATCGGAGCGGCTTGTCGATTGCGACCTCTACGTGACGCTGGAACCCTGCGCCATGTGCGCGGCTGCGATTTCCTTTGCGCGCATCCGCCGCCTCTATTACGGCGCATCCGACCCCAAAGGCGGCGGCGTCGAACACGGCCCACGCTTCTACACCCAGCCCACCTGTCATCATGTACCGGAAATCTATGCAGGGTTTTCGGAAGGCGAAGCGCAGAAAATCCTCAAGGATTTTTTTCGCGAGAAACGCTGACCGGCATGTCCGACCCCACTATCAGCCGCCGACAGAATATTCTGGTATTTGCGCTTCTCATGCCGCTGATCGCTGTCCTGCTTCTCAGCTGGCTGGGCGCGGTCATTGTTATCAATCGATATTTTCCCGCACTGGCAATCTCGGCGGAAGATGTGCTGAATTATATTCTGGTCGGCGTCATTGCGATTTTTTACATGCCCTGGATTCAGGCGCGAAGCTTTCGCCGCCAGTTGGCAGAGTTTGAAAGCCAGCCACCAGCGCCCGTCAGCATTAGGTGCAAACGCTTTGGTCTCTATTGTATCGCCGCTTTCTCCCTGCTGCTGGCGTTCGGGCCATTATCTTTTCAGAGGCAAATATACAGCTGGGCCTATGGAACAGGGCTGGTGACCCGGTCCATATATCTTATTGAACTGCTATTTCTGGCGGGGGCTTTGCTGGTCATTGGCGTCGCAGCAGGTCTTGCAAAGATCATCACACGCATTCGCGCAAAAACGGCGGCGTCCGAACCGGACCATAAGGATCAAGCCGAAGTGGCCAGAATCTGGCGCGATTGCTTTGGCTATACCTATTGCCTCTGCGCCGCCTTATGTCTTCTTCCGGGGTTCTTTATCCTCAAATTCCCGTAAGGCACGGGGGCTTATCAGCCGCGAGCCTTATGCCCCGTCATATGGCGCAGTGTGTCGTCACGCAGCGCGAAATGGTGGAAAAGCGCCATGAAGACATGGCAGCCGATGACCGCCAGCAGAACCCAGCCGAGCAAGCCGTGCAAAGCATTGCCCGGAGATGTCAACGCGTCATTTTTTACGCCTGTCTCCGCGAAAATTTGCAGACCGAGAAACGAAAAGCCATGCCCATTGCCATAAGAACGCAACAAGCCGAGCGCCGGGACGGCAAACATCAGCCCATAAATCGCCAGATGCCCAAGCGATGCCATCTTGCCCACAAGACCGTCTGTCTGCGGACGGCGACCGAGATTCAAAATACCCCAGACGCCACGCAACAAAACCAGCACCAGCAATGCGAAACCAAGCTGGTGATGCATCGACCAGAAGAAACTATATATCGCGCTGTCCTTGGCGAAGACGCGCAGAATGGCCGACATGAACTGCCAGAGAAACAAGAGGGCCATCAACCAGTGAAAGCTTCGGGAGACAACGCCATAACCATTGCGGCTGTCCCAGATCGTGTTTGCGTTGGCCATTGAACTGTATCCTATAACTGAAAGTGGCACGGTGCCTTATGCCAGCGATGATGTCTTTGATTGAAATCAAATAGATGTCATCTCGAACAATATTAAAAAAATAAATTTATTACGAAACAATACCTTTATTCATCTTGAAAGAGTATGTCTCTATTATGTCCTAAACAAAACAGCCACGGCGGATATTCGCGCCATGGCTGCTCAAACTGTTACAGAATAATTCCGGAATTAGTTCCAGGGAAGATAATCGCGCCAGCCCTTGGATTTGCCAGCGGCCTTCTTGCGCTCGCGTTCCTTTTGCGCCTCATCCTGACCCAGTTCGCCGGTAGCGGCGGTGGACGCCGGTTGGCGATAGGCAAGCGGCGGCTCGCTCAGATATTTGCGGTTGGTAGCCGACCCCTGCGTCTGCGCCGCACGCTCTGCCTTCAGCGCGGCGATCTTCTTGGGATCGGCGTTCGGTAAACGGGAATCATATTCTTCGCGGCGGCTGTTGCCGCCCGGCAGCGCCGTCTGCAAATTGCTTGCAACCGGGCCGTCAGCTTCGATCGGAGAGACGAAGTTCGGATTGTCACGGTTGGCCGTGATTTCATCGCGCAGGCGCTTACGGCGCTGTTCCGGCGATTCTGGCCAGTTTGCACCACCCGCACTTGCAACATTGTCCTGCGGCGCAGGAAGCTGACCCTTGTCGCCCGGAGCCGGACGTACAAGATCGGGACGCGGCTTGTAGTCGATGCGTTCTTTCTTGTTCTTGCCCTGACCGAAGCTCGCCATATTGGAAACGTCGTCAAGGAGCTGTGCGCCCGACGTCTTGTCCGTTCCGTAGGTTGGCGATGACATGCAGCCTGACAGCGAAAGACCCGCTACAGCCGTCATAAGTATCAGAACTCGTCCGTCAATCTTCATTAGCGCCACTTCTTTTACGCCTGTCGATTCTTTGTTCGCGAGGCTTGCTCCAGCGTGCCTTGCCTCAAAAAACCGGCAACTCCAAGGCAGATCGTAAATTTTCCGAGGACTGCCTTGTACATGAGAGCAACCCATGCGGCAATCCGGCATTAACCGCTATTTCACCATGTTCACGCGCAAGGCTGCAACCCCTGTCACGCAAACAAACAATCCGCCCCGGATGAAACCGGAGCGGATTGCGATCTCTGCAATCAGGCGTCGAGCTTGCCGAGCGCCTTCAATTCGCGCAGTGCCTCGGCATCGCGCGCCGACACTTCCGGGAATTCCGGGTCGGAACCCACATCGGTGGTGTAGCGCCACGACCGCGCGCATTTTTCGCCTTCGGCACGCGCTGGCACAACGGCCACGCCCTTCACATCGCCAAGCATGAAAGCGCCTTCCGGTGCCGCTGCATCGCTGAACGAGATGCCGCTGGTGATGCAGATCTCCGCAAAATCGAGACCATCGAGCGAATCGCTCAGGCTCTTGTCGGAGATATGGACCACCGGCGAAGCTTCCAGCGACGAACCGATGCGCTTGTCGGCGCGTTCCAGTTCGAGAGCGCCGGTCACGACGCGGCGAACCGCGCGCACCTTGCGCCACTTTTCAGCCAGCACGTCGTCGCGCCATTCGGCCAGCGTCGGGCGGAACTGCTCGGCATGAACCGAAACCGACTGCGGATAACGGTCGAGCCATGCTTCTTCCATGGTGAAAGGCAGCATGGGCGCCAGCCAGGTCGTCAGGCGGTCGAAGATTTCGCGCACGGTCTGCAATGCGGCCTTGCGGCGCACGCTAGACGGCGCATCGCAGTAAAGCGCGTCCTTGCGGATATCGAAATAGAAGGCCGAAAGCTCGACATTCATGAAATCGATCAGCGAGCGCGCAATGCGTTTGAAATCGAACGCATCATAGCCGGAGCGGACGACTTCATCCAGTTCGGTCAGACGATGCAGCATCAGGCGTTCAAGTTCCGGCAGATCGGCATAAGCGACGTTTTCGCCTTTATCATGCGCCAGCGTGCCCAGCATCCACCGGATGGTGTTGCGCAGCTTGCGATAGGCGTCGATATTGGTCTGGATGATGCTCTTGCCGAGACGCTGATCTTCCCAATAATCGGTCGTCATGACCCAGAGACGCAGGATATCCGCACCGGATTCCTTGATGACGTCCTGCGGCGTAACCGTATTGCCGAGCGACTTCGACATCTTCTTGCCGTGCTCGTCCATGGTGAAGCCATGGGTCACGACGGCATTATATGGCGCGCGACCGCGCGTGCCGCAGCTTTCGAGAAGCGACGAATGGAACCAGCCGCGATGCTGGTCCGAGCCTTCGAGATAGACGTCTGCGGGCCACTTCATGTCCGGGCGGTCTTCCAGCGTGAAGGTGTGGGTCGAACCGGAATCGAACCAAACGTCCAGAATGTCGCGCACCTGCACCCAAGGCTCATCGGCGCGGTTGCCGAGGAAACGCTCGCGTGCGCCTTCGGCAAACCATGCATCGGCACCTTCCGCTTCAAATGCATCGAGAACACGCTTGTTGACCGCATCATCCTGAAGGATGTTGCCTTCCTCATCCACGAAAACGCAGATCGGCACGCCCCAAGCGCGCTGACGCGAAAGCACCCAGTCCGGGCGACCTTCGATCATCGAACGCAGGCGCGTCTGACCGGCAGCCGGGACGAAACGCGTATCGTCGATGGCCTTCAGCGCGCGCGAACGCAGTGTGGTGCCGTCGCCAAGGTTCTTGTCCATATAGACGAACCATTGCGGCGTGTTGCGGAAGATGACCTGCTTCTTAGAACGCCAGGAATGCGGATAGGAGTGCTTCAGGCGACCACGGGCGAAGAGCTTGTCACGAGCAATGAGCTGATCCATCACCGACTTGTTGGCGTCGCCCTTCTTGCCGTTGTCGTCGATGACGCGCGCGGGGCCGCCTTCACGGTCCGGGCCAAAGCCCGGTGCGTCCTTGGTATAGTAGCCGCCATCATCGACCGGGAACGGGATGCTCGGATCGATACCGCGCGCTTCCAGCTCGCGAACATTGTTCATCCAGGCTTCAAAGTCTTCGCGGCCATGGCTTGGCGCGGTGTGGACGAAGCCCGTGCCCGCATCGTCGGTCACATGGTCACCGTCGAGCATCGGAACTGCGAACTCATAGCCGCCGCCAAAGCCCTTCAGCGGATGATCGAGCACGACCTTGCCAAGCTCATCGGACGAAACACTGCGCAGGCGCTTGAACTGAAGCTTTGCCTTGGCGAAGCTTTCTTCGGCCAGCTTGTCGGCGAAGATGAGCTTTTCGCCAGGACGCGGGCCAAAATCATTCTCGGCTTCCGTGACTTCATAAAGCCCGTATGCGATACGCGACGAATAGGACACGGCGCGGTTGCCGGGGATGGTCCATGGGGTGGTCGTCCAGATCACCACATCGCTGCCAGAAAGTTCGTTCTGACCAGCGACCGGGAACTTGACCCAGATCATATCCGACTCGACATCATGATATTCGACTTCGGCCTCGGCGAGCGCGGTGCGTTCGACAACCGACCACATCACCGGCTTGGAACCGCGATAAAGCTGACCGGAAGCCGCGAACTTGAGAAGCTCGCCAGCGATACGCGATTCAGCATGGAAGTTCATCGTGGTATAGGGGTTTTCGAAATCTCCGAGGATAGCAAGGCGCTTGAACTCATCCGTCTGGACCTTGATCCAGTTGGCGGCGAATTCCCGGCATTCCCTGCGGAATTCGTTGATCGGTACTTCGTCCTTGTTCTTGCCTTCGGCGCGATATTTTTCCTCGATCTTCCACTCGATCGGCAAGCCGTGGCAATCCCAGCCCGGAACATAGTTCGAGTTGAAGCCGCGCATCTGGAACGAGCGGGTGATGACGTCCTTAAGGATCTTGTTCAGCGCATGGCCGATATGGATATTGCCGTTGGCATAGGGCGGGCCATCGTGCAGCACATAGAGCGGGCGGTCTTTCGCCTGCTCGCGCAGCTTCTTGTAAAGGTTCATCCCCTCCCAGCGCTCGACGAACAGCGGTTCGCGCTGCGGCAGGCCCGCGCGCATCGGAAATTCTGTCTGCGGCAGATTGAGGGTTTTTGAGTAATCGATCTTGGTCGTCTCGGTCATGATGGGTATTCGCCTGTGGAGCCTCGGCCAGAAATGGCGGGCATGTGGATCAACGATAACAGGGGGACTGTAAGAGCACAGCCGGTCGTTCCCGGACCTCCGCACCAGTTATTGCCTGGCAAAACAGCCATTCAGGCAAAGCGGGAGGCCGGGCCAATAATTCGTATGGCCGTCATGATAAGCCGAAAATCCGTCATCATGGGCACGCTTTTAGCAATGAGCTTTGCAGGAATAAAGAGGCCAGGGGAACAAAGACGCAATAAAACTGCATCTCTGCCCCTGAATATCTTCACAGTAGCATCGGCATTGGCTGCCGAATGGTCTTAGTCAAGCGAGAAGTCGAAGCGATAGGTCGCCGACACGCCAACCATGAACTGGTCGCGCGAGCCGCGCTCCTTGACGATGCTCGAATCCTTCGCCGGGCCCTGCAGGCGGGTATACTCACCGAACAGGCTGGTATCGATCTTGTCGGTCGCCTTCCAGTTGATGGCGCCGCCGAAACCGGCCGATTTGAAACCCCCGCCGGGATTATATTCCGACAGGCCGGAAGCAGCAGATTCCTCGGCATCGACGCCGTAATAGGTCTTGAAATAGTCCTTCGACGCGAAGGTCGCGCGCGGACCCGCAGAAACGCGGATGACTGGCGTGACATCATAAAAGGCGTCAGCGGAAATGTCGGCAACCACGCCCTTATGGGCGCGAATGCCCTGGCGCACCTCGCCGCGCACGCGCATCCAGTCGGTCGGATAGACTTCGGCAAAGCCGCCCACTTCACCGCCGAACTTGGTGTCTTTCAGTCCGTGAATGTCGTCGTCGCGTTCGAACAGCAGCTTGCCTGCCAGACCGGCGCGGATGCGGTTGTTGTCGATCAGTGCGAAAGAGACATTGTCGTTGCGCGAGGAAAACCGCGTCGACTCGCCCTGACGGCCGAACGAAATCAGCGGCTGCGCGGAAAAGCGATATTTGTTCGAGCCTTCAAACTTGGGCGCAACCAGCCCGGCGGCGCCGACCTTGAGATACCAGTCACCAGACCAGAAATGCTTGCGGGTCGGCTGAACCGTCTCCGCGGCATAGATATCGGTCTGCTGCACATCGGCGGCATAAGCGATGGAACCGAAGGGAATGAGAGTGCCTGCAACGAGGGCCAGTGAGAGAATACGCAAAACAAATCTCCGACAAACAGCACCTCGAAAGTGCGCAAGGTGTTTAACACTCTCTGACCGAAATACGTAAAATTTAACTTAAATCTTAGGTGGAAAAATAGCTCTTTACAATTCACCTGAAAGAAAGAGCGCGATCCAGCTCTGAAAGCGGGCGCGCGCCGGCCAGCAAGGCGCGGGCCTCTTCTTCATCGCGCTTCATCTGCACGATCAGCGCGTCCAGCCCGTCGAACTTCACTTCACCCCGCAAAAAGCCGAAGAACGAAACGCAGGCGTCTTCGCCGTAGAGATCGCCGGAGAAGTCGAACAGGAATGTTTCAAGAAGCGGTTTACCGTCGCTATCCACCGTCGGGCGGCGACCAAAACTGGCGACGCCGTCATGCAGACTGCCATCCTGCCTGCGGAAGCGGACGGCATAGATGCCATGTTTCAAGCTGGTCTGGGCGCTGACCTGCATATTGGCCGTGGGGAAGCCCAGCGTGCGTCCAAGCTTCTTGCCGTGGATGACTTCGCCACAAACGGCATAGCGATAGCCGAGCAAACCTGCCGCTCCGGCAACATCGCCGTCGCAAAGCAGATTGCGAACCCGCGTGGACGAAACGAGATTGTCGCCCTCATCGGTAAATGCATCGACCAGCGTGACGTGGAAACCAGCGCCCTCGCCTGCCTGCAGGAGAAATTCCGGCGTGCCGCGCCGACCTTTTCCGAAATGGAAATCATAGCCAGTCACGACACGGCTGGCATGAAGCTTTTCGACCAGTATATGCTGCACGAAATCCTCCGCCGACTGGCTGGAGAATTCAGCGGTAAAAGGCTGTTCCACCACCGCATGGAAGCCCATATGCCGCAGGATTGATGCCTTTTCACGCGCATCGGTGAGGCGGTCGATCGGCTCGTCCGGCTTGAAGAAGCTGCGCGGATGCGGCTCGAATGTCAGCACGACCGCAGGCAGATTTTCCTTGGCCGCGATTTCCAGCGCCCGCTCGAGCACGGCCTGATGTCCGCGATGAACGCCATCGAAATTGCCGATGGCCACCACGCAATTGCGCAGGCGCTCCGGCAGGGTGTCGGTTCCCGAAAGGCGTTGGAAATCAGAGTTCGTCATGGTGTGCCTGAGTCTTGACTGGCTTATATCGGGGCTTGCTGATCAGACGAGTGCATAAAGCGAGGCGACCGGGCGATGGCCGTGTTTCTCCAGAAACGCTTCCATCTTCTCAAGATCGACAGCCCCGTTATCCGCATAATCGGCGGCGTGTACGCCGCCCGAAATATAGAGCACATCGAGACCGAAACCGGCAGCGCCCTTCACATCGGTCAGCACACCGTCGCCAATGCCGAGAATACGGCTTTTGTCGACGACGCCGCCGCGAATTTCTTCCGCCGCATGGAGCGCCGCCTCGTAGATCGGGCGATGCGGCTTGCCGGCGATCAACGTGCGCCCGCCCAGCTGGCCGTAATCGCGCGCAAGAGCGCCCGCACACCAGACAAGACGCGGACCGCGCTCAACCATGATGTCGGGATTGGCGCAGATGAAAGGCAGATTGCGCGAACGCAGACGCTGCAGCAGATCGGCGTAATCGGCAGGCGTTTCCACATCGTCATCGGCAAGACCGGTGCAAACGACACCATCGGCCTCGAATTCTTCCACCAGCTCCACATCCAGCCCGTCATAGATCGACAATTCGTTCTCACGACCGATATGCAGAACTTTGCGCGGACCTTCGGCGATCAGATCGCGGGTCACGTCGCCGGAGGTGACGACACGGTCATAGGTATCCGCAGGCACGCCCAGCATTTCCAGCTGCGCTTCGACACCCGGATGCGGGCGCGGAGAATTGGTGACGAGAATGACCGTGACGCCTCTGGCGCGGGCGCGCTTCAGCGCATCGACAGCAGCCGGATGTGCAGCAACGCCATTATGCACCACGCCCCAGACGTCGCAGAAGAACACGTCATACTGGCCGGCCAGGTCATCGAGGCTTTCAAGCTGCTTCATAGTCTTCCTCTTGATATTCCATTTCTGAGGCGAGCAATGCCCGCTTATCTGCGCTGCATGGGCTCCATCTAACGCAGCCGATCAAAACTGTCACGAGCTTTACCGCCAATAAGCCGAGAAAGCGCCGCGTCTAAACACCCCATCAGGAAAGACTTAATAAGCTTACTGGCAGATTCACCGATCATTTACCGCGCTTCGTGACCGACTGTTAGAAAGATGCTGCTAGGAACAGCGCACAACCTTTCGGTTCAACCAAAAGCAACACAACCTTTCGGGCGGGCGTGGATTTGAATAACTGGAGCGGACCAGCAAGGCGGCTATGCGCTGCCTGTGTGACCGGCTTTGCACGCAAGGCCAATTTCGGACGCCTTGCCGAAAGAGCAAACCGGTTTCGCGGGGATGAACGTGGCAATTTCGCGATGATCACCGCCATATTGCTGGTGCCGCTGCTCCTTGTCGGTATGGTCGCGATCGATGCGACCAATCTCATGCGCACCCGCAACAACGTGCAGGCCGCGCTTGACGCTGCGGCGCTGGCGGTCGGCAAGCGCTTTTCGACCGGCGCGAGCGAGGCCGACATGCAGGCCTATGGCGGCAAGGTCTTCAATGTGAACCTGACCGCCCTTGCCGCAGACCGCGTCGCCTTTGCCATCAACTTTCCTCGAACATCGAACGATGACCAGCAGATCGAGGCCACCGCAAGCTTCCGATATCCATCGCTGTTTGGTTCCATCGCAGCCCAGCTGACCAATTCGGCTGACGATTGGGACAACAAGCAATATGCGATGAGTTCCTTCGTCCGGTTGAAGAACACCGTCGAAGTGGCGCTTGTGCTCGATAATTCAGGCTCGATGAATGACACCGGCGCAGGTTCGAACAAGCAACGTCTGCAGTTGCTTAAAGATGCCGCAACGCAGCTTGTCGACACCATGGCTGCACAATCGGCGCTGATTACGCGTGTTGAAAAGCCGATACAGTTTTCGCTCGTACCTTTTGCCGGATCGGTCAATGTCGGGCCGAACTATCTTAAAGAAACATGGATGGACCCAAGCGGGACCTCCCCGGTCAACCTCGAAAACTTCACCCTGCCTGTTGAGATCGATAATACGCGCAGCATCATCGAAAACCCGAAAGGCAGCGGCCTTTACTTCAAATCGGGCAGCGGCTGGGGCACGGACAACAACAAGGCATTTTCCCGCGCCGCGCTCTATGCCGATCTTGCAAAGCGTTCGTCCGCCTCCTGGATTCCATGGGCGGGATGTGTCGAGGCGCGTCCCGGAGCATTGGCGCTGGACGTGACGCCCCCAACCGAGAGCAAACCGGAAACTCTGTTTGTGCCGATGTTTGGTCCGGCGGAGTATTACGATGTCGATTCGAAAAACAACCCGACGAGATCTTACGCTGAACAGCTGGTGGACGGACGATTTGAAATTGAGCGGCGCGGCCCGCCAGAAGGACCTCAAGAAATATTATCTGAACAACGTGCTGTCGAAGCGTTCTGATGGCGGTGGCCCGAATTACAGCTGTACTACTACAGCCATCACGCGCCTGACTGATATCACCAACGATGCGGGTAAGGCCACGATCAAGACGGCCATCAAGGCCATGCAACCGAATGGCGGTACGAATGTGCCCGAAGGCATGGCTTGGGGCTGGCGCACGCTCGTCCAGGGTGCACCCTTTACGGAGGGTCGCCCGTCGACCGACCGCGGCAACGACAAGGTCGTCATCGTGCTCACCGACGGCGCTAATACCTACTACACCTATAATTCGCTAGCAGGATCGAACAGGGATAAGGCCAGCAATCTGTCCTACTATTCGGCGCATGGCTATACGAGCCGCACCACGAAGGGCTACAGCCAGACCCGGCTGTTTCAGGAAAGCGGCGTCTCCGTTTCGCAAGATAACGGCGTCTACACCAAAGCGATGAATGCCCGCTTTGCTACGCTTTGCAACAACGCGAAAAATGCCAACATCATCATTATGACCGTCGCGGTGGACCTGAACAGCAGCAAAACGGACGAAAAAGCCCAGATGGAGCTTCTAAAAACCTGCTCGTCCGATTCCCGTGTTCGCCTCGACGGCGGCAAGCCAGCGAAACTGTTCTGGAACACCACGGGCGGCGAACTGGCCGAAACCTTCCGTCAGATCGGCGATGAGCTGTCAAACCTGCGCATCGCGGGTTGATCCTGCAAACCGAACCACCATATGCGGAGCGGGCCACCCGGCCCTCCGCATGTTGGGCCGCCCGATCCCTTCGCGAACGGTGCAAATTAACCATCATTCGCCTGTCAAATTTTTCAGGCAATCTTGACAAGAAAAGATACGGCCTCTATCTCAAAGGCACGTTAGCACTCTGGAAGAGAGAGTGCTAACAGCGCGGATCGGCTTGATCCGCATAACAGGGTTCAACGTCTATAACACCAAGGGTTATACCATGGCTGATATCAAGTTCCGCCCGCTTCATGACCGCGTCGTCGTTCGTCGCGTTGAATCGGAAGCAAAGACCGCTGGCGGGATCATTATCCCTGATTCCGCTAAGGAAAAGCCGCAGGAAGGCGAAGTCGTCGCTGCTGGCGCCGGCGCTCGTGACGAAGCTGGCAAGCTCGTTCCGCTGGACGTCAAGGCTGGCGACCGCGTTCTGTTCGGCAAGTGGTCGGGCACGGAAGTCAAGATTGGGGGCGAAGACCTGCTGATCATGAAGGAATCCGACATTTTGGGTATCGTCGGCTAATTCATTTAGCCCGGAGCATTTCCAGCAAAAGTGCTAAGCGGTTTTGCGTAGGATAATGCTTAAAAACAAAGAGACAGAGCGGTTTCGCTCCTGCCTCAAAACCAATTCACCATACCTGACCGGGATATTCCCAGGAGAGTAAAATGGCTGCAAAAGACGTAAAATTCGGTCGCACTGCGCGCGAAAAGATGCTGCGCGGCGTCGATATCCTCGCTGACGCTGTTAAGGTCACGCTCGGCCCGAAAGGCCGCAACGTCGTGATCGACAAGTCCTTCGGCGCTCCGCGCATCACCAAGGACGGCGTTTCGGTCGCCAAGGAAGTCGAACTGGAAGACAAGTTCGAAAACATGGGCGCACAGATGCTGCGCGAAGTGGCTTCCAAGACCAACGACACTGCCGGTGACGGCACCACCACCGCGACCGTTCTCGGTCAGGCCATCGTTCAGGAAGGCGCCAAGGCTGTTGCCGCTGGCATGAACCCGATGGACCTGAAGCGCGGTATCGACCTCGCAGTTTCGGAAGTTGTTGCAAACCTTCTCGGCAAGGCCAAGAAGATCAACACCTCGGAAGAAGTTGCACAGGTTGGCACGATCTCCGCTAACGGCGAAGCCGAAATCGGCAAGATGATCGCTGAAGCGATGCAGAAAGTCGGCAACGAAGGCGTCATCACGGTTGAAGAAGCCAAGACTGCCGAAACCGAACTCGAAGTCGTTGAAGGCATGCAGTTCGACCGCGGCTACCTGTCGCCGTACTTCGTCACCAACCCTGAAAAGATGGTTGCTGACCTCGAAGACGCCTACATCCTTCTGCACGAAAAGAAGCTCTCGAACCTCCAGGCTCTTCTGCCGGTTCTCGAAGCTGTCGTTCAGACCTCCAAGCCGCTCCTCATCATCGCTGAAGACGTTGAAGGCGAAGCTCTTGCTACCCTCGTCGTCAACAAGCTGCGTGGCGGCCTGAAGATTGCTGCCGTCAAGGCTCCTGGCTTCGGCGATCGCCGCAAGGCCATGCTCGAAGACATCGCGATCCTCACCGGTGGTCAGGTTATCTCCGAAGATCTCGGCATCAAGCTCGAAAGCGTTACGCTCGACATGCTCGGCCGCGCCAAGAAGGTGTCGATCTCCAAGGAAAACACCACGATCGTTGACGGTGCAGGCCAGAAGGCCGAAATCGACGCGCGCGTTGGCCAGATCAAGCAGCAGATCGACGAAACCTCTTCGGACTACGACCGTGAAAAGCTTCAGGAACGCCTTGCCAAGCTCGCTGGCGGCGTTGCCGTGATCCGCGTCGGCGGTGCAACGGAAGTTGAAGTGAAGGAAAAGAAGGACCGCGTTGACGACGCCCTGAACGCAACCCGCGCTGCGGTTGAAGAAGGTATCGTTGCTGGCGGCGGCACCGCTCTGCTCCGCGCTTCGGTTCAGATCAAGGCCAAGGGCATCAATGCTGACCAGGAAGCTGGCATCAACATCGTTCGTCGTGCGATCCAGGCTCCGGCCCGTCAGATCACGACCAACGCTGGTGAAGAAGCTTCGGTCATCGTCGGCAAGATCCTCGAAAACGGCTCCGACACCTTTGGCTACAACACGGCCAACGGCGAATATGGCGATCTGATCGCTCTCGGCATCGTTGACCCGGTCAAGGTTGTCCGTACGGCCCTGCAGAATGCAGCTTCGGTTGCTGGCCTGCTGATCACCACGGAAGCCATGATCGCTGAACTGCCGAAGAAGGATGCAGCTCCGGCTGGCATGCCTGGCGGCATGGGCGGCATGGGCGGCATGGATTTCTAAGAAATCCATAAAGCACGCCCATGAGTGGATAAGCCTGCGCCGCAAAGCGGCGCGGGTGGCGGCATGGACTTCAAGCAAGTCCATAAAGCACTACTTTAAAGAGAACCTCCGGTTTCGACCGGAGGTTTTTTTTATGCCTAAAGGACTGATGCAACGCCCAATTATGCACCCGCTCCGATGCGGGATCGCGACCACTGGGCGCCTTTCTGTTACGCAGCGTAACCATCTGTGATTTATAAAAAATTTACCCTTCGCCCCCTTTGCCCAAGATAAAATTCTATTTTAGCAAGTTCTCATTGACTTGAGGCAACCATTCGTGGTCAATCCGGTTGAAATGAGATGGACTTCCAGTTTGCCCCCGCACCCCGGAAGTCCTGTCTCAGGCGACAGGAAAGGCAGGCTTCGGCCTGCCTTTCCACTTTCAGACGCTTCTTTCACAGATTTCCGGCGACCACATTTTTGTGCGTATTTGCGAATGCAGGCCCGTTCGTGCTTTTGCCCGACGCGCTTCAACTTGCCTCCCGCCGATTTTGCCCTATCGTTATCGCAACGGAAAGAGGACGGAAAATCTCATGCGCAAAGAATTGCCTATCGACACTGCCCCCAAGGATGGTCGCAAGATTACGGTCGTCTGGACCGACGAAGACGACCAGCGGAATGAATCCATCGCGCAATATCGTTCGCTGGCGCAATTGAACGCTGGCGGGGGGCAGTGGGACGAGACCGACACCGGCTGGTGGACCTTCACCGACAGCAAGACCCAGCGCAAGATCGAACCGACCGCGTGGATCTCCGAAACCGAGGGCGGCGACGACGATAATGAAGACAACTGAAGAACGCGGAAATTTTCCGCTCAAATAAAGTTGAATTTTATAATCATATTTTGTCAAATAGCGACGTAAGGAAAATACGGAGCTACCAATCCCTCGGTAGTGCTATATTCATTGCCATGACGCCCGGTTGCGGGCTGAAAGCTAGCCGGAGACATGAAATGACCGCCACGCGTACCGAAACAGATACTTTCGGACCGATCGATGTTCCCGCCGACCGCTATTGGGGCGCGCAGACGCAGCGCTCCTTGCAGAATTTCAAGATCGGCGGCGAGCGCATGCCCCTGCCGCTCGTCCATGCTCTGGGCGTTGTGAAACGCGCCGCAGCGGAAACCAATATTGCGCTCGGCAAGCTTGATCCGGTTCTCGGTCAGGTCATCGCGGTTGCAGCTTCCGAAGTGATTGAAGGCAAGCTTGACGATCATTTTCCGCTCGTCGTCTGGCAGACCGGTTCCGGCACGCAGTCGAACATGAACGCCAATGAAGTGATCTCCAATCGCGCCATCGAACTGCTTGGCGGCGAAAAAGGTTCCAAGAAGCCGGTTCATCCGAACGACCACGTCAATATGAGCCAGTCGTCCAATGACAGCTTCCCGACAGCGATCCACATCGCCACGGCGGTTGAAGCCGTCAATCGCCTTTACCCGGCGCTGGAGCATCTGACCAAGGCGCTCAAGGTCAAGGAAGACGCCTTCCGGGACATCATCAAAATCGGACGCACCCATACGCAGGATGCAACGCCCGTCACGCTTGGGCAGGAATTTTCCGGCTATCGCGCAGCGCCTGAATATGCGCGTCATCGTATCGAGCAATCGCTGGCCGATGTTTTCCTGCTTGCGCAGGGCGGTACGGCGGTGGGCACCGGTCTCAATGCGCCGATTGGCTTCGACACCGGTTTTGCCGATGCGGTCAGCGAAATCACCGGCCTCTCCTTCAAGACCGCGCCGAACAAGTTTGAAGCGCTGGCGAGCCATGGCGCGGTTCTCAACTTCCATGGCAGCCTGAACGCGCTGGCGGCTGATCTGTTCAAGATCGCCAATGATATCCGCTTCCTGGGTTCCGGCCCGCGCTCCGGCCTTGGCGAATTGTCCTTGCCGGAAAACGAGCCGGGCTCGTCCATCATGCCCGGCAAGGTGAACCCGACACAGGCGGAGGCCATGACCATGGTGGCAACGCAGGTCTTTGGCAACCAGACCGCCGTGACTGTCGCCGCGAGCCAGGGCCATTTCGAACTGAACGTCTTCAAGCCGGTCATCGCCTATAACGTCCTGCAATCGATCCGCCTGCTCAGCGATGCGATGGTCTCTTTCGCCGATCATTGCGTGGACGGCATCGAAGCCAATGAAACCCGCATCAAGGAATTGCTGGACCGGTCGCTGATGCTGGTGACCGCGCTGGCGCCCGCCATCGGCTATGACGGTGCAGCGAAGATCGCCAAAACCGCACACAAGAACGGCACGACCCTGCGCGAGGAAGCGCTGGCGAGTGGGCTTGTGAGCGCCGAAGACTACGACCGGCTCGTCCGGGCGGAGCGCATGATTGCGCCTGAATAATCAGGGGCAAATGATCGTCTACATGCAGTGAACGAACTGTCGAGAATTATACGTCTTTTCTTGACAGTAGTTAGTCGATAATTGGTGGCTTAGTTCAACAGGAGATAGCTCCCCCATGTCCTCGATTACCCCACAGTCCAACGGCGCTGTAACACTCATCGCCCGCGTGTTTCTTTCGATCCTCTTCATCATTGCCGGTTTCGGCAAGCTGACGGCTATTTCCGGCACGGCTGGTTATTTCTCCAGCATCGGCCTCCCGCTTCCAACGGTTACGGCTGTGGTCGTCGGCCTCGTTGAGTTCGTGGGCGGCATCGCCATTCTCGTTGGCTTCCAGACCCGTATCGCAGCCGCCATCGTCGGCCTGTTCACCATTGGTGCAACGCTCGTTGCGCACATGGACTTTTCTCAAGGCATGAACGCCCTGATGGCGCAGAAGAACCTTGCCATCGCTGGCGGTCTCTTCCTGCTCGCTCTGCATGGCGCAGGCTCGCTGTCGATCGACGCCAAGCGCGGCTGATCAAAGCCTGAATCACAACGCACCGCCTTCGATACTATTGGGCGGTGCGCATGAAATGAATAAAGCCGCGTCCGCATGAAACATCGGGCGCGGCTTTTTTGTTCTGCTCTCGACCGCTTTCGCACCGCCAGCGCGAACACGCAATTTTTATCGAAACAACCTTTTCAGAATCTTCTTCCGATATAGTTTGTGCGGGCAGAGCACCCCGATAATTAAGCCTCCCATTTCAGCATTTAATGACCACCGCTCCGCAAACGATCCATTGCATGCCCAAATTCCTCCCCAAGCATAGATTGTAGAGAAAAATGTCTGTTTCCACCGCAACCCGCAGTCAGTCTCCCACTGGCTCAACCCCTGTTGGAAATTTCGGTTTCGCGCTGACCAGCCTGACCGTTCTGTTCTTCATGTGGGGCTTCATCACCAGCCTCAACGACATTCTGATCCCGCATCTGAAGAACGTCTTCCAGCTCAACTATACCCAGTCGATGCTGATCCAGTTCTGCTTCTTCGGCGCATACTTCATCGTATCCCTGCCCGCCGGAGCATTGGTCAAACGCATCTCCTATAAACGCGCCATCGTCGTCGGCCTTGTGGTCGCTGCGATTGGCTGCGCGCTGTTCATCCCGGCGGCGTCATACCGGGTCTATGGGCTGTTTCTCGGTGCGCTTTTCGTGCTGGCTTCCGGCGTGACGATCCTGCAAGTATCGGCAAACCCCTATGTGACGATCCTCGGCAAGCCGGAAACAGCCGCCAGCCGCCTGACGCTGACACAGGCGTTCAACTCGCTCGGCACTACGATTGCACCGCTTTTCGGCGCATTGCTGATCCTGTCTGCTGCAACCACCGACGCTACCGTCGCGTCCGAAGCGGATGCAGTCAAATTTCCCTATCTCCTGCTGGCACTGGCCTTCGTCGTCCTCGCCATCGTCTTCGCCATCCTGAAACTGCCGGATGTGGAAGCGGAAGAAAGCGCGGTCGCGGACGAAGGTTCTGCCTGGCAGTACCGGCATCTGGTGCTGGGCGCCATCGGCATTTTCGTCTATGTGGGCGCGGAAGTCAGCGTCGGCAGCTTCCTCGTCAATTTCCTGAGTGACCCGAGCGTGGTCGGACTGTCCGAAACCGAAGCTGCGCATCACGTCGCCTATTTCTGGGGTGGCGCCATGGTTGGCCGCTTCATCGGTTCGGCAGCCATGCGCTATATCGATGACGGCAAGGCGCTGGCCTTTAATGCCGTCGTGGCCATTCTGTTGCTGCTCCTCACGGTCGCGACAATCGGCAATGTCTCCATGTGGGCGGTTCTGGCCATTGGCCTGTTCAACTCGATCATGTTCCCGACCATCTTCAGCCTGGCGCTGCATGGACTTGGCAAACATACCAGCCAGGGTTCAGCAATTCTCAATCTCGCCATTGTCGGCGGCGCGATCATTCCGCTGATCCAGGGCGCGCTGGCGGATACGGTCGGCCTTCATTACGCCTTCCTGATGCCGATCATCTGCTATGTCTATATCGCCTTTTATGGCCTCGTTGGCAGCAGACCGAAACGCTAATCCAAAACACAAAAGCCGGTCTGAACTCAGACCGGCTTTTCATTGAACGTCATAGCATAACGAAAGCGTCAGGCCACGAGACCCTTGCGGATACGCTCGGCAATTTCCGCGACACGGGCATTGCCATGGCTGCGGCGCGCCGAGACGAGGCAGGCCTGCGAGCGCAGGATGATGCCATCTTCCAACACCTTGAGACGATTGGCGCGCAAGGTGGAGCCGGTGGACGTAATATCGACAATCATGTCGGCGGACCCTGCCGCCGGAGCGCCTTCGGTCGCGCCGAGGCTTTCCACGATGCGATAGACCTGAATGCCATGCTTTTGCGAGAAGAACTGCTGCGTCAGACGCCAATATTTAGTGGCGATGCGCAAACGGCGACCATGACGCTGGCGAAAATCGGCAGCCACGTCATCAAGGTCGGCCATGCTGGTCACATCGCGCCAGACTTCGGGCACGGCGACAACAACATCGGCGTGACCGAAACCCAGTTCCGCCTCGATGGCCACGCGCTCATCGGCATGGGCCAGTGTTTCGCGCACGAGGTCTTCGCCTGTCACGCCCATATCAACGCTGCCATAACCCAGCTCGCGGGCAATCTCGGAAGCCGACAGGAACAGGATATCGAGATCGTCTTCGCCTTCGACGCGCGCACGATAATTACGGTCGTCATCCGGCAGGATCACCTTGTAACCGGCCTTTTCGAGAACGGCGAGCGTCTGTTCCTTCAGCCGCCCCTTGGACGGCAATGCCAATGTGACGCTCATTTCGTTGCTCCCGCCAGCACTTGCAGCCGGTCCAGCCAGATCGAGAAGCCGACGCCGGGAATGTTTTCGGAAGCGCCGAGCATGGTCAAAAGCCGGTCGTAACGACCGCCGCCCGCCAGAACCGCATCCTTTTCTACGGCCGCGGCGCGGATTTCGTAAACGAGGCCGGTATAATAATCGAGCGGACGCCCGAACGACGCGTCATAGACGATATCGCTGGTCTTGATGCCAGCCGCGGCAATCGCTTCGGCACGGGCTTCGAATTTCTGAAGCACAGCGCCAAGATCGAGCGCATTTTCGGATGCGAAGGCCCGCAATGTCACCGCCGCGGAATCGAGCGTGACATGGGTTTCCAGAAACTGCTTGAGCAGATCGAGCGCCGAAGCGGGGAACCGCGTGGCGGCCAGATCTTCCTTTTCGATCAGGCGGCGGGCGATTTCCGCAGGCGAACGGCCAGCGCCCGGCGAAATGCCAGCTTCCAGCATTTCTGCTTCCAGCGTGCGCGCAAGGCCGGTTTCGTCACCTTCTGCAACGAGAACGGCCAGCGTTTCCGGCAGCGAATCGCGCAGCTTGTCGCCCGTCAGTTCGGCCAGAGCCAGTTGCATGGAATGCGCATCACCGAAGGAACGCAGCAGCTTCTTGCGCCAGCCCTGCGGCAAACCAAGCGCTTTCAGCATGCCTGCGAAAACCGACTGGTCACCCAGCACGATTTCGAGCTTGGCTTGAGGGACAACGGAACGCACACAGGACAGCGCATCGGCAATCGAGCGCGCATCCGAAGCCGCTTCATCGGCAGCACCCAGATCCTCGATGCCTGCCTGAAGAAACTCAGCCGCGCCGTCACGGCGCTGGCGAAACACTTCGCCGAGATAAGCGTAACGCTTCGGCGTTGCGGCATTGAGCGCAATATGGTTGCGGCAGACCGGAATGGTGAATTCCGGCCGCAGGCACAGGCTGTCGCCATTCTCGTTTTCGGTGAGGAAAATGCGACGGCGCAGATCCTCGCCCGCCATATCCAGAAATGGATCGGCAGGCTGGATCAGCGGTATTTCCACCAGATCGGCATCGCGCGCATCAAGCTCAGTGCGAAGCGCGTTGAAAACCGGCGATGTGCGCGTTGCAACCATGATTCCGATCACTTTGCGGCTTGAGCGCGGTCCTGCGCCTGACTGCTGAGAATTTCCCGAACCGCTTCGACCAGTCCGTCTTCCTTGACGGTGATCTGCGCCGGACGGCTCTCGCGCCAGGTCACATTGTCCTCAATCTCGGCGGAAAGGCGCTTGCCCTCGACCAGATCCTTGATCTGCACTTCACCGGCTTCGCGCTCCTGCGAGCCCTGAATGATCACGCATGGCGCATCGCGACGGTCGGCATATTTCATCTGCGCCTTCATGCCGGAACCGCCGACATACATTTCAGCGCGGATGCCCTGCTGCCGCAGATCGGAGACCATCTTCTGATAACGACCGAGGCTTTCCGTGTCCTTGTCCATCACCAGCACGACGACCGGGCCGACGACATCCGACACATCCAGCTTGCCGAGGTTTTTCAGCGCCGTCATCAGGCGCGAAACGCCGATGGAGAAGCCCGTCGCCGGAACCGGCTCGCCACGGAAACGCGACACGAGGCCGTCATAACGACCACCGCCGCCAACCGAACCGAACACGACCTTCTGGCCGTCTTCATTGGTCACGTCGAACAGAAGTTCGGCTTCGAAAACCGGGCCGGTGTAATATTCAAGACCGCGCACCACGGACGGGTCGATCTTCACGCGGCCATCATAGCCGCCTGCCGAGAACAGCGCCTGCATGTCGGAGAGTTCGGTGACACCTTCTTCGCCCTTGGCATTGCCTGCAACGACGGCGCGCAGATTGGCAATCGTATCGGCTCCGGTCGTACCACCGGCGGCGGTAAAGGCCAGCACCTTTTCAATTGCAGCAGGGCTAAGTTCAGCACCCTTGGTAAAATCGCCGCTTTCGTCGAGGCGACCCTTGCCGAGCAGAAGGCGCACGCCCTCCGGGCCGAACTTGTCGAGCTTGTCTATGGCGCGCAGCACGTTCAGGCGCTTGGCAGCATTGCCCTCGCCTTCAAGGCCGATGGCATCCAGCACACCGTCCAGAACCTTGCGGTTGTTGACGCGGATCGCATAGTCGCCACGACGAATGCCAAGGCGCTCCAGTGTGTCGGCCATCATCATGCACATTTCGGCATCGGCAGAGACGTTCGGCGCGCCAACCGTGTCGGCGTCGAACTGCATGAACTGACGGAAGCGGCCCGGGCCCGGCTTCTCATTGCGGAACACCCAGCCATTGCGATAGCTGCGATAAGGCTTCGGCAGCTGCTCGAAATTTTCGGCGACATAGCGCGCCAGCGGCGCGGTCAGATCGTAGCGCAGCGACAGCCACTGCTCATCGTCATCCTGAAAGGAAAACACACCTTCATTCGGACGGTCCTGATCCGGTAGGAACTTTCCGAGCGCGTCGGTATATTCCACCAGCGGCGTTTCCACCGGCTCAAAGCCATAGAGGTCATAGACTTCGCGGATCGTCGCCATCATCTTTTCGGCGGCGCGCAAGTCGTCCGGAACCCGATCGACAAACCCGCGCGGCAGCCGCGCCTTCATCTTGTCCGCTTTATCGGCCATTTTTCCTGCCTGATCGCTAAATATATACAATACATGCCGGAAAAACCGGCAGCAAACCCGTTGCCGGTTTCCTAACCGATCAAGTCCGTTGCGGCAAGTGCGGGAAGCGTGTTCAGCGTGCGGCAATGGCGACGGCAGCGCCCGCCATCACGCCAGCGCTGGTTCTATTGGCAATGCGCATCATGCGCGGGCTGCGCAAAACGCGCCGGGCCTGCGCGGCCAGCACCACCCATGCGGTGTCTACTGCCGCCAGCACGACAAACATGACAGCCAGCAGTTCTGCCCAGCCGACAAGCGAAACGTGGTTGATATTCACGACCGTCGGCAGAATGGCGATGTAAAAGACCATGATCTTCGGATTGCCGAGCGTGACGGCAAGTGCACTGAGAAAAAGCTTGCGCCCTTCACCCTCGCGCGGAATGGCGTTTTCATCCGCTTCTTCATTGACCGGGGCGGTCCACATTTTCCACGACAGATAGATCAGATAGGCCACGCCCGCATATTTCAGCACCAGAAACGCGGTGTGGAAGCTGTTGGCGAGAGCGGACAGGCCCCAGACGGCAAGCGACAGCCACACGGCATCGCCGAGCCAGAGGCCAAACATGAATGGAAAGACGCCCTTATGCCCACGGCTGATGACACGCGCAACCAATGCGCCGACATTCGGCCCCGGCGTGCCCGCAGCAACGACCAGAATACCCGCGAAAGCAATGAGCGATGTCAAATCCATAGCCAATCTCCGAACAAGCGCGTTTTTCTGGCAGAAAGACTGCTCCTTAGCAATCCCTGTTTCTTGGCGCGTAGCTTATTGGGGCCGCTTGAATGCCTGCCGCAGTTTTTCTATTTGGGCACGGCAGTGGCAGCCTTCGATGTGGTCGTTGACCAGACCCATGGCCTGCATGAAGGCATAAACCGTTGTCGGCCCGACGAAGGACCAGCCGCGCTTTTTCAAATCCTTGGAGATGCGGATGGATGTATCGGTTTTCGGATTGGCCACCAGCGTCGGATAATCGACCACGGCGGGGCGGTCCGCCGCACCCGGCTCGAACGACCAGAAATAGGCCGCTAGCGAGCCCTTTTCCGCGACCAGTTCAATGGCGCGGTTTGCATTGTTGATGGTCGATTCGATCTTGCCGCGATGGCGCACGATACCCTTGTCGGCGAGCAGGCGTTCCACGTCTTTTTCGTCATATTGTGCAACGCGGTGGAAATCGAAGCCGTCGAATGCCGTGCGGAAATTTTCGCGCTTGCGCAAAATCGTCAGCCACGACAGCCCCGACTGGAAACCTTCAAGGCATATCTTCTCGAACAACCGGAAATCGTCGGAGACCGGCACGCCCCATTCATTATCATGATAGGCGAGATAATCCGGCAAGACGCCCGGCCAGAAGCAGCGGGTCTTGCCATCCTCGCTGACGATCAAACCTGTCTTGACCTCGGCAACATCACTCATTTTCCCGCCTCCATTTTCTTAGCTCACGACACTATCCGAAAACTGTTTCCCACTTTTCGGGGACATGCGCAAAGCTTCATCGATCATTAAACATGTGACGCAACCCGACGCTAACCACAACTCTACTTAGAGCTTCAGGCAGGCAGAACACGCGACCGAAATTTACCTTTACGATTCCATTGGGGCGCACAATCCCGTCATGAAATTGAACGTTGTTCTCCTGACAGGGCATGTCAGGAGGTGCAGCCAGGCAACCGCGCCAATGAACCCAGACAGGTGAAGAAACCCGGATGATGGCGCAAAGAGGGACGGATCTGGACCATGAAACCACGTCATCTTCTTTTGATCGGATCGCTCGCGGCGATTGCCGTTTCCGTCGTCAGCACCGGCATGGCCTTCGCCAGTGAACGTTATGCAACCCTGCCGCCGGTCGCAGTCAGTCCCGATCTGTCCGCGCCTTGGGTAGCGCAGCTGCACGGCCAGCCTGCTCGCGTGCGCCAGATGCCAGACGGCACCGTCCAGCAGCCCGTGCGCCGCACAACGGTCAAGCAACGCCAGAAGCAGAAATCGAGCTATCGTCAGGTTTCGTACCAGCGCCCGGCGCAAAACCCGGCCACGGCACCGGCCAAGCGCCAGATCGACCCGGCCTATCTGCCGCAGAGCGTTTCCTATTCCGGCAAGGAAAAGCCCGGCACCATCGTCATCGATACAGGCAAGCGCTTTCTCTATCTGGTCGAATCCGGCGGCACGGCGATGCGTTATGGCGTCGGCGTCGGCAAGCAGGGCTTTAGCTGGAAAGGTTCGCAGCGCATCAGCCGCAAGGCCGAATGGCCAAGCTGGACGCCGCCGAAGGAAATGATCGCCCGCGAGCGCAAGAAGGGCCGCATCCTGCCTGCGCGCATGGATGGCGGTGTCAACAATCCGCTTGGCGCACGCGCCCTTTATCTCGGTTCCACGCTTTACCGTATTCACGGCACCAACCAGCCATGGACCATCGGCAAGGCCATGTCTTCCGGCTGCATCCGCATGCGCAACGAGGATGTGACCGATCTCTACGAACGGGTTCCCATCGGCGCCCGCGTCGTGGTTCGCTGACCCGTTGCGGAACAGTTTTACAGTTGAACAAAGCCGCCCTGTCCGCAGGGCGGCTTTTTCCATTCATAATTCTGAAACGTTGGATTATTTGAGGAAAAGAGCCTGCAACAAGTCGCAAAACGACCTGAAAAGGCTTTTGCTTTTCCCGCGAACACCCATATGCTGCCAGTGATGATTTGAGAAAATATGGACGGAGCCGCCAGAGGGCGGCCAGAAATGCGGTTGTACCGGATATGAGCCGGTGCCGTATTTTGATGGAGGGAAAGGATAGTTCATGACCGTACCGACCGTAAAACTGAATGACGGCAACCATATTCCGCAGCTCGGTTACGGTGTCTGGCAGGTGGGCAATGATGAAGCGGTTACAGCGGTCAGCGAAGCACTGAAAGCGGGCTACCGGCACATCGACACTGCCGCGATCTATGGCAATGAAGAAGGCGTTGGCAAAGCCATCAACACTTCGGGCATTGCACGCGGCGACATCTTCCTGACGACCAAACTCTGGAACAGCGAGCAGGGCTATGAGTCGACGCTGAAAGCGTTTGCGACCAGCCTGAAAAAGCTCGGCACCGATTATGTGGATCTCTATCTGATCCATTGGCCGATGCCTTCCAAAGACCTGTTCATGGAAACATGGCGCGCCTTCATCAAGCTGAAGGAAGAGGGCCTCGTGAAGTCCATTGGCGTGTCGAACTTCCGCACCGCCGATCTTGAACGCATTCTCAAGGAAAGCGGCGTCACGCCGGTTCTCAACCAGATCGAGCTGCATCCGCAGTTCCAGCAGGACGAGCTGCGCCTGTTCCATGGCAAGCACAACATCGCCACGGAAGCCTGGAGCCCGCTTGGGCAGGGCAAGATTCTGGAGGACGAAAAGCTGAAGGCGATTGCCGCGAAACACGGCAAGTCTGTCGCGCAGGTTATCCTGCGCTGGCATATCGAGACCGGCAATATCGTCATTCCGAAGTCGGTCACGCCCGCGCGCATCAAGGAAAATTTCGAGGTCTTCGATTTCAGCCTCAATGGCACCGATCACGATGCCATCACCAAGCTGGACAAGACCGATGGCCGTATCGGCCCGAACCCGGCCACGTTCTCTGCGGGCTGATCCAAAGCATTCGAACAAAAAGCCGGGCACCTGCCCGGCTTTTTCTATCGCAATAATTTCAGACTACCGGTCAGTGAGCGGACCCATTTGGCGGGACCGGCGATCCCCACCCCATCAATGACCTCGGCGGCAAGATCGCGGTTCGGAAACGTGGTTTCATATTCCGCATAGACATGCATTGCCCGCGCGAAGGCTGGAAAGGCCACAACCGCTTCCCTGTCTTCATGTGCAGCCGCTTTCAACAGGATCGACCGGATCGTTTCCGCGTCCGCTTGCAGGATCGGCACAGGACGGTCGGAGCTGATGTCGATGGCGACGCCTGAGCGATCAACCAGTTGCCGCGCCGCAACTTGCGGCAGCTGCGCACCAAGTCCGATTGAGATGGCCGCGACCGTATTTGCTAAAAGGCCCTGCGCCAGATCAGGGTTGACGATAACGGCGAGACGCAGATCTTCCTGCATGATGGCTCCAGAATTTTGGTGTTTCTGTCTGAGAAATACACCGCATCTCCGGGGCGATCCTGCCTTTCTTACCTGATTATGATCATGATAAGGTAGCTTCTACCCAAACTTACTATAATTCAGGTAGATTTTATGAGCATGCTGGAACCGTCCGATATTCGCATTCTCGAAGCTTTGCAGGAAGACGGTCGCCTGACCAATCAGGCGCTGGCCGATCAGGTCGGCATGTCCACCTCCCCCAGTTGGCGCAAGATGCGCAAGCTGGAAGACGATGGCGTGATCGACGGCTATCGCGCCAATCTCAATCGCAAGGCAATCGGTCTTGGCGTCATGGCCTTCGTGCGGATCAAGATCGACAGTCACAGCGAGTTGGAGGCGGAACAGTTCGCCGCCGAGCTGATGGACCTCGACGACGTGATCACCTGCTACAGCATCGCTGGCGATGCCGACTTTCTGCTGCAGGTGGTCTCACGCGATCTCGACACCTATGCCGATTTCGCCATGTCCACACTCCGCCGCCTGCCGCGTATCAAGGAAATGCAGACGACCTTCGTTCTGAAAGAAACGAAAAGCTTCAAGGGCTTTCCGTTGCACTATGCCGCGTCAGTGAAGACGGGAGCCTGAGAGAGCGACCGGCTTCGGCCCGCCATAGGCCCAGTCGATCAGCTCCACCGTGTGGACAATCGGCAACTTGCTGCCGGTGGCGATCTGGGTCATGCAGCCGATATTGCCGGTTGCGATCAGAGCCGCACCCGTTGCCTCGATATTCTTCACCTTGCGGTCGCGCAGCTTGGCGGCAATCTCCGGCTGCATGATGTTGTAGGTGCCAGCCGATCCGCAGCACAGATGCCCTTCCAGCGGTTCCTTCACCGTAAAGCCCGCTTTTGAGAGCAGGTCTTTAGGCTGCCGCACAATTTTCTGCCCATGCTGCATCGAGCAGGCCGAGTGATAGGCGACCGTCAGTGGCTGCGGCGCATCGGGTTCCGGCAGGTCGATGACGGTCAGATATTCGGTGATATCCTTTGCCAGCGCCGAAACCCGCGCAGCCTTGTCCTGATAGGCCGGATCGAGCCGCAACATGTACCCATAATCCTTGATCGTCGTGCCGCAGCCGGACGCCGTGACGATGATCGCGTCGAGACCGCCCGCCTCGATCTCGCGCATCCAGACATCGACATTGTGCCGCGCCTGTTCCAGCGCCTGCTCCTCGCGGCCCATATGGTGAACCAGCGAACCGCAGCACCCTTCGCCCTTCGGTGTCACCACTTCGATGCCGAAGCGGTTGAGAAGTCGCAAGGTGGCGGCATTGATACCCGGATTGAGCACAGGCTGCGCACAGCCGTTGAGAATTGCCACCCGACCGCGCTTTTCGCCCTTGGCGGCGCTGATGGTTTCGACGGGAACCGCCGCTGGCAGGCTTTGCGGCGCGAGATCAAGCATCGCCGCCATGGGTTTCAGGGCGTCGCTCTTGCGCAAAAGCGGCGCAAACGGCTTGCCGAGCTTTGCCAGTTTCAGCGCTGCGCGGAACCGGCCCGGATAAGGCAGAACCTGCGCCAGAACACCACGCAGAAAGCGGTTCATGAACGGGCGCTTGAAGGTTTTCTCGATATGCGCGCGGGCATGATCGACCAGATGCATATAATTGACGCCTGAAGGACAGGTCGTCATGCAGGAAAGGCACGACAGGCAGCGGTCGACATGGCGCACGACTTCCTCATCCGCAGGACGCCCGTTTTCCAGCATGTCCTTGATCAGATAAATGCGCCCTCGTGGGCTGTCGAGTTCATTGCCCAGCGTCACATAGGTCGGGCATGTGGCCGTGCAGAAGCCGCAATGCACGCATTTGCGCAGGATTTTTTCCGATTCCTGAACGCTCGCGTCGAGCAGCTGGTCGGGGCTGAAATGGGTTTGCATCGTGTCACGCTCCAACCTGATGAGAATGCATGCGGCCCGGATTGAGAATATTTTCCGGATCGAATTGCTGCTTCAACCGCTGCGACAAGGCCGCAAGTGCTGTTGGCTGCGGTTCGAAAACGTCAACACCGGCGCGGATCGCCTCCGGCGCGCGCACCAGCGTCGCATGCCCGCCGCCATGTCTGGCGATCAGCTTGCGCAAGATCTGCGCTTCCGGGTCGGCCTCCATCCGCATCCAGATCAAGCCGCCTTGCCAGTCATAATAGGCATCGACGCCTGCATGACGACGGAACTCGTCCACCATCTGCCAGCCCTGCATCGGCGTCATCGAAACACGCCATACAGCACGATTGTCGCCCGCATTGGCATAAGGCAGGACATCGCGCACTTCGCGCCAGAGCTGCTGCGATTGCGCCCCGTCGAGCGCTTCCACCATGCCGGACTGGCGGAGCAATGCCTGCAATTGGCGGCTGCGATGCTCGACCGAAGGCGCAAAGCCCTCAAGCCGCAACACGGTCGCCGCTTCCCAGCCGAGCTTTCCATCAAGGAAGCGATTGGCAACCGTCGGCGGCAAATGTGCTGCCGAAGCGACCTCCTCGCGCGATCCCATAGCCATGGCCATGACACGCGCCGCCTGTTCGTCGGTCAGCCCGCGCACGACAAGCGTGGCCGCCGTTTCCGGCTTCGGCAGAACCTTGAACGTCACCTCGGTGGCGACGCCCAGCGTGCCCCAGGAATTGGCCATGCCCTTGGACAGATCATAACCCGTCACATTCTTGACCACGCGACCGCCGGACTTGAACAATTCGCCCCGTCCCGACACAACGCGCACGCCAAGCACATGATCGCGCGCAGCACCCGCCTTGAGACGGCGCGGACCAGACAGATTGGCAGCCAGCGCGCCGCCGATCGTGCCGCGACCGCGCTCGCCCGACAGCAAAGGACCGTAATCCATCGGTTCAAAATGGAAGCACTGATTGTTGTCGGCCAGAAGCTTTTCAATCTCGACCATCGGCGTTCCGGCCTTTGCCGAGAGCACCAGTTCGTCCGGCTCGTACAGGGTCACGCCCGTAAGCTGCGACACGTCGAGCACGCGGCCCGCATCGACCCTGTGTCCAATGCCGCGCTTGGAGCCATGGCCGATAATTTCCAGCGGGGTGGAGCTGGCCAGCGCGTCCTGCACCGCATCCAGAACGCCCGCCTCATCCTGCGGCTTTAGAATATTTGCATCGCTCATGATCAAAACCACAACTCAGAATCGGGGAACATCCGGGAAGGCCAGCTCGCCGCGATGCACATGCATGCGACCAAGCTCGGCGCAGCGGCGCAATTGCGGAAACACCTTGCCCGGATTGAGCAGATGCTTGGCGTCGAAAGCACATTTGACGCGCATCTGCTGGTCGAGATCGATGTCATTGAACATTTCCGGCATCAGATCGCGTTTTTCAATGCCGACGCCATGTTCGCCGGTGAGAACACCGCCAACTTTCACGCAGAGCCGCAAAATATCTGCGCCGAAATTTTCGGCTGCTTCCAGTTCACCGGGGATATTCGCATCATAGAGGATCAGCGGATGCAGATTGCCGTCGCCTGCGTGGAACACATTGGCCACCCGCAATCCGTATTTCTCGGACAAGTCGCGCATGCCCGACAGGACACGCGGCAGTTCCTTGCGCGGAATGGTTCCATCCATGCATAGATAGTCGGGCGAAATGCGCCCCACCGCCGGGAAAGCTGCCTTGCGCCCGGCCCAGAAAGCCAGACGCTGCTCTTCCGACTGCGACAGAATGCAGGTCGTGGAACCATTGCGCAGTGCGAGCGCCTCAACCCGTCCGATCAGGTGATCGACCTCGACCGGCGGGCCGTCGAGTTCGACGATCAACAGCGCTTCCACGTCGAGCGGATAGCCAACGCGCACAAAATCCTCCGCCGCCTTGATGGCGGGTCGGTCCATCATTTCCATGCCGCCGGGAATTATGCCTGCGCCGATAATATCGGCCACACACTGGCCGGCCTGCTCGCTGGATGGAAAGCCGACCATGACGGCGCGCGCCGTTTCCGGCTTTTGCAGGATACGCACGGTGATTTCCGTCACCACGCCCAGCAGTCCTTCCGAGCCGGTCATCAGACCCAAAAGATCATAGCCCTCGCTGTCGAGATGCTTGCCGCCGAGGCGCAACACCTCGCCGGTGATCAGCACCATCTCGATGCCCAGAACATTATTCGCTGTCAGGCCATATTTCAGGCAATGCACGCCACCGGCGTTTTCCGCCACGTTGCCGCCAATCGAGCAGGCAATCTGCGACGACGGATCGGGCGCATAATAAAAGCCCTCATGCTCAACGGCTTTGGTAATGCCGAGATTGGTCACGCCCGGCTGCACCACGGCGACACGGTTGGGATAATCGATTTCGAGAATGCGGTTGAAGCGCGACATGCCGAGCAGCACCGCATCCTGCAAGGGCATGGAACCGCCCGACAGCGATGTGCCCGCACCGCGCGGCACGACGCGAATGCCATTCTCGTGGCAATAACGCAGAACTTGTGAGACCTGATCGACCGTTTCCGGCAGCACAACCACCAGCGGCAGCGAACGATGCGCCGTCAGGCCGTCGCTCTCGAACACACGCATCGCATTGACCGTATCGACCACGCCCTCGCCCGGTACGATATCGCGCAGATCATCCACGATCTGCCCGCGCCGCTGCATGACGGACGCATCCGGCTCCGGCATAATCAATCCGCTCATTTGCTCCTCCGCCGCTGGGCAGACCCTCTTCGTCAAGGTGCCGCCAGCCTTCAAATGCCGCCCCGGTTTTCATCCTCGCTTGAGAACCGGAACGGTCGTAACGCGCTGTTTTAACGCCACGCCAACCGAGATGGACAGACCCGATCTTTTCTGGAATAGCTCTAACATGCAAAGTGCACCCTGCGCCGCATTCGTCAAGTGGTAAATCATTTTTACCACTTGCACCTTTCGCATAACAGTTTTCACGCTGTGGCATAATTGCTTGCGGAGCCTTGCAACGCTGGGCTAGATGCAATTGAAGCGCAGGGCAATTCGGGGGATCAGACGATCATGATGAGCAGCAGTCTGGCCGATATGGAAATCTTTGCCCGCGTGGTCGCAACCGGCAGCATGTCGGCGGCGGCTCGCGATCTCGGCCTGTCGCCTGCCGTGGTTTCCAAGCGTCTCGGTCGTCTGGAAGAGCGCCTCGGCACCCGGCTCCTGCAACGCACCACGCGGCAAATCGCGCTGACCGAGGCTGGTCTGGGCTATCATGAGCGCGTGCTGGCCATTCTTTCCAATATCGAGGAAGCGGAAGCTTTCGTCGCGCGCCGCTCGGCGGATGCGCGCGGCACGCTGAAAATCTCGGCTCCCACGACCTTCGGGCGCATGCATATCGCCCCCTATCTGGTGCCTTTCATGCGCGCCAATGCCGACCTGACCGTCAATATGCAATTGACCGACGAAATGGTCGATATTGTCGGCGACGGTTATGATCTCGCCATCCGCATCGGTGAATTGTCGGATTCGACCCTTGTGGCCCGCAGGCTGGCGCCGGTCCGCCGATTGCTTGTCGCATCGCCCGGTTATATCGCGGAACGCGGCACGCCTGAGACCATCGAAGATTTGCAGGCCCATATCTGCCTTGCGCCGCACAACAATGATCCTTGGCGGCTGGAAGGGCCGAAAGGCCCGATTGTCATTCGCCCGGTCGGACCACTCCAGACCAATTCCAGCGAAATGGTGCGCGAGGCCGTGCTGGCCGGTCTCGGCATTGCCCAGCGCTCCACCTGGGATATCGGCCCTGAACTGGCCGCGGGCAAGCTTGTGCAGGTGCTGCCCGACTATACCGCATCGCGCAACGTGGCCATTCACGCGGTCTATCCGTCGAAACAGTTCCTGCCTGCCAAGGTGCGCCTGTTCATCGACTATCTTGCCGACCTTTACGGGCCCGTTCCCTATTGGGAGAGCGGCAGTTCTCCACAGGGCGCATCTCAAAAATAGACATCAAGTCTTTTGCCGACTATGAAACGCTGCGCATTAGAAAGCGTGCATATAAATACGGTGCGGCATGAACTCCCATCATGCTGGCCGTATCGTTCCGACTTTTGAGGAAAGATAATGAACACTCCGATCCGCTTCATTCTCGCTATCATCGTTGCCGTTGTCGTCGGCTGCGGCTTCATGTTCTACGACAAGTCCCGCGGTGCGGAATGGGTCGTGTCCCCGCAACAGATCGAACAGGCCAAGGCCGAAGGTAAATCCGGCGTCGAAAGCCGCCCCGGCACTGTGACCGTGCTGCCGATCCGCAGCGAAACGGCTGATGCGTTGCCGTTCAAATGGGCGATGTATGGCGTTGTCGCCGGTCTGTTTGTGCTGGTTGCGACGCGCAAGCGCAAAAAGGCTTAAAACCCCTTTTTTCCAGCATCATAAAGCCCGGCTGGATCACCAGTCGGGCTTTATTTTCAATAGAGCGGTTCCTGTTTTGACGGAATCGTCGGAACCGCTCTAAGTATTTATTTTTACGCATTTCCAGACGCAAACCGCTTCGCACTTTTGCTGGAAAAGCTCTATATTCCGTTGCCGGGTCCGTCCCTTGCGGCTACCTTGCCGCCGATACGCAGAGGGCTTGAACGGCATGGCCGAAACGATTTTTTCCCGCATACAGGCGAGCCGCACAGCGGACGACGTCGTATACCAGATCGAGACGCTCATTCTGGAGGGCGTTCTGCGCGGCGGCGACCGTCTGCCAGGCGAACGCGAACTGGCACGCCAGTTCGACATTTCCCGGCCCATCCTGCGCGATGCCTTGAAGCGCCTTGAAACGGCTGGCCTTTTGACCTCCCGCCATGGTGGCGGAACATTTGTCGCCGATGTGATCGGGCAGGTCTTCAGCGCGCCCGTAGTCAAGCTTTTTGCCGACCACCGCAAGGCGACCGCAGACTATCTCGAATATCGCCGCGAGATCGAAAGCATCGCCGCCGAATATGCGGCGTTGCGTGCCACACCCGCCGACAAGGCGCTTTTGACGGAAATCATGCATGCGATGGAGACGGCCCATGGCGCGAGCGATTTCGACACCGAAGCGCGGCTTGATGTCGAGCTGCACAATGCGGTCGGCGAAGCCGCGCACAACATCGTGCTGTTGCACACTTTGCGCTCCTGCTACCAGCTGTTGAAGGATGGCGTGTTTTACAACCGCAGCCTCATCTACAGCTATCCGGGCGTCGCCGACATGTTCCTTTCGCAGCATCGCGCTATCTATGACGCGGTGATGGCTGGCAACCCGCAGGCCGCCCGTGAAGCGGTGCAGAAGCATATCCGCTTCGTCGAGCAGGCCACCCATGACCGCGAACTGAACGAAGAACGCGAGCGCGTGTCGCAGCTGCGCTTCCGCCAGCGGGCGGGCACCAATGCGGTGAAGGAAGTGAAGGACGACGGCGAATGACTGGTGTGGTTTTCAAGGATGCATGCGGCCCGCAGAACATTCGCCTTTATGCCATTGGCGACGTGCATGGGCGCTTCGATCTGTTGCAGGATATGCACGGATTAATCCGCGCCGATCTCGACCATCGCCCCGTCCATGACTGGCGCATCATCCATCTCGGCGATTACATCGACCGGGGACCGCAATCCAAGGAAGTGCTCGATTTTCTCATCGAGGCGGCTGCGCACGATCCGCGCATCCTGTCTCTTCTCGGCAATCACGACGAAGGCTTTCTCAATTATCTCGCCACCGGCGACACGGCAGGCATCTTCGCTCTGCATGGCGGCGTGGAGACCGGGCGCTCCTATGGCGTGGAACTCGATTTTTCCGATCCGGACAAAGCCCGGCGCGGACACGAGGCTCTGGTGAAAGCCGTACCGCAAGCGCATGTCGATTTCATACGCTCGATGCCGCGCTGGCTGTCGTTCGGGGACTTCTTTTTCTGCCACGCAGGCGTCAACCCCGTTGTCCCGCTTGAAGAGCAGGACCCGGACGACCTCATCTGGATACGCACTTTGTTTTTGAAATGGACCGGTCCCCTCGCAAAGGTGATCATCCATGGGCATACGCCGCAAGGCGCGGTCGATGTTCAGCCCAACCGCGTCAATCTCGACACCTATGCCTGGAAGAGCGGCCTGCTCTCGGCAATCGCAATCGATGGCGCGGAAAAGCGCTTCATCGAAGCGAATTAATGAGCGCTGGAAATTCCGTAACCATCGCTCGAAACCATGGTGTTACCGGCATCGACGGTGAAGATGCCGACAGCCATGAACACGATCGCGGAGACCATCAGGACGGTAAGAAGGGCGGCATGCTTGGCGGTCATATTCGGGAACTCTTTCGACGGTTGCCGGATGAAATTCGATAAAACGAGCCGCCGTTGCGAGCATGGCGTGAAGCCCTGCCCGACCGATCATTGCCCGGGAGACGGCGTTCAGTTACACCCGATAAAAGTTACCTGCAACTGAACGGCGGCGTCGTTCACCGCGCTTTTTTCACAAAACAACGCATTGCTCACAGCATGTGGCAAAGCAGCAACGCGAAGTCTATCCGCAAGGTTAATGTTGGGTTTAAATCTGGTCGATCCAGGCTTTGGCGAGTGCCGCGCCCGCTCTGTCTGAGGAGCGGCCAACGCTCTCGGCAAGTTGCGCAAACGCCTTGTCCCAGCCCGGCGCAAAATCTTCGATTTCGTGGGCGAGTTGGGCATTCCACTGTTTGACGAGCGCGGTATCGGCTTCGAAATGGAACTGGGTTCCATAGACCGCCCGTCCGATCCGGTAGGCCTGATTCTGCGTCATGTCGCTTTGCGCCATATGCACGGCACCTTTTGGCAGCGTGAACGTATCGCGGTGCCAATGGAAGATCGGAAACGCTCTGCCTGCCGTCGATAAGACCGGATCGTTCAGGCCCTCTTCGGTCAGGCGCACTTCCAGCCAGCCGAACTCCATCGGACGGTCGAGGATATTGTCGCCGCCATAGGCGCGCGCCACAAGCTGGCTGCCGAGGCAGATGCCAAGCACCGCCTTGTCCCTGTCACCAAAGCCACGAATGAGATCGAGCAGATGCGGGAAATAGGCAAATTCGGCATCGGCCAGCGCATTCTGCTCGCCGCCCAGCACAATAAGCGCCTTGTGGTCGGTATCATCAGCGGGCAGCGCATCGCCATTGTAGGGAAGGCGCAAATCAATCGCATAACCGGCTTCTTTCAGGACGGGCTCAATCTGTCCGAGCCCCGCACCATCATAATTCTGGACGACCAATACCCGCATAACCAAGCCTCGAAAATTCTTTGCCATTGGCTAACACGAAAAAGGCCCGGACAACAGCCGGGCCTTTGATCGATTGGACGTCGATTATTCGACGACCGACACGCTGACGGTCCGGCCCGCCACGAGGTGCACGCCATCCGGCACGTCCTCAAGCTTGACGCGCACCGGCACACGCTGCGCAAGACGCACCCAGTTGAAAGTCGGCGTGACATTGGCAAGCAGGCTTGTCGTTGCGGTGCGCTCGCGATCCTCGATGCCACCGGCAATGCCTTCGACCTTGCCCTTGAGCTGCACGTGGCTGCCCATGATATCGACCACCACCGGATCGCCGAGCTTGATACGCTCAAGCTTGTTTTCTTCGAAATAGCCCGAGACATAATAGGAATCCGTATCCACCAGCGCCGTTACGGCAGAACCTGCGGTGACATAGTCGCCCGGCTGCAGCGAAAAGTTGGTGATGACGCCATTGACCGTCGCCTTGACCGAAGACCGATCCAGATTGAGCGCGGCCAGATCACGGTCCAGACCGGCCTGACGGTAAGCCGCCTCGGCCTGCATGGCTGTCGTTTCAACCTGTTCCAGCTTCTGGCGGGTCACAGTCGTGTCGTTGAGCTGGCGATAACGGACGAGATCGCGATTGGCCATGTCGAGCGCAGCCTTGCTGCTGTCGACCTTGGCCTCCGCCGTTTGCAGCGCCAGCTTGTAACGCGCCTGATCGATGCGGAAAATCACATCGCCTTTTTTGACGGTCTGGTTGTCGCGAACGAGAACTTCGCTCACCAGACCCGACACGTCCGGTGCAACGCGCACCACATCGGCAAGGATCTTGCCATCGCGTGTCCACGGCGCATTCATGTAATAATCCCAGAGATGCCAGCCCAGCAGCCCCGCCATTGTGACCATGACGAGGGTGAGAAAAACCCGGCCAGTATGTGCGAAGAGCTTTTTCATCAGTCTATTCCGTTCAAGATAATGGCGGCAGCGCCAAGAATGCAGAAATACATGGCGGCATCGAACAAGGGCCGGTGCCACACAAAACGGTAGAAACGCACGCGCGCCAAAAGGCGTTGCATGATCGTATTGAGGACATAGGCGCCAAGCGCCAGCACGCCCAGGGTCGGGATATAAATCCCGTATATATCGAGTTCAGGTCTCATGATCGTTCACATTCAGTCTTCAAGCTGCTGTTGGTCAGGCGGCTTGCGGCAGCTCCAATTGCGGGCGCGGTGGCAAAGCAAAAGGCGGCGCCTTGGGAAACAGGTTGAAACGCAGCGCCACCAGTGCGAGCCGCGGACGGCGGGCAACGGCTGGCGAGCCGCTTTCGATGATCACCGCTATCGCCTTGTCGATGGCGGTGAGCAATTGTTCGTCGATGCCCTGACGCGACAGGCCGTTCGGCCCGCCTTTGGACAAAGCCCGATAATGCGCGCCGACACCGTCCAGCACCGCATCCACCGCCTCGCGGCAGGGCTCGGGCAACTTGGCGCGATATTGTTGCAGGTCGATGGTATTCATCCCGTTGCGCAGGTCGCGCAGCAGATCGACCTTGGCGACATCCGCCGATGGGATCAGCGCCAGACGCGGCGTCATCATGCCGATGCGGTCAATCATGCGCAGCAACAGGCGGTTCATATGCTGGCGGCGATGACGGCTTGGTCCGCGTTCGGTTGCCGCCACAATATCGCGCCAGCCAGCCTCGACCAGACGCCGCACGCTCCATTCGGCACCGACCGAGCGCACGATAGACGTGATCACCGCAGCAATGACGATACCGACAACCGTTGCCAGATTGGCATTGGCAAAAGTGACGAAATCCGACGTGGCGTGGCTTTGCAGCATGAGCATGTTGGGCAGGTTCACACAGAGCACCATGCCCAGCAGAAACTGCGACGGAATTGCCAGAAGCACACCGGCAGGCACCAGAAACAGACCCAGCACCAAAGCCAGCGGGAAGAAACCGTCCACCAGCGGCAGCAGCGCGAATTCGAAGATGAAAGCGGCTGCGATCACGATCATCAACAGCCAGTTGAACTTTCGCATCACCGGCACGGGGTCGTCCATCGTCGCAAAGATACAGCAGAAGATGCCTGCCATCATTGCGGCTGCACTGCCCTGTGACCAGCCGGTGGCGATCCAGAAGGCCGTTGCAACACTGGTTGCGAGAAAGGCCGAGAAGCCCGACAGAAACGCCATGCCATAATCGCGGTGCGCGGGACGCCCTTTTAGATGGGCGTCGTAACGGCGCCAGCGCAGCGCATGGCCGCGCTTCGCACCGGATACGATATCCTGACGCAGCGTTATGCAATCGCTCCAGATCTGGACCAGATCGCGGACACGCGCAGCCACGTTGAACGGCAGAAGCTCACCCCAGCTGGAGGCGTCCTTGCCGTGACGCTCGATCTCGTCGATCAGCTTCAACAGAACGGCGCGGCGCTCTTCGCTGAGATTTTCGCCGCTTTCGAGCCAGTTGCAAGCTTCATCAAGAAGCTGCTGGACAGCCGGATGCCAAGGCTTTTCGCCTTCACCCGGCTTCAGCACGATGACATCGTGCAGGCTGGATATGATCGGCAGCACGGCCACCATGCGCTGTTGCAGCACATGCAGCATGGTTCCAACGCCACGAATGGACGAGGTGTCATAGGCCACATGGGTGGTCAGGTTGCGCAGTTCCAGCGCGTCGGATGCCAGACGCTGACGGTCGCGCAGAAATTGCGGGCTGGCGCCCTCGCCGCGCATGGTGGCGACGGCAAGCCGTGACCCCTCACGCAGCCAGTTGTCGATGCGACCGACCAGAACCGGCCCGCTGTGGCGCGGAAAGACGAGGCGATTGACCAGCGCCGCGCAGACAATGCCAATGGCAATTTCCTCGACGCGGCCAAGCGCATAATCAAAGGTGGTTTCAGGAACGGTAACCACGGCAAAACTTGCAATCGCCACCGTATAACCGGCGAGCATGAAGAGATAGCTGCGCGGCGTGCCGTCAAGCAGGCTGATCGCCAGACAGACGCCCATCCACACGCCGATGGCGACGGTCAGGATTTCCGGCGAATTGATCAGATGTGGCACGAAAAGAATCGTCACCGCACCGCCGATGATCGTGCCGATCAGACGATAGATGCCCTTGGATGTGGTGGCCCCCGAAAGCGGATGCGCGACGATATAAACGGCGGCAATCGACCAGTATGGATTTGGCAGATTGGCCATCAGCGCAATCCACAAGGCAAGCATACCGGCGGCGAACGTCTTTAGGGAAAAGACGACGTCCCAGAATTTCGGGGTTGTTTCGGCAAGCTTGGTCATTGTTTTTCGAAGGCAGTGTGGTTGGTTCAGATGTTCAGGAATTTCTCGTTCAGCCTGCGCAACACTTCCATGGCGACATCGACCTGTTCGGCGTCGAAATCGCTTAAGAACTGCGTCCGAAGACGGGCCGCAGACTTTTCCACTTTGGTGGCAAGGGCGCGGCCGTCTTCGGTCAACTGGATGAGTTTGACGCGACGGTCGGCATCGTCGGCGACGCGCAGGATCAGGCCATCCTTCTCCAGCTCATCGACGACACGAACGATCGTCGCCCCCTCGATGCCGACCCGTTCGGCCAGCACCCCCTGGGGGATCAGATCGCCATGCCGCAAGAGGGTCATCAGAGGAACAGCTTTCGCATCGGAAAGTCCATGCTCCGCCATGGCCGCATCAAAGGCTTTCCGCCATCCTCTGGCGGTGCTTGCAAGAAGCGGCGCGAATTCGACCCAAGCTTGTTTCATCACTTCAATTCCATTCAAATAGATAGCTTCATACCTATATGGATACAATCTAATTAGATTCAACCGCCAGCCATTTCCCATCAATTGTTTGTGTAAGCCATTTGTTATGTGAGAGCGGTTTTCAATCGGCAGGCTGGCAGAACTGCCACACAAAGCGCTTGACCGGCAGGCTTGCCCTCTGCCATCGATGCGATCATGCGCGCAAATTACAGAATGCAACGACTTTACATCGAGGACGACCTCGCCCCGGAAACGCCGGTGGAGGCTGCGCCGCAGGCTGCCCATTATCTCATTCACGTGCTGCGCCTGAAAGAAGGCGATGAAGTTCTCGTCTTCAACGGGCGCGACGGTGAATGGAAGGCCTGGCTAAAGCCGGAAGGCAAGAAGCGTGTTCTGCTCGTACCTGTTGAGGAGACCCGCCCGCAGCCAGCGCCAAGCGATCTCGTCTATTGTTTCGCGCCGCTGAAACAGGGCCGCCTTGATTATATGGTGCAGAAGGCCGTTGAAATGGGCGCTGGCGTCTTGCAGCCGGTCGTCACCCAGCACACGCAAGTGCCGAAACTCAGCACCGACAAGATAAAGGCCAATGCCATTGAGGCTGCCGAGCAATGCGGTGTGCTTGCCATACCCGAATGCCGCGACGCGGTGCGCTTCGACCGCTTTATCGACCAGTGGGCCCCGTCGCGCCGTCTGATCTTTTGTGATGAGGGTCACGAATCGGACGATCCGTTGAGCATTCTGCAAGGTTTGAAGACCGGACCAACGGGGCTTCTGATCGGCCCGGAAGGCGGATTTTCGGAAGAAGAGCGGCAAGTGCTGCACCGTCTGCCCTTCGTGACGGCCATTCCGCTCGGCCCTCGCATTTTGCGGGCGGATACCGCAGCCGTTGCCGCCATGGCTCTGGTACAGGCCGTTCTCGGCGACTGGAGAAATGCGGCATGATGTTCTCTAAATCGATCGTTCAATGAAATTGACTTGCGTGATTTGACAAATTTGTCCAATCACGCTGACAAGCTGAAATACGACCAGGGATAGACTGTATGGCGCGCGATACGACTGACGAAACGGCACTGACGGGCGTTGAAGAACTCGCGATCTATCTTGCCGGGGGCAACAAACCCAAGGATGCCTGGCGCATCGGCACCGAGCACGAAAAATTCCCTTTCTATACCGCTGACAACAGCCCTGTTCCCTATGCGGGACCGCGCGGCATCAAGGCCATTCTGGAAGGCATGCAGGCCATGCTCGGCTGGGAGCCGATCATGGACGAAGGCAACATTATCGGCCTTGTCGAGCCGACCGGACAGGGCGCAATTTCGCTGGAGCCGGGCGGCCAGTTCGAGCTTTCCGGCGCACCGCTTACGACCATTCACCAGACCTGCCGCGAAATGAACGCGCATCTGAGCCAGGTGCGTGAAATCGCCGAGCCTCTGGGCATTCGTTTTCTCGGCGTCGGCGGCAGCCCGAAATGGACGCTGGCCGAAACGCCGGTCATGCCGAAGTCGCGCTACAAGATCATGACCAACTACATGCCGAAGGTTGGCAAGGAAGGTCTGGACATGATGTACCGGACCTCAACCATTCAGGTTAATCTCGATTTCAGCTCCGAACGCGACATGCGCCGCAAGATGCAGGTTTCGATGAAACTGCAATCGGTCGCCACGGCGCTGTTTTCCAGTTCGCCCTTCACCGAGGGCAAACCGAACGGTCTCCTGTCATGGCGCTCGAACATCTGGCGTGATACCGACAACCAGCGCGCCGGTGTGCTACCCTTTGTCTTCTCGGAAAATTTCGGCTTTGCCGATTATGTCGACTGGGCGCTCGATATTCCGATGTATTTCATCCTGCGCGATGGCCGTTATCACGATTGCACCCATGTCACGTTCCGCCAGTTCATGAACGGCGCGTTGAAGGGTGAAGTCAGCGATCCGGTGCCGAATATGGGCGACTGGACCAACCATCTCTCGACGCTGTTCCCGGAAGTTCGCCTCAAGCGCTTCCTCGAAATGCGCGGTGCGGACGGCGGCCCATGGCGACGTATCTGCGCCCTGCCCGCCTATTGGGTCGGCCTGCTCTATGACGAAGAAGCGCTGACGGCAGCGGAAATGCTGACCAAGGACTGGACCTATGAAGAGGTTCTGGCGCTGCGCAACGAAGTGCCCACCAAGGCGCTCACCGCAACATTCCGTGGCAAGCCGCTGGAAGGCATCGCCCGCGAAACGCTGAAGATTTCGCGTCTTGGCCTGAAGAACCGCAACAAGCTCAACTCGGACGGTTTTGACGAAACCCACTTCCTGGCGCCACTGGAAGAAATCGTCGCCGCTGGCATTACCGATGCCGAGCGTATGCTGAAAGCCTATAACAGCATCTGGGCCGGTTCCGTCGAGCCGATCTTCCTGGAATATGCTTATTGAGCTTCAGTCCGGCAGAAAACCACACATGAAAAAGAGCGCGTTTTTCGCGCCCTTTTCATTTTCGGGATGTGCTCCGAGGTTAGCTCGTGACCTGCTGACCCTTTGTCGGATCGGGGATCACGACAATCGTGCTGCCATCGCGCACATTGTTATAAAGGTCGATTACATCCTGATTGAGCATACGGATACAGCCGGAAGAGACGGCCTTGCCGATGCTCCATGCTTCGGGCGACCCGTGGATACGATATAGTGTATCGCGGCCATCCTTATGGATATACATGGCGCGCGCGCCCAGCGGGTTCTTGAGGCCGGGGGGCATACCGCCATTGGCAATGCTGTAGGGCTGGAGTGCTGGCTGGCGGGCAACCATCTCATCCGGCGGCGTCCAGCGCGGCCACTGGCGCTTGTAAGCGATGACGGCACGGCCCGCCCAGGCAAAGCCGTCACGACCGACGCCGATGCCATAGCGCATCGCCCGCCCATTGCCGAGCACGTGATAGAGATATTTGTTCGGCGTATCGACGATGACGGTGCCCTTAGTCTCGCTCGTCGGATAATCAACTTCCTGCCGCCAGAATTTCTGATCGACCTTACTGATATCGACGGCAGGCAGTGGAAACTGCTCTTCCGGCATGGCCTGATACATGAGCGGCACGGGCTGCGACGGCGCAACGGGCTTATTGACCGGCTTTGCCGGCAGCGGCGGCTGGGCAGTCGAAACACAGCCTGACAGCGCAACAGCGCTTGCACCAATCAGAAAGCTTCGGCGGTTGAACACCGCCGCCTTCAAGCCGGAAAATGCGGCGTCCTGGGAGTTTTTACGCGACATCCTTGAACTCTTCGTTTGACACGCATCACGGCAGAAACGCGGTTCGCCCTGCCCGAATTGTGCTCATCATTTCGGATGTGCGAGAAAGAAAAGGCCAAGCTTAAGCCAGCCTTAAGAGAACAGCGGAGCTTGCACTCGGCTTCCCAATTCGGCGTTCAAGACATTGCGAGTGTTGCTAAAATAGCGATCCCTGCCCGCCGGAGCGAGCCGATGCAGGCTTTTTCGGTGCGCCCGGTTTGGCTGCCGATTCGTCCTCTGCACCGCCATCAGCAACCACCGCCACTTCACCGTCACGGAAACGAACCGACAGCGCATCGCCCGCCGCCACGCCTGCCGCCTGCTTGACCGGATGACCGTCCGCATCGAACACGATGGCAAAGCCACGGTCCAGCACACTTTCGTAAGACAGGGTGCGCATCAGGCGTTCCAGTTCCTGTCCGCGCCGTTTGGCGCGCTCGATCAAAAGGCGCACCGCCTGATCGCGCCTGCGATCCAGTTGCTCGACGGTCGATGTGGCAAGGCGGGTGCGCCGCAAGATCGGTTCCGGGACCAGCCGGTCGCCACGATGCGAGAGCGCCGTGCGGCGTTCCCGCAAAAAGGCTTCCAGCGCACGCGGCAGTCGCTGACCGAGCAGCGACATGGTGCGTTGCTGTTCCACGAAACGGCGCTGCAACAGGCGCGGCGACAATTGACGGGCGCGCCCTTCGAAATGCACCCTCTTCTTCTGCGTGTTGACGAACAGCGCCCGCGTCAGGCGCGAGGCGGATTCGTCAAAACGCCGGCGGGGCAAGGCCAGCAACTGATCGGCGGAAGGCAGAGCGCGCGCAGCCGCGCGATGCGCCTGCCGCTTGAGGTCGATGAAGCGCGACATGGCCGAGGCCAACCGCGCCGATTGTCCGGCAAGCGTTGCCTGCAAATCGGCCCTGACCGGCACGGCCATTTCGGCAGCGCCTGTCGGGGTCGGTGCGCGCACATCAGCGGCAAGATCGATCAGCGTCCAGTCGGTTTCGTGGCCGACCGCAGAAATCACCGGAATATGCGACGCCGCCACGGCGCGCACGACAACTTCGTCATTGAAGCCCCAGAGATCTTCCAGACTACCGCCGCCACGCGCCACGATCAGCACATCGGGACGCGGAATCGCGCCATCTTCCGGCAAGGCATTGAAGCCGTCCACGGCAGTGGCCACTTCCAGACCGCTCGTCTCGCCCTGCACGCGCACCGGCCAGACGATGACATGCAGCGGGTAGCGATCTGAAATGCGGTGAATAATATCGCGGATGACGGCGCCTGTCGGCGATGTCACCACGCCGATCACACGCGGCATGAAGGGCAGGAGCTGCTTGACCGCCGGATCGAACAGGCCTTCCGCCGCAAGGCGGCGCTTGCGTTCTTCCAGAAGCGCCATCAGCGCACCGGCGCCCGCCGGTTCCATCTGCTCGATGACGATCTGATATTTTGACGATCCCGGATAGGTGGTCAGCTTGCCGGTGGCGATAACCTCCATGCCTTCTTCGGGACGAAAACGCAGGCGGCCCATGGAACCGCGCCAGATCACGGCTTCCAGCCGCGAGCGGTCGTCCTTCAAGGCGAAATAGGCATGACCGGACGAATGCGGTCCGCGATAACCGGAGATTTCTCCCCGCACGCGCACATGGCCGAACACATCCTCGACCGTGCGCTTCAAAGCGCCGGAAATCTCGGAAACGCTATACTCGGCGACATTCGACGATGCGCCGGTAAAACTCGAGATCGGAACCCATGCTCATCCCATCATAGGCCATCAGCCGATACGGCTGGTCAAGAAGTCGCGTAGAAAATCATCTCATGCTTATCAACGGGCCTCACCAGCCCGGCAACAACTCATTGGCCCGCACCCTGCGCGTGCGGACCGCCGGAAAAGGCGAGATTTCCGGCGAACTCATCGCGCCAACAATGCCTCCCGGCTGGGGCGATGAAATATTGTCAAGACTTTCGATGATGTGCTGCGCCAGCGCATCCACCACCGCATTCTGCTTGTTGTGGCCGCGCATGATGCCAATGCCAAATTCCGGCAACCGCCCGAAACCATCGGCCTCACCCAGCACCCGCATGCCAGGGCGCAACGCACATTCCGGCAGCACCGAAACGGCAAGCCCGGAGAGAACCGCAGCGGCAGAAACCGTCGCCGACCAGCTCGTGATGATGATGCGATAATCGCGTTTCGCCGCTTCCAGCACTTCGATTGCCGCATGACGCCAGATGCAAGTCGGTCGCCCCACCGCAAGCGGCAGCACGGCTTCCTCATGCACAGCATGATTGGCCGACGTGACCCAGAGAAGCGGCTCGGTGCGCACCACTTCCGAGCGGCGCTTGTCGTCGCACTGGGTGACCAGCGCAATATCCAGCGTGCCGCGACGAGATCATTTCGTCCAGATTGACGGTCGGCTCGCAGACGACGGAAAGCTCAACACGCGGATTGGAGCGCGCAAAACGCGCCATGATTTCCGGCAGGAAGCGGTCGGCATAATCATCAGGCGTCCCGATACGCACATGGCCCTCCAGTTGCGTATCGTCAAAGGCCGCAATGGTCTCCCCATTCAGCTGCATCATCCGCCGCGCATAGAGAAGCAGCCGGTCGCCATCCTCGGTCAGGCGATTGGAGCGCCCGTCCCGCTCGAAGAGCGGCTTTCCGATCCGTTCCTCAAGCCGCCGCATCTGCATGGAAACCGCCGATTGCGTCTTGAAAATCGCATCGGCAGCGCGTGTGAAACTGCCCGTATCGGCTATCGCGATGAAGGTTTGTAACTGATCGAGATCCAGAGGCGTGCTCATGGGCGCTATCCATCACTATTTTTGAAGAATGACATTAGAAACATTCGTTGGAACAATCAATTTGATTGTTGGATAAAGCAGCCGTCGTAAAGGAAAGGAGCTGCGAAAGCGCATGACCCTGACGATGAGAACCCCTTAGCACCGCTGATTTAAAGGAGAGCGGACATGACAGCGATAAGCAAGACAACGACGACCTATTTACCGGCAACGCGCGCAGAGACCTCCACGTTCGCGCAAACGGTGAAAGCTGTGTTTATGTCGGCTCTGCGTCGCTGGATGATGTCCCGCAATCGACGGCAGCTGATGCGAATTTCCGAGCTTGACGATTATCTCCTGCGTGACATCGGCCTGCATCGTGGTGACGTCTATACGGCGACCCACTATCGCGGCCGCGAAAATCCGACACGTGTTCTGCGCTCGCTGGCTGATGCGCAGCGCCGTATCGAGGCGACACGCCACATCTGCTGAGGCCACGGCCTCAGCAGCCTTTTGAATCTCAAGCAGTTCGCACGAAACCCCTTCGCCGAACTGCCCACGGAACATCTGGCAGGCGCCACCTTCACAAGCCGGGTCCCCTCTCGGCCAGCCTGCCCTTTGCCCGGCCCGCTCCTCCGCTGGCCGGGCCTTTTTTATTCCGGCGTCGCGCAAACAACCCGCCTTCTGGCAAAAGACCATGCTTGGCGGTTGTTTGCGGCGATTGCGGCGCGACAAATTGGGGATGGCGAAATTTGCTATTCTTTTTTCAAAGAAAGGGGTTGCGTTCGGGGTTTGAGTTCGCTAGATGGAAGCCGTCGCGAACGAGCTTCACGCTTCTGTCGCAATTGCAAACGCTCGATAAGAGCATGATTTGCAATCCTTGCTGGGGAATAGTTTAAGGGTAGAACAACGGACTCTGACTCCGTTAGTCTTGGTTCGAATCCAGGTTCCCCAGCCATTTGATTTTCCTACATAATTTACGAAACAAAGCTGGAACAGCGTGGACCATTTTGCAATTCATTTTGCAGATTTTGTTCTGGCTTCGAGCTTTCGAATAGCTGATTCCCCGAGCTTTGGATCGCGGTGCAGATAATGCGCATCCAAGATCGAACGCACATCACGGAGGCTGTGCCCCGTAATTGTTGCAATTTCCGCCTCCGTACATTCGGCCAATGCGAGTCGTGTCACGGCAGTGCCGCGAAGGTCGTTAAACGTAACGCCTGTTACTTTTGCGGCAGCGCACGCTTTGCGCCATGAAGAGCGGAAACCATCTGCCGTCCAAGCTTTGTCTTCGCTGTTTTTCAGAATTGCGCCTTCCTTGACATTTATTGCATCGAGCGCGGATTTCAGCGGTGCACCGACCGGAATAATAACGCGAGCACCCGTCTTTGATTGTCGCAGCCGAATTCGCTGGCCGTCGTATGCGTGCCACGTAAGCTTCAATAGGTCACCCTGCCGCTGTCCAGTCCAAAGTGCCAAGATCAGCGGAAGATGAAGATGTTTTGGGGCGATCTCCAAAAACTGCTTTTCGTCCTGATCGGACCAAACGTTTTCAGCGCGATTCCCCCTATAAACTCGTCCGCCTTTTTCGCACGGGTTTGCCATCACTAAGCCTTGGCCGTGTGCCCATGACAATATTCGCGCCAGCACCTGCCAGGAATAGTCTGCCTGCCGCCGGGATTGTTTCGCTCGTTGATCGCGCCACTGCATGAACACGGATTTCGTTCTCGCGTCGGCAAGTGCAGACAGGGGAAAGTTGCTGAATTTCGCCTCAATAACCTTGATCTGTTTGACGTAGTCGCTCTTTGTCCGTTTCGACAGATCATCCCAGATCGTGGTCTCTTGAAAGCCGTTCAGGATAGATTGTAGCGTACCTGCTTTCGGCTTCGCCTTTTTTGCTATGGCCTCGTTGTAGGAGACGATGAACTCATCATCGCCCGGCTGTCCTTTTAGTCGGGGTCCACCGCGCCATGCGTACCAATAGGTTACTGTGTCGCCGTTGGCGAGCTTCACCTTCGCCTTATTAATACCCTTGAGATTAACGCGCATTTTCAGCCAACCATTTATCCAAATCGTTTGCCGGTTTCGCCGTGTTTTCCGATGGAGAGACAACAACTATTCTCCCCGACAGGTCTATTTCTGCTCGCGCAACTTTCATCCCTGCCGCAATAGCGCCTTTGATAGCTCTGGTCACATCGGCTTGCTTAAAGGCGACCTGTCTTTTCATCCGATTACTCCCTTAGCTCGTAAACGGGCAATGGATTCGGCGCGACTCTCTGACGTGAGAGTGTGATCAGCAGCCCAGAAGGTATCTGTTTTCCCGCTCCTGCGCATGTAAACAACCTTCGTTCCCGCTGCGTTTGGTCTTGCAGACAGATAATCATTGTCCAGCTCAAAGAGCGCAACTTCGATAAGCACGTCCGTATTGTTGCTCGGTGCTCTTAGCTTCGATATGCGGTCAATGAGCTTCATCGAATGATCTCCCGTATTGGGACAAGAATCTCAAATGACACGATGAAGGCGACAAGCACTGCCAGCGATGCGCCCATAATCTTTGCTGGCTGACCGATGCTCACCATTTCGTCACCTCGTAATGGAGGTAGAGTTCACGTGCGTTGACTAGCACGGGTTTGGCGCCTGTCGGGCGAACCATAACCCAACCCTCTGATATCGTCATAACGCGAGCATTTTCGCCGGTTTCCCGATGGGATAGTCGACTACCCGGTCGGATTCTTTGCCTTTTCTCAGACATTACTCCGCCCCCTAAACCCGCATGGGCATAATTACGAACAAGGGCGGCTCACCCCCGTCGACAGTGTCGGTGGGATAGACCTTTGCTGGGGAGCCTGGATCGGACAGTTCAAAACGAATTTGCTTGCTCGCCATGGCCGCAAAAACGTCCAGGCAATAGCGATGATTGAAGCCGATGGAGATGTCTTCCCCGCTGCCCTCGTCGACAACAACGCTATCTTCCGATTGACCGCTATCAGGATTAGTTACCTCCAGCGTGAGTTCGCTTGCTGTGAATGTGCATTTCACGGCCCGCCCGCGTTCGGTCGAAATGGTGGCCACGCGATCAATGGCGTTCGAAACTGCCGTTCGATCGAGAACGAAAGATTTGTCGCCATCGCTTGGGATTACGCGCTGATAATCAGGAAACGTGCCATCTATCAGGCGTGACGTGATGGTCGTGCCCTCGGCAAGCGTTAGCCGGATTTTACCGGTAGAAAGCTGGATTTTGATATCATCGTCGCATTTAGCGAAATGCTGGAGCAAACCAACCGTGCGGCGGGGCACGATGATGCCCGGCATATCCTTGGAGCCCTCGGGCGCGTCCAGCTTCACAAGCGCGAGCCGGTGTCCGTCCGTTGCGACGGCGGCCAAATTTGTGCCGTCGTGGTGCAGGTGAATTCCGTTCAGGTAATAACGTGTTTCTTCCGTTGAAATCGCAAACCCAACTGTCGCCACGACATGCGCCAGCGTCTTGCCGGGCAACTTGAATTCATGCGTGAAGCCATCGGCGGGCATTTCGGGAAAGTCAGATGCTGGCAATACCTGAAGGCGAAAGCGCGAGCGTCCGGCCTTCACATTAACATGCGCACCATCGCCTTCGAACTCAACCGTGCTGCCATCGGGCAGTTTGTGCACGGCATCATGCAATAGTCCGGATGGAACGGTAAATGGCGCGAACTCGGGTAGAAAAAGAGTGGCGCGTCGGTGATGACGCGCCACTCTCTCAAGCCGATCTCGGCCCTCTGTTCAATACGGAGATAGTCGGGTGATATTTAATCTATCAAGCAGCCTCCAGCCCAATAACCAGTCTTTGTCCCATGACGGCCAGCGCGGCAGTCATGAGCGGCAGCTTGGTTGCCGTGTCGGGATCAAGCAGGCGGCGAGCCTCCTTTTCATCCTTTCCAAGCCGTCTGGCGAGTTCGGTTCTCGATATGCCCGAAGCGCGGAAAGTCTCGATCACGGCGATCTTGGTTGCCACTTCGGCATCCGGCCAGATCAAATCTCCCCCGGTTCTCGCTTCGGGCAATTCTCGTCCCATCTCCAGGTAGGTCAGCAGGGCAACGCCGAGCGCGTCCGAAGCCTGCTCGCGTGCGTCTGCCATGTCGTCACCCTCGGTGATGGCCTCCGGTACATCCGGAAATGTAACAACGAAACCGCCTTCTCGCTCGGTAGGTTCGAAGACGGCTGCGTAAGCGTATGTCCTCATTCAATTAATCTCCATTCATTCGGCCCCGTTGGCTGGTGGCGGATTGGGGCTCATACAAGCCCCAATCCTTTCTTGATCTTCGCGGCGGTCTTGGGATCGATTTCCCGGCTCGGTAGTGTGGTGAAGCGATCCCCCACCCATACTGTTGCGTGCCCGCCTTTGCCTTTGCTTTTGCTGACCCTGAAGGCCAGCCCCAGCGCTTTTGCTTCATTCCTTAACTCGGCGATGAAGCGGTCTCGCTTGTCCATCGGGTTCTCCGTATTCACAAAAACAATATCGGATATTTTTGTCCGAACGTCAAGGCGTTTCGGATATTTTTGTCCGATTTTTTTAATGCGGCGGGTGCAATCATGACCGGCGCCAGTTCTACCGATTTCACGATTTTGGGCATGTATGTGGACCGCAAGCGCATCCTTGCGCGGCTGTCCGTGGGCGAAGTTGCCCGCATATGCAGCATCCCGCCCGACGATGTGAACCGCGCCATTCGTGGCAGGTCCATCGGTACGGATTCCTTGCATGCGCTCTGCGATTGGCTGGAGCGCGCTCCCTCATTTTTCGACACGCATTCGCTCGCAACCCGACGTGAGGTTTTCCCATGAAGACATTCGGCCAGCCCGGCAGCATAACGCCTGCAAGCTTCCCTCCTGAACTGCCGACCGTCATGGTCATCGAAGGGCTTTCGCTCCTGCGCGAGATGGGGATGACACGCCGACAGATGGCAAAAGCCTCCGGCATGTCGGAACAACAAATCCAGTGTTACCTCAAGACGACTTGCATTCGCTGGTGTCTCGATGACTGCTGGGGCGTGATGGGCCGTGAACAGGTGGGGGCAGCAGCACAATGAGCTTCCCCCTGATCATTGATTCCTTCGCAGGCGGTGGCGGTGCTTCAACCGGTATCGAAATGGCGCTTGGTCGTTCGCCCGATATCGCCATCTATCACAATGCAGCGGCATTGGCCTTGCATGAGGCCAATCATCCGCAGACGCTTCATTTGTCCGAGAATGTCTACAAGATTGAGCCGCTTGATTATTTGCGTGACGCGCATGTGGGGCTGGACTGGTTCTCGCCCGTTATCAATGGCGAGGTTTTCTCGAAATCGGTACAGGTATCCTGCTGCAACAGCGTTTCGCCGCCCGTCGCTGCCGCGCTCGTCGGGGCGAACTGCGGGCATCTGGCTTTGCAGAGGGAGGCAGCAGAATGATTTATGGGTATCTGATCGTGTTAAGCTTCAGGTGGCCTACTTCGCAAGCCGTCTTTCAGCTGGGGCAGTATCCGCTCTATCGGCGGTCTGTCATCGAAATAGTAACAATCCGTCATCATTCTTGGTGTGACGCGAGTTGCCACCTTGCAATCGCTGAAATCACAATCGTGGAACTCAGCGTCATCATCGACAATAACCGCGATTATATTGCATTCATAGAACCTGTTCGTGCCGTGAAAAACGGAATGCAGGTTAACCGTGCAGCCTCGGATAAGGCAATTTTCATAGTACGCGAAGGTTTTGAGGGCAACATTAGTAATGTCGCATTCTTTATAAGTTACGCCCGCAATAGCATTAGGAAGCGTATCCAGTTGAAGATTCGAGAGTGTCACGTTGCATCTCGTAACCATTCCTATGGATTGAGCTATCTCATCAGCATATTTGAGAGCAATTGCGGCAGTTACATCCGATTCTCTTTCCCCCGCCTCTTCGGACAGATAATCTGTAAGAAGGTCTACTACTTCTCGGCCAAGCCCGGCGGTGCGGGACAAACCCACATTTCTCAACAGCGCAATGGCCGCCCGCTGTTTGGACTTGCTCGCATCCGACAAGAGAGAAGCTGCCTTCTCGAAAAGAACCGCCACGTTGTTAATTTCGGTCGCCTGCAGCTGTCGTTCAAACCTTTTTCCCTGTTCGATGGCTTCTTGCATTTGCTGGTTGGCCGTATCGGCTTGTCGTGTCGTTATCAGACCACGCCAAGCGACCGTACAGAAAGTCGTTATCGCGCCCCCAAAAGCTACAATCGTGCCTGCGACGGACGCGCGATCTCTGAACTCGTCAGGGAAATCCCCATAGAAAACCCACCACAGCAAGAAACCCGCGGTTACCGTGGTGATCACACCGAAGGACATCGCGAGCGCATACCATTCTTTCTCGCTGTAGACTGGATAATCAGAAACATGTGGCGCTTGCGGCAATTCTTCGCTGTTCATGGCTCCCCCTATTCATCAGCCCACAACGCACATTTAGCAAAAACCACAGTACTAACCAGCAGGAGCACCTCATTTTTTGGAGGTGACTCATGAAAATTGATACCGCAGAGTTTATCGAAGCCGCCCGCGCCTTATCGATCACCGAGGGCGCGAAGCGCCTGAACCTGAAATTCCGCGCCACTGGCAATGAGCACCCGCAACCCTGCCCCGCCTGCGGCGGCACCGACACATTCGCCTTCAACACGGTCAAGAACAAATGGAACTGCCGGCAGGGTGGGCATGGTGGCAATGACGCCATAGGCATGGCAGCCCATGTTCACGGGCTCAATGTGCGCACGCGTGACGGGCTGCTCGAAGCCTGTTCAATTCTGCTTGGCGAGCCTATTCCGGAAGGGGGCGAGCGCGGATCCGAGGAAGAACGCGAAGCGCGCCTTACGCGCCTTGATGAGCAGCGCCGCAAGAATGAGCAAGCGCAGGCGCAACAGCAGGCCCAGCAAAACGATTTTCGTGAGAAGGAACGCAACAAGGCGCGCGGTATTTATGGGCGCGCCGCCGTGTTGTGCGACGCAAGCCAGCCGCATGGCAGATTCTATCTTGAGGGGCGCGGGGCTGGCGTGCCGGATGCGAGGTGGCTTCGCGTTTCGCCTTCCGTGCCCTATTGGCACGGCGATGCCATTATTCATGATGGACCGGCCATGGTCGCGCCGTTTGTCGGACCTGATATGGCGATCGTTGGTTGCCATATTACGTGGATTGATCTCGATCGCCACCCCAAATTCCGTCCTGAACTGATCGATCCCGCCACAGGTGAACTGCTCAAATCCAAAAAGATGCGCGGTTCCAAAAAAGGCGGGCTTATCCCGATCAGCGGCACGCCGGACGCATTGCGATGGGTGGGCGGCGAAGGCATTGAGAATGTGGCCGCTGTCGGTCGGGCGGAAGGCTTTCGGCCCGACACCTTCTATTTCGCCGCAGGCGATCTCGGCAATCTGGCCGGGCCTGCCGATCCGTCTTCCCGCTTTGCGCATCCGACCGCCACACAGACGGACAAGCGCGGGCGGAACCGCGCGGTCATGGTGAACGGGCCTATACCCCGCGCCGACCAAGCACCGGACGATGCTTTCTGGATGCCCGACCATGTGAACGACGTTGTTCTGCTGGGTGACGGGGATTCGGAGCGCATCTCCACCGCTGCTGCAATGGCGCGCGCCAAGGCGCGTATTCTGCGGCCCGGACGCCGCATAGCAATTGCCTGGCCCCCGGCAGGCACAGACTTTTCCGAAATGATGGCAGGTGCCGCGTGACCAAGAATACCAAAGACATTCCATCCGCGGTTCGTGCGATTCTCAATGAGGCGTCCAGACAGGCGGAAGCGGCGACACTCGATCCCCGCAACCCCGCTACCGATGGTCCGCATGATGCTGACTCCACATCCGACGGGGAACCGCACGCCACGCTCCGGGACAAGAGCAAGGTTGACCGGGCCGTCGTCAAGATTTGCGCGAAACTCGACCATTCCGACACGGATAATGCGGAGCGCCTGCAACGCCATTTCGGCGAGGATACCGTCCAGCGGGAGAGTGAGCTTGGCCCAGCCTATAACGCAAATGACGTTGGGCGATCTAATCGACGCTCAAAAGAACTGGTCGAGCAAGGCTTGGGTAAAGGCCAATTGGGGATTTGCGACGGCCTCTTCTGCCGCCGGGGCAGCGCAGTTCATGCGCGCCACTCTTCAAGATCTGGCAAAGGAGCTTGGCCTAAAAGGAACGCAGATTTTCGATCCGAATTTTCAGGATCGGCTCGCCTTCCATCTCCTGAAGCGTCGGGGTTATGAAGACTTCATGGCTGGGAAGATCAGCCGCACCGAATTCGGCAAACGGCTTGCTCAAGAATGGGCATCTTTCCCGGTCCTTATCGCCGCACAGGGTGCGCATCGTAAGGTGCAGCGGGGCGAAACTTATTATGCTGGTGATGAACTGAATAAGGCATTGATCAAGCCAGAGGCTGTCGAAGCGCTGCTCGACAAGGTGAAAGCACTAGGCGTAGCCATGTCGCCACCTCCTACGGCTCCGGAACAAGAGGAGCAGCCTCCCATCTCTCCAGATACATCCACGAGCCCATCAGCTTCCATCGGATTCTGGGCGGATTTGTTGAAAGCCATTCTCTCGTTCTTTGGGAAGGACAAGTAATGGATATCGCTCTTCTTATACCAATTATTCGACAAATCCTTCAGGTGGTCGGCGGTATGCTTATTGCTCGCGGTTGGCTGGATAGCGGTTCTGCCGATGCGCTTACCGGCGTCATTGTAAATGGCATCGTGTTTGTCTGGTGGCTGTATGACCGCCACCGGATCAATAAGAAGGCCCGCGCGCTTCGCTATAAAGTAGGCGAGGCCGATCATGCTTGAAGCAATCATCACGCTAATTTCCTCATCCAATGGATGGGTGGCTTATATCGGCCTTGCCATCGCCGGGGACTCGGCTTGTACCTGAAGGGCCGGGCAGACGGCAAGGACGCTGAAAAGACGCGGCAGAACGATGAAAGCTCTGCCGCACGATCCGTTGCCGACGAAATTGACGCAGCGGTTGCAGGCCGAGACGCAGAGACAAACCGGGAAAGGCTGTCAAAATGGTCAAGGTGATTGCACTGGCCGCTCTCTGCACGCTCTCGGCATGCGCCAGCCCGCAAGGCTCATTTTGTTTGGTCGCAAGTCCTTTGCGGCCATCCTATGCCGCTCTGGCTGCTATGACTGATCGGGAGGTATCAGCAATGCTCGCTCATAATGAACGGGGCGCGAGAATGTGTGGGTGGAAGCCATGACAGAAGCTGGGCAGGAGCGAGCGATAGGACGGATCGAGGGGAAACTTGACCTGATCATCTCGGATCAGGAAAAGGCGCGGCAAGATCGAAAGCAGCAGTATGAAAAGCAGGAGAAAACTGACAGGGCGCTTGATGACGTTAAGCGGATGATCGAAAGCATCGACACACGGCTGGAAAAGGTCGAGGAGCCGGTTGCAGATTTCAACCGCTGGAGAGAAAGGGGCGTGGGCGCCATTATGCTTGTCAGTTTTTTTGCGGCAACATTTGGCGCGGTATTGGCCTCATTCTGGAAGAAGCTCGTAGCCCTGATACTTGGTTAGCCCAGCCCGTTCCTTTGCATTTAAAGGCTGATCATTCGTCGATCTCGGCACCGGTCGCTCCGCGGTGCAAGCCTTCTGATACAACGCGGATGGCTGTTGCCGCTTCTTCTTCTGACCAGCCGCACTCTGCAACCCTGACGAGTTACTACCCCCCATCTAGTTCATAGGAAACAATCCGAATTTCCGTAATCGAAAAATTCGGTGGGCCGGACGACGTAGCAGGCCGTTTTAAGTGGGGCAAGCCAAACGGCCATTCTGATTACCCCCCGATAGCTTGTCAATTCACGGGCAGGATGACGTTCTAAAGCCGAAGGGCCTTCGCATTGCTGCGAAGGCCCTTCTTGTATTTTCAATTATTTAGCACATTTCCATCTACTTTGTTCGAGTTCCACTTTCTCGAATTACCTAACCGCAATTAGGTTCGTAGGTGCGTGAAGTCGGTCACGCGATTTCGCCGCCATAAACCTATCTTTATCGCAAGTCAAGGCGACTGTGTTAACAACTACAGAAAAGCCCAAAAAGTTCACTCTGGCAAGAGATTTATTTAGCGCATACGGCATCGAGTACAAAATTCAGCACTACCTTTCGTTCCGTTGGACGAACCTCGACCACTTCGACCTTAACGGTATCTCCAACTTTAAAATCTGAGATAGAAATTCCCCTAGGCAATTGATTAATGTGCACCATGCCGGATACGCTTTTATTGAAATCCACAAAAAAAACCAAATGGTTTGATACGAGCAATCTTACACTCTATGACAGTACCTGTTGGATAATCAGTTTTTGCGGTTGACCATTCGTGCATGCCTATCTGCTCGGCCGTTACGGCTATACCTGTTCTTGCTGCCGAAAGATTTACTAGATCTGCGAAGTCATTTGTATGAACAAAAGCTGCAGACTGCACCGCTTGAAGAAGTTTTGCCTCTAAGTACTCGTGAGCCTCCGCGGCGTTCTGCCATCCCGTGACAGCATTGTAATGCGTCGCCGCATTGGCCATCCGGCCCGCGATCCTTTCTGCAAGAGCATAGTCATCGAAATATATATCCTCCGCAACTGCTGCCCAATAGTCTACACCCGACAACAACTCCAAATGAACAATCCCAGCAGGAGATATTTTAACCAAGGTTGCTTCTTTAAGATGGTCAACCTTAAAATCTTCGGTCAAAACACAATGCCATCGAGCTAATGACGTTATAGCATCAGTAACGACGTCTCGTCTAAAACCGTAAACAGCAAGAAAGTCAACTATTTCTCGTATAGGAAAGTACCCTACGATCCGACTTATAGAGCGTTGGTTGCTCCTCTGCCGTAGCCATTCCAATATTGATAGATACAGAAAGTAATCTCTAGGGGACGCAGCTTCCTTCGTGCTGAATAGATTACGAAGATAGGTTTTAGATCCATCGTAGTAACGTCGATTCTGCCTCAGCAATACTCGCAACATAATATATAATGGTATTTGATATGTGCCCGTAGCTCGTTGAATCTTTAAAATCTCACTTTCAGGAATGTGGCCGCTATTGCAAAATTCCAGAAAAATCTCAAAAGCCCGGCGTAGATTTCCTCCCGCCAGCCCCAAGACCAACCGGCTGACGGTGCGATCTTCAGCGAAAATCGAAGCCACAATTGCCGACAAGTATTTAGCTTGATCGCCAGCATCGTAGTTAACATGCATACCGTTCTTTAGTTCGTATCGATATGTCTTTTCTGAGGAATGCAATTGATTTAGCGCCATCTCCACGCGTTTGGAAAGAACGTTATGAAACGGTGGCGCCTCGATTCTAAATACCATGTCTTTAAGAGCCGTGTCGAGCGGAGGTGCGTCGCTATGATTGTCGTAGGTTTCCTCACGTAGAGGCAAGATTATTAAAGCTCTAAACTCCCGTTGCAGCCATTGCGCTGCCTCGAACATTAAAAGCTGTTCTTCAAGGAGCCGCTTATCACAATTGTCCAGTACTATGATCACTAATTTGCCACGTTCACCACCGCAGTGACGGCAATAAGCTTGAGCGCTCCGGTGTCGATCAGCCTTCAATCCCTTTAGCTCGTTGTATAATTCTGTATTGTATTGACTCGAACCTTCACCCAATAGTCTAGATGCCTGCTTATTCCATGCATTAATCTCAACACTGTAGAGCGCTTTCGCTGTTTCCAGTTCATCAAAGTCAATATCATCGAAAGAGGAGCGAATAGAATCAATAATCTCTTCGCGTAACCAGTTGTAAATTTCTTCGCGATTCACCAATGCATAATTCATATTTAGATGAACCCAGAGAGTACTCTCTCGAAGGTCAGCGGGCAAAGCAACTTCTTGGAGATAGTCGACAAAGGTAGTTTTACCAGCTCCAGCACCGCCAACTAGCAGCATCACCTTATGCTCTAACGAGGTGCGTGATCCCCTTATCTTCTCCACTACCGGGCTAGGTCTTCCCGTGTCCTCAATCAGTTGTGCAACGCCATGATTAAATGGCGACGCTGCTCTAATGATTGCATCGATGGGTTGAACGTATCGTGTCCTCCGCGACGAGGTAATATAGGCCTCACGAACGATTTTCGCCCTTTCCTCGCGTGTTGAGGGAGTGAACATCTGCTTCAGATCAGATGAGATTGTGGCGCCAAAAGTATTCAATCCCATCGGCTCGTCTTGAACGGACTGCCCGCCAACCAAAGAGCGAGGTTTCCAGCTTTTTTGTGGAGCGAGAGCACTCTGAACTTTAGAGGCTGAGGCAGCTAGCGCTTTTGCTCCCACATGGTCAGATAGCCATTCGAGGTTTGGACTATAAGGCTTGAGTGACTCTACAGTGGTTACGAGCTCAGGATCCTGATAGTCAGCCGGACCTGCCCATAGCTCGACACCGTTCGATGCTATTACGAAACTCACCGGCGCTACTCCCGGCGCATACATCGCATTCAATTCAGCAGCATAAAGCCGCGCTTCCCTGAATGCTTCGGAAAGATCTCGATCGCTAGCAGGCTTGGCCTCGACGATTGCCAAAGGTATGCCCTCAGCCAAAAGGATATAATCTGGATAATAAATCTTCTTTTGCGCTCGCTTCTCAATCGCGAATTTTCTAATATTTACTTTAGTTTGAATATCAACTGACGGAATTCCCAAACCATCAGGCGCAGGGTTAGTCAAAAGCTGAAACACGAATTTCTGCTCAACATCACTTTCTGATTCGAAAATCTTCTGAGAGCTTTTCTTCTTCAAACCCAATCCCCCGTAATGGTTCCATGATGGATCATAAGCACCCATCTTTCAAATTCAAGCATCGTTATTCTTCGACTTACCTCTGTCAATTAGGGGAAGAACAGTGGACTAGGTCAGCCGGTCGCAGAAGCACCGATACAACTAGCGCAAGGTCCGCACACGCTTTGCAGGGACGTAGGCTTCATAGGCCTCGAACAGCTTCGGACATTCCTTGCGATCCCGGTGGCCAACTATGTGATTCTGCAATGGCTGATCGACAATGTTTCACCACAAAATCCAGAGCCGTTTGCGCTAGTCTATAGACATTCTTGCCCATGATTTTCGAGTAAACCGATCAGCGATAACCAAACGAGAATCGAATTTTTCAAAGCAAATGGCGTCTCTTCCTGAGATTGTGAATTTAGTGATGCCTTTGGATTGAGAAACCCTCTGCTTGATTCTATGTCTAAAATAAATTGGTAACGGCGGAAGACAATATGACCGAGACACATACACCTAAGCTTTTCGTTTCCTATTGCTGGTCTAACCCAGAGCACGAGAATTGGGTTGTAAAGCTGGCGACGAGCTTAAGAGAATCCGGGGTCGACGTAATTCTAGATAAGTGGGATCTTAAAGAGGGCCATGATGCAAATGCGTTCATGGAGAAAATGGTAACGGATCCAACCATAACAAAAGTTGCAATAATTTCAGATGAAACATACGCAAAACGAGCCGATGAGCGCACAGGCGGCGTTGGGACTGAAACTCAAATTATATCGCAGAGAATATATTCAAGTGTAAATCAAGATAAATTCGTAGTGGTTATTCCGCACAAAGACCACGAAGGAAAGCCGTTTCTTCCTGCATATTATAGTGGCAGAATTTTCATCGACCTCAGTCAATTATCCGATTACCAGGAAAACTTCGAAAAGCTTTTACGCTGGATTTTTAATAAGCCGCTTCATGTAAAACCCCCTTTGGGCTCGACCCCCACGTTTCTGAATGAAAAGGATGCTATTTCGACTGGAACAGGGACGCTTCAAAGAAGAACGGTTGATGCGATTCAAACAGGAAAAGTTTACGTGAATGGCGCGATATCAGAGTATTTTGACGCCCTCGCTAGGAGCTTTGAAAGTTTTAGAATATCTCTGGCAAACCCGGAAACTGTCCCCTATGCAGTTGTAATCGAAAGCATTGAGAGCTTCGATCAGACGAAAAAGGAATATCTACAGGTCATAAAGAGCATCGCATTATATCATCCAACAAGCTCTGCGGTTAGCAACATTCACCGTTTCTTTGAAAATATCTTTTCCTATATGTATGCACCTTCTAATGCATCTGTTGTGAGAGAGTGGGAACAAGATAATTTTAGATTTATTATACATGAGATTTTCGTTACTACGATTGCTTATTTAATAAAATATGAGCATTTTGATCTTGCCGACTACCTAATCAGTACACCATATTACATACAGTATTATGGAAGAACAAGACGCTCACAAACGGTACCTTTTACTGCTTTCCGCTGTCCTACCGGCTCTCTAACCGAATATTCTAGGCAAAAACAACGCTTATCTTATCGCTCTGACTTCCTTATTAAGCGTACCGATGGACAGGAAATCAACGAGATCCGATTTTATGCAGGCGGAGTTCCTGCTCTACATTCGCAGCCTCGTGTTAGACGGTCAAATTACCTGGTGGCCAGAGTCTTTGTTATTCGCCACTAACAAATTCGACGCGTTTGAGATATTTGCCCGCTCTCAGTCCTTGGCCTATTTCAATCGTGTCAAAAAACTGCTTGGGGTGAACGACGTCGATGATCTTCGTCAGTTGTTAAGTAATCGTAGAAATATCCCTGAATGGCAACATGAAGCCCTCGATCCCGAAACACTTATTGGCAGTTCAGATCTCGTGACCAAGTCATAAGATTACGGTCGACGATGGGCTAGGGGCGAAAATGATTTTGCATTTTCCCCCTAACCTATTGATTCATAGTGGGCCAATTTTGAGGATTTTTGAAGAAAATGCCAGAAACAGCAATAGGCTAGCTCGGACTCTGACTCCGTTAGTCTTGGTTCGAATCCAGGTTCCCCAGCCATTTGATTTCATTGAGTTTTTTCTGATTTTAGAGTGCTTTGTAGAATTTTTCATTTTGCAAAAATTTCAAAATGTAGGTTTTCTTCTCTTGCAACCCATTGTTACTATTGGCTTTTCTATTAAGAACAGCGGTACGAATATTTATGGGAAATTAGCCATTTTTTGCTACGACACCCCAAGTCAGCCATCGTGAAATTGGTCACCATTGTGTGAAATGGGGTGGAAAACAGAATGTCCGCTTCTGAGCAGCAAGTTCGGCAAAGGGGCCAGGAGAACTTTTAGCGTGGTTCCGCCGGGATGTGCAGCAACCGGTGTACTTTGATATTTGCACCTCCAAAGTCGGCATAGTCTGTGTACCAGTGAATGAAGCTCGGGTCGGCGATCGATACCTATTGCAGCCTAATGTATGTCGTCTTACATTCTTGATATTGTGGGGGGGATTGCCATGGACGAAAAGGAAATCGAGCGCGAAGTATTCGTTGATGCTGCTGTTGCGACCACGCCGACCGTAACGGTAGAGCTACCAATATTGGATGCTACCGCAAACGAGGTGCACGAGCCCAAACAGGCGAGCGACATGACCAGCCCGGTAGCATTCGTAAGCGATATACCCGAACTAGAATATGAGGCGGCGCTAGCTGAGAGCCAGCCGTCGCTTACAGTGGTGGATACCCGATCTCGCCGCGCGCGCGCCTGGACGCTTCTGGAGTCGATCACCGTCCGCAACTTCAAGGCCACGCTGGAGGCTGTCATTCCTCTTGGGCAGGTGACTATTCTCGTCGGGCCCAACGGATCGGGAAAGTCATCGGTTCTCCAAGCAGTACATTGGGCAGCCCGAGCTGCCAGCTACGTAGCACCTAAGAACACGAAAGAGATGATTTCTTTCGAGCGACTTGACTACGTACCGTCTAGCGAGCCACTCCGTACTGCGCACAAGAGCGAGTTAAAGACAGATACGGCCTCGACTCCTGTTGAGGTCGTTTTCACTCATGTGTCGGTAGGAGAAGAAAAGGCGCAGGCCAGCATCAAAATCAGGGCTGCACGAAACCGTGGTGGCATCACGGCTTACATCGAAGGCGGCAACACCGTCACTCCGTACAAGCAGCGTTTCCAATTCATCACCACTTACATTCCCGGACTAGCGGGGCTCTCCGAGCGTGAGAGCATCCTTGCGCAGCCATCGCTTCGTCGGCAGGCGGCGAGCGGTGACGCAGGGGGAGTGATGAGGAACATTCTCCTCAATCTGCGTAGCCACCGGTTGAACGATCCCAATGAATCGGCTGGCATCGATCGCCTTAAACGGCTGAACCAATATATCACGACGGTGCATCCAGGGATCAGTGTCAACGTCTCCTTCGACGAACGTGAGGACTATCATATATCGGCGACCTATTCGTCACCGGGCCTCGACAGCCAAGACCGACCACTTGAGACTGCGGCTACCGGGCTGCTTCAAGTCATCCAAATCTTTGCTTACCTAATTTTGTTCGAGCCGAAGATTATGCTCATTGATGAGCCCGATGCCCACCTTCATCCGGATAAGCAGGAACGCTTAATAGAGACATTGGAGTTGGCCGCTGCGGAAACCGAAACCCAGATCATTTTGACGACGCATAGCCCACACATAGCGCGCGCGGCGAGTCCGGCAGCGAAGCTCGTATGGATGAATGAGGGCAAGGTCGAGACCGATGATGGTGAAGCCATCCGTCGCCTACTTGGCTGGGGTGGGCTAGACAAGGCGGCGCTGTTCTTCGTCGAGGATGAGGACGACACGCCGCTGAGGGCGATCCTGCGGCAGTGGCCCGCGCTGGCTAGGCAACTCGCCGTTTGTCGATGCTTTGGCATCGACAATCTTCCCAAGGACAAGCTGTTGAGCGGACTGCTCGTAGATGGTCAGCTTAAGACCAAGGCTATCATTCACCGCGACGGCGACTTTATGTCGGACGACGAGGCCGGAATGTGGGCTGACCGGTTCAAGACCGACGGTACGTTCCCATGGGTGACCGCTGGGAGCGACGTCGAGGCTTATTTTTGTGCAGCCGACTATCTCGCTGCCTTATATGACGTTCCAATCGAGACTGCAGAGGAATGGCGAAGCGCGGCCGCAGCGAAAGTCTCGAAGGCGAAGGAAACGTTTTTTGACAAGCGTAAGCTAGTCAACCGAGAGCTTTATCCAGACGGCGGTTCGCCTAACTCAGACACTCTTTGGAATGCTGCCGGCGGTGCGACGCCTACGACGGTTAAGGGCAAGAAGTTGCTGGGTCAACTGAAGGTTGCAGTGAAAGAGTCTGGCCAAGACGACAAGTTGCTAAATAACTATCGAATCCCCAACGGGTTCGAGGTCGCAACCGATCTAAAGATTCTTTTAGAGGCAAGCGTCGGGTCATCGGCGGCGCAGGGAAGCTGAGCGCAGCTCCGATTATGAACCGTCCGGTAGGCCAATCCATCCGAAAATTGTCGGTGGGCTAATGGCTTTGATTCTTTCCTCCGCGGAAACTAGCGAATGGCAAGTTTCGGGTAACGGCAGGGGCTTCCTGAACGACCAAACTGGAGTCGAAAGCTGACGTTTAGAGACGCTAAATGAGGCGGCAATCATATGAGATCAAATGGTGCGAAATTGCTGCACATTGTTTTGCATTTCGCAGCTAACTCATTGATTCATAAAGGGCGCCAAATGCATCATTTTGCAAAATAATGACTATATATCAATAGATTGGCTGGGACTCTGACTCCGTTAGTCTTGGTTCGAATCCAGGTTCCCCAGCCATTATTTTCTTCAAAGAAATCAAACTGATAAATATCAAGACGGTACTTCCACAGGCTGGTCTTTTTGCATTCTTCCTAAGCGGATTCCCGATAGATTCAGTCGTTTAACCAGACTAGCGGAAAATCCACACCGCATGAAACGCAACATGCTTGACTCTTAAATAAGCAGCGAACAAAATAGGAACATCGACGGCGAAAAGCCGATGGAATCCGAAATGGCTGGAAATGTGATGTCTGCTTATGAGGAGCACGGCAAATGAATGCGCTTGTGCAAAAAGAAGGTTATGAGGACGAGATTGATCTGGTTCTCGCTTACCACGATGGCGATGTGCGAGCTGCTATCGAAGCCTTGCTGAAAGATCGCGATTTTCTGGTGAAGGAAATCGAATATGCGAGCCTCGCAATGTCCATGGGCTTTGCCCGCGGATGGAAGCCAACCGTCTTTACAAAATGATCCATCACCGGTGCACAGCGCACACGTGACCGATCACACCATGGGGAACCATCCAACATCCCGTATTGTTAAGCAGGTGCTTGGATTTGATCGCGATCAATGCTGGGTCCGGCGGGCTCTGCGAAGCTCAGCCAAAGCAAAGGAAGGAAACGTCATGTCGAACACACCGCACACGCTTGGAGAAGAATTCCCCGGCCAGATCGAAGCTATTCACGCCCTCAAGGCGAAAGATGCCCGCTTTGCGCGTATTCTGGAAGAATATGACGCAATCAATGATCGCATTCATCTGGCGGAAACAAAGATCACGCCCTTAAGTCAGGAAGAAGAGACGCTTTTGCGCAAGCAGCGTCTGGCGATAAAAGATACAATCGCTGAGGCGCTTGCCTCGGCATAATAGCGCGCAACCAAGGCGCCGCAATAAAACCGGCGAGTGAAAGAGACAGCACGTTCCCTCACCCGCCGGACGCCCCCGCGTCAACTGGCAAACCGCGCAAAGGTGGGTCTGCTTATCCACCGAAAGTGTTGCGCCCGCCCAACAAGACGCGCCCATTGGTGCGCTTGCCTCCGACTGCGATGATAGTCGAGTTTGTATGGGGCTTTGAGGCCGACGTCTCGACAGGTTCCTTGATCGTCACCGGCACCGATGCTGCGGCACCGGTTACGAAAGCAGCCGATGCTGCCGCTGCAATGAGAATGAGCTTCATTTTATCCTCCAATTGGCTGGCATCCCAGCATACCAACCCAATATTATGTCATCAGGATAGTTATCCTTTGCGTCCGACCGGAAACAATACGGCAGATGTCGTATATCGTAACGTAAGAACACCTGCCTGAAACCGTCGGATATCTCCTGTCGAAGCACAGCTGAACCAGCCAAGGGTCCGGATTATTGCCGTCTTCTAAGCGGGTTCGACACCTCGCAACGGGCCAAGCGTATCGATACTATAAGCTTCCATATTGTTGGCCAGCCAAGACTGCACACCGTGTGCGGCCTCGACAATCATAAGTTGTTTTATTCTGCGATCTACCCAACGATCCGCAGTTCGCATTATTCATTACTTAACAATGCCGTTTTTCCGCCGCACAGGTGGTATAAGAAAGCTGAAAAACTGGAAATAATGAAAATATTATACGCGACATGGTGCTCGGCACTTGACGAATTCCATGGGCAAGCGTCTACTATGCTATTGTTTTCATTTGTTATAAGCGCAGACGAAAGATCACAGGCGTGAATCCGATTAAATCCGCATATGTTCCTTGTATTCACGCCGATTTAGGTAATTTGCTTTATTGACCGGCTATATCAGGGAGAAATGCAATGAACCTCGGTCGTCTTTTTGTCTGTCTGGCCGTTTGTGTGACAGCGATTTCCGGCGCATTTGCCGCTTCGCTGCCCAAACCGCAGGACAAGCCCATTCTCACAATATCGGGCAATATCCAGAATAAGAACAACGGGGACACCGCGCAGTTCGACCGCGCGGGTCTGGAAGCCCTTGGCCTCAAAACCGTGGAAACCGCCAATCCATGGTATGACGGCAAGGTCCGCTTCGAAGGCGTGTCCATCGACCAGCTGATGAAACTGGTCGGCGCCGAAGGCAAAACCGTCACGGCGGTGGCGCTGAACGACTATGTAACCACCATTCCGCTTGAGGATTTCAAGAAGTTCAACGTAATTCTTGCTTTAAAGCGGGACGGAAAGTACATGGCGGTGCGGGACAAAGGACCGTTGTTTATTATCTACCCGTATGACAGCGACCCTCAACTCCAGAATCAAACATATTACACGCGCTCCGCCTGGCAGGTTGCCAAGCTGATCGTTGAATAGAGGCGCGCTTGAGACGCATACTGGGTGTCATTATCTGCTGCTTTGTGGTGGCAACGGGCTATATCGCCTATGTCATCGCAGAGCGTCAGACGGCTTTGCAAAAATTTTCCCGGTATAATGACTCCTGGTCCATCGGGCAGACTGTTTCTGAATATTTGCGGCTTGAACATCGGCTGAGCGCGCTGGCGCTTGGCCTGCCTGATGTTGATCGCGATGAAGTGCGGCTGCGGCTGGACTTCATGGTCGGACGCCTTGAAATGTTCCAGCAGGGCAATCTGCGCGCCTTCATTCAGGACGATCCGGGACGCCGCCAGCTCTATATGAAGTTGAGCAACATCATCCACGAGATGGATATGAAGCTCGACACGATGAGCACGGACGACATGAAAGCCATGCTCGTCGCGATGAGCGAGCTGGATGCACCGCTGACCTCACTCGCATCCACATCAGTCGAACACGATGTCGATCTGATTGACGCCGCCCAGAGTGACGTCAAGCAGCTCCATTTCATCTATACGGCGCTTGCCGCAGGCCTTATTCTCTGCGGCGTCGTTCTGGTTATCCTGCTTATTCGCCATAACAATCTTCTGGATCGCGCCCATGGTCGCATGCAGCGCCTTACCGCGGATCTGCGCGAGGCCACGGCAGAACTGCAATCGCAAAACTTTCGTCTCGAACATGACGCGCATCACGATGCGCTGACCGGCCTCCCGAACCGGGTCCTGTTCCGGCAGGATCTGGAAACGCGGCTAACGGCGGCGCTGTCCGGCGGGCCGTCTGCCGTCATTCTTCTGCTCGACCTCGACGGCTTCAAGGATGTGAACGATACGCTCGGACACGATGTCGGCGATATATTGCTGCAGGGCGTTTCGCGGCGGCTGACGCGGCTGAGTCGGAAGGGTGATATTGTCTGCCGCCTTGGCGGCGACGAATTTGCCGTGCTGTCAACCGGCATGACCGAGGAAGAGTCGCTCGAATTCGCCGCGCGTTTGATGGATGAGATCAGCCGCCCCTACCGGGTGGGCGAATTGGAAATCAAGATCGGAACCTGCGTCGGCGTTGCCATTTCGGAAGGCGAGCCCGACACGGAAGAAATGTTCAAACATGCCGATCTGGCGCTTTATGAAGCCAAGGCTGTTGGCCATGGCCATGTCAGCGTCTTCAAATCGGACATGCTGACGCGGCTGCGCGAGAAGAAATCCTTCGAAGCGGATTTGCAAACCGCGCTTCAGAACAACGAAATGGAAGTCTATTACCAGCCGCAGGCAACGACTGAAACGCGGGAAATCTGCGGTTACGAAGCGCTGCTGCGCTGGACCCATCCGGTGCGTGGACCAGTCTCGCCGATGGAATTCATTCCGGTGGCCGAGAAGATCGGCACGATCATGCCGCTTGGCGAATGGGTGCTGAAGACGGCCTGTCAGGAAGCCGTGCGCTGGAACAAGCCGCTGCGAATTGCAGTCAATCTTTCACCGGTGCAGTTCCGCGACAAAGACCTCGTCCAGTCAGTGATGGCGGCGCTGGAAGAATCCGGACTTGACCCTCGCAGGCTGGAGCTTGAAATCACCGAATCCGTGCTGCTCGACAAGAACGAGCAGACGCTGGAAACACTGCGCGGCCTGAAAGCGCTCGGCATCCAGATCGCCATGGATGATTTCGGCACGGGCTATTCGTCGCTCGGCAGCCTGAGCGGCTTTCCGTTCGACAAGATCAAGATCGACCGTTCCTTTGTCAGTGATGTCACGACGCGCAGCGATGCGCTTGCCATTGTCGAGCTGGTCACCGGCGTTGGCCGCAGCCTGCGCATGACCACCATCGCCGAAGGCATCGAGACGGAAGAGCAATATGAATGCCTTAAGGGGCTGGGCTGCGATCAGGTGCAGGGCTATCTGATCGGCAGGCCGATGCCTGCAACAGAGCTCGCTTATCTGCATACCAAAAAAGGGCGGGGAAGGACTGTTTCCGGTCGGAGCTAACTGATACGAATACACCCGTGGTAGCAATCAATTGGGTGTGGAAGTGTTGAATGTGCATGGGGTCGTCGTACCCATCGAGCCGGGAGAGGTTTCGCCCGTCATCTGGCAGGCGCTGAGCAGCGGCAGCTATGAAGCCAAGGAAGCGCGTACGATCAAAAAGGCCGTAAAGGCCAGCGACCGGGTTCTGGAACTGGGGTCCGGCATCGGCATTATTACCTCGCTGATCGCTCGAATCAGCGACGTGGCCGTCTGGGCCTTCGAAGCCAATCCGGCAACCGCCTCGCTGGCGCGGCGTGTGCTTGACGCCAACGGCCATGACAATGTGGTTCTGTCACAGGGCATTTTGAGCGCCGGTGAAACCGGCACCTTCCGTTTTTATGTGCGCAAGGATCTCTGGATGTCGTCCATGGACGAAAATCAGGGGCCTTATGAAAGCACCATTTCGATCACCTCGACCAATATCGACCAGTTCATCGCCGACCACGGCATCAATGTGCTGGTGATGGATATCGAAGGCGCGGAGCGCGATCTGCTCAAGCAGGCCGAGCTGCCGGGTGTGGAACGTATTTTCCTCGAGCTGCACGACCATCTTTATGGTCTGGCCGGCATTCGTGACATTACCCATGCGCTGGCCGAAAAGGGCTTTGCCTACGACCCGCGCGGCTCGCACGGTCCGTGTGTGCTGTTCGCCAAGGACGACGGCGCCCGCGAATATGAACCGGAACCCGATGCGCCGGTGATGTAAGACCATCGCTAGAGCGGTCCCTGTTTTGACGGAATCGTCGGAACCGCTCTATCTATTTGTTTTTACGCATTATCCCACGCAAAACCGCTTCGCACTTTTGCTGGAAATGCTCTATCGATAAAAAACAGCCCCGGTTCGGTGACGAGTCGGGGCTGTTTTTTATTTTCATCGCTGCTGATCGCGATCAGAAATCGCGCAGCTTGCGCGCCGTGTCCTGCAACAGCGTGAATGCCTCAAAACGGCGATCATGCCATTTTGCCCGGTCGGGATCAGGCTGATTGACCTCGCCAAGCTCCGACATGGCAGCCATCGCCATTGCGAGGTCCGGATAAGCTCCGCCCGCAACCGCGCCGAGCATAGCCGAGCCGAGCAGAACCGGTTCCGGCGATGTGGAGGCCGCAATAACGAGACCCGTCGTATCGGCCAGCACCTGACGCACGAGATGCGAACGGGCCGCACCGCCGCTGACGACGATGGTATCCGTCGTTATACCCTTTGCTTTCTGCGCTTCGACGATCTGGCGCGCGCCATAGCCAAGCCCGCAAAGACCGGCCAGATAAAGCGCTGTCAGGCTGTCGATACCTGCATCGAGATCAAGCCCGGCAATGATCGCCCGGGCGTCGGGGTCTGCGAAAGGTGCGCGATTGCCGAGAAACTCCGGCACGACGTGAATGTCGCCGATGATCTCAGCTGTCTTTGCAGCGCCGCCGCGTGCGTCCACTTCCAATGCAAGACGGTCCGCGAGGCCCTTGCCCTCAGCCGCCGCCTGCTTTTCCGCCTCGGCGGCAAAGGGGTGCATGTGGATGAGATGATCGATGGCGGCACCTGCCGCCGACTGACCGCCCTCATTCAACCACAGCCCCGGCACCATGGCCGAATAATACGGGCCCCAGACGCCATCCACGAAAACCGGCTGTTCCGTGGTGGTCATTGTGCAGGCGGATGTGCCGAACACATAGGCCATGCGCGACAAAACCTTGCCCGCCTCGCCACGCGCGCCCACCGTGCCAATACCGCCTGCGTGCGCGTCGATCAGACCGGCGGCAATCGCGATGCCCGGCTTGAGGCCAAGTTCCGCTGCGGCTTCCTCGCTCAGAACACCGAGCTTCTCGCCACCCGCACGAACCTCCGTGCCGATGCGCACAAAACCCTCATCGGCTAGTTCGCCGAGGCCAACTTCGCGGAAATAGGCATCGTCCCAGCGATTTTCATGGCTGAGATAGGTCCATTTGCAGGTGACCGTGCAGGCCGAGCGCGCAAGGCTACCGCAAGATTTCCAGGTGAGAAAATCGGTAAGGTCGAAAAACTGCCACGCAGACGCAAAACTTTCCGGCTTGTTTTCTTTCAGCCAGAGGAGCTTCGGCGTTTCCATTTCCGGCGAAATGGTGCCACCGACATAATCCAGCACCTTGGCCTTGGTGGCATTGATACGCTCAGCCTGTTCGACCGCGCGATGATCCATCCAGACGATGATGTCACGCGCCGGATCATTCGACGGGCCAACGGCGAGCGGCTTGCCCCCCTCGCCCAGCACCACCAGCGAACAGGTGGCGTCATATCCGATACCGGCAACGCTGGCTGGATCGATCCCGGCGATCTTCACCGCCTCGCGCACGCTTTCGCAGACGGCCTGCCAGATATTGGCGCTCGACTGTTCAACAATGCTGCCAGCCTCGCGCCAAATGGTAATGTCGCGCTTGGCGGAAGCAAGCATTGAACCTCTGGTGTCGAACACACCGGCGCGTGCGCTTCCGGTGCCGACATCGACGCCCAAATAATAGTGAATCATGGTCTCCGACCCGTTCTTGAAGGGATTACAGATCGAGGCTCTGCGGCACGATCACCAGATCCCGAATGGTGATGTTGCGCGGACGTGTCAGCATGAACATCACCGATTCCGCCACTTCCTTCGGCTCCATCAAGCTGCCATTGGCCAGCGCTTCCTCTAGCTTGGCCTTTGGCCAGTCGCTGATGAGCGCAGTCACGACCGGGCCGGGCAGAACACCGCCGACGCGAATGCCATGCGGCGCAACCTGACGGCGAACCGTATGCACGAAAGCCTGCACGGCATGTTTGGACGCCGTATAGATCGGCTCCCAGATCACCGGCACAACGCCCGCCACCGAGCTGGTCATGATGATGTCGCCTGTCTTGCGTTCCATCATATGCGGCAGCACGGCATGAACCGTGCGGAACGCTGCATTGATGTTGAGGTTCAACATGCGATCCCAGGCATCCGGATTACCTTCCCAGAGCGGACCGCCGATATAAGCGCCCGCATTGGCATGAAACACGTCGAGCTGACCGGCCTGTTCGAGAATCTGCGGCACCATGGTGGCAACCGATTCCGGGCTGAGCAGGTCGATGACCAGCGGCTTTGCCTTGTCGCCAAGTTCGGCGCATTTTTCGGCCAGCGCGTTCTCGTCGCGATCAACGAGAAACACCGTCATACCTGCTTCGACCATGTGCTTTGCACATTCGAAGCCGATGCCGGAGGCAGCACCAGTGACCGCTGCAACTTGTCCTTTGAGATCCTGAGCCATTTGGAGAATCCTTTTATGTTAAGCGCGACCGTGCGACTGGCGCGAGCGGCGTGCAAGAGAATCGACAATCACGGCAATTGCCAGCACGGCACCGGTGATCATGTAGCGAAGCGACGACGACAGATCGAGCAAGGTCAGACCGCTGGCAATCGACTGGATGACGATAATGCCAAGCAAGGCGGACCAGGCGCTGCCGCGACCGCCGAACAGACTTGTGCCACCGATGACCGCTGCCGCAATGGCGTTGAGGTTGACGTCGCCCGTACCGGCTTGCTGGCTGGACGATGCCAGACGCGAAGCGGCCAGAATACCGCCCGCCGCAGCCAATACCGAACAGGTGACGAAGGCGGAAATATAGATGAAGGTGACGTTGATACCGGCACGGCGCGCAGCTTCACGATTGCCGCCGACAGCCTGCATGGCGCGGCCCCAGCGGGTGCGGGTCAGCGCATAGTTCATGGCAACCACCAGCGCCACAAACAAGCCGAACATCCACGGCACGCCACGCGACTGGTTGAGATAGAACACGGCACCGCCGACGATCAGCGTGATGACAATGGCCTTCAGCGCGATACCAGCGACGGAAGGTGCCGAAAGCCCAGCCTCGCGACGACGCTGCGCCGAGCGGAAACCCGTGAAGAAGATCGCAAGACCGGCAATCAGCGCCAGCGCATAAGAAAGCGGACGCGGCATCACCAGAAGCTGGCCGAAGCTGACAAGCCACGAGCCATAGGGCAGGTTGATCGAGCCGGTATTGCCGAGGAGATAAAGCTGGAGACCAAGTGCCGCGAGCAGGCCCGCCAGCGTCGAAACGAAGCTTGGCATGCTGAAGCGGTTATAAAGGAAGGCGTAGAGCAGGCCGATCAGCGCTCCCGCGCAAAGGGCTGCGACAATCGCCAACGCCACCGGCCAGCCATTGTTGACCCACAGCACGCCGACGATGGCGGAGGCCAGACCGCTGACGGAGCCGACTGAAAGATCGATTTCGCCAAGCATCAAAATGCAGACGATGCCAAGCGAAATGACGCCGATGGTCGAGCAATCGAACAACAGGTTCACGAGGTTGTTGCTCGACAGGAAAACCGGGTTCAGCGTCTGGAACACGGTCCAGATGATGACGAGGCCGACAATAACCGGCAGCGAGCCAAGATCGCCCGAGCGAACGCGGTCGAAGAAACCACGCAGCGCGCCCGAAACGCCTTCATCATGGCGCACGCGGGCATCCTGCCGGTCGAGCGGGGTATTTCCGGTTGTCTGGTTCATCGTGCTTCTCCCCGGTCATGAGCGTCATCGTGCTGTGCCTGACGTCGTTCGGCACGGCGGGAAACGGAATTGCTGGTTGCGCCAGTGATGGCGGCGACCAGTTCCTCATTCGATGAATCCGGATAGAAAACACCGTTATTGCGACCAAGACGCAGCACAACGATGCGGTCTGCGACAGCGCGCACATCTTCCATATTATGGCTGATCATCAGCACGCCCAGACCGCGATCACGCACGCGCTCGATCAGATCGAGCACTTCCGCCGTTTGCGCGACACCAAGCGCTGCGGTCGGTTCATCGAGCATGATGAGCTTTGGATCGAGCAGCAGCGAGCGCGAAATCGCAACAGTCTGCCGCTGGCCGCCGGACAGCGAGGCGACCGGCTCGCGGACGCTGGGGATACGGGCGGAAAGCTCGTTCAAAAGCTTCCATGCCTTGATTTCCATCGACACTTCATCGAGGCGATAGGGGCTAAGCTCCCGACCAAGGAAAATATTGGCGACGACATCGAGATTTTCGCACAGCGCCAGATCCTGAAAGACCGTCGCTATGCCAAGGTCGAGCGCATCGCCCGGCGAGGACAGCACAACCTTCTCGCCATTGAATTCCATCGTACCCGAACTCGGCTGATGCACACCGGCGAGTGTCTTGATGAGCGTCGATTTTCCGGCGCCATTGTCGCCAACCAGCGCCACGACTTCACCCGGATAGACTTCCAGATCGATATCGGTCAGCGCGGACACCGCGCCGAAATTCTTGGAAATGCCGCTGAGACGCAGCACGGGCTGCGACGATGACGTCGCCGCTTTGTTTTCCTGGGACATTTTTCACTTTCCCCGGCACATCTCACGATATGCCTTTGCGCACGAAACACAGCACATCCCGAAAAATGTGAAATGGCTTTCGGATTGGATGTGCGTAAACAGGACGCCCGACCGGAAAAACCGGCCGGGCGCATCGTTGATTTACTGCGTGATGCCAAGCTTCTTGCAGCCATCGGCATAGCGATCGACGCACAGCGTTGCTGCGGGCACGATGTTCTTGTCGATGATTTCAGCCTTGAGGTTTTCGGCCGTCACAACCGCCGGGACGAAGAGCTTCGATGGCGTGTTGTAAAGCGTGGTTTCAGCCTTCGGCGTTTCGCCGTTCAGCAGCTGGGCGGCAACGCGCGCAGCTTCCGAAGCAACGATTTCCGATGGCTTGTTGATGGTGTTGTACTGATCGCCGGAAATGATGAGCTGAAGCGCCGCAATGGTCGCGTCATTGCCGGTAATCGGCGGCAGCGGATCGATACCGGCAGCCTTCATGGCAGCAATCGCACCGCCTGCGGTGCCGTCATTGGCAGCCACGATGCCGACGATCTGGTCGTTGAAGCGGGTAATCTGACCGCTCGCCCATTGCTGCGCCTTGCTTGGCGCCCATTCCGGCGTGTCATATTCGGCCAGCGTCTTGTAGCCGCTGTCCTTCAGACCGGCATGAATACCGTTCTTGATGAGACCAGCAGCCGCATCGGTCGGCGAACCGTTGATCTGGAGAACGCCGCCCTTGTCGGCCGGAACGTTCTTGGCCTTCAGCTGCTTGACGAGCGATTCGGCAATCGACTTGCCGATGGCTTCATTGTCGAACGAGACATAGAAATCCGACGTCGCATCCGGGATCGGGCGGTCATAGGCGATGACTTTGATGTCCTGCGACTGGGCGAGCTTCACCAGCGAGGCTGCGGCTGCAGTATCCACGGCATCGAGAACGATCACCTTGGCGCCCTGCGAAATGACCGAATTGAACTGCTGCTGCTGCTTGGTCGCATCGCCATCGGCGTTGAGATAGAGCACCTTGCAGCTTTCGCAGAGCTTCTTCATTTCTGCTGCAAAACCTGGGAAATCGCGCTCTTCATAGCGCGTGGATGCCTGATCCGGCATCAAAAATCCGACCACCGCGTCCTTGACTTCCGCATGCGCCGTCGTAGCGGCCATCATCAGCACGCCAGCCAGCGCGCCTGTCATCTTCGATACCTTCATGACACTCTCCTCCTGATTGTCTGTTCTTCTGGCATTCGACCGGGAATTTGCCCGCAAGAGACGGCTTTACATGCGCTGAAGCCAAGGGCTCACCTCCAAGGTTACATGCCGAAAGCGTGAAACGCCTTTCGGACGAAGTATCCTCGCATGACCAACTAGAGCGCCGATCCGATTCAAACAGATCGGAACACACGCCAACCAGCCATTTTCAGAAACGCGCTTCGTATTGCCTCCACCTGCCAGCCCCGCCATCTCCCATCAGGCGGCGGCATCTCGTCCCGGGCCTCTTCCCGGTTGGAGATGCTGTAACTCTGCACAACAATTTGCACAATCGATTGTGCAAAGTGATAATGCGCCAGCCCCTGAAATCTGTCAACACGATTCAGCGAGGGATGGGTTGCTGGCGTCTGTAAGACTTCGACAAATCGGGAACAAAGTCCCCGGACATCGCTCCGGTTAGTGCAGAGCCGAGATCGCTCAATTATTTGATATCTTTAAGACTATCCACCGGCAGCGGGATCGCTGAACGCGGCGCGATTAATCTGGGCATAACGAGGTGTAGTTCCGGCGCCGTGACGTGCTTTTCCATCAGTTCGAAGGCTTTGGCGATCATGCCTTCCACATCCTGCTGGATTGAAATCACCGGAAACGACAGGAAAGAGGCAAAGGGGTCATAGTCGTAACAGCCGACCACAAGATCATCGAGCTGCTCGTGCGGGTGCTCGACCATATAGCGCAGCAGGCCCTCAAGATTGATCGACGAATTGACGAACAGACCGCGCGGCAACCGACCGTGACGCTCGCGATATTCATCCAGCGCCCGCACAGTATTTGACGGCGAATAGCCGGTGCGGAAGACGCAATCTTCCGGATCAGACCCGAGAACCGCCTGCTTGGCGTCATGAAAGCCGCGAATACGCTGGCGCGTGGATTCGTCATTGCGACCACCAAACAGACAAAGCTCCATCGGCTGCAACGGTTCACGATCGGCAAAATGCGCGATGATTGCTTCCGTCAACATGCGGCCACCGGCGAAATTATCGGTAGTCACCGATGGAGCCTTCGCTCCCGGCAGATCGATATTCACATGCGGGAGTGCTGCCTGTTCGCAGAGTTCATGCAGGCTGTCCGGGTCTGTCGCACCGCAGATGAACAACTCATCGATGGAATAGGAAATCAGCGTTTCCGCCGTTTCGCGTTCCTCAGCCGGATCGCGCCCCGCACTGACCACGACCGGGCAAAGACCACGTGCGCGCACATGCGCTTCGAATGTCTGCGCCATGGACGAGAAAAAGCGGTTGTCATGCAAAGGCAAAAGCAACCCGACAAGGCCGGAGCGGGAATGGCGCAGCCCCTGCGCCTGACGGTTGGCAGTATATTGGTGCTGTTCTGCCAGACCCAGAATGGATTCCGCAGTCGCCTGACTGATCCTGCGCTTGCGCCACGTGCCATTCAGCACTGCGCTGACCGTGGAAGGCGAGCTGCCCGACAGAACGGAAAGGTCGTATATCGTCGCCTTCTTCTTGTCGCGGCGCATTCTGGCTCCTTCTTTTGACTGTATAGAAATAGCGCTCAGAAGCAGAAACTGGAACACGTTTCTCCGATTGCTGGCGCAACACCCACAGAGTTGACGCTTTGCTGTTTATCCCAGCCCACCGGAGACAACAGCAATCAAGTTTCGCAATAAAGCGGTCAAGCGCACCGATAAACTTCACGCAGGGCGCAGTTTTTAGCATCGCATTCCTTAAGCGGGCGATCTGCTCAGGTACAATATTCCCCGAACACGCTCCGCTGCTGCAAGCGCCCGATGGCATCAATCGGGCAATGCGCGGGCATACGGAACACAGGAAGAAAGGTCTCTCATGTCCGCCAATGGAAAGCCGCTCGATTTTCTCTGGTTCATCCCGTCTTCGGGTGACGGCACCTATCTGGGAACCGAAGCGCTGAGCCGCCCTTCCGATCCCGCCTATTTCCGGGAAATCGCGCAGGCGGCAGACCGCCTCGGCTATTCCGGCGTTCTGATCCCGACAGGGGTCGCTTGCGAGGAATCCTTCGTTCTGGCCGCCAATCTTGCCGCTTACACGGAAAAGCTGAAATTCCTTGTCGCAATCCGGCCCGGCGTGGCTTCGCCCGCCTATTATGCCCGCCTTGCCTCGACGCTCGACCGCGTGTCTCAGGGCAGGCTGCTTCTCAATATCGTCGTTGGCGGCAGTCAGCAGGAACTGGCTGGCGATGGCATTTTCCTGCCGCATGACGAACGCTACGACCATGCCGACGAATTCTTCCAGGTGTTCAACGATCTGATCGAAACGGGCCATGGCAATCTCGACGGCAAATACATCAAAGCCCATGACGCTGCCCTTGGCCTGCCGCCCGTGCAGGCCCGCCCGCCGATCTATTTCGGCGGTTCGTCGCAGGCAGGCATCGATTTTTCTGTCGGTCTCGTCGATAAATACCTGACCTGGGGCGAACCCCCGGCACAAGTCGGCGAAAAGATCGCCGCCGTTCGCAAGGCCGCAAGAGCCAAGGGCCGCGACGACCAGATTTCGTTCGGCATCCGCCTGCACTTCATCGTGCGCGAAACCGACGAGGAAGCGTGGGAAGCCGCCGACCGCCTCATTGCGCATCTCGACGACGAAACCATCGCCGCCGCCCAGCAGGTTTTCCTGAAGAATTCCGATTCTGTCGGTCAGGCTCGTATGGTCGCCTTGCACAATGGTCGCCGCGACAAGCTGGAAGTCTCGCCCAATCTCTGGGCGGGCATCGGCCTTGTGCGCTCCGGCGCCGGGACCGCGCTGGTCGGTTCGCCCAAGACCGTTGCCGCCCGCCTGCGCGAATATCAGGAACTGGGCATCGATACGGTGATCGCCTCCGGCTATCCGCACCTGGAAGAAGCCTATCGCGTTTCCGAGCTGCTGTTCCCCGAATTGGGGCTGGAAGGACCGCGCAACCAGATCCGCTCGTCCTTCGGCAAAAAACAGGTCTTTGGCGGCGGCGGACATGGGGGTAATGTAAAGGTCGCTTCCGGCTCGTGAGATTTGAAATGCCGATGAACGCCCACAGCAGCACCGTCGCCATTATCGGCGGCGGTTTTACAGGCGCGGCTGTTGCGCTGCATCTGATGCGCCAGCTGTCCCAACAAGGGCATGACGCCAACTGGCGGATCGTGGTGATTGAACCGCGCGAAAAGCTTGGGCGCGGTCTGGCCTATGATACGCTCGAACCCGTGCACCGCATCAACGTGCCTGCCGACCGGATGTCCATCCTGCCCGACGAACCACAAGATTTCAGCAACTGGCTTGCGGAAACCGGAATATTGGAAGGCGACCCGGATGCGTTCAGCATAGACGGTGCGCCCTTCCCCGCCCGCACGGTTTTCGGGCTTTATGCCTCATCGAGACTGGCGCCGCTGATTGAAGCCGGACGTGTGGAACACCGCCGCACCCGCGCCGTGAAGGCAACGAAAAACAGTGGCCTCTGGACCATCGACACCGAAGATGGTGAGCCGGTCATTGCCGATATCGCCGTCCTGGCGGTCAGCCATCCCGCCCCTTCGCTGCCCGGCGTACTCGCGCCGATCAGGGACCATGCCGGTCTGATTGCCGACGCAACCAGCCCCGGCGCGTTGGATAATGTCCAGCCGGACGACCGCGTGCTGGTGGTCGGCAACGGACTGACCGCCGCCGACGTCATCGCCACGCTGAAAGCGCATGGCCACAGGGGGCAGATTGTTTCGATTTCGCGCCGTGGTCTCCGCTCGCGCGGGCATCCCCATGTCACCCACGAGCCTTATGGCGATTTTCTCAACCCGCCCTCGCTCAGCGCTTCACAATTGCTGCAACGGGTCCGTGAAACCGTCAAAGCCGCAGTCGCAGAGGGGTTGAGCTGGCATCCGGTTCTTGATGCGGTCCGCCTTCAGGGGCAGAACATCTGGCGGGCTTTGCCTGTTTCGGAGCGCAGACGCATGGCGCGGCATGTGCGTCCATTCTGGGACGTGCATCGTTTCCGCATCGCGCCTCAGGTGGAAAATGCGCTGGACCGCGCCATCGCCGAGGGCACCCTTTCGGTGCGCGCTGCCTCCGTCCGTAGCGCGGAATCCTCCGGCGACACTTTGCGCATCAGCCTCAAGGATCGCCGGACAGGCCAACTCGATATCCTCGACGTGGACAAGGTGGTTGTCACCACCGGTCCCGGCCATGGCGGCATTCTCGGATCGCAACCCTTGCTGGCGGCGCTTGCCGAAGCAGGCCATCTGGCGCTTTGCCCGACGGGGCTTGGCCTTCTCTGCGACTGGCAAAGTCATGCAATCTCCACGTCGGGCTTCGCCGACGAGACATTGCTGATTGCCGGACCGCTGGCGCGTGGGACGTTCGGCGAACTGATGGGATTGCCGCAGGTCAGCGACCACGCCGTTCTCGTGGCTGGCATCATTACCGTGCTGATCGCGGAACAAGATCGTGCCCACCAAAAGGCTGTGGTCTGATCCTTCACGGTTTGGCGGGCTGTATGCGCGTCAGGTGATCCTCAATATGCTGGTGCAGATTGGAAGCCGACATCGGATCGTGCCCCGGCAATCGCTTCAATTCGCGTAAATCCTGCGGTGAAACATCGTACCGTTCCTTGAACAACCGGGTAAACTGCGCGCGATCTGAAAAGCCGCATTTATAGGCGACCTCTTTCAGCGTTTCCGCCTTACCTTTGCTATGGATCAGATAGCGATAGGCCAAATCCAGACGCTTTTGCCGAATCAATTTGGTGATGCCGTCATCCTGCTCGAACTGCCGGTACAGATGCGAGTGGGAGAGTTTGAAATGCGCCATGATCGTCTTGGGGCTCAAACGCCGGTCGCGAATATTCAGATCGATATAGTCGATCACCCTTTGCCGCATCGTCTGGTCAATGGCGCTCGATTGTGCCGGCGAGAGCGCAACGCCATTCACCGCCGCCACCAGCAACAGCACAAGCGCCTCCTTGATCGCCGGTATTTCACTCTCCTGAATGAAATCCAGCGCGCCATCCAGACTCAAGATGAAATCGAACAACACCTGATTGATGTTCACATTCCGCGGCAGAACCAACCCATGCAGGTCATTCGCAGGAAACCACTTATTGATCTCGAACCGCGGGATCGCCAGGGTCACTCGCGCACCGGCTTCCTTGTGGCTGTCCAGAACTTTCGTCAGGTCCACGAAAAACATATCACCCGGCTGCACCTGAACATAGGTGCCATCGAAGTCACCGGTATATTCCCCCGACAGGACAAGCTGCAGCAGGCAGATATCCAAATTCGAGCGCGCAATGATCTCCGGCGTTCGCCGGCAAATCTGCTCGTTGAATGTTGTGTCGCCCAGCACCATGCTGTCAAAAATCCGTGAGCGAATGGTGCCGATCAGTTCAGCATGACCATCCTCGTCCACCGGAGAGACTTCGTATATAAGCTTCGATACTTCCTGCCAGAAGGCAGTGCGATATTTTTCATCCACCATGTCGGTTGAGAGAAAAAATTCCGACACTATTTACCAGCCTTTCGTCTAGCCACGCAGAATATTGTGGGCAAAAATTATTTCCTGAGACTATCTGGAGATCGACCCGTATTCTTCCTGAACCTCGCCAACCCAGCAGGCTTTAAGGTTTTTATGCAAAACAACTGCCACAATTTAAGTAGTGACCCGCTCACAAGCAGACCATCTTTTTATATTTCTTTTTAAATATAGACAGACATTTTTATATTTCCAAATAAAATCTAATATCTATCGATATTTATTAGCTTGAGATAATATTGCACTGAATATGGGATAAAAGCGTATTGCTCGACTTTGATTTTTACATATAGCTCATTCCGAGGAGAATAAAACACTCTGTTTCATTATGAAACAGGTCCGCCCCCATAGTTATGCATAAGATCAAGTTCTTCTAAGGCCAGTTATCGCAACAACGGGAAAGTTCGTTCTTTCCGAGACGGCAGATATTTGCCTCTTGAGAACTGGTCACTCAATCCTTTCAAACACAGGATCTCGCGAATGGACCACGAACTGACAAGCCGGCTTAGCTTCTCACGACGTTCGTTTCTTAAGGTGGCGGCAGCTTCGGCGGCAACTGCCCTTGCGCCAGAAATTGCCTTCGCTGAAGACAAGACTTTTCCAGCCGGTTTCAAGTGGGGCGTCGCTTCCGCCGCCGCGCAGGCAGAGAGCCGCGCCGGGCGCGGGCGCAGCAACTGGGACGTTTTTGCCGATATTTCAGGTCGAATTCGCGACGGCTCAACCAATGTGAAAAACACGCAATTCGAGACGCGTTACGGCGAAGAGTTTGCCCTGTTGTCTCAAGCCGGTTTGAACACTTTTCGCTTTTCTTTCTACTGGTCACGCATCCAGCCCGAAGGACCGGGTGCGCCAAGCGCCGCTGCGTTGGACTTATATGACCGTATGATCGACGAGATGCTTCGGCTCGGTCTTGATCCCATGGCCACCATCCTGCATTTCGAAAACCCCATTTGGGCCGGTGATTTCCGCAATCGTGAAATCATCCAATATGCAACCGACTATACCGAAATTATAACGCGCAGGTTTGGCGACCGTATCAAGCTTTGGATTGCCATGAACGAGCCTGGCACCGTTTCCACCTTCGGCTATGGTTCGGGACGCTTCGCGCCAGGTTACATATCCTTGAGGGCAATGGGGGATGCGATCCATCATCAAAATGTCGCGCAGGGCCTTATCATCGCGGCCGCCCGGGCGAATCTGCCGAAAGACGCGAAGGTCGGCACCACGCTCAATCTCCAGACTGTCCGATCCAAATCCAACTACCCGGAAGATGAAAAAATCGTCCGAACCATGGATGCTTACTGGAACACGGCCTATCTCGATCCGCTGTTCGGGCAGGAATATCCAGCAGAGGTGCACGCACTGGTCGCTCCAGTCGTCCAGCCCGGCGACATGGAAATCATCGCCGCGAAACCTGATTTTCTCGGCGTGAATTATTACTCACGCTTTTACGTCAAGGCCGAGCCGCACACGCCACTCGGCTTCGTGCAGGACACGCCTCCAGATAATCTCGAGCTCACCAAATATCTGCCCTACGAACCGGATGGGTTTTCTGAAACCCTGCTGCGGGTCCACAATGGTTATGGCGCACCCGACATTTACGTTACTGAATTTGGCTTCCCGGTTGACGAACCCAATACAGTCGTCAATGGCGTCGTCGAGGACACAACGCGAATTCATTTTATCAAGGGCTATGTTGAGGAAGCCTATAAGGCGATGCAGAAGGGCGTCAACCTGAAGGGGCTGGTCTACTGGTCTTCCACGGACAATTGGGAATGGAACGAAGGATTTGCAAAGAACTTCGGCCTGATAAAGGTTGACCCCACAACAGAGAAGAGATGGCCGAAGCGTAGCCTCGAATATTTCGGAAAATGCTGCAAAACCAATAGCATTGTTTAAGCGCCCTCCCTTTGAGAGCGGTCCCGACACTCGCCCACAACAATGTTGTTGAACAGCGAATGCCGGGATCAAACTACCGGCTTTCTTCGAAAGAATAGTGTTGCGTTTTCATCCAGCATAACGCTGTCGGCCAGCCTAAAATCAAACAACGAATTCAATCTGCGGGCACAAGCGTTAGCGTTCCGACCTTTATACATTGGAGGGCAAATGGCTCGCGTGGGGTATTTTCTGGTTGCCGTAGCAATCCTTGCTTCGTCTTTGACTTTCGAAGCGTGCGCCGAAGCTACCAGCGGCAAAATCGAGCTGCAGCATGGATGGCGTCTCATCCGGGACGACGACGCGAAAGCAGCACAGATCGACGTGCCGAATGCGCCGCTTGGCGACGCAGGCTATGCTATCCAGACGATGCCCTCCACCGTTTTGAACGCGCTCAGCAAGGCAGGGGTCTATAAAGACATCTACTATGGGGACAATCTTACCAAGGTAGACAACACCCTGTGGAAACACCAATGGTGGTATCAGACCAAGCTCGATGTTCCAGAAGGGCACGACCGTTACACGCTCATCTTCAACGGGCTAAACTATCGTGGTGAAATCTGGCTGAACGGCCAAAAGATCGCAGGACCCGACACCGTTGTCGGCATGAGCCGCAAGTACGAGTTTGACGTCACGAAGCTGGTCCATCCCGGCGCAAATAATTTGCTGGCGGTTAAAATCACCCCGGAGCAGCGCACCCCAAGCCTGACATTGGGTGACAGCCTTAATCCGGGGAAAGGCGAAGGTGTCGATCTGACCGACACATGGATGGACTGGATCAACTTGAAATATCTGGGCGACTACGCGACAAAAACCTCCTTTATCCCCGATAAGGGCGCAGGTATCTGGCGCAAGGTCTATCTCACCTATGGCGGCGATGTTGCCTTGCGCAATCCTTATGTCAAAGCCGACCTGTCGGTGCCAGATCTGAAGACGGCGAAGCTCGATGTCTATGCCGATCTGATCAACCGCTCTTCAGAGCCCGTTACGGGGGTGCCGCGCGGCGAGATCACCCGGGAGGATAAGCCCAGCATTCACCTTGAAAAGCCCGTTACGCTCAAAGCCAACGAAACTCGCGAAGAAAGCTTTACCCCGGAACAGGTCAAGACGCTGACGGTGAATAAGCCTGATGTCTGGTGGCCCTATATCTGGGGCAAGCCAAACCTCTACAATCTGAAACTCACCTTTAGCATCGGCGACAAGGTTTCCGATACAGCAACGACGGATTTCGGGATACGCAAGATCACGCAGCACATCGACAACTCCAAGCTGTTTCCGAAGTTCAAGAACCCCGGCAGCTTCTATATCAAGGTCAATGGCCGTGATTATCTGATCCGTGGCGCGGCCTATACGCCCGACCTGTTGTTCGACAACAATCCGCAGCGCGATCGCGACATCATTCGTTATGCGAAAGACCTTGGCGTCAACATGCTGCGCTGGGAGGGCAAGTTCGCCGATGATGACATGCTGGAGCTGGCCGACAAGGAAGGCATCCCGGTCATGCGCGGCCTCATGTGTTGCGGATCGTGGGAACTGTGGAGCCATTGGGACAAGGAAGACTACGCCGTCGCTTATGCCACAGTTCAGGACATGATCGCGGATTTTCGCTCGCATGCCTCGGCCTTCATCTGGGCGAATGGCAGCGATGGACTGCCCCCGGCTCCCGTCCTTCAGGAATACCACGCCATTCTGAAAAAGATGCATTGGCAAAATGCGGTGGTCGATACGGTGTCCGCCCGCAACAGCGACTGGAGCGGTATCCATATGGCGGCGCCCTATTCATGGCGCGCGCCCGCCTTCTGGTTCAAGGGCGACATCATCGGCGCGATGGGCTCCATCGCTGAATCGGGCAATGACGAGACTATTCTGCCGCTGGAGAGCTTGAAAAAATTCCTGCCAGCGGACAAGCTCTGGCCCATCAATGATTTCTGGTATATGCGCGCCGGTTCCGCACCCGGCAACAGCACGCTTGAAAGCGCCAAGGCGGCCATTGCCAATCGATATGGGCCTGCAGACAGCGTTGAAGATCTTGCGCGCAAGGCTCAGCTCACGACCTATGAAAATGTCCGCGCGCAGAACGAAGCCTATGGCGCGCTGGGTGGGGACGCCCACAAGATGACGATTTTCTGGATGCTTAACAGCCATTGGCCATCCTTCTTCGGTCATCTCTTCGATTACTATATGAAACAGGGCGGCGGCTATTTCGGAGCCAAGAAAGCCCTGCAGCCTTTAAGCGTTGTTTTTGACGGCTATGCGACCGGCAACCATTCCAAAGCCAAAATTTATCTCGTCAACCAGACTCTGGGGGGCTTGAAAAACCTAACAGTCAACGCCCGGCTCTACGACATAAACGGCAAGCTCAAGCACGAGAAGAATGTGACCGTCAAAACCACCAGTCCTACCACCTCGACAGTCGCCATGACGCTTCCGCGTTATGGCGACATGGGCAAGGTTTATTTCGTCCGCCTGCAACTCCGCGATGCCAAGAACGAAGTGCTTGCGGAGAACACATATTGGCAATCGGCAAAGGACGACATTCCTGAAAACATGAGTCCAGACTCCATGATGGACGCCATGATACTCAAACAAAAGCAATGGGCTGACTTCACCCCGCTCAACACGATGCCGAAGGTGGAACTCAAAACCACACTTGAAGAAATCGCCTCCCAAGACGACTTCCGCCGCTTCAAGATTTCGCTGAACAACCCGACCGACCACATCGCTTTCTTTGTCCGGGCGGAGCTTCGGCAAGACGATAGTTCCGGTGAAATTCTGCCCATCACCTATGACGACAATTACGTCACGGTCTATCCCCGCGAGACGCGCGAAATCACCGCGGCAGTCTCAAAGGCACAGATCAACGGGCAGAAGCCGGTTGTCGCTATCGAAGGTTACAACACCCACTGATTGCCACTGTAAAACCAACATCACTGAACCTCTGGATCAGAGCAGGCTCATGAAACCACTAGTCCAAACCCTAAAGCCTATCCTCTGGTCCGTTCCGGCGACGCTCCTCTGCTTTGGCGCACAGGCCGCAGAAAACGGTCTCGGCTTCTACCTGCTGGGGTCCAAGGGGCCGATGGCTGCGATCCTACCCGCGCCCGGGCTCTATCTGCAGAACGACACCTATTTCTATCGCGCAAGTGCCGGTGCGTCCGCGCCGCTGCCGCTGGGCGGCGTGGTTGGTTTCGGTGTCGATGCCAAGGCCGTTGTCGACCTCCCAACCTTCATATGGTCCACGCCCTATGAACTTCTGGGAGGGCGGCTGGCCTTTGGCTTGACCACACCCTTCGGCCATCAGAGTGTCGATGCTGATCTGGTCTATGGACCCTATTCGGGCGATATCGACAACAGCGTTACCAGGATCGGTGATCCGGTTGTCACCACCACAATCGGCTGGAACAGCGGCGACTTCCATTGGAGCCTCAATGGTATGGTCAATGTTCCCATTGGGGACTACCAGAAGGACTCGCTCGCCAATATTGCCTTCCACCGTTGGGGTGGCGATCTTTCCGCTGCGGGAACCTGGTTCGACCCGGCGCGCGGCCTCGACATATCCGGCGTGATCGGTTTCACCTTCAACGGAAAAAACCACGAAACCGATTACCGCACCGGAACCGAATTCCATGTGGAAGGCGCGGTTTCGCAATATTTCTCGAAACAGTTCTCGCTCGGTGCCATCGGCTATTATTACCAGCAGATCAGCGACGACAGCGGCAGCGGAGCCGTGCTCGGTGGCTATCGCGGGCGCGTGGCGGCACTCGGTGTAACCGCGAGCTACAATTTCGAATTCGATAAAACACCGGTTCAGGCGCGGGTGAAATTGCTGCGCGAGTTTCACACCGAAAACCGGGTCGAGGGCACCGCAGCGTTTCTTACGCTTTCGGTTCCGCTTTACGTGAGCAAATGACCCGGCAATTTGGTCACGTCGAAAGCCCAGCGTGAATGGATCAGGATGTTAAAATGTTGTTAATATTTACTATCCGATTATATTAGAAATATATAATTTGATTACGACTTAATTAAAGAAAACACTCTCGGAAACTTCTTTTACTGTTTCAAATATAATTTATATAATTTATCCTAATAAGCGATTCTATACCTACCGAAAGAACCGCTATGCCTTTATCCGCCTCAGCGCAACTTACGATTGCGCGGCCATGACACACTTAAACATGCAGTCTTGCGCAAGGCACTTCACCCCATAGCACCCTGCGTCGCAGGATCAGCGTTGAAGCCCCAGCACGACGCAAGCTCCCAAACAATCTGAACAGACACAGCCGACCGTGCCCCCACGAAAGTCGGCGGGCCAAGACAACCGACGTTGGTTGTCCCTTGAACTATGCAGGATAATTTGATGCGGACCTACCCATTGCACAAACTGGCAGCCGTCCTTTCTGCGAGCACGGCGCTGCTTGCATTTCCTCTTACCGCAAATGCAGCGGACGTCGAATACATAGGCCCATCAGCTGGCGGCCTTTGGAGCACAGCAGGCAACTGGAGCAACAATGCTGTGCCAACAGCGGCTGACACTGTGATCATCAACCCGGGCACCCAAAGCATATCAATCAGCCCTGGACAAACCTACTCAGTCGGCAGGATCGACGTTCTTGACGGCTCCACTCTAAATGGCAACGGTATTGGAGGCTCGAACTCTGGCGGTACGTTAGTTATTTACGGCGTCGACGGGATTGGCTTCCATTCCTCCGCCAGCGGGTCGGGTGGTCAAGGCCCCAGAAGATTTCAACTTGCCAATGATGTAGCGTTCGTTGTCGACAATCCGAATGGCAGCACTGTCACACTTGCATATTTCGGCGCTATTGGCTTGACCGACAAGACACTCACTATCAACGCGACCCATGCAAATAATACGGTCGTCATCAGCGGGACCGTATCCGGAACGGGCGGCATAGTCAAAACGGGCGACGGTCTGCTATGGACGGGCGCAGGAACCCACAGCTATACCGGCATAACGGATATTCAATCGGGCACGATTGAGCTCCGTGCCGCGGGAAGCCTGAAAACATCCAGCCTCATCAACGTAGATGGATTGTTTGACGTTACGGCCATCAACGCCGCTTCTACATCGATCCAGACCTTGACTGGCACGGGCGAGGTTCGGCTTGGAACCAAGACGCTAGAGATCACAAACGCAAGCACAACATATGCGGGCGATATCAGCGGCACGGGCGGCTTCACGATCAGCAGCGGTATTCTCACTCTGGCTGGCGCGACCAGCTATAGCGGCGCAACATCGATTGCAGCTGGTGCGCGCCTTCAGCTCGGTGCGGGCGGCGCGACGGGCAGTCTGGCCAGCCAGCAAATCTCCAATGAGGGCGAACTGGCGTTCAACCGCGACAATGCGTTTGATTTCAGCGCCAACATTTCTGGAAACGGCACCGTATTCCAGAGCGGAACAGGCACGACCACCCTGTCGGGCAACAACACCTATAGCGGCGACACCAATATCGAAGCCGGAACCCTGAAAGCGGGTGCGACCAACGCCTTCAGCACGTCATCGGCTTTTACAGTTTCGTCCGGCGCGACGCTCGATCTCAACGACATGGATCAGACACTGGTGACGCTCGCCAATGCGGGTAATGTCAATTTCGGCACATCGACCAGCAACAATCTTCATATTACCGGCGATTATGTCGGCAAGAACGGCATGCTGACGATCAATGCCGTTCTTGGCGACGACACGTCGAACACGAACAAGATCGTGATCGATGGCAATACGTCGGGCACCAGCTTCCTCCATGTCAATAATCGCGGTGGAACGGGCGACAGCACGACGCTGGGCATCGAAGTCATCAAGGTCAACGGCAGTTCTGACGGTGATTTCATACTGGACGCGCAATATCGTGCAGGCGGCAGCCCCGCTGTGGTGATCGGCGCGTATGAGTACGGCCTTTATAAAGGCAATGCTGAAGGTCAGAACACCAATGACTGGTATCTGATTTCCAAGAAGACGCCAGTGATCCCCACGCCAGATCCAGACCCAAATCCGGAAAACCCCAACACCGAAAACCCAGTTCCAGAGAAGCCGGAACCACAACCGGAAGGCAAGCTGCAAGCCGGTGCGCCGGTCTATGAGGCCTATTCGCAGCATCTGCTTGGGATGAACGGCGTCTCTTCGCTGCGCCAGCGCACGGGCAACCGCGTATGGGTGGGGCAAACCACGTCTTCCGACAAGGAAACCGCAACCTCCATGGGCAATGGCGTCTGGGGCCGCATTGAAGGCGCGCATAATCGTCTTGAAGCCGACTACAGCACCACCGGAACCCAAATCCGTCAGAACATCTTGAAGATGCAGGCGGGTATTGACGGCGCGTTTCTGGAAAATGAGCAGGGTCGCCTCGTTGGCGGCATCTTCGGCCAATATATGCATGGCAAAACCAGAACATCGTCCAGCGACTTCGTGTCCGGCGATATTTCCACGGATGGTTATGGCCTCGGTGGAACCCTGACCTGGTATGGGGAGAACGGCTTTTATGCAGACGGGCTGGCGCAGGCGACATGGTATGACAGCGACCTGACCACATCGGCAGAAGGTGCATCGGCGCTCGCCACCGGAAGCCATGCATTCGGCTATGCGCTGTCGCTGGAAAGCGGACAGAAACTCGCCATCGACGACCATTGGTCAATCACGCCACAAGGCCAGCTCGTCTATTCGTCGGTGGACGCCGACAACTTCATCGACGGTTTCGGCAGCGCCGTCCGGTTTGATCGTGGCGAGAGCCTGCAAGGCCGTCTCGGCCTCAATCTCGATTACGCATCTTCCTGGCAGAACGCCAAGGGCACAACCGACCGCGCCAGCCTCTACGGCATCGCCAACCTTTATTACGAATTCCGCGACGGCACCCGTGCCGATCTCGCAGGCGTCAGCCTGGCAAGCCGTCAGGATCGTCTGTGGGGCGGTCTCGGCGTCGGCGGCAGCTATGATTTCGACAATCAGCGCTATTCCGTGTTCGGCGAAGGACTGGTCAACACAAGCCTGAATAATTTCGGCGACAGCTACACGCTGAAGGGCAATGTCGGCCTGCGCGTCAACTGGTAAAGGCACGGCAGAGCGGCTTCGCATCACGAAGCCGCTCTCAATTATGTTACAGGGCCGATTGAACCAAATCGCCAGAGCCGCGTTTATTAAGCATTCGTTAACCATAACGGAGGCTGTCATGCTCTGGTACTACCGACTGGAAAGCAGTTTTGCCGCCGCATTCGTGATCGCTGCGGCAGTCACACTCTGGTTGATGTGAGGCGGAGGCCAACACCGCCCACTTTCTCCAACACCACAACAACGGAGGACCACACTATGCAGTGGCTCCATTGGATCGCGTTTGGAATGATTGCCGCCATGCCACTTGTCGTGTTCGGCATTACTTATCTTGAACTGGGTCGCAAATGATCTGAAATGATCGGGCTCGGCATCATCCGTCAGGGGACGATGATGCCTTGCCTGCATAATGTCGTTCTCTTTCATGAGAGGCAAAACCACAATTTCGGATGACTTCTGTGTATGCAGCCCTTATGCACAGCAGAACGATTTTCCCGGTTTTGCTGCATGAAAGGACATCACGATGAGCGACGCCATCCTGATTACGGTCGATGAACTGTTCGAACTCGTGAAGGACACACTCCGCAACGCCACATTCAGCGATGACCATGCAGCCGCAATCGCGCGCACCATTGTCGCCGCAGAACGCGACGGCTGCAAATCGCATGGCATTTACCGCATCGAAGGCTGCCTGCGCACCGTGAAGAGCGGCAAGGTGGCGACCGATGCCGTGCCCGTGCTGACCGTGGATGACAGCGCCGTGGTGCGCGTCGAAGCCCATGGCGGCTTTGCCAATCTCGCATTCGAAACCGGCAAACCGGCGCTGATCGAACGGGCGCGCAAGCTCGGTCTGGCTGCCCTCGTCATCAATGATTGCACCCATTTCGCAGCCCTCTGGCCGGAAGTGGAAGCGCTGGCCGACGAAGGCCTCGCAGCCATGGCCATGTGCCCGAGCTATGCGACCGTTGCGCCTGCGGGCGGCAGCAAGCCGCTTCTTGGCACCAATCCATTTGCGTTTGGTTGGCCGCGCACTGGCGAAAACCCCTATGTGTTCGATTTTGCAACCAGTGTCGCGGCACGCGGCGAACTGGAACTTTACCGCCGCGCCGGCAAGCAATTGCCGGAAGGCTGGGCGGTTGACGCCGAAGGCAATCCGACCACCGATCCGGAAGCAGCCCTCGCAGGCGCCATGCTGCCCTTCGGCCAGCACAAGGGTTCGGCCATTTCGACCATGATCGAGCTTCTGGCCGGTTCCATGATCGGCGATTTCAGCAGCCCGGAAGCGCTTGCGTATCTTGGCACCACGACGATTGCCCCGCGCCACGGCGAACTGATCCTCGCTTTCGACCCGACACGCATGGCCGGTGGGCGTCTCAATCCGATCCAGCACGGCGAAATCCTGCTGGAAGCCATTGCCGGTCAGGGTGCGCGCCTGCCTTCGCAACGCCGTTTCGCGGCCCGCCGTGAATCGCTCTCCAAGGGCATTTCGCTGACGCAGGCGGAAATGGAACAGCTCGAAATGCTGCGCCAGAAGGGCCTCGACGCCGTCGCGTAGTTCGGACCGCAACCTAACAAAAACCCCGCCAATTGGCGGGGTTTTTTATTTGCGAATTTTATAACGTTCAGGCTGCGTATTTCGCGACCGCGCCGCCCTGCTTGTTCCACTCTGCATACCAGGTCTGGAACAGCTTCAGCTGTGCTTCGCAATAACCGCGCTGGGCATCGGACAGCTTGTCAGTCTCGTTGAAATGCAGTTCATATTCCGGGTTTCCGGTCACGACCATCATGTGCTTGTAGAACAGGACGAGGTCCGGGCCTTCATCGAAGGAGGACAGCACGCCAAGTGCGGCTTCCAATTCAAGCGCGGCAACGCGGGCCTCAACATCGCCCGCGGCAGCAGCCTTGGAAAGCGATACCAGATGCTGCACTTCCTTCGGCAACACATTGCCGATGCCGGTGATGGCACCCTTTGCGCCGCAATTGACGAAGCCGTGGAACACGCCCGTATCGACACCGACCATCAGGGTCACATCGTCATCGGCGCTGGTGATGTTTTCTGCCGCATAACGCATGGCTTCCGCCCCGCCGAATTCCTTGAAGCCGATCAGGTTCGGATGCTCAGCGCGCAGCGCGAAGAAAAGATCGGCGCGGGTGGCAAAGCCATAATATGGGCTGTTGTAGATAACCGCCGGAAGATCGGGCGCAGCCGCCAAAATGGCCTTGAAGTGCGCCTTCTGGGCGGAAATCGACGAACCACGCGACAGAACGCGCGGGATGACCATCAGGCCCTTTGCGCCAACTTTCTGGGCATGAGCAGCGTGAGCGACAGCGGAAGCCGTGTTGACCGCGCCGGTGCCGACGACGACAGGCACGCCAGCCTTGGCCAGCGCTTCAACGCCCGCCATGCGCTGTTCGTCGGTGAGAAGCGGCCAGTCGCCCATCGAACCGCAATAGACGACGGCAGACATGCCAGCGGCGATCAGTTCCTTGCCCTTACGCACCAGCGCATCGAAGTCCGGCGTACGGTCTGGCTTGCATGGCGTCATGAGTGCGGGAATGCAGCCGGAAAAAATATCAGAAGTCATGGTCCTGTCCTTGAATCTCTTCAACGCGTTTTTCAATCAACCAGAGTCTACAACCGGCTTCAGCAAGCCTTGTATGAAATCAAATATACACAATGTATTTTTCTTGTCGACTAAAATTTCAATTGCAACTACGATCTAATCACCATCACAAAGGTTATCGCGGATAACGGCGTGAAAGCATGCCTCCCGGCTCTTCCCGCCCGCCCCTTTCAATAAAGGACACGCCATGAGCAAAGCACCATCCAGCCAATCGGCAAACCGGTCTGAGGGCCAATCTGCCGACCGCAAGAAGGGCTCGGGCGTCAAGATGGTCTATGATGTGCTGCGCGACGAGATCATCGATCTTTCGCTCGCGCCCGGTAGCCCCATTGATGAAAACCAGCTTGCGGAGCGCTTTGCCATGTCGCGCACGCCGATCCGCGAGGCGCTTGTGAGGCTTGCCAGCGACGGGCTGGTGACGACGCTCCCCAACCGCTCGACAGTGGTTTCGAATATCGACTTTCTGAGCCTGCCTGCCTTTTTCGACGCGATCACCCTGATGTACCGCGTCACGACGCGGCTTGCCGCACGCCACCGCACCAAAGCGGACCTCAAGATCATCCGCGCCCATCAGGAAGATTTTGCCAGGGCCGTGCGCGCACAAAACGCGCTGGACATGATTTCGACCAATCGCGATTTTCATGCGGCGATTGCCGAGGCCGGGCGCAACCCGTTCTATACGAGTTTTTTCGCACGCCTTCTTGACGAAGGCCGTCGTTTGCTGCGCCTTTATTATTCGTCCTTCTCGGACCAGCTGCCGGAACAATATGTGACGGAGCATGAAGACATGATCCGCGCCATTGAAGAGCAGGGTGTCGAAACAGCAGACCGGCTTGGCAAGGCGCATGGCGACCAGATCGTACAGCAGATCCGGAAGCTGATTGCCGACGACCGGCGTGACGTGATGGAACTCTGATCAGCCGCCGTTGACCAGCGCGAGCACAAGCTGCTGCACATTGCCGCCATTGCCCATTTCGACCCGGTCGAAATCGCGGCCTTGCGCGCGTTGCACGGCAACCAGATCGGTGATTTCCTTGATCAGCACCTTGCGCATTTTCTGGCATTTCGGATCGTTGGGCACGGAAAGTCCAACCGTACGGCGCATGATTTCCCGCGTCATGTCCTTGGCGCTGTCGCCATGCACCAGCTCGTGCTTGCGGATGCCTTCGATGAAGACGTCCCAGTTTTCGCGCACCGGCGACGGCAGCTTTTGTGACGGCTTCGGCAGCGTATAGGTGATCTTCAGCTTCGGTTTTGCCGACAGAATCGTGCAGCCATTGTTGCTGTTATCGAATTTGCGGTCCCAGGTCAGCACATAGCTCGTATGGGCGATCACCCGTCCAATCCCGATCTTCGGCCCACGCTGGCCAATGGATCGATAGAGATCAATGCCGGTCTGCCCGGTAATGGCGTAAGGCTTGACCTCTTCGACGGCCTTCCAGTCGTCTTCAGCATAAGCGGGCACCGCCGCGAGCAGTGCAAGAATTGCCAGTCCAACGATTTTCTTCACGACCACCCCATCAACAACAAGATGCCGGGCAACTTACAGGAGCGGATTGCATTGCAGAAGCCATGCTTTTCGTTTGCCGAAAACTATTGTCCACAGTGACGGGAATCGAAGGAGATTGACTCCCGCCACCCATCATCGTTTGATCGCATCATGCATGGGGGTTCTGCGGGGTGGCATTTTTGCCGGAGCAAGGAAAAACCATCTCATTCAAACAAGAAAATGGAGTTGCGTTGTGCTCAAATCCACCAGACGGGGAATAATTCATCTTGCCTTAGCTCTTGCCGCCACCACGGCGATCGGCACTTTCGCTACCGCAGCGGAAGCCAAGGACAAGATCCTCCTGATCATCAACGGCGCCCTCGGCGACAAATCATTCTTTGATTCCGCCGCCAAGGGCATGAAGATGATCAAGGACAAATATGGCGACGAGGTAGAGACCAAGATTCTCGAAATCGGCGACGATCCGACCAAGTGGGAGCCGGTCTTCCTCGACGCGTCCGAACAGGACTGGGACCTGATCATCGGCGGCACCTATCAAATGTCGGAAACCGTCGGTTCGGTCGCCAAGCAGTATCCGGACAAGAAATACGTTCTTTACGATGCGAGCGTGCCTTATGAGGAAGGCGGCTATGACAACGTCTATTCCATCCAGTACAAGCAGAACGAGGGTTCCTATCTCGGCGGCATGCTGGCGGCTTCGCTGCTGAAAGACGGCAAGCTTGGCGATACGGGCAAGAATCTCGGCTTCCTCGGCGGCATGGATATTCCGGTCATCAACGATTTCCTCGCTGGCTATATTGCAGGCGCACAGTCGGTCACGCCGGATGTGAAGATCGCCATTTCCTATGCCGGTTCATTCATGGATGCCGCCAAGGGCAAGGAACTCGGCCTCGCGCAATATCGCTCCGATGTGGCGCTTGGCTTTGTGGTCGCGTCGCAGACCGGCCTCGGCCAGCTTTCGGCTGCCAAGGAAACCGGCAAATATGTACTCGGCGTCGATTCCGATCAGGAAGCGATCTTCAAGGACAGCGACCCGGCCATTGCCAAGCAGGTTGTCAGCTCCGTGCTGAAAAACGTCGATGTCAGCCTCTTGCAGGCCTATGATCGCTTCAAGGCAGGCGACCTGCCTTTCGGCAAGGCGGAAGCGCTTGGCCTGAAGGAAGGCGCAGTTGGCATCGTGATGGATGGCAACATGGCGACCATGGCCAGCCAGGAAACCAAGGATGCCATCAAGAAGGCCTCCGACGAGATTTCCGAAGGAAAGATCACGGTTCCGACCGGCTTTGGGCTCAGCACTGAAGACCTCAATGCCATGCGCAACAAGGTTCGTCCCTGATCGTGGCAAATCAAGCTGAAACACATGAAGGCGGCGATGCTATCGTCGCCTTCCGCGATGTGAGCAAGGTCTATCCGAACGGCACGGTTGCGCTGCGCGACGTGTCGTTTTCGATCCGCGCCGGATCGATCCACGCCATTTGCGGCGAGAACGGCGCTGGCAAATCCACGCTCATGAAAATCCTGTTCGGCATTGAAAATGCCACGGCGGGAGAAATCGTCGTGGATGGCCAGCATATCGCATCATGGTCGCCGGAAGATGCCGCCGCGAAGGGCATCGGCATGGTGCATCAGCATTTCTCACTGGTGCCGACATTGACCGTTACGGAAAACATCATTCTCGGCCATGAACCGGTAAAGGCCGGACTGATCGACCGCGTTGCCGCGCGCAAAATGGTCGATGAACTGATGCAGCAATATGACCTGCATGCCGACCCGGATGCGATCACGGGCACACTATCCGTCGCAGCCCAGCAGAAGGTCGAAATCCTGAAGGCGCTGGCGCGCCGCACACGCCTGCTGATCCTCGACGAACCGACTGCCGTTCTCTCTCCGCCGGAGATCGAGGAACTGATGCGACGGCTGAAAAGCCTGCGCGACGACGGCATCACCATTCTTTTCATTTCGCACAAGCTGAACGAAGTGCGCGAACTGGCGGAAAGCGTCACCGTGCTGCGCGCCGGTGCTGTAACCGGCACGGAAAAGCTTGCCGATGTGCCCGACGATGCCATCATGCAGATGGTGATGGGCCATGCCGTCGACATTCCAAAACGCGCCCACAAGACCGGCCCGACCAGAACCGTTCTCGCCATGAATGGCGTGACGACCAAGGCGCCCGATCCTGCCGACCGCATCAACGATATCAACCTCACAATTGGTGCAGGCGAAATCGTCGGCGTTGCGGGTGTGGATGGCAGCGGCCAGCGCGGCCTCGTCTCCGTCCTGTCCGGTCTGGCGGAAGCATCCAGCGGCACGATCAGTCTCAACGACGCAAACATGCTTCGCGCCGACACGGCCAGCTGGCGCAAAAAGGGCCTTGCCTATCTTCCTGCCGACCGTTTTTCGCAAGGCGGCGCGCCCGGCCTGTCGCTGGCGGAAAATGCCATCGCCGGAACCGACCGCAACTCCGATACGGATCGCGGACCCTTCCTGCGCTGGAATGCGATCAAGACGCGCGTACAGGATATGATCAAGCGCTATTCGGTGCGCGCGGGCGCGATTACGGAGCGGCTCGATTCCCTTTCCGGCGGCAATGCGCAAAAGCTGATTGCAGCGCGCGAGCTGGCAACCAATCCGAAATTTCTCATCGCCGATCAGCCGACGCGCGGCATCGACGTTTCGGCGGCAGCCTTCCTGCATCGCCGCATCGATGAAGTGGCGCAGGGCGGCTGCGCGGTGCTGCTGGTCAGCGCCGATCTCGATGAATTGCTGCGTCTCAGCGACCGTGTCGTTGTGCTTTTCAACGGGCGCATCGTTGCCCATCTTGAAAACGGGCCCGACATCACGCCCGCGACGCTCGGCCCCTATATGCTCGGAACCAAGGTGGCTGCCTGATGCGCAAAATTCTGGCTTCCCTCGTTCCGTTCTTCCTGACCGTGCTGGTCATTGCCGTCATTATGGCCGTGCTGCTGGTGCCGCTGGCGCTGATGCAGGATGACCCGGCGGCGATTCTGAAGACGTTTTTCCTCGGGCCCTTCGGCAGCATTCGCCATATGGGCAATATGGTGGAAGCGGCAACGCCGATCATGCTGACCGGCCTTGCCATCACGATCATGTTTCGCTCCGGCCTGTTCAATCTCGGTGCCGAAAGCGGCTTCTTTCTGGGCGCGCTCGGCGCGGTGACCGGTGCCGTGCTGATCCCGTCGCTCGGCTGGTTCTCGCTGCCTGTCGCCATTCTGTGCGGCGCGGTTGCGGGCAGCTTTGCCTGCACCATTCCGGCGGCTTTGCGCCTGCGCTACGGCGCATCGGAAATGGTGACCTCGCTGGTGTTGAACTATGCCTTCCTGTTCCTCGGCCTCTATGTGCTCAATTATGTCATCCGCGATCCGGCTGCGGGCGGTATGATGTCCTACAGAATTCCGCCCGAGGCCAAGCTCGACCGGCTGCTGGCGGGCACGCGCCTCAACAGCGGCTCGATCATCGCCATTCTGGCCTGTATCGCGGGCGGCATCTGGCTTTACTGGACGCGCTCCGGCCTTAATATCCGCATTGCGGGCTCCAGCCCCGGCTTCGCCAATCATCTCGGCCTACCGCTGAAACGTATCATCATGCGGGCGCAGATTGTCGGCGGTCTGGTGGCGGGCATGGCAGGGGCGCTCGAAGTGCTGGGCCTCCATGCGCGCTTTTCCTGGCTGGACCTGCCCGGCTATGGCTGGACCGGCCTTGTCGTCGCCATTCTGGCGCGGGAAAACCCGTTCATGCTCATCCCGGCTGCCCTGTTCCTCGGTTTCGTTCAGGTGGGCGGCGATCTTCTCGCCCGCAACATGAATATTCCGACCGAGGTGGTGGGACTGGTAACAGCGGCCATCATGGTGGGTGCCACGGCCAGCGTCATCCATAACCATCCGACCGTGCTGCGGCTGATCCGAAGCCTGCGCAATCGTGAAGGCGAACAAGCCGGAGTGCAGCCATGAGCACCGTTCTCGCACAAATTCTCGATCCGTCCTTCATCGGCACGATCCTGCGTGTGGCGACGCCGCTTCTGCTGGCAGCGCTTGGCGTGATGATTTCCGACCGCGCCGGTGTTCTGAACATCGGCATGGAAGGCATGATGCTTGCGGCGGCGCTCATCGCCGTTCTGGCCAGTGCCGCAACGGGAAGCCCGGCCATCGGCCTTTTGGCCGCGCTGATTGCAGGCGCGCTTCTCGGCTGGATCATGTCGGTTTCGGTCAACCGTCTCGGCACCGACCTCATCATGACCGGCATTGCGCTCAACATTGCGGCGGCGGCGGCAACCACGCTCGGCCTTTATCTGGCGACCGGCGACAAGGGCATGTCGGGCGCGCTGAAAAGCGGCGCATTGCCAAGCCTGCCGGTGCCTTTCATCGGCAATATTCATGTGCTGACCTTCGCCGCCCTTCTGGCCGTCCCCGCGGTCAGCCTGCTGATGATGCGCACCCGTTTCGGCCTGCATCTGCGCGCCACCGGCGTCGATCCCAAATCGGCGCGCGCCGCAGGCATTCAGGTCCGGCGCGTGCAGATGCAGGCGCTTGTCCTGTCCGGCCTCTTCGGCGGTGCGGCGGGCGCCTATCTTTCACTGGGCTATGTGACCTGGTTTGCCCAGAACATGACTGCCGGTCGCGGCTTTATCGCGATTGCAGCCGAAGTGATGGGACAGGGAACGGCATGGGGCACGCTTGTCGCGAGCCTTGTACTGGCGGCTGCGGAATCGCTTGCCATCACGCTGCAAAGTCTCGGACTGCCGTTCGAACTGATGCAGATGATCCCCTATCTCGTTCCGGTGGTCGTGCTGACGATCCATGCCGCCCGCAAGCAGCGGCGCGCACGGCAATTGAAGAACTCCTGACATGCATGAAAATGAGAAGAACATGAAGGCTTGGGAACTGACCCGCGATCTGCTGCGCGACACCAAACCCGTGGTGCGGACGGCGGAAGAACAGACATGGGATGCGAGCGCCGTCATGAAGGCGCAGGACGATCTCATGGCCATGTTCTGGAAAAGCAATGTGCCCGGATCGGCAGCACCCGAATGCCTGATGGCAGGCGCGCTGCAATCGCTCGAAAACAAGGGCTATGTGCTGGAACCCTATGCAGAGCTTCTCAGCGATGGGCTGGCAGCGCTTGAGCGCGGCGATTTCGAAACGCTCTACCGGATCGACATGCGCCTGCGCGTGCTGATGCGGGCAGCAACGCCCGACCCGAACCACATTTCGCAGAAGACAGTGCGATATGGGTCGTGGGAGGAGTTCGACGCCGCCGTCCAATGGCCGGATGATGTGCTCTACGCTGTGCATTCAGACGATTTCCGCGACCGCACCGCAGCCGCATGGATGGCGCAACTGGTGGGCGCAGCAGCTGGAACCGCACTGGAAGGCTATACGGCTGAAAACATCATGGAGGTTTTCGGCCCGATCCGCGATTATGTGCGTGAGCCCAACACCTATAATGACGATATCACCTTCGAAATCGCCTTTCTGGAAGCCTTTGGCGACAAGGGTTCCGCTGTCACCAGCCGCGACATTGCCGAGCGCTGGACTGCGCTGATCCCGCTTGGCTGGTCGGCGGAAGCCATCGCGCTTTCCAATATGCGCCGTGGCCTGACGCCGCCGGAAACCGGCACATCAGACAATCCATTCGATGAATGGATCGGCGCGCAGATGCGTGGCACCATTTGCGGCATGGTTGTGCCCGGTCGCGCCCGCGAAGCGGCACGGCTTGCATGGATGGACGCCGAAATCTCCCATGCCGGTAACGGCATTCTGGGCGAGGTGTTCAACGCCGTCATGGCCGCCCGCGCTTTTGCGGAGAGAGACACGCGCGAACTGCTTGTCTCAACGATTGGGCTGTTTTCAACCGAAACGGAATATGGCGCTGTTCTGGCCTTCGCGCTTGATGCCTGCCATTCCGCACGCAACTGGCAGGATGCATGGGCGAAATGCGATGCGGAATATGCCGAATATAACTGGATCCACGTCTATCCGAATGCGGCGGCTCAGGTTATCGCCTTGTGGTTCGGCGAAGGCGATTTCGACCGCACGCTCGAAATCGTGTGCGGCATTGGTCATGACGTCGACTGCAACGCCGCGCAGATCCTGAGCATGATCGCCATCCAGCACGGCTCCGGTATCATCGCGGAACGTTGGTCGAAGCCGCTTTTGGCCGACGACATCGTCACCTATATGCGCCGCCCGGCGAAAATCTCTTTCGAAGCACTTGTCGACCAGACGGTCGATGCAGCGCGCAACGCTCTTTAATTCCCCTATTAGGAACCCTAACATGGCCCGTAAAATCATTATCGATACCGATCCCGGTCAGGACGACGCCGTTGCCATTCTGCTGGCGCTCGCAAGCCCGGAGCTGGACATTCTCGGCATTACCGCTGTTGCGGGCAACGGCCCGCTGGCACGCACGGAAATCAATGCGCGCACCATCTGCGAAGTGGCGAAGAAGCCGGACACCAAGGTGTTTGCAGGTTCCATCCGCCCGCTGGTACGCCCGCTTGTGACGGCTGAAAACGTCCATGGCAAGACCGGTCTCGACGGCTATGATCTGCCCAAGCCGACCATGCCACTTCAGGCGCAGCACGGCGTCGATTTCATCATCGAAACGCTGATGAAAGAGGAACCGGGCACTGTCACGCTTTGCCCGCTTGGACCGCTGACCAACATCGCCTCCGCGCTGATCCGCGAACCGAAGATCGCCGAACGCGTCAAGGAAATCGTGCTGATGGGCGGCGGCTATTTCGAAGGCGGCAACATCACCCCTTCGGCGGAATTTAACATCTATGTCGATCCGCATGCCGCTGCAGTCGTGTTCAAATCCGGCATCCAGATCACCATGCTGCCGCTCGATGTGACGCACAAAGTGCTGACCACCGAAAAGCGTATCGCCGCCATTCGCGGCATCGGCACAAAAGTCGGCGAGGTGGTCGCAGCATGGCTCGAATTCTTCGAGCGCTATGACGAAGCCAAATACGGCACCGACGGCGGCCCGCTGCATGATCCGAACGTGATCGCCTATCTGTTGAAGCCTGAGCTTTATTCCGGTCGCCATTGCAATGTGGAAATCGAGATCAATTCGGAGCTGACCATCGGCGAAACCGTCGTCGACTGGTGGGAAGTGACCGACCGCCCGAAGAACGCGCTCTTCATCAAGGATGTCGACGCGGACGGTTTCTTCACGCTGCTGACGGAACGTCTGGCGACGCTCTGATCCTCGTCAAAACGAAAAAAGCCGCGCTGGTCCAGCCAGCGCGGCTTTCTGTATGACGACTGAAACTCAGGCGCTGGCGATCAGCGCTTCCACTTCGCGCGCGGTCGGTGCTGCCGCACCAGCACCTGCCCGCGTGACCGCAATCGCACCCGAGGCGGACGCGAAACGCACGCAATCATGCAGCGATTTTCCGTCCGCATAGGCGACCGCAAAGCCACCATTGAAACTGTCCCCGGCAGCGACCGTATCCACGACCTTGACCTTGAACGGCTCGAAATGCCGGACCTCATCCGCCGTGACCAGCAGCGCCCCACGGCTGCCGAGCTTGAGAATAACGGTCCTGGGGCCGCGTTCCAGAAGGTTGCGGCCCGCCGCTTCTGCCGAGGCCAGATCGGTTGGCTCAATGCCAGTGATTTCGGCGGCTTCCGTCTCGTTTGGTGAGATGATATCGCAAAGTGCGATCAGGTCCGCCATGCGGCTGGCATCGCCAACCGGCGCCGGATCGAACAGCACCTGACCGCCGGAAGCCCTTACCGCCCGTGCAACAGCCAGATTAACCTCATGCGGCACTTCGCGCTGCAAAAGGGTGATCTTCGCCTTGGCAATATCGGCAGCATAAGCGTCGATATCGGCTGCCGACCAATGCGCATTGGCACCCGCACAAACCGCAATCGTGTTCTGCCCGGCCTCGTCAACCTGAATGATCGCCATGCCCGTATCGACACCATCGGTCACACGCACGCCATCCGTATTGAGCCCGAATTCCTGCATCTGCTTGACGGCCAGATCACCGAAGGCATCATTGCCCACCGCGCCGACAAAACGCACATCGCCGCCAAGCTTGGCGACAGCCACAGCCTGATTGGCGCCCTTGCCGCCGAGACCGATGCCATAGCCCGATGCATTCACCGTCTGCCCCGGACGAGGCAGCGCCGCCATGCGGGCGCTGACATCCACATTCACACTGCCGAAAATAAAAATCTTCAACGGCTTCCTCCATAGAACTTTAGGGCACCATAGAGCATTTCCAGCAAAAGTGCGAAGCGGTTTTGCGTAGGATAATGCGCAAAAACAAATAGATAGAGCGAAGAAAACTTCCATGTCGGCAGTTCTGTCGTGCACAGACAGAAAAGCCGCGAGACGATCCCGCGGCTTTTCTTCAATCATGGCACAAGCGGCTTATTCGGCTTTCAGGAAATCGCCGACTTCCAGCAGCACGAATTCATTGTCGTCCACCTTGTCGAGCGAACGGCCAGCCGAGAACGGCAGATTGTTGTCGTTGCCGACGATGATATGGGTATCGTCTACGCGATCGACATTTTCGATGGTCAGGAAGGGCATGTCGTAAATGGCGTCATGACCGCCCTGACGGCGCTTGTTGTCCGGGTCGGCAATGGCCAGCAGGTCGATATAGCCGATCTTGCGCACTTCCTTGCCGACATTGCTGTCGTCGAAGGAAATCTTGTAAATGCGCTTCACCTTGGACGGCGCGTCGAAGCAATCGGCTTGCGGGTTCTTCGGATCAGCACAGGCCTTTTCCGCAACACCAACGCCGTTGTCACGTTCGATCACCAGACCCGTGCTGGCGTCCAGCATGTTGAAATCGCCAATTGCTTCGCCGCCATCGGCCAGAGGATAGAGCCACGAACGACCCGTCCATTTCTTGTCGGCCACGCTGAACTCGATGATACGCAGGCCGGTCTTGCCGCTTTCGGTCTTTTCCGGCGCGCCATCGACGAAAAGCGGGCCTTCGAGAAGACCATAAAGCTTCGAACCATCCTTCGACATGGCAAGGCCTTCGAAGCCACCCGAACGCTTCAGATTGTAGGTCGGAAGTTTGAGGCTCGGATTGGCAGGCAAAGCGAGCTTCGGATTGTCCGGCGAAACGACCGGCGTTTCACCCACCTGCGTCGCGAATACGTCGGTCAGTTTGCCTTCAGTATCGAATTTCAAAAGGAAGGGACCAAATTCCTCGCCCACCCAGAAACCATCCGCCACCGGCTGGATCGATTCCACGTCGAAATCGGCCCCGGTCAGATAGCGCTTTTCCGCGCCTTCCATGACAATCGGAAACGGCGCCTTCTTGTTCGGATCGGAGAGGAACAGGGTTTTTACCCGCTCGACCTTGCCATTGTCCCAGTCGAATTTCACATTGTGCAGCATCAGCATGGCATCGGGCGAGTTGAGCTTCGACCCAAAACCATTGTCCGACAGCGTCCAGAAGCTGCCGTCTTCCATGGTCTTGATGCCGGAAAAGCCCTGCACCGGCTGGCCGTCGAAAGGAAGCGAAAGGCCGGTTTTGCGCACGCCATCCTTGCCCTCGATCGTGCCGATGCCCTCGGCGCGTTTGCGGTCGGCGGTGGTGAATTTGCCGGAGGTCTTCAAATGGTCTGCCGCATCATCCGGTGCCGCGATAACCGTGTTGGCTGGCAGGATCGCGTGAGCCTTGAGCGTTGCCGGAAAGGCTTTTTCATCAGCCGAGGCCGGTGCGATGGTGAAAGCCAGCAGGCTAGCGAGAAGGGTCGAAGTGCCTAAAGAGCGATGCATGGAATGTCCCCGTTCCGATTGAGCAATGCGCATGGGTAAGCAAGCTTCGTGACACGTGCTTGACTGTCCAATGAAGCTTTGAAGACTTCCGTGCCGACGAGAGGAAAAACCAACTTCGTCAGTATGGAATATTTTTCCTCTATTCGGCGGGCAACTATGACGTTAATTTCCTGCGTCGCTGCATGAGGGAAAATATGACCGAAAATTCGTCCGTTCGCCGCAATATTCTTATCCTGACGATGGCACAGGCGCTCGGCGCGTCGAGCCCGCCCATCGTCATCTCGCTTGGCGGTCTTGTCGGGCAGAAATTGTCGTCTGATCCAGCCCTTGTCACCCTGCCCGTCAGCCTGTTCAATCTGGGGCTCGCGCTTGGCACATTGCCTGCCGCATTTTTCATGCGCCAACTCGGACGGCGCAATGCCTATATGCTCGGCGCACTTGTCGGCGTGGCGGCGGGGTTGATCGCAGCCGCAGGCATTTTCTCGGCATCGTTCCTGATCTTCTGCCTTGGCACGCTGACGGCGGGTCTCTACGCCGCCTATGTGCAAAGCTATCGCTTTGCCGCCGCAGACGCCGCCAGCGGCGACATGAAGGCCAAAGCAATTTCCTATGTGATGGTCGGCGGTCTTATCGCCGCAATCGTCGGCCCGCAATTGGTGATCTGGACGCGCGATACCATCCCCGACGCCATGTTCGCGGGCAGTTTTCTGAGCCAGGCGGTGCTTGGCCTCCTGGCATTGCCGGTGCTGTTCATGCTGCGCGCGCCCAAGGCCGTCAAAGCAGCCAATGCCAACAACGATACCGGCAGACCCCTGATTGAGATTCTGAAAATGCCACGCTTCATCCTGTCGGTGGCGGCTGGCGTCTGCTCCTATGCCCTGATGACCTTCGTGATGACGGCAGCACCTATCGCCATGGTCGGCCATGGCCATTCGGTGGACCACGCGGCGCTTGGCATTCAGTGGCACGTGCTGGCTATGTTTGGACCGAGCTTCTTCACCGGCAAACTGATCGCCCGCTATGGCAAGGAGAAGATCACCGCGCTCGGGCTTATCCTGATCGCCGGGGCCGCAGCCGTCGCGCTCGGCGGCTTCGATGTCGGCCATTTCTGGTTTGCACTGATCTTGCTTGGCATCGGCTGGAATTTCGGCTTCATCGGTGCCACCGCGATGGTCACCGACTGCCACACGCCCGCCGAACGCGGCAAGGCACAAGGCGCCAACGATTTCATCATGTTCGGAACGGTTGCCTGCGCGTCGTTCTTCGCGGGATCGCTGCTGCACGCTTCCGGTTGGGAAACCATCAACTGGCTGGTTTTCCCCGCTGTCGCGCTGGTGCTTGTGCCGCTGATCCTGCGCCTGAAACCCAAGGTCGTGACACAATAATCAGCTTGGCAAACAAGCACACTATCGTGACTTGGACTTAGTTTCGCCAGAAGCTATCTCTACTGAAATGCACCGATCCGATTCCGTCGGAACGGTGTTCTATTTTAATTTCCTAATCATTGATGGACGCCGCATACTCAAGTTTTTGAACGCCAGGCGAACCGCTGGAATGAGACTATGATCAACGATCTTACCGACGAAATGTTCTGGCTGTTCACCATCGGTGTCTGCATCCTGTTCTTCATCCGCCTGCTGTCGCCGCCCCCGGCAATGCGCAGCAAGACATCCGCGCAGACGCTTCCGCGCCCGCGTTGGCGTTCACGGCGCAGGGCTTTCCGCGAGCGCTGGATGGCGCGCAGCAAGGACGCGCAGCGTCCTAACGCATAAAGATCAGCGCCATGCCGACCACGGCAAAGGCGGCCCCGAGCCATGCGCCCGCTGCCGGGCGCTCGCCTGTTCGAAGCCAAAGCAGCGGCAATATGATGACGGGTGTTGTAGCCGAAATGGTCGAGACAATGCCCGCTTTCCCGCCCGACAAGGCAAAAAGCAGCAAGGTCATGCCGACGCCAAGCGACAGGAAGCCGGTCAGGGCCGTCATCGCTCCAACCCGCCAGTTGAGCGGATTGCGGGGCTTGACGGCTGCGAAGGGCAGCTGCATCAAAACCGACAGACAGGTGGCGGCAATACCGACGCGCAACATGGAGCCGACAAACGGGTCGATGCCCGTTTCCATCACCGGACGTGCGATGATCGAGCCGATGGCCTGACCAAGCGCCGACAAAAGCCCGAGGCCGACACCGGCCCACAGCGACCCTTTGATCGTTTCCCATGGATGCTGCTGATTGGCGCGCTTGCCAAAGAAGATCGCCAGCGAAACACCGAAAACCGTGATGACAATACCGAGCACGGCGGTCAGGGAAAGCGTTTCACCCAGCACCAGCCAGCCCAGCAATGCGGTCATTGGCGCATTCATGGCGAACAAAATGCCGGAGCGGCGGGGCCCAAGCCTGTTGAGCGTGATGAAAAGCAGGGTATCGCCCAGAAAAATGCCGATGAAACCTGAAAGCAGCAACGGCAGAACGACATCGCCGGTCAATTGCTGCCATTTTCCGGTGGCAATCACGTAGATGGCGAGCAGGCTCGTCACGAACACCTGGCGCACGCGATTGAAGGCAAGCGCGCCCAAATGACCGGCTGGCCAGGCGGAAATGAGACCCGTCAGTGCCCAGCACGTTGCTGCCCCCGCCGCAGCCAGCTCATAGATCGGCATGTTATTCCTGCAATTTTTAAGAACCCGGCGTTCGGTGCGTCAATCGCCTTCCGCTTTCTATCGGGGCAGGAAAATGCCGTCTATTTCATTCTCGTGAACTGGCTATCACCGAAATCGAACAATAAACGAAACAGCTCTATCGGTAACCCATGTTGCTCATAAGAGGCGCCTTGCTTTTAGATCGTTTCAGACCAGAAGTCGCAAATTGGCTGCTTTGGAACCAAGCGCCGGGTCATATACCCATGAAATAGTTTTCGGTTTGAGTGGTTTGTGATTCACTGTCTCCATTCATTTGAAGGCAATGATGGCTCGTTTTGATTTAACTGATTTCGAATGGTCCGCAATTGAACCGCTTCATCCGACCAAAGTGCATGGTAAGGCCCACGTTGACGCTCGACGTGTTTTGAACCGTATATTCTGGCGGCTGAGAACAGGTGCGCCATGGGCAGATATTCCAGCCCGCTCCGGTCTGTACGACTGTAAATCGCTTCAACAGATGGCGCCATTCAGGGCACCGGGCACGCATTCTCAACGCGATATTAGATGCTTACGACGGCGATATACAGTTGATCGACTGCTCGTCAATCCGCATCCTGAAGAGGTGAGACCTCAAAAAATAGATCCCGTGAATCGATTGCAGGTCGAACGGGTTGCTCCATGAAGCGTGCACAAGCCCTACCGCACGACCGGGATGGTGCATGGATCGAAGCTTTTGGTATTTTCATGGGAGTTTGGTTGCGGGGGCAGGATTTGAACCTGCGGCCTTCAGGTTATGAGCCTGACGAGCTACCGGGCTGCTCCACCCCGCGTTATTAAGTGCAGACCTCAATGGCCCGGGAGCGCAGTCAGGCGTAGCCTGATGAGGTGAGGCCGTTAAAAAATCGATTGAGTATCGATTTTAGGCCGAACGGGCTGCTCCGAGCCTGTCTCACTTATTTGTTGTAGTCGGTATTTTTGGCGATTATCGCATGTTTGGAGTGTTTTGTATGATTTGAGAAGATGTTTTGATTTGTGTGCTTGGCAGACCTGGCAGCGACCTACTCTCCCGCATCTTAAGATGAAGTACCATTGGCGCTGGAGCGTTTCACGGCCGAGTTCGGAATGGGATCGGGTGCAGCCGCTCCGCCATAACCACCAGGTCGGCGAAGAACACAAATTGAGAAGCTGGATTAGGGGAGTAGGGGAATAGGGCAGTAAGGGAGTATGTTAGCTCACTGTTTCATCTGCTCTTATTTTCTTTCTGCACTGATAAACAATAAGCACGCGACTGCGTGCCGCCGGTTTTCCGGCGCCCTGTCCGGAGCGAAGCGGCTTTAGCCGCGACAGCGTGAGGACAGAAGTTAAAGCTGGTATTCGTCAAGCGAAGCTTGATGGATACAGATAATGGGAGTGATCAAGTCGATCGAGCTATTAGTACCGGTAAGCTGCATGCGTTGCCGCACTTCCACACCCGGCCTATCAACGTGGTGGTCTTCCACGGCTCTGATAGGGAATACTCGTTTTTAGGTGGGTTTCCCGCTTAGATGCCTTCAGCGGTTATCCCGTCCGTATATAGCTACCCTGCTATGCCGTTGGCACGACAACAGGTCCACCAGAGATACGTCCATCCCGGTCCTCTCGTACTAGGGACAGATCCTATCAATATTCCTACACCCACGGCAGATAGGGACCGAACTGTCTCACGACGTTCTGAACCCAACTCACGTACCGCTTTAAATGGCGAACAGCCATACCCTTGGGACCTGCTCCAGCCCCAGGATGCGATGAGTCGACATCGAGGTGCCAAACAACCCCGTCGATATGGACTCTTGGGGGTCATCAGCCTGTTATCCCCGGCGTACCTTTTATCCGTTGAGCGATGGCCCTTCCACGCGGGACCACCGGATCACTATGACCGACTTTCGTCTCTGCTCGACTTGTCAGTCTTGCAGTCAGGCAGGCTTATGCCATTGCACTCGACGAACGATTTCCGACCGTTCTGAGCCTACCATCGCGCGCCTCCGTTACTCTTTAGGAGGCGACCGCCC